>CAZTCV010000003.1:0-338524 GCA_964612815.1 uncultured Pelolinea sp. | reverse complement strand
TGCACCAGGCTTGAACGAAGAGAAAGCAGCACCTTGAGGTGCTGCAAGTAGTAGAGGCTTATAGCCTCAGGTCATGCCACCCGCTTTGCGGGTGGTCATGACTTATCAGATTCAAAAATTATTATGAGCGGGTTTTTAGTGTGCGGGTGAGAATATCTTCCTGGGCATCTGAAATACTCTTTACTTTCTTAGATTTCAATGTATTTGAACTGGACTTAACTTCCGATTTATCCATTGCAGCGCGTAATGCAATTTCCATCACGGTTGGTTCGGCTTCTGCGGGTGCCTCGATTTCCTGAGTTTTCTCTGCTTTACTGCCGCCTTTTGATTTTCTGCTTTTTCGTGCCGGGGTAATGGTCACACCTTCAATTTCATCAAGACCTGGCTGCATTGCCTTCATTGAAAGCTTAATTTGCTTTTTGCGGCGATCGATCTCGAGCACTTTCGCTTCAACCTCATCGCCGATATTGACAACTTCAGCAGGATTTTTCACATAACCGTGGGTTAATTCACTGACATGAACCATCCCGGGCCGTTCAGCGCCTATCTCAACAAATACACCAAATTTTTCAATTGCTGTCACTTTTCCAGTTACAACCATATCTTTTTTGATGTCGCGCCATTCCAATTCCAGTGGTTCTATCATGGAAACTTCGATTCTGTCATCTCGAATATTGCGGATATAGACATCCACTTCCTGGCCGTCTTTGAGGTAGTCTTCGACGCGCAGCGTTTGAACTTTTTCATCAGTTGCGATTTGGGAGACATGCAACAGGGCTGGTTTTTCAACGCCAATATCAACAATCGCGCCAGCCTGATTGGTTTTAACAACCTTTCCTTTCAAATGCATTTTTCGTTCTAAATCTGTTGATGAAGTAATTCCAGTGACAATTTCTGAAGCCATTAAATGTATCTCCTAATTAGGGTGTGAGCAGTCAATCATTATACACGTCGCGGGGGATGCTGTCAATTAATAAATCAATTATTACTTTTAATCAAAGCAAGCGCTTTGTCGAGCTGTGGATCCAAACCCGCTTCGAATTCTTCCAATGTGAAATCAACAATATAATCCGGCTCTAATCCAAGGTCCTGGATTTGCCTGCTGTTCGGCGTAAGCCATCTAGCAATTGTTACCCTAACAGCCCCGTTGTCACCATCCAGGGGAATCCAATTTTGGATCAAACCTTTACCAAAAGTTTGGCTGCCAATCAGTTTGGCGCGGCCATAATCCTGTAGCGCACCTGCTGTAATCTCAGATGCGGATGCTGTACCCTGGTTTACAAGTATATAAACAGGCAGGTTTTTTGCGATTGCATCGCGCGTGGTTTCATAAGTAGTTTGGCTGCCATCACCCCATTCTTCCTTCAATACAACCTGGTCCTCGATGAATATGGATGTGATGTCGATGGCTGAGTCAACCAGCCCACCTGGATTATTGCGCAGATCGATGATCAGATTTTGTAAATCTTGTTCTTCGAGATCGTTAAGTGCGTCGACAAAGTCGGCATAGGTGTTATTTGCAAATGAATAGATCTGGATATATCCGATGCCTTTCTCGATCATGCTGGATTCAACCGAGGGCAGCAGGATGACTGCGCGGGTGAGTTCGAATTCAAAGAATTCATCAAAACCTTCGCGCTGAATCGTCATTACAATTGAAGTACCCTCAGGCCCCAAAATCCTTTCCAGAACGAGCGAGGGGGATACACCGCTCATTGATTCTCCATCTATTTCCACAACGACATCTCCGGGTTGTAAACCCGCTTTTTCTGCGGGTGAATCAGGCATAGCGCTGATGATCACCAGGCTGTCGCCGCTGGTATCAACCCATGCCCCTATTCCAGTATATTCGCCATCCAGCGATGCATTTTCCTGCGCAAAGGTTTCAGGGTCTATATAACTTGTGTAAGGATCTCCCAATTCATTTAACATGCCGCGAATGGATCCCTGCACAAGAATTTTCGGATCAATGGGCTGGTCGATATAGTTCCGATTGAGCACATTCCAAGCCTGGATATATGGTTCAAAAGTGACTTCGGATTCATTTGTGTCAATCGCAATGGTGGATTTTGAAAATGGCGCTGAAATCCTGCCCGCATAGAAACCCACGGAAAACAATGCCGCACTGATCAATAACGCGCTGATTGTGACTGTGAACGCGGTTGAGTATTTTAATTTCATCTATTTACCTGTGTATAATGTTCTAAAAATATTGGTAATTGGAAAATATCGTTGATCGTGTGATGGGTTTCATTTGCCTGCCCAACGAAAACAGAGAGAAAACCTGCTTCTGATGCCTGTTCGACATTCTCAAGCATATCATCTATGAACATGCAGCCTTCAGGTGTTTCCAATCCGGCTAATTGCAGTGCGATCTGATAAGCTTGCGGTTGCGGTTTTACATAGGGTTTCATTGCAATAATATCAACAATGAGGCCAAAAAGATCATGGACCTCTAATAAAGATAATACGCGTAGCGCATGCGCCTTATCAGAATTGGTAAAAATCACCTTTTGCTGCGGTATGGCGCTGAGCATTCGCCGCAGCTGGCCGCCATCCGGCAGAATTGAAGAAAGATCGACATCATGAACAAATTCCAGGTATTCCATCTCATCTACATCGAACATACTCTGTAACCCCATAAGGGTTGTGTTGAATTCGTCCCTGAATTTCTTGCGCAGCGGCATGACATCTTGATCGGGTATATTTAATAATTCGGTCATGAAAAGATTAATGCGTTCGCCGATTGCCTCCCAAATGCCGCTATTTCGGGAATAGAGCGTGTTGTCCAAATCAAAGAAAATGGTATGTATCATCATTGTAAAAGTATATCGCAAGGAAACACTCATTTATAATTTATCAATACTAAGATGCCTATTATAAAACTATCACAGGATATTGCTTCAAAAATCGCTGCCGGCGAGGTCGTAGAACGGCCGGTTTCTGTGATCAAAGAATTGATCGAGAACGCGATTGACGCACGCGCTACTGAAATCACTGTTGTGGTGGAGGAAGCCGGACGTCGATTGATTGAGGTGACGGACAATGGATTTGGGATCGGTCGGGATGAGATTGCTCTTGCGGCGGAGCGTTATGCCACCAGCAAGATCCAGTTTGCTGAAGACCTTGATCACATTAGTACATTAGGTTTTCGTGGCGAAGCGCTTGCTTCAATATCTGCTGTTTCCCGCTTTTCGATCGAATCAAGAGTGCCTGACGCTCCGGTTGGATATGCATACTGGATTGAAGCAGGAAAGGTCAACGATCACAAAGAAATCGGAAAACAAACAGGTACCAGGGTGTCGGTCAGAGATCTTTTTTTCAATGTACCCGCGCGTTTGAAATTCCTTAAAGCGGACCGTACTGAAAGACAGCACATTAATCAGACCATTTCCAGATACGCGCTATATTATTCATCCATTCGGTTTGCATTGATCCAGGATGGGAAAAAAGTACTTTCAACAAACGGGAATGGCGATCGCGTTGAAATTCTTTCACAACTGATGGGCTTTGAAATCGCAAAGCAGATGTTACCTGTTAATTATGCAGATGCATACATCACAATCTCAGGCTATACAAGTCCTTACAGTCTGACTCGGGCTTCGAGAACTGAAATATTCTTTTTTATCAATGGTCGGCTGGTATCGGACGCAGCGATTACATCTGCCATCTCACGCGGCTATCATGGACTGATTATGGTTGGGCGTTACCCGATCTCGATCCTCTTCCTTGGCCTTGATCCGGAAGAGTTGGATGTTAACGTTCATCCGACAAAGACGGAGGTGCGCCTCAAAGACAAATCGCGCGTGTTCACGGCGGTACAAAGGATTATTCGCAAAACTATTTCTGCCTATTCACCTGTGCCAGCGATCCCACCCTCAACATGGTCGTCTTTTGAGTTTAGCAATATCAGCAAAAATGATGAAAAAACCGAAAATATTTTTGGTGATCGGTTGAATATGCCTGATCAGGCTACAGGTGGTATTTTGACGGGTGTGCAATCAGGGAGAGCGGAAAAAATTCCCCTGTTGCGAATGATTGGTCAGCTTGGACAAACATACATTGCGGCTGAAGGCCCGGATGGGCTTTATCTGATTGATCAACACGCAGCACATGAGCGGGTGTTATTTGAACAGTTATCGCAATCAATTTCGAAAAATGATACTCAATTACTGCTAGAACCGGTTGTCATAACAGTTAATTTTCTCGATGCTGAACTGCTCAAAGAGCATATTATGATCGCTCAGGAGTTGGGATTCAAAATTGAAGATTTTGGACCTCAGGCAATCAAGATAACCGGGGTTCCTCTGGTTCTGTCTGAATATGATCCTCAGACGATTTTTATGGAACTGATCTCAGAAGACATAGAACAAGACGGCAACATACTGGAAAATGAAAAAACAGAAGCAGTTATAAGGAGAATTTGCAAGAAGATTTCTGTCAAGGGTGGCCAGCGTCTCTCTACTCAGGAACAGGAACAATTAATCAGGGACCTGGAAAGGTGTGAAAACCCGCGCACTTGCCCCCATGGCCGGCCAACGATCATCCATATTTCGGTTGATGCGCTCGAACGCCGCTTTGGTAGAACTGGTAGTATTTAATTCTTGAACTAACTGAATAGAAAGGGGATTACTTGTGTCACATCCTCGTGAATAACTACATCCGCCAGACTATCAAATGGTGTAGAAGAGAGAGTAATGATGATCAGCGCTGCACCATTGGAAATCCCAATTTTGGGGAGAGAGTTGGCGGGATACGTTTCCAACGAAGATCCTGCCACAACAATTACATCTGCTTTTCGCATTTCCGATTCAGCTTGATACCAGGCGTTTAATGGCAGCAGTTCTTCATATAGGATCACATCAGGTTTAATTACCTGATTGCAATCCGGACAGGAGGGTAAAGTTTCGTTGTTGATATAAATATCCAGAAGAAGTTCTCCGTCATACTGTTTCTGGCAGAATGGGCAGGTCGCCGTGCGGACGGAGCCATGCAATTCGATCACATTTTCTGAGCCTGCTTTCTGATGAAGCCCATCTATATTTTGCGTAATCACGCTGCGCACTTTGTTTCGCTTTTCTGCATCTGCAATTGCGTGATGAGCCACATTGGGTTGGGCGTTCTTCGACTGTGTGTACAGCGGTTTAATCCAATCAAAAAATAGGTCGGGCCTTTGACGGAACGCTGATAATGATGCAACTTCAAATGGGTCATAGATTCCCCATAAACCGGAATCTGGGGAACGAAAATCGGGTATTCCAGAGGGGGTTGAAATACCGGCTCCAGTAAAGAAAACCGTATTTGAGGATTTTGATATGATTTCCCTAGCTTTTTCAAGCATGTTATCTGTCTCAATCTGCATCGTCTTCATTCTAACTGAAAAAGCAGAAATTCTATACGAACCTGAATGCTATAATTCGCGATATGCTGATTCAAGCCGTTCTATCCGCATTAACAACAGAGTGCCTGATCAAGAAAAACCAAAAGATACTGTTAGGTTTTTCCGGTGGGCCAGATTCAGTTTGTCTGTTAAATTTGTTGGTTCAGGCGGGGTTCAATGTTGCAATCGCGTATTTTGATCATCAATTGCGGCCAGAGAGTGGGGAAGAGGTTGAATTTGCGCGCAGGACAGCAGCACGTTATAAACTAGGATTGGTTACGGAAGCATCTGATATTGCTAATCTTGCACGAGAAGAACGAGAGGGAATTGAATCGACCGCACGGAGGTATCGATATCAATTCTTGGCTGAGAAAGCATCAAAACTGGGTGCTGACGCCATTGCTGTTGCGCACCATGCGGATGACCAGGTGGAAACGATTTTGATGAACATCATCAGAGGAACCGGACTTGATGGACTTGTCGGAATGTCTTATCTGTCTGAACATCCATTTACAGGGAATATACCAGTGATCCGTCCGATGCTGAATGTTTGGAAGCAGGACATACTCGCGTATTGCGAAGAAAATGGTCTGGATTATTTGATTGACTCTACCAATTTTGACTCCGGGTTTACCCGCAATAAGATGCGTAACGAGATCATCCCTGCGTTAATCGACATTAATCCAAATGTGAAACAGAATGTTTTGCGTATGCGAGGAATCCTTCAGGATGAAAATGCTTTATTGGGTGATTTAAGCCTGACGGCTTATAAGAATACCGTTGTGAGAGACGAAAGAGAACTAGTTGAGATCAATTTGCGAAAATTTACACAGCGTTCAGTTAGCATGCAACGACGGGTAATCATGACTGCTTTGAGAAGGTCATTATTAGTCAACAGAGACATTCGATTTCAACTTATTGAGGATTTACGTGTATTCTTTCTTGGCGCATTGCGTAGTTACAGGATACAACCAGATGAATATATTCAGGCGTTAATCGAGAAAGACTCCGGATTCATTTTTCGAGATGTCGATCAATTAACCAACTTTAATGAGATGGGTTTGAGTGATTTACACCAAGACCTTAACCTGGACATTCCCGGGGAAGTTCGGATCAATCCATGCTGGCTAATCCAAGCAGAAATGAATAATCGTAAAACATGGAAGAGCAACTTTGTCCAAAATGAAACCCCGCTAATAGTATATTTTGATGCTGAAAAAGTTAATGGGCGTTTAAGTGTCAGGCGTAAGCAATCGGGGGACCGATACGCGCCTTTAGGGATGGATGGCCATTCGATGAAAGTCTCCGATTTCTGGATCAATAAAAAAATACCTCAACGCCTCAGAAAAGATTGGCCACTGGTTTGTGATCAAGAGAAAATTCTCTGGATTCCCGGTTTTCAGCCAGCCGATTTCGCGAGAGTTACAACTTCCACCAGGATGGTGGTGAAGCTTCAGGTCATGCTCACCGATTCGTGATCATTCGCTTGCCAAATTTTCGAGTTTCATGCTGATTTCCCGCCATTGAATTTTGGAGATACCTAATTTTTGGCGGATGGTGTCTTTATCAACACCACTTTTCCAGTCGCTCAACGCCGAATTCCAACGGCACATTGAAAAAGACAGATGTTTCTCGATTCCTGCTTCAGTACTGATATCCTCAAGGATGTATTCAAGCCTGCGGGGTGACCAGGGGAAGACGATATCCTCGGGTTTGTATTGTTCAAGATAAGCCTGATAGACTTCAACAAACGCATCCGAAAGCGGGATTTTCCGCTCCTTGTTACGGTCGCGTCCATCGGCATATCGAACGAATAGGTGATTCCCATTCTGAGTTTCAATGTGCGAACGTTTGATATGTAAACATTCGCTTTTCTTAATCCCTGTTTCAAGTAATAAACATAATAAGGCCAGCGGTCGCGGGTCTCTTTTATCACCAATCCAATTTGCCTGGGCGGTTGCGTACACTTTTTCCAATTCTTCTTCAAGCAATACATCAGGCAGAGGGCTGATCACTGTTCGCTGTAAGACCTTTTCGGCCGGGTCCGTATCGATCCTTTTATGGTCAAATAACCAGCGAAAAAATGATTTCAGGGTAGTGATACGGCGTGATAAACTTTTCGGGCTGCAGGGAATATCCTGTCCACGTCCGTTTTCCAGCCATTCGATAAAATGGGTCAGGTCTGATTGGGTGACACTGTTAATGGAGGCGTCCGGTGGCAGGAATCTCGCAAGCAAGCGCAGATCTCCCATAAAAGCTTTAATGGTATATTGTGATTTATCCTGGTCTTCGAGATACATCTCCCATAATTTCATCGCGGTTGGGATAGTTGTGTCACCAGTGATGTGGGATACATTGTGTAATTCGTGCGCCATTATTCCTCCAAATTGCGTATAGGTAATGGAGTGTATCGAAGATATTTTAGAATGTCAAGGGGTTATTTCAGGTAAACGGCTTCTTTGATAATTTCCCAAATCAGATCGTATTTTGGTAGTAATACATTTGCATTGCTATAAGGGATGACATAGGATGTGACTTCGTTTTGGCTAATCGTATACCTTTTGACACTTGCGGGGTTTGAAAAAATGGAGGGGGCGATTGTCATTAATCGGACGATATCATCGAACGTCAGGTTTGTTTCCACGCTGCTGATAAAGAGATTATAAAGCTCCGGCGCTCGTGCGATTGCGTCAAGCGACATAAGCTTTTTAAACAACCCCTCCAGGATTTCTTGCGCCCTGCGAGTACGGTCAAAATCATTTGAGGTATAACGCGACCGGACGTACCATAAAGCAAGTTCTCCATCCAATGTTTCGGTCCCTGGACCGACTGAGCACCATGCCCCATGCTGATAAGAAAGGTCACAACGATCTTGGGTGTTTTCGGGCGTGTTGATCTCAATGCCACCAAGCGTATCTACTATATTCTTGAAACCAAGGAAATTGGTCATCATATAGTAATCGACTGGGATTGCGAAGTTATATTCCATGGTTGACTTCAAGAGGGGAAACCCTCCATACGCCATGGCAGTGTTAATTCGCTCTTCCTGCAGGTTGGGAATTGTTACATATAGATCACGCGGGAAGGAGATCAAATTGACTGTTGCGAGTTTGGTATTGATTGAAACAAGGATGAGTACATCTGTTCGATAGCCGCTGTTGGGGCGCCAATCTGACCCGAGTAGCACAATATTAATCTGATCATCTGGAGGAATCAAACCTGGATTGGGGACTAGCGAGTTGGTTATCGGTTTTGCGTCGCGGGTAGGGGTTGCTGTGAGCTGAAAAGGCTGAAATGGCGTTGGCACGCCCTGGTTGTAAGCGCTGATATCTGCCAACAGATGTAAGCCCCCATTTTCTTTTGATGAAAAGCCCACCCAACGGACTGGAATGACACAGGCGATCATCAAGAATAATAAGGCGGCGATCAACAAAATCCTGTTCTCTTTTTTCATTGGTTATTATTTAACCGGATATTTCCATTGTAATCAATGCAAGAAAGTTGCCAGAAAATATTATACGCTTTTTATTGATCTGATACTGATTGAGTATTGTGTTGACAAAATGGTTGTTTTTGATAGAATTCCATGCTAGTGATATCAAGCCGAAGTGGCGGAACTGGCAGACGCGCTACGTTCAGGGCGTAGTGAGCATTAGCTCATGAGGGTTCAAATCCCTCCTTCGGCACTCCCTTTTTTCTCATTGTTTTGGTATTGCGGTAATATATACATATGGGAAACCCAAAAATTAAACTCTCAGGAAGGCAATGGATTTTTGTCTTTATTCTTTTTATCATATTCCTGATGATGCTTGGGTTAAATGCAAGAATTTCAGAGTATTTTAGATTAACGGGTAAAAGAAGAGAAATGCAGGCGCGCATCAGCAATCTGGAAGCAACCAGTGTTGCACTGCAAACACAAATCGCTTACGCTGAATCAGATAAAGCAGTTGAAGAATGGGCGCGAACTTATGAAAGAGATGGGTTGCCTGGCGATGTTCCTATTATCCCGCATCCTGCTCAGGCAGAAACATCTGAAATAATCTATGTCGCAACACCAATACCTGATAAAAATGATAAATGGCAGATCTGGTGGGAATTATTCTTCGATTAATGCTCATAAAAAATAGGT
The DNA here is from genome assembly GCA_964612815.1 of uncultured Pelolinea sp. Lineage (GTDB taxonomy): Bacteria > Chloroflexota > Anaerolineae > Anaerolineales > Anaerolineaceae > Pelolinea. Next base: position 329,015 of record CAZTCV010000003.1, on the reverse strand, counting down.
TAGAATGGAAATAACCTGTCAGATATTTGAAATGGAATATTACAAAAGGCGGCACAATGTTAGGTAGAAAATCCCCTCAGGACGTCATAAACTCTTATAAAAAACGCCGTAATGTACTTCCTATGGTTATCATGATCCTGGCTGTTTTGATGGTTGTAATTGGCATTGCCATCATTATCATGTGGCTAACTGGTGGAGGATTATCATTTAATTTATTCCGGCGTGAACCAACACCGACCAGCACCATGCCGCCTACTCCTGTACTTTCACCGACTCCCTCTATACCGCCAACTGAAACACCAGAGCCAACTCTCGAAGCGACATCAACCCCTACCGGACCCTTTGAATATGAGATCAAGGAGTTCGATACTTGCTACGATATTGCAGAAGAATTTGGTGTGGATTTGCCAACGCTGCTCGCTATCAATAATTTTCCAGATGGCACCTGCCCGATCTTCCCAGGCCAACTGATCAAAGTCCCTGCGCCAGGACAGACCTTGCCCACCCCGACACCACTTCCTGCTGATACTGAGCCTGGAACGCGAATCGAATATAGCGTGCAGTCTGGCGATACATTAGCGTCCATTGCAGGCCAATTTAACTCAACCCAGGAGGATATCCTGGCCCAAAACCGCAATAAGATAACTGATGAAAATAACTTACCTGTAGGACTGATCCTAACGATTCGGGTGTTTATCGTCACGCCGACGCCTACCTTTGCGCCAACCAGCACATTGGCGAGTTAATTATCATACACATAACTCAAAAAGGCGTAGAGATATCATTTTTATTAAACAATGAAAAAGTTTAGTATTTTTCCATTTCTGATCTTTTTTCTATTAATTGTATATGGTTGCAAAAATATTTCCGGCAGTGGATCCTCCGCAAACAGCGAGCACGATAAAAGTTGTCTATATTTCATTTCACGAGAAAATGGTAGTGAAGGTATATCCAGAGTATGCTTGGGCGGATTACAAGAACCCATTATCATGGTTGAAGGCATAAAAGAATTTTCGCTCGCTGCTAATACGGGCACAATCGCATATATTCAGGCAACAGACAGCGGACAGGATGCGATTTGGATTATCAATCCTGGTAAAAAATCCCCTGAGCTATTGTTTTCTTGCGAAGCTGATCAATGCGAAAGTCTGGCGATCGAACCAGATGGCTCATTCCTATACTTTTCGAGAATAGGGAAAATCACCGGGCTTTTTCAGGTTGACATTAGAACTGGGAACGATGTTCGCATCACATCTGTGTTTGCGGATTGGGTCGATGTTTCTCCTGACGGGAGTTATGTGCGGGTGCATGAGCCGGAAAGAGGACTCGTACGGGTTATATCACTTGAGAAAATTGAGGTGATTCTTTCTTTTCCCGGTGATACGGACCTTATTGGGGATTGGAGCCCTGATGGGACGCGTTTCTTGATGGGTGAGCGGAATGTAGAGGGACAGTTGCTGGTCAGTCGATATGCCGAAATATCCGTACCTGACCAATCCAGCATTGCGTTATTCACTTTGCCGATGGGAGTGGAGTATTTCCGGCCAGCTTATCTAACTGAAAATTTATTTTTTGTGGTTGCGCGCAGCGGCGTACGAAATAACTCAAGGTCGATTTCCATTATAGATGATACCGGAGTTATTCAGAATTCGGTTACTGAGCCGAATGAATACGATCATTCATCAATCCGTTGGAACGAGCGTAGTAAAATACTGGCGTATCAGCGATACGATATATCCCAATCGAATTCAATGGCCGAAATTGTGATTTGGGATCAGTTTGACGGGACTTCCTTGACCATAGCCGAAAATGCTGTTCAGCCGCGCTGGTTGGATTAAGCTCAATCTGTAACCAATGCGCGGATCTCGTCCGCGACCGGTTCGCTGATTTCAGATTCTAATAAATCGATTAAGAAGTTTTTCAGATTTCTGTCTGCGAACTTACTTAATGCCCAGACTGCGTGAATCGCAATCAGGTCTGAATTGTGAAAAACTAAACGCTTGAGGGCTGGAACGCAGCGCGAATCCACGCTGTTTCCTGCCGCTATGATGGCGTTACGCAAATATCTCTCAAAACCGATTCTTAGGACGGGTGTTCCGAAATAATTTTCCTTGAATGTTTGTGGAGTATGGTTGAGTTCATCGGGTAAATTCAAAACTGCGGAAGCCACATTTGGGACGTGAAAGAAGTATCCATTTTCCGGTATAGCAGTTGTCTTGTTATGTGGACAAACGGTTTGGCAAACATCGCAGCCAAAGACGTGCGTTCCAAGATGACTGCGCAGGTCACGCGGAATGATACCATGGTGTACAGTGGTGAGATAAGAAATGCAACGCGTGAGTTCGATGTGGTGGGCGTCGATGCAGCCTGTTGGACATGCCCGTTCGCATTCTGTGCAAATACCGCATAGATCCTGTATTGGGTTTCTCTTCAATTCAGCTAAATCTAAATCAGTCAAAATACAGCAAATAAAGAAAAATGAACCATAATCCGGATGGATACAGATTGTATGTTTGCCTATCCACCCCAATCCTGCTGCAAAAGCCATGTCCTTTTCCATCACAGGACCGGAATCAATAAAAATGCGCCAATTGATGGTCGCATTATTGGTTTGTTCTAAACCTTTCATTAAAGTTGTTGCTTTTCCCTCAATTAGTTTATGATAGTCGGGCAGGACTGCATAAGCGGAAATGGTTCCGCGCACATTGGCAGTTTGTTCTTGTGGTGAATTTTTCGATGTATAGCAAACACCAAGGACGATGACGGATTTTGCGTTTTCTAACAGCGAAGCGGGGTTTTGGCGGCCTTTTATTACATACTCTTGGGATAAAAAAGATAGGTCGCTAATTTCATGATTTGAAATGAAGTCTAAATATTGAGGGAAGTTCGGCGTTTGGGTGGCCAGTGAAAACCCGACAAAAGAAAAGCCAAGGCGTTTTGCCCTGGCTTCAATCTCGCTTTGAGAAATTGTCATCACACCTTGATGGATGCTTACCCGGCAGGTGTTGGGGTTTTGTCAAGTTCTGTGCCGACGACAATCTTCATCGAAAGAATATCACCAAAAAATTGACCGTCTGCATTCATCATTCGCCAATAGTTTGTGTACGTGCCGAGTGCATCAGGCGCTCTCATAATGACACTGATGTTAAGAAGTTGTCCAGGTTCAACAGGTTTGACCAGATTGAATACAAGCTCCTCGCTTGTGATCGGGCCATCTACGTATACTAAGCGATAGCTTGTGTCCCATGTTGTGGTTCCAATGTTTTCAATTTGCCAGGTTTTTGTGAACCTTTCCCGCTGCCAGTATACTGAGCCATCAGGAACGGTAACATCCGCAATGTATTTGGCGTTGTCTGGCAATTGGTCAGCCGGGATAGCTGGAGCAACAGGGCCGGTGGGTGAAGTAGGTGCTGCGGGTAATATTTGGGTAGGAACTGGCGGAAAAGTTGGCGTTGCCGGCGGCGGTATCGTCGCGGATGGTGTGAGCAACGCATTTTGGGTGACTTCAGCTTGCACAGTACCGGCTACTTCTGTCATTACAACAACTGGATCAATGGTAGGCGTTGGCTCTGGGCGGTTTCCACAGCCCACAATGGCCAGCGTGGTGATTGCGATAGTGATGATCTTTTTTACATTCATTTTTTTATCCTATTTATCTAATAACCTTTCAAAATCTAGGAGCAGCATCGGATCAAATACCTGGAATAGATTAGTAATTCTCCAGACAATGTAATTATACCGTTCTGATTCTGTCGAATTAGGAATATAGTATGCCATACTTTCAAAACGCGCGCCAGAAGGGCCAATTCTTGTCTCAAAGTGCAAATGCGGGTTGGTTGAATCACCCGAATTACCCACCTGACCAATTCTCTGGCCACAGGTAACCTGTTCACCGATTTCAACTTCTGGTGCGGCTAGCAGATGGGCATAAAAAATATAGATCGAATAATCATTTTCACTCAAGGTAAATGAAAGCTCGCCTGGTGACCAATTAAATTTGGGATCAGGATCTACTGGTGAACTGATTTCCGGGAGGTTGAATTGCGTTAAAAGTTGTGGAGATATTGTATCGAGGGGGGTTTCAATGATCACCGCATGACCATAGGGAAACCGGTCGTTAATTACCGTTACCACTTCTCCATCCAGAGCTGATAGGATGCCGACACCTTCGAGTGATAAGAGGTCTCCGCGGCGGTAATGGGCGAAATCCACACCATGGTGCGTTGGCGGCCCATCGTCGATGCCGATGCGTGGCTGTTTGTATGGCTGTGTAACAATCTCTTGCAGAGTTTGCAGCGTTTCTGTTTCTAAAGGAGAACATACTTTATCTTGCAGAATTGGTGCGGGTGTTGAAGAAATTTGTGTACCTGTGGGAGCGACTGTCCAGGTTGGAGCAGCGGTCTCGGTGTGCTGTGGTGGATCAGCCGTTAACTCCTCCTGGTTAGATAACGGAGAGCAAGCGCTGATGAGTAGGAAAATTAAAATAAAAAAATAAGACAAATGATGTTTCATATTATTGTTTAATCCTTCTACACTCCAGGTAAAAGCGTTTTTGGTGCGCTTCTCCCATGGAAAATGTCTTTCGAGGCAAAGGGCCATCTTTGATCACTGATTTAAATAACGCGTTTTTGGGCATAGGAGGCAAATAAATGCCAGCATGATTAAGTTGCATCCCCAATTCATGGATGGTATCCGCACCATGTATATAATCGATGCCATCAATGTGATTTCTCGATAGATCATTATCCAACCATAGCTGCACACTTCCAACTGTTAATGTATGCGTCGGATGTTCGATTGAAATGCAAAAATATTTTTTATCAAAGAATAGACCAAATTTTTGTTGCCTACCTTGATTAAAATCAACCTGAGATAGTATCTCCGAATAACTTCCAGTGGGACTTATTGAGATATTTCCTTTAAAATAAAATTTACATCGCTCCAATAAATCTACACTTCGATGCTTGACAAGCCGGTGGATAGCTTCGAACTCAATAGCTGGATCGTGTAAATTGACAATTTCAACAAGTGCGAAACGCGATGGATGTTCACCGGGTAAATCTCTCTTATTCTTTTCCCAGATGGCTTTCGCTGTTGCCAGGGAGTGGTTACCATCACCCATGGCATAAAGCATCGGCGGGGTTTTAGCGGCCAATTCGTATTTTTCCGTCTGTATAAATGGATTTTGAAGATCTTCCAGGGCAGTGACAATTTGCTGGTTGAATTCGGGATTGATCAGATAACCGGTGACATGCCCGCCGCCCTGCATCAGATCAAAATCATACAACGGTTTGTCGTCGCAGGTCTGATTAACAAGCGGCGCGATCACTGCCAAATCCGGATCATCGATCAAAACCAGGATATGTGGAATTTCCAATTCCGCTTTTTCACGGATTGCGATCCGTGCTGGAAGCCTCTCAATGATCGTGCCCTCTGTCGCGCGGATGAGAGATTGGGAATCGTGCTGATAGTTATATTTTTCAAGATCCAAAGCAGCTATCAAGCCAAGGCGAGTATTACCGTTGCAAACTCGTTTTACAAGAATAAATCCTTCAAATTGTTGAAAAATGCCCTGCGAAAGATAATTCTGCATCATTGGGTAAACTTGTGACGCATGATGTTCCTCACGTACAGAATCAAGATAGGCTTCCGGCAGGATCATGTGGTAAGTGGAAGGCGCATTTCCGATTATATTTTCCACGTTTTCCCAGTAGTCTGGTTGCGATGTATATTGGTCGCAGGCAACCACAGACCATTTTCGATAATCAATCGATTGGATAGGGAGGAGAATTTCTGGCACTTGCAGACCGATAGATGGGAATAATTTCATTTGACTAACTCATCATATTTTTTGCTTCAATTTTATCAAAGACTATCAAACGGTTATTAATTGTCTGGATAGAATGAATAAATGGATTTTAAATGCCTTGACGTTGCATTTTAAATAACATAAAATTCAACCTTGGCCTGGTACCAAATCGATTTAATTATGTATAATTACGCCAGCCAGAACAATTAGTATGATTGACAGAAATAGCGTATCCTTTCACGCCCCTTTTATTTCTGAAATCAACCAATTGAATAATAATTATTGAATTAATAATAACAGGAGTAGTGTTAATGGTACGTATTCGTTTGCGAAGAACTGGTTTGCGAAATCAACCCAGCTATAGAATTGTTGCGGCAGAAAAAGAAAGCCCCCGCGATGGCAAGTATTTAGAGATTTTAGGGACCTACAACCCGCGCACAGATCCTTTTACTATTTCTATCGAAGAAGACCGTGTTTTTCACTGGTTAAACAATGGCGCTCAACTAAGTGAGTCCGTCGGACAAATTTTTAAGTCTGTAGGTCTTCTGGACCGCTACAAGAAAATCCAGGATGGGTCAAAAATTGAAGATGTATTGGCTGAGGCCAAAGAATTTTACGCTTCTCGTGAAGTCAATCCCAAAACACGCCAAAATGCACCTTCGGAAAAATAGCAATTAGTAGGTAAGGAGTCCCCATGAAAGAATTGATTGATATGATCGCAAAACAGCTGGTGGATGACCCTTCACAGGTTGCAGTTAAAGAAATTGACGAAGGCGGGCGTGTGCGTGTGGAACTCACGGTCTCCAAAGAAGACATGGGGCGTGTGATTGGTAAAGGCGGGCGAATCGCAAATTCTATGCGTGTATTGCTGCGAGTCGCGGCGGCACGGGAAGGCAAGCGTGCCACCCTGGATATTGTTGAACCATAATTCACAATGCCACACAAAAAGCCCGAAAAAAATGACAAACCAGGCTTGCTAAAAACTAGTGAGCCTGTTTTTTTAGCTTTTGCAAAAATTCGTAAACCCCATGCACTGCATGGGGAAGTCACTGTCGAAATGCTGTCTGATTTTCCTAATCAGGTTGCTGAAGGAAATGATCTATATATTGGTGCAGATAAAAAGCCAATGATTTTGCGTTCCATCAGGAATGCGGGGAAAACATACCTGATCTCATTTAAGGGCTACGAGAGCAGAGATTCGGTTGAGCACCTCCGAAATGCGATGATTTATATCTTAAGTAACGCACTTCCTGAACTCAATGCTGATGAGTATTATCATCACGATCTGATCGGGATGGCTGTCTATGACCTTTCAAGAAACCTGATTGGCATCATATCTGAAATCATCACGACTGGCGCTAATGATGTTTATGTGGTTACATCTGATGACGCAGAAAAACGCGAGATACTATTGCCTGCCATAAAATCAGTTGTGCGTGAAGTTGATCTAGAATCCCATTCTGTTTTTGTTGAAATGCCTGAGTGGTTGTAATGGATGATCATCAGTATTGGATTGGGTTTGATAGGGTGCGAGGTATCGGCTCAATTCGCACAAGTCAATTGCTGGAGTTCTTTGGTGATCTCAAGACTGCCTGGTTTGCAGATGCAACCGAATTGCGCCAGGCCGGTTTGCCGGATAAAGTCATCGTTGAATTGTCAAAAATCCGATCAGAGATCGATCTGGAAGAAGAATTGGCGAAAATCCATGCATTAGGTATTTCTATTATCACGATCAAGGATGAACAATATCCACTATTATTACAATCCGTGCCAAATGCTCCGCCCGTTCTATATATAAAAGGACGTGTTTTAGATGAGGATCAATTTGCAATAGCGATTGTTGGCACACGCAGAAAAACTTCCTATGGAAAACAGGTCGCAACAGAATTATCCCGATTTCTGGCTGAAAACGGCATTACGGTGATCAGCGGAATGGCGCGCGGTATAGACACCATTGCTCATCAAGGTGCGCTGGATGGCGGTGGAAGGACAATTGCTGTGCTTGGCTGCGGGTTGGATATTATCTATCCACCCGAAAATCATCAATTATCGCAACAGATAATTGAAAATGGTGCTCTCGTTAGCGAGTTTTATCCAGGAACACAACCGGAAGCAGTGAATTTCCCGCCCAGGAATCGGATCATCTCCGGTTTGGCGCGCGCAGTTGTGGTTGTTGAGGCGGACGAGCGCAGCGGTGCTTTGATCACCGCAAAATTCGCGCTGGAACAGACGCGGGATGTCTTTGCCGTTCCCGGTTCAATATATGCCCCGCGAAGCCGGGGTGCAAACCGTTTGATTAGTGATGGTGCTATACCATTGCTTGACTTCAAGGACCTGCTGCTTGTCCTGAATCTGGAGCAAACCGCGGATTATCGTTATGTGCAACAATCACTTCCCACAAACGAGATCGAAGCACTTTTATTGGAAACAATCCGCGATGAACCACTGCATATCGATGAGATTAAAAATATTACTGGTTTATCAACCGACAAGGTTTCAGCAAACCTGACAATGATGGAATTAAAAGGCTTTATCAGGAAAACTGAGAATATGACCTATCAAGCGGTGTCTGATGATCAGGAAATGTATGAGGTTTAAGGATGAAAGATAATTTCTTTGCTGTGATCATGGCAGGCGGTGGCGGCACCCGCTTATGGCCGCTTTCTCGAAAGAGTTCTCCCAAACAGTTACTGAAATTGATCGGCGGGAAATCACTGTTTCAAATAGCGGTCGAAAGGTTAAATGGTTTAGTGGAAACAGATCATATTTATGTTGTCACCATTCAATCTCAAGTTGCCATGCTGCATACCCAGGTGCCCTCGATCCCAATGGGAAATTATTTGATTGAGCCGAAGCCTAAAGGAACTGCTGCTGTGGTGGGTTTCGCCGCTGAATATCTGCGCAAGCGAGATCCAAATGCAGTTATGGCTGTGTTAACAGCCGATCATGTGATGGAAAACACTGAAAATTTTAAGGAGCTGTTAAAAAGAGCGGCTGACATTGCAGATACCAATACACTGGTTACGATCGGGATCAAACCGGAATTCGCTTCAACCGGTTTTGGATACATCAAGGCAGGTGCAAAGCACAGTAAAAAAGATGCTTACGTTGTAGAAAAGTTTGTAGAAAAGCCTGATGAAAAGACAGCCCGGAAATATCTTAAAAATGGTGATTATTTTTGGAATTCTGGAATGTTTATCTGGTCCGTGAAAGCGATTCTTTTAGAAATTGAAAGACAGATGCCAGATCTCTATGGGCATATTATTCATGTTAGCGAAAAGATTATGCCGGATGGGCGTGTAGGTGATATTAATAACATTTGGGAAGCGATAGAACCTGAGACAATCGATTATGGTATTATGGAGGGCGCTCGGGATGTGACATTGATCCCGGCTATTGACCTGGGTTGGAAAGACCTTGGGTCATGGGATTCGCTTTTTTCGATCCTAAAACCTGACAAAAGGGGAAATATCGAATTGGCACCCAGAGTCCTGAACATCAATACGAATAATTGTTTTATTCAAACAACCAATGCTGAAAAGGCTATCGCGGTTATTGGGATTGACGGACTGATCATTGTTGATCATGAAAACACTTTACTGATCTGTAAAAAAGGTAATTCACAGGATGTAAAACAGATCGTAAATTCATTGAAGGATGAAAATCTGGAACAGTTTTTATAGGAGAAATTTTGGAAGCATATTGTGTGAAATGTAAACATAAAAGAGATGTTAGTGACCCGGTCGCCACATTTAATTCACGATCAACGCCGGTCACCACGGGAACTTGCCCGGTTTGTGGCACAAAGATGTATCGAATCGGACGCACCGAAATGCACGAAGGGATGGAAGCACCCCAAAAAGTGGAAAAGGTCATCAAGCGAAAAGGAAAAATGGTGATTGTTGAATCGCCTGCCAAAGCGCGAACTGTCGGAAACTTTCTTGGTAATGGATACAAAGTCACTGCTTCAGTGGGCCATGTTCGTGATTTGCTGCGCTCTCAGCTATCAGTCGATATTGAGAATAATTTTGAGCCAAAATATCGTGTACCGAATGAAAAGCGCTCTGTTGTCAAAGAATTAAAAGCTGATGCAAAGAAGATGGAAGAGGTATACCTTGCTACTGACCCTGATCGTGAAGGTGAGGCAATTGCCTGGCATCTCCTGAAGGCGGCTGAATTAGAACCGGAGCGAGTTAAACGGGTTGTTTTCCATGAGATCACCAAACCTGCCATAGAAGAAGCATTTGCAAACCCGCGCCCAATTGACGCTGACCTGGTTGATGCGCAGCAGGCGCGGCGCATTGTTGACCGGTTGGTCGGATACAATCTAACGCCACTCCTGTGGGAAAAAGTGCGCGGGCGACTTTCAGCTGGCCGCGTGCAATCTGTTGCGTTGCGGCTAATTGTAGAGCGTGAGCGGGAAATTGAGGCATTTGTACCGGAAGAATACTGGTCGATTAATGGTGATTTTCAATCTGTGGGTATTGAGATCACTTTTAGCGCAAAATTATCAAAGGTAAATAATAAAGATCCTTACCTGCCCTCCGAGGATATCGTTACTTCACTGATCTCTGAGCTACAATCTGCACATTATGTCATTGACAAGATCAAGCGGGGTACACGGACCCGTAAGCCTTATGCGCCATTCATTACAAGCACCTTGCAGCAGCAAGCCTCCCGCCAACTCGGATTTACTGCACGCCGTACAATGCGTATAGCACAACAATTATATGAAGGCATCAATATTGGTAATGACGGAGAAACCGGGTTGATCACTTACATGCGCACGGACTCAACACATATTTCCCCATTAGCGATAAAGGAAGTGCGGGATTATATCCGTGAAACGCACGGAGATGCTTTCCTGCCGAAAACTGAAGTACTTCATAAAACAAGTGACAGCAAGGCGCAGGAAGCACACGAAGCTATCAGGCCAACATCGGTCATGAACGTCCCTGAAAAAATCAAGTCTTATCTAAAGCCAGAGCAATTTAAACTTTATCAGTTGATTTGGCGCCGCTTCGTCGCCTCACAGATGAAACCAGCAGTGTATGAAACGATCTCAGTGGTGATTGAAGGTACGTACCAGGATAATTCATTTACTTTCCGGGCGTCTGGTTCAGAACTGAAATTCCCGGGTTTCCTGGTTTTATATGAAGAGGCAAAGGATGACGATGCCGATAATGGGGAGAATGGAACGCTTTCACTGCCAGATAACGTCAAAGAAGGCGACCAAACCCAATTGATTAAACTGAACCCGGTACAGCACTTCACACAACCACCACCTCGGTTCACGGAAGCATCTTTGATCCAGGTTCTAGAAGAATATGGGATTGGGCGCCCATCAACATACGCACCTATCATCTCAACGATTCAGTCACGCGGTTATGTTGAAAGAGAAGGCAAGCGATTGATGCCAACAGATACCGGGATTTTAGTAAACGATTTATTGATCGAATTTTTCCCTGATATATTAGGAGTTCATTTTACTGCTAATATGGAATCAGAATTAGATAAAGTTGCCAATGGCGATAAAGTCTGGCAGCAGGCGGTACAAGAATTCTATAAGGATTTTGAACCGAAATTGAAACACGCGCAGGAGTCCATGCCTGAACGGAAAGCAGAGCCTGAGCTGGTAGGGCGAGCCTGCCCTGAGTGTGGAAAAGATTTAATCATCAAATGGGGCCGTTTCGGAAAATTCATCAGTTGTAGCAATTATCCTGAATGTAAATATACAGAGCCATATCTGGAAAAAATTGGCGTTTTGTGCCCTAAAGATGGAGGCGATCTGGTTGTTCGTAAGACAAAACGCGGGCGTTTATTCTATGGATGTTCCAACTATCCTGAATGTGAATTTTCAAGTTGGAAGAAACCAATTAAGAATCCTTGCCCAATTTGTGGTGGGATTTTGGTGTATAAAAATAAGACAGAATTCCAGTGCATGGACTGTGAGGAAACCGTATCATCAGATACAATTGAAAATGAATAGGCGGCATAGTTCTTGCATCCATATCGGTACTTAGATCTATAATTAGATAGGAGAAATTGCTATGGATAAACTAAATGAGTTCTTCAAGAAACCAATAAGCATGGGGGCCATTGGCCTTGTTGTCGGCCTTGTTGTTGGCCTAGTTGGGCTGGGTTGGGGACTATGGCCTTTACAATGGACTGACGCAGCGCCATCTGATTTGCAGATGGATTATCAGCGGGATTATCTTTGCATGACAATCGATTCCTTTTCTCGAAATCCAAATGCCGATCTCCTTGCAATACGTTGGATGGGTCTGGGAGAGAATGCACAATCAGTGCTCAATTCCCTTACTCCAGCTGCCTGCCGTTTTGAAACCACTGATGAAATCGATGCATTCAGGGAAATCGTTGCTCTTCAGGCTCTAGCCGAAGGTGTTGCATTAGAGCCTTTGGAGATTCTTGAAGCAGAAGAATCTCCTATGGGAGCAATGGAGGGCACTTTTACGTATGAAGAGCCCACGTATGGAATGGGAAATATCGCGGCTGAAGAACCCGCAAAAATATCCATCTTGCCGCTCGCGATCTTGATATTGCTCACGCTTGTTGTCGGTGGCGTTTTGATTTTTGTAATTCTAAAACGCGCAAAAAGTGGAGAAGGTATAAAGATCAGCGCGCCTAAGATTGTGATCCCTAAAAAGGCAGAAGAATCGAAGGGAACGCCAAATGCTGCTTTCAAAACCGCGGCAAAAGAATCGCCACTGGCACAATTCATGACCACCTACAGGCAGGGCGATGATTTGTATGATGATTCATTTAGTGTGGATTCCATCAATGGGGAATTCCTGGGTGAATGTGGCGTGGGTATTGCGGAGACTATTGGCGTTGGCGAGCCTAAAAAAGTAACGGCACTTGAAGTTTGGTTATTTGATAAGAATGATATTCAAACTGTCACGAAAGTTTTGCTAAGCGAACATGCCAACAATGATCCCGCACTTCGCCAGCGACTTCTTTCTAAAGGCGAGCCGATTTTGGTTGATCCAGGGATGAAATTCCTGATGGAAACTGAAACACTGCAGTTGGAAGCTCGTGTTGTTGACATGGTCTATGCGCGCGGTCCATTACCTGAAAATAGCTATTTCTCCCGCTTGACATTAGAAATAACCGTCTGGTCCAAATAAGATTTCTGTTGGAGAGATGAATGAGCCCGATTGCTCGGGCTCATTTTAGTTAACTGAAATGATCTTAAAGTTGATCCCGCCTGCAGGGGTGGTGACTCGAACAATATCACCAGCTTTGTGATTGAGTAATTGCTTTCCGATCGGTGATTCATAAGAGATTTTCCCGGAACCGGGATCGGTTTCTTTTGAACCCACGATCTGGAATTCTTCCTCAGGATAATCTTCCTCTCTTACAACTACGATTGATCCAATCTGAATGAGACCGCTTTTATTTTCATCCTGCGTGATGACATGCGCTCGCTTTAAAGTTTCTTCTAGTTCCTGAATACGGCCTTCAAGAAATCCCTGATCTTCTTTTGCTTTTTTATAATCCGCGTTTTCTGAAAGGTCGCCCATTTCGATTGCTGATTTTAATTTCGCTGCCAGTTCCTGACGCACAGAACCCTTTAGTTCTTCCAACTCAGCTGTGAGTTTATCAATACCTTCCTGCGTGAGATAAATGTTTTCATTCATATTTTTATTCCACAGGTGATTTTACTATATAGCTATCTCGAAGAGGATGCGCTAATAATTGTGCCAATTTTATTGCCGCATAATGCTTCATAAATATTGAATTCGTCCTCCCCGGAAAATATCTGAATTTCTATTTCTTCTTGCTTACTCACTATTTGCAGCATTTGCTCAACTTTCGCTGCCATCCCACCGGTTACATCCGGATTGGCTGATTTTTCTAATCGCATTCGTTCTTCCAAAAATGATCTTGGCGTTATATGTGTTATTAAGTCCTGGTTGGCAGGAAAATCCCTAAAAACACCATCATCTATCCCGGCGAGGAGAATTCGGTTTGGGTGTAGAACATCTATTAATCCTGAAAAAAGTTCTTCCGTGGAAAAAATCGTTCCTCCAATTTTCATATCGAAAATCACATCACCAAAGATAACCGGAATCAGCCTGTGCTGAATACAATGTTCAATCGGGGCTGTATTCCATCTCAATATCTTTCGCTCCCTGGTGGTTAGCGCGCCAGAAGCGGGGAGCGAAATGATAGGCAGGCCTACTTCCGCCAATAATTCACACACGATCTGGTTTAGAACGCGTGCAGCCCACCATACGGATTGAAACCCACCCCATTCTTCCTCAGAAAGAACACCATCAATCGTACCAAAAATAGACGCCGCAGCGTGTCCGAATGATCCAGATCCATGGCCAATCAGTAGTTGGTGATCCGGGAATTGATTAAGATAATTGATGATCTCAAGTCCGAGGCGTTTGATCGTTTGTTTTCTGGCTGAGAAGGGCGTGTCTTTTTCAGTGATCAATGAACCACCCAACTTAAGGAAAGTCAACATGTTTTATTAATCCTCCCCGATACTCGTTTTGATCACATGCGGAGATATTTCTTGCAGCTTTTCTGCAATAGCCGCTTGATTTTCAAGGTTGCAAACTGCGACTATAAATCCACCTTGCCCGCCACCGCATAACTTGGCTCCATAAGCCCCAGACTGAGTTGCGCGATTCACCAATAGATCTAGTTGAACAGAAGAAACACCGAGCATTTGTAATTGTTGATGATTTTCAGTCATCAGTGAACCAACCAATTCACTCTCACCTTTTTCCAATGCATTTTTTGCGCTTCGAACAATTGATCCAATTTGTGAAAAAATCTTCTGATATCGGGTTGGATTCTTTTGCATGGATTCTTGAACAAATTGAACCACATCCTTGGTCAGCGCGCGTTCACCACTATCAGCCAGGACCAGATGGGATTTCTTTTTGATCTGCAGGAACTCTAATTTTTTTCCTTTTTCAAAATAGATTGGTATTTCATATGCAATTACGCTGTTATCAATGCCGGAAGGGGTTCCATGCTGAATGACCTCGGATCGATAAGCAATTTGATTGATGATGTCAGTAGATAATTTCATACCTAAGAATTCAGCAAACACCCTTATCATGGCCACCGATAAGGATGCGCTCGATCCAAGGCCTGCTGCGATAGGGATCTCTGAAGCGATCGTTAGAATAAAGGGGGGCAGCGAACAATTGAGCGCGTTCTGGAACTCTCTAATAGTTCCCCAAAACAAGTTGTCATCAGCCAACTCATTAACCTTAAAACTCTTTTTGCAATTATTTTCTTTGGTCCAGATGATACTTTCAGGTGAGTCGATCGATGGTTGGATAATCACTTTGACCTGGATCGAATGAATTGGCACAGCAATTGCTGGAGACCCATACACGACTGCGTGTTCTCCAAATAGGATCGTTTTCCCCTTGGCGGAAGAAGATATAGCGGGCATTGTTATTTAAGGTAAAACAAAATCAAAACACAAAGTGCGTAGAGGAATACATTTATTAATAGCGGAACATCTTGGAAAAGAGTTTCTTCTGGTGCACCCCCCGATTGTTTTACCTGTATAAGATATAAATACCGGAAGATGCCATACATGACAAAGGGGATGGTCAGCATCATTGTATAGTTGCCGGGTAAACCTGGAGCAGAGAAAGTATACAAACTGTAGGCAAGGATTGTTGCGCTCGAAACGATCGTGATGAGCTGATCCAGAAATGCCAGGGTGTAACCATCAAGAACTGCCCTCCTCTTGTGTGTATCGTGTGAGAAGAGAATCATCTCTGCCCGTCTTTTACCGAACCCTAAAAAGAGGGCTAATAAGGTTGTAACAACATATAACCATGGGGAAAAACGTTTGACCGTGATCAATGATACACCGGCAGCGACCCGGAGTACAAACCCCAGAGCGATAATGAACACATCCAGGATTGGGACATGTTTTAACCATTTGGAATATAGTAAGTTGGTTAGAAAATAAATAAGGCAGATTAAAAAGAATTTGGAAGAAAGATAATAAGAGCCTACTGCTGCAAAGCTGATAAGTGTAACCGCGACTGTAATAGCAGTGCGCTCTGAAATTCTTCCAGCAGCAATGGGGCGATTCTTTTTCTCCGGGTGTTGTCTGTCTACATTGACATCAAATACATCATTAATCAGGTAAACACTGCTTGTTAATATATTGAAAATAAAAAATCCGATTATGGTGTGGAAGAGGGGTGTAATAGCGAAGAGCTGCTCATCAAAAATCAAACCAGCAAAGAGGAACCCGTTTTTCACCCATTGTTTGATACGGAAACTATTAATGAGGTCCTTTAGCATTTTGAAATATTATCATATTTGACGGTTAGAATAATCATTAATGAAATTGAAAAAAGATCGTATCGATCGAATTATGGTGCTCCAGGGTATCTGTGAGAGTAGGAATATCGCACAGCGTTTGGTAATGGCCGGCGAAGTCAGCGTTGATGGCCAACTCGTTTATAAACCCTCCGACCAATATCCGGAGGACTGCGCCATTATCCTTGCCAACCAACCTAAATATGTTTCGCGCGGCGGATTGAAGCTCGAAAAAGCATTGGCTGTATTTGAAGAAGTTGAAGTGGAAGGAAAGGTTTGCGCGGACGTCGGCGCATCAACCGGCGGGTTTACTGATTGCCTGCTGCAGAATGGCGCCAGGGTAGTGTATGCGATTGATGTTGGATATGGCCAGCTTCACCAATCCATCCGCGAACATAAAGATGTGATCGTGATGGAACGGGTCAATATTAAGAAAGTCGATACCTTGCCAGAAGAAATTGATCTGGTGGCTATCGATGTATCATTTATATCACTCAGCAGGGTGTTCCCGATTATTAAGAACTGGAATAAGGAGAAGTTGATGCGAGTAATCGCATTGATCAAACCGCAATTCGAAGTGGGAAAAAAAGTAGCCGCTGCGGGGAAAGGTGTTATCCATCATGAAAAGGATCGCCAGAAAGCGATTGATGCCGTGATCGATTCTGCTGAGCATGATGGATTTATCAATCTCGGAATTATTGAATCACCGATTCAAGGACCGAAAGGTAACATTGAATATCTTCTTTATCTTGCATATAATCCAAAGGAATTGGAAGGTGGATAGCTTTATGATATCGGTTATACTTGCGTGTTGTCATGCTTATAGACCATAAACGAAATTTCTGTATTATCGCCCATGTAGACCATGGAAAATCCACCCTCGCTGACCGCTTGTTGCAATTGACAGGCACTATCACCGAGCGTGAGATGAAAGAACAGCTATTAGACACCATGGATCTGGAACGCGAAAAAGGCGTGACGATCAAAGCTTCCGCTGTTCGTATGGCCTACACCTACCAGGGAACCGATTATGAGCTTAACCTGATCGATACCCCCGGTCATGTCGACTTTAACTACGAGGTTAGTCGTGCACTTACCGCTTGTGAAGGCGCTTTGCTGGTTGTGGATGCAACCCAGGGAATCGAAGCTCAGACGCTTGCGAATCTTTATCTGGCATTGGAATCTGATCTGGTGATCATCCCGGTGCTTAACAAGATCGATCTCCAATCTGCACATCCTGAAGAAGTAGCTGAAGACCTTACGAATCTGCTCGGTGTTCCTCCGGAGGAGATGATCAGGGTTTCTGCTAAACAGGGGCTGAATGTTGAGGCAGTGCTGACTGCGATCATTGAAAAAATTCCGGCGCCAAAAGAAACAAAAAACGAGAAAACCCAGGCGCTTATTTTTGATTCGCACTATGACTCATACAAAGGGGTGGTCGCTTATGTGCGGGTTTTTGAAGGCGCGATCAGCAAAGAAGACGAACTTATCCCGATGGCCAGCGGAATAAAATTCACCCCCGTGGAAATAGGGATTTTTAATCCTGCTATGTGTGAGATCAAAAAGCTGGAACCCGGTGATGTGGGTTATATAGCAACCGGGCTCAAAACTGTACGGGAATGCAGGGTTGGCGATACCCTAACCAACGCAGCTGACCCGGCCAAGAAACAACTCAAAGGATATAAACACCCGAAACCAATGGTCTTTGCAGGCGTTTATCCGGTTGAAGGCGAGAGTTATGATGACCTCAAAGAAGCACTGGAAAAATTGCAGCTTAATGACGCTTCTCTGGTGTATGAACCAGAAACATCGCAAGCTCTGAATTTTGGATTTCGGTGTGGTTTTCTGGGCCTTTTCCATATGGAGATCATTCAGGAGCGGCTCGAACGTGAATATGACCTAGATATTGTATTGACCGCACCAACGGTGGAATACCAGATTATCCAGCATGATGGTAAGGATTTCTATATTGATTCTCCAGTGGACCTTCCGGAAGAAAGCCTCATCGATGAAATTCGTGAGCCCTGGATGGATCTATGGATCTTTACTCCCACTGAGTATTATGGGGCGGTGATGGAAAGTGTGACCAAGCGTAATGGTACATTTGTTGAGCAGGAATATCCCGCGCCCAACCGGGTGCAGCTGCATTTCGAAGTACCGCTTTCTGAGATTATCATAGATTTTTTTGATGAGTTGAAATCGCGCACACGAGGATATGCATCC
Organism: uncultured Pelolinea sp.; assembly: GCA_964612815.1. Taxonomy (GTDB): domain Bacteria; phylum Chloroflexota; class Anaerolineae; order Anaerolineales; family Anaerolineaceae; genus Pelolinea. Next base: position 310,648 of record CAZTCV010000003.1, on the reverse strand, counting down.
ATGGATTATCAATTCAAGGAGTATAAATCAGGCAACCTGGTGAAATTGGAGGTTCTAATTAGCGGCGAGCCGGTTGATGCATTGGCGACGATCGTCCATCGTGAGCACGCCTATAATAAAGGCCAAAAACTAGTCACCCGATTAAAGAAATTGATCCCAAGGCAAATGTTTGATGTAGCTATCCAGGCCTCTTCGGATGGCCGCATTATTTCTCGTGCAAATGTCAAAGCGCTGCGGAAGGATGTGCTTTCCAAATGTTATGGCGGAGATGTTTCACGCAAACGAAAGCTGTTAGAGAAGCAGAAGAAAGGCAAGAAGCGGATGAAGCAAATCGGCAATGTTGAGATTCCTCAGGAAGCATTCATGGCCATCCTCCAACTGGAGAGCGATTAGTAATTATGAAAAAAACAAATTTATTAAAGTGGTTGCCGGGAATTGTTATCAGCGTTTTAGCTGTGTATTTTATTTTAAAGGTTGTTGATATTCCTACCCTGATGAACGCAATCCGCATGATCGATATTGGTGACATCATTTTGATGATCGTGATTACGATCATTTCGCTAGGGGCCAGGGCTGTTGTTTGGATGAAGTTGCTGCCCGGTGTTGGTTTCCTGGATGCATTTTTTATCACCAACGAATCTTATTTATTCAATAACCTGATCCCTCGTTCAGGGGAAGTAATCAAGGCGATCCTGTTCTCTGAAGCTGCAGATAAAAAAGTGATGGAAGTTGTATCGAGTGTTGTAGTGGAACGATCATTGGATCTGGTGGTGGCTGCAACAATGTTCCTGGCTACATTCCCTTTCGTGTCCCGCCTTGAATCCATAAGACCTTTCGCAATCGGATTTTTGGCACTTTTCGGAGTATTTTTGATTTTTTGCTTTTTCCTGGCTCTTAAGTCTGACGTCGTGAAACGTTTTTTAGTGACACTAGGACAAAAAAATGCGTTTCTGCGTGAGAAACTCAATCCGCAAATAGAAAAAGTCATTGATGGGTTTAAGGTATTGACGAATCTACGCCAATTTGCTTCAGTCTTGTTTTGGATATTAATCACCTGGAGTTTATGGACGCTCATCCTGATCATCGGTATTTCTTCCATCAGCCCTGATTTTCAATTCTGGTGGGCAATATTCACTGAAGGTGTTTTAGCTTTGGGTATTGCATTGCCATCTGCACCAGCAGCACTTGGTGTATATCAAGGCGCGATGGTTGTGGCTCTTTCGGCGTTTGGTGTTCCTTATGAATCATCATTTGGAATTGCGATTGTCATCCATCTGATGCAAATCCTATTAACTTCAGGTTTTGGGATTGCGGGTGTTATACGCCAGGGAGATTCGTTATCTGCTATTCTCTCACGCATCAGGAAAACAAAAATTCAACCAGAACAACCTGTGGAAAAACAATGAAAAAGACAATTCTTATAACTGGTGGTGCCGGATTCATTGGTTCTAACTTTGCCCGTCACCGGATTCATCTGGGTGATGATGTTTCGATATTTGACAACCTTTCTCGAAAAGGCGCAGAAAACAATCTCAAGTGGATCAGCGATGAAACACCAGGAAAAAGATTCGATTTCATTCAAGGGGATGTGCGCGATGTGGATGCGCTAATCACTGCTGTGAAGGGGAAAGACGTGATTGTCCATCTTGCGGCGCAAGTTGCCGTTACTTCATCCGTCGTAAATCCTGCGTATGATTTTGACGTCAACGCGCTTGGGACGTTCAATATCATGGAAGCTGCTAGAAAAATTGGCGAGAAACCGCTAGTGATTTACGCTTCTACGAATAAGGTCTACGGAGAGATCGAGAATATTTCTGTTATTGAAGGTGAGAAGCGTTATCAGTTTGAAACTCTTAAAATGGGTGTTGATGAAAACCAGCTGCTGGATTTTCATTCGCCATATGGCTGTTCCAAAGGCTGCGGGGATCAATATGTACGGGATTACTCCCGCATGTATGGGTTACCAACAGTTGTTTTTCGTCAAAGTTGTATTTATGGTCCCCGTCAATTTGGTATTGAAGATCAAGGATGGGTCGCATGGTTCATCATAGCTGCAGTACTGGGAAAACCCATTTCAATCTATGGTGATGGCAAACAGGTGCGGGATGTATTACACATTAATGACCTGATGTCTGCCTATGACAAGGCGATCGAAACAATAACTGTGCCAGGCGGCGACGTATTTAATATTGGCGGAGGGCCACAGAACGCGATCGCGATTTGGCGCGAATTTGGACCTATATTAGAAGAGATCCATGGCGCATCCATCCCAATATCCATTGGTGAGTGGCGTCCTGGAGATCAAAGAATATATATTTCCGATATCACTAAAGCAAAAGAGCGATTAGGTTGGGCTCCTATGATTGGAGTCGAAGAGGGCATCCGCGATCTTTACAATTGGGTGAAAGAGAACAAGACGCTATTCGCATAGAATTATCATGAACATATTGGTTGCGATCACATATTACCGCCCGCATATGAGCGGTTTAACTATTTATGCTGAAAGACTGGCAAAAAGCCTGGTTAAACGCGGGCATATTGTGACTATCCTCACATCACGGTTTTCGCCTGACTTGCCGATGTATGAAGAGATGGATGGGGTGAAGATCGTGCGGGCCCCAGTATTGGTGCGCATCAGTAAGGGCGTGGTGATGCCTTCATTTGGTTTTCTGTCTGGCAAGCTGCTCAAACACCACGATGTCGTTCATTTACATCTCCCACAGTTTGATGCTGTCAGAGTTGCGGTGAGAGCCAGACTTCGGCGAAAGCCTGTAGTAATGACCTATCATTGCGACCTGCAGTTACCCAGGGGTATTTTCAATTGGATTGTTAACCAGATTGTGCTGTTATTGAACAATCTCGCAGCGGTATTTTCGGATACGATTGTGACCTATACCAGAGATTATGCCGAGCATTCAAGATTTGCCATGCGGTTTAAGAAAAAATTACGCGTGATCAATCCGCCAGTCGATCTTCCTGCGGTTCAAAAAAAGGAAATTGCGTCATTTCGAACAACCCATAACCATGATGAGCATCACCCAATAATCGGCATGGCGGCGCGTTTTGCATCAGAAAAAGGCGTTGAAATCCTGTTAGACGCTCTTGAAGTTATTCTAGAAAAGTATCCACTTACACAGGTTTGGTTCGCGGGCCCTTATGAGAATATCATCGGTGAGCAAGCGTATTATGAACGCCTTAAACCGCAGATTGACAAATACGTATCCCAAAAGCATTGGAAATTCCTCGGGCTGCTCTCACCGCAGGAGATGGCACTTTTCTACCCGAATTTGGATATATTAACCATCCCAAGCCTGAATTCAACAGAAGCATTTGGGCTGATCCAAATCGAAGCAATGATGAATGGTGTTCCCAGCATTGCGTCAAATCTACCCGGCGTCAGACAGCCTGTCATACGGCATGGCATGGGCGAGATCATTGGGATCGGTAATTCTCAGCAGTTAGCCCGGGCGGTTAATAAAATCATGCAAAACCGCGCAGTTTACACCAAAAATTTCCAAAAGATCGCGGAACAATACACACCTGATAGCGTGGCAAAGAATTATGAGCAGCTATACAGAGAATTATTGGATCAAAGTTAAGAATTAATATAAATTATGCAGAACATCGAAAACGATCTGCTTTGGAAAAATATCTCGTCACTTCCATATTTTCGCGGATTCTTACGAGCGATAGAAGGACGTTATTATGATGATATTGAACTATCAACCCCATTATTAGATCTGGGTATTGGAGATGGTCATTTTTCTGCGACGACGCTACCGGGCATCGTCGATGTCGGGATAGATCCTGCCTTTAAAAGTCTGCGGGAAGCCAAAACATTTTCAGCTGCCAGAATACTCTCCTGTGCAAAGGGAGACAAACTTCCTTTCAAAGAAAATTACTTTTCAACTGTGATCAGTAATTCTGTACTTGAGCATATTGAAGATTTGGAACCTGTATTGGGTGAAGTACATCGGATTTTGAAAACTGGAGGTTATTTTGTTATTTGCGTGCCAAACGCTCATTTTACGCAAAATCTATCCATTGCACTGGTTCTTAATAAGCTGCGCATGTTTAAAGCGGCGATTTGGTATCAAGGGTTTTTCAATAAAATATCCCGCCACTACCATCCTGATAGTGTAGAAAAATGGAACTCACGCCTAGAAAAAGCCGGCTTCTCTATTATCAGGTCGTGGAATTACTTTCCGGCACGGTCATTATCGGTTCTAGAATGGGGCCATGTATTTGGTATTCCATCCTGGGTCAATAAAAAGCTATTTGGAAAATGGATATTGATTCCCAAACGATGGAATATATGGCTTATATACAACTGGCTGCATCAATATTATGAAGAGGATCAGACTGACCCAGATGGCGCTTATTCCTTTTTTATCATGACCAAGGGATAGGAAGAATTTATGGAAGACCCGACAATCTATGAATATCTGATGTCCCTTATCAACGGTCAAGAAAGCCTCGCTTTTCTGAATAAAAAGGAAAAAACAACAGAAGGACAGGAGCAGGCAGGTGGGGCAGCACCTCAAAAACCCTATCAATTTATTCTGGTTCCTGCGTGCATCCTTGCAATAATTGCTCAATTTTTTCTCGAACCATCATCTAGAAAACCATTTATGGCTATTTTCCTATACCTAAGTTCATTCGGATTAACCTGGTTTTCGGTCAAAGGCTGGAAAAAAGAAAACTACGACCAGCAATTTTTATCTGCCATAAAAATCAATGGGAATCCCTCATTTTTGGTCGTTTCTTTTTTACTGCAGATTGTCGCATTCGTTTTATTTAGGGATAACCGCTTCACTCTGGTAAATGTTTTAATTTGGGTGTTTGCTATCATCACGATGGTTTTAGCCTTCTGGTCCTCTGATTCACAATCGACAGAAAGAAAAATGATAAAAACCAATTCTGACTTTCCTTTCATGATTACTGGTTTCCTGGTCCTTATTCTCATCATACTCTTTCGTTTTTGGCAGATCAATTCCGTTCCGGCTGAAATGTACAGCGATCACGCTGAAAAGCTGTTAGATATCATGGACATATTCAACGGAAAATTCCCGATTTTCTTTGAGCGAAATACTGGCCGAGAACCGTTTCAATTCTATATAACAGCGTTGATCGTGAAGATATTCAATACCGGCTTTACTTTCTTTAGCTTGAAACTTGGAACGATCTTATTTGGATTAATGACATTACCTTTTATTTTTCTAATCGGTAAGGAACTTGAGGACAAATGGGTTGGACTGGCGTCCGTCTTCTTTGCTGGCGTTGCATATTGGCCGAATGTGATTTCTCGCGTGGCTTTACGATACTCCTTATACCCATTATTTGCCGCGCCGGTTCTCTTCTACCTCATTAAAGGCGTGAGAACCAGAAATATAAATGATTTTATCTTGTGCGCGTTGTTCATTGGGTTGGGTTTACATGGATATAGCTCTTTCCGGATTATTCCCTTTTTTATTACAGTAATTTTCCTGATTCCATCCATAGGGGGTTGTCGCGCAAAACGGTTTTCTGATCAACTGTCACTCCTTATCATGGTAGGCCTCATATCACTGTCCGTATTTTTGCCGCTTTTCCGATACTGGTTTGATCATCCACAAATGTTTAGCTATCGGACAATGACACGGTTGATGCCAGTAGAAAAACCGCTGGAAGCACCCGCTGTGGTGGTCCTGTTTAAGAATTTCATCGCATCATTTCTCATGCCATTCTGGAATAACGGCTCCATCTGGGTGCATTCCATTGTTGGCCGTCCAGCGCTCGATTTTGTTACTGGCGGTTTTTATTTTTATGGGTTTTTGATTTTTTCGTGGCGTTGGATTAAAGACAGAAAGATGAGCATGTTCATTTTGCTTCTATCCATCCCTTTCCTCATGTTACCATCCATATTATCGCTTGCTTATCCGGGGGAGAATCCATCACTCAACCGTAGTGCAGGCGCATATATTCCAATATTTATTATCGCAGGGTATGGATTTATTACCTTCATCAGAACCATTCGGCAGCAGTTGCCTGTAAATATCTCGCGCGCTGTAATCGTCTTTACGATATTGATCAGCGGTGGATTAACACTTCATAACAATTTTCAACTGGTTTTTGACCAATATAAAACTCAGTTTCAAGATAACGCATGGAACACTTCCGAGATTGGACAAGTAATTTCCGGATTTCTCAAAGCGCAAAATGATGAAGCCAAAGCTTTTGTTATCCCCTATCCGCATTGGGTCGATACGCGTCTAGTTGGATTCAACGCAGGATTTCCAGGGAAAGATTTTGCCTTATGGCGTGAGGATATCAGCCAGTCACTGGTTGGTGCGGGTAATAAAATATTTATTTATAAATCAGAAGATTATGAAACCAAGCAGATTTTGGAGCATGAATTTCCTGAGGGCAGCGCATCTATTTTTTATGCAAGAGTTACAGGGAAAGAATTCATCATTTATACTGTATTGAATGATTGATACTTCCTATGGATAAAAGATCACATCAAAAATGGTTGCAACCTGCTTGCCTCCTGGCTGTGCTTCTGTTGGGAGCTTATTTTCGTTTTACTGGTGTCAATTGGGATGAAAATTTCCATCTCCATCCGGATGAACGTTTTTTGACCATGATCGAAACCTCGATCTCAACCGAGGATAGCGTTCGGAATTATTTTGATACAGAGAAATCATCGCTCAACCCCCACAATGTAAGGGATGCAAATGGAAACCAGTCTTTCCCTTTTTTTGTTTATGGTACTCTGCCGATATTCCTTGTTCGGTTTGTCGGAGAAATCCTTAATCAAACAGGTTATTCCCAGATTCATATCGTTGGAAGATACTTGTCGGGAATATTCGACCTGGGAACGGTCGCTCTGATCTTCCTCATCGCAAAGAAAATCTTTAAATCCGGCTGGGTAGGTGTGATTTCTGCAGCGTTCTATTCTTTTGCAGCCCTCCCAATCCAGATCTCTCACTATTTTATCGTAGATAATTTTACAACTTTCTTTTCCGCCGCTGCGATTTATTTTGCAACTCAAGTGTACCGGGTTGTTAGAGATACACCATTCAGACCTGCATTAGAAGAAGACGATCTAAAATTTTTAACTAAGAATTGGTCCGGATTCCATCATTATCTGCTTTTTGCGCTTGCCTTGAGTATGGCAGCGGCTTCGAAACTGAATGCGGTTGTGATCGCAATGCTGCTGCCCTTAAGTGTGCTGATCGCTTATCCTAAGAACAGGATCGTCATTAGGTCTAAAAATGTGCTTCTCCTCCTGCGAAATGTGATGCTGGCGGGTGTTTTCAGCTTTATTTTCTTCAGGATATTCCAACCATACGCTTTCACCGGACCTTCATTTTTCAATTTTCGCATTAACCCTGAGTGGCTGAGTGATCTAACTGAACTTCAGGCCCTCAGCTCCGGATTGAGTAACTATCCTCCTTCCCTGCAATGGACCCGCCGGTCAGTTTTGTTTCCCATTAATAATATGATTATTTGGGGAATGGGATTTGTTTTTGGCGCCCTATCTTTCGTCGGGCTTGTTATGATGGCGAAAAATTTCCTTAAGGGGAACAAAGGTGCATATATTCTGATCTTGATTTGGAATATTGCTTATATACTGTGGCAAGCGCTGCGCTGGAATCCAACGATGCGGTATTTCTTGCTTGTTTATCCAACGATGGCAATGTCAGCGGGATGGTTCTTAATATTCGGGTGGGACAGTTTTTGGAATGCTGAAAGAAAAAGTGTGATTTGGAAATTCAGTAAGCTCTTTCTCATTTCGTCCGCCATGCTTGTTTCGCTTGGTTGGGGGTTTGCGTTCTCTAGCATTTATCAACAGCCAATGACGCGTATTGATGCCAGTGATTGGATCTATCGGAATGTTGAAGGTCCAATTAGCCTGGTTTTTGAGGATGGTGTCAATCAGTTTACTCAGCCACTCCCATTCCGCAAAACTTTCATAGTAGACCCGGGAAGAGAACTCGAGATCGATTTCTTACTATCTGAAGAATTTTCTGCAGATGAATTGGCGATCGAGTATGTCATATCTGACTCAGTGCAGGGCGAACAATATGCAAAGGTGACACTTGAGCAGATTGGAGCCGATAACCCAATGCTTGAGACCAATGTGTTGCTTCCATTCGAAGGCGGACAGGAACAACGTGGGGTGGAATGGGTCATAACCCTTCCAGTTGTGACGCAATTTGATAACGACACGGCTTATCGTCTGACACTTGACACATCTCCAACTGATGGTGCCATTCGTTTGATGGGTGCTCTTCAACTGCGTAATAACCAAAACCAGGCTCGCATTTCCCGTTCCGTTTTTCTTTTCAGCAGCGGGATCGAAATGAATGGTGAATATCAAACCAATTTCACACCATTCGAGACAGGGATATTAAAGGGATTGAGGTTGTTTAAGGCGCGGCCAGCTGAAGCGGATGGATTAGACACTCCCGTAGCGATTACGATCACCAATCAATCAACTGGAGAATTAATTGCGGAAGCATATCAGGAGATAAGCGCCAACTTTAAAGCTAACCCACGCGGAGAAAGTGTACAAATCGATTTCGATCAATCTGTAACGCTTGCCTCTGATAAAACATACACACTCTCTATTCAGAATAAAGACCCGGAAAAAATACTGTTTATTACCGGCAGCTACCTCGCCAAAGAAACCGATTGGGATGATGCACTACCATTATTCATGTATGGATTGAATCCTTTCGATCTTTTCTCTGGAATTTATCAGTCAGACCTCAATTTTCAGATGTATTGGGATGATAACCCGGATAAACTCTCACGGTTTGTGTCTATATTGGACCAGGCAGATTACATCATTATGAGTTCTAATCGCCAATGGGGTAGTGTGACGCAGGCCGAAGAAAAATACCCCTTATCCACACATCTTTATGAAGGGCTGATCGCGTGTGGAAGTCAGGATATACAATCTTGTTACATCAATGCTGAAGCTTCTGATTTGGCAGGAGCACTGGGCTTTAGACTCATAAAAACATTTCATGTCCAACCAGAGATCTTTGGTTTGCGTTTTAATTCACAGAACGCTGAAGAAGCATTTAGCGTGTATGATCACCCCAAGGTATTTATTTTCCAGAAATCAGAAGGTTTTTCTTTTAATTCAATGATCCGATACCTGGAAGAGGTGGATCTGGGGCAAGTACTTAATCTTCCGCCTCAGGAAATCGAAAAACGACCAGGGAAGCTGGAAATGCCAAACCTACTATGGGCTGACCAGTCAGACAGCGGTACCTGGTCTGAAATTATTAATTCAAATGCAATCCATAATAAAAATCAGATCGTATCAGTTATTGTCTGGTATTTATTTGTATCCATCATCGGGTGGACGATGATCCCATTTACGCGCATCGTGTTCTGCGGGCTGCGCTATAAAGGTTGGGGCTTATCGCGATTGCTCGGCATGATTGTCTTGAGTTATTTCGTTTGGTTTGGCGGATCAATTGGCGTTTTGGTCACCAGGGAATATATTCTTCTTGTGTTCCTGGCCCTTGCAGCAGTCAATGCGTTCATTTTCATACGCAATCGCCATGCGATTTTCATGGACTTCTCATCACAAATCCGTTCGTTACTGACAATCGAGTTGGTATTTTTTGCATTCTTTTTATTTTTCCTGCTTATTCGAATGGGAAACCCGGACCTCTGGCACCCGTATAAAGGGGGCGAAAAGCCGATGGATTTCGCATATTTCAATGCCCTGATAAAGAGCGTACGGTTTCCCCCTTATGATCCATGGTATGCAGGTGGTTACATCAATTATTATTATTGGGGATTCGTTCTGGCGGCGGTTCCAACAAAGTTGCTGGGTATTCTTCCGTCAATCGCCTACAATCTTTTCCTGCCAACCTTCTTCGCGATGACTGCGATTGGCGCGTTTACCGTTGGGATTAACTTATTAGAACCAACAAGCAAGAAGAAGGAGTTGGTTGGCGGCCTCATCGCGATTGGTTTTGTGCTGCTTATTGGAAACCTTGGTACCGTGAAAATGATTTTTCAAGGTTTTCTCAAGCTAGGAGAAACTTATCTTCCATCCTCATCTGATGGACTATTTGGTAACCTGCGCATCTTTTTTACTGGTTTTATTGAATATATCAAGCTGGGCCGATTTAACTATTACCCCGGAGATTGGTATTGGATCCCTTCACGCGCAATTCCTGGTGAACCAATCACTGAATTTCCGTTTTTCACTTTTCTCTATGGTGATCCCCACGCGCACCTGTTTGCCTATCCAATCACCTTGCTGTCTTTTAGCTGGGCGCTATCCTTTATATTAAATCAATGGAAATACAAGAATTCTTTTAACAGATGGATCAATGTGCTTGCGGGTGCATTGATTGTTGGCGCTCTCCGCCCGACAAACACCTGGGATCTGCCTGTTTTCCTTGTGATCAGCATCTTTTCGATCATTTATACCAGCTTCAAATATGGAGAACCAGAACAGGATTGGCTGACAGCTATTTCTAGTAAGTGGGGAAAAATTATCACTGCGATTATTTACGCAGCAATCTTTTTAGTTTTTTCTTTCATTCTGTTTTCACCATTCGCAAAGTGGTACGGACAGGCGTACACATCCTTCGCGATATGGAAGGGCGATAAAACACCTCTATGGGCATACTTTTCTCATTGGGGTATATTCATGTTTGTCATCTGTTCATGGTTGTTTTTTGAAGTGATCAAATGGATGAAATCGACACGCATTTCCAAAGTAAATGATTGGTTTAAAAACAAAGAGTTGATCATCATTTCTGCTGGTCTTCTCGCTGGCTTCTGGACCTATCTTTTGTTCAATGGCATATTGGTTTCGTTTATCATCATCCCTGTCATACTGGTCTCTTTTCTACTGTCGTTGCGAAAAGAGATCACGGATGCTGAACGGGTAGTCCTGTTGCTGGTTAGTCTTGGTGGAGCCCTTACGCTGCTGGTTGAGCTGATAGTCCTATCCGGTGATATTGGCCGGATGAACACAGTATTTAAGTTTTATCTTCAGGCCTGGACCTGCCTGGCATTATCTGGGTCTTATGCGTTGTTTTCTCTGTTGTCGGTTGTTGCGAATGAAAAATCTAACATATGGGGGACTACCTGGCGAACACTCCTGATCCTGTTAATTGTCTCTGGCGCACTGTACCCTGTTTTTGCTTCAGTTGATAAGGTGACAGACCGTATTGCTGATGGAGTTCCGATCACGCTGGACGGCATGGATTACATGCAATTCGCGCAATATCCTGAAAATAGCATCATTATGGACCTCTCACAGGATTATCGATTGATCCGCTGGATGCAGGAGAATATACAAGGTACTCCACGGATCATTGAGGCAAATGTGCCTGAATACCGCTGGGGTAGCCGGATTTCCATCTACACTGGTTTGCCCGGAGTGATTGGCTGGAACTGGCATCAGCGTCAGCAGCGGGCGATTAACCCGGCGGAATGGGTGTTCAATCGGGTTGAAGACGTCCACACCTTTTATTCGACATTGGATTTTGAAATTGTTATGGGATTAGTAAATCAATACCAGATTGATTATGTTGTTATAGGCCAATTAGAACGGATAGTTTATCCTCAGGATGGAATAAATAAATTCACGCAAGCATCAAATGACTTGTTTGAACCTATATATGCTGATGGTGAAACCGTTCTCTTGAAAGTGAACCGGAATAATGATTGAGCTTCTTGAATGGTGGTTGTTATTCATTTTCATTGGTGTTATATCCTTCCCGCTGACTTTTATAATATTTAAACATTCCCATACGCGGGGTTATGGTGTATCAAAGGTATTTGGCTTACTGATCTGGGGTTATGCTTTTTGGCTGGGGAATAGCGCAGGTGTAATCAGTAACACACGAAGAGGTGCACTGGCGATTCTCACGGCCATTTTTGTTTTTTACTTTTCTGTTTTCAGGAAAAATAAAAAGGGAATCATCGAATGGTTTAAAAAGAATAAACAGTTGGTTATCTTCTCTGAATCATTGTTCCTGTTGTTCGGATTATTCATGCTGGTTATGCGCCTAGCGAGCCCGGAAATTATTGGAACTGAAAAGCCGATGGAGCTTGCATTTTTAAATGGGATTTCACAATCAACTTCTTTTCCACCGCAGGATCCCTGGTTATCTGGATATTCCATTTCATATTATTATTTCGGATACTTGATCATTAATCTGTTTGTAAAGCTGTTGGCAACACCAACAGGAGTCGCATTTAATTTGGGTTTATTATTCTGGTTTGCTTTGATCGCGCAGACATCCGCTGATTGCTTGATCAATTTGGTCGAGCTGAATAAAGAACCGGAATCCAATGAACCAGAGGAAACAAAATCCATATTTTTATATTTCTCCAGCATACTCGCGCCAATTTTCATTCTGATTTTGGGTAACAGCGAAGGACTGCTGGAATTATTGCATTCACTGGGTATATTCTGGAAGGAAGATATTCAAGGAATATGGCAATCTCAATTTTGGACATGGATCGACATCAAGGAATTGGTCAACCCACCTTTAATGCCATTTGATTGGGATATCTTCCGCCCGGGTGCTACCTGGTGGTGGCGGGCTTCGCGTGTTCTGCAGGATTACACCCTTGCAGGTCAATCGCGCGAGATCATCAATGAATTTCCATTTTTCTCGTTCTTTCTGGGAGATCTTCATCCACACTTGCTGGCAATACCGTTTGTTCTTATATCGATCTCAGTTGCGATTGACATCTATAAGCGCAAATCGATTAATTCCCTTGCCGATATTCCATCAATAGTTGCATATTTCCGTTCACCCGCAAACTGGATGACGGCTTTTATCGTTGGCAGTTTGATTTTCCTTAATACATGGGATTTTCCGATTTATTTTGGTTTGCTTGCTCTGATTATCTTTTATAAAACTTGGCGCGGTCAGCAAGACTTCAAATTAACGGCCAAATTTGCTTTAACAGAAATTATCGCGCTTGGTTTGATGGCGATATCTATATTCATGCCTTTTTTACTTAGTTTCTCTTCCCAGGCGGGTGGTGTCCTCCCTAGTTTGATATACCAAAGCCGGAGCATTCATCAATTCATCATGTTTCTGCCGCTTCTAATTCCCGTCTTGCTTTACTTATTCTTTCAAATCCTTCCAAAAATTTCACGGAAGAATTGGATAGGATCGTTTGTAATATGCGTAGGAATATTTGCTCTCGGAATTCTCTTGTCATATTTATTGACTCTGCTAATGGTTTCTGCTCCCATGCTGCGACGAACGATCCAAACATTGATCGATAGGACTGCAGTTATCGGTGCCTCCCAATTAGACCACCAGGTCGCTCACTTTCTTTCCATTTATCAATCTCAAAGTGGCGCTGAGTTGATTTCTGGTGCGATACAGACCCTTCTTTCAGACCCGTGGATGAAAATTCTGCTCCTGCTTTGTGTATCTACGCCAGTTGCCTATTTATTGCAGGTCAGTAAGATCAATATGAATAATCGTTTTGATTCCAAAGATAGCGATGCGGTTTGGGGTATGCTGTTGATCATTGCCTCCATTCTAATTTTATTTCCTGAGGTTTTCTACCTGCGCGACCAGTTTGGCTGGCGGATGAACACGATTTTCAAATTCTATTATCAAGCCTGGATCCTGTTATCGATGTGCGCCGCATATGCTTTTATAAAGCTGGTTTCAACCCATAAAGTTTGGCGAAAATCAGCACTTACTTTCGTGTCACTGCTCGCGATCTTAAGTGGTTTGATTTATCCTTTCTATGCAATAAAAGAGAGAATAACTGGGATCCAACCGGGTTCTTTTAATCTGGATGGAACGAGTTATTTTTCCAAATCCAACCCAGAAGAAATGGAAGCGATTGAATTTATACAGAAGCAGGGGTGCGGGGTAGTCGCAGAAGCGGTTGGGGGAAGTTATTCAAATTATGCGCGGGTGTCCAAGTTTTCCGGATGTCAAACAGTTATCGGCTGGCCCGGACATGAAATGCAGTGGCGCGGCAGCAGTGATCCGCTTGGCACACGGGAAGCGGATATTCGTGAGTTGTTTACGACGAATGATTGGCTCTCAGCGAATCGCATTATATCGTTATATCAGATCGCATACATTTTCATCGGAGACCTTGAGCGTGCGACCTACCAGGTTGAGGAAGGAAAATTTTTAGATAATCTATCAGTGGTTTTTAGAAATGACACTGTAGTAATATACGCGAGGATTGATCATGAATCATAATCATCAAATCTCCAATAAAAAGGATAAATCCTCGATTGATGTGTTTGATTTCATGATAGCCCTGCTATTCTTTGGATCGCTGTTGATGCGACTGGTTGCCGCATCAAAGTTACCGCTCAACGCCTATGAATCCGCACTATTAATCGGAAATCCCGGGAAAGCCACAGTTTGGGAAAATCCAATTTCACTGATTGAATCAATTTTGATTAAACCCACATATTTCATGTTCGGGCAATCGCAATTTGGCGCACGGGTTTGGCCAGCCATGGCAGGTTCAATGCTTATGTTGATTCCACTTTACATAAAGGAAGTGCTTGGAAAAAAGATGAGCATGGTACTGGCGCTATTATTGATGATCGAGCCATTTTTGCTGGGAAATTCATTACAAGTTGGCGGTCATGTATTTGCGATTCTGGGGTTGTCGCTCATCATTTCTGCCTGGTTAAGGAATAACATAGCACTTACTATAATTGGCGGATCGATTCTTTTCCTTTCTGGAAGGGGACTTTTTCCCGCGTTATTAATTATTGCGATGCTCTATTTTCTTAACCGAAAATTCCAGCCTTTCTTTTCTCCTAAATCGGGAAATAATAATACAGGAAACCGAAAGGTCGACCCGCGTTTAGGGTTTACGGTTGCAGTAGTTTTTACAATTCTTTTTATTTCTTATTTAAAAATTGACCTCTCCGCATTGTTTTCTTCACTTTCCGCTTTTATCCCGCAAACAACGAAGATATATTTTCGACAAGCCGAAATACCAGGTTTGCCTGTCGTTTTTTTATCATATGCTCCATTATCTTTCGCATTATTCATAATTTTCTGTTACCGCTTTCGTAATAAAGAAAAAACACTTGTTTTGATTTTATTGATATTGGTTGCCATCCTTTCACTTTGGGCTGCGATCACACCGGCAAAAAATTACTCAGATCTGGTCTGGGTGACTTTACCCATGCTAATAGGAAGTGCATATTATTTGTCCAATTTATCTGTACCAGATTGCAAATCCAGCTGGATGATCATGCTCCTCATTTCCATTATTCTGACCATCTCATTATTGGTTTCGTTTTCACAATTTATTTATCATGGGCGATACAGGATTTCACAGGGAAACTCTGTGATCAATATGATCACTATTCTGTTCCTGTTTATCTTCGTGTATTTCACATACCTCACGTTTGGATCAGGTAGAAGATTCTTGCGCGCAACAGGTATGTCTATCCTAATCATTGGTTTTGTTTTTCAGGCCACTTCCACATTCAGGGCTGGAGGTATCTCATCTGACGTATCTCAAGAATTATTATGGTCAGGGGCAATCGCTGATGCTGATATTGTCACCCGGACGGTGGATATGCGCTCCAATAGCAACCGATATGTAGGTGAAGAAATGCAAATCGGCCTTGAGAAAGGCTTGTCCCCTCAATTGATGTGGATTCTAAAAGATGAGAATATTAGCTCATTTCCTGCGGGAATTAGTGGTCCGCTGCCATTGGATATTGTCATAACCAAAGAGAACTCGATCCAATTATTCGGGAAGTACGTCGGTCAGTCTTTGACAGTTGATGCATACCCCAAATGGATAGAAACACCTCTCAATAGCTTATTCGATTATGATTATTGGTCGTGGTTGATCTTTAGAAATTCAAATTTGGAAAAGGTAACGCATCATATTTGGTATGCAATGGAATAGTGCAATGATACATGAAAATAAATACCCAAAAACGATCGCGATCGACGGGCCAGCTGCATCTGGGAAGTCCAGCGTCGGAAAAATGATAGCAGATCAGTTGAATTACACATTTCTTGACACTGGGGTGATGTACCGCGCGGTGACATTTGCTGTCATTGAAAAAGGCATTGATATTACAAATGAAAAATTGGTCGGAGAACTTGCTGAAACGATCTCGATCGAAGTAAGAAGATCTAAAGAGGATGGAGAGAGTGGATATGACATTTTCATTGACTCACAGGACGTCTCTGAGAACCTGAAAAGCAACGCAGTGAACCAGTTGGTAAGCCAGGTCTCTCGGTATGAGCGGGTGAGAACCGCGATGACAGAACAACAGAAAAAAATTGGTCGGGCAGGCGCGATTGTCATGGCAGGCAGGGATATTGGTACCGTCGTTTTGCCGGATGCGGATATCAAAATCTATCTTGAAGCCTCTCCGCAAGAACGGGCAAGAAGACGTTTTAAGGAAGAAAATGAGAAGGGAATTGCCGCATCTTATGAAGATATTTTATGCAATGTTAGAATGCGTGATGAAATAGATTCTAATCGGGATATTGCTCCCCTGAAACCAGCAGTAGATGCACATATAATTAATACGGACGGCAAAGATATTGCAAAGGTTACGGCAGAAATAATGCATCTCATCTCGAATTAATTTGATGGATATGATGGATATGCAAGAACTGGGTAAAAAGAATAAAGCAGAACTGATTTCCATCGTTGAAAAACTCAATTCTGAGAATTTGGTATTGGTATCAGAAATTCGGTTTGCGAATGCCAGAGCCACTGCTTTATCAAAAATAGACAACTTATCAGCAATAGAAGAGTATTTACAATCAATCCTGTTTGGCGTTTCCATAAAACCAACCAGTTCCCTGCGCCTTGTGCTGGAGGGGAAAGATCTTTTTGGCGCATCCGTATCAGAAGGTATTGGCCCAAACCATGAAGTGTTTCATTATTTGGACGATCAGGTAGGGGATCAGCTGGGCGGAAAAAGTGTTTTGATAATCGAAGACACATCACGGATTCACAATTTGCTATTTCTTCCCGGTAAGATTTATCCGAGGTCAATTTATGCGTTTCCAATAATTTTCTCGGAAAAAAGGGTGGGGTTTATTTGGGTAGCAGATGAACAGATTAATGCATACAATGACCAGGACCTCTCCAGCATGAAAAGCATTGCTGGTGAATTTGAATGGGCGTTGGGATTCCTGGTCGATTATTTGCGAAAAACCCAAGCGGAATCGATATATTCTGCCGCAATGAATGCACTTGATAATCCTGTCATCTTTTGCGATGCTTCAGGTGAGATTGTATTCTATAATCGATCTGCGCGAAGAGAATTTGGGCTTGATCAGGCAGCAGAAGAACGTGGAACTGAGATCGCGGGTTTGATTGAATCGCTCAAACAGCTGCCAAAAAATGTCGATCTCCAGGTCAACACGAACAATTATCAAGGGTCAAAATCTCTTGTTACCATACCGAATCACGAAAATAATTATCTTTATCGCTTTGAAAATTGTACACAGGCTAAATTGCGTAGTCGGTATCTCAGCGCGATCATCGACGCGATAAGCATGGATGTTACTGGAGGGTTAGATGCGATTGGAGGATATGCATCACTCATTTCTTCCTTGGGAGAATTATCCCCAAAACAGATTTCGTACCTTGATGGTATCGCTGATGAAAGCAAACGGGTCTCCCTAAGAACAAGGGGGCTATTGGATGTCAACCGCATGAACACAAACGAATTCCTCACGATTGGTTCAGTGAATATCACCGAATTCATTCGCGAGATTACGCAAAAATTCCAACCTGTTTTGACGCAGAAACAACTGAAGGTAAGATTAGGATTTGAAGTTGAACCGGTCTGTATCGAAAGTGACGCCGATTTGATCGAGCAATTGATATTGAATTTATTCGAGTCGGCCACCCAGGACGCCAAAATGGGGAGCGAGATAATAGTTGATTTGCTTTCAAACGGAATTGGCATCACACTTAGTGTCGAAGACAAAAGTGCAGGTTTATCCAAGCCAGACATTGATTCGATATTTATGGATAAAGCTGGAGTTGCAGGTAGTCGCAAAAACCTGTATAATGCATTTATTATTGTTGAGCTTCTTTTGGGCACAATCGATATAGAGAGTCAGTTGGGGGTGGGAAAAAAAGTAAATATTTCATTTAAACATAACATTTGAAATTATGTTATAATTTCAGATTGTTCGATTTTAAGCAATCTATTTGATATTGGTAAAAACCCCTGCCCAAGGAGGCCTTTTGGTGGAAACAAAAAGTTTAGTCGCTCTCCGAATCCGACTCGCATCTCCTGACACAATCCGTACATGGTCATATGGCGAAGTAACCAAGCCTGAAACAATCAACTATCGTCGCTTGCGCCCTGAAAAAGACGGCTTGTTTTGTGAAGCAATCTTTGGCCCCACTCGTGACTACCAGTGCTATTGTGGAAAATATAAGAACCCCCGTTATAAAGGGATCGTTTGTGATAAATGTGGTGTTGAGGTCACTCGTTCTGCTGTTCGCCGTGAACGTATGGGACATATCGAGCTGGCTTCTCCAGTAGCTCACATATGGTATACAAGACGTGTTCCATCATATTTAGGGTTGCTGCTTAATATTTCACGCAGAAATCTCGATCGTGTCCTGTATTTTGCCCAGTATATCGTTACCTTCGTTGATGAAGATGCAAAAGAAAAGGCGATCAGCCGCTTGGAAGACGAGATAAAAGAAAAATACAAAACTGACCTGTCTGAGTTGGAAGAGCGAATTGAAGAGATTAAAGCTGATCGTGACGGGAAGCTGCAGAATATTGATAGTCAGAAAAAAGATCTCGAAAATTCTCGCGATGAGCGGATTGCCAATGAAATGGAACCGATCATCAAAGAAGGTCAGAAGTTAGAATCTGCCATCAAGGAAAAAGAAGGCTCAACAGTAAGAAAAGACATTCGATTTGAATCGGCTGATATTACTCTTGTGGCTGCCGGTGATAAAGTAGAAGCAAAAGTACTTTCTCTAATTCAGGAATCAGTTAAAGAAAAACTGGACGAAGTTGAAAGCCAGATCAAAGGTGAGATCGAAAAGGAATTAACAGAAGTTGAAATCGCTGGGGAAAAAGTTCGTGCTGAGGCGGATTTCAATCTTATCTCATTCAACGAGAAATACGAGGAACTAAAAACAAAGATAAAGAATGAGATTTCGAGTGAGAAAAGTGAACTTGAGAATCTGGTCCCATTTTCATTTTTAAGTGAGACCAAATATCGAGAATTCCGCTCAAAGTATGGCCAGGTATTCCGTGCGGATATGGGAGCTGAAGCATTTGTTGATATCCTTAGCCGGATCGATCTGGATAAATTGGCAGAAGATCTATGGTATGAAGTAAAGACAACACGCAGCAAACAGAAACGTAAAAAAGGCACCTCGCGTCTGAAGGTTGTGGAAGCCTTTCGGAAATCTAAAAATCGGCCTGAATGGATGATCCTTTCAGTTTTGCCAGTTATCCCGCCTGATTTGCGCCCGATGGTGCAATTGGATGGCGGCCGCTTTGCAACTTCTGATCTTAATGATCTGTATCGACGTGTGATTAACCGCAACAATCGATTAAAGAGATTGCTGGAACTGGGCGCGCCTGATGTAATCGTACGTAATGAAAAGCGTATGCTTCAGGAAGCAGTGGATTCGTTGATTGATAATTCACAGCGTGGAAAAGCCCTCTCCAGACGTGGGCGGCGTGAGCTTAAATCATTAAGTGATATGTTAAAGGGTAAGAAGGGCCGCTTCCGCAGAAACCTACTTGGAAAACGGGTAGATTATTCTGGCCGCTCGGTGATCGTTGTTGGTCCGAACCTTAAATTACATCAATGTGGTTTGCCCAAATCAATGGCATTAGAACTCTATCGCCCATTTGTTATCGCGGGATTAGTGAAGAAAGATTATGCAGCTAATGTAAAGGGTGCGCGACGCATCATGGAACGCAATCGCCCTGAGGTTTGGGAAGTATTAGAAGAAGTCATCAAAGATCGTCCCGTACTTCTTAATCGCGCCCCAACTTTGCACCGGCTTGGTATCCAGGCTTTTGAGCCTATCCTGATCGAAGGTAGTGCAATTCAACTGCACCCGCTGGTAACAACAGCTTTCAATGCAGACTTCGATGGTGACCAGATGGCTGTCCATGTCCCGCTTTCAGAAAAAGCTGTGTGGGAATCTCGCAATCTGATGCTTTCATCGAAAAACCTCCTTAAACCGGCTGATGGAGAGCCCATCATTTCACCTTCTAAAGACATGGTGCTTGGTGTGTACTATCTTACAGCAGACATAAAACAAGAACATTCTGACTCGGATCCTGCTTTTTCCAGTATGGATGAAGTGGAAATGGCTTATCAGCTTAATAAAGTTGATGAGCGCACGTTGATTAAGCTCAATGCCCGAACCTGGTATAACGAGGAGGGAGAGTGGTTGGAGCAGCCTGAAACACGGGTTATTTCGACTACAGTTGGGCGTGTTTTATTCAATAACATTCTTCCGGAACAGGTTCAATTTTATAACAAGGTGTTAGATAAAGGCGACGTCAAAGTACTAGTCAAAACGATCTATGATCTTTGCGGGGAAGAAGTTACGACAACTGTTGTAGACAGCATAAAAGACATTGGCTTTAAGTTCGCAATGCTATCGGGTATCACTCTTTCTGTATCTGATATTGAAGTGCCCGAAACAAAGCAGGGGATTATCGAAGAGTCTGAAGTAGCAGTTGAAGAGATCCAGAGGTTGTTCAGGCGTGGCCGCTTGACCGATCAAGAGAGAAACGAACAGGTTATTAAGGTCTGGCAGGATACCACTGAAAAGGTTTCTAAAGAAGTGAAAAAAGCGATGCCTAAGGATGGTAACCTGGCGGTGATGGCCAACTCAGGAGCGACCAAAGGCGGGTTCAACTCGATTTCCCAGCTGGCGGGTATGCGCGGTTTGATGGCTGATCCTTCCGGCCGTATTATCCGGCTGCCCATCCAATCGAATTTCCGAGAAGGACTTACAGCTCTTGAATACTTCATTTCGACGCATGGTGCCAGAAAAGGACTTGCGGATACTGCACTCCGCACAGCCGATGCGGGTTATCTCACGCGCCGCCTGGTCGATGTTGCCCAGGATATGATCATCAATGATGTGGATTGTGAAACCGAGAACAGCATCATTATTCGCCGCGAAGATAATATCGCAGAACAAACATACGATGAACGGCTGATTGGCCGTATCGTCGCAGAAAGTATTTTTGACCCATCGACAGGCGAGATCATTGCTGAAAGAAACGAGTCGATCTCAACGAAGGTTATGCGTATGATCAATAAGGCTGAGATTGAAGAGGTGAAGGTCCGCTCACCCTTATCTTGTGAATTGAAACATGGTTTATGCCAGATGTGTTACGGAATGGACCTGGGACGTGGGAAGCTGGTTGATCTGGGAACGGCGGTGGGTACAATAGCTGCACAGTCGATTGGCGAACCAGGTACCCAGCTTACATTACGTACATTCCATTCAGGTGGTGTTGCGTCTACCTCAGATATCACCACCGGTTTACCCCGTGTGGAAGAATTATTCGAAGCCCGCAAAACACCAAAGGGTGAAGCGGTGATGACACCCATTGAAGGCACTTTGACCGTACTGCCTTCGGATACCGATAGCGACCTGACCCGTGTCAAGATTCAAAACAGCGAATTGATCTCTGATGAGTACGTTGTGCCAGAAGGATGGGAGATCGTCATAAAAAGCGAAGATGAAGCTGAAGAAGGGCAGGTACTTGCGAAACAAGATGAGACAGAAATTACTGCTCAGAATGCTGGGCGAGTATCGGTTGACGGCAACAAAATCACCGTTTCCTATGACCAGATCGAAGTTGAAGAAATAGATATCCCGGGCACACTACGCCTTATTGTGAAGAATAATGAGAAAGTGGAAGCTGGCGAAGCCTTGACAGAAGGTTCTCTAAATCCGCACACGATCCTGCGAATCAATGGTCGGGAAGCTTGTCAGTTGTATTTGCTTTCTGAAATTCAGAATGTATATCGCGCTCAGGGCCAAAATATTAATGATAAACACTTTGAAGTGATCATCCGGAAGATGATGAATAAAGTGCATGTTGTCAAACCTGGCGATACTGATTACCTGCCAAATGATATGGTTGATCGGATTGAAATTCAAGCTCTAAATGAACAACTTTTAGCAGAAGGGAAACAACCCGCGCGTTTTATTGAGTTGCTATTGGGTGTTACCAAAGCATCACTGACAACAGAATCATGGCTGTCTGCTTCCTCGTTCCAACACACTATCAAAGTGCTTGCGCAGGCGGCAATCGCGGGTGATAAAGACCCATTATTTGGCTTGAAAGAGAATGTGATCATCGGTAAGTTGATCCCGTCAGGTACCGGTTTTTCCATTACACGGCTTGATGAGATTGAAGCAGTATATGAAGTCGAAAGGCAACAAGCACTGGAGAACTCCAAAGAAGCTGAAGGTTTGTTAGATGACTTTGAACAAGATGCGAAAATTGACCTGGATGATGATATTGAGCTGGACGATGATCTTGAGATCGATGATGATGTTGAGTTCGAAGAGGACGTTGAGATCGATGATGATATCGATCTAGATGAAGATGGTGACGAAGATTCTGGAGAAGAAGAATAATCAACATCATAATAAGACGATCTATATAAAAAAATCCCGATCAATTCAGATCGGGTTTTTTTATTCGACCAATGAATAGTGATAAATAATTTTATTGCTGGAAATGCCAAATGTTTCGGTCGCGGTCGCTGTTTTACTGCCACCATTTCTAAGTTCCCATGAAATATGGCGTGTTTCATTGTTGCCAGAATCTGAAAGCAAAGTGAAAATACTGTTTGATGGAATCGTAGTGAAGTAATCCTGATAATAATTCTTGATGAACAATTTCCCCTGGATGGTTCTTGAGGCATTAATATGGACTGCGTCGTCTGTATAAAGGTCAAGGATATGATCTGCGTTGCGAGCGTTCAAGAATTCAATATATTTGTCAATCAGGCTTTTTTCCGGATTAGGAGCGGTTGGCCATTCAAAATTTGCGATCGCTTCCCATATCTGGGGTAATTTCGTGCGGCAGTAATCCCAACTCCAAAAATTGGCTGCATTTAACCCACGAGAAACACATCGATTTAGAAATTCAATTACATCTGCTTGCGTTGCACACCATCCGCCTGCGCAATAAGCAGCACCGGTAGGAATGATTGGGCGAACAGGGGTGATAAGGGTTTGAAATTCTGAGATACTGCGATCAAGCTGATCGCCTGGGTTGTGTAATTGTTCCCAATACACTTGTGGTATGTTTATATCGCAATGGTTGAGGAAATCCGTCCAGGGTAATTCCATGTGATATGATGGATAACGATATGAGCTGAGAGCGATTGGAAAATCGGGCAGGGTATTGCGTAATTCTTGCATAAAAATCCGGCAGGGTGTGTATTTCCCCTTATACTCACCCTCTGCGTCAATCACATATCCGTCCAGCGGCAGGCGATTGACCTGACGGATTGCGGCTTTGGCCTCATCTTTTGGCAGATCGCCAAAAACATAATGCCATCCCCAAACTGCGATATTCTTTGCGTGCAATGCGTTCGCTACTGGTTCAATCAGGTCTTTTTTGGTAGTTGGGTCGTAATTGTAATCATAGATCCCATTTGCGATTTTGATCAACACATGCGTCAAGCCTGCCTGATGCGCGGTTTGCGCGATCGCCTGTGGATCACCGCCTTCGCAAGAGGGGATTTTCCATAAGTAAAAACCTTTTCCCTTTAGATTCAATTTTTCCTCAATGATCCATGATGATATTGTTAAATTATATCTATGATTTCTGTATGGGACGATTTAAGTCATGATAAATGATTTTGCAGATATTGAACGGCGTCGCAAGGATTTCCCTGATGTACCAGTAGGCTATTTTCCATTTAGCGAAAGTCATATTGTTTGCTGCAAGCCCCACACATTCCAAACCCAGGATACTGCTGATCATTAATGCTCTGCTGAGATGAAATCTTTGTGAAATGATGATGGTTTCTTGCGCCGATGAATTGTTGCTTAAATTTATCAGAGAATGAAAAGTGGACTTCCCTTGTTCATCGATCCTAATAATATCTTTATCCACATGATGATCGACGAGAAAATCTTCCATAGCGTGCGGCTCATTCCCCGAAGTTGGCGATTCAGCCCCGGATAGAATGACGAGATCAGGTGCAGTTAATGAAATCAAGTCTCTCGCAGTTATTAACCTGTCGAGAAGAATATCTGAAGGATTTCCGTTTTTCTCGAGACCGGCTCCCAAAACCAAAACAGAATTCTTTGGAGATATATTTTCTATGGTAAATATTTGACGACGGTGGCGGAGGAAGACCCACGTATAGAAAACAGCAATTAGAAAAAAAATAAAGAACAGAATAAGAAAGAAAGTCACGGCTAAATTCTATACGTCCAATCCGAATGGTTATATTTATCTGCGGCCAATTGTTTAGCTCTTGACAATTCCTCGTCGGACACCGCGTGTTGAACCAGATCGATAAGAAATCGTTCCTCAAACGCTTCTATCATCGCAAGGGCAACTTCTTTCCATGAAACCCGCTGCCCTGCGACATCTTTTATCGTTGCTGCTTTGGATAACAGATTGACTTTGGCGCGTTCTTCATTGGCTGGTGTTTCAAACTTTAAGCATGAAATGATACGTGAAATATCACCGAATAAGGGAATAGAACCATGCTGTAAAAGAGCACCTGAACGCCTTGCCTGGGCGCTGCCGATGATCTTTTTTCCTGCAAATGTGATCTCATAATCGGAGGGGAATTGGAAACACACCGGATCTTCAGATCGGTGTTTTTGTTGCTGATCTTTTGGTTTTGAGTCAGCCTGAATGCCGATTTTCTCCAAAGCGTTTAATAAAGCATCAGCTATCATTCGGTAGGATTCGATCACGCCACCCTGTACATGGGCATTATTTAATGGTGCGCAAACTGAATAAGTCAGTTCATCAGCGTGGAGAATCGCTCGTCCACCGGTCGGTCGGCGTACGAGATCCCAACCACACGTAGATAAAGTATTCAGGTTTACATCTTCAATTGGCTGCGCGTGTCCAAGCGATAAACAGTATGGCGACCATGCGTATAGACGCAATGTAGGAGATTGTGTTTGGTGTGTGACAGCCTCAAGAATTGCTTCATCAAGTGCCATGTTCCACCCGCCGGTGTTGGGTGGGGTGATTAAGAGCCGCCAAGTTTCTTTATGCATGAAATATCAGATGATTTTACCTTCTAATTTTACCTGATAGCCCGCGTGGTAAAATTTTTATCCAATCAGTGAACAAAATATATAAATATGAACATCTATTTTTCTGAAGAACCACGCACAGATATTCAAATACGCTTGCCTGATGAGCGAATCATTACCGGATATCGCGGTGCAAAATTACGAGAATTATTATCCCTTTTGGAGGAGTGGGAGGGGGCTAAGATCGTAGGCGCTGTGGTAGATGGGGAACTGCGCGAATTGACATATGCGATCGAGAGGGACTGCTCAGTCACCCCGGTCAACATGAAATCCTCCGACGGTTCTAAGATCTACCGGCGCTCATTAACGTTTCTGTTAGAAACAGCTTTTCACGAACTATTTCCAAATGCATTTCTTTCAATTGATCATTCTGTTCCCAATGGCGGATATTTTAGCAAAGTGATTGGGCATACGCAATTGTCTTTAGATGAAGTAACAAATCTGGAGAAACACATGCGCAAGCTGGTTCAACAGGATCTACCGATAAACAAAGAAAAAGTGGACCTGGAAGATGCAGTTGCGTATTTTGAGGATAAGGGGTATCAAGATAAGACGCATCTGCTAAAATACCGAAAGAAGAATTATCTGATCCTTTACCAGCTAAATGATCATTTTAATTATCATCATGGATACATGGTGCCTTCTACCGGATATCTCGATACTTTTAAGCTGATCCACCATGAAGATGGTTTCATCTTGCAATATCCTCGTCGTGCAACACCAACCCAATTATTCCCGATGCCAAAATATAGTAAGTTATTAGGTATCTTTCAACAATATGGGTCATGGTTGGAGAGCCTGGATATTGACAGTACAGCATCTCTTAATGATGCTATTCAGAATGGAAGTATAGGGGAAGTTATATTGGTCTCTGAGGCATTACATGAACAGAAAATCGCCCAAATTGCATCGAAGATCAACGATCACAGCCGAGAGCTTCAGATAATTTCAATTGCCGGGCCAACTTCTTCCGGAAAAACCACTTTTTCTAAAAGATTGGCAATTCAGTTGCTGACCCATGGCATTGCGCCATTCGCATTGGAGATGGATAACTATTTTGTTGAACGCGACAAAACGCCGCTGGATGAAGACGGGAAACCGAATTTTGAGTCTTTTGATGCATTAGACACACAATTGATGGAACACGACCTTAAACGATTGCTGGAAGGCAGGGAGGTTACATTACCCCGCTATAATTTCCGAACCGGTAAAAGGGAAGTTGGCGATACAGTACGGGTATTCGACAACCAGATTATCGTGGTAGAAGGAATTCACGGTCTCAACCCTGATCTGATAAAAGATATCGATCGCGAAAAAAAATTCCTTATCTACGCGTCCTGCCTGACACAACTCAACCTTGATCATTACAATCGGATCTCTACAACGGATTCCCGTTTAATTCGCCGTATTGTGAGAGATGCGCGTACGCGCGGGTACTCAGCGATGCGGACAATCCAGCTATGGGATTCTGTCAGACGGGGAGAGCGCGAGTATATCTTCCCGTATCAGGAGAATGCAGACGCGATCTTCAATTCAGCCCTTGTTTACGAGTTGGCCGCGCTAAAACCATTTGCCGAACCGCTTCTTCGCCAGATACCACATGGGACAGCAGAGTATTTAGAGGCTAAAAGATTGCTGGCGTTTTTGGAGTGGTTTTTACCAGTCAATACCGATCTAATCCCAGATAATTCTATTATCCGGGAATTTATTGGCGGATCAATTTTAAGCGATTTTCATCTTTGGAAGAACAGCCCGATTGATCTAAAAGATTAAGAGCTGTGTTATTTGTTCTTAATCAGATGATCTTTGATGACCGTGCTAAGTCGGCCAATCCCTTCATTGATCATTTCTGGTTTGGCATTTGAAAAATTCAAACGCATGGTGTTCTCTCCGCCACCTTCAGCAAAGAAGGATTCACCCGGAACAAATGCAACATTCTTGTCGAGTGCGGTATGGAAGAAGTCGCGTGTCTTTATCGCTTCGGGAAGCGTCGCCCAGAGGAATAATCCGCCCTCAGGGCGGGTCCATTTAACTTCTTCGGGCATATGTTCTGTTAGAGAATCTAACATCGTGTCGCGCCGATGCCGATATACATCACGTATATGTTTGACATGTTCATCAAGGAAACCGCCATTCGCTACTTCATAAGCAGTGATTTGGTTAAATGTAGAGGTATGCAGGTCAGCGGCTTGTTTTGCAAGGACCATTTTCCGGATCACTTCAACCGGAGCGATGACCCAGGCTAAACGAATACCAGGCGCAAGCGTTTTTGAGAAGGTACTGAGATAGATCACATTGCCAGAATAATTCGTTCCCTGTGACCTTGCCTGGCTGTCCAGCACAACGACGGCCGGTAAATGTTCACCTTCATATCGCAGTTGACCGTATGGGTCATCCTCAATGATCGGTACGCCAAAGCGATCAGCAATCTCGATCAGTTTCAGGCGACGTTCATAAGAGAGTGTGATGCCGGTTGGGTTTTGAAAGTTGGGAAGGACATATATGAATTTAACACCAGCGCGTAATTTTTCCGCGACCAGATCAGTTCTCATCCCGTCTTCATCAACAGGCACGGTGGTGAATTGAGCGCCATACGCTTTCCATGCTTGCAGCGCGCCGAGATAGGTGGGGGATTCTACTAAAATTGTATCCCCATGATTGATAAAAATTCGCCCAAGAAGGTCCAGCGCCTGCTGAGAGCCGGAAGTTGGCAGGATATTCTCTGATTCTACTTGAATGCCATATCGTGTAGATCGGTGAGCGATCATTTCGCGCAGCGGAAGATACCCATCTGTTGATCCATATTGCAGGCAGGCAGCACCATTGTCGCGCAGAACATTATCGCAAGATTCCCTGAATTTATCATAGGGAAATACCTCCGGCGCAGGCATCCCACCCGCGAAAGAGATTACATCTTTTCTGGTTGCAAATGAAAGTAGCTCTCTAATGGCAGAACCTTCCATCCGTCCAGTTCTTTCTGCATAGCGAAAATCCCAAAGGGTGCTCATAAGTTCGCCTCCTGTATGTTTTTTTCCCACTATAGCTTGGGAAACCTTGTCAGTATGAATGCCTCGGAAGGTAATGAGATCTTCCCTCCGTCCGCAAGTTGACTAATGTCGAATGGATCCACCGATTTTGAGTTCTGATAGATAAAAATCGATTCATCCTTTCCAGAGAATTTTATATCAATCAGTGCCTGTCCTGTAAGATATTCATCTGTATCGATCGCGCAGCTTGTCACATATCCGATGTGTTTCCCGCGGTTATTGAAAACCAGGTCTCCGTAGTGCGCAATTCGTGTGCGCTTGTTATCAAAACGGAAACGAATCACTTTACGAGTTCTTTCTTTTTCATTATTAATGAAAGCTTGTCTGCCGATGAACCAGGGTTTATATGTTTTTACATATGAGCCAAACCCAGCCTCACCAACTCCCAGCGACAACTCACCGGAAAGCTCATGGCCATATAGGGGCAGACCTGCTTCTGTGCGTAAAGAATCTCTTGCACCCAGTCCGCACGGTTTCAATCCGAATCGCTCGCCGACTTTTACTATTTCATTCCAAAATTGCTCTGATTTTTCGGGGTGGATGAAGATTTCGAAAGCAATTCGTTCACCGGTATAACCGGTGCGCGAGATAATGAGATCCTGTCCGTTCCAATCTGCGTGGCATAATTCCGTGCGGCCCAAAGCGGCAATTTTCACCTTGTCCGCATCGCTAAATGCGAGACCCAGGAGGATCTGCAAGGATACTGGCCCCTGTAATGCGATATCAACACGCTGGTTTTTTCCAGCGGAATGCGCTTGGAGGTCTTGCAGATGCACATCGCGACCCAGACATTGCGCAGAGGGGTTGTTGTGATCGATCTGTATGGTTCCTGACTTGACGCCGTTCAGCCAGTGCCAATCTTTATCTTTATTTGCTGCGTTGACAACGACAAGGAATTTTTCCTGATCATGTCGGTACACCAATAGGTCGTCAATCACCTTCGCATCTTGATCAAGGAAATGGGTGTAACACGATTCGCCGGTGCCTAAAGCGGAAATATCATTGCCGCACACAC
Source organism: uncultured Pelolinea sp. (assembly GCA_964612815.1). Lineage (GTDB taxonomy): Bacteria > Chloroflexota > Anaerolineae > Anaerolineales > Anaerolineaceae > Pelolinea. The sequence continues at coordinate 281,290 of CAZTCV010000003.1, read as the reverse complement.
AATCAAGAAAGGTTTGTGCGCTGGGACCGGAAGTTTCAAAAACACCCATGTGAGAAACATCGAATAAACCAGCAGCAGTGCGTGTAGCTTTATGTTCATCAGTGACCGAGGAATACCAAACTGGCATTTCCCACCCAGCAAATGGAATTAATTTTGCGCCTGCTGCTGCGTGTGTATCGTACAGTGCGGTTCGTTTAAGCGATTGTTCATCAGCCTTTTCCCAAATAAAAGGTTTGAATTCGGATTTTGATGCTTTGGTTTCACTGATGCCGATATGGTACGGTTTGTTTGGCGAGGCTGTATTTACACGATTGACCGGATTGCCAGGATTGAAGGTCTTTTCAATTTGATTTACGATAAATGGTCCGGGAATTTTCCGCGCCGGATCCGGATCGAAGCGGATGAATCCATCCGAAAGATCGCGCAGCCATGTGATACCCAGCCCCGCATCTTTAGCTTGTAATGTGATCTGATAAATTTCTTCTGAAGTTTTGGTCAGATAGCAATGAATCTCACTACCATCAGCATAAAATAACGATTGTGCAGGTGTTCCCACAACCATTTCCTCGATTTCATTAACAAATGTCCATGTGAGTACTGAATAAATCTCCTTACCAGTCATTTCAAATGTGAGCCATTCATCCTCAGGCAAATGGTCGAAATCATCTAAATAATAAAAGTAAGGGTAACCGGATCGCTCCTCACCTTCACCATCAATGGTTTTATTGATCAGCCCACGTACACGGATTTTTGCGGTTTCTAAAACCCGGAAATCAACTTTTGCGCGTGTGATCGCCCGTGTTTTGCCGGCAACTGTGTAGGGTTCAGTCGCAAAAAGGAGGTCAGAGATAATATCACCAAGCGTAACCATATCTTTTTCAATCAGGCCGCGTTGCGTGATCCAGGGTGTACCAACTCTAACACCCGTTGAGCGTATGGTAGATTTATCTCCGGGAATTGTGTTAGCATTCATTACCAAACCAGCTATATCAAGAATGCGTACAGCCATATCGCCAGAAAGCGGTGTGCCATCGGCGCCGACTATTGACTTGCAATCTATGTTGAATAGATGGGTGTCGGTGCCGCCAAAAGCGATGCGGATTCCGCGTTTAGAGATCTGGTCTGCAAGTGCTTTACTGTTTTTCAAAACTTGTTTCTGATATGCGATGAATTCATCGGTTTTCGCAAGTTTGAAAGCAGTAGCCATTCCTGCAAATACCTGAACGTGAGGTCCGCCCTGTTCACCGGGAAAAATTGCTTTATCGATTGCATTGGAAATCTTCTCGCTAAAAGAAAGAATAACCGCGCCTCTTGGGCCGCAAAGTGTTTTATGAGTAGTGAACGTGATGATATCGGCATGACCGATTGGTGAAGGTAGTGCACCGGCTGCAATCAATCCAGCAATATGGGAAATGTCGGCAAAGAAATACGCCCCAACAGAATGGGCAATTTCAGCAAACTTTTTCCAATCGGGCACCCAGGGGTATGAGGAATAACCTGCAATCAGGATTTTTGGCCGAATTTCTTCAACCATCGCTGAAAGCGAATCATAATTGATTTGCTCAGTATTTGGATCCACGCTGTAATGTGAGACATCGTACAGTTTACCTGAGCGATTTACCGAGGAACCATGTGTTAGATGACCGCCATGGAAAAGGTTCATGCCGATCACAGCATCACCTGGTTCGATCAAGGCCTGGTAGACTGCATTGTTGGCAGGCGCGCCGGAAAGTGGCTGCACATTGACGAAGATATTATCTGCATCCACAGATTCATTTGCAAATAATTCTGCACAGCGACGGCGGGCTAAGACTTCGACTGTGTCCGCAAATTCAACTCCTTTATAATAACGCGGGTCGGAGTATCTGCGATAATTTATCAGCTGGGACTCAATATCAAGGATCTTTTCTTCAGCAAACAACCGGGTTTCTTCGTCTGGATATCCTTCAGCATAGATATTTTGCAGAACAGATCCAAGACTTTCCCTCACCGCTAAAGGGGCGCTGCTTTCGCTGGGAATGAAGATCAACTTTCGTTTTTGCCTTTCAGCTTCTAAACCTATGATACGGTTTACATCGGGGTCAATGATCGATAAAGGTTCATTCTTTAGGAAACCAGGCATTTCGCTTCTCCTTCTGGACATAAAATAAAAAACCACTTGAAATTAGATGCAAGTGGTTGATTTGATATCATTCTGGGACTTGCTAAGCAAAATTATTATTGTTTGCAATGATAAAAAAACTAACCAGATATTCATCTACTAAATTGTAACTTTTGAAAATCGAACGGTCAAGCGCGATATGCTTTTGAATCGATTTGCCGATTAAGCTGTCTTTTTCATCCAATCAAGCGTATATTGAAATACGGCTTGTTTATCTTTCTCATTGTGAATCTCGTGGTACATTCCTTCCCAAATTTTCTTTGTGCACAATTTTGATGATTCGCAGAAAGAATCGATGGCGGATTTGCTGACAATCGCTTCATCAGCACCGACCATGATCAAGGCTGGTTTGCTTAGTAATTGTGCGTTATCTAAAACGTATTTTCCCTTGTCAATAATAAACGCGCCCAATCGGGCAGAAGCCAGCCCGTGAACAAGCGGATCAGAATTATATCTATCCACAACGTCTTTATCTTTTGAAAGTTTATCTCTTTCTAAACCGTTATCGAGTGTAATGGCAGGAAACACTTTGTTCATCATCTTAGCCAATGCGATCTTTAATGGCGGCAAAGGATTTTCAACATCAAGCGCAGGCGCGGATAAGATCGCGCCTTGAATGGTTGGTTGTTTTTCTAATAAGAACACACTTGAAATTAATCCGCCGAGGCTGTGTCCATAAATAAAAACTGGCAACGAGGGATAATCTTTTTTGATGCGGGTGAGCAGGCCGGAAATTATTGTATTCAAATCTTCATACTGACGGATATGCCCGCGCTTTCCACCGGATTTGCCATGGCCAGGAAGATCAAATGTGTAGATAACTGCACCATGCGAAGTAAAGAATTCTGAAAAATCTCCCTTATAGCGATTGCAATGTTCACCCAGCCCATGAACAAGTATCATTGCAAACTTCGGACGACCCGATGGCTTCCATATTTCACAATGTAATTTATCTGCTATTAGATCGGTTAGAATGAATGTGTTCGCTTCCATCGTTTCTCCTACACATTGGTAATTGAATATTGATACTCAATCTTAGTTGAAAAATGGCTATAATCAAGTGATATTAATCCTGATTTGCGAATTTGAAAAATGAGTCCTGAAGATAAAAATTTTGTGGATAATAATGATGTTTTAGATCGCGCCATCAGCGGGGATGAAGCGGCTTTCAGCATTCTTTATCAAGAGAATGTAAAAAAGATTTATAGCTATATTTATTACCGGACAGGCAATGTCAAAGATGCCGAAGACCTCACAGCGAGGGTTTTTCAGCGCGCGCTAAATCATATTACCCGCTACAAAAAAACAAAAGTACCTTTTTCTGCCTGGCTTTACCGCATTGCGCACAACCTTGTTGCGAATTGGCACCGTGATAGTAAACATAAATTTGAACTGCCTCTGGAAGATCATACCTATATTCAAAGTAAGTCCGTGATACCAGAAAAACAGATCGAGAAAAGCCAGCAAATCGAATATCTGATGCGGATCATCAGAAAATTACCGCAAGATAGACAGCAACTGCTTATTCTTAAATACGTAGATAGTATGTCCAATCGGGAAGTTGGGATTATTATGAAAAAGAGTGAAGGTGCGATCAAGAGCTTATATCATCGCACGCTGAAAGAATTGCGAAATATTATTGACGAAGACGAACTGTTATAAAGGTCAAGGCAAGGTGATGAATACAAAACAGAATGCATTATATATCGAAGAACAATTGAAATCACTTCTCCATCCAGTGGTTCCTGAGGAAGACTTTGTGAGCAATCTTCAAGATCGCTTAAGGAAAAAGGCTGCCATAGCCATTGAACGGAAAGATTATCTGGTGTTGATTCTGCTGGTATTCTCCGGGTTAATATTTGGAGTAATCCTGTTCTTGATGATTAATGGATTAGTAAAATTTATTTTGAAGAGTGACAGGTAAATTAGATCAATTGACTAAATCAATACGAACAGTGTTTATGGGTTCACCGGATTATGCTGCGATAATTTTGTCTGCGCTGCATGCATATGGCCAGAATATTGTCGGGGTTGTAACCCAACCTGATAAAAGAGTTGGACGCGGAAGAACCATGCAAAGCTCGCCTGTAAAGAAATTAGCTGATAACCTGGCTATACAATGCTGGCAGCCCACAAGACTGAACACGGAAGCGTTTTCGGATTTACTTGATCACCTGACACCAAAGCTGATCGTCGTTGCGGCATATGGGAAAATATTGCGTAAAGATGTTTTAGATCTCCCGGAATTCGGTTGCATCAATGTGCATGCTTCTTTGCTTCCTAGATGGCGAGGCGCATCGCCTATTCAAGCTGCGATCATGCATGGTGATGAACGAACAGGCATAACGATCATGAAAATGGACGAGGGCATCGATACAGGAGAAATCATCGCACACAAAGCTGTTGAATTAGATGGTAATGAAACAGCCGATGGGCTTGCAGAAATTCTGGCACGAGAAGGCGCTGAATTGCTTGTGGATATTCTGCCTGAATATCTGGCTGGGAAGATCACACCAATAAAACAGGATGAGCGTCACGCCACTTATGCAGGCTTGATAAAAAAGGAAGATGGCCTGATATCTTTTGATCAACCGGCTGAGAAAATTGAACGCATGGTCCGCGCACTGGATCCCTGGCCAACCGCATTCTTTGATTGGGATGGAAAAATGGTTAAGATATTTTCTGCTTTAGTGTCGCCTTCCAGCACGCTCAAACCAGGAGAACGCGGACGGTATGATAATTACCCAATTATTGGAACCACATCAAACGATCTGATGTTACGTGAGGTGCAGCTTCCAGGAAGGACCCGTGTAAATAGTAAAGTATTTTTAAATGGGGCTCGCGACTGGTAAAAAATGATTAATGGAATGATCTGGAAAGAGGTGGATAAAAATGAATAAAAAAATTGGGTTGGGAAGGTGGATCATTGTTGTGGTGCTAAGCTTGATAGTTGTTCCTTCCATCATCCTCACAATGTTCGTGTTGCCGATTGAAATGATCGCTCTCAATCAAGAAAGTTACAATAAAATTCTGGAAGATAGCCAATACGGGGACCAGATGTCGCCGGTGATTGCGGAAGTCCTCACAGATCAGGTGCTTCTTACCAACGGTGTTCCTCCGGTGCTTGTAAACAGGCAAAGCTTTAAATCAATAGTTTCCGAATATATTCCTCGTGCATGGTCTCAGGATGTCCTCTTTGACCTGGTTGGAAACACGTTGAATTATTTCAATTTTAAAACACCGTATGCATCTATTGAAATTGATATCGAAGATCTTAAAGATTCTTTGGTCTCAAATAGCGCTGCGATTAGTGATGATTTTATACTATCGCTTGAATCATGCCAGAACCAGGATATCATAACCGCCGAGACAGCTATCTCCCTCGATGAACTACCTCCGTGTAAGCTCGCAATTGGTGAACGTGCTGCCATGTCCGGTTTATTAGCCGTTTATCTTGAAGATCGGGTCATTCGGCTGCCAAAAACACTTAATCTGGTCGGCTTAATTCCATCTGGCATGATACTTGGAGACCGCACTTTTTATTGGTATAGCATTGCTCGCTGGCTGTTTAGATTACTGCCGTTTATTGTTCTCCTTCTATTGATTCTGATTGCTTTGATCCTGAAATCGAATAAGAAGGCGATGCGCGGATGGACTGGATGGATGTTGATCGCAGTAGCCGGAATAGTACTGGTAGCGTCAGTTATTCTCTTGATTGGCATGGACCAATTTCTTGGTCTCTTACTCAATAGGCCGTTATCCATGTTAATAGCGGGCTTTGGAAATATACTGCTTTCACTCGCGCGCCACCTTGCAAACCGCATGCTTGTATGGATAATAGCGCAGGCAGGCGCTCTATTCTTGTTCGGGCTAATCTTGATGCTAGCCGGAAAGTATGCCAAAGTGAGCGAGCCAGATCATCCTCAAGAAGAAATGGATCTATCCGAAATGCATGAGGACCAGATTGAAAAAGAAATCATCCCGCAAACTTTAGAGGAGATTGAACAAGAGGAAAAGGAGAGCGACGCGCAGGACTGATAATTTATCCGTCGAATTCTTTTTTCCATTTATACAGGATGTTGATTGCGTCGATCGGGCTGATTGTTTCAATATCGAGCGCGAACAATGCGTCGCGCAGCGGGTTTTCCGCTTTGAATAGGGGCAGCTGGTCGGAAATTCGGTTATCTTGTCTGGAGGGCTGCTGGTAACCGTCATTTTCAAATTGTGATAAAAGTTCTGACGCGCGCTGTAAGACGGGACGGGGCATACCAGCTAATTGGGCGACATGGATACCGTATGATTTATCTGAACCGCCGCTGATGATCTTATGCAAAAAGACGACATTATTCTCTGATTCACTTACCGCGACGTTGTAATTTGCAACCTGAGGCAGGAAATCTGGAAGGATCGTGAGTTCGTGATAATGGGTGGCAAATAAGGTCCGCGAACGTAGTTTGGGATGATTATGAATGAATTCGATCATCGCCCATGCAATCGATAATCCGTCATAGGTGCTTGTTCCGCGCCCGATCTCATCAAGAATCAAAAGGCTGCGATTTGTTGCGTTATTTAGAATATTTGCCGCCTCCACCATTTCGACCATGAAAGTCGATTGCCCGGCATGGATTTCATCCTGCGCCCCGATGCGTGTGAAAATCCGATCGACCAATCCAATCACTGCTTTGTCTGCAGGCACGAATGAACCAATTTGTGTCATCAAGGTGATTAAAGCGACCTGACGCAAGTAGGTACTCTTCCCGCTCATGTTGGGTCCGGTAATGATGTGGATCATCTTTTCGCAAGTCAGCGAGGATTCGTTGGGTACAAATTCACCTGCTGATAGTGTTTTTTCGACAACAGGGTGGCGGCCATTCTTGATATCGATGTGTTGATCTTCGCGCAATTCTGGTTTGCAGTATTTATTCTCGCCGGCAGATTGCGCAAAGGAAAGAAATACATCAATCGTTGCGATCTGATCGGCCAAATAAAGTAATTTTTCAGTGGATTTTGAAAGTGTTCTGCAAATATCATAAAAAATCTGGTTTTCGAGTGAGCGGATCTGCTCTTCTGCATTTAATACGATTGATTCATACTCTTTCAATTCGGGAGTGATGAACCGCTCTGCGTTGACCAGCGTCTGTTTTCGGATGTAGGAATCAGGGACCTGATCGAGATTGCTGTTGGAGATCTCAATGTAATACCCAAACACCTTGTTGTATCCGACTTTGAGTGTTTTGATGCCATGGGCAGCTTTTTCTTTTTTCTCCAGGCCTGCAATCCAATCACGCGCGTGTTTAGATGCTTGGATCACATCATCGAGAGCAGCAGAATAACCGCTTTTTATGACCCCGATATGCTGCAGGGTGGCAGGTGGATCTTCAGCGATAGATTGTTGTAAAATGTGCAATTCATCCTGGCAAAGCTCAGGCTCTAGATACGAGGGGAAAATTTGTGAAAGGTGGTTCTTCAGCTTTTTGAAAACATCGGGGATTTGCTCGAGTGTAGTCCGAAGTGAAGCTAGATCACGTGGGGATGCATGGCTGCTGTTAATGCGGGTTGCTATGCGCTCGATATCAGCCAAAGGTTTTAGTATTGCTTGCAGTTCCATGCGCAACAGCCCATTGTTATAAAAGGTCTCAACCGCATCAAGCCGATTCTGGATACGATCTATTTGCGTCAGTGGTTGGTTGATCCACTGAATGATACGTCTTTTACCCATGGCTGTCACAGTCTTGTCGATTACCCATAATAGTGAGCCGTAATCATCTTTACCCTGAATGGTCTGCGTCAATTCAAGATTGCGACGGGTGGGCTGATCCAGAATCATGAAATCATCGATGGAATAGAACGATGGAGGTTTAAATTGCATTGATGCAATCGTGTCAGTATCTTGTAAATAACTGACCAGCCCTCCCAGCGCGCATATCGCGGCTGTTTTGCCGCGCAAGCCAAATCCATCCAATACTGATACCCTATAAAGCTTGATGATCTCCTGTTCGCTCCGGGTTAGCTCGAATTTCCAATCAGAAATCGCAGTTTGATGGATGTCCGCTTGGATCTTGCATTGCTGGTTTTCTGGGAAAATAATCTCAGCAGGGCTAAGCCGGCCAATCTCTGATTGCAGCCGATTTTTATCCTTGTCATCTAGAAATTCAGTCACCCCCGCGTCACCTGTGGAAATGTCGATATATGCAACCCCGGTTACTGCTTCTATTGTGTAATAGGAAAGCAGATAGTTGTTTTTTTCTGAACGCAGCAATCCAGGTTCGATGATTGTGCCGGGTGTTACCACGCGCACCACTTCTCTTGGGAAAAGGCCTTTCTGCGGTTGTTCGCCAACTTGCTCACAAATTGCGACGTGGAACCCTTTTTCGATCAATCGCCCGATGTAATTATCAGCGGCATGATACGGTATACCAGCCATCGGCACTCTCTGATTCTTGGATACTTTTCGTGAGGTGAGGACAATATCTAATTCCCGTGAGGCGATGGTTGCATCATCATCAAAGGTTTCATAGAAATCACCCAACCGGAAAAAAAGGATCGCATCAGGATACTTCTTTTTAATACTCAGATATTGGGCGCGAATAGGGGTTGTCTCGGGCATGGCTTTTCTTTCGCTATCCAGTGTAGCTATAACTCAAGTTCAAATTCCTTGTCGAGATTTGCTGTCCGTTCGAACGCGATATCGCTGAACAGTGATTCTTGTAGAGCGGTAATTGCATGATTCTTGACTAATTCAAGTAGGGCCAGGAATGTGACAATGATATCCAGACGTGATCGATCATCCGTGACGAGGTCAGAAAAGCGGATCTGAGCATTCTTACGTAAATAGGTTTTAATCTTCAGGATTCGATTCTTGATGGTCAACGGAGAAATGGTTACCACCTCGCTCATTGCGGTTTCATGCTCACTTTTGAAATAGGTATCCATGAGGATATCGATCAGGTCAAATATGGTTACATCTGAGATATCGACATGTTCAACGATTTTTGGCGGAGGCGCGACGCGGTAATAGGACCGCAAACCGCTGGATTGCCTGTCTCCGAGCCAGTCGGCAATGTTCTTGAATTGTTTATATTCAATCAGTTGTCGGGCTAGCTGGTCACCGATATCCTCTTCTGGTTCTTCTCCTTCATCTTGGACAGAAGGTAGTAGAATTGATGATTTGATGAAGACGAGTTTTGCCGCGATCACGAGAAAGGCGGAAACTTCAACCGGATCACGATCGACCAGTTCACGCAAGCGCTTAAGATATTGATCTGTGACCCGCGCTAAAGACACCTTGGTGATGTCAAGCTCGGCATTCTCAATTAATTGCAGTAAAAGGTCCAGAGGACCTTCAAAAACATCGGTAGTGATCTTATAATCTAAAGATGATTGCCACAATGAAGGAATTGCCATGCGAGCAATTATAGCAGAGTGGTATCATCAGTAATTAAATAGTTTCATGGAGGGAAGCTGCCCATAATGGATGCTGAAAGGAAAATTACAGAAACACCGCAGCAGTTAATGGCGCGGTTACAAATACCTTTTGAGGATATTCTTCTGTTAACCAGAGCCCTGACCCATCGTTCGTATTTGAATGAACACCCTGACGCGTTAGAGGACAACGAGCGTTTAGAGTTCCTGGGTGATGCCGTTTTGGACTTCCTGGTAGGCGAATGGCTTTATAACCGTTTTCCGGAAATGGAAGAAGGCGGTCTCACACAAATGCGTTCTGCATTCGTGCAAACCGGGCAGCTGGCCGCTTTTGCGCGCGAAATCCAGCTGGATAAGGCTATCCGCTTGGGTTGGGGTGAATTGAAATCCGGCGGGAAACTACGTAATGCGTTGCTATGTGACGTGTTCGAAGCTTTTATTGGTGCATTGTTGTTAGATAAAGGCATCGAGTTTGTTAAATCATTTATTTATCCGCTGCTGGAAGGTGCTTTGAACGAAATCATCAGTAAAAGAAAGAATGAGGATCCGAAATCCTTGCTGCAGGAATGGGCACAGGCAAAAGGATATCCTCCGCCAAAATATCGCACAGTCAATGTGAAAGGCCCGGATCATGCAAAAATATTTGAGGTAGAAGCGCGAGTAAATAACCAGATCGTTGCCATGGGTGAGGCCATGAGCAAGCAGGCAGCGGAAAAATCCGCGGCAAAAATCGCATTGGAAAAGATATTAAAAGAGAATAATCTTCATGTCTAATCATCTTATTTCATTAGAACTGCAGGGATATAAAACATTCGCCAGTAAAACGGATTTTAAATTCCCTGCGCCGCTGACTGCGATTGTGGGGCCCAACGGGTCTGGTAAATCGAATATCGCGGATGCGATCCGCTGGGTATTAGGTGAGCAGGCTTATAGTCTTTTACGAGGGAAAAAGACAGTTGATATGATATTTTCTGGCTCCGAACAACGACCGCGGTCATCCATGGCATCAGCTTCAATCACTTTCGATAATTCCAGCGGATGGCTGCCGATTGATTTTAACGAGGTCAATCTCACACGCCGCGCCTACCGCAATGGGGAAAATGAATATCTCATCAATAACCAGAAAGTACGTTTGAAAGAGATCAATGAGCTGTTAGCGAATTCCGGTTTATCTGAGCGAAATTACACCATCATCGGACAAGGTCTGGTAGATTCCGCCCTCAGCTTGAAGCCGGAAGACCGCCGAAGTTTTTTTGAAGAAGCTGCCGGGATTGGACTCTACCGCTCCCGCCGCTCTGAAGCAAACCGGCGGCTGGAAAAGACGCTGCGAAACGTTGAACGGGTGAATGATATCGTGGCTGAATTAAAACCGCGTCTGCGATCGCTTGAAAAACAACAGGAAAAATCAGCTTCTTTTCATCAGATTGATGCGGATCTTAAGCTGCTATTGAAAGATTGGTATGGGTATCACTGGCACCGCACACAGGGTGATTTGCGTGAAGCAATCAAATTAAATGCATCACTTCAGGAAAAAGTAAATCAAACACGAATTGAGAGCAAAACGCTTGAATCTCAGTTGGAAATCTCTCAACGAATGCTGGGTGACAAACGCGCTAAACTATCTGAGCTGCATCGTTCGCTATCCGCGTTGCACGTGGAAAAAGAAGAAAACGCCCGTAGTATGGCTGTTCTGGAAGAACGAGAACAGGCGCAAAAGAATCAAGTTGCTGAACTGCAACGCGCATATGACATGGACCAGGCTCAATTGAACGCCTTGTCCAATGAGATCGATGAGCTTGCCAATTTGGGTGACCGTAATCAAGATGAGTTTGCGCAGATGGAAAAGGATTTACAGGAAGCACAGACAAAACTTGATCAGCGTTTATCTCGCCGTAATCAGATCGAAACCGAGATCTACGATAAGGAAAACAAAGTAAATCAAGTAACACAGGAAATGCTGCGGTTGCAAACGCTTACCGAAGGACTAAAGAAGCAGATCAATTTGCGAGAAGCTGATATGGCCGAGCTGAAAACACGCATGCATAGGGATGAACAATTATTCCTGGAGCAGCAAGAGCGTTTGAAAGCATTGGAAGAGAAAAAGGCCACACTTTCCAACGATCTAGAAACCATCGATCAAAGAAAGAATTCGGTTACTTCAGAAATCAGTGACCTTAAACTTAGGATCGAAGATCAACGCAATAAACAGACAAAATGTTCAGACATGCTGCGTGAGTTGAAAGGACAGTATAAGCTGCTGGAAGAAGCTGAAAATTCCTTGCTGGGCTTTACGAGCGGCGCAAAATCGCTCGTTGAAGCATTAAAGAACGGGAAACTGAATGGCAATTACCGTCTTTTGATGGATCTGCTGGACGTGCCTCAAAAATATGAATTAGCTATTGCATCGGCTTTGGGAGTGATAATCGAAGGCATCATTGTTGAAACGCCGCAGGAATCTGAATCAATGATCGATTTTATTAAAAGCTCCAATTCCGCCCGCACTATTCTAATAGAGAATAGAGGTTTAAAACTGCCAAAACGCGAACTTAAAAAAGGTATCAACCTTACCAGTGCTGCAGATGTGCTTAAATGTGAGACAAATGTGCCTGACCAGGTAATTGTCTCGAATTTGCTTTCGAATGTTTATATTGCAGAAGACCTGCCATCCGCACGGCGCGCACTGGAAAACCTTGATTCGGGATCCCGTATCGTCACACTTACCGGGGAGGTGTTCGCGGCTGATGGTACGATCATGGTTGGCAAAGAGACCCGCGCGAAGAATTTCGAACGCAAAAGGGAAAAGTCTGAAACAGCAAACGAGATTGTATCTATCCAGTCAACATTAAAAGATATTGAGGAAAAACAGGCTTCACTTCAAGCAGCTTTCACTGAACAGAATACGCACCTTGAGAGCATCACTTCTGATCTGAAACGGAAAGAAATATCAAGCAATCAACTCGACCTCGATATCCATAAACTTCAGATTGAGCAGACCCAGCGTGAAGAACAGATCAATCATGAAAAAAAACGCCTGGAGCAATTTACCGCGGATATGGCAAAGGAAAATGAGGATGTCCTGCAACTCGCGGTAAAAATTGGTGAATTGGAAAAGCAGGTGGTAACGCAAAACGAATCCACTGAAACGTTATACATGCAATTGCAGGAACTTCCTGTAGAGGATCTTCGCGGAACGGTGATGGATATGCATTCAAAGCTGGCAGTCGCCCGTAAAATGGCCGAGACCAATCAAAGCCGTATGAGCGAAAAGAAAACACAGCTGGATCAATTTCATAATGAAAGTACGAATATTGAAGAACGAATTCGCGCGCTCAAAGATTCCTTGGTGGATATTGGCAAGCAGTTACAGGATATCGTCTCGCGTGACCAGATTGTGAATCAACAAATCAAATCCTTGACCCAGGAAACGCATCCGTTAGAAAATCAGGTCGATCAAGAAATCACAGATCAGGGATCTTTTTTGGAAGAGGTGGATGCTGCCAGGCAGAAGCATGCCATTGCTGAACGTCATAAGATGCAGGCGCAAATTAAAGTAGATAAACTGCGTGAACGCTTAGAGCAATATCAACAAAAGATTGGTGAAGATTTTGGTATTTTTACCAGTGAAGAAGAGCCATACTTTGGTCCCAAACCCTTGCCTATCGCTGACATCGTTTCACAACTGCCTGTATTGGATCAATTGCCTGAAGGGATTAATGAACATATCAATCAGAAGAAAAGCCTTATTCGGCGAATCGGACCTGTTAATCCAAATGCTCAACAGGAATACCAGGAGGTTGCTGAACGCTATCAATTCCTTACTGAACAATTAATGGACTTGCAAAAAGCCCAAACCGACCTGAAGAAGATCGTTGATGAATTGGATGAATTAATGAAACGCGAATTTCTGAAAACTTTTAGAAAGGTTGCGGTCGAGTTTGAGAATATATTTGCCGAACTTTTTAACGGTGGCAGCGCAAAACTATTAATCGAAGATGAAGAAAACGTGATGGATTCGGGCATTGATATTGAAGCGACACTGCCCGGTCGTCGCAAACAGGAACTGGCTCTGCTCTCGGGTGGCGAAAGGAGCTTAACTGCAGTCGCATTGATATTTGCACTCCTCAAGATTTCTCCGACGCCATTCTGTATACTGGACGAGATTGATGCGATGCTGGACGAATCTAATGTGATGCGTGTGGGAGATATGTTAAAGGAATTGTGTGATACCACTCAATTTATCATCATCACCCATAACCGTAATACGGTTCAGCTTGCTGACATTATTTATGGCGTTACTATGGGTAAAGACTCGGTCAGCCAGGTTATCAGTCTAAAGCTGGATGAACTGACAGATGAAATGGTTCATTAAAAAATACAAAGCGGAGTGATTTCCGCTTTGTTTTTATCAATATAATCCTTTATTATTCTGCTGGTTCTGCGATAGGCTCTTCAGCTGTTTCTTCAATAGGTGCAGTACCCTGATTTGCAAAAAGCTCCTGGAGCGAGGGTGATGTTGGGGCTAAGTCGCGGTAAACATCATTGATCTCATAAGGGACATTTAATTTTGCGTCCGACAGCCATTGCTGGAATGCAAGGTCTTGCTTTAGTTGTAGATCGCTTGTCTTAAGTGGCAGGACTGCGCGATCGACAATTTGAATGATGTGCCAGCCAAATTGCGTTTCAATCGGGGCGCTGGTTTGGCCGATTTCCAGTGCAAAGGCAGCGTCATTGAATTTTGCGACCATTTGCCCTGCGCTGAACCAACCCAGATCACCGCCATTGTTCTTGTTGCTGGTATCCAGGGAAACATCCGCGGCTATCACATTCCAATTCTCACCAGCGGCCAGGCGGTCCAGCACTGCCTGAGCTTCGGATTCAGTCGGTACGAGGATGTGGCGCGCCCATACCTGGTCCTGTTCAGCAGGAATCTCAGTGCTCAATGATTCCTGAACCTTTACCCGCATCAAATAATGATACAGATACATGCGCAGGTATTTCTCTTTGACTTCGATCCCTTCCAGGTCCGTAAGATATTTGCCATATTCCTCGCGGAATGCTTCATCAGTGTAAGGTGTTGCTGTTGGGCCCGGTGTTGCCGTCGCCGCGGGCGTGGCCGTTGGCTCATTGCCTTCAATACCCGCTATGCCGCCTTCAGATTCGATCTCTAAAGCATCGACAACCGATGTCGGTTCGAGCTGCAGAATCGCTTCCTGCGTAGGTGAAATTTCGGGGGTGGCGAATGGCGCGAGTGTAGGGGCGGGTGTCGGTGTTCCTTCAGGGTAGTAATTGAAGATCTGTCTGATCAATGCGTCAATTTCAGCATCGCTAACCTCAAGCCCCATTTCACGGCCTTTGACCGCAATGATTTCATCTTCTACGATCGTGTTCAGTACCATTTCACCAAATAACACCACATTATCCAGGGTTGATGCAATTTGCATCATCTGGTTTTCGTAATTGCTGACCTGGTTTGGGTCACTCGCAAACATCTGCGCTTGCGCATTTAACAGTAAAAACTGCTGAATATAGCCATTCCGTTCCATGCGCACGCGCGCTTTATAATATTCATTGTCGATCTTTTCCCCGTTTACTGTGGCCACGGGAATGTTATCGCGAATGAAAAGGGCGTAGATTGTGGCATAAGCGATCAGCGCAAAAATAAGAACGCCGGTGACGATAAATCCAATCATCAGCGTTTTCATTTTCTTTTGTTCCTTGACAGCATACTGTCGCGGATTCAGATTATTCTTGCCTGTTTTTTTGGCCATCATACCCTCCGATTAGCGGATTTTTTCTTCCCAGGTGCCGTCTGTAAATGGCATCAGGGCGATATGACGGGCGCGTTTGATCTCGCGGGCGACAGCACGCTGATGCTTTGCACAGGTGCCAGATTGGCGCCGTGATCGGATTTTTCCTTCTTCCGTGGTGAATTTTCTTAATAGTTTTACGTCTTTATAATCGATTACGAGCGTTTTGTCTGAGCAGAATTGGCAAAACCGCGGTTTTCGCACAAAGCGTGCGCGATAACGGCCTTTGCCCTGGTCAGAGCCATTGCCCGAAGAATTATTATAATCATCTGCCATTGTTTAACTCCTTTTTCCTATGGCTGCCGGTTGAACAGCGGATTCATTTATTTTGCAACGATCATATGCCGCATAACAGGCTCAAGAATCGTCAGGTTGCGTTCCAGTTCTGCAATGCTCTCTGGCACAAGGGTGACATTCAGCAGATAATAAATGCCTTCATTCTGCTTCTGGATCTCATACGCCATGTGTTTTTTGCCCCATACATCGGTGCTATCGATCTTGCCACCACTGTCTTTGATCCAGCCATCGATTCGGCCTAAAGCCTGATCGATCGCTTCATCATCCAGATCAGGATGAATGATCACAACTAACTCATATTCGTTCATTTAGGATGCCTCCTTTCCTTGGGTATGCCTATGAAAACCGCATGGATGCTGTCTCAAAGGCGGAAAGGTAACCAAAAGGTTAACTTACCGGGGTGAATTTTAACATAAACCTGAAGATTCGTGTGGTATTTTCTTATATAATCAATGAAAATTATCTTTATTTCTGGAGGCATAAAATGAAAGCAGATATCTTGTACCGTCCGTCCTATTCTATGGCAAAGGTCCAGCTTGAAGGGGGGGAAAGCATTTCCGTAGAATCTGGATCTATGGTCGCGATGTCATCCAACGTCAAAGTAGAGACAACAATGAAAGGCGGTCTGCTAAAATCCCTCGCGCGATCCGTTCTGGGCGGAGAATCTTTCTTCATCAACACATTCTATGCGGAAGGCGGCGTGGGTGAGATTATGCTCGCGCCTACACTGCCCGGAGATGTCTTCACATTTGACTTAAGCGGTGAGAGCTACCTGGTGCAGTCGGGTTCATTTCTTGCTTCCAGTGAGGGAGTGACCACAGATACCAAGTGGGGCGGGGCAAAGACTTTCTTTGGTGGTGAGGGTCTTATTATGTTGCGCTGCGCAGGTGTGGGTACGCTGCTACTTTCAAGTTATGGTGCGATCCATGAACTTAACCTGCAGCCCGGAGAAAAATTTACCGTCGATACAGGACATCTGGTTGCTTTCTCAGAAGATATCGGTTTTAATGTGCGTGCTATTGGTGGCCTGAAATCGACCATTTTCGGCGGTGAAGGCCTTGTGACCGATTTGACCGGCCCCGGCAAGATATTAATGCAAACCCGCAGTGTCGGTGCTTTTCTCGATTGGCTTCTGCCAAAGCTGCCCAAACCCTCATCTTCTGAAGGTAAAAATATTCTTGGAAATTTAGGTTGATCCTATGCGTGAATCTTTGATCCCTTTCTTCAACCCAAAAAGCGTTGCCATCATCGGAGCATCGCAGAATCCAGAAAAATTAAGCAATGGTATCGTCCGCAATATGCAATCATATGGTTACAAAGGGGATGTTTATCCGGTTAACCCGGGAGCAGATCAAGTAAATGGTTTGCAATGTTATCCTTCCATAAAAGATATTCCTGGTACGGTCGATTTAGCGGTGATCATTTTGCCAGCCCAGCACATCGCAACTGCTCTGCGTGATTGCGGACAAAAAGGCGTTGGGGCGGTCACGGTCATCTCTGGTGGTTTCAAAGAAGTTGGTGAAGATGGGCAAGCATTGGAGTATGAGCTGCTCGAAATCCTCGCCAATAGCAATATGCGCATGATCGGACCGAACTGTGTCGGCACAATGAATCTCATCACTGGTTTGAACTCTACCTTTATCCGCGGTATGCCAGCCAGGGGAGGGATCGGATTTATTTCCCAGTCAGGCGCGGTCTGCGGCGGTGTGGTGGATCATATCGCCCTAAAAGGGATTGGTTTTTCCCATTTTCTTAGCCTGGGTAATATGGCCGATGTCTCCGAAACAGATATGATTGAATATCTTGCTCACGATGCGGACACATCGGTTATCGCTGTCTACATGGAAGGTGTGAAAGACGGAAAACGATTTATTGATGTTTGCCGGCAGGTCACACCAAACAAGCCTGTTGTAGTGCTCAAAGCGGGTCGCAGTGATGAAGGGGCAAAAGCTGTTTCATCGCATACCGGCTCGCTGGCCGGGTCACACGCGGCATATCAGGCTGCCTTCGCGCAAAGTGGTGTGATTGAAGTGTTCTCCGTTAGCGATCTGCTAAACGTTTCAATGGCGTTGGATTGGCTGCCAGAATCAACCGGGAACCGTACGGTCATGGTTACCAACTCTGGCGGACCCGCCGCACTCGCGTCCGACAGCTTTGCCCAGCACGGCATCGCCCTTGCGGAATTATCACCGAAAACCAGGTTAAAACTCGCGGAAAAACTCAACCCCTCCGCGCAGGTCGCCAACCCGGTCGATATGCTTGGCGGCGCAGACCAGGATGAATATTGTCATGCGCTGCGGACGGCGCTGGAAGATGATGGCGTTGATATGGCCCTGGCTATTCTGGTGCCTACATCGCTTGTTGACCCTGTACAGATCGCGCAAGCTTTAATTGATGCCACTTCAAAGTCAGATAAACCTGTTATTGCCTGCCTGATGGGGTTTGAATCCGTACAGGAAGCTGCATTGCTTTTACACCAGCACCACATACCGTGTGTTGATTATCCGGTGAAAACCGGGGTGATGCTGCAAGCGCTTATTTTGAAAGCCAAAAGACGATCTCCAGATACGACAGTCAAAATAATCCCCACCGAAGATTCCAGGGAAATCGCGGAGGCCGTTTTTAAGATGCACCATCCATTAAAATTGTGGGGTGAGCATGTGACGCGTGACGTATTGGCGGCGTATCAGGTTCCAATGGTGGAAGGGCGTCTGGCGATAAATAAAGACCAGGCACAGGTGATCGCACAACAGATTGGATTCCCGCTCGTGCTCAAAGGTGCCTCAAGTGACATTCTTCACAAATCAGATGCGAGTGCTGTGGTGATCAACATCCAGGATGAAAACGCACTCAATGCGGCGTATGAGAACATCCTAGCGAATATGATCAATGCCAACCCGCAGGCTGTGATCGATGGCATGCTGATCGAAAAGATGGCCCAACCTGGTAAGGAAGTCATCATTGGTATGAAACGTGATCCCACCTTTGGTTCACTCATTATGTTTGGCATGGGCGGTATCTTTGTGGAGCTATTTAAGGATGTCGCTTTCCGCATCGCCCCGCTTAATCTGGAGGATATTCACGGTCTTGTTCGCTCGACACGCGCGTACCATCTTTTAAAAGGATGGCGTGGAGATCCGGAATATGACATCGCTGCGATCGAAGATGTGATCGCGAAATTGAGCCAGTTTTCTGTTGATTTCCCGAACGTGACCGAAGTGGAGATCAATCCACTGCGGGTATTCCCAAAAGGGAACGGTGCGCTTGCACTGGACTGCCGAATGATCGTGGAATAAATAATGCCAAAACAACCGCATTATACGATGGATATCGTCGGTGAAATTGCGCGCTATGATGAGCGCGATATGCTTTTTGCGCGGCAGGATCTGTTACGTTATTTTGGTCCAGAAAGCCCACAATACCAGGCATATTTTAAAGATAATCCAATAAAAGAACGATATCACCAAAGCTTGAGCAGGAAAACACCCCTGGGCGGCAAGAATTGTACGGATGAACCCATGTTCCGAGCGCAATTCCGTTGGATTGACCAGCTCGGGGCTGAAGATGCGGTGAATGGTGAATTTGCAGCAGAACGAAAGACCTTCTCGGAGCAGAGCGCAGCGCGCAAAGTAAAAGCGATCGCGCGCATGTATGGTGCAGATCTGGTCGGGATCGCACCATTGCTTCAGCAATGGACATATAGTCACGTTGGCGCAACAGCTGGTGATCAACCCGCATACCTGCCGTGGGGCACGCCGATCGATCTTAGTCACCATACACACGCCATTGCCATGGGTTTTAAAATGGATCAGCATCTGCTGGCATCAGCACCTGATTTTCCTACTTTGCTGGCTACCGCGCAAGCATACGCACTGAGCGCATGGACCGCAGTGCGGTTGGCAGAATATATCCGTCAGCTCGGATACCGCGCACGCGCGCACCATTTTAGCAATTATCAGGTGCTCGCGGTTCCTATCGCCGTCGATTGCGGGCTGGGTGAACTCTCGCGTGCTGGATATCTTCTTACCAAAGAGTTCGGGCTTGCCGTACGCTTGTCTATCGTCACCACAGATCTGCCCATGAAACCTGACAATCCGCGCGATATTGCTGTGCAATCCTTTTGTGAAAATTGTCAGCGGTGTGTGGAAGCATGCCCTTCAAACGCGATCCCAGCTGGTGAAAAAGTTGAACACAATGGCATATTGAAGTGGAAATTGGATGAAGAAAAATGCTACGCCTATTGGCATGTCAATGGTACTGACTGCGGCATTTGCATGGACGTGTGCCCCTGGACTAAACCGCCAACACCGTTCCATCGATTGATGGCTAATCTTGCCAGTAAGCAGGGGGCGCATCAGCGTTGGATGGTGTACGCCGACCGCATCGTCTATGGACCGCACAAACCGGCACCGAATCCGGATTATCTGGACTGATCTTCATACGCCAGCCTGGCAGCTTGATATGCTGCCAGCGCGCGTTCACGTCCTACGCTATGATCAATAATCGGTGGGGGGTAATCCAATTTCAGGTCAGGGTTTTCCCTTGGTGTATGGATGTCATCGCTACTGACATGTGACAGTTCCGGCACCCAGCGCCGGATGTATTCGCCCTGTGGGTCGAATTTTTTGCTTTGCAGAATTGGATTGAATATACGAAAGTAGGGTGCGGCATCGGTGCCTGTGCCAGCAGTCCATTGCCATCCGCCATTGTTGCTGGCAAGATCACCGTCGATCAGGTGCTGCATGAACCACTGTTCACCTTCGCGCCAGTCTATCAGCAGGTCCTTGGTGAGAAAGGACGCGGAGATCATCCGCGCTCGGTTGTGCATCCACCCGCTTTGTTTCAACTGGCGCATGGCAGCATCCACTACCGGATAACCAGTCAATCCCTCCTGCCACGCGTGCAGCGCTTTTTGGTCATCAGACCAGCAGATGCTGCGCAGGTTTTTTCGGTAGCTCTCTCGCGTTACATCAGGAAAATGGGACAGAATCGAGAAATAGAATTCACGCCAGATCAGTTCATTCAGCCAGGTTACACGGTTGCCTCGCTCTGCCTGATTTTCAGTCTTTGAAATCAAGCTGAATACGCGATGTGCTGCTTCGTGTATCGATAATAGGCCAAACTTGAAGTAAGGTGAGATCCGCGCGGTGCCGTCTTGCGCCAGTATGTTGCGTGTGTCTTTATACTGAAACACCGCACAAGATAAAAATTGCTCCAGGCGTTCACGCGCTGCCATTTCATTGGCGGGGAAACCATCGCAGGTTTTACTTGCTGGAATTCCATCTGTGACCAGAGATTCTGGCACGGGAGGCATGCAATCAGGCGCAGCCAGCGGCTGGCCTGGCTCGGGCAGTGATTTCCATGCCCGCGAGAAAGGGGTGTAGATCGTATATGGTGTTCCATCTGTTTTAACGATAGCCTGTGGTGGGTATACAGTCGGCCCGCCTAGGGTGACAAGGGGAAATAATTCTCCGATTTCCGCATCACGTTTTTTTGCATATGGAGAAAAATCGGCTTCAGCGCTGATCAGGTCCGCACCGGTTTCATCGGTCAACTTGCCAAACACATCAATTGGTCTGCCATTTCTTACAATTAATCGGCTACCTTTTTTCCGCAGATCTGCATCTAATGAGCGCAGCGCATTTAATAAAAAATGATCCCGATTGGCAGGCGGGGTGGATAGCAGAGCTGGATCGAGAATAAACAGAGGAATCACTACTGTACTCTTGTTTAATGCATGCGCTAATGCGGCGTTATCGTGCAAGCGCAGGTCGCGGCGGATCCACCAGATGCTAATACCCATACAGGTATTTTATATTAATACCCGCGTGATAGTTCGACCCGGTTAGGCAATGGCTCGCCATGCGCTGCGTGGTTGAGCAGAGCAGCAAGATGTTCCATCCGCAGCCGTTCCGTGTCTTGTGAATGCAGTCCGCCAGCGCGGTGCGGGCTGAGTACAACATTTTCCAGTTCAGTAAAGGGGAACTCTGCAGGTGTTGTGTGTGCGCGGCTGGGTTCATCTTCGGGGTAGTTGTACCAGACATCAATCGCGGCCGCACCCAGGTGATTATTTTTCAATGCCTGGAAAAAAGCGTACTGGTCAATCACTTCACCGCGTCCGACGTTAACCACCACTGCGCCGCGCGGAAGTAGGAATAATTCCTTCTCACCAATCATGCTTTTCGTTTGCGGTGTAAGGGGCAGCGTGTTGATCAATACATTTGCGCGTGGCAGCACCCGGTGCAGTGACTGCGTTGGATAAACCATCGCGAAACGGTCTCTATCGAGGGATGAGATAGACTTGCGTATAGCCAATATATGCATATCTAACGCATACAACACTTTAGCGAGTCGCGAGCCGATCTCACCATACCCTAGCAACAGCGCGGTTTTGCCCTGCAGAAGCATGGCAGGATTTGGGGCGTAGCGCGGGCGCCAGTCATTGTGGCGCAGGGCCTCGTGCGGCGATATGATGTGCTTACAGGCGGCCAGCAGCAATGCCAGTGTCATTTCCACCACCACAATCGCGTTGTGGTGCAGATTGTGCACACCAACGTGGGGGAACGCTCTCATCACAGCGCGCATTTCAGAGGGAATACCTGCGAAAGGAATGATGACTGCTTTTAAGTTGGAGCAGCGTTTAATTTCATCCTGCGTTGGGCGTCCGCTGACCAGATAGTGCACCGATTCCGGATGAACAATTTCCTCGCCAGTGCTGACATCAAAGCGTTTTACCAACAGGCTGCGCAGTAAGTCGATTGAACTTTCTGCTGGCGGATAACTGATGTGAATATGAATTGACTCAATGGGATTCATCATTGTAGTTGGTTTGTGAAAATATTGGATTTTATCTAAAATCACGCAGTCACACCTTCAGAAAAAAGTGACATTGTAATAATAGTATATTTTCAGATAACCTGCCACATGGAAAATACGTAGAACAGGCGGTTTCTCCGCCTGTTCATGACCTTCATATCAATTACTGATTATCGGCAAACCCATTGCCCTTGATATCTCGCACATGAGGTCGGGTCTTTCCCGCGCGGGTCTGTACAACGCCATGTGCATTTATCGGATGGCGCAACAGTTGGCACACCGATGATGCAAATGCCAGGGATTGCAGATTCAAGGCCAATGTCACCATATGCCAACCTGCAGGTATTATCCACGCTAAACAAACCCTTAATTGGGTAGTTGGGGTCATCTCTGAATGGCGAACCGGCCGCGCTTGGCCCCATGGTGTCATTGTAATCAAACATGGAAAAGTCTCTTAATCCATTATCCGCCCAGGCAGACCAGGCGAAACCAGCGGGGTCGCCCAACATCATGGTGCTAACTGCGATCTGTACCGATGTTTCACTTTGTGGGTCAATGCGCGCGAATGCAACTTCGTTCCCAGCGATCTGTTTTATCTCATCGTACCCGCTCCCGTTAAAACCTGCGTCAGCGATGATTGGCTTCGGACCGCCCACATCTCCGTTAACATCTACCAGCACTCTGACGCTATCGATATCCCAAAATTGCGCAGTTTTTTCAGTGGCAATGATCACCTCTCCGCGTCCATCCAGATCCGTGTCAATTTCAATGGCATAGATTCCATTCAAACCCCAATTATCCGGATTCATCCCTTTGAGATTGATGGTGAAATAGTAGAATTGTTCATCTACTGCGAAATCAACGGTATAAATATCAAGATCAGGTTGATAGATCATGTCAACTGCGGTGAATGGGCGTTCATACAAACTGTCTAAAAATTTATCACCGGAGAGGACGCGTTTTTCACTTGCGCGCAAGCTGGAATCTGAATCAGCCAGCGTACGCAATGTCTCGGGTAGATTCTCACCGGGATACAAAAGTATCTCGATTGCTTTCTCTTCAACCAATGCTTCATCCTCGAGTGTATTGCCGCCCGTTACAGGTATCGCGGCTTGAGCGGTTCCTTCTGCATATATCGCGTCCAGTGTCATTTGCGCTTCGATCTCTTGATCACTTTTTCCCCCGTTTGTGCATGCTGTTGCCTGTAGAATGCAAGCTGCGATGATAACCAGGATGGATGCCTTCATCTTATTAGACATGGCTCCTCCTAAATTGTTAAATCATCTTATTTTTATTATACAGACCTATTCCTCTAAAACCAAATTAAAAAACGCCGGCTGATGCCGGCGTTTGAATGTTTAGTCGGTTTGTTTATCCGAAATATTGGCACTCACCGTTGATCAGGTAGTATGGCGGTTCACAAACTATGGGTTTGTCATCTTTATTTTCTTCCACAGGGGGCAGTGTTACGCAAACACCGGGAATGGTTGAACCCATCTGCGCTGATCCGTATGGCAGGCGGCAGGTATTATCCACGCTATAAACAGCTCCGATTGGGTAGTCAGGATTATCGCGGAATGGAGACCCGGCTGCGCTAAGTCCAAAGTTATCATGGTAATCATACAAGCCAAAGTCCCGCAGTCCGTTATCTGCCCACGCGCCCCAGGTGAATTGTTCTGGATTGTCCAGCAGCGCGCGGCTGACAGCAATTTGGATCGCTAGGGGATTGCTAGGATCTATTCGCGCCATCGAGGATTGATTACCGGCGAGTTCCTGTGTTCCATCATAACCACTGCCTTTGAAACCCGTATCAGGGATCAATGGGCGTGGTCCGCCTACATCACCTTTAGTATCTGTCAGGATTAAGACCGTGTCCGCGGACCAATCCGTCCCTGCGGGTGCGGTCGTACGAACGAATAAGTCACCGCGGCCGGTCAATGTGCGGTCAAATTCAATGCCATAGATACCATTTAGGCCCCAATCATCCGGGTTCATCCCGCCCAGTGTGATCGTGAAATAAAAGAATTGGTCATCCTGTGCGAAATCAACGGTTCGGATATCGATGTCAGGCTGGTATATCATATCGCCTGATGTAAAGGGGCGTTCGTACAGATTCTTTAAGAAATTATCGCCGGAAAGAACGCGCTTTTCATTCGCCCGCAGGCTGGAATCCGAATCTTTTAGCGTGCGTTCTGGTGCGGGCACATCCATCACTGGCATCAGCAACGTCTCTGCCATAACCACATCCGCTGCTGACTCCACCGCTAGTGTGTCATTATTCTGGAAATTATCATCACCAGTCACCGGAATCTCTGCTGTCATTTCTGGCGTGGGGGCGCATGCAGTGATAATCAGGGTTGCTGTAGATAAAGCTAATAAAAATTTATAAATTGAACCGTGTATCATATGTTCTCCTTTATGGTTTTCGATATAATGTAAATAAATCGTACTAAATAAGATAAATAAGGTAAATTAACGAAGTATTAACAAAACATTTTTATTGCCAAAAAAATTGTTAGATGGATTGGAAATATATTAAAGGCTGGGTGATGAAAATTAATCGATTTCCGCGCATGATCGCGATCTATGGTATAAATCCAAATCACAAAGAAAGATAAGACCTGAAATTGATTGGATAATGGAAGAAAAAGAAGAAGACGACAGTAGTAATTTCCAAAGTAATGGCCGCCGGATAGTTCAGGCGGTCAGTGAATATAATACAATCGCAAATATCTCGGAAATCGCACGCCGCTCATTTGGCAACAACGCCTTTGACGGTATCCTCACAATACTCGGTGTGGTGATGGGGTCCTATGTGTCTCATGTAAATGAACCGCAGGTGATTCTCACCACCGGGTTATCCACCAGCATTGCCATCATGATCTCCGGTGCCTGGGGCGCTTACCTGACTGAATCCGCTGAACGCAAAAAGGATCTTGATGAGCTCGGCCGTAGCATGCTCACGGACCTGAATGGCAGCCGCATTGGTCGCGCCGGGCGCTTCGCGGCGATCGCTGTTGCTGTTGTGGATGGGCTTTCTCCATTCCTTGGCGCAATTTTTCCACTCATTCCTTTTTACTTTTATAGGCTCTTTCCTGATATCCAGGTCGTGTATTACACCGCTTTCGGCGTTGCGCTTGTTGAATTATTTGCGCTTGGATTATGGCTTGGCAATGTTGCTAAAGAAAATTTGATCGGATATGGGATCAAAACGCTCCTGGCAGGTGTTGTTTCAATGCTGATCGGTAGTTTGCTAAATGGTAGCAAATAGTTTTTAGTTACCCCTATTCATTAATCGATCAATATCAATTATTTCAATTCTCTATATCTAATTGATTATCTAATTATTTTTATTCTTTTATTTTCTCAAATTCAGCAATCGGTCTGGAAATGACCGGGAAACCATCAAGCCTCATAAAGTCATTGACTTCTGTTTTTCTATTTATAATTAATTTTACTAGGTAGGAATGATGAAACCCAGGCGCAATGATTATTTGACAGAAATTCTATTGGTCCTATTTCTATTGTTGTATTTCATTATTTTGGCTTTATTCTTCACTCGCCCCTTACTTTCACATATATACACTCACAAGGTAGGGCATTCGGGCGATAGCTATTATTTCATGTGGATCATTGGTTGGTTCAAACAGGCTTTGTTTGATTTGGGTCAATCGCCGCATCATTCCCATTTATTAAATCATCCCTACGGTTTCCAGCTTGCCCAGACTGAAATTTCTCCTTTGCAGGCTATATTGGCATTACCTTTTGTGCTGAATAGCGATAGCCCTGTTTTCGGCTATAACATGGTCATGCTTTCAACATTTATTCTATCTGGGATAACGATGTTTTATTGGGTGAGGGAGTTGACTGGATCATTTCAAGCCAGCGTCGTGGCTTCTACAGCATACGCTTTATTGCCTTATCGTATAGCGCACATGCTTGCCGGGCACTTGAATCTCGCGGCAATTCAATGGTTTCCGCTTTTTTTCTGGGGCTTTCTCGCGACACTGCAGGACAACCAGTTTTCATGGAAAAATGTGGTTTTGCTTGCTGCTGGTTTAACCGGGATTGCTCTTACGTCGCAATATTATCTGTTTATGACTTTCTTTGTCTGTTTGATTGTGGTTCTGATTGAACTTATTAAAACGCAATTTAGGTTGGGCTGGAATTGCTTGAAACAGTGGTTCATCGCAGGTACAATTTCGCTTCCTTCATTGATCATCGGTATATGGCCTTATTACGTTGTGCACAGTGGCGGTGGAACTGAACGGCCCTTCATGGATGTGATGATTTACTCCGCATCAATCACTGATTATTTCATCCCCTTTTCTAAAAGTGCCTTCTTTGGAGATCTGGTAAATTTATATTTCCAGCGAAATTTTTGGACCGAGTCCACCCTTTATTTAGGCATCGTTGTTCTTATACTTGCTGGTTATGCGTTGATCGCTGAAAGAAAAAAACAGCCAGGTTCAATCGTTCAACGGCTGGCTATGATTTCCTTAACCGCGTTTGTGCTTTCCCTGGGAACCAATCTCACCTGGATGGAACAACCGCTGTGGATATCCACGCCTCAGTGGCTTCAGGGTGTTATACAGAAGGAATCTTTCTTGGTATTTTTACCTGGATATTTTCTTTATGAATTTGTACCTTTTTTCAATTTGATGAGGGTGTGGATGCGTTATGGTGTCATATTAATGGTTATGCTTTGTGTGTTAGCCGGGTATGGAACCCATATTTTGGTGCAGAAAATAAAGCCAGCGTCCCGTAATATCATCGCTTTTTTCATTGTCGCATTGATTGTCATTGATTTCAGTACGACTCCTCTTGCACTGGAAGAAGTTAAACCTCGTAAAGTGGATTATTGGTTGGCAAACCAGGTTCCGGGCGGGCAGGTTCAACTCCCGCTTGTCCA
The DNA here is from genome assembly GCA_964612815.1 of uncultured Pelolinea sp. Classification (GTDB taxonomy): domain Bacteria; phylum Chloroflexota; class Anaerolineae; order Anaerolineales; family Anaerolineaceae; genus Pelolinea. Next base: position 253,875 of record CAZTCV010000003.1, on the reverse strand, counting down.
TTCCTTTGAACAACGACCCATCTATTACACACTTGTAAACCAGAAACCTCTCCTTGGACAGATGAAAACCTATCCATCGAATCGTTATTTTCTTCTGGAGCCAGTGCTCAGACGCTTCCCTGATTTTGAAAGCATTTCTATTTTACGGACAGAAAAAGTCAGGTATGTTCTATTGGACACGGATACTATCCAAATTGATCCAATTCTTGATTCGGATTATCAAAGCCTTGATATTCAATTTGCCGGAGTTTTCGATGAAATCGCTGTTTTTATAATTCCTGACAGCTGAATTCGCTCTTCAAAAAGTAAATTCATTTATTCTTTTCCGTGTGCAGGTTCAGGTGGCAGTGTTGCCGCCACGTATTCACGAAGGATGTCATAGTTCAATAATGATGATTATTCTAAAAACAGATTTTATTGTAAAAGAAATCGTTTAAAAAAGATTATGCTCACTTATTACTGCCCTCTCTGTTGGGAGGAAATTGATGCGGAATCGAGGTTTTGCAATGATTGCGGCTTCAACATGGAAGAATTTGATCAATGGTCATATGAAGAAAAACTCATCGCAACTCTCTCGCACCAGATACCCGAACGGCGCATGATCGCGGCTGAGATGCTTGGCCTGTTGAAGAGTGAGCGCGCCATACCAGCTTTTGCTCACATTATTGAAAATAACGAAACAGATTACTATTTCGTGCGTAATGTATTGATATCCGTCGCTGCAATTAACCACACTGATAGTAAGCACATCATCGAGAGGGCTTGCCACAACCCCTCCAAACTTATCGAGGATTTTGCAGCAGATATTCTGAAAACGATAGACTGAAATGATCTTTAAGGGTCTGCGCGAAAAATATCCATCAATCACTCTATTTTTTTAGAGTTGCAAATAATATGTATTGTTTTAATTTTCAGCATTTAAGCATGCAAAAAAAAGATATTGATTGTCATCATTTTTTTTGATTCTTGTATTCCAGGGAGAATTGACTACAATCAAAATAAAAGGCAATGAGTGCGCCAGAATGTGGAAATGGAATAAATAAAAGCCTGTTTTCGCGGCTGCCAGGTTATGAAAATATAACTGTGAACAAATCCTCTTTTTCCTATCGAAATATTCGGACTATCTTGATCATTGTTATTATTCAACTCATTAGTTTCGGCTGCAGTCGCGTTTCATTGCAGGGAACAGTTTATCCGTTGGGTGTTACGAAAGATTTGCCTGATCCATCGCCTGTTGAACTTAAGCCAACAGCCGATGGTAACGGATCGACGCAAATATCACCGGTTGACGCGATGACGCAAGTCTATGTGCCCGCCGGCAGTTTTCTCATGGGATCAGCAGATGGTGGTACAGATGAACAACCTGTTCACGAAGTATATCTCGATGCTTTCTGGATTGATCAGACCGAAGTGACTAACGCGCAATACGGATTGTGCGTGCAAGAGGATGTTTGCGCATTACCAACTGATCCTTCGTCATTCAATGATATTCTCTACGCCCATCATCCGGTAATCTTTGTTGATTGGAAAGCAGCCCAAACGTATTGCCAGTGGGCTGGACGGCGGCTGCCTACTGAAGCGGAATGGGAGAAAGCTGCCCGTGGCACAGATGGTCGCATTTATCCCTGGGGAAATGAAAGCGATTGCAGCCGTGCCAACTTCTGGGATTGCCCGCAATTCGAAACCACGTCACCAGTCGGCTCCTATGGTGACCGTGGCGTTAGCCCGTATGGCGCGTATGACATGGCGGGTAATGTATGGGAATGGGTATTTGACTGGTATGCGCCTGATTATTACCAGGATTCACCCACACGAAATCCGACCGGGCCCACCAGTGGAATCTACCACGTCTGGCGTGGTGGATCCTGGAACTGTAATCAGACCAGTGCCCGTTCCGCTGGTCGTGGCAATTTCAATCCTGATTACTGGCGGGATCTCATTGGTTTTCGCTGTGCAATGTCTGTAACCCCGCCTTAATAAAATATCACTTCATTAAAGACTTCAGCCGTGTAACCATTTCACCAATAAAAATAATGCCGGTGATCCATGACTTTGTAGGTGTTGAGTTCTTATGTGCGGACGATAAGAGGGTTGAGATGATGAGAGAGTTAGCCTGTATAATGCAGCTTATCATGATCATTAATTGAAACAATTTATTTGTTGAAATACGCTCCTAAGTTACTGCGCTCCAAAGGCACTGCACATGTAATTATTAATAAGGTAATGATCACAGTCGAGCAAGGATGCCATCTTACACGTAAGACGGATTAACAAGCGAATCGACTACTCGCGATAGAATTGGTTATCGGTAATAGGAGTCAATCAATAAAGTGTAAATGCAATTGTTGCCATTTTTGGCTTGTAGCGAAAAATGATTCTTACATCACAATTATAAATTCAACGTTATATTATGGATAATATAATTGCACGCATCGAACATATAAGGAGTAAATCGTTGAACTATCCCACCGTTCTCATTCTCTCGCCGCACACAAATGTAAAAATCCCGGTTTGTGATAAAAAAACATGTACCATGCTCGCCCTTAAGGCACGTGGAATCAATGTGCGCTTCATATCCTTTTCAATCGCAGGTGAACCTTGTTGGATTGATCTCACAAATACTATTTCGACTAAAAATGCTGACTATCCCCAACATCAAAATTCTGGGCAGGATGTCGAACAGGATGTGCAACCTTTCACCACGAACGGATTGCCTGATGATATGTCTGAAGTTGTTATGGTGCATATTCCTTTGGACAAGGATTACCACATGTTACCTGGGTTAATCAGCGTTTGTAAAAAGCGCGGGGCACAAAGGATTTCTGTATCATTTCCTGACCACATTTTCTCTTCTGAGATTTCTGATCTTGACTCCGATATAGCTTTTTTTATCAATACTTCTGAGTCGAAGGCACGCGAAAATATCCAGGAAATTTTCCCTCCCGCTGGAAGTATGCGTTTTGAGATAAGGGCTGATGGAACAATTGATATTCATCAAGGAGAGTATTTCACAAGCGTACCTGCCCGGGAACCGGGGATAAAACTGGGCTTGAATGAGCGCGGACTCTTTGAAGGTTATGTCCTTGAACATTTGATCCACGCGGCTCATCCCATTATGGCTGCCAGGTATGCGGTGCGCGCCTCGCTTACTAATGAAAATGTAGATGACAAGATTAAAAGATCACCAGCAACCTTGGAAATTGGCATTGATAACAAAGTTTCAATAAATTCTCAACAGGTGGAAAAGGTTGCAAAAGTAGTGAAAGGGATGGCGGAAGCGCAACCCTTTGATTATGCCGGTGAACGGCATCCCGGTGTTGGCGACCCGCATGCCGTGGATTATTTTTTCGCGGTCACTCTGCAGCAATTTGGTTTTTGGGAGGATGATGGGGAGGTTTATCAGCGGCCGATGATCGCTACCCTCGATGGCGACCAATTAAAAGGTTCAGCGTATATGGCGCAGGCGTATTTCAGGAAGATCACTACCGATCCCGAATTCTATACTCCAGCGGTACAAGCAAACTTAAAGCAAGACGATTTATTAGCCGTTATGCGCTCCGACGATGGCGGAGACCCTCTGCCTGCGCTTACACTACACTTGGATGTGGCAAATCGTTACGGCCGCGACATGCTTGCATTGGGGTTAACCCCTGAGATGATCCTGGAGAAGGCCAATGCAGAGCCAAAACCTTTAACTACCTTTATCCAAATGCTTGACAGGATTGGTGGATATAAAGAAGACCCGTTGCGAAAAAAATCCAATCTTCTGGCAATGATTCTGAGCCAGCGGCCGGAATGCTTCCTTAGAAAAAAAGAGGGCGAAAACCTCCTGCCGGTCGTGGATTACCATTGCATGCGTGCCTGTTTAAGATTGGGTTTGATCGATATTATTGACGACAGCTTGCGTGATAAGTTGGTTGACCGGAGGTTCGTCAGCAATGAAGAGGAATGGTCTATACGGTTTGCGGCTTACCAGATTCAGGCGATGGTCGAGGAATTGTCTGGGAAAACCATTGGCGTGGTTGATTGGTTCTTTTTTAACTATATGCGCGCGCGCTGTTTTGAGATGACTGCTCCGGAATGCAGCCGATGTGCTGCCAACCAGGTCTGCTTGCACCGTGAACAATTCTTCCAGCCTGTCATTCGCACCACACATTATTAATCTTTATGTCGATAGTCAGGTAGAAATGGTTTCGGTTCCTTGCAACACTTCACGCAAGTATGCATCGCGCTGAGGAATCATTGAGTTGTCAAAAAAGCATAAACCGAATCGTTGTACTTTAAACCCCGCGCTAACTGATCCCATAGCCATTGCTTCACGTAAAGGAAGTTCGCGGGCCAGGCCGCTAAGAAATCCGCCGACAAATGCATTTCCCGCGCCGGTCACATCCACAACCTCTGTTTTAACGGCTGGTATTCGAACGATCTGCTCCGGGGATTCTGCGCCCGCAGAACCGTCCGGCCCCAATCGTATTGCAATTTTCCTGCAGCCGAGACCAAGGTACCATGCAATAATTTCTTCAACTTCCAATCGATCTTCAGAAATATGGATTTCGGAGATGCTGGGTGAAAAGGCATCGATCAAGGTGAATAACCGCTGGTAAAAATCCGCGTCTTCCTTCGCGCTGACACGAGATGGCTCGAAGGCAATGATAGCATCAGGATTATTCTTGCGAATCCATTCAAGGGTGCGGAATAGATCCGCATGCTCGCCATTCCATAATACATGGTAACCCTTTGCCTGCCTGTATCTGTCTGGTAGCCGTGTAAAATCCGGGATTGCCTGCACGATGCCAACCTCCGGTTCCTGAAATACCATCACACGCTGGTTGCCATGCTGATAGATCTCCCATGCCCGCGTTGTGTTTTCCTGTAGCAATTGAACTCCCGCAGTGTCAATGTGCAGACGATCAAGATCGGTGAATAATTGCTCGAAATCATGTCCGGCGCTGGATATCACACCAAATGCATGATCCCAAACACCGCAACCGGCTAAGGCATGCGGGCTTGCACCACCCAGATTGCCAAATCGCATATCATCGATGCTGTAGATCACATCGTCGATCATAATGCTTGAAATGCTGACGATAAAATTTTCCATGAATGCGCCTATGTCGGTGATTTGGTGTGTTGTGATCGATGATTATAAAATAAGTTTACCAATTAAAGTAAAAACTCAAACACCGGATGATATTTTCCAATAGTTTCTCAGCAATCCTGTTCTCAATATTGTTACGCTTCAGAGGATTAAATTTAGGATGTATATTCATTGACGATTTTTTTCCAAATCCGCGTCATAAAGTCGTAAATCATCAACAACGTTTTGATTAGAGCAGGATAGTCAAGCGCGCATGCTATTAAGATACCACTTGTGTTAGTGTCAGACCCATGCATGTAAAATATTATATTAAAAGATGAAATCTAATTCCCAAAGAGGAAAAGCGTTATGGCACTCCCCGCGCATGCTCAATCACTATCGGTATTGAATCAATATATCGAAAATCCAGCTTTACGTCATCATTGCGAAATGGTCGCCGCTGCTATGCATGCCTACGCATGTAAAAATGCGCAAGATGTGGAACTTTGGTGCCAGACTGGATTATTACATGACCTGGATTATGAACTATTTCCAGAACAGCATCCGCTTAAAGCCGTCAACGATCTTCTGGCTGATTATCCAGATGAACTTAAGCGGGCTGTCCTGGCTCATGGTCCAGAGATAACAGGTGTTGAGCCAGAATCAATGATGGAACGTTATCTTTTCGCTTGTGATGAGATTTCCGGTTTTTTATATGCCTATGCTCTCATGCGTCCTGACGGTTTTGAGGGGATGAAAGCTGGTAAAGCGATCAAAAAACTTGAAGATTTAAATTTTGCTGCCAAAGTCAGCCGCCAGGATATCATGAAAGGGTTCGATCTTATCCCTGAAAGCCCGCAGGAGCATGTTCAATTTCTTATTCAAACATTTTCAACCATGTGAACCGAATCACTTTTCATGATGAATTACTCCAAAACTAAAAATCATTACCCGTGTTATCTATTCTGGACTTTGGGGTAAAATCTGAAAGTTTATGGTCCGTTGTAATTGTTATTTTGTTATCAAAATATAGGTAATAAAGGATGGAGAAGATGGAAAAACAAAAGAAATTGTCATTTTGGACAAAGATTATTTATGGATCCGGCGATTTGGGATTCAGCATGAACAATTCGATCATCGCTGCATTTTTTCCCATCTTCATGATGGACGTGGTTGGGATCACACCCGGTTTGGCTGCGATCATCCTCTTTGTCGGCCGCAGTTGGGATTATGTGAATGACCCCATCATCGGGTTTTTGTCTGATCGCACCCGCACGCGCTGGGGCAGACGGAGACCATTTCTGCTCTTTGGCGCGATACCATTTGCGCTTTCCTTCGTCCTTCTTTGGCTAAGTCCGAATTTCAGCCAGACCGGCCTGATCATCTATTACTCCCTCGGATATGTCGTCTATGAAGCCATGGCCACGCTTGTTTATATGCCTTATTATGCGCTCACGCCTGAATTGACTGAAGATTACGATGAGCGCACCCAGCTCACCACCTTCCGGATGTTTTTTAATATCCTTGGTAGCCTGACAGCCTATATCTTCCCGATGATGGTGATTGGGTCGATGATACCGGAAAATACGCGCCGGGTTGCGCTAATGGCTGTCATTGCGGGCGCAGTCGCCGCGACGCCGCTGCTCGGGGTCTTCCTTGGGACACGTGAGAAAAAAGAATTTATTCGCGAAGAAAAACCAAAATTGATCCCCTCACTAAAGGCTGCTTTCAAGAACCGTCCTTTCGTCTTTGGAGCCGGAATTTACTTGCTCACCTGGATGACAATTCTCGTCGTCGAAACCAACCTGCTGCTTTACATCAAGTACATCATCCAGCGTGAAGGCCAGAGCAGCATCATCATGGCGAGCATTTTCGTCACGGCGATTCTTGCCCTGCCAATCTGGAACTGGGCAGCTAAGCATTGGAATAAACGGCTTGCATATATCATAGGCATCGCTTTTTGGGCTGTTGTGATGATCTTGCTGATCCTTGTCTCTGCGGAAACACCATTCTGGGTGATTCTAACGCTATGTATTTTGGCGGGGATTGGTGTCAGTGCCGCGCAGGTGCTGCCTTGGTCCATTATCCCTGACGCGATCGAATGGGATGAATGGAAAACGTATGAGCGCCATGAGGGTATGTTCTACAGCCTGATCACGTTGATGGGCAAGATGGCCAACTCAATTTCTGTTCCGATGTCATTGATCATCCTCGAAATGACCGGCTATCAAGCAGGCTCTATAGTGCAGCCAGACAGTGCCTTGACAGGCATCCGCATGTTGATCGGCCCCATCCCGGCAGTGCTGCTGACTGGCGGCATTATCTTTGCAATCTTCTATCCACTCACGCGCCAGCAGCATCACCAGATTGTCGAGGAACTGCGCCAGCGCCGCCAGGCGCGTAAGGGTAAAGCTGGACGCGTAACCGGCGCAGCACAGAAGATACCAATGGATTAGATTTTATAGATTTCGAAAAAATTGATATCTAGCACGGTGCATGTTGATAGCACCGTGCTATTGATTTAAAGATAAACTGTCTTGATCCCTATAGTTACATGGGAGAAGATATCAACGGATCCTGCGTATTCCTTGCTGGATCGCCATCGCCAGCATTTCTTGAAATGAGGCCGGGTCAAGCGCATAGATCAGCGCGAGGGTGGTAAAGAATATGACTGCAGCGAGCCAGCGTGTATAGGTACCCCATGTGCGTGTATATAATATTATCGCAAGCACGGCAATTAACATGGGCCCTACAACAGTCAGTTCTCCCAGTGGGAGCCAGAATCCTCCGACCATCTGGCGTTCTGCGCCGAGGAATTCGGCAATATTGAAATCAACATTAAACAGTAAAAGGGGGATTTCAAGCACGAGCACAACCAGTAGTATGATAGATGCTACTTTGGTGGATTTTCCCTCAGTACGGATCACTTCATAGATTGCAGTCGGTAGTAAAAAAATGATGATCAGTATCGGGCTGTTGATTAACAGCCCGATGATCACGCCAACTGCTGCCAATACGGTAAAAACCAGGCATATTATTGGCGCTTTTGTTCTCTCTCTTCTCTTCATCAACACTCCTGTTCGATTACGATGTGATATGGGCAAAATAGCCGGTGATGGTGCATATTTTTACCGAATACTGGGTGTACCCGATCTGAGGATGACTTCCACCATCACCAGCAACTGAATACTGGCACTATTTTCTTATCTTAGAAGGTGTTGCTGTAATGTTCAAGGATAATAATGGTCGTATCCATCGGAATCTCAACCGGTTCTCCGGATGCATTCATGATATTTCCATCCTGATAGGATTCCATCAAAATACCCAGCCGGTTAAAACCAGTGACAGCGCCTGAGCGAATGACTTCCAGCCCGATCAATGCACCATCCAATTCCTTTGCTGCCGCTACCATTCCATCATAGCCATCCGCATCATCCATGCGGTTTAGTACATCGCTATAGGTAAGCATGATATGACGATGACCATTAATGATCTCATCATTTTCAACAATAAAGTGAGGTAGTTTTTCTAGATAAAAGTTCGCGGCTTCGTCTGTGGAAATATTTGGGACAGCGTAGAATCGCCATGGGGTCATTGGACCGCCAAACCCTGGAACTTCAATCAAAAATCGTGCACCCGGGTATACCATTTCTTCTGCCATGATCAAATCAGCTGGTTCGCTCACTGGTAGTTCGCTTTGCAGGCTGCTCTCATCGGCTGGCTGCGGCGGTTCTCCATTAGGGCTTTCGCGCTCAGCTTCTACAGCCGGGCTCCCCCCGCAGGCAGCAAGCAATGCAGCGACAAGCAGGCAGGTGAATACATACAACTTCTTTCTTTTCGGTTTTTCTAACATTTTCCGTTTCTCCTTTCGGCATTTGTTGTCAATTGGAGGCGTGAAGAGGAAGGGCTTCACTTATAGCCAACATAAAATGTAACATAGCCGCAAGGATATGTCAAACATTTTCATTTTTAAGGCAAGAAAGATGAAATTTAAACCCCTAAACTTTGATGATTGAAATTATTTAAATCTAAATGATGTAATTATCAATTATTCCCAACCCGGCGTGTTACAGGTATCCACATCCCCGGATCGCATTCCATCCTGCAGCGCGGCCAAACGCTGTTCGGAAGAGCCGTGCGTCCATGCGTCTGGAACCACATAACCCTGCGTCTGTTGTTGGATACGGTCATCGCCCACTGATGCGGCTGCGTTCAACGCTTGCATGATCTCGTCACGGGTTAGATTCTCAATGTATCCTGTGCTGGTCGCGTGATGCACCCAAACTCCGGCCAGGCAGTCTGCCTGCAATTCGGTGAACACGATCTCGCTGTCAGGGCCTGAATCACGGATCATGCCTGAAGTATTTAGAACGCCAAATAGGTTCTGGACGTGATGGGCGTACTCATGCGCGACCACATATGCCTCTGCAAATGGTCCGCCCTGTGCGCCAAAGCGGGTTTGCATGGTATCAAAGAAGGATAGGTCGATGTAGATCATCCGGTCTCTGGGGCAATAGAAAGGACCGCTTGCGCTCGATGCGAAACCGCATGCGCCTTGTGTTGAACCGGAAAATAGCACGGTTTGTGTCGGTTGATAATCGATTCCATAATACTGGAATTCTTCTTCCCAGAATGCCTGGATACTATTTACGAATCCTACAATGCGGCAATCCTGGCGCTGGTTAGCATCTGCGCCTGTCCGGCAAACGGTTGCCAGGTCGCTGACGTCTTCATAATATGAATCCGATCTCGATGGCGCTAGCATATCAGAACCCACAAGCTCAGTCAGATCTACTCCCAGGAACATGGAAACCAACAAAATGATGATTCCGATCCCACCTCCACCGATTGCGATCGTCTGGCCTGCGCTGCGCCCGCGCCGGTCTTGCACCTGTGAAGGATCTAAGCGTTTGTTCTCGTTAAACGGCATGATATTTTTCCCTTTCTAAGGATTCTTTGTTAATTAGAAAAAATGATATCCATATCGGGTTTTTCAGTACAGAAGTAATGGACCCATATATAAGTATGCTGAAAGAAGGCCATGACCAGCGCTGGAAACGAAAGGTTGATCAATGCGATCGCCCAAAGAAGCAGAAATCCGAATGCGTACATGGCGTTGTCGCTGTATTTGAAAATACCGCGTTTTTCTAGTGGCATTTGCCTGTAACGCAGCCGGAAATGGTCACCTACCATCGCCCGCGTTAACCCAAAATATCTGAAAACTGACCAGAAAGTGTACAGGGCTGGAATGAGCAGGATCAGCCCGATGACAGCCGCAAGCCATAAAGGTAAGGCAAGCGTGTCTTGTGTGGCGAGTGACAGCGCTCCTTGTGTGACAATCCTGCCAACAAAAAGTGGAAGGAATAAAAAGCCCCAGATCAGCAGGTCGGCTTTTCCAAATAAACGGGTAAGGGTAGCCCAGCCTAACTGTAAGCGAAAAACGATCCAGACAACAACCTGATGAAGAATGGAAATACATAGCGATATCCAGAACCACTGGCTTGCACTGATGCCCATCCATGCGCCTTCACCAAGATGAGGCGCAGCGAGCAGCCATATAAAAGGAACCAGAATCAGTAGCGAAATCAGATGCCAGTGCTGTCGGTAAAAGAAATACGAAATCGTGCGAGCTTGCGGATACAAAAGCTGGGCAGGTTGGTCAATATTTTCCATTCTTGATACCAAATCAATTTATGTTAAATTATATAATTTTACAAGCACGAGTGTCGTAAGAATTCCATTAAGAATTTTCTTACTGTGTTGATGGCTGTTTAGTATAAACCTCACAATAAGCCTTGATACGTATTAGAATAACGGATATTCACAACGGAAGATAATTCATGAAAAATAATCATGGAAAAAAAATACAACCAAATTTCTTCATGCGGCCGATTATGGAGGCGTTGATCGCCGCATTCTCTCTTGCACTCCTTATCACGCTTGCCAGCTGGCGTTTTGAATTGCGCTCAACAGCAAAATGGTTATTCCAGGCCAGTATGCTGACAATTCCGATCTGGTATTTGTCATATATCCTTTTTTATCGTAAGAACCCGATCTCGATCGATCTCGATCTGCCACAAATTTTGATTGCAACGCTCACTTCTGCTCTACTTGCCTTGATGCTGGTGCCTGCTCAACAGACACTCACCCGATCGATCCTTGTCGTGACACTAACTGCCTTTTTATTCTTTTCTTTGTATTCCCTTTTTATTCTCTTTTTCTTAAAAAATGCAAAAATTTCCTGGCGGATGATCACTATCTGGGTCATCTTTGTGAGTGGATTGGTTGGGATCGCGCTCATTATCAGAAATAGCTATTACGCCCGCTTGTATTCAGATGATTTCTGTTATGCAGTAAATTATGATCAACTGGGGTTCCCGGGAGCTGCACTTTTTTTCTATCGCGATTGGTCAGGAAGGTTATTTTCAAATTTTCTTGTCATGGGTCTCACTGACCAGCCGCGCACCATTATCTATCTTATCATCCTGACGATTTTCTCTTTGTTTGGCGCCATTTTAGTTGTAAATAGAACTGAACCAACCAGACAAAGGTGGTTGTATGCGCTGACTGCATCGCTTTTCTTGACGTTGACAATTGCGATTGCTGCGCCAGATTTCTATAAGTCCTTTTTTTGGATCTGCTCGGCATTGATTTTGTTTCCAGCTTTCATCATGATTCCGGTTGATCTGACCGGTGCTTTCCGTTTGATTCGAGCGAAAAGCAAATATCCCACTTTTTTGATCATTATTAGCGGTTTATTAAGTTTTTGTATTGCCACCACACACGAAGTCTCGGCGATGGCATGGTTGGCTCTGAATGGAATTGGTCTGCTGTGGGCATTGCTGCGTAAGACAAAGATCAGACATCTCAATTATTTTTTTATTGTGGCGATCATTGCCACACTGGTCGGCGTGGGAGTATTGCTGTCATCACCCGGTATTAGAAATCGGGCCCAAATTCAACAATACCCCGGAGCAACGCCAATTCTGCAGACGATCCCGATCCTCTTTAAAAATTTCTTTGAATTATTCCACAACATTGCCACGCCTTATTACACCTTTGAATCCAGTGGCCGTCCGGGCTGGTTGTTGATTATCGGCGCAGTGACAGTGGGGTGGTTGGCGGATTTACATCTGCCCAGGAAATGGGGATCGGTCTTGATCGTCCTGGCGATCACCATTGCCAGCGTTTTCGCTGCTTCATTCCCGGCAGCCTATGTCTACCGTGGGAATATTCCGCTGCGCACCCAGATGATCCCCGTTTTTTTTCTCACAATGGGAGCGTTCATCATTGGAGCTTTGATGCCCATGCCTAAAAAGAACGTCACATATAACGCGATTCTATTATTTTTTATCACGGCTGTTTTGCTGGGGATGCGGGTAGTCGTACCGCAGATGCTTTCGATCATGGAGCCTTTGCAGCAATATGCCAGTGATTGGGATGAGCGCGATCAGCAATACATTCAATCAACCGGGATTCCCCCTCGTATCGATATCCCCTGGGATGAATACGAGCAGAACATCGATTGTATCGAATTGTACTATGCCCATCTAACGGATATCTATGGCTCAAATTGAAAAAATGCGCATAGTCATAATTATATAATTGTCAATATATCAATTTATAACGCTATTTAAAAAACAATCCTTCTAAAGCGATATAAAGCTGCTAAACCGCAAACGAAGAATAGATTACCCAGCATGCTCGCTTTCTGCAGGAAGGTGCCAATATACGCAACCTGCATGCTTTCAGCGGATGCGGCCTGCGGACAATGCACCCGAATGGTGTAATTGGGTAAAACAGAGGAGATGGGAAGATCAAAACGATTCCCCGCGCTATCGCGATAGTGCGCCTCATATCCAACATAATAGATCAATGGGAAGTCCAGGTATTCACATTGCGGGATCGGTTCTATCCTCATTTCCAGTCCCCGCCGAGTGAAGGCGATATTTTGACCTTTTTCATCCACAACCTTTGCTATGCTGTTTTGTAACATTTCAAGGTCTGTTTGAGCAGGCAGCCACTCCGCGTTATTGACAAGAAATGTGTTTTCCGCCTGTCGGTAAAAATCGGATGGAAGGTCGCGTGGCTGGCTGCCGGAGACATTGATCACCCAGGTTGCATGAATACCCAGGAAGGCGATAAGCATGATCGCGCCAACCCGCTGGCGCTCAACAGGGATAGTCATATTTAGCATAGCCCCGATCGCAATCGCCAGAAAGGCCCCGGCGGGTCCATATAACCGCCAGGGGAATTGGATGATATTGATTGGCCCATTGATCCATTCCCAGGGGAAAGCGTTCGTTACGAGCAACAACAACACCGCCCCGATCCCCAACCCCCAGGCGGATATCTGCTTCAGACGCTCATCTTTTTCAACCTTCCGCGCAGCAAACCATGCCAAACACAGCAGTAAGGTTGGCAATCCAAATACAACGTAATTTCCGCTGAATTTTCCGGTTACAGCGAAAATGGCTGAGATTGGCACTGCGGAATACCGCGCCAGGTACGTGGACTCGCTGAAACGAAAGCTGCCGGAATTGAGCTGTTCAATCAGCGGCAGCCAGACCGAGATTGTGCTGCAAAGCGTGATGGCGATCATTTTTAATGAGCGCATGATGCGCGCTTTGTCAAAGATGATTGTACGTACATGAAACAAACCTACAACCGCGACCAGAAAAGCGGCGATCAGCGTGGAAATTAAATGGGAATATAGCAATCCGATCAAACCAATGGCCATCACCCAATATTTCTCAAATCGTTCGAACACCAGATTGTACAGGCCGTAAATAATCAGCGGCAGAAATATGAATGCCTGCATCTCACCAACTGCGCCTCTCCGATATACATTTTGCAAAAGATATTGCGAAAGGCAATACACAACAGCAGTCAATATCCCCGCATGATGCGATTTTGTTATTTCCCTGCCAACCCAGTACGCTGAAAGAAAACAGAGCCCGAAAATGATTACGAAGAATATCTTGGCGCTCAGGACCGTGCTGAAACCAAGCACACGCAGCAAAGCAGGCAGGTATAGGAACAGATCGGGATAGAACAGCGAGGATGCGTAGCCATATCCGTTTAAAAAAAGCGGATTCACCCTGGCAGGGATCCGCCCAAGCCGAATGCTCTCGCTTAAGCTCTCGATCCGCAGCATGTGGTAGTCGATATCGTATCCGCTGATCATACCCGGTACAAAAAGCTTGGAACTCATAATTCCCACCGTCACCAGAAAAAGGATGAGGAAGAATGCGCGCTGGTTTACCCTTGTAGTCGCGACCCGGGTGATAAATTTTGGAAAGAGCCTCCAGAAAAAAAGCAGATAAACGCTGCTGAAACACATCAGGATCAGTATTTGCACGATGGGAGATCGATCGCCAAATTCCTTGCCCATCAAGATCATGGGTGTCAGAAAATCCTTCGTAATTAATGCCGCCGCTATACTGGCGATAATTGCAGGGATAATTCTTTGGCGTTTTATATCTTTCATCATCTAAAGTGTATTTTTATGATAAATTATAAAACTATTTCTAACCCTGAAATTGGGGATTGCGCATTGACATACATCTTTTTATTCTTGAATGATGAAATTTATGATTGTTTTTTTGATTATTGAAGGTTTCTCTGATGCAGTAGGATACCGATAACCAACGATTACGGTTGGATGATACCTGGGATTTACTGTCGCTTTCGACTAGCTCATAAAGAGGGATCTTATTAAATATGAAAAAACCGGAAGGCGGACATTGCCTTCCGGTCTGTTGCTGGAGAATTATTTCTGGTAAAAACTCTCAGCTACATCGCTCAGTGTGGCCATGTAATCCTTCTCGTATTGGTCTTTGTATGCGACCGTATAGTAATACAGATAGTTGTTGCCCATATGAAAATACGTTGTCCCGCTGGTCTTATTTTCATCGCTCCACCACTCCAGTTTTTCACGGCCATCAGGTAACAATACATCACTGGCAACACGCAAATCCGCACCATATAACCGCTTCATATAATCCAGTGTCACCTGGCCTTTCAAAACATGATCAAGCGAGGTGTTTACCTTATTGGCTAACACCTGCACAAATGCGTTACCGTCTGGCGCGGTGAATGTTTGTACAGTCGTGTTCTCAATCATATCGGTGTCTTCCTGCATATTCCAGCCGGAAGGCACATGCAGTCTGAACAAATTAGCCGGTGCCCAATGTTCCATCGTGCCTCCGGTTGTTGTGGAGGGTGCTTGCGCTTCCTCCTGCGCTGTGTCGGGCGGCAGCGCGACCGGTTCCTCCGCAATCGCGGCTGGCGCGGCAGGCTCAGCGGCGGGTGGGCTGGCATTACCTCCGCAAGCGCTCACAAATATCATCACCCCCAGTAAAATACTAATGACAGCAATTTTTTTCATGATCGATTCTCCTTTTGTAATTGGATGTCTTTAATGTGATAAGTGGTATATAGGTCAGACCACCATACCTTAGTATAACCGGATTCTTATCATTGTCAATATCCTCTTTGCAAATGAGAATTAGGCTATCTAATATGCTAAAGCCCGTTATCATTGTCCCATGCTGGCGTGATCATAAATAACAAGAGCCCTCAATAAATGAAGGCTCGAATTTCGTGCTAATTATTCGTTTAATGCGTCGTGTCTATCCGCTCTTGGTCGGAAGATACTTCTTCAATTTGGCCGCTAAATTTGATAATGGCAATGTCTCCAGCCAGACACGTCCTGGCCCTGTGAGGGTCGCCAGGAACAGCCCTTCACCGGCGAATAATACATTCTTTATCCCCTTGACCATGCTGATGTCGTATTGGACGCTGGGGTCAAAGAATGCGATGTGCCCCGGATCGATCAGGATCTTCTCGCCTGCGGCCAATGTTCGCTCCTGCAGGTCGCCCGGAATTTCCAGGAAAACAGTGCCCGGTCCGCTGATCTTTTGCAGGATGAAACCTTCACCGCCAAATAAACCAGCGCCTAGCTGCTTTCGAAAGTGCATCTCCACCGAAACACCCTGCTCTGCGCATAGGAAGGTGTCCTTCTGACAGATCAGTGATTGTCCTGCTTCAAGCTTGACTTCTTTTATGCGTCCTGGTGCGCCAATTGTAAAAGTGACCCAGGCTTTGTCAGAGTGGCTTTCGTATGTGGTCATGAAAAGCGATTCGCCTGCCAGAGCGCGCCCCAACCCTTTCATCAGGCCGCCGCGCGTACTGGTGGACATCTCCAGCCCTTCACTCATCCAGGCCATCGCGCCTGCTTCGGTGAATATGGATTCCCCTTTTTTCAAGCTGATTTCTAACGTTGGGAATGGATCCCCTTCAATTTTGAACTGCATCTCATTACCTCCAGAAAAGTGGATAGGGTTTATCGAGGCACATCCTCGATTAACGTCAATATATCACACCGGCTTGCCCTCTCAGGTAACTATTAATAATACGTTAACTTTTTTGAGATATCAGCCAGGAATTTGATGGACTGCGCAGATGATTACGTGCTCCACATTTTTGGTTATCCAGTTAGGTTATGTTTTTTTTTCGGAATGGTAAGCCCCTCCCGACGTTTTATTTATTTAGTAAAGATTACTTCTCAAATATCACTATATGTGGTATATTCACCGCAATTTGGTACCAGTACTGGCGATTAAATGAGAATTATGATACCCGCCTTTTGCATGCCCACATCTGCGCCCGTGCGCAGATATTCGCTCCTCCCAGGCCCCTTTTACCGGGGCTTTTATTTTGCATTTTTCCGGAAGCTTGTGCAG
Organism: uncultured Pelolinea sp.; assembly: GCA_964612815.1. Taxonomy (GTDB): domain Bacteria; phylum Chloroflexota; class Anaerolineae; order Anaerolineales; family Anaerolineaceae; genus Pelolinea. The sequence goes on along the minus strand of CAZTCV010000003.1, from coordinate 237,051 downwards.
GTGATAATATGGTGAGGCTTCCCGGTCTGATCGACGCACACGTCCACCTGCGTGTACCTGGCGGTGAGCACAAAGAAGACTTCCGAACTGGCACTGCCGCGGCGCTTGCAGGCGGTTTTACCATGCTAATGGCCATGCCCAACACCAACCCGCGGCTCAACACTCCAGTGCTATGGCAGCAGGTGCAATCGCAGGCACAACGGGAGGGATTGTGCGTTGTAACTCATTTTGCTGGTGTAGATGCCCGCGATCTTTTGCAATTATCCCCACTGGGGAATCTGGCCCCCGCGCTCAAAGTATATCTGGATCACACTTTCAACCAATCACAGGTCTTCGACCAGTCTGTGTTGGGACGTATCGCAAAAGCCTGGCCTCGCAATAAAGTGCTTTCATTCCACGTGGAAGGTGACAATATCACAGCCGCCATCTCTCTTGCGGAAAAATATAATCGACCCATCCATATCTGCCATGTCAGCCGCAAGGAAGATATTGAGCGAATTGCCGCGGCGAAAACGGAAGGTTTACCAGTTACTTGTGAGGTCACACCGCACCACCTTTTCCTGACGCGGGCAGATGCAGACCGTTTGGGCCCGCTGGGTGATATGCGCCCGCGTTTGGCAGATCAGCGGGATGTGGACGCACTATGGGCGCACCTCGCCACAACCATCGATATCATCGCCAGTGACCACGCCCCCCATACTTTGGAAGAAAAATTCGACCCGAAATCATCGCCGCCAGGCGTGCCAGGTCTGGAATCCACCCTGCCCCTCATGCTCACGGCTGTCAGCCACAAACGCCTGACATTGGAGCGGCTGATTGAATTGCTGCATTTCAATCCCGCCCGCATCTATGGTTTGCATCATCAAACCGATACCTGGCTGGAGATTGATCCAAAGGCTCGCTACACCTTTCCCCAATATCCCCTGCGCACCAAATGCGGATGGTCACCGTTCAGTGCTATGCCGATGGTGGGCTGCCTGCGTAAAGTTGTTCTGCGCGGCAAATCGCTCTACGAGGATGGAAAGCTGATCGGGCTGCAAACACGAAGCCAACAAAATAATAAGGAGAATATATGAACCAAATTGATTTACCAAAATTGTTTAACCTGGAGGAAAAACGCCGAGAAGCGAAATTCACTAATGGTTTTTACCAGAAAGATATTCTATCTGTCGACCAGTTCGACCGTGAATCTCTCTCGTACATTTTCACGCGTACCGGGGAGATGGCTGAAATGGCGGAGATGATCGGCGCCTGCGACCTGTTGGCAGGGTATACGCTGGCCTGCGTGTTCTACGAACCCAGCACCCGCACCAGCGCTTCTTTTATCGCCGCCATGGAACGCTTGGGAGGTCGCACTATCCCAATCACGCAGGGTATCCAGTATTCTTCCGTCTCGAAAGGCGAAAGTCTGGTCGACACCATGCTGACATTGGAAAAATATTGCGACGTGATCGTCCTGCGTCATCCGGAAATTGGCTCCGCGGCGACGGCCGCCAAGTATTGCTCTGTACCCATCATCAACGCGGGTGACGGTGCCGGAGAACACCCCACGCAAGCATTATTGGATCTTTTTACCATCCGTAAGGAATTGGGGCGGATCGATGGGCTGCGGGTAGCCATGGTTGGCGATCTTCGTTACGGCCGTACGGTCCACAGTCTCACCAAGCTGCTCATGAGCTACGATGTGTCTCTGCGCTTCGTCTCACCGGAAACCTTGCGCCTGCCTCTAACTCTGATGAATAATTTAATAAATCAGGGTATTGATGTGCGTGAGTCGGATAAAGTGGAAAATGTGATCGCAGACGTGGATGTGCTCTATGTCACCCGGATTCAGAAAGAGCGTTTCACCGATCTGGCACAATATGAGGAGGTGAAGGATTTTTTTGAGATCACTACCGATCTCATGGCGCAGGCACGCGAGGAAATGATCGTCATGCATCCGCTGCCGCGTGTTGGCGAGATCCATTACAACGTGGATAAAGACCCGCGCGCCGCATACTTCCGCCAGGTGCATAATGGCATGCTGGTGCGTATGGCATTGCTTGCCGCTGTGCTGGGGCAAGCCTGAAAAATGAATCGCGATAAAGGAGGATATGAATGTCATTCATAAACAAAATGGAAACAGCGATTGACCGCAACAAGTCACTGTTATGTGTGGGTCTCGACCCGCGTGAGGACTGCTTGCCGCCAGGTGCTGATATCGAAACACGCCTGACAGATTGGGGCCGGAATATCATCGACCAGACTGCCGATCAGGTTTGCTGCTATAAACCGAATTTCGCGTTTTATGAACAGGCCGGACCAGCCGGATTGCAGGCCCTGAAAAACACGATAGCCTGTATCCCTGAGGAAATTCCCGTACTGCTGGATGTCAAACGCGGTGATATTGGCTCTACTGCCGCTGCCTATGCGGCCGCGGCCTATCATGTGTGGGGAGCGGATGCCGTCACGCTCAACCCCTACCTGGGTGTCGATAGCATCAGTCCTTTTCTTGAACTGCCTGGCAAGATGATCTTTCTTCTTTGCTACACCTCAAACCCATCTGCAGCGCAGATTCAGGAACACGGCAATCCGCCGCTTTTTGAGCATATCGCCCGCCAGGCACAAACATGGGGTGACACAGGCCAGATCGGGTTTGTGGTGGGTGCCACTCAATTAAAAGCCCTGAATCGAGTGCGCCATCTTTGTCCGCACCACTGGATTCTCGCTCCCGGGGTTGGCGCACAGGGGGGCAGCCTGGTCGATGCCTTGCGTGCTGGAATTCGCGCGGATGGAAAAGGGCTGATCATACCTGTCTCACGCGGTGTAATTTTTGAAGAGGATGTTCGCCAATCCGCCAATCAATTACGGATCCAGATACAGGAAGGGTTGGCTGAAGCAAGGCACGGGAAACAAGACACGACCCGGGCTGATCTCGCAGAAGCGCTTTTCCAGGCAGGTTGTGTGCAGTTTGGGAATTTCACATTGGCTTCCGGCCAAAAATCGCCCATTTATATCGACCTGCGCCGCGCCGTCTCTTACCCCGACCTGATCAAACGCATGTCTGCAGCATACATGGATCTGCTCGATGGGATTTCCTATGACCATATCGCCAGTGTCCCCTACGCGGCGCTCCCGATCGGGGCGGTTGTCGCGTCCGGTTTGCGGGCATCCCTCATTTATCCGCGCAAAAATGCCAAGGACCATGGTACTGCGAAAATGATAGAGGGCAGCTTCTCCTCTGGTGACCGTGCGGTGCTGCTGGAGGATGTGGTTACCAGTGGCGGGAGTGTCATCAGTGCCGTAAAAACATTGCGCGCTGCTGGTCTGGTCATAAGTGATGCGGTTGTGCTGGTGGATCGCCAGCAGGGAGGAGGGGAACTTCTTGAATCTGCTGGTCTGTGCCTGCACCCGGTTATGACCATCAATGACCTGCTGCAAGCGCTCAAAACAGCAAGCCTGATCGATCACGCGACCTTTACCGGGGCGATCGAATATCTGGATGGTATCAATGCCGGTTGATATTTCCTGCGGATTGCCAGGAATGCGTCTCAGTAATCCAACTGTGTTGGCTTCAGGCATCCTCGGAACCAGCCCGGATCTTTTGGAACGCGCCGCGCTTTGCGGGGCTGGCTGTGTAACAGCGAAAAGTTGCGGTCTTGATGCGCGTACCGGCCATCCCAATCCGGTCGCAGTCGATTGGGCTGGCGGGGTCATCAATGCGATCGGCCTCACCAATCCGGGTGTGGATGCGGAGGTGCCAATGTTGCTCGCGGTGAAAGAACGTCTTTCAGTAATGGGCGTGCCGCTCATCGCCAGCATCTTTGCTCCAACAGTGGCAGAGTTTGCGCGGGTGGCGCAGGCCATCAGCCAGGCACAACCTGATTTGATTGAAGTCAATATCTCATGCCCCAATGTGGGTGATGAGTTTGGCACACCGTTCGCGGGGTCGCCCATATCTGCGGCACAGGTAACCGCTGCGGTCAAATCAGCAACCTGTATTCCAATTTCCGTTAAACTCGCGCCAAATGTACCCAGCATTGCGCGCATCGCCAAAGCGGTGGTAGATGCGGGCGCGGACGCGATCACAGCCATCAATACCATGCCAGGCATGCTGATCGATGCCAGCGCGGGCCAGCCCTATCTTGCCAATCGGGTTGGCGGTCTGTCTGGTTGGTCGATCAAACCGATTGCTCTGCGCTGTGTAGCCGAGATCAGGCAGGCGGTGGATGTGCCCATCATCGGAACCGGAGGGATGATGACGGGTATCGATATTGCTGAGATGATCATGGCAGGCGCCGACACTGTGGGCATCGGTTCGGCTGTCTGGCAGCGCGGTCCGCAGGTGTTTGCGTTGATGTGCCAGGAGTTGGGATCGTTTATGCAGCAGGCGGGGTATGCAGACCTTCGATCGATGCGGGGAATGGCAATCCGATGAATCCGACAACATCTTATGATGCTTACTGCCTCAAAGCCAAGCGCTGCGAAACAGCAAATGTGAACACGCTCATCTTTGATCATACACTGCAAAGGGCTGAGCCCGGTCAATTTGTTATGCTGTGGCTGCCAGGCATTGGCGAAAAACCATTCTGCGTGGCAGATGCAGCCCCGTTTTCAATTACAGTCGCGAACGCCGGAGAATTCAGTGCACTAGTGCATCAGATGCGCATAGGTGATCGCGTATGGATTCGCGGACCGTATGGTCATGGATTCAAGCTTCGAGGTCAAAAGCATCTTTTAGTGGGCGGTGGATACGGCGCTGCGCCGCTTCTTTTCCTCGTAAAATTGGCGCTCAAGCGGGGACATGCTGTGCAGGTGTGCCTGGGCGCGCGCAGCGCTGAAGATATATTGCTTGCGGATGCTTTTCATCATGCGGGGTGTACAGTTATGGTTGCCACGCAGGATGGAAGCCGGGGATTGCAGGGGTTGGCCACCCATGCAGCCGAACAGGCGTTGCGGGATTTCCAACCGGACATGCTCTACGCTTGCGGGCCGCTGCCCATGCTTTCCGCGTTGGCGTTGATCTGCCGGGAAAAAACCGTGCCGGCGCAGCTCTCATATGAAGCCCTGATGCGCTGCGGGATCGGATTATGCGGCTCATGCGAATTGGATGGTCAAACCCGCGCTGCGGCAGCGATCCCGCCCGGCTGGCTGACCTGTAAAGACGGGCCGGTGTTCTTGATGAATGTGGAGCCGGAAATTTAGATTTCAAGCAATCTGATCCAGGAACATCGTATCGGTGGTTGAAAATTGCGAGGTTTACACTCGTGTGTTCACATTGTTTCTGTCAGATAAAACCTCAACCCGTTTTTATTGCATCACTTTAAAATATCTGTATCCGGACCAATTGCCTTTTTCGCCGTAAACGTTGATTGAACGCACCCGCCAGTAAAAAATGGTACTGGAACCTCCAAGGGGCAGCGGATCGGGGGTATACTGGTGCGCGCCGTCAATTGTGGTCTGGATAACGATATTGGTGAAACGATCGTTGCGTGATATTTGCAGCTCGTAACTGGTGGCGTAAGCGGTCGTATTCCAGCTCAGTGTGGGGCTGGTGTCGCTGGTGGTGGATTTGTGCGCGGGCAGACCCAGCTTAGGCGGGGCGGGTATTGGCGCAATGATTTCGATGGCGCGTGGATCGCTCCATTCACTCCAGTTGCCAGCTGTGTCGCGGGCGCGCACCTGCCACAGATAATTCCCAACAGGTTGGGTTGGCGGTTTGTGCGAAAGCACGCTCAATTCAGGTGATGTATACACCACTGTGCCATCAGGGGTGGTGTAACGCATTTCATAACGCACTGCGCTGCTGGGCTTCAACCACTTATAAGTGGGTGTGCCCTTGATCACACGATTGTCAAAAGGTGTATATAGTGTGGGCGGCTTGGGAGCAATGTTGTCGATAATGAAACTGCGGTATCCGCTCCATTTGCCATTTTCGTCATCCACGTTGACGCCGCGCACACGCCAGTAATATCTTCCATCCTCAAGTGTAATGAGTGTGAACTCTGAACTGGGCGTTCTACCGCCCTGGATCACAACTTTAAAAGCGCTTGTCCTGGAGACCTGGAAATCATAATTGACCGCCCAGGCTGCGTCATTCCAATCCAGTGTCGGAGTGCGTCCCATCATTGCCAGTCCGTTCTTGGGGGCCAGCAATGCAGGCGCGGCGGGGATCTTGGGTCGGACCAGCAAAGAACGCGGGGTGCTCCACTCGCTCCAGTTTCCTGCCCGATCGCCGGCCTGCACCTGCCATAGCAGGACACCCGGCGGTTGTTCAGGTGGGCGTTGATTGAGCACGGTTAGATTGGCAGATGTGTATATCTCGTTACCCAGCGTATCGGTCAGGCGCAGCCGGTAAAATCTGGCTCCGGATGCTGCGCGCCAATAAAAAATCGGCACACCGCGGTTTCCGCTCAGGTCAGCCGGTCTGTCCAGCGCGGGTATTGCGGGTGGCAGTGTGTCCACATGAATTGTCCTTGTCGCGCTCCATGATCCAGGTTTGCCAAAAAGGTTGACGGCACGAACGCGCCAGTAATACATGCCATCATTTAATGGGTTCGCTTTGAAATTGGTTGTAGTGATAGCGGGCTGGGATTGAACGACGTTTTTGAAATATGAGTCCTTTGCGATAGTGATCTCATACGTTGCGGCGTGTAAAGTGGGCTGCCAGGCAAGCTCAGGCATCGTCTCGTTGGTAAAACTACCGGAGGGAGGTGACAAAAGAACAGGTGTGGCAGGTTTCTTTGAAATATTGAAAGAGAGAACATAATCACCGCCGGCGTATCCGTCCTCGTCGCCATCCAAACGCGTGCCGCCCGTGTCCATCACAGTGCCGGATCCCAGGGTCGTGAATCGATAAGCACCGTTGTTCAGGTATGCGCCATTGTTGATCACCAGTGTCAGCTTGCGGGTGTCTGCGTTGTAACTGGCGCTGGAAAACGGGATCTCGGTGTCATCACCGCCGCCCGGTAACTTATTGGCGCCCATGTCGATAAGCGAGTAATTGGATAGGTCTGATACGTCATCGATGCCATTGTTCGTATACATCTGCTCGTCAAATAGGACGATCAATTTGTTGACGTTTACCGTGATCTCCTCATTCATAGAAATCCGGTTATCACTGGTGGTGTTGTAGGAATCGACTTTGCTGACAATCGGCGCGAAAGTGTCGGGAATTGGTTGGTAAACCACATAGGTGGAGTTGTCGCCAACATTAGATGTGCCGGCCTTGACATACATATATCCGTTGTCGCCCCAGTTGCTGCCCCAGGAATTCTTCAGGATCCAGACAGTGCCGTGCGTTGCGTCATTGATCCATCCCACCAGGATCACAGCGTGATTGGTGCGTGAGGAACCGCAGGATTCATTGGTGGTAAAAATGCCGCCGTTATAGCTGGCAAACGCAGACTGGGAGCATATCGAGGTCGCAACCGGCCCCTTGGTGTAGATCGCGTTCTTTAACTCATCGATCGTGGCGGTGACATTCCAGGTGGCGCTGACGCGATGCCAGCTCATCAGTGTGTATGGATGCGAAACCGTGCTGCATGCCTGCACTTCGGATGTGTTGCGCTGGGCATAAGGCATTTCAGCTTCCAGAACTGCGCCGGCGGCCGACTGGAGCTGCGCGACCGTGGAAACATGATATTTGTGGGAGTCGGGGTAACCGCCGTTACAACCATGATTGTAATTGCGGGTGCAGGAAATGAGGAACTGCTCAGAGAGGTCGGCTGAGACGCCATTAATGAGCATGGCAGATTCCATCACTCCCACCGTTGCAAAAGCGTAGCATGATCCGCATACGCCTTGATGGCGGATTGGGGAGACTCCGCCGCTTTCACGCCAGTCATATCTGTCGGGTGTGGCGCCCATGTTGATCTCCAACCCGCCTGTTGACTCCAGGGACGGGGGCTCAGAAGCAGCGATCGCCATTTCACTCTCAGCGCTGGAGAGAAGCAGGTCCTGTTCCAGGGGAAAACCGAGATAGATACGCCGGGTGGGCGCCTGGTTAGGCTCAAATGGTGCGCTGTAGATCAGCGAAACAGAACGGCCTTTTCCTTGTCCGTTGTTGAAAAAGAAAGTCTGCCTGCCTCTGCTGCCCAATGGACCGCCGCGTTCTTCGCGGGTGGAACTGCGGTTTTCGTTGATATCTTTGGTATTGACGACTTTCCAGCTATAGCCAGCGGAAAACTGTGCGTCGAGCGCGAGCATCCATTGCCTGCCGCCCTTGCCCGTGTCGCTAAACCAGATCTGCGTAACCGCGCCAGTGGTGCCGAATCGGCTCTTAAGCGATCCCATGTAAATACGGCGGAACTGGACATATCCGCCATTGCCTTCCATCACCAGTAAAAAGGTGACACCATCGCCTTCTTCACGCTGCGTGAGACTGTAATAAGCGTCTTCCCCTGCAAGCGCTGTCTGTGCGAAATTGTGAAGATCGGATTCTATCGCGCCGGCACCGCCCATGGAATTGATGAATGCGAATGGATAGAAAAGGTCATATTCAAGGCGCCACTGAAATGGCTCGGGTGTTTCAGTGGGCGTGATGGTCGGCGTTTCAGTGGGGGTTTCAGTAGGCGTGAGAGTGAGTTCGAAGTCCGGTGTTATGGTCGCCGTTTCGCTCGGTGCGGGTTCCAATGTCTGTGTCGCTGTGGGCAGGTCAGGTGTTGCTGATGGCTCATTTTCCGGCGGCTCGGTGATTGTGGGTTCGGGCGTTGGTGTCTCGGTCAGGATATCCTGAGCATGGACAGAAACACCCGGCGCGCTGAAAACAAGCCCCAGTATCACGATCGAAAGCAGGAAACCTGAAGAAAGGCGGTATTTATTCATCGGTTTGATTCATCTTTGGTATTTGGAATAACCAGTAGATTGATCAGCCGTGAAGAACACCCGCGCAGCGTAAAAAATATCCCCCGGGTGTAAATAGCAGATACTGAACATGTCATCATCATCCTCCTTCCTCTTTTCACAATATTGGAGAGGAAGCGACTGGCTAAAAACCAGTGTGTCACTCAGGCCTATTCAGATTGCTTTAACAAAAAAACGATCTTTGGCGGCCTGGCGGTCTAATCAAATTAGACCCATAGCTTTGCGCCCTCTGCTCACGCAGAGTTTGCTTTTTTCAGATCAATAACTGGATTGTACCATACCATATAACATCAAAATGCAACCCGGGATCTGGATTAGGTGCAGCAAGATCAAAAAACCATGATCACAGGTTGCATCTGAATTACCATCGATGATGATGATGCGGCTTTAATCAAAGCCCGTTGTTATCAAATAAATTAATCGAATACCAGATCGCACGCTTCCGCCGGCATCCAGTGCGCGTCTTTGCCTTCCCATTTCACATTGCATCCGATCGGGTTGGTCACTGGAACGCTGATCTCTTTTCCGGCCAGCAATTCTTCCAGCGCGTTTTCCAGGTCATTCGTCGTCATCTTCACCGTTTCTCGCGGGTTATCCACCCCGCGCCCGGTGTAAACCAGCATCCGCTCCTCGTCAAATACGTAAAAATGGGGTGTGCGCAAGGCGCCATACGCCCGCGCGACTTCCTGCGTCTCATCATACAGGTATAGCCACGGGAAGTTGTGTTCTTTCATCCGCGCAACCATATGGTCGAAGTCATCCTCTGCGTACGTATTCTTGCTGTTGGAGTTGATGCCGATAAACTGAACACCTTGTGGTGAAAATTTCTCAACAGTGGCTCTGGTCACTTCATCTGACCCGATCACGTATGGGCAGTGGTTGCAGGTGAAGAATACCACCACAACTTTCGCGTCATTGAAATCCGATAACTGGTAGTTTTTTCCATCTGTGGCCGGGAGTTTAAAATCAGGTGCTTTTTCGCCTGTCTCTAATGTAAATGCCATAATGATTCTCCTTGATCTGTTGTATTGAATCTATTTTTATTTTAACATCACGAGGATGTAAAAATTTTGCGGATTTATAAGACTTGCGTTAAAACCAGGCGTCAAATTGATATATCTGGCCGATCACATTCACGCCAGCTTTTCTGGTGATATCGATAACGGCTCCCAGCGTCGCGGGGATTTCCCGCAGGCGGCTGTAGGTCAGCGAATACCGTGAGTAACCGTTCGGGCGTTGATAGTCGGCGGCCACAGCAGCCGCGTCCAGCCCAAGTCCCCGGCAGGTCAGCAGCGCCCGGTCAATATGGAAGTCCTGTGTGACGAGAATGATGTCCGTTACACCGAATTGCTCAGATGCCCGGACGCAGCTCTCATACGTGCGCAGGCCGTACGGGTCTATAACGATCGCCTCATCGGGCACACCGCGCGCCAAAGCATACTGGCGCATGGCATCCGGTTCGTTGTAATGCGTCGAACGCCCATCACCCGACATGATCAACTGCTCAACTTTGCCGGCGTGATAAAGATCAACGCCTGTCGCGATCCGGTCAGCCAGCATCGCGCTCGGCCGTCCGCTTGAATACACCCGCGCGCCGAACACCAGCGCGGCTGGCTTCTGCGGCACGTCAGCGGCTGAATAAATATGCCCGCGTGACCACACCTCTGAGAACAGCCGCAGAGCCAACACCAGCAAGGCCAGGAACAGGAGAACGATCAAAGCGATTTTGAGGATACTCTGGATTGCCTGGCTGATGGCTGCGGTCAGGTTTGGTTTTCGCTTCGTTAGCTGAGATTCGCGTCCGATCGCGCATTGCTTGTTTGTGATCAAATAAAGAGCTCCTTTATGAAATTAAAAGACATATTGAAATAGCTACATCGACCATTGTATGTGACTGATCTCAATATAACCAGACTTATAGATTATTCATATAAAATGAGGACGTTTTGGATAAAACTAGCGCTTCTTCAATCCCGCCCAACTGTCATTCCCGCGCAAGCGGCAATCTACTTGTTTTTTGAATTAGCAGGAATCCTTTAATCCGCACCACTTGTCAATCTCATCCCACTGTCATTCCCGCGCAAGCGGGAATCTTCTTATTTATCACACAAGCGGGAATCCATTTATCCGCACTCTTTGTCATCTCCGTTCGACTGTCATTCCCGTGCAAGCGGGAATCTCCCTCTTCGGCCCAAATACAGCATGTTTCAGTTACCCCCTTGCAATGTACGCGCCTGATATCATCGGCGTTGCATCCGTATTCCACCAGGTTGCGTCAGCGGGAATACCTATGGCCTTATCCGCCAATATTACCCTAATCAAACCAGTTTTATGCATAGAGTAAGAATAACAAGAGTTTACGAAGCATCAATTGAATACCATAACTAGAAAATGTTTGTTTTTCCAATCTGCTAAGGAATTCTTAAAAATCACTGCAGCACTTGATACGTCAATTCTTGCTTTATGTATGCAGTAAATGGTTACAATATACCGCCGACACCATAAATGAAATGGATAAAGTCTATTTGGAGTTTCACATGGGAAAAAACACAATTCGATTTGCAGTAAAAGGGGATGAGCCATGGTTTAGGATAAACGATGAACTTCTACGCGAGGATCTAATTCTGCGTAAGATATCAGCACGAGAAGTGCTGCTTGCAGAGGTCAATGGCGTTCTAATCGGAATGCTCCGTTTCAGCTATTTGTGGGACTCGATTCCTTTCATGAACTTACTTTTTATTATTGAAGAATATCGAGAAAGGGGAATCGGGAGAGATCTGGTGAATTATTGGGAAGAAATTATGAAGGTTGATGGTTATAAGTATGTGATGACATCGACGCAGGCTGACGAAACTGCCCAACATTTTTATCGGAAAATTGGTTACCGCGATTGTGGTTCAATGCTCTATCCAGGGCAAAATCCACTCGAACTATTTCTGATCAAGCAATTAAGTTAACAAATTTTTGATTTAATAATGAAAGATGTGATTGCACAATAGTTTTTAACAGGAGCCAATTTCGGGGTGTGGTAGCGGGCAGGTATCTTCAGGCGGCATTCACAGAAGAAATAAGTGTCCCAAGTACCCGGAGGGGAAACCTTCGACCATTTTTGAGGCGCTCATATATAGAAATAATGACTAATTTATGAAACAAATCCCACTTAGGTGAGATTCACTGGTCTGGGGGAGAGGTATCGCCTGTCCCCTTTGGGGAAACCTCCGACCTGATAAAAATAGATTCATCAGTATTTTTACAGGCACGGGAAAATTTTGAGTCGGGGCGAGAGGATTCGAACCTCCGACCTCTTGCACCCCATGCAAGCCGCACTGAGGCTCCGCCTTAGGGCTCTTATAGCCCTAAAACCGTCCTGCAAGAGTACTGCGGTTGTTAATGTCCTAGGCAATGCTAGGTGAATATGGTTGACTTGATTATATATTATTTGTAGCATAATAAACACAAGAGAATTTTCGGGGAGGGGTTTGTGAATAATATTGAAATCATGCCTGTCATAAGTTATATAGGAAAAATTGGTTATGCTTACTGCAAGAGAAAACAAGTTGACCATAAAGAATTCATTTGGCATTATAACAACCGCGAATATTCAAGTTATTGGCAGAAGTTCCCTTTTCGATTCATTATTGAGTGCAGACAGCCACAAGTAGCAATCGAAGAAATCTTTTATGTCTTTAATAAGATAAAGAATATCGAGCCAGACAAATTTCATGAATTCCATAAGGGGAATCCTTATTATTTTTTAGGATTAGCGTATTTTCAAATTCGTGATTATGAATCTGCTGTTTATTTTATTAATGCAGCGGTAAAAGAAGATTTAGAATTGAAGCCTCCAAATAACCCTTCACCTGCCACATGGTTTATCGAATTAAACAGCTGGTCGAAGAGACAGGCAGGTCGTGATTTAGTAAAACAAGCCTCACATGAAATGAGGGGATTAGTCAGAAGTTATAACATCATTATTCTAAAGGAAGGTAAGAAAAATACTTTTTCGATGAAGTTACTTAGAGATAAAATGCTAAGAAAGGCTATCAGTATTGCAAACCCAAAATATCAAACGATTGCTACAGCGCTGATTTCTTATGTGCTTGAATTTAATATTAGATTTAATGCAATCAAAATATTGGATTCTCTTGAATCTATTGAACCATTTGCTCTTCATTTATTAAAAGGATGTGTATTATTAGAGTCAATATTAAAGGAAAACCCTAGATTGAATCATAGAATAAAATCAACGGACGACTTAAATAAATGGGTTATAAATAAATCTAGTGATTTAGGGATTTCGAAGAACCTCAAGATGAAAACTAAAAATCTCCAAAGTGTTATAGACGACATTCCAAAAGGTAGACTTACTCTTGAAGATTCATTCTCTTTATCTTGTAGAATTCGAAATACCATAAGTCATTCGTTAGAATGGAAAATATCAATTTCAGAAATCAATTATAGAAAGCTTTATGAAGCAATAGGAATATCTTGTTTACATGCAATAAATTGTCTATATACAGGCGAGCGTTAGCGCTGAGCGGGGGATTAGGCGGGGAAAACTCAAAGTGTAGAACCCGATTTCGGGGCTGAATCCCCTGGGGTGGAAAGCACCCGCCAGTCCGCTGTACGAAATGTTAGCATGCCTTTTGCACAAAAAGGCAAAAAGAAAAAGTTGCGTTACTTAGGGCGAAGAGGTTTTAGGATATTATTGTGTCAATGTTTGGAACAAAGAATTATCTTCCTCAAATAATTTAGGGAAAGGATTAATAGTGGGAAATTTTTCAACGAGCAAACCTTTAAGTCATGGAGACGATAGCGCAACAGAATTTGTTATTGAAATGTTGAAAGGCGACTCGACTTTTGCCGTAAACTTTGACCGAATACAATGGGATAATAAAAATAACTGCTATGTAATAATTGAATATTTATTGTGTGATGAATCTCAATTTACAAGAGGAATTACGCCACACATAAGCCACCCAAACCGATATTTCCACAAGAATGCCCAAAAATTTATTTCACTTTGGCAAATCGCCTCTGATTTGCACGCAATACTATTTTTAGTTAATTATTCAAAAAAAGGTACTAAATTTGATAATCAAGTATTGTTGATGAAAGTGGAAGAAGTAAATGCAGAAAGTCAAAATCCTGTAAAAACACTGGATAGTAAAATAACACGCGACCAATATTCAGCATGGTTTCGAGAACTGAACTTAAGAGGAAAAAGATAAGATTATGAAAAAGAAGTTTGGATACACTGAATGGTCAAAAGAAGAATTAATTAACCACATCCAAAAACTAGAGAAGCGCAAAAAATACGGGCTTGTGTGGGACGAAGAACGTACAAAGGAAGTATTTGAATTACAAGCAATAAATGGCTTACCTGTTTTAGTAGATGTACCTGAAAAAGCCATAAGCACCAAAGCCGAGCAACCAACACATATTTTGATTGAAGGCGATAATTTTCACGCTCTTTCAGTTTTAAGTTACACCCATGAAAAATCGGTTGATATTATCTACATTGACCCGCCTTACAATCGCGGTCTAAGAGACAGCAATGATTTTAGGTATAACGACAGATATGTAGATAGAGAAGATTCTTTTCGTCATAGTAAATGGCTTTCATTTATGGCAAAACGATTAATTACCGCCAGAAATCTACTTAAAGATTCTGGGGTAATTTTTGTTTCCATTGACGACAACGAATTATCGCAACTCAAACTATTAATGGATGATGTTTTTGGTGAAGACAACTACAAAAACACTATTATCATTCGGCGTGGAGCAAAAAACGTGCAAGCGCAGTTTGAAACTATTGATAAATTATCTAGTGGATACGAGTACATTTTATTCTATTCAAAGACCCCAACTCAACGATTTCCAAAAATGGTAAAAGAGTTAGACCAATCAAAACAGGGTGGATGGAATAATCATTGGAGAGGCACAAACCGTCCAACTATGCGGTATAAACTTTTTGGAATTACCCCTGAAACTGGTCAGTGGAGATGGGGCAAAGATAGAAGTTTGATAGCAGTTGACAACTACAATAAAATGCTCGAAGAACTTGGGAAAAAGACAAAAGACTTAACTCAACAAGAAATTGACACTTGGTTTTTGAATAAATCGGCTGAATCAGGAGAAGAAATTGACTTGCTCAGGCTATCTGTTAATGGCAAACCAGAACACTATATTCCTCCAACAGATACCACGCTATTAAATGATGTTTGGTTCGATATTTCACCAAACAGCACCAGCTTATTAAAATCAATCTTTGGTAAAAAGGTTTTTGATAATCCCAAACCATTGGAACTGATTAAGCGAATATGCAAGTTTGCAAGTAAAGATGCCGTGATTGTTGATTTCTTCGCGGGAAGTGGAACAACTGCACACGCCATTTTAGAGTTGAATGAAGAAGACGAAGGAAAAAGGCAGGTTATTCTCGCAACCAACAATGAAAATAATATATGTACAGAAGTTTGTTATCCGCGTGTAAAGAAAGTAATTAACGGGTACAAAAACCCGCGTGGAGTAAAAATTAATGGCCTTAATGGCAACCTAAAATATTATCGTACTTCTTTTGTACCAGGCGAATCAAGTGACGAAAACAAAGAACTACTTACTCGCCAGTCAGTCGAAATGCTTTGCCTGAGAGAAGACACGTTTGTGTTTGTCAATGAAACCAATATGTGGAAACTCTACAAAAACAAAGAGCGATATACGGCTATTCTATTCGACCAACTTTCAATACCTGATTTGAAAGAAGAACTAAAAAAACTAAAAAAGCCAGCAAGTGTTTATGTCTTCTCTCTTGAAGATGATAACTTTGCAAATGAATTTGCTGATATGAAAAACAATGTCAGAATATGTTCAATTCCAGAAGCCATTTTGCGCGTTTATCGGAGAATCTACCAATGATTCGAGATTCAGAATATCAAACTAAAGCTGTCCGTGAATTACGCGCTAAAACCAACCGACTGATTGAACTTGAAGGCAACAAAACTATTGTCTTTAAAGCACCGACAGGTTCAGGTAAAACCGTGATGATGGCTGAATATCTTAAGCAACTTGTGGAACAACGCGAAGACCCCAGCAGTTTTGCTTTTATTTGGGCAGCTCCACGCAAACTACATACGCAATCGCAAAAGCGACTTGAAAAATATTTTTCAGATTCAAAAGCTTTGAAATGTGTTTCTTTTGAAGATTTGGTTAATCGTCAAATTTGCGATAAAGAAATTTTGTTTCTAAATTGGGAAAGTATCAACAAGAAAGACAATATCTACATTCGAGAGAATGAGCAGGACATGAATCTCTCAGTAATTCTGCAAAATACCCGTGACGCGGGAAAAACGATTGTGCTTGTGATTGATGAAAGCCATTTCGCCTCAAAAACTGAAATATCACGAGAACTTATCGGCATGTTTCAGCCAAAAGTAACAATTGAAGTATCTGCTACGCCGAATATGCAAGGAGATGAATCAGTTACGGTTTATCGTGAAGAAGTTATCGCAGAAGAGATGATTAAGAAGCACATCATAATTAACCCTGGGTTCAGAAATGAAATCATAAAGCAAGCGACTGACACCTTGTTTGTCAAAAGCAAAGGTGAAGAAGGAACAGACGAATTTGTTTTGAGAATGGCGATTGAAAAACGCGAAGAACTGGCAAAAGCGTTTCAAGATATTGGCGTAAATATCAATCCGCTTTTATTAATTCAACTACCCGATAAACAGCAAGGTGAAGCCGATTTCAAAAGTGATGTTGTGAAAGTTTTGGAAAAGAATCACAACATCACGACAAAGAATGGCAAACTAGCAATTTATCTTTCCGAAGATAAAACTAATCTGGAAAATATAAACCACAACGATAGCGAAGTAGAAGTGATGATTTTCAAACAGGCAATTGCGCTTGGTTGGGATTGTCCGCGCGCTTCAATTCTTGCTTTGTTCCGTGACTGGAAAAGCCTGCAATTTTCAACTCAAACAGTTGGGCGCATTTTACGAATGCCTGAATTAAAGTATTACGATAATGATGAATTAAATACAGGTTTTGTATTTACAAGCCTTGAAGATTTGACCATCATCGAAGATATGGCTGGAAATTATCTCACTATTCAATATGCCAGCCGTAACAAAGAATACAAGCCAATTCAATTACGTTCTGTTCATCCAAAAAGATTTCGTGAAGAAACCCGTTTATCGCCACAGTTTATCCGTGACCTTCTAACTGCAGCGGATGAATTGAAGTTGAAAAACACCATAAATATCAAGGTAAAAAATGTAAGTATCGAAATGTTGTCTGATGGTCTTGTTGCGGATTTGGATAAACACCCTGAGCATATTTCTGAAACTGGCGAGCATGTTCAACGCGAACAGAATATAGTCGAGATTCAAAAACTATTTGACATCTTTGCGCGAGAATCACTAAAGCCAGAGTTTTTTCCAGAAATACGTTCCATCGGGCGAATAAAAGACGCAATTCATTATTTCTTCAAAATGAATTTCCCAAACGAATTTACAAGTGCAACGACACGAGCGCAGATTATTACTTTACATCCCGAAAACCGACAATACTTTATTAATACAGTGAATCGCGCAAAGGAAATCTACAAGAACAATGTAGGACAGCAAAAGAGTGAACTCAGCACGATTGAAGGTTGGGAAATTCCTTCATCTCGCAATTACAACAATCGCTTTGGTGAAGTGAAATACAAGAAGTCCATTTTGCAACCGTTCTTTGAACACAAAGAAGCAAAGAAACCTGAAAAAGATTTTGCCGAATTCTTGAATAACACTCTGGCAAATGTAAAATGGTTCTTTAAAAACGGCGAATCTGACGCAACATCTTTTGCCGTTCCATATACAGACCGAGGCGGCGAATTGAAATCCTTTTTTGTTGATTGGATTGTGAAATTCAAAGATGGAAAAATCGGTTTGTTCGACACCAAAGAAGGCATTACTGCCGAAACTGCAAAATACAAGGCAGAAGGTTTAGCCGCATATATCGAAGTTGAAAACAAAAAAGGTAAACAACTTATTGGCGGAATTATTGTGCCAAAAGATGGAAGTTGGCGGTTTAACGATTCTGAAAAATATGAATACTATTCCGATTTGAAGGGATGGAAGTTTTTGGATTAAAGAGGAAAGCCATGCAATTCGTAAATTATTACGAAAGTGGAATAGGGCAAAAGCCATTATCTGTTATGGTTGGCTATGTTGAAGATTCGCATAGAATGCGACTGACAAAAGAAATATTAGCAAATCACTTTGAACGCTATGCAAAAAATAATTAGGCGAGAGATTGACGAAATATATACCAGCAATTATTTATTAAGGAAATAGTCCATATAGGAATTTACACGGAAAACAAAGGTCTGCAATAATAACAGCAATTATTAATTGGTTGAAATAACGAAGGCATTTAATAGACTATATTCTGCAGTAGAAATAAACCTTTTACATCCAACTTTGAAAACGAGTCATGCGCTTAAGAAAATAAAAATTTTATGGAGGTTTTTGGCTCTTCACGATAAAGGATTACCAAGTCTTCACTGTTTGACTATGAACTAATTTGTGAACCTTCGGCACTGTAATATGACATTAATTGCTGGAGTCCGTCCTTTCGTTTTGGCTTTGTAACTTAAAAATGAGGTAAAAATGTTCGCCGTTATTTTGCACAATGTCAATATCAGCGCTTTTATAGCTCATACCTGAACCAAACCATACTGAATATTCAATTTTCAAATGGTCTTTACAGTAGTGAAATTCGTCCAGAAGTTTCTTAATCCATAATTGCCTCACGATTTCTTCTGGCTTTGCGGGACGTTCTCTATCGCTGGTAAGCCATTTCAAATACGGCTTGCTGTTATTCTCGAAAATCTGTGTTTCTAGCCAAAGGACACATTCGGCTTTGAATACAATAAATCAGTGTTTGGTATCTTCGCTAAGGAAAATGTCGTCAATGTAGAATTGGGACATGATTTACCTTCGGAGACGTAGATTTTGTTAAATTAAACTTTTAGAATAGCACGGAGCGATACAACTCATACTTTTTAGAAATATATACAAATGGTTTTCACAACATGCACTTATCGCAAGATTCAGCGAAGCGGTAAAAAGCTTGCGATAAGTCGGGGTTGTGGGAACCATGAAGCAGGCAGGGAAGTGAGCTCTCGAAGTGGATTCAGAAGCGATATGTCATGAGCATGGCAGACTTTGCCAGCGCAATGACTTATCGCATAAACCTCTATTCATCAGCTATCTAAAGCCTTGGTCACATCGAAGATGTGACGATGGCGGGAAGAAAAATTATTAATGTCATATTCTCCTGGTAACACTTCACCCCCATTAAGCATACCCCTCCCGTTAACCACATATACGTAAAAATATCGCTCCGCAATTTGACAAATTAGCACAATTGTGCTATCATTCTGCCGTCGATAGGGAGAAATCCTATCAAGCAATTTACCGCCAATCAGGCTTGGATGCCAAAAAGCATCCATAAGAGGTTGGCGAGTCTGTTTAATAGAGAAGAGGTGACAACTTATGACAACGGTTAAATTTACTGCACGATTTTCAAATGAGATTTATTTGAAACTAAATGAGCTCGCAAAAGAAACAAAGCGGTCCAAGGTGGGCATGCTCCGGTATTTGATTCAAAGAGCGAGCGAGAAAATAGAAAAGAAAAGAGGTGAAAACAATGAAAATGAATAAACAGAAGAGCCGTAGCGCTAACTACGGCTCAGCTAAAGATTTGAAACTTTGCCAGGGTCAAATCTACCCTAATAATAATCATACAAAGAACAAAAAGCAAGTAGTCTGCCGTTTTGATGGAAAACCAGTGGGCTATATTGAAGATGGGGTTCTAAAGAAACAAGTCCAAGCATCTAAACATATGCTTAGAATCCCAAGGGGATGGGCTTGGGATAAAGACATTCTGGAAGAAGTGTTAGCAGAGGGGATAGAGATAACTGAAGTCTTCGATACGGAAGAAGAAATAACTTACACTGCCAAAATCGAAGATATCCTGGAAAAAGGGCAAGCGGTGAATCGTGGGTATGGATTACAAATTGTTCTGCATTTGTATTTATGGAAAAAGAAAAAGCAAAAGAAAACCACGATTCAATCAGTAATGAGAAAGAATTAGAAGGAGGTGGGATGGAAGATTTCTATGATTATGGCGGAAGGTATGCTAATTCACTCGGAAATGGAGAAGTTATTACCGGTGAAGGGCCTGGAAAAGGATTTTTATCCCTTCCCTGGATATTCCCGGAATCTATCGGCGCATTAGGATTGAATCACACAGAATATTTTCTTGCGTGTTGGCTGATGAAGTATTCATGGGAAAACAACGGTGTTGTATATCCATCAACACCAAAATTGGCCAGAGAAACAGGGTTTTCTGAGAAAACACTTTACAAGCATCTTGATGGACTGGAACAAAAGGGTTATATCAATAGAATAGATATAAAAACTCCTGTCGTTGATAGAAGAATACGTAGAAGTTTATGTGGCCTTTTCACCGCTTTAGAATTTGCAGTAAGGTGTAATCCTGATAGCGAATATTGTAAAGTTAATCCACAACAGAACGCATATGATTTGATTGAAAATGCCCCGAAAATATTTAGGAATTTCACAACCCCCAAGGAAGTCAATGATTACTATAAAAAAAGAGGTTTAATATTCAATTGGGTTGAATTAGCACCAGATTCACCAATACCAAAAAGAACGCAGAATTATGATTGTGTTTGCTTAGATTGTCACAATGAATTTCTTGCAGGTAACCCGAATGCCAAGAGATGTCCCACCTGCAAACAAAAGATGCGTGATAAAAGATTGGTGAACTTTGTCGATAATAAAAATGAATTTGAAGATAACCTGAAAGGGTGTATCGAAATAAATAGTCAATGGAACATACATACATAATGGCATTGGTAAACACTTACTGAATGGGTTATGTATGTAATTACTGGATAAAAGCTATGAAGTAAACCTATGAAAACAAACCATTAGCCAGGGTACAAAAATGATGTACCCTGGCGCAAAGGTACTTCGTACCATTGCGATAGTTAATAGAGAACTGCTGTTATTCTCTGTTTACTAAAAAAGGCAGGAAAAGAATTGGTATAGTTTACTCGTGCCTAAATATATTCTGCCGATGTTTTGCATGCAAAAATCTATTGATTACTATGACCCTCGAACCGAATTTTCATCAGTGTGTCACATATGTCAAACGGCAAATATACTTCGGTAACCATATATTCGACCGTTGGCTTCATATGAGATGTTTTTCGCATATTTAGGAAAGAATATTTGTTTTATCAATTGAAGAAACAAAGTTCTGAATAAACATTAATCCTCTATTTATCAATTGTTCCCATCGTTCCCGATTTATATTTTTTCTCTTTATATCTGATAAATCAGATAACAGTAACTTTGCTTCATTAGCTATTAATAGAATTTGTGCGTTATCAATATTATGAAATTTCGATTGATTTAATATTGACGTAACTTTTATATCTTTGCTTTTAGCCTTTTCTGGTTTAAGCGTATGATTATTAAAATACTCAATCATTTCATCAATACACTCTCTGAGTGGAATTAACGAAGAACTAGGAGCAACTTCAGTAGTAGCGGGTTTATGAAAAATATCTAGTGCTGTGTCTAAAAGCTCAATCGGTGATTTATTATCAGGATATCGACTTTCCAAATTGTACGAAATCATTAATTCTCGAATAATCTTCTCATTCACATTGCTACATGCAAAAGATTGAAAGGGTTTAATTGCAGTAATCACACTTTGTGGTAATGCAGGTTTTGAGGTTGTTGCTCTATATATACCTGAATCACAAGTAGCAACTATTGAACCAGCTGTTGAAGCTGATAAAGAACCGGGAAAAGAATCATTTAAAATATAACCCCCATATTCCTTTGAAAGAGAAAGTGCAGAAGCACCTACATCTTCCCATGAAATACATAAGTCATCTTCAATCTCAAGCAAAGTTCTCAAATGCCTTGCGGTGTCCTTTGTGTACATACAAGTTTTTAAGCCTGCTTGAAATTTTTGTGCTAATTTTTCACTATTCTCTTCCAAATTAAAAAATACATCTTGTAATTCATCTTTATTCATATTCACCTTGAATCACCCTAATTATTTAACTATAGCATAAATACGCTTTCTATAGTTTCCAGTTATCAACAGGACTTGCCTTCCTATGTGCCTTCTCGCAATCTGCCTTTGCAATTGATAAATAACGTTTCACCATCTCCAATGAGGAATGGCCGAGAATTTGTTGAAGGGTATAAATGTCACCGCCATTCCTGAGATACTGAATAGCAAACGTATGCCGGAAGCGATGGGGGTAAACGTTCTGGACCTCAGCTCTTTCTCCCAGGTAGACCAAGAGCTTTCTAATCGAGTTCCTATCCATGGGTTTGTCGATTTTGCTAGTGAACAGAAAGTCATCCTGCTGGATATCCTTTCCTGCCAAATAACGCCATAGGGAGCTCCTGGAGAGCTTACCAATGAACACTGTTCGGGGTTTGCTCTTTAATCCAGCTCCGAATGGCTTGACAGTAACCTGACCGGATTCCAAATCAATATTTCCGATTGTCAGTCTGGCTAATTCGGACACTCTTAGTCCAGTATCCAAAAGCATGAGGATAATGGCTTTATCCCTCAATACAGTTGGTCTTGCCATAGAAAACGTCCTGCGGTTAAGAGAAGTCGCCCTTTTTGTGTTGTTGCAGGCTGAGAGAAGGCGCTTGATTTCATTCTCCGAAAATGGGGTGATGATGGGCGTGGGAGCTTTAGGGAGGGGGATACCTTCATCAACTCTCCTTAAGGAAAGCTCTTTATCCGCCCAGGTGAAAAAGCTTCTCATGGATATCCAGATATTCTGGATACTGGCTGGTTTCAGTCCTTCATTTCTGGCAGAAGAAAACGCAGATAATAGGTTTTCTTTTCGGATATCCTGGATGTTCTCGGGAACGTGAGTGGCAAACTTTGCCAACCCCCATTTGTAAATATCAATGGTTGCCTGGCTGTATCCTTCAGCGTGGAGGTTCAAAAGGAATCCTTCCACTGCCTTTTGGTAACTCAATGCAAGAGCCTTATGGTTCATATCAAACACTCCTTTTTATGAACCGGAGTACTCTTATATTAGGGAAATAGGGCTACAAGGGGGTATTCAGTCGGGGCGAGAGGATTCGAACCTCCGACCTCTTGCACCCCATGCAAGCGCGCTAAACCGGACTGCGCCACGCCCCGACAACGAACGAGATTATACCATCAACTATTCGCGCTGGCGCAAATTAAGCCACCTGTCCGCAGGCATAACATACCGGCACATACCACATCGCCCCTGGCGCGTAGGCAGCTGATTCCGCTTCAGCCAGCGTGTCTTCGATCGCTTGTGGGGCCATGCTGTCAGCCAGATCCTTCCGCAGCACACGCAGATCCCCGCGCAGCGCGTGTCCCGCGTCGCCTTTCATTTCAGCTCCGATGATTCCTCCGCTGACATGCTTTAGCCCGCATGCACACAGCAACCCCATCAACTCCCGCCCCATGCTGGTGTTGGCGCCCTGTCTTTTCAGTGCGGCAGTTTGCAGTGCTGCCAGCCGTTCCAGTTCTACCGGGTAGCTCATGCGCCCGCCATAATCCGGTTCTGCCAGCGCGAAAATCCAGCCGCCCGCGCGTGTCACCCGCCGCATCTCGCATACCAGTCGCCGCGGGTCCTGCGCCCACAGCAACGTGAAATGGCATAACGCGTGATCAAACTGGCCATTTAAAAATGGCAGCAAACTCCCATCAGCGCAGGCGATATCGGATCGGGATTTTTTGCTAGCCAAAATGGGAAAGTGGATATCAACGCCCGTGACGCGCGTAAATCCATCCGCGGCTAGCGCTTCGATCACCGCGCCGCTGCCGCAGCCGACATCCAGCAAATGATCACCGGCTGAAACGCCTGCCTGGCTGAATAGATAGTGGCGGATTTCGCGCGTCCATTCCGCCTGCTGCTGATAGCGGAAATGCCAGAACGCGTGCGCGTTCAGTGTTTCTTCCAGATCTTCTCCCATGGGTCTGTCAGTAAGTTCCCCAGCACTTTATTCACGCCCTGCGCCGGCAGCACGTCGCCATCCGGCTCAACATACAGCCATGCCTTGCCCGCGCCTTCCGGTGCTTTTTTGTCAGCATCGCGTAATTCCGCTGCGACCGGGTTGAGTGCGGAATAGGGTACAGCCATATCCCATACCAGGCGCATATTCAGCTCGGCGGCATGCTGGCTGGCTGCAGCCAGTGCGTCAGCCAATGCCGCATCATCCGCGCTCAGCGAGAGCGACCGCACGCCTTGTTTGGCAAGCTTCTCCAGCAATGCATTCATCGCAGCATGATCATCATGCATCATGGTGATATGCACCGTCACAGCGATATCCTCAGGCATCAGGTTTTTTAACGCCTTCCAGAAGGCCTTGTTATCCGGTTGGCACAACAGCATGATGTGGTCCAACCCTTTTTGCAGCAATGTCTGCGCGTAAACCTTATCCGCCAATTTCACCCCATCGCTAAGGACACCGCACACCATCCCCAGATCTTCTGCCTCAGCGATCAATTCGGGCAGATCATCGCGCAGCGTGGGTTCGCCGCCAGTGAAGACCACATGCGGGATCCCCGCCTTATACGCTTTTGCCAGCGCCTGTTTCCATTCATTGCTGTTCAGGTTCTTGCTGACGCGTTCGGTGGGCGCGTGGCTGCTGTCGCTGCCAGCAGAGACCTGGTAGGTGAGCGCGCAATCCAGGCGGTAAGGCGCCGTAATTTTCTGGGAATAAGGCTCCACACGGTCTATGTCAAGATAGGTTACCGGGTCAATATCTTCTGAGTTGATCAGTGTATCCACTTTATCCAAAAACGCGTCCATGTCCGCTTTGGCATCGGTGACTGGCACATCATATCGTGCGGCAACCAGCGCGGGGATGTCCGCCGCTTTCTCGCCATCGATCAGATAGAAAGCCAGCTCAGTTGCTGTCTGGTTCAGGTGCAGGACGGTTTTGGCGTTGATGGTCAGAATGCCGCAACCATCACTCTCCACCCGCAAATGTAATTTGTAGGGCAATTCGGAATCCGGATCCGCCTGGTAGGTATATACACCCGTTGGGATTGTTTCTACTGCGTTGAATAACCCATCAAAGAAAGCGTCAATTTTCTTTAGCATCACTCCTCCTCATCCTTTCAAAAACGATAATGCGGTAATCGGTTCCGGCCGCATCTCCGGGTTATTTTGCAAATGCAGCGGGCAGCCCGCTCCGCAGGTATCCATAAAGTCGCAATAGTTACAGCCGTCAGGCGCATATTCACGGTTCCTGATGGATTGCGCCAGCGGGTGCTCCCATATTTCCTGCCATGGGTCGGAAAGGATATTGCCGAGCTGGGTGTAATATGATTGGCAGGGAAGCACACCTCCGTCCGGTTCCACGCACATGTTGTATTGTGCGGCCGTGCAACCCTTTACACCCAAATTACTCTCGATCGGATTGAAATGGCAGTACATCGTCGGCGTATACCAGATCAGGCGCTGCCCGCTGCGTTCCGCATGCTCTTTGGCAATATCCAGCAAAGCCGGCAGGTCATCTTCTGCGATGGATTCATCCACAGCGGCGCCGCGCCCGGAATAGATCAGGCCGTTCAATCCAACGGTTGGCACATCCAATTCTGATAGAAATGCAAGCGTATCCTTCAAGCCCCCGCTGTTGGATCGCAGCAGCGTGGTGTTGGTCATCACGAACAGGCGTGAATCGAGTACGTTGCGGATCCCGGCAACGGTTTCTGCCCATGCGCCTCGCGCTGCTGTGATTTTGTCATGGATATCCGCGTTATGGGATTCCAGCGTGATCTGCACATGGTCCAATCCCGCATCAATGAGCTTCTTGACATTATCCACCCCTTTCAGCCGCCGCCCATTTGTATTCAAGCCGGTGATCATTCCCAGCTTTTCAGCATGGGTGATCAGTTCCGGCAGGAATGGGATCAGCGTCGGTTCGCCGCCTGTGAATACGACATGCGGGATGCCGATCGCCCACACGCGATCTAACACTTCTTTCCATTGCTGTTCATCCAGGTGGTGCAGTTCGCGCTCGGTCTCGTTGTAGCAATGCACACAGCGGTTGTTGCAGCGGTAAGTGAGCGCCAGGTCCATCCGGTAAGGAGCACTGGGCTTTTTTGAAAAGGGGGTAAGTGTGTCTACATTGAGATCGCAAATCGGGCAGGAATCCTCAGCAGGGTCAATCAGGTGCATCAGGTCTGCTTTGAATGCCTGATAGTCTTTAATTGCTTGTTCTTTATGCACGCTGAATGTTTGCTGTATGTGTTTTACGGTTTGCGCTTCATCCCAGGATTCAAGAATGGCGTAAGCCATTACTGTTGCTGATGGGTTGAAGTGATACATGCGGTTGGCATTGATCAATAAAACACTGTTCCCATCTGGCTCAATGCGCAGGTGGATGCGGTTTTTATATTCACCGTCCTGGCGTTTATATTCATAAGTGCCGGGTAGGGTCGTTAAAGATGTGGCAGGCATTGTGCTCCTACGAAGCGATGACAGATCCCATAACCTATCGTCCGCCTCCAGCACAGGCGCATGCGCATCCGGCACAGGCGCACGCACAGGCGCAGGAAGAGCCGCCTCCGCCGCTGCGGCTGCCCGATGAGCCGAAAGTGCTTGAACTTGGTTTGGGAACCGGGTTTGTTTTGTTGGTCACTGCGCCGGTGAAAGCGCTCAGGTTGCCAACCGCGCCTGCAGACATAGCTGTAACCGTATTGGTCAGAGATGCTGCTGCGTCAGAACCAGGTAATTTTGGCAGGGTGATCGTTTTCGATTTCCCGCCAGAAGGTGGAGTAGGCAGGCTGCCGCGTCCGGCTGCACCGCCAACTGATCGTGTTGAAGCCGTTGTGCGCGGTATGCCGGGATCTGCGCGCCACCACCAATATGGCATATATACCGGTCCGCTGCCGAAAGTGCGCCGCGTGCGCGTATCATAATCTCTGTCCATCATTGTCCAGTCAACAGCGTCAGAATAACGTTCAGCGCGCACTTCGGGTGTATCTGCCTCTTCCACCTGTTTCCAGGCTTTTTCAATAATATCCTTGTAGTAATCTACAGTTTCTTTGCGGCTGAATCCTTTCATCTTGGTGCTGACGCTCTTAACAAGCTCCACCATCATATCTTGCAGTGCCTTGCGGCGGCTGGCTGCGTTCGTTATCTTAAATGCCTGAAGAAAGGCTTTTTCGTATTCACGCAGGTCGTCCGGCAGCGTTTCCTCTACCTTGATCTTGAGCGGTTCCCGGCTGGTCACTTCCGCGGTGCCTTTTTTAAGCACGCTGAACAAGATCATCGAAAGGATCTTATCCATTGGCTGTTCAAGCAGTATGGCCGCTTCGACAGATGTCAGTCCGCGCTTGATGCCATGCCCTTCGATCGCGATTTTTGGGGGCAGATATTTCAATTTGCGTTTCTTTGCGCTTTTCGCAGCAAAATAGATGACCAGACCAAAAATACCAGCAAAACCGCCGCAGCAGGCGATCGGGATAATCGCGCCCAGGGCATTCGATGGATTAAAGGTAACTGTTTGTTCAGTATTGATCGTGTCGATCGGAATATAACGCGCAGGAAAAGCTACACCGAATTCATACCGGCCCGAAGCAGAAGCTGCTGAATAGTACCATTGGTAAAGCACGCGCCCCTGATCGTCAATCGCCGATGCGGGCATTTCGTCGCCCGGCCATCTCGAAGGGGTGAACCAGCGCGGTTCTTCCTCTGTCATGCCAGGTGGTAAGTAAATATTCACCGTCATCTCGCTGTTTCCCCCAACGAAATCAGATTCAAAGTAATTGGGCTGAAAGCGCATGGATGTATATTCTTCTTCTGCCTCTACCGAAGCAAAATAGAATTGACCGCGCACATTTTCAGCGCGCATATAAACGATCCCTGACGTGCCCGTCGGGATAGCGTTTCCGCCTAACCCCAGCGCGACACCGTCAACGTACGGTGATGTCTGAATGTCGTTGATAGGTTTGCCATCAATGGTCGCGGAGATGTCATTAAGGCTGTACTGGCTGTTGCCAGGCATCCCAACATCTACAAAGTCAATTACATGTGCACCGGCGCCGTTTTGGAACAAATAATAATATTCGATAGTCAACGAGCCATCCGGTTCAATAAAGACATTAATTTCCTGTTCAGGCACTTCAAAAAAATAATCCTGTGCCAGAACAGGGCTGGCAATAATCAAGATGATGAGAAAGGCTGTAATAATGGAAAAAAATCTGTTCTTCATGATACTTCTATCCCTTACCACTTTGGCTCTTCAGATAGTTGATAAGATGTTCCACAGTATGGGCAGCTCACCATGGGCGCGCCAGCTACGAGTTTGATGTCCTTTTCAGATAACACACCGCCGCATGATTGGCATTTGATCGTATCCATACCGACTTGTCCGGGTAGATCAATGTTAACGGTTACGTTTTGGGTGCTATCTCCCGGCTCTTGTAAGCGGGTTGCAAAGAAAATAAGAACAAAGCCAACCCCAGCCAATCCAGCAGCGATGAATATCAGGTTAAAACCTCCTGTTTGTCCACCAGATGCAAGGAAAAATAGGAATGAGAAGATAAGAGAGAATCCAGCGATCACGAATAGAATGATCTTTCCAGCTTTCATTATGCCTCCGTGTGCATTATCCGTATGTAGTTTTTAGCTATTTTTATTATATACGGAATTATCGCTGCAGAAGTTTTCAAGCATTAAACCTCAGCCAAAGATTGCTATAATTTTGTTTATGGAAGATCACATCAATTATCAGGATTATCTATCTCTGAAAGACACCTTAAATTTTCACAATTACCGCTATCATGTATTGGATGATCCAGTCATTAGCGATGGAGAATTTGACCGCATGCTGATGAATTTGCGTGAGATGGAAGATCAACACCCCGAATGGGTGACTGCTGATTCACCCACGCAACGAAGCGGTGCGGCACCGGCGGATCGCTTTGCCCGGGTTTCCCATCCCGAGCCGATTCTCAGCCTGGCGAATGCGTTTGATGAACAAGACCTGGTTGATTGGGTAACGCGTATCACAAAAATTGATGAACGTGTAGCATCGTCATCCTTTGTGTTAGAACCCAAAATAGATGGACTGACAGTGATCCTGCATTATGAAAAAGGTTTATTCATTCGCGGTGCAACCCGCGGTGATGGTGTTGTGGGCGAGGACATAACCCAGAATATCCGCACAATCGCATCTGTTCCTTTGAAAGTGCCTGTGGAGCAAAGTGACCTACCAATCCCGGATTATCTGGTTATAAGAGCAGAAGCGTTCATTTCCATACCTGATTTTGAAAGATTGAATCAGGTATTTCTGGAGAGCGGTGAGAAGACGTATCAGAACCCACGCAACACTGCAGCAGGCTCATTGCGTTTATTGGATTCTACGATTGTTGCCACACGCCCATTGCGTATCCTTGCTTACGCAATAGTCAGTGGAAATCCAAAAAACACCCAGTGGGAAACTTTAGAATATCTGCATCAGTTAGGATTTCCGACTCCAAAAATTACCGAGCAATGTGCTGATCTGAAGGCTATGCTTGCCTGCACAGAAAAATGGAGGAAAGTTCGTGAAGAATTGGATTACGAAATTGATGGGGTTGTCATCAAACTTAATGATTTAAAAATCGCTGAAGAATTGGGTTTTGTTGGAAAGGATCCGCGCGGAGCGATTGCTTTGAAATTTCCCGCACAAGAGGTCACAACAACACTTAACGACATCGGTGTGCAGGTTGGGCGCACTGGTGTCATCACGCCGTATGCGGTACTTGAACCGGTGGAAATCAGTGGTGTCACAGTCAGGCAGGCGACGTTGCACAATTTTGATTTCATCGCAGAAAAAGATATCCGTCTCGGAGATCGGGTGCTTGTAAAACGTGCGGGTGAGGTGATTCCTTATATCATCGGGCCAATAATTGATATTCGCTCAGGCACAGAGCAACCCTATGTACCGCCAGCGTTTTGCCCTTCTTGCGGTGAACCAGTGGAAGAAATCGAAAGTGAAGTTGCATTGTATTGTGTTAACAATGCCTGCCCTGCTCAAATCATCCGCAATATTGAACATTTTGTTTCTCGCGGTGCAATGGATATTGTTGGGCTTGGAATTCGCATCGTCGAACAGTTGGTAGAAGCTGAGCTGATTCAGGATGTTGCTGATCTGTATACTTTGAAAAAAGAAGATCTGATCAACCTGGAAAAGTTTGCAGAAAAGAAAGCCGAAAATCTGCTTGCTTCCATTAAAGCATCTAAATCAATGCCATTGCATCGGTTGATCAATGGCCTCGGTATTCATGGTGTTGGGGAAGTAGCGGCCGAACAATTGGCTGCGCATTTCAGCGATTTGGATGCCCTCTCTTCTGCACCAACAGAGATGATTGAAGCCATTGAAGGCTTCGGGCCCAACACTGCGGCCTCCATTAGAAAATGGTTTGCTATCGACAGGAACGCTGAAATAGTTGAGAAATTGAAGAAATTTGATGTTTGGCCGCAAGCTGCAATGAACTCTCAAAATGTTTCCAAAGTGCTTGACGGAAAACGTTTTGTAGTCACCGGCACGCTCTCAAAATTTTCTCGCGATGAAGTGAAAGACTTTATCAAGTCATTTGGTGGAAAAGTGAGTGACAGCGTCAGCAGCAAGACAGATTTCCTGGTTGCTGGTGATAACGCGGGCAGCAAACTTGAAAAAGCGAGGGAGTTGGGAATTGAGATACTCACAGAGCAAGACCTTATAAAAATATCAAAAGGGGAAGTAAATTGAAAGCAATTTATCTTAAATCCGGAAGAGAAAAATCTGTTCTACGACATCACCCGTGGATTTTTTCCGGTGCCATTGACCATGTCACAGGTGAACCGTCAATCGGTGACACGCTCGATGTATTTGATGCACAAGGGACTCCCTTGGGTAAAGCTGCTTACAGCCCTTCATCATCAATCCGCGCGCGCATTTGGACTTTTGACCCCATTGAAGAAATTTCGCTTGAATATTTTTCAAAAAGAATACACGCTGCGATCAGCATGCGAAACGACTTGCAGCTTTTTCAGCATCAAACCAATATTGGAAGGTTAATTCATGCGGAATCCGATGGATTACCGGGATTGATCGTGGATCGTTATGATAATCTACTGGTCGTTCAAATTCTCAGCGCCGGGATTGAAAAATGGCGCGAAGTAATTTTCGATATACTCAAAGAAGAAACTGGTATCGAAAATATTCTTGAAAGGTCTGACGTTGAAGTTAGAAAGCTGGAAGGATTGGAAGAAAGAACGGGGATTATTAGCGGGCAATTGCCTCAGCCCGAAATAGAAATAGTCGAGAATGGGATTTTCTTTTATGTTGATGTTGTTCGTGGCCAAAAGACAGGATTCTATATTGATCAACGCTTGAATCGCAGGGCAATTCAAGATTTTTCTAAAGGAAAAGACGTTTTAAACTGTTTCTCCTATACAGGTGCATTTAGCGTAAATGCTCTAAAGGCTGGCGCGTCACACGTCACGTCCATCGATTCATCAGTAGAAGCTAATCAGTTAGCATTCAAGAATCTGGCGCTTAATAATATACCACCCGAAAGATACACAATTTTATCCGCTGATGTCTTTCATGAATTACGAACGATGCGAGATAAAGCTTTATCTTTTGATCTGATCATTCTTGATCCGCCAAAATTTGCGCCAACAGCAGCCCAGGTGAGATCGGCAGCCCGCGGATATAAGGATATCAATTTGCTTGCTTTCAAATTATTGCGACCTGGCGGAATTCTGGCTACATTTTCATGTTCTGGCGGAGTGACACAGGAGCTTTTTCAAAAGATCGTCGCGGATGCAGCTCTGGATGCGGGTGTAGATGCAAAAATAATTCAACACCTGGCACAAGGTCCCGATCATCCCATAGCTTTAAACTTTCCGGAAGGATCCTATCTTAAGGGATTGACTTGCATGATAAGCAAATAAAAACGCACCGATAGGGTGCGGAATAATTGGTGGAGATGGCGGGAATCGAACCCGCGTCCGCAAGATTAGAGCACCGAACTTCTACGAGCGTAGAAGGCTTTTATTTTTGCAACAGAAGTGAAAATCCTTCAAACAATTCCTGCTGCTATCCGCTTGAGCCCGAAAGCTCTCTTTCGCCCGTGCTGCGGAATCACAAGCGGCACTCCAGCTTTGTGTCGCCTGTCCAACTACCGGCTGGAGAACGGAGCTGGCAGACGTGGCCATTATTGGCCATGTGCTCTTTTCAACCGATTACGCGGCTAAAGGAAGAGCAGCTAAGTTAGTGCGATTGGCACTTAATTTGTTGTACTGATTTATCGAGGTCGGTACCTCTCGGCTCGCCGTCCGGGATCAGCCTCTTCCGTCGAAGCCTATCATCCCCGAATGTAATTGTATTATACACGCCCTTTATTAGAATTTTATTATCTCATACAGGAATTATTTGGCACAGAATGTGCAATATAAGTGATGGTTGCTGATTTCAAATTTAATAAAATGATTACTGGCATTGACATATCAGATAAAAATGGGTTGTTCGATCTCGACCATTGGGTCGGGAAAGGTATTCGTTTTGCGTATATCAAAGCAACCGAAGCGTTAGATAGCGCTGATCGATGTTTTAGTGATAACAGATCCAGAGCTCAGAAAAACGGCTTATTAACCGGGGCATACCATTGGCTTCACCCACGCTTGCATGTCGAACAACAAGCTAGGTTTTTTATGGAAACAGTTTCTGATTTTGCCGGGATGCTTCCTCCAGTTGTCTGTCTGACCACGCATCGTGCCCCTATGGAGCAGATTGAACGTAATGTCAAAACATTCATTGAAGTGCTTCGGAAACACACAGGAAGTAAGCCGGTTATTTTCACCAGCATTGATTATTGGCAAAAATATCTATCTCATGCAGGATGGGCAAGTGAATATCCACTTTGGGTGGATTTTCCGGGCGGCAACTTTCCACCTCAGCTTTATCCTTGGGCCGGTTGGACGTTTTGGCAGTATTCATACCAGGCAAATTTGCCAGGTATTTTGTCGGAAGTAGGAATCAATTATTTTAATGGAAACGATGAAGAATTAATTAATATGGTGATTCAATGAAGCAGCAAGAGGTCTACTTATGATTCCGGGAATCAATGTTTCTCAATGGCAGCGTGAAATAAATTGGAGTGAGGTACATCGAGCAGGCGTAAAATTTGCTTTTATCAGCGCAACAGAATTTTCTTATAGATCCACCCAACTTTGCATTGATGCGCAACTCGAGAAAAACATCCGAGGTGCATCTGAAAACCTGGTGTCCTGGGGTGCAATCCATCATTTTTGTTCGCATATCGATCCCGTGTTACAGGCAAAAGTTTTCACTAAAGTCGTTGATTCCAATTCCGATCTGCCGCCAGTTGTTGAATTAAGAGAATCAGGGTTGAAGGGTGAGCGATTAAACTATAAATTACGGTTATTAGTTGAAAAAATCGAAGAAATTATTGGTATGAAACCAATTTTATGTACTGATGATGTCTTCTGGCGTGGTTCCATGTGTTCTGAAAAAATGGACCACGCAGATTGGGCAATAAAGTATCCTTTATGGATTTCACAATTCACCTCTCTTTGGCCTAACGCCGTGTACCCCTGGGCTTCATGGGATTTTTGGCAGCATACCGATCGCGGTAAGATACCCGGTATTCAGATCGATGTCAACATGGTTTGGTTCAATGGATCATATAAAGAACTTGTAGAAAAATATCCCAATGAAATTTCACCTAGAAAGAATGAATCAGTGAATTTTTGGATTGAAAATAAACACAATAAAATGATTGAAGCACAGAAAACTCTCGATCTTTCAGGGCAACATGATAACTATAAGGGGGATTATCAAGAACCGCTTGACCACTTGTTCTTATCAAATTCTCAAACGGATGATTTGCATTGCATTCAAACCAAAGTCATCCAAGAGAACGGGGAGATAAGCAAGGAAGATGAATGGATACGTGAATATTTCCTACAAACGGTATAAATAGAATAATAATCTTCAACAAGTGCAGACAAAGAACCGCTTGAGGAAATAGGATCGTGCTTCAGAGATATTTAGAACCACTGGTCAAGCACCTTATTTGGTAGACTTTATCACTTGAAGTGATAAACAAGGATTTTCGATCATTCATGCCCCAGGCCAGGTTTGATGTTTTGTTTGGAAGGAATATCCTTCCTAAAAGCTCAGCTTTAGGAGAAAAGATCCAGATGCCGCCAGGGCCAGTAGCAAAAAGGTTTCCAAGCTGATCAAATTTAATGCCGTCAGGCCGCCCATTATTTTTATCATCCCAAAGCTCAACCCAAATATTTCCGCCAGTAAATTTCCATCCTGGACCGATGTCAAAAGCTCGTATATGCTGCTTAACAGTGTCCACAACGAATAAAGATTTCTGACTCGGAGAAAATGCCAATCCGTTTGGTCTTTCAAAATTATCGGTGATAAGTGTAAGTTTCTCAGTGTTCGGGTTAAAATGGTAGATGCCTTGGAAAGGTAATTCCTGTTGAGCAGGACCTCCATTCCCTTCTCGTAATCCATAAATTGGGTCAGTAAAAATGATCGATCCGTCATCAGCAACGACAATGTCATTTGGTGAGTTTAACCTTAACCCATCATAGCTATCTACAAGAATATTTCGTTCCTTGTTTCTGTTCAGCAATGAGATAGATCGTCCCTGGTGTTCGCAAATAATTAACTCACCTTCATGGTTAATTGCAAGTCCATTGGCAAAATGACTTGGATGATGGAATGGTTCTGTACCATGGGAGTTAGTCCACTTAAATATCGTATTTGCTGGGATATCAGAGAAAAAGAGACAATTCCTTGTATCGTCCCAAACCGGGCCCTCAGTGAATTGATGACCACCTGAGATTACTTCGATCTGTTCTTGAGGATCAATCAATTGGATAAATGAATCCGAGTACGTTTCTATTGCAAAGGTGTTCATTTATCGATCCCATTTTCGTACTTTCGCATCAAGGTCTGTTTAAGCCGCCAGAGATTAGAGGTCAATGATACATGATAGTGATGCGGGTTCATGATGCGTCTAACGCCAGGATATAAATATTGCAGATCTTTTACACGAATATTGCGTATAGATTCAAGATCTGGTTGCTGATAAATTATTGTTCCGTCTTTGATGACTTCAATCGGAAGCGGTTCAATCCTTGAAAGATCTCTCTTCATAACCACACGAAATTTTGACGGGTCATTCGGATGGTGTAAATGTATGGTATTTTGTGAACTTAGATTTTCATCAGGCAGGCTCATAACATCAGCGATTGCCTTTTCTCGCTGGTCATACAACCGATAAACGTGCTTATGCCCCGGGTTGAGAGTTTTTTCTGGATTTTCTGATATCTTAATCGCCGGGATCCATCCGCCTTTTTCGTGCAGGGCAACCAACTTGTAAACACCATCTAAAGCAGGGTCAATGCTAGAAGTAATCATTCGTGTGCCAACACCATACGCTAATCTTTTTATTAAGTCTTCATGATCAACATTGTATTTCCCGGCTTCATCTCTAATCTGGGTGATGATTTGCCAGATAACCAATTCATCCATTTGGTTGGACAAAACAATTTTTGTATTTGGGAAACCGGCAGAATCCAGCATGCGGGCAGCTTGAATGCTCAAATAAGCCAAATCCCCTGAATCAAGACGAATTCCGACTGGTTGATGTCCTTTTTTCTTCAAATCTTCAAAAACTTTTATGGCATTAGGAATGCCACTTTCCAACGTATCAAAAGTATCTACCAACAAAATACAATCATCCGGATATGCCTCGGCGTAAGCATTAAAAGCATCAAGTTCGGTACCACCTAAAGCGACAATTGCTTGAACCATGCTGTGCGCATGTGTACCGCTTGGAGGGAATCCAAGGACTGCTGAAGCGCCCACATTCGATGATCCTGCAGCTCCTCCAATGATTGCCGCGCGTGCTCCAGCGCTAGCAGCGCGATCCTGTGCTCGCCGCAGTCCAAATTCCAGCATTGTCTGCCCCATTCCCGCTTCATAAATTCGTGCGGCTTTGGTTGCAATCAGGGTTTGATAGTTAAGATGGTTCAAAAGTGAGGATTCAATCAGCTGGGCAAATAAGATTGGCCCTTCAATGATAGCGAGGGGGACATTAGGATGAATGATCCTACCTTCAGGAATGGCTTTAATTGATAGACCATTGAAAACAGATTGGCCTTTTAAATAATTCAGGAATTTATTCGAGAATATTTTCCTGCCGGATGTATGTTGCAGTGACTGCAAATATTCAATGACTTCACTGGTAAAAAAAGATTCTCGCAACCAATCGAGAAACCAGTCCAAACCTGCGTTTACACAATAACCTGCTTGATGAATTCCATAATCTGGATAACTGCGGAAAAAATAATCGAATTGCGCGGTCTTTTCATGAATCCCCAAATCAAAATAGACCTGCGCCATAGTCAGTTGATAAAAATCGGTAAATAGCACACCTTCAGCTAGTTTCCGTTCGTCAGTATTCATTGATTCTCCATAATAAAATTCATAATATATTATAAAATCTAATTCACCTACAACTAGCTTGTTTGCTAAAATTATTTAATGAGCCATTTACGTCAACCTGTCATTATTGGTTTTTATGGTTATTCCCAATCGGGTAAAACGACACTGATCAGTACCATTATTTATAATTTAAAAAAGAAGGGGATATCGATAGGTGTCGTCAAAATTACTGACAAACCGATTAGTTCTGAACCGGATAATAAAGACACACAACTATTTCGCCAATCTGGAGCGAATATTACTGCTTTCTCTTCATCCATAGAAACTGGTTTTGTGCTGGATCATTCAATGAGTATTCAGGATGTATTAAAGTCAATCCCATACTTGTCGGAAGTGGATATTGTCATTATTGAAGGTGCGCATAGTGAATCAGTGCCAAAAATCAGAATAGGTGATATCCCGCTGCGACCAAATACACTTTTTACATTCTCAGGTAATATAGAAGAAATTGAAAAAACGATATTAGAGAAGCTAAAAATAATCGAAGGAAATTTAAATGAAGATTACGATTAATGTTAATGGAAAAGGAATTGAACTTACAGAATTCCCCGCGAGAATTATTCTGAATGTCATTCTTGGAATTTTGCAATCTTTGAGGGGAGTGGATGAAGTCTATTCAGCTGAGATTACATTATCGTCAGAAGACTAATATGATGGGCGGAACAGGGCTCGAACCTGCGACCTCATCTGTGTAAGAGATGCGCTCTAACCAACTGAGCTATCCGCCCGCGCTCAATATTATAACTGGAAAATATTCAAATTGAATTAAATGAAACTCATCAGATTTTTACAAAAAGGGATGAATCCGCAGTGGGGATGGGTTTATGACACAAACGTCGGAACACTCACTGGGTCTCCGTTTGAACCTTTTCAGCGGTCAGAGGCAAATCTCATGTTAACTAAAGTGGATTTACTTGCGCCGGTAAAGCCAGGAAAGATCATCGCAGTGGGGCGTAATTATCCTGAACACGCGCAAGAACAACAGGTTGAAATTCCAGACAGACCTCTTCTATTTTTGAAACCTTCATCATCCGTGATAGGCCCAGGTGAAACGATTTATCTTCCACCGCAATCAAACCAAGTGGAATATGAAGCAGAATTAGCTGTAGTAATTGGAAAAAAAGGTCGCTGGATTGACATTGTAAATATTGATGAATATATACTAGGTTATTGCATAGCAAATGATGTGACAGCACGCGACATTCAACATAGCGATGGGCAGTGGGCACGAGCGAAAGGGTTTGACACATTTTGTCCGCTTGGCCCATGGATCGAAACCAATCTTGATCCGTCAGATATTTTGATTACAACCCGCCTAAACGGCGAAATAAGACAAATGTCATCTACGCGTGAAATGGTATTTAATATTCCCCAGCTTGTTGTTTATGTTTCTTCGATTATGACATTGGAACCTGGTGATGTAATACTTAGCGGAACACCCGCTGGTGTTGGAAAATTAAACCCTGGTGATGTAATTTCGATCACAATTGAGGGAATCGGTGAATTAATCAATCTTGTTGCAGAAGACAAACGGGCAACAAAATAGGTTAGTAAATAGGAACGCCTTCTTGGTATAATTACTAATTGATTCATTATTCCTAATAAAAGGAGCTTTGGCATGTCTGGACATTCAAAATGGTCAACCATCAAAAGGAAAAAAGGCGCTGCTGACGCGAAGCGAGGACAACTCTTTACTCGATTGGCAAAAGAAATTGCCATCGCCGCAAGAGAGGGCGGGGGCGATATAGATGTGAATTTTAAACTACGACTAGCTGTGGATCGTGCTAAACGAGAAAACATGCCAAAGGATAATATAGATCGAGCTATCAAGCGAGGAACTGGGGAAGATAAAAGCGGAGTTCAAATAGAACGGGTTACGTATGAAGGATATGCCTCTAACGGCGTCGCAGTTCTAATTGATTGCCTTACAGAAAATAGAAACAGAACCGTCGCCGAGGTACGCCATGCACTCTCAAAAGGTGGCGGAGGTATGGCCGAAGCTGGTTCGGTTTCCTGGCAATTTAGGCACATTGCGTATTTTTCAATTGATGCAAAAGGACAAGATTTTGACAAAATATTTGAACTAGCTGTCGAAAATGGAGCGGATGACATCACTACTGATGAAGATTCCATTGAAATTTTCGCTCCCATCGAATCTTTTAAGACCATCAGTGATAGCTTGAAAAATGCAGGTGTTCTAACTGAAGAAGAAACGCTTCAGTTTGTTCCAAAACAGGAGATGGTTTTGGATACCGAAAAAACCATCAAGGTTATGCGGGTGGTAGAAGAACTTGAAGATCTGGATGATGTTCAGAATGTGTACTCAAACCTGCAAATTACTGACGAGGCATTGGAAGAACTTCAGGCTGCGTAAATCATGGCTGTGATCGGAATAGATCCGGGAACAGCACTGACAGGTTTTGGTGTCGTACAGGAAAATGCGAATGGAAACCTTGGTGTAATCGATTATGGCGTCATCGAAACATCAACTGATGAAAATGATGCAAGTCGCTTGCAAATTATCTATTCAAAAATATGTGATATTCTCACTCTCTATAATATTGAGAGCTGTGCTGTAGAGAGGCTTTTTTTTCAAAAAAACGTAAAAACCGCAATATCAGTGGGCCAAGCAAGGGGAGTAATTCTGTTGGCGCTTAACCAAAATCACCTTGAAATTCATGAATATAATCCTGTTGAGATTAAACAGGCAGTAACAGGTTATGGCCAAGCGTCAAAAAAACAGGTACAAGAAATGGTTAAAGTAATATTAGCATTAGATCACATCCCAAAACCAGACGATGCGGCTGATGCATTGGCAGTTGCTATATGTCATATTCATAGCAGAAAACTGAATAAGATGGGGCAGGGTCGGTGAGAGATGGTGAAAAGGATCACAAGCCAATCAAATACCACCATTAAGCAGATTCGCAGCCTGCAAGATAGGAAATATCGAAAACAAACCGGTTTATTCTTCATAGAAGGAATTCGACAGGTAGGGGAGGCGATAGACAGTGATTATCCTCTTCAATTGGTGATTTATTGCCCTTCGCTACTAATTACTGATTATGCAACTAAGATTCTGGAGAAAGCTTCATATAAGGGACTTGAACTACTTGAAGTCAGTGATGATGTCTTCCAATCAATTTCTAATAAGGATGGTCCTCATGGTATTGCGGCTGTGGGATACGAGCGATTTTTCAAAATAAGTGATGTTAATGTAGAAGGATTATGGATCGCATTAGAGAATATTCAAGATCCAGGGAATCTCGGATCCATTCTAAGGTCTTTAGATGGAGCAGGGGGAAAAGGATTGTTTCTCGTCGGTGAATCAACTGACCCGTTTCATCCCACTGCGGTACGGTCTAGTATGGGAGTTGTATTTTACACACCTATAATAAAATTATCTTTAGCGGATTTTATTGAATTTGTGAAATTAAAAGACATTTTTTGTGTCGGTACTTCATGTGAAACAACTGATAGTTTCAAAGAACAGAATTATCCAAAAAACATGATACTTATAATGGGGTCTGAACAAAAAGGGATGACAGATAGCATGATAGATATATGTGATGTTTTGGTGAATATTCCCATGACTGGTAGAGTTGACTCGCTAAATATCGCTAACGCCGCTTCTATTGTATTGTTTGAGATACATACGAGAAATATGAAAAATGATTGAGATCATAAAAGGCACTGTTGTCGAAAGAGATGATAAATCGGTTACCGTTTTGATCGGAGGGATGGGAATTAGAGTTTGGACAACAAACAAGGTGGTATCAAAAACACAAGTTGGAGAGAATATACAACTTTTTACTGACCTTAATCTGAGAGAAACCGAGATTAGTCTTTATGGTTTTGATAATGCACAAGAGCGTAATATGTATCGCGCATTATTGAAGGTTAACGGTGTTGGCCCGAAAGCAGCGATGGCGATTATTTCAGCACTTACACTATCCGAAATTAACAACGCAATTCAAACAAATAATTCAGATCGTTTTGCACGAGTACCTGGAATAGGTAAAAAAACTGCACAGAAACTGATTCTATTTTTACAAGATTCTTTGGACTTTGAGAACGTAATTCAATTAGATCCTACTACCGCTTCAATAAATTCTGACTTAATGGAAGCACTCGTAGGGTTGGGGTATAGCGTTATTGAAGCGCAATCATGCATTCAATCGCTGCCGGCTGATACACCTGATGATCTGGAAAGTAAGTTACGAATCGCTCTCCAACATTTTTCTTAAAAATCCCATCGACTGTGCTAAAATCTGAAAGTTAATATTATTCTAAGGAAATTGATACATGGCTGGAATGACACGAGAATTGGGGATAGATTTAGGCACTGCCTTTACAGTCATGGCTGAAAGCCACGATATTTTGTTACATGAACCAACAACAGTGGCTATTCTTGTTGATGAGTGGAAGATGATCGAATGGGGACAAGCCGCTAAGGATATGTTCGGGCGAGTGCCAGATGATATCGAGGTTGTCAATCCTATCAATCATGGTGTCATTGCTGAGTATGAAATTACTGAAAATCTTTTGAGATATTTAGTTCAAAAAATTTGCGGTCCGATGGTTCTTTTTCGCCCCAAATTAATGATTACTGTACCATGCAATATAACAAGTGTTGAAAGCAGAGCTGTACATGAAGCAGGGATAGGGGCGGGAAGCAGAGAGGTATATTTGATTCAGCAACCATTAGCCGCTGCTTTGGGAATCGATTTGCCTATTGCTCCACCTTCAGGCAATATGGTTATTTGTTTGGGAGCGGGGACAAACCAGGCAGCAGTTATGGCGATGAACAGTGTGATCTCTTCAGAAATGGATAGGACTGGCGGACAAACCATGGACGAAGATATTATCAGTCATATCCGAAAACAATATGGTGTGATTCTTGGAAAATCAACTGCCGAATTATTAAAGATGAGAATCGGCGCGGCAGTAAAAGAGGAAGAGTCTTTACATATGGAAGTGCAGGGGCAGGACCAGGTTAGCGGATTGCCGAGGACTGTAGCTCTTTCGACAGAAGATATCGTTGATGCTGTACAAAATAGTCTTGAAAGTATCGTGAATTTAGTAAAAAGGGTTTTAGAGAAAACTCCTCCTGAACTTGTTTCAGATATTATGGATCGTGGTGTAGCATTATGTGGTGGGGGAACGCAACTGAGAGGAGTGGATCGATATCTGACTCGAAAACTCGGTATCCCGGCATTTCTAGTAGACAATCCAACAACATGTACAGCAGAAGGCGCTGCGAAAGCCCTCAATATGCTCGATTCCCTGAAAAGAGCGATACAACAGTAACAACCGAAGAGTGGCTATCTCCGATTTCACTCTCCTTTGGCTAACGACGCCTTCTACCACCCATAAACAACATCCCGTAATATAAAAGGGTTGAAAGTGCTTGAACAGCACCAGCTACGTAGGTTAAAGCAGCTGCGTCCAATACTTTGTCGACCGCTGCAGTTTCATTGCCATAAGTGATGCCGGCTACAGAGAGCGCATGTTTTGCTCTTTTTGATGCATCCAGCTCAACAGGAATAGTAATTAGTGAAAATACAGCTGTTCCCGCGAAGAGAATCAAACCAATGATTGCGAGGTTATCCATTGCTAAAAATAGGCCAGCCATAAAAACGATTGGCCCTAACCATGAGCCTAATTGAACGGTTGGCACCATAAGGGATCGTAAAGATAAGGGGCCGTAATTTTTTTTGTGCTGAATGGCGTGTCCTGCTTCGTGTGCCGCTACACCTGCCGCAGCTAAACTCGGAACACCATAAACAGATTGGCTGAGTCTCAATGTTTTACTACGTGGATCGTAATGGTCACTTAATGTGCCGCGTACTTGTTCAATTTTGACATTTTGCAAATCATTCATGTCCAAAACGCGGCGAGCTACTTCTGACCCAGTCATCCCATTATTTGTTCGAACTTGGGAATATTTTCGAAAAGCGCTTTGCACGCGCATCTGTGCATATAACCCCAATAGCAATGCTGGAATACTAATTAAAAAGTATAGTCCATAGTTTCCGAAATACATTTTTTCTCCAATTGAATAAATTTTTTCTTTAATTATAAAGAAAACGTATTAAATATATGTAAAAATATTGGGAATCAGGCGTCCCTGGGGAGACTCGAACTCCCGCCTTCGGCTTCGGAGGCCGACACTCTATCCACTGAGCTACAGGGACCTGAATAAAATTTTACCACGCTGGAAGATCTTTTATTTTCATGCCACTTCTTGCATTACAGATTGTATTGGGTTGGCTTTTCGTAATATTGCTGACAAATTAAGATAAGAAAATTGATGACATGTCAAATACGCTTTTAAATGTTTCTTGAACCTTAATCTTGTTTCGCGTTGCCCAAAGTTTGCGATCATTAATAACCAGTGCTGGATGATGGTTTCAAGGATTTCCTTTTGCGGCAAAGCTTCTTTCTTTTGGTTTGAGAAGATCCAGGGATTTCCTAATGCGGCACGTCCAATCATCACACCATCGCAACCGGTTTCCTTTAACATTCGATCAATATCTGCATGGCTGGCAACGTCTCCATTACCTAACACGGGTATATTTACCAGGTTTTTGATCCGTGCAATTGCCTCCCAATCTGCAG
This sequence comes from uncultured Pelolinea sp., assembly GCA_964612815.1. Taxonomy (GTDB): domain Bacteria; phylum Chloroflexota; class Anaerolineae; order Anaerolineales; family Anaerolineaceae; genus Pelolinea. Next base: position 193,948 of record CAZTCV010000003.1, on the reverse strand, counting down.
GATCATCCCATGATTGATCCTTCCTGCGTGCATGCGCACAGATCATTTGTGCACCCTCCCCTTCAGCAATTTTTGCGATCTCCAGGTAATTAATAAGTGACTGATCCCATCCTATTCTAATCTTTATGGTGATCGGTACTTGAACACTTTTCACAAGCGATTGAAGGATTTTGATGACTTTATCAGGGCGTATTAATAATCCAGCACCAGCGCCTCTGTTAGCAATCCGTCGAACAGAGCAGCCTAAGTTGAGATCAATAAAATCAGGACCTAATTCTTCGAGTTTAATAGCAGCCCTTACTATATTGACAGGGTTCGAGCCATAGATTTGTATTCCGAAAGGGCGTTCGAAAGATGTAAAACTAGTCCGTTTAGTAAAATCGTTTAATTTATCGTGAACATCCATCGCATTGATGAATTCGGAAATTATCAGGGCTGAGCCCATTTTCTTGCAAATCAAACGGAATGGTTGGTCGCTGATTCCGTCCATAGGAGCAAGGGATACACGTCCGTAGACAGGTATGGATCCGATATGGAAGTTTGCTTGCATTTCTAAGGATTAAATCACAAATTCGGCTATGTTTGCGAGATGCGCAGGTGTTGTCCCACAGCAGCCTCCGATTATCTTCGCACCCATAGAAGGCCAAGCTTTCGCATACTCACCCATTTCAGAGGGCGTCAAACTATAAGAGGCTTCTCCATTTTCATCAATTTGGGGAAGCCCGGCATTAGGTTTGAACCAAATAGGAATATCCGAGATATTCGATAACTCACTCAAACATTTTTCATTATCCGCGATGCTTTTTCCACAATTTATACCTATAGCTGAAAGATTGTAATCTTTTACTGCATCAAAGAATGTTGAGGGGCTTACACCCATCATCGTTTTAGTGCCCCTGTCAAAACTAAATGAACAGATCAACGCAATATCCCCAGCTCCCATTCTTACACCTTCGATAGCAGCGATTGCTTCAGAAATATCAAATTGTGTTTCAATAACAAGTAGATCTACCCCATTATCTGCCAGTATTCTAGCCTGATCTTTGTATTGAATAATTGCTTCTTCGGGATCAATCAGGCCAAGTGGTTTTAACATTTCACCTAATGGACCGATTGAGCCAGCTACTAACGAAGATGTTCCGTTGACAGCATTTTTTGCGACTCGCACACCAAGTTGATTAATTTTCTCAAACTGATTATCAAATTTGGCATGTTTCAAACGAATTCTGGAACCACCAAATGTTGATGTAAGAATAATATTTGATCCGCTATTTATAAAATCCTCATGCAAATATTGAATTTTGTCTGGCTGTTCTAACAGCCACTGTTCTGCTGTTATGCCTCTTGGCAACCCGCGAGCAATCAAGTTAGTGCCAGTTGCCCCGTCCGAAATTATCACTTCGCGATCTTCGAGAAACATTTTAAATTCTTGGTTATTCATTCTTTCTCCAATGAAAAGGCCATCAATCTAGATGGCCTTTATTTTAACTGATATTGATTATGAATATATTCTAAGAAACTATTTTTAATCCGGCCAGGAATTTTTCCTTTGTTATCGGTAAATCTCTAAACCAGAGACCAGTCGCGTTATGCAATGCCGCAACCATAGCTGGTGCAACTCCGTCAACAGCTATTTCAGCGATTGATTTTGCTCCATAAGGACCGCTTGGTTCGTCAGTTTGCACAAAAATCACATCCATTGGGGGAGTATCGTCAGACTGATAAATTCGGTATGTACCGAATTGATCATTGATGATCCGCCCCTTCTCATCAAAATAAGTGTCTTCAAATAAGGTGAAACCAAGGGCTTGCAACATGCCGCCTTCAGCTTGTCCGGCCGCGGTGATAGGATTGATCACACGCCCGCAATCGACAACCATTAGTAATCGATCTACAGTGATTTCACCAGTTTTTATATTTGTAGTAATTTCCGCGAATTGAGCGCCTGTCGGAGGAGGGCTGGTGTAACTCATATGAGAAGCAGAAGCGATGATTTGATGCTGTTCCAATTGGTGCAGGCTGCTGAGTGCAACATCTTCTAAAGAAACTTTCTTGCCGTCTGGTGCGATAATCCATTTGTCAATAAGGTCGAACCCATCATGATTTTCTTTCCGCATCATTTTTGATGCATGCGTGAGAATCATTTCGCGCACTTCTTTAGCTGCCTTAACGACAGCGCCACCGCTTATATAGGTCGTCGAACTCGCGTATGCCCCTTTATCGAATGGCGTGAAATCAGTATCTGAGGAATAAACAATGATGTCGTCAATATCAACGCCAAGCTGCTCGGCGGCCATTTGAGCCAGAATAGTATCAGATCCTGTTCCTAAATCTGTGGCGCCAATTAGTAGATTGAATGAACCATCATCATTTAACTTTATCGTAGCTGCCCCCATATCTAACCCCGCAATCCCTGAGCCGTGTATCATTACCCCCATACCAATCCCGTGCCTGATATCACCTTTTTCTTTCTTATAGCGCTCGATTTTGGAGTAATAGTCAGTTGATTTCAACCCTACTGCTACGCATTCATCAAGAGCGCTAGAAACCATCATCTGGTCGTAGCCTTCACGGCCTTCGCCAAGCTTCCGAGCGAGGTGCATTGGTTCATTTAACTTTAACCAATTGTTCTTTTTAAAATCAACAACATCGATACCAAGATCGACGGCAATTTCGGACATAAGTGTTTCGATAGCAAATTGACCTTGCATAGCACCATATCCACGGTAAGCGCCTGCCGGCGGTGTATTGGTATATACAACATCACAAATGAATCGAGAGTTTGGTGCATTATATAATGTCAATCCTTTAAATCCACCGACCATGTTCACTGTCAACCCGTGAGTCCCATAGGCACCAGTATCGCCAAGAAGATAAAATTCTGCGCCAATGAGTTTTTGGTCTTTGATTCCAAGCCTGTAACGAATAACCTGGCGGTGTCGGGATCTGCCGCTGGTGAATTCCTGGCTGCGAGTGTATTCCATTTTTACTGGTTTACCAGTCGCGATGGTTAGATGACTGCATAGGTCTTCTAATAAGACTTCCTGTTTACCGCCAAATCCGCCGCCAATCCTTGGCTTGACAACTCGTATTTGCTTGACCGGCAATCCGATTAAAGGCGCAATTATGCGTCTGACGTGAAATGGCACCTGTGTGCTTGTTCTGACGACTAATCGATTGTCTTCATCAAAATATGTGATGCAAATGTGAGGCTCCATCTGAGCATGCTGTTGTTTGGGAGTACGGTATTCACCTGCGTATACTTTATCTGACTCGGAAAAAGCTTTGTCAACATCGCCGACTTCCGCTTCAATGTGATGAACCAAATTCTTTGAAGCATCAAAAACTCCTTCAGTATCATCCTCGTCATGAATGATGGGCGTTCCCTCGTCCATTGCTTTCTCGCAATCAAGGACCGGCTCTAAGATCTCGTAATCCACATCAATCAACTCTAATGCTTTTTCGGCAATTGCTTTTGTTTCTGCAGCAACAATCGCAACGCGATCACCAACGTGGCGGACCTTGTTATCAAGTGAAACCTGATCATGTGGTGCCGGCTGAGGAAAACTTTGTCCCCCGGTCGCATATTTTATTCTGGGAATGTCTTGAAAAGTAAGGACTGCTTTTACACCTTCCAATTCTTTTGCTTTTGAAGTATCAATATTTCGAATTATTGCATGCGCATGCGGGCTGGTAAGTAATGCGCCATAAAGCATGCCTGTTGGTTGTACGTCGTCTGTAAAGACAGGATTACCCAATGCCAGTTTTACACCATCGACCTTTTTCTTTGATTTGCCGACAATGTGAAGATCATCCATTTTTTCAGGTGTCAGCACAAGCGGAAGCAATGGGGCGGTTTCGCCATTTTTGCGCAAGTATTCTTCGGGAAGGTCGATAAGTTCAATATTTTCGCCAAACTTAATTTCTTCTGGTATATATGGATCAACGAAATCACCACGCATCATCGCAGCAGCTCGCATAACCCCATCAACAATTCGAACATATCCTGTACAGCGGCACAAAACACCTGATAGACCTTTTCGCACTTCAGCCTCAGTCGGTTTTGGGTTTTTATCTAAAATGCTTTTTGCCGTCAGAATTTGAGCTGGTGTACAAAATCCACATTGAATTGCGCCAGTTTCAATAAAGGCTTGCTGCAAGGGATGCAAATGGGTGGCATCACCAAGTGACTCAACGGTTTCGATGCTTTTACCTTCAATAGTGCTCATTTTAACCAGGCATGATTGAACCGGTTTACCGTTAATCAAAACCGTACACATCCCACAATCACCACGCTCTCCACACCCAGACTTGACACTGGTCAGACCGTCTTCCCGAAGAAAATCTAAAAGACTTTTCTTCGGATTTTCATTGACTGTTCGTGGTAAGCCATTCAAGGTGAATGAGACACCTATCATTTTCTGTTTCTCAATCATTCTTATCTCCTGATTTTGATCTAAATGCTATAGTTAATGATTTTACTATACTAAAAATTGGGGAGAAAAGAAAATATCCGGTGAAAGCCGGATATTTATTTGGCGGGAGCGACGGGGTTCGAACCCGCGATCTCGGCCTTGACAGGGCCGCATGTTAGCCACTACACCACGCCCCCGCGCGAATAATATATTAACATGGAGTTGACCAATCGTCAAGCAAATTAGTTTAATCCCGTGTACCAATCCTCATGCATTCTTGACCACGGGAATATCTCTGATTCCTTGAACCATAATGCGATTTCTTTTTCTGCTGTTTCTATCGAATCGGATGCGTGCACAAGGTTACGGCTTGTAATAATAGAAAGATCATGCCGAATTGTTCCCGGGGTTGCTTCGATTGGATTTGTTGCACCGACGGTCTGGCGTACAGCTTCAATAGCGTTACTACCTTCCCATACCATAGCTATAACGGGAGAAGAAGTGATGTATTTAATCAAACCATTATAAAAAGGCTTGCCAACATGGGCACCATAATGCTTTTCCGCAAACGTTGTATCAACTATTTCCAACTTCATTGCTATTAGCTGTAAACCTCGGGTTTCAAATCTCTTGATTATTTCACCAATTAATCCACGCTGAACTGCATCGGGTTTTATAAGGACTAGCGTCCGTTGATAATTTTGCATATTACTTCCTAAAAAAATATTATTAAATTGAGATGTTTAGTTGCGCGTTTTGAAGTGCAGATAATGCCTTTTCTGATAGCTCAAGCTTGCGGTAGATCCTAACTAATAAAAGCCATAATTCAATTTCGGTCGGATGACCTTCCAGATACTTCTCAGTTAAATCTGCCAGAATGTGTAGTTTGAATTCTTTTGTAATTAATTCTTCAAGGCATTGTAAACCAAATTCAGGATCGTTTGTAATAAAGGCAGTTTCCATTTGCGCTAAGATTTCATCGGCGTCTTCTTTCAGTAATTTAATTCTTTGCGTTTCCTCTAATTTTGGTTTAGATTCATCTTGATTTACTTGATCGGTTTTATCATCAGCCAACGGAATATCGTCAATTTTTTTCCATTCATTTGTATCTGAATTAAAACCCTCTTCACTGATCTTTGGGTTTATTGGTGTGGCGTGATCGGTCATGCCATCTTCAGCAAATCCACTTTCCTGAATCGAAGACCTTTCCTGATCGCTGCTTCTATCTGATGATAAATTTTCTGGAAGATTATTTTCTAATGCTCCGTAAGATAAAATCCAATCCGGAATTTCATCATCAACGTATGGTTCTGTATCAAGCGGTTCAGAAGGGCTTGTTATTCTTTTGAGAAAAATATCCCTTTTACTGAGTTTAGGTTCAGAGTGAGTCTCGATTTGATTCTCAGTCTCATTTTCCAGCTTTACTTCATCTGCAGCGCTTGCATCATCAATCGGTTCGCCAAGTCCATCATTTGCTATCGCATTATCAACAATCGCTTGCCAATCGGATGTATTTGTTGGCACACTCCGTGTGGATACCGCGTTTGAAATATCCCAGGATTCTTCAAGAAAACTTTGGATGTTTTCGATTTTATGATCCGTAATATGGGATTGATCAATCATTATTGCAATATCGGGAATATTATTTACAGATTCTGTATCCTGCCGCATGAAGATAAAATATGGATCCAACTCAGCCAATCGTGCTTGATATAAATCTGAATCAGTACTATCTTGAAAGATAGAAAAACAGTTGAAGAGTACATGAAGGATAGGTTTACAATAGGGAAATTCTTTCAATATCTGCAACGAGATCTCAATTGATTCTTCGGTGTTCCCGTTTTCAAAAAGCATTTCAGCCATGTGGATTTTATAATCGATGCGCTCAGGTGACTCGTGAATGCCTAACTTTGCTTCAGCAATTGCTTGCTCGGTTAATTTTGATCGAGCGTACATTTTTATCAATGCTCCACGTGTCAGCCTTAGCTTCTCAGGTGCAAATCCGTCCTTTTGCCGTATGAGACGGATGACCTCGTTCTGTAAGGATTCATTGGATGGTTGGATCTCATATGCACGGCGCATGCTTTCAAGAGCGCGGGTGAGGTTACCAAAGTTTTCGGATATGATACTGATCCCTATGTGAGAAACAAAATCATCTGGAACAATTTCCAGGATTTTTTCAAAAAATATCAAAGCTAAGTCAAATTGCTTAATGTCCAGATAAACTTTTGCCAGCAATTGATGAACGATGAGGTTCTTCGGGTATCTTTCTAAAAGGAACTGCGAATAATTTAACGCTTCATCATGATCTTGGTTTATGATTTTTTCATCGATTAGATTATAGAGCTGACGAAGCGTGATTTTATTATTTTGTTCCATATTTATCAATCTCCCAGATAATCTCGTAATTTCCTTTTGATTGTTGGGTGTCTTAGCCTGCTAAGCGCTTGCGCTTCAATTTGGCGAACTCTTTCACGTGTTACGCCCATTTTTCTTCCTACTTCCTCCAGTGTATATGCTTGGCCATCAAGCAATCCATACCTTAGCTGAAGAATACGAACTTCGCGTGGTGGAAGGGAATCCATGACCATTTCAAGGTGCTCTTTAAGCAAATTATAGGTGGCAGATTCATCAGGAGCAGGGATTTCATTATCTTCGATAAAATCACCTAAGACTGAATCATCTTCGTTATCTGTTGGTGTTTCAAGTGAAAGAGGCCGACGTGAAACCTTGATCATATTTTCAACTTTTTTCGGGAGAACATCAAGAGAAATCGCTAACTCATCGATTGTTGGATCGCGGCCAAGTTTTTGAGTGAGTTGATGCTGGGTGCGTAACAGTTTGTTTATCTGGTCACCCATATGCACCGGAACGCGAATCGTGCGGCCCTGGTCGGCTATTGCGCGGGTCACGGCTTGTCTGATCCACCAGGTTGCGTAAGTGCTGAACTTATGTCCGCGCCGGTAATCGAATTTTTTAGTCGCGCGGATTAAGCCAATATTACCTTCCTGGATAAGATCAAGAAAAGGAACTCCACGTCCCATATACTTCTTAGCTACGCTGATAACAAGGCGGGAATTTGCTGTTACAAGGTGTTCTCGCGCAGCCCAGCCATCTTCAATCAATGTCAGTAGCTCCTGCTTTCGCTTTGCGTTTACACGACCACCAGCTAATTCTTCCCGCGACATTCTACCGCGTTCAATGCGTTGGGATAAGTCTACTTCTTCTTCAGCAGTGAGAAGAGGCACCCGGCTGACCTCTTTAAGATACAATCCAATCGTATCATCCGTATCGATATGCTTGAGGTCGTCAGATGGTTCATCATCAATAGCATCTTCTGCCATCTCTTTAACTTCATCGGATGACAAATCATCTTCAGAAGGGCCAGGTGCAATTTCATCGTCTTCCAGGTATGGAATACCAGCAGACATTAATGCGGCAAAAGCTTCCTCAAGCTGGCTGACGTCTTGCTCAGCATCAGGAAAGTAATGCAAAATGTCATCAATCGTGACATAAGCTTTTTTCTGGCCTAATTCAATTAATTTTGCAATCGCTGAAAAATTGCTATTATCTTCTTCATCATCGATTGCTGATATTTGCTTCCTATTCATCAAAAATAATCGACCTCATAAATTTTATTGTGGTTGATAACCAATGTGGACGGTCAATAATCAGAATACACTTTTTAACCCTAAAAATCAACACTTGATTAGAGAGAGTGTAAAAAGAATAAGTGATACATTAGTGATAAACACACAATTAGTGAATATACGAAAAAAAAGAGTAAAAGTCAACCACCAAATGTAAATTAATAAATATTTTACAAAAATTCCTAAATGCTAGAGGTGAGAAATTTTTTCGGTATTTGCGCTACAAATCGAGGTAGATCAATTGTCTCATCAAGGAATTGAAGCTCTGAAGCGTGTAAGTATAATCCCTCATCAAAACCTTGGAATTTGATCACCCCTTTAAAATAATTTATTCGTTGACGGTCATAAAGTTTATCACCGATGATCGGATGTCCAATATGCGATAAATGGGAGCGAATCTGATGAGTCAATCCGGTTTTTGGCCAAAGAGAAGCTTTTGAAACATATTTTCCCTTGTCAATTATTTTAATAACTGTTTTCGCAGGTTTGCCACTTCGCGTATCAATGATCGTTCGGTGGCGGCGGTCGCCATTCACGAGAAGGGGATAAGATATCACTTTCTCATGCCAAAATGGAACACCATGAATAAAGGCTGTATATTTTTTTCTAACCTTTCTGTTCAGGAATGCATGATTTAACTTTTTGTGCATCGCCGCATTTTTAGCAAAAACGATCACACCGCTTGTATCCTTATCCAGGCGGTGGATAACCCAAATTTGTCGGTACTCGATCCGTAAAATATCACGAAGATTGGGGATTTCCTTGTTATAACCATCTGGAATAGATAACAAACCCTCTGGCTTGTTGAGCGCAATGAGGTCGATATTTTCAAATATGATATATTCACTTAATGATTGGATTTCCATAGTATTCCGATTTTTTGGCGCAATTGGAGGTGAATAAATGGTTATTGTACAAGTATATGTTAGAGTAAAAGAAAAAGTAATTGATCAGTTTATCGAGGCTACGATTGAAAATGCAAAAAATAGCATTCGTGAACCAGGTGTAATTCGTTTTGATTTTATGCAAGAAGAAAATGATCCACAATCATTCCTATTAACAGAAATTTACAAGGATGCAAATGCTCCTGCTGCACATAAAAATACCTCCCACTACCTGATTTGGCGTGAATCTGTCGCAGATATGATGGAAAAACCCAGAGAAGGTGTTAAATATCATGCCATTTACCCCTCAAAAGAGAAAAATTGGGGAAGTCTTAATGAATGAAAAGCAATTTGATTTCGCCACATCACACCAAATAATTTTTGGTAACGGAAGATTACAAGTTTTGATTGATGTGATCAAACCACTTGGCCAAAGAGTGCTTATTGTCAAAGGAAATAAACACCCAGATCCTCAACCACTTTATTTGGTCCTTAAAACTGCGGGAGTGGATATTGAAATATTTACCGTTAATCGAGAACCAGATATTGAATTAATTGAACGTGGAGTTATCCTGGGCAGGGAATTTAATTGTGATTTTGTGATAGGGTTTGGCGGTGGCGCGGTTATTGATTCAGGAAAAGCTATCGCAGCCATGTTAAACAATGAAGGCAATCTAATGGATTATCTTGAAGTTGTTGGAAAAGGTATGCCTTTAACCAATCCATCTCTGCCTTTTATTGCCATACCAACTACAGCTGGAACCGGAAGCGAAGTGACAAAAAATGCAGTTATCTCGGTTCCTGATACAAAGGTGAAAGTTAGCCTGAGAAACGTGTACTTATTACCGCGCGTCGCAATTGTTGATCCTGAGCTAACATTATCCGTGCCCAAAGAAGTTACAGCATCAACTGGGATGGATGCGTTTACACAGGTAATTGAGCCCTACGTTACAAAAAATCCCAATCCAATGGTTGATTTGTTTTGCCGCGAAGCAATTCCTCTGGCCGCAGCCAACCTTTTTTTGGCATATTCCGAAGGTAAGAATATTACCGCCCGCGAGAATATCGCTTATGTTAGTTTATTAGGTGGTTTATCCTTAGCAAATGCAAAACTTGGAGTAGTTCATGGATTTGCAGGGCCAATAGGGGGAATGTTTCATGCGCCACACGGCATGATTTGCGCCGCAATACTGCCTGCTGCTATGCGGGTTAATGCGGAAATATTGGCTGATTCAAGGAAAAATGATGAAAAATCCGCTCGGTTTAAAGAGATTGCCCAATGGGTAACCGGCAGCGAGAAAGCTGAAATTAAAGATGGGGTGAAATGGATTTCTGATTTGGCAAAATCAATGCAAATTCCTGGTTTAGCTGAATTCGGAATATCTAAGGACGATTTCCCCGAGATAATTGAAAAAGCAGAAAATTCTAGCAGCATGAAGGGAAACCCGATAGATCTCACTAAGGCGGATATGGAACGCATTCTTTCAATGTCGTTGTAAACCGGGATTGAGTAAAAAATTTTAGTTTATTTCGCGGTGTAAGCAGGCAACCCTGCTGCTGGTTCAGCGGCTTTAACCCCGCAAAGAATTGCGGCAGCCACAACATCAGGGGCGTAGGCAGCTACTAAATTGACATCTGCTTTGACTTTGCCAGTGGAGAGTGAGAAGATTGTGTCGCCGTCGAACATGGTGAATGCAGGTCTTACGACATGGGCAATCCCATTTGACGCAATATCAGCAAGGTAGTTTGCTTCTTCTTTTGACAGCTCTGCGTTCGTTGCAACCACACCGATGACAGTATTTTGCCTAGAAGCGAAAGATAATATCTGCCTTCCCGCGAACGATTGCATCACCTCTCTTGTATCAGCAAAATAATTTTCAGAGCCGATGGAAATTGGACCTTTTTTTATTGTCCTGGTCCCAGCGATAATCTGCCCATTTTCGATAATGTCTCCAAAAGCATTAACCACGATGATAGCACCAATAACAATCCCATTCCCAATTTCAAGACTGGCAGATCCAATCCCTGATTTCATGGACTGCTTGTTACCAAGAATCTTACCAACAGATGCGCCTGTCCCTGCGCCAACATTTCCCTCAGATGGATGACTTATGGTGGCATTCATGCAAGCTTTGTAACCCATTTCCTTATCCGGGCGAATAGCATGGTCACCGTAATCTAAATCGTAGAGGATTGCGCTCGGGACGATCGGGACAACAGTTGAACCGACTTGAAATCCAACCTTTCGCTCCTCTAAGTACTGCATAACACCTCCGGCGGCATCTAAACCAAATGCTGATCCGCCAGACAGGAGTACCGCATGAATTTTTTGAACAGACCGAGACGGGTGTAGCAGGTCGGTTTCTCTGGTGCCCGGAGCGCCGCCTCGCTGGCTCACACCTGCGACAGCGCCTCCTTCGCAAATAACAACGGTGCAACCAGTTAATGCAGTTTTATTTTCCGCGTGGCCAACTTCAATACCTCTCACATCAGTAATAGAATTATTCGTCATTTCCAACTATACAATTTGCTTATATCCATATGGTTTAATTAGTATTATAAATTATCCAATCATGAAAGCAATAAACATGAAATCATCAACTGATAAAAATTCAGCAATCGCATTTATTATATTTGGTGTTACTGGAGACCTTACCAGAAGAAAATTATTTCCAGCAATCTATCAGGTTGTAAAAAACAATTTATTTAATAATGAGATAGATATCATTGGCTTTGCGAGACGGCCATGGGGAACTGCCCGAATGAATGAGATCCTTTCACAGGGATTGGATGATTTCGCACGCAATAAGCCAGTGGATAAAAAGATAGTCCGGCAAATTCTAAAAAAGTCGGTATATATTCAGTCCGATTTTAATGATGAAAAAGGATATTTAGATCTTAAAAACTTGATTTATGAGAAAAAATATCACAAGGTCATTTTTTATCTCGCCACACCTCCCAGTGCGTACGAGATGATCATAAAAAATTTATCGGTATGTAGTCACTATAATAACGAAACTGACTGGATGCGTATAGTGGTTGAAAAACCATTCGGCATCAATTTAGACTCCGCCAAATCACTTGAAAATACGCTTCACCAATGCTTTCAAGAAGACCAAATCTATCGTATCGATCATTATCTTGGCAAGGAAACTGTACAGAATATCCTCGTTTTTCGTTTTGCGAATGGTATTTTCGAACCGCTTTGGAATAAACAGTATGTTGATCATGTGCAAATCACCGCTGCAGAAACGGTCGGAGTTGGATCACGAGCAGGGTATTTTGATCAATCGGGAGTGATTCGTGATATGTTTGCCAATCACATGTTGCAAATGCTGACACTCACAGCAATGGAAGCTCCCTATGCATTTAATGCATTTTCAGTGAGAGATGAAAAAATGAAGGTGCTTCGATCTTTACGGCCGATGGTTGGAAATGGTGCAATCGATAACACTGTTCGCGCCCAGTATGCGCATTCTAGCTCTGCGGGTGAAGAGATAAATGGATACTTAGAAGAGGAACGAGTTTCAAGCGGATCGATAACGGAAACTTATTTGGCCGCCAAGGTTTTTATCGATAATTGGCGCTGGGCAAATGTACCATTCTACTTACGCAGCGGAAAGCGAATGCCAAAACGGGCAACGGAAATTGCGATCCATTTCAAACAGGTCCCGCTATCGCTTTTTAATTGGAAAAACCTCGCCGGGGATGCGCCTAATGTTTTAACCCTAAGATTACAACCAGATGAAGGGATCAACCTTTCGATTGGAGCTAAACAACCGGGGCCAATGAATGAAATATCTCCGGTTGTCTTGGACTTTTGTTATGAAGAGGCTTTTGGAGCTTCTCCTCCTGAGGCATATGAACGCCTCCTATTGGATTGTTTGCAGGGCGACCAGACGCTTTTCACCCGCAATGATGAAGTGATTGAACAGTGGCGGTATGTGACTGATATTTTGAATGCATGGGGTGAAAATCCGCCGGCTGAATTGCCAAAATATGCCGCAGGCACTTGGGGTCCTCTCGAAGCTGATACATTTATTCAGAAAGATGGGCGTAAGTGGAGAATTCCTGTATAAGGATCTAAACTGCTTTTCTGCAATTCGGGCAGAATTTTTCACGAGAAAATAAAACATACCCACAATGAGTACATGTTCTGGGTTGTTTTCCGCCTAATGGTGCTCCACAAGCAATGCATGCAGGTGCATCAACAGGATTGGCAGTCAGACAATAATCACAACTTATTCGCTTCAGGCGTTTAGACAAGGCGTATTGGCTGCCCTTTACCCTCACATTGGAATTTAACACACTCCATATTTCTTCCTCCAGGTTAATATACTCAATGTCCTGGGCAATGTCGTCAATTCTTCCTAGAATTGAAAAGGGATTGCGTAATGCGGAAAGTGCAGAGTAACCTAAACTTGCAGCGATACCGAGCCATTGTTGTTGACCAAGTGAGATGATCACCCCATCCTCGAAGGTTTGAAAGGTGATACCGATGGCAGTACTGCCGCCAGATTGTACATCCCGCCTCGTTCTGATCTGAACCGCAACCTGTTCACCTGAACCGATCTTGTGCACTTCAAGGTTACCCCGGTTAAAGTGCAGTAGTATTAGGGAAGCAAGATCATCCGGTGTAAAATCGCCATGAAATATTTTTTTCGTCATGCGCTATGGTATATAATCGAGCCTTCGTAAAGGATTGATATGAATAAAAAATTTATGTTATTCGTTCTGGTTGTGACAGTTCTTATTTTAGGTGTAATTTATGATCCTGACAATGCCTCTGCTGATATTGGTGTTATGCAACAACCGACAGGATTTTTAGCAACTGTTACTGGAACACCTGAGGGTGTTATGGCGACAGTGCTTATTGACCAGCCAGACCCGATCAACGTGAGGTCCGGTCCAAGTACACTTTTTGATAAGATTGGTGTTCTATTACCAGGTCAAAGAGTATCCGTACAGGGTAGATCTGTCGGAGGGGAATGGATCATGATCGACTTTCCCGGTGTGCCTGGAGATTTTGGTTGGGTACTATCTGGTTTAGTTGTGCTTTCTCCTGGAGAATTGCAAATTATTGAACCTCCATCCACACCGACACCAATTGTTACACAGACCATTAATCCAACATTAGCTGCGCAGTTTATCACAACGCCCGATCCGACCAGAATGCCAACATACACCCCTGGCGACAGGTTGGTTGTTCCGACCTATGCAGATACTTTCACTTCTTCTTTTCTTGGCAGGATACCAGCCGGATTGATGATCATCATTCTTGCTGGAATAGGCGGGTTACTGGCTTTATTTTCTTTTATTAAATCGCGATAATTTTCATAAAGCAATGCAATCTGCCGGAGGCTTGCTTGCTTTGATCCATCTAGCAGCACGCCTGGAGAGGCTGAATACAGGCGTAAAATCGGAAGATCTTGCCCGGACAGCTTTTACACCTTCGGCAATCATTTCGTCCACATCGACATTGTCATACATGGTATGGTGATATACCTGCGGAGAAATGATCAGGTCTGCCCGGTCTGATTCCAGGCGCAGCCATGCGATCATATTCATCATCAATTCAAGGGAATCAGTAAATGTTTGCACCGCTTTTCCGAGACGCAAGTGCGTGATTTGATTTGCCACAAATTCTGGTATTGGGAGGTAGTTGGGGATTGTGTATTTTGGGAGATTTGACCATTGATTACGCGGCGCATTTAGGCTAACAGCCATGACTGGAACAGAATTATCTAACCATCGCGCGATATCAACAGGAATGGGGTTAAGTACACCCCCATCAACAAAAAAATAACTGTTATGGATAAAGGGTGGAAAGACGCCGGAAACGGCTGTAGTAGCTTTGAGTGCATTGAGAACACTACCTTGATTGACGATAAATTCTTTTCCGGATCGATTATCCACAGTTGAGACAGCAAAAGGTATCAGTAAGGAATCAAAAGTGCGATCACCTATGTAAACTTTCAAATAATTAAAAAATTTATTTAGACTGAGAAGGGAGGGGGGTTCGGTAACATTGATAGAAAAAAGCTTAGTGTAGTCAAGATTTCTTGCCATCTCTTCAATATCTTGAACGGAATATCCGCACGCATATAATGCGCCAACAATTCCACCGGCTGACGTACCCGCTATGGCTGAAATTCCATACCCCTGATTTAAAATTTCCTTGATAACGCCAATATGAGCGAAACCTTTAGTACCCCCGCCGCCAAGCGCTATGCTAAAACTTTTCATCACATTCCCTCAGGTTTTATTGTGTCATTATAAATAATATTTTTGGAAAGAAGGTGTTTTTGCCAAATTATCACCAATGAATGTTAAAATAGCTGAATCATGGGAAAAAAGATCATCGCTACCAACCGGAAAGCGAAATTTGAATACTTCCTCCTAGAACATTTTGAGGCCGGGTTGGTTTTACGTGGAAGCGAAATCAAATCTATTCGCGCTCGTAAAGCAAGCATCGCAGAAGCATATGTTCAGGTTTCGGATGGTGAAGCATGGTTGATCAGTGCACATATCGCTCCTTACGACCCTGCCAGCCGTGAAAACCACGATCCCAAACGCAAGAGAAAATTGTTATTGAATAAGCGCGAACTAAACAAGATATCTGAAGGTTTACAAAAGAAAGGATTGACGATCATCCCTACAGAGCTATACCTTAAAGAAGGATTGGCAAAAATAAATATTTCCTTGGCGAAGGGAAAAAAATTGTATGACAAACGTCACGATATCGCGAAGAAAGACATGAATCGTGAAATAGAGCGCGCGTTCAAGCGAGAATAGGCAATGGTAAAACTCACCGGAAATACACTGACCATCGAAGACCTGATCAAAGTAGCGTATGGGTTTGAAGAGGTTTCACTAACAAGTGAATCCATAGAGGCTATAAAAAAATCTCGTGACGAGATTGTCAACATTTCAAGATCGGATGACGCGATCTATGGAGTCAATACCGGATTTGGCGTTTTTGCTGATCAGCGCATATCCCAAGATCAAAGCATTCAACTCAACCGCAACCTGATCTATAGTCATGCGGTCGCGACAGGTGATCCGCTTCCGATTCCCATTGTTCGGGCAGCGATGGTGATCCGTGCTAATGCACTGGCAAAAGGGGTTTCTGGTATTCAATATGAGATTGTTGAAACTATGATAGGAATGTTGAACAAAGGGGTGACACCTTTCGTTTCATCCAAAGGTTCACTAGGATCTTCCGGAGACCTTTGCCTGCTTGCACAGATTGGGCTGATATTGATTGAAGACGAGAAAATGGATGAATCAAAATCTGGCCGGGCTTTTTATCAAGGGGAAGAGATGTCCGGACTAAAAGCATTACGGTTAGCCGGTTTAAAACAACATTCATTTTCTTTCAAGGATGGATTAGCTTTAATAAATGGTGCTACTTTTTCCGCTGCAATTTCCGCATTAGCTGTTCATGAAGCGCGTATCATGGTGACTATTGCTGATCTCACCACTGGTCTATCTTTGGAAGCGTTACGCGGTATTTCCGCCGCCTTCCATCCACAAATCCATGCGTTGCGCAATATGGTTGGCCAGCAAGAGAGCGCTAATATCATCCGAACGATGATTGAGGGCAGCGAGTTAATTGATAGCTGTAATCTCGTACAGGATGCGTACTCGATTCGCTGCGCACCACAGGTGCATGGAAGTATCAGAGACACCATCGCGCACGTTGAGAAGATCATCACCGCGGAGTTGAATGCTGCAACCGATAATCCATTGATGGTTGCTGATGATCTGATCATTTCGGGTGGAAATTTTCATGGTGAACCGATTGGGTTGGTGTCTGATTTCCTCGCAATAGCACTGTCGGAATTAGGAGCTATCTCCGAACGCCGCACTTTCCGCCTGATGGACCACAAGCTCAACAATGGACTGCCAGGCATGCTGGTAGATCCAGGTGTTCATGCAGGACTTAATTCCGGGGTGATGATCTTACAATATACTGCTGCTGCGCTGGTTTTACAAAATCAAACCCTTGCTGTGCCTGATTCTGTGCGATCATTACCAACATCCGCTAACCAGGAAGACCACAATGCGAACTCCTATAATTCAGCAATCAATCTTTGGATGATCGTGGAGAATACCTGGAAGGTCATTGCTATTGAGTTATATTGTGCAGTGCGTGCGATCCATATTCGAAAAATCATGAAACCCGATTTGCATCTAGGGACTCGTACTGGAAGAATTCATCAATTCATGTCAGAAACCTTCCCATACCATCCGGATGATGCGCAATGGCGGGATGACATGGAGAGAATGTATGGTCAGATAATGAACCCGGGAGAATTTCGAAACTTCCTCTTATCCATTGTTAATGAAGAGAATTCAACTAATAAGGTAACTTAACAACATGAATGATAAATCCTGGAGAATAAACCGCCGTGATTTCTTAAAGAAATCTTTAGCAGGCGTTGGAAGTTTATTGATCCTTCCAAAAAACTTGCATATTAATCCACTTCAAAAAGAATGGCCGGTCGGCGAACATCTTGGTAGAAATGTTGTCTATCAACCAAATACGTTGGCTATTAGAAGCGCGCCTGATGAAAACGCATCAGTTATTAGAGTTTTGACTGAAGATGAATGTGTTACTTGGAACAGAGAGGTGATAGGCAAAGCCCCCCGCTTCAGCCCCAGTAAAAAGTGGTTAGAAACTGAAGAGGGGTACATTTTTTCCCCCAGCTTACAGAGAGTTAAATATCTACCAAATCAACCATTAACCGAATTGCCCATCTTCAATGGCGAACAGGGAATGTGGTGTGAAGTAACTGTGCCGTATGTGAATCTTGAATTGGCCAATCCACCTGCCCGTTCACCATGGGTGATTGAAGCGCCACAGAACCTATGGCGCTTATATTACAGCCAGGTTGTCTGGGTAGATGAGATCATTACAAATTCCGACGGACAGCAGCGATATCGAATTATCGAAAAATATGGCTCGTATGGGGATATTTTCTGGGCTGATGCAACCGCGTTTCGCCCGATCAGCGAAGAAGAGGTTTCGCCTATTCATCCTGAAGTTGGTGATAAAAAAATTCGGGTTAACATCAATTCTCAAACTCTTTCTTGTTTTGAAGGCGATAGAGAAGTCTATTTTTGCCAAATAGCATCTGGCAAGAAAAATGATGTTTTCGGAAATCCGGATGATGCATTAAAAACACCAACTGGTGAGCATTTTATTTATCGAAAATCAATATCTTTTCATATGAGCGGAGGCGCATCCGGCGCTGGCTGGGATACAATGGCGATTCCATGGACATCATTGTTTACAGGATCGGGTGTGGCAATTCATTCTACACATTGGCATAATGATTTTGGCACGCCAAAATCACATGGCTGTGTAAATACTACCGCAGAAGATGCTAAATGGATATTTCGCTGGACCACTCCGTTGGTTTCATATTTCCCCGGCGACCTCACGATCAATACTTTCGAAGGCACAAAGATAGAAGTGATTGAGCCACTCTACTAATCATAAAGAGCATGACAAAAGCTGATACTTCCTTTGATGTGATCAGATGGTTAAAAAATAGATATCTGGAGCTTATTGCTTTCTTTCTCTTTTTCTACCTGTTGTTTTCATATTTAGCGCCAATTCTTATGCATGCTGGCTATCCAGTTATTGCAAAAGCAATTTATCGGGGCTATAGCAATCTTTGTCATCAGTACGCCTATCGTTCCTGGTTTCTTTTTGGATCCCAAACACATTATCCACTTCAACCCGTTCAAGACCAACTCTCTGTGTTTGATGTTTTTGACATTCCGCTCGATAATCCAGAGGTTTCCCGCGAGATAATCGGTAACGATGAAACGGGATATAAGGTAGCTCTTTGCCAGCGTGATGTCGCTCTCTATGGCTCACTATTTATATTTACGATCATATTCCTGATTGGACGACGTCAAATAAAAAAATTATCATTCATCATTTGGGTAGTCTTTGCCGTTATCCCTATTGGAATAGATGGTATGTGGCAATTAGCAGGGACTTTTGGGCTTCTTTCATCAACATATGAAAGCTCTCCGTTGATGCGAACTATCACCGGTGCGATGTTTGGCTTTTTCTCTGGATGGTTACTATTCCCGGCAATTGAACAAATCATTCAGAAGGATGTTTCGGCCGAATGACGATCCATCGCAAGAATGGCTTATCCTATTACACATTTCCTGTTCTGGATGAATTGGGAGTCATACATGGCATATTTATGCGCCATGGCGGAGTAAGCAAGACCCCATGGTCTACACTCAATCTGGCGACCTCTGTTGGTGATTCGCGTGAAAACGTTATCGAAAATCGCCTTAGAATCACCGACTGCCTCAGATGCGCACCGGATTCTATCTATGATGTTTGGCAGGTTCATAGCAATGAAGTTTCTTATTCTGATACCCCAAGAATATTAGGAACCCCACATCAAAAAGCCGATGCGGTAATGACTACCAATCCCAATGTAACCTTGCTGATGTTGTTTGCTGATTGTGTTCCAATATTGTTTTATGATTTTGAAAAGAAAGTATCGGCAATAGCCCATGCTGGGTGGCAGGGAACGGTAAAAAAGGTAGTCGATACTACCATCACCAAAATGGTTAATGATCATGGATGTAGCAGCGCGTCCATCATTGCTTGCATCGGTCCGTCAATATGCGTTCATCACTATCCTGTTGGTGCCAAAGTCACGGATTCACTTAATGGGATTAATATATCAAAAGAAGATGTTGGCTATTTTGATCATACCCAATATCATTTAGATCTGCAAAAGATTAACCAAAAATTGATTCAGGAAACAGGTGTTACAAAGATATATTTGTCTGGCATTTGCACTGCGGAAAACACTACCGATTGGTTTTCCCACCGCGCTGAGAAGGGAATAACAGGAAGGTTTGCAGCTGTGATGACCACTAAAAAACACGATGACTGAAATCGTACTTCTAAAGATCATCCCAAATGCGAAAACAAACGCTATCGTTGGGTGTATGGCTGATGGCACTGTTAAGATCCGTTTGAACGCGAAGCCGATTGAAGGTCGCGCGAACGAAGCCTTAATCATTTTCCTTTGCGATCGATTAGGCGTCTCTCGTTCTCAAATTAGCATAATAACGGGTGTAAGATCCCAGCGAAAAAGAGTCCAGATTTCAGGAATACATGAAAAAATCAACTGGGAAAAACTATCTCATTAGTCATTATGAACCATAGATAATTCTCCCACAGCTAGGGCAAATAAATAGCTGCGACGATGAACGGGCAGATTGTTGCTGACTGGCGGTTAGATTCGCACCGCAGGCTTCGCAACAGGTGTCACTCAACTTGGTAACCGCAATTCCATTTTTTCTTTTTCTCAAATTGTTATATTGTGTCTGAAAATCACTAGCGATGTTATCAAAAATCGGAATACGTTTCTTTTCCAAGCCCGTAAGTTTTTGTTCGAGTCTATCCCTTTCAGCATTCAACATCGATATTTCAGTAGCGGTTTCGGACCGTGCTATTTTAAGAACATTTTTCGCTGCCTTAAGGTCATTTTCTGCCTGGTCGACCGAAAACAATGCTTGCATAAGTGTCTCTTCCTGTATTCCAATAGACTTATCAAGTGATCCTATCTCGCGTTGCAGATCTTCAAGTTCTTTAGGGTTTTGGATTTTTCCACCATACAGCGAAGATTGGCTTTGGTTTTTCTTTACTTTCAATTTCTCCAGTTGATCATTAATCTGATTGAATTCATTAGTGTGAAATATTAAATTGGTTTTGGCTGTATTGACCCCTTTTTCAGCCATTGCGACCCGTTTGTAATTGTTGATCGCAAGCTGTATTTCTACCAATCGTGTTGATAAACGGTCAATTTCAGAATCAATAATCTGCACCTGATACAACTGGAAAGAAATATTCATAGCCTCGGCCTTGTCCGCTTTTTGTAATTATATCTTTACATATAATCACTAATAATAATTAGTGCGAAAAATTCTTATATAAATTTTAACAATTCTCATGGATCATTAATATATACTTTAATTAAATTTAATCATTAAGGGAGATTTAAGGTGGCTGCTGTAACTAACAAAAAAATATTAGTGGTCGATGACGAAGAACGCATGCTCCGCTTTATCCGTTTAAACTTAGAGCATGACGGATTTCAAGTAATTGAGGCTGTAAAAGGGCATGAAGCACTGGATAAAATGCGCACTGGGATGCCAGACCTTATCCTTTTAGATGTGATGTTGCCTGATCTGGATGGATTCGAAGTATTAAAAATGGTCCGAGAGATAAGCAACATTCCGATTATCATGCTGACCGCCAAAGGTGAAGAAGACGACCGCGTTAAAGGACTCGAATTAGGCGCGGATGATTATGTGACTAAACCCTTTAGCCCCCGGGAACTAGTAAGCCGGGTCAAAGCTGTATTACGCCGTATCGAAACGGAAAGTGGAGAGGAAGAGAAGGTCATTGAGGTTGACGGACGATTAAAAATTGATTTCAATCGGCGGGAAATTTGGGTTGAAGAAGAACTTGTTAAATTACGGCCTACTGAATATCGTCTTTTGTATCACTTAGTTCAAAATGCCGGGTGGGTATTAACATATGATCAAATACTGTCCCGTGTTTGGGGTTATGAGTATCGCGATGAACCGCATTACGTTCGCCTTTATATCAATTATCTAAGGCAAAAGTTAGAAGAAGATCCAGCGAATCCTAAATACATTCTCACCGAGAGAGGAGTAGGATATCGCTTCGTAGATTATCAGCGTGATTAACAACGATTAGACTTTTATTAATAAGAACTGAGTCTAAATCTATCTGTGTAAAATTCAATTATATAAATTTACTTCGGCAAAAGGAGCCTTTGTAATGAATGAACCAATTCATGTCAATGACGATGCATTTGAAAAAACAATTATAAATTCGACTATTCCAGTTATAGTCG
Source organism: uncultured Pelolinea sp. (assembly GCA_964612815.1). Taxonomy (GTDB): domain Bacteria; phylum Chloroflexota; class Anaerolineae; order Anaerolineales; family Anaerolineaceae; genus Pelolinea. Next base: position 172,061 of record CAZTCV010000003.1, on the reverse strand, counting down.
ATTTCTGGGCTCCATGGTGTGGACCATGTAAAATGGTCGCTCCCATTCTCGATAAGATTGCAAAAGAGTTTAATGGAAAACTATTGGTTGCCAAGGTAAACACTGATGAGAACCAGGAATATGCTGGAAGATACGGTGTACAGGGTATTCCAACGATGTTGTTTTTTGCTGACGGCAAAGTGCTACATCGCCAGGTAGGTGCTGTACCTGAAAATGTTTTACGAGATACCATTGATGAGTTTCTTACGGTTTATGAAGAGAAATGATAAAAGCATAAATCCAACAAAAAAAGCACAAAACATTAGTGCTTTTTTTTATACCCGCTCAATAACCGCGCCCAGCGCGGCTAATTTTTGATCGATCCTCTCGTATCCGCGATCAATTTGGCCAACATTGCGGATCGATGAGACACCATCTGCTGAAAGCGTCGCGAGGAGCAAAGCCATACCCGCACGAATATCAGGCCCTTCCATCCGTTCACCTATCAACTGGCTAGGACCCTGAACAATACAGCGATGGGGATCGCAAAGAACTATTTGTGCTCCCATGCCGACCAATTTATCCGTGAAAAACATGCGACTTGGATACATCCAGTCATGGAATAACACAGTTCCCTTGGATTGCGTTGCAACTACAATCGCAATGCTCATTAAATCTGTTGGAAAAGCAGGCCATGGCATGACGCTGATTTCTGGAATTGCATCGCCAAGATCGGATTCAATAATTAGGGATTGATTATTTGGAACAAAGATATCATCATTTCCTATCACTTCCCAATTCACACCAAGCCGCTTAAATACCAGGCGGATCATGTCCAGGTATTCATTACCGGCATTTTTGATAGTGATCTCTCCTTTTGTTACGACTGCAGCACCGATGAAACTGACAACCTCGAGATAATCAGCACCTATAGAAAAATCAGTCCCATGCAGATGGTCAACGCCCTCGATCAGGAGAGTGTTGGAACCGATGTTCGAGATTTTTGCTCCCATGGAATTTAGGAATTTGCACAAATCTTGTACATGCGGTTCAGATGCCGCGTTTCGAATAATAGTTGTGCCTTTGGAAAGCACAGCAACCATGATAGTATTTTCAGTAGCTGTAACGCTGGCTTCATCTAAAAGAATATCCGCCCCTCTAAGTTCATTAGCATGGAATTTAAAAACGCGGTTGTAATCACACGCAACCCCCAACTTTTCTAGAGCGAGTATATGGGTATCAACGCGACGCCGACCAATCACATCTCCGCCTGGAGGAGGGATTTCAATCTTACCTGCTCGTGCAGACATAGGGCCCGCAAGCAGGATTGACGCGCGGATAGCTTCACAAAGTTCAGGATCCAGATTTGCCGGATGCAAGTCTCTTGCATTTATCGCCCACGTATGTGTGTCCTTGCATTCAATTTCGACACCAAGACTTTCAAGTAGTTTTCGCATAGTTCTTACATCGCGGATGTCAGGAATATTCCTGAGTGTAATAGTCTGGTCTGTGAGTAAGCACGCAGCTAATATTGGAAGGGCTGCATTCTTGTTGCCGGATGGCTGCACTTCACCTTTGAGCGGGTGGCCGCCTTCAATGATAAATTTTTCCAATGTTATCTCCCGTGAAAGTTTATCTGTTTTAGAAGGTTTCTGTTACTTTGGTTAATCCTTCGGGATTATCAAGATCTAATCCTTTTTCATTTGCCAGTTGTCTTGCAAATAACTGGCCAGGAATAATGGCATTTATTGGAGAAAGCCACTCAGGTACATCATTTGAAAGTCGGAATTTGGTAACGCCAAGGTCTAGCAATTCCTCTTTATCTGAAATTGTTATTAATTCAGCACCTAGTTTGATAATATCTTTGGAAAAAGCAACGATGTGGTTAAACATTTTTCCAGATGGTGCAATGACAATGATCGGAAAACCTTTATTCACAGTTGCAATTGGTCCATGACTGAAATCCGCAGAAGAATATGGTACCGTGATAACACGTGTGAGTTCTTTGATCTTTAATGCGATTTCGTACGCTGTGGAATAATTGAATCCCCGACCGAGAACGACACAATGATCCATGTAGCGGTAACGACTAGTCTGATCCATTACATCTGATAATAAGTCCATGGTTTCTGATAATTTTTCTGGAAGTGTAAGGAGATCTCGTAATCGGTCGTTGTCGTTTGCCATGTGGGTGGAAAGAAGCGCAAGGGCAGCCAGAGATGCTGAGTATGTTTTTGTAGCTGCTACAGCTTTTTCCTGGCCTGCACCAAGGGGGATGACGTAATCAGCCGCGCCAGCTAGGGGTGATTTTTCATCATTGGTAATTGCTAACGTATTTCCGCCTTGTTCCTGTGCGGTCTTTAATACTGAAACAATATCAGGTGACTGGCCGGACTGTGAAATCCCGATAACTAGCGCATTATTGAGTCGTGGGGGTGTTTGATAAATGGTAAACAAAGAAGGTGTTGCCAGAGCGACCTGAAAATCATTATAAGAACCCAGGAGGTATTGTGCATACCGGGCAGCGTTATCAGATGTGCCTCGCGCAGCAATGACGATATACTCGAATTGTCCTCGCAATTTATGAGAAATATCAGATACCAATTCATTTTTTTCTTGGAAAAAACGATTGATCACAGTAGGTTGTTCTAAAATTTCTTTTAATAAAATATCGTCCACATCATCCGCCATAATATAAGAATACTGTTTACTATATATAGTGTTAATAGTAACATCAAATAGCGTAATAAAATATCTGAATAGAAATAATTCATTAGATTAGGAGTGATGAACATTATGGTGACAATTCAAAAAGTAGACACCGATTCAAAAAAAGAGGTAGATCAGTTCGTCAATTTTCCATTTTCCATTTATGAAGGTATTGATGCATGGGTCCCACCAATAAAGATGGATATACAAACTATGCTCAATAAGAACAAGCATCCATTCTACGAACATTCTGATGCGGAATTTTTTATTGCACAAGAAAATGGAGAAATGCTTGGCAGGATCGCCTGTTTGGAAAACAAGGTCTATAACCAGCATCATGGGAAGAAAGAGGCGTCATTTTATCTTTTTGAGTGTGTTGATGATGAGAGTGTTGCTGATAAACTATTCGATCATTCTTTTTCTTGGGCGCATGAACGTGGCCTGGATTCTATAGTAGGGCCTAAAGGGTTATCGTCATTCAATGGGTATGGATTTTTGATCGATGGTTTCGATAAACGCCAGATGATGACGATGATGAATTACAACAAGCCAAACTACCCAAGATTCATTGAGAACGCTGGGTTTGAAAAGATTGTGGATTGGGTTTCATCATATGTTAATATCGCTGAATTCCAGATGCCTGAAAAGATTCGCGTCGTATCCGAGAAAGTCAAAGAGAAAGGCAGATTTCATGTCCACCGTTTTAAATCAAAATCTGAATTGAAAAAATGGGCCTGGAAAATTGGGCAAGCTTACAATCAGTCTTTTGTTAACAATTGGGAGTATTATCCGCTTACCGATAACGAGATCAAATTTGTACTTGATGACATTATGGTTGTTGCGGTACCGGATCTGATCAAAGTGATTACGTATGATGCTAAAGTGGTGGGATTTTTATTAGCGTTCCCGGATATCTCAGCTGCGTTGCAAAGGCATCAGGGCCGATTAAACCCAATTTCAGTTTTATCATATCTCAAGGAACAAAAAAGCACAAATTGGGTGTCATTTAACGGAATAGGGATCCTTCCCGAGTACCAGGGTTTTGGTGGGAATGCTTTATTATTTTCTGAAATCTACGATACCGCGCATTCGTTTAACTTCATACATGGTGAACTCACACAAATCGCAGAATCTGCAACACAAATGCGGAAGGACCTTGAAAACCTTGGCGTGCATCCTCACAAAAACCATCGGATCTATGGAAGAAAACTTTAAACAATCCGTTTTGAATTTAAAGGTTTTGTATAATTGCGAGATGATTCTATTCAGGAGTATAAATGAAGAAACTAGTTTATCTGTTTTTGATAGTTGTATTTATATTAGTAGCATGCAGCCGTGAAGGGGGTAGGGGTGCAGCAGGCGCAGCCGAAGATTACATCAATGCGTTAGCCAATAAAGATAAAGCGCTTATCACGAATTTATCTTGTAAAGAATGGGAAGAATCTGCAATTTTGGAGGTTGATGGACTATTATCTGTTGAGGCAGCGGTTTCTAATCTTGCGTGTGGCATCACCGGGGAGGAAGGCGATAGCACGCTGGTGAACTGCACAGGATCACTAGACCTTACTTACAATGATGAGATCAGAGCTATTGATCTCTCCAGGAGAACTTATTATTTGCAGGAAATTGATGGTCAGTGGCGAGTTTGCAGCAACCAATAAACATAAACAATGCGAAAATTGATTTCTAAAGAAAACCAAATCGTCCTGATATTGGTATTGTTGATATTAGGTTTGATTCTTGTTTCAAGCGATACATCGCCGTTGTGGATATATCAAGGGTTTTAAGTGGATATTCGAACCATCATAATAACCATCACTATATGTTTTCTATACCAGACAATATTCGGTAAAAAGAACACTGATTGGGTGGTATTTTTCCTGAGTGTAATCGCTTTATTCTATTACCAGCCTATATCACCTATCAGATATTTTAATTTTTGGATCCCTTCTTTCTCGCTGATGATCGGTGTAATCTCCTGGATTTTGGTAAGCAAACAATCTCTGCTTGAAAATAGAAATAACAAAATTGCCATTGCATCACTCACCTTACTTTTTGTTTTCTTTTCCATCTTACGTTTATTCCCTATGCTTGATAACCTACGAAATATCAGCATTCCCCCTCAGATGCATGTCCTCATTTTTATTTTCACGATTTTCTTTACTATTGTTATCTTTCAAAATTTCAATAAATCGCATATCCTTCATCATCTTCTAATAATCTTGCTGATTGTTTTATTTGCCCTTCAAAAAAATGAATTCTTATCACTCAATGCGAGCATTGTTTTGCGCAAATTGGGTGACCAATCAACCAATCTCGCAAGTGCTAGCGAAACCTTATGGGTAGGGTATTCTTACTTTGCCTTTCGGCTTCTTCATATTATGTTTGATTCAATTAAGCAGGGAAAAATTGACATCGAACTACATGAATTCATTGGATATCTATTCTTCTTCCCTGCACTCCTCGCAGGTCCGATCATGCGAAGTCAAGATTATGTTAATGATTTGAGGGAGAAAAACGATAACGATGAGGTAAACATCGAAAATGCTTTCAAACGGATAGCGACCGGATTATTTCAAAAATTTATAGTTGCAGATATGCTTGCATTAATCTCAATGAATTCCGTCATTGTTGAAAATATTTCATCCGCTGGTTGGATGTGGTTTGTTGTATTTATGTATGCTTTCAGAATATATTTTGATTTCAGCGGATATACTCATATTGCGATCGGTATCGCACAACTGATTGGCATTAAACTTCCGGAAAATTTCAACAAACCCTTGCGATCTCCTACGCTGACTATCTTTTGGAATAATTGGCATATTACATTAACCAATTGGTTCCGCGCTTACTACTTTAATCCTGTTACAAGGAATCTACGTCGAAATCTTAAAACTATTTACCCAAATATCATATTGGCATTCATGCAAATTTCAACCATGATCCTCATCGGGTTATGGCATGGAATTTCCTGGAATTTTATTTTTTGGGGATTTTGGATGGGGATAGGTCTCTTCATTCAAAACCAGATTTCTACCTGGTTCATCAAAAATTTCACAAAAGATAAGGCATTTTGGCAAATGAATTTGGTTACGAAATCGACCTCTGTAGCTTTTACTTTTCTTTATATATCTTTAGGATGGGTGTGGTTTGCAATGCCTGATCTAGATACATCATTTCATGTGTTTGCTACACTAATGGGGAATAAATGAAGACAGATCCATACCCTAACAATATGAACTATTTAACCATCATTATAAAATTAGTTTTTGTTTTGGTGCTGATAAATTTCTTGTGGATTTTCGTGCCTGATCATTTTATTGGCGGCATAAGTATTTATAACTCTATTGTTTCAGGTCGTGAACGACTTCCCTTTGGAGAAATCCCTGAGTCATCATACAATTTGAGCTTATTCAATATCGACGCAATGTTCTCCTCACATAAAATCAGCGCATCACTCGATGACGATAACCTGCTTATTTTTCTGATCGGCGATTCATCGATCTGGGGATTCTTACAGAAACCTGAAGAAACTTTGGCCGGTTTGCTGAATGAAAAGTTTGATCAGAAAAATATTCAGGTCATGAATCTCGGATATCCCAGTATTTCTATTCTAAAAGATGCATTTTTGATTGATTACGCCATGCGATTTGATCCGGATCTGATCATTTGGTTCACAACCCTGGAAGCATTACCGACCGATAATCAACTGTCAATTCCGATTAATGCAAATAACCCTGGACGTATAAATGCTTTAATAAATCAATATGATCTTGATGGGTTTGTGATTCAACCTCAGCCAATATCCGAAAGAACCTTTTGGGGCCAGAGGAGAAATCTTTTTGATCTAATTCGATTACAGATATTTGGTTTTTTATGGGACGCAACCGGAATTGATCAGGAATATCCAGATAACTATCGCCAGGCGCTTCGGGATTTTCCCAATCCAACACTGGAATTTCATGGGTTAAAAGAATCTCAGGATTTGGCTGACCACATATCTTTAGATGTCATCAATAAAGTTATTAACCATAATCCCAATACAGATTTTGTTCTGATAAATGAACCAATTTTAATCAGTAGTGGGGAGAATTCGCACCTGCAATATAATTTCTACTATCCCAAATGGGCCTATGATTCTTATAGAGAAATCATTAATAATTTTACCGAGATTAATGGAATAAAGTATTATGATTTTTGGGATATCGTGCCAGAAAACGAATTCACTAATAGTGCGATTCACCTAACCGCAAATGGTGAAATAATTCTCGCAGAAAAAATAAGCCTGATCATCACACAATACATTGGAGATTTAAATCAAAATGCTAAATAGAACTATATATCGACAATTATTCTTTTTTACCCTTGTTGCTCTGCTCTTGGTCAGCTGTTCGACTGAGTTTCAGAACAACGAAATTGAAGAATCAGCAGGTGGAAATGCTTCTCAAGATTCTTTAGAAACCGAAACAGCTGACATTCTACCTACCTATACTGCCACCCCTGTACCAACAATAACCCCATACACACCTACACCCGATCTAAGGACTCCTCCAGATCAATGGCAAAATTGGCCAACAGTACCTGAAATAACCAACCGTACCTTTGAAATCTACGCTAAGGGGGATCAAACCGGTGTTAATCGGCAAGCTTTTTCAAAGATCGGCGATTGTCAAAATGTATCAGATGCTTTTCTCGGAATTTATGATAAACCAGGGCGATATTTCCTTCGGCCTGATGAGACAAATTGGCAGGAAACGATTGACAATTTTTCTGGTTATTTTGATCGAGACGGGCTATCTTTCGGACAGGGGCTTAATGTAGCTGCTGCTTTATCGCCATTTCAGGCCGACCAAAATTTATGTCAGCCAACTGAGGGACCTGTGCAGTGCGAATTGAGAAGTGTGAAGCCAAGTTTTGCTTTTATTAGCTTTGAACGCTGGTGGAATGAAGATACGCCTCCTGAAGTGTATGAGCAATATCTACGGACAATTATTGACACGGTCATTGAAAATGGAACCGTTCCGATATTGGTAACAAAAGCAGACAATATCGAAGGTGGTCATCGTATCAACCAGATTATCGCTAACCTGGCTTATGAATACGACATACCTCTATATAATTGGTGGAGAGCAGCTCGATTTTTGCCCAATAATGGGATGGATCCTGAACGTAATGATGGATTCCATATTTCATATGACGCATGGGATTCGCGATCATATTATGCATTAGAAATACTAAATAATTTTTGGAAGGAATTAAGATAAAAATCAATGGAAAAATCAGAGATCACCACAAAATTGCAAACAGCAATCGCCGAAGAGATACTCAATTTACCTCAAAAGAAGATTGATCCAAACGAACCGTTAATATCAAGTGGCCTGGTTGATTCTTTCAGCCTGGTGGATCTGGCAATATTGGTTGAAGACACATTCAATGTTCGTTTAGATGATACAGAACTAAATTCAGATGTATTTGATTCACTCTCTCGACTTGCCGATATTATTGCTTCAAGAATGTGATTGATGAAACAAAATTTTTCACAGCAGTTAGTTCACCAGGTAAAGCATTTTCCTGACAAAGAGATTCTTCATGTGCTAATCGGACAGGACTATAAACATATTACATATCAAAATTTAATCGATGGATCATTGCGATTTCAACGCTATTTAGATCTAAAAGGTGTAGAGAAGGGTGATGTTGTAATTATCATCCTTCCTCATGGTTTAGATCTAATCTATGCGTATTTCGGGTGCGTGCTCAACGGATGTATCCCATCGATTATGCCCTACCTCACTGAAAAATTAATCCCTGAAAAGTACAGGCAGGATTTGGAGGCCTTGTTTAGAATAACGCAACCTAATGGCGTGATTACTTTTCAAGATTTTTTAGATGAGATAAAATTTCTTACTGCAGACAATCAGGGGGACATTGCAATTATTTATATTGAGGATATTGACCCTAATTCTCAGGTAATTGGGCAAGAAGGCGGATTAGAGGGTTTCCCTGGTTTAGAAAGAAAAGCGGACGATCTTGCCTTGCTTCAGCACTCATCAGGCACTACGGGATTACAGAAAGGGGTTTCACTAGCCCATCAGGCAATTTTCAACCAGCTTGAAAGCTATTCAGAATCGCTGAAATTGAATTCTCAAGATGTAATTGTCAGCTGGTTGCCTCTTTATCATGACATGGGTTTGATAGCAGGATTCCTAATGCCTATTTTTTTAGGTATACCCCTAGTTCTTATGTCGCCTTTCACTTGGGTACGGGCGCCATATCTTTTATTCAAGGCAATAACTGATTTTAAAGGCACATTATGCTGGCTCCCAAATTTTGCCTATAATTTTTGTGCAAAAAAAATCAGGCCACGTGATATGGCCGACACGGATCTATCAACTCTTAGAGCTGTAATCAATTGCTCTGAACCGATGCGAAAAAGTAGTCACGACATGTTTTCGGAAGCATTTAAGCATTATGGCTTCAATCCCTCCGCTATCGCTACGAGCTATGCAATGGCCGAGAATGTATTTGCTGTGACGCAAGGTGGAATTGAAAGCCCGGTGAATTATGATGTAATAAAACTGATCCCTTTTCAAGAAGAAAAAATCGCCATACCTTTTGATAACGATGGACAAGAGATAGTAATGGTTTCGGCCGGTAAACCTATTAGGGGGACCGAAGTAAATATTTGTGATGAAAAGGAAAATTTTTTACCTGAACGAAGAATTGGTGAAATATTAATTAGAAGCAATTGCATGCTACGTGGTTATTACAAGCGTGATGATGCTACTAAAAGTTCGTTTATAAATGAGTGGTTTAAGACTGGTGACTACGGTTACTTAGCAGGTGGTGAGCTATATATAACAGGTAGGAAGAAAGATCTCATTATCGTGGGTGGCAAAAATATATACCCTAAAGATATAGAAACAATTGTGATGGAAATTGAAGGTGTTCATCCTGGAAGGGTTGTTGCGTTCGGGGTTTTCAATGACCAAAAAGGAACGGAAGATGTGGTCGTTATTGCTGAAATAGAGGATGAGTATGTCGACAGAATCAATGATATCGAAGCAATGATTCGGGCAAAAGTCACTAAAGAGTCAGCAATTGCACTTCGCCAAGTACTAACGGTAAACAAGAAGTGGTTGATAAAAACAAGCAGCGGAAAAATTGCACGCGCTCTGAATAAAGAAAAATATCTAAAAGAGATTGACCAAGATTATTAATGCTACAGGAAATTAAAGAATATCTGCACTTAATGCAATCCGATTCTCAAGAGAAGCAAAGACGAAATTTTCTGATAATCGCGCTTTTAGTCTTAGTCGCTTTATTTTTTTTGAATCTTTTTTTGTTTAATGATTTGATAAGCGATGACCTTATTGTGCGCTTCCATCAATCCAAGTTGTTGTTTATAAACAATTTATCCCCATATGATGATGATGTTCAGAATTATCTAAAAAACGCATTAGATGAATTAGCCCTTAATCCAAACCCAAAAGCCTTCGATTTCGAGATCGCCCTTCCTCAGCTCGTATATTACCTGCCATTTTCTTTTTTTCCTGAAGCTGATTGGGGAATTTCGCTCTATTCGACAATAACCATGTTTTCATATCTTATTGCTGTTTATCTATTATTTCGAGTTTCCCGAATTGAATTTTCAAATTCACATGGAATAATATTATTTTTTTTGTCTATTCTCAGTTTATTTATGTTGAGGACCATTTTTGCCGGAGAATCAAATGCAGTCACTTTCTTGATCATTGTCTCAATTGTTTATTTGGTTCATCACGATAAAAACTTATCAGCCGGAATTCTACTGGGAATAGCGATGTTTGAAGCGTTTACGATTCCTGTACTTCTATTGATTTTATTCGTTGGATTATTTCGATCAAAAAAGTCCGTAACGATTATCTGGGCTTTCATATCGAGCAGTTTAATAACGCTATCAATGATGATTTTTGATAGGAACTGGTTAATAGGCTGGCTGCGCAATTTGTTTCTTCAACCGCATACCGTTCCATTTCTAACATTCCCTGAAGCGCTCACTTTGCGTTATGGAATTCCATCATTTCAATTATTTTCTATTCTTTCATTATTACTCATAATTTGGCTCGTTTATGAAATATGGCAAAATCCATTCAATTCAGACTACTCATGGCTATGGATATTGGGCTTTGGAAGCATCATAAATTATTTCCTCGTTATCCAAGCAACAGATGTTTCTGCCATCTACCTTATGATTGCTCAAACCATCGTCATATCAATTTGGCGGGAAAGAACGCCGAATAAAAAGCATTTCATCTTATTTATCATAATGGGTATAAACAATTTGCTCATGAGCGCAATTTACTTTATTCCTATTATTACCCTAAAAGATAGTTTCTTTAATATTTATATGTTTGCATCTTCATTCCTTATCATTCTGAACCTCTACTGGTTAAAACGGTGGGCAATTATTCCTTTTGATTATGAAAAATTAAATTGGGATAACTAGCCCACAATTGTTTATGCTATACTCTTTGCGATATTTTTAAATTCTTTTATTGGAGGACTTGATGGCAAAAACAATAGGTATATTAACAGGTGGTGGTGATGTTCCTGGGTTGAACCTCGCAATCAAGGCGGTGGTGCTCAATGCTCTGGAAGACGGTCACATCGTTTACGGGATCAGAAGAGGATGGGGCGGGTTACTGCAATATGATTTCGATGAGCCATCTACGCATGATTACTATATCAGTAAATTGGATTATGAAGCCGTCAGGACAATTGATCGCACGGGAGGCACTTTCCTTCATACATCACGGACAAATCCTCAACGCGTTGCAAAAGAATCAATACCGGATTTCTTGGCGAATTCGTCAGTCGGAAAGAAAATCAATGACGAAGGAACAATGGATTACACCGATCATGTATTGGGTGTTTTGTCAAAACTGGGTATCGAGTCTTTGATCACGATTGGCGGTGATGATACTTTATCATTTTCCGCCCGTCTTCATAATGAAGGTTTCCCAGTTGTCGGCATACCAAAAACTATGGATAACGATGTTTTTGGAACAGATTATTGTATTGGGTTTTCAACCGCTGTAACCCGTTCCGTCAACTTAATTACAGATATGCGTACAAGTGTTGGTTCGCATGAGCGAATTGGTGTAGTTGAATTATTTGGAAGAAACTCCGGTGAAACAAGTCTGATAACAGCATTATTAGCCCACGTTGACCGCGCAATTATTTCTGAAGTGCCCTTCAATATGGAGAAACTCGCAAATTACCTTGTTGAAGACCGAAGGAAGAACCCCTCAAATTATTCAATCATGACGGTATCAGAAGGGGCGATTGAAATTGGTGGTGAAATCATAGAATCAGGGAAGGCTGATGCATATGGACACAAGAAACTTGGAGGAATTGGCGAGGTTATTTCTTCAAGGTTGAAAAAGATCACGGGAGTAAACACAATGTATCAGCGGCTTGGTTATGTCATCCGTTCTGGGCCTGCTGATTCTCTTGATCGAATGGTAGGCACCGCATTCGGAAGCATGGCTCTGAATATGGTGAATCGAGGTGAGTCTGGAAAGCTTACAGCCATTCAAGATGGTAAATATACAACCATTCCACTAGAAATGGTAATTTCTGGAAAGCGGTACGCTGATGTCGACTCATATTATGACAAGGATAATTATTTACCAAAAGTCAAAAACTTTGTTGGTCACCCAATGTTCTTGCGATAATTTATAATGTACCCGATAATGAGAGGATAATTTCATAATTATCCTCTTTTCTTCAATGACGATCAAAAATGGAATATAACGAAAAATCAATCCAATCTAAATATATGCTGGTCCCCAGAACTCTGGTCTTTATTCGCGACGAAGACAAGTATTTATTCATACACAAGAAAAAGAAAGATTCATTTGGATTCGAAAAGTTAAATGGAATAGGCGGCCACATAGAAAAGGGTGAAGAACCTTACGAATCAGCAAGGCGTGAAATTTTTGAAGAAACAAGATTGGTAGTAGAAAATCTCTCACTAGTCGCCATTGTCATTATTGATATCGGGATCATTCCAGGCATTCTCATGTTTGTTTTTTCCGCAAAGTATTCAAAAGGGAGCCCAATCAGCTCTGAAGAAGGCGATTTACTCTGGATTCATAAGGATGAAATTCCAGGCATGCAAAATATCGTCAAAGATGTTCCATTTCTTATCGATGTTATAGAGAAGAATTGTAACGGACAAAACCCGAAATTTATCAAATACTTATATGACGAAAACGAGGAATTGCGTATAGTTATATAATTGGTGGTTGAAAAAATAATAAAAGCGTCGATCCGTATCGGCGACGATCTGATTCTACAAGATTCTCAAGTGCAATTTTTTCATATTCAGTTGGGTCAATTTGGATAATTACAATAGCATCTTTTTCCAGAATGCTTTTTGATGAATCAATCAATTCCAATGATATTTTCCACATCCCTTTGTATTGAGGGGGAGCGATAAAAATATAATCGAATCTTGGACCCTTGAAGGATGAGATAAATTTGAATGCTTCAATTTTGGAAACTTGATACGCACTGCGTTCTTTGATCAATTCTAAATTCTGTTCAAGGATATTGTATGGAACCTGGTTCTTCTCGATGAAATGAACGAAACTCGCACCACGGCTGTAAGCTTCTATCCCTACAGACCCTGTTCCTGCAAATAGGTCTAAAAATCGCGCATTGATAATATCAGCCCCGATGATATTGAATAGGTTTTCCTTTACACGATCTGTGATAGGACGAGTGATATTGCCTTGTGGAGACTTCAACCGTGAACCTCGTAATTCACCCGCGATAATACGCGGTCCGGTTCGTTTTGCCATTTATTTCTCTCTCGCAAATTCAACCGCATGTTTGATATTGCCATAAGGCGTAATTATTGGCAATACACATCCAGTACCTAACATGAAATTTTTAGAATTTATTTGTGCAATGGCATCGGATATATCTGATTCAATATCCTCGGCATTACCATGAACCATCGTTGCGATCCTGTTTATGCCTCCGCAAAGGACTTTCCCTGTTGATCTGGATGCCTCTTTCAGGCTGGGTAGTGTTTCACGATCATGCCAATTGATTATTTGACAAGGATATTCTTGCATCAGGTCAAAATAAATATTTTCTCCATGAATATGTAAAATGTTTATAGGAGATTTACCAATATGAGAAAATAAACGCTCATCATACTTCTTTCCAAATAGCATAAATTCTTCACGAGACATTTGGGATGAAGATGCATGTTGAACAGCATAATAAAATCCATCAATATTCATTCTTAAACACTCATCCATAAATGCCAGCGTTGTGTTTGTAATCACCTCAAGAATGGCATCTAAAGCTTTTGGAGCATGGCGAACTGCGTGAATGAGGTTATGTTTACCAAGGATATTTTTTAACTGTGATAATGGGCTAAAAATGGTTTGGATAACCGGAGTTTCCTGTTGATGTCGCAAAAGAATCACTTTCAGAGCTTTAAGCTGGTTACCCAGGCTGCCCTGGCTTGGGTCCAGCACAGTAATCGTTTTAGCTTCTGGCAATGTTAAACCACTCAAGTAATCACGGGTACCTTCTGTGTTTCCATTCCAAACATCGCTAATACCCCAATCGCGGATGCAAAAAGATGATGATGGTGAAACTTTAATAAGATCAAAATCATAAGTAATCTGAAAAAATGTGGTTGCAGCGGCCAAGCGATCAGGAAATTGGTCGTCGACAGGAAAATGGCGCCAGAAAGCGACAGGTAATCGGGGAATATCGTCACCATTTATAAGACCTTCGATTAGATCGCGATGTGTAATCGATTTACTTTCCATCGTGGTGTCCTTATTTGAATATATTGGCGGCAGTAAAGATGTTAAATGGCAAGACGCTCTCTAAAATATGGAATGGTACGGTCTAATCCTTCTTCAAGTGATATGCTAGCATCCCAGCCTAAAATTTTTCGCGCACGCGAAATATCTGGCCTCCGCCGGACGGGATCGACGCCTGCCACTTTGCCTTGTAGAAATGAAAGGTTTTCTTGATTTTCAAGTTTCTTGTTAACAATCGTGGCTAATTGAGAAATCGTGATCTCAGTCGGGTTACCAATATTTACTGGGAAATGCTCCTCGGAGTACATCAATTTGACGATTCCATCGATCAGATCATCAACATAACAGAAGCTGCGAGTTTGATCTCCGTTTCCATAAATTGTGAGAGCTTCTTTTCTAAGCGCTTGTTGTATAAAATTTGGAATCACACGTCCGTCATCGAGCCGCATGCGAGGACCGTAGGTATTGAAAATACGTACGATTCCAGTGTTTATCTTATGATAGCGATGATAAGCCATTGTCAGTGCTTCCGCGAATCGTTTAGCTTCATCGTATACGGAACGCTCGCTAATTGGATTGACGTGCCCCCAATAATCTTCAGTTTGGGGATGCTCAAGGGGGTCGCCATAGATCTCGCTGGTTGACGCCAGAATATACCGGGATTGATTAACACGTGCGACACCAAGCGTATTGTGCGTTCCCAATGCGCCAGCCTTCATCGTTTGGATTGGCAAATTTGGAAACCCAAAAGGAGAATTTGGATTGGGGCTTGCAGGAGAAGCAAAGTGAAGCACAACGTCAATTTTGCCGGTTACAAAGATAAAATTGGCTACGTCATGACGAATAAATTGGAATTGCGGATGGCCTGACAGATGCGCAAGATTCTGAATATTCCCGGTAATGAGGTTATCCATTCCCACCACCTCATGGTCAAGCGAAATAAGACGGTCACATAAGTGAGATCCAAGAAATCCAGCCGCACCAGTAATTAATATTCGCATAAATTTGAAAGAGGTACCTTAGAGTATAATGACCGTTGATTAATCATTCACGATTATAGCATGACGGATAATACAACTGATAAGAAGAAATTTTCAATTAGTGCTTTAATAGAAGCACTTTTATTCGTATCATCAACTCCAATTTCAATCGGACAACTCTCTGCAGCCCTGGATGAATCACAAGGATCAGTAAAAACTGCTTTGGATGAGCTTGAACAAAAATATAAGCAGGTCAGTGGTTTGCGCATTCAAAGAAAAGGAACAAAAGCACAACTAACCACGGCACCCGAGCTATCAAATTTAATTGAAAACTTCCTTGGTGTAGAAAACACATCCACATTAAGCCAGGCATCGCTCGAAACCCTGGCAATTATTGCCTTCAAACAACCGATTACCAGACCAGTAATTGAAGAGGTGAGAGGAGTAAACAGTGATGGAGTCGTGCGTAACTTACTAAGCAAAGGCCTTATTGAAGAGTTGGGGCGCGCCGAAGGATTGGGACGGGCTATCCTTTATGGCACTTCAAGCGATTTCCTGAGCCATTTTGGGTTAAACTCACTTGATGATCTTCCTGCACTGGAATTACCAGAACTCGAAATAGACCAAGAAATTAAGATTTTGAAAGAATAGCTTGGCATCCCAAAGACTTCAGAAAATCCTTTCATCGGCTGGATATGGTTCACGAAGGGATTGTGAAAAACTAATTTCCGAAAATCTTGTCTGTGTCAACGGCAAGGTGGCAAACCTGGGGGACCAGGCAGACCCAGTGAACGATAAAATTACCGTCTTTGGAAAGACAATCAAAATTGCCTCAGCTCCTAATACCTATATCATCATCAACAAACCTATCAATGTGCTGTCTGATATAAAGGATCACAGGGGTAGAAAAAAGATAATAGACCTTGTCGATTATCCCGGGTACCTTTTTATTGTTGGGCGCCTAGATTTCAAAAGTGAAGGATTGATTCTTTTAACTGATGATGGGGAAATCGCAAATCAATTAACCCATCCTAGATACGAACATCAAAAAGAGTATCATGTTCTATTCAATAAAAAACCAACCAGGCAGGAGATTGATAAGTTAAGGAATGGTGTTAAATTGAGGGATGGGTATACAACATTACCCGCTGATGTAAAGGAATTGTCAACGACTCCGGATGGGACATGGATTGAAATGACATTGAAAGAGGGAAAGAAACGACAGATTCGAGAAATGGGAGGAGCATTAAAACTACATGTAAAGCGTATCATACGAACGAGAATAGGGCCGATCGATATAGGCTCGCTAAAACCAGGTGAGTGGAGAAAATTGTCGCCGGAAGAAATCGGTCGCCTAAAAAGAAGCTGCTCACTAAAGTGAGCAGCTTCAAATTCAATTCTATTCGGTTAATAGCCTTCGCAATTCTGAGAGCTCTTCAGGTGTTAATTCGCGGTTTTTTGATTCTTTTCGAACAAAAGTCTTTAATTTATCTGCCTTGATACATGGAACGGGAAAATTTTCTCCGTCCAATTCGACAACCTCTGAATAGAACACATTGATCACTTCAGGATTTATGCGTTCATTAATGTTCCGTTTCTCATAATATTTTTGTAAGTCTTTTTTCAAGTTTTCATTTTCACGAAGAACATTTGGCAATCCTTCCTGCCCAAAGTATTTTCCGATCACTCCAGCGCCACCTTTTTGCTGATATCGTTGCTTGTCAGAATTGAAAGAGATTACTCCTTTTTGGTGGTACGGATTAAGAATCCATGCGCCTTGAGGTCCGACCAGTAAATGGGGTACGGGCGTTGTGTAATTGTAGAAAGTGTACTCATCATTAAGCCCTTTTAATGATTGGATCACTATCTCATCAGGCCGCGGAGATTTTCCCCATTTGTTAGCCATATAAATACTAATCTGCACCAGAAAATAAGATGGTAATAAGATTAGCCAACCTACCATCGCTTTGTCTGGGTCTGTATTACGAATGCTCCATATAAAACCAAAGACTAACAAAGCCAATGATACATAGAGGGTGTATTGTGCGATCTTTTTGTTTCTTTCAATTAATTTGCTGTTTTCTAATATTTTCATTGCTTTACCCTTAATCCAAAGCTGCTGCAATCTCAGCGCGCATTTTTTCCAACATCCCAGAATCAGTTGCTTTTTTTGCTAATTTTATTGAACTGGTAATCGCCCGCGCATCAGATCTTCCATGACCAACTAGCACCAGTCCGTCAAGGCCAAGTAATGGCGCAGCTCCTATTTCACTCGGGTCAATAGTGGATTTCAGTGTATTGAATGCAGGTCTGGCTAATACAGCGCCCATCTTGGTTCGCAGAGAGCCCATCAATGAATCTTTCAGAATATCTACCATGAACCTTGAAATTGCTTCACTGCCTTTAATGAGCACATTTCCTGTGAAACCATCCGTCACGACAACTTCAACCTCTCCGGCAAAAAGCTCTTTTGGTTCGACATTGCCGATGAAGTTAACAGTCCCTTTTTCAAGTAATTTGTACGCTTCTTGAACCAATTGATTGCCTTTTCCGGGCTCCTCTCCGTTAGAAAGCAATCCTACACGCGGCTTTTCAACACCACTAATAAAATTGGCGTAGATGCTTCCCATAATTGCAAATTGGACAAGAAAATCTGGTCGGCAATCGACATTAGCTCCGATATCCAAAACAACGCACTTACCTTTTCTTGTAGGGAAAACAACCGATAATGGTGTGCGTTGTACGCCTTTAATACGGCCTAATTCGCGAAGCCCATTGAACATTGCACCACCAGTATTTCCTGCCGTCACAAAAGATGAGCCGGTACCGTCTTTAACTAATCTCACACCCACTGCCATTGAGTTGTTCGGTTTCTTACGTGCAGCTTCAACAGGTTTTTCCCACATCTCAACAATTTCAGGCGCATCAACAATTCTAAGGACACTATCGCTTACTCCTAAATCGCCCATTTCTTTCCGAATGAGTTTTTCATCACCGACGAGTACGATTTCTTCACCAATTTCCTTGTGTGCGTTTATAGCGCCAATAATCTCTGGTTTTGGATAATTATCACTACCCATTGCATCTAAAATGACGGTCATTTTTTCACCTTTTGTTAGTTTTCTATTTGTGTCTTGACATAAAGCCGTTGATGATTATAATTCCTTAGTCTATGCGCTGGTGCTGGAATTGGCAGACAGGCATGGTTGAGGGCCATGTGCCGCAAGGCGTGGGGGTTCAACTCCCCCCCAGCGCATTAGATCATAAAAAGCCTTTTATTGGTTTTTTTATTTAACCCAAATAAACGGCAAGCGTTCTCATCTGTTTTCTTGATCACAACCTCCTTATCGACCTTTAATAAACCTGAAAGAGCCTCAATTATTATGTGAAGATTACCGGGAAAGTTACGCTCTCCACGGAATGGAACCGGGGTCAGATATGGTGAGTCAGTTTCCAGGACAATATTGTTTAATCCGATTTCACACAAACGCTCTTGGAGATTTGTGTTATTTTTGTGAGTGACCATCCCGCCTATTCCGAAATAAAAACCGTGTCTAATTCCCCAATCCGCAATCGTTTCTGATCCGTCAAACGCATGAAACACACCTGTGGGAAATGTCGAATGGGTAATTGGCGGATACCACATACTCAAAATCTCTAGTAAGTCCTCTTCAGCATCTCGGTTGTGAAGACAGATCGGAAGGTTATGCCTGTGCGCAATCGAAACCATGGCTTTGAATGTAGTTAGTTGAATATCACGGGGAGAATAATTGCGATAATAATCCAGACCGATTTCTCCTATTGCAACGACGGAATCATTGTTTGTTAAGACTATTGTTTCAATGTCTTCAGGTTTTGATTGATCACTATAACTGGGGTGGATACCTACAGCTGAGAAGACTAATCCCGGATACCGTTTACTGATTTCCAAAGATCGCTTGCTGGTCATTTTGTCTAACCCCGGTACCAGAAAGCGACCTACCCCTTTTTCTAGAGATGCATTGATAATGAAATCAAGATCATTTTGAAACTCATCCAGATTGAAATGACAATGGGTATCAAACAAGATTACCTTTTTAGCCCGGCGATTTCAAGCCCTTTTTCAAGGATATCTTGAACTTTTTCTTCGTGTGTAGTCTCACAATAGACTCGGATCAAGGGTTCTGTACCGGAAAATCTAATTAAAAGCCATCCTCCATCTTCAAATGAAAATTTGAATCCGTCTGTATCCGAAAAGTCAGTTACTTTGAGACCAGCAATTTGGTCGGGTTTATTCGCTAAGATATTATCAATTCTTTTCTGTTTGTCCCCATCAAATCGTTTATCAATTCGATCGTAATAATGAGAACCAACAACACTGAATAAAAGCTCAATTAATTCCGATGGTTTTTTATTCAACCTCACAATCAGGTCGAGGAGATATAAACCTGCCAAGATGCCGTCACGTTCGGGTACATTTCCTTTGAATGCAAAACCGCCAGATTCTTCACCGCCGATCATCGCATCGGTCTCAACCATTTTTGGAGCCACATACTTAAAACCGACACCTGTTTCATAAACAGGAACTTCGTATATTTTGCCCAGTTTGTTAAGCATAGTTGTCGTTGAAAGCGTTTTGACGATTGGGCCACGTAACCCTCTTACTTCAAGAAGGTAATATCCTAACAATCCGTAGACTAGCAGCTGATTGATAAAGTTTCCCTTTTCATCGCCAAGACCTACTCTGTCGGCATCTCCGTCATTGATAATCAATACGTCGCATTTTTTAGCGACTACTTCCTTTAGGCCGACATTCACATTAGGCGGAATTGGCTCTGGTCTTCCCATATTCGGGAATAATGGATTTCGGACATTATTAATTTCTTCAATGATGGTTTTTCCACCGGTTAAAAGACGTGTGAACCAACCAGATCCATTTCCCCACATTGGATCAACCAATATTTTCAAACCGGCATCTTTGATTGGTTCCAGATCGATTAAATTATTTATATGTTCGATGTATGAATTGGATGGGTCGAAATACTCAACACTTTTTTCTTTTATTGCAGTGATCAATTCGGTTGATTTGATATCATTTAGATCATCAGGTATTAAGCTTTCAATGGTTTTTAATCCTTCAGGAGCTATCGCCCCGCCGTTTTCATCACGAACTTTGAACCCGTTATCAGTAGGTGGGTTATGTGAAGCCGTGATATTGATCGCACCTAGGGCCTTCTTTTCCACCACTGCAAAAGAGATTATTGGGGTTGGAGTAGCCTGATTCGTAAGAAAAACATGGAACCCGTTTCCAGCTAAAACCTCTGCCGCTGCAGCAGCAAAATATTCAGATAGAAAGCGGTTGTCATAACCGATGACTACTTTATTATTGGTTGAATTGAGTGTTTTTAGATAAGATGCAAATCCCTGGCTGCATCTTCGTAAATTCTCGAAAGTATATTCTTTTGCAATACCACTTCTCCAGCCATCCGTACCAAATTTGATATCTGTCGGCATTTATCCTCCATGAAAGTTATAATTTACATAATTATAACAACTCATAAAATGTTAACTTCTGAAACCAAAGATGTTCTATTAGCTGTTAGCGGTGGCATTGATAGTGCCATTGCAATTTATATACTGCAGCAGAAAGGTTTTGCAGTTCACGGAGTTCATTTTAATTTTTGGCAATGGGAGACAAGAAAGTTAAACAGCAACGACGAGATTTTTAAGAAACTGGAAGTAACATTTAATATCAATATTAAAACGATTGATTTCAGACAATTTTTTAAAAAGGTTGTTGTTGATGAATTTATTGCCGAACAGCGAACAGGACTCACTCCCAACCCCTGCGTACGATGCAACCCTCTAATAAAATTTCAACTTTTAATGGATATTGCAGACCAGGAGAATATTCATTACATCGCCACTGGGCACTACGCGCGCGTTGAACATGATCTATTACAAGGCAAATATTATCTAAGAACAGGTCTTGATCTGAAGAAAGACCAATCCTATATGCTATGTTACCTCAATCAGGAGATTCTATCGCGTACGTTCTTCCCTCTAGGCGAATATAAAAAAACAGATATCTATCAAATCGGTAAAAATTTTGAGCTGCCGATTTCCGAACAAGGAGAAAGCCAGGATCTTTGCTTTGTGCAGCCCGAAAACTACACACACTTCATGAGTGATTATCTCGGTGAAAACGATCAAGGAGATATAATCGACACAACCGGTCAAATCATCGGTCAACATCATGGACTTCACCATTACACGATCGGGCAGAGAAAGGGCATACGGGTAGCCGCACCAGCACCATATTATGTGATTCAGAAAAATATTGAGACAAATACATTGGTCGTCGGTTTCAAGGATGAACTCGAGAACAGCACCTTTGATATCGACCAACTAAACTGGATCAGTGGAGTACCGCAATTCCCGTATAAGACCTCGGTTAGAATAAGGTACCATTCAAAACTTTATCCCGCCATAATTTCCGAATTAAATGATCGCTTATATCAAGTCACGACCAAGGAACCAATTCAGAGTGTCACGCCAGGCCAATATGCGGTTTTTTACGAAAATGATCTTGTAACTGGCGGAGGAAGAATTATTAGGTGATAAATGAAAATAGCAATCCCTCAACTTATTTTTGGTAGTTTAGCAGCTGGTTTAATAGGATCGGTCATCCACCTAGTTCTAGGTGGTAAATTATTGCGATTGGTTTTTTCACTTGTCTTTTCCTGGATAGGATTTTGGGCAGGACATGCGATCGCAAACCGGTATAGTTTTTTTTATTTTCGTTTCGGAACGATCAATTTCGGTGCTGCTTTTTTTGGTGCAGTAGTGATAGGCTTGTTTGGTTTTTGGATCGCAGGAGAAAATAAAATTGATAAGGACAATGTTGAATAATGAAATGGACAAACGCAGGCAGAAAAACAAAAGAAGGTGATCTGGTTTTGTTGATGGGCCAGCGCCAAAATTATCATTTAATACCACTGGTAAAAGATGGGGAATTTCAAACGCATCGTGGGGTACTTCTTCATAATGATGTGATCGGAAAACCCTGGGGCAGCAAGGTCGAGAGTCATCAGGGAAATCCATTTTACGTTCTTCAGCCCGGAATTGAAGAAATTATTCACACAACGAAAAGAAACACCCAGATCATGTATGCAAAAGATATTGGGTATCTATTGATCAAAATGAATATTGTTGAAGGTTCAACCGTCATTGAAGCAGGGACCGGGTCAGGGGCATTAACCCAGGTTTTAGCTGCAGTGATAGGTAATGAGGGACATTTGTTTAGTTACGAAGCCCGTGAGGAAATGCAGAATCTTGCCAAAAAAAATCTTCGTAAAATAGGTTTGGAAGAAAGAGTGACATTCATCATCAAAAATATTGAAGCCGGTTTTGATCAGGATAATATTCAATCGCTTTTTCTGGACCTTCCAAATCCGTATGATTATATTGAGCAGGTTAAAAAAGCTTTGATACCAGGCGGCTTTTTTGGATGCATTCTTCCCACGACAAATCAGGTTGTCAAATTGATCACTGCATTAAGAAGGGGGGCGTTTGTAAATATTGAGGTGTCCGAACTCATGTTGCGCCACTATCAAGCTGAGGAGAGTAAACTGAGACCAGCAGATCGCATGGTTGCCCATACGGGTTACCTGATTTTTGCACGATCAATAGATGACGGCGATCTTCATTAATCTTTTAAAAGTTTACTTTATTGCAATGAACTCACCTAACTTTGACAAAAGTAAACCAAATCAAGAATTTATAGAACTGATTAAACAGAGACTTCCATTATCAAAAAATGCTGTAAACGTGCCATTGGGCTATGTTTGCGCAGCAGTTGTTATACCTTTGATTCAATTAAATAACGTCTTTCATGTGATCCTTACAAAGCGGACTGCAAACGTTAGGGATCATCAGAATCAAATATCATTTCCAGGCGGCGTTTGTGAAAATGGCGAGAACTCACTGTTAGAAACCGCAAGACGGGAATTTGATGAAGAGATTGGAATTCAGCTCCCGCTGGACGCCATCGTTGGGGAATTGCACCCTCGCGCAACAATCACTGGGTATTTTATTGCACCGTATATTGCATATTTAGGTAAAGGAGCAAAGGTTAAATGCAATCCAGCAGAAGTGGATAAAGTAATTTATGTTCCCATTTCTTGGTTGGCGGATCCGGAAAATTTTTCATCAAAACCATATCGTCGCGACGGATTGGAGGAGCATGATGTAATTTTTTACAGACCGTTTGCTGAGGAGGTGATATGGGGGATTACCGCACAAATCATTCGCGATTTCTTTGAAGGCATAAAAAAATAGCGGAGGGTTGCTCCGCTATTTTTTTTGTTCTATCCGATTATTAATCTTCGAAATCTTCTTCTTCTTTTTTACCCTGTTCGATCACTTCAGGTTCGACATCCATATCCGCTTCATCAAGCATTTCTTCCTCTTCACCAATTGGCTCGAGAACCTGTTCCTTGATTGCTGAAGCAACAGCAACCAGTTCTTCCATGTCTGTCAAGAAATCAACATCAGGGATGGCTGGAATATCTTTCACATATATAGCTTGTCCAAGCTCTTCTAAATGGCTGATGTCAACTTCAATCACTTCAGGCAAATCTTTTGGCAGGCATTCTACTTCAATAGTATCAACACCAGACATGATCATCGCGCTGAATTCCTCTAAGACTGGTGCATCACCAATAAGCGAAATTGAAACATTTGTACGCAACTTTTCTTTCATTGACACGGCAAGAAAATCGACATGCAGTAATGTGCCTTTAATATAATCTTGCTGTATTTCACGAACCAGTGCCGCATGCTCTTCACCTTCCACATTGATGGTAAGGAGTGCTGAACTTGATACTTTATTGAGAGTATTTGTTGTTTCACGCATATCTAATGTGATTGGGAGTGATCCAACATCACTGCCGTAAATAATTGCCGGGACTTTCCCTTCCCGCCGCAGGGTTTTAACATGCTTGCCGATGATTTCTCTTTTTTCGGCATTTAATACTGTCTTTTCCATTCTTTTCCTTTCGCGCCTCTCACCTCATTCTGAGGTTACCTTCGCTGATTAATATGACAATCAATAATTTTATCTGGCCATGCTTTTTACGTCAAGCGATTTCGTTAACCTTACTTAAGCCCAGCCAGATGCACGGCTGATAGCTTTTTCCCATTTTTGTAACAAATTCAAACGTTTTTCATCAGCCATTAACGGTTTCCAGGTTTTATCCACCTGCCAATTTCGTTTTAGATCTTCAATTGAAGGCCAATAGCCAATGTGCAAACCGGCAGCAAACGCTGCTCCCATCGCTGTTGTTTCAGTGACTATCGGTCTAACGACTTCTTTTCCGATGATATCCGCCTGAAATTGCATCAGTAACTCATTTCTTACCATCCCGCCATCAACTTTGAGAAGATTCAGGTTGATCTGCGCATCTTTCTGCATAGCTTCTAATATCTCGTAGGTTTGATAGGCTGTCGCTTCCAGAATGGCGCGCGCAAGGTGTCCTTTATTCGCATAGCGTGTCAAGCCAATAATCAATCCGCGCGCACTTACGTCCCAATGTGGCGCAAAAAGCCCTGAAAATGCAGGAATAAAGTACACATCGCCGTTATCATGTACTGTTCGTGCCAGATCTTCAATTTCTTCAGCGCTAGAAATGATTCCCAAATTATCACGATACCACTGAACAAGCGCTCCAGTTACAGCGATAGAACCTTCCAGGCAGTATGAGGGATTATTATCACCAATCTGGTAACCAACCGTTGTTAGCAAACCATTATTACTAAGGACTATTTCTGTGCCAGTGTTGAGAAGCATAAAGCATCCAGTTCCATAGGTATTTTTGGCATCTCCTGGTTCAAAACATATCTGTCCAAATAAAGCGGCTTGCTGATCACCCAAAACACCAGTAATTGGAACACCTTTAAGGATCTCTGCCATTACTCCGAATGAAGTGGATGATGGCAAAATTTTTGGCAAAGAATCGCTTGTTAACCCAAAGATATTTAGTAATTCATCATCCCATTTCAGAGATTTCAAATTAAAAAGCATGGTCCTTGATGCGTTGGTCACATCGGTAACAAACTGACCGCCGTCCACACCACCGGTAAGATTCCAGACTAACCAAGCATCGATATTTCCAAAACATACTTCATTTTTTGGAAGGTCAGTATTTATCGCTTGAATATTTTCGAGCAGCCATTTAATTTTCGGGCCAGAAAAATAAGTTGCAATGGGTAATCCGTTCTTCCCATTAACCAATTGTGAATAAGATTTATCCGACAGTTCTTTACAAATCTGGTCTGTACGCGTATCCTGCCAGACCAGCGCGTTGTAATAAGGTACACCTGTTGTTCTATTCCAAGCAACCGTCGTTTCGCGCTGATTTGTTAGTCCAACAGCCAGGATATCATCACTGGATAATGATGCCCGGTCCAATGCATGCAAAATGACATCTTTTGTATTTTCCAGAATCTCCATCGGATCATGCTCAACCCAACCAGGTTTAGGATATATCTGCTTATGTTCTTTCTGGGCAGAGGAAATGATATGCGCCTTTTTATCAAAGATGAGGCACCGAGTGGATGTCGTCCCCTGATCTATTGCAGCAATGAATTTCAATTTTCCTCCTCTATTCAGTACCAACTAAACTTTATCAATTTCGGTGCGGATTTTTGCGGTTGTATTTTCCATTATTTCGATCAAATTTACAATATCATCGATTTCCTTTCGTTCGCTTTCCACAAATCTGCTGTATGGCTCGATGATTTGCTTGATACTATCTGTAACAATTTCTAGCTGATTAGAAATTTCCGATGAAAGTGAATTAAATAATTGATCGCGTAATTGGTTAATCTTCATGTTGAACGCGTTCTTTGCCTGGTTTCTTTTAGCTGGAATAATAAAAAATCCCAAAGTTGCTGTAATGCCAGCAAGCAATATACCCGTGAGATCTGCAGACGCTGTAGTGGCTAGGATCGTCACAAGCGTACCGAGCCCGATTGCTCCAGCTTCAATTGCCGCTGAGGTTGCTACAGAAATCTGGGCCTCATTTGCGATCTGCTTTGCTTCCAGATCCCTGTCAAATTTCTCGATCACGCGCTGAGATTCACGCCGTACCCCGTTAATAATATTTGCTCTTTCTAGATGTCCAGATTTCTTATCACCAGTTGTAATAATACGTGATTTTAAAGCTGACATCCGATCTGTAATCTTATCATTTACGCTTTGCCATTGTTTATAGTTTTCATCGACCAGCCATTCAATCAATTCATTTACCTTAGAATCCATCTCAGTGGAAAGATCTTTGATAACCTTGTCTTTATATTCACGCTGGATGCGTTCGTTGTTAGCCAGATCAAATATTCGACCAATACGAAAGGTGTCATCGAAGAATTCAATTCCACGTTTTTGGAATTCCAGAATTGCGTTATCAATATCAGCGTAACGGAACTTAAACCGCCTCTTGGCATCCTCTTGAAATAAAGACAATTGGGCGCCGATATCCTTTAACAGTTGAACATCACTTAATATATTTTCCTGGTTAGTCTGATTGATGTTTTTATATTTGGAATAAATTTGCTCTAAAACGCTCAGAGGATTTAATAGTTTGATTCGCAATCTTTCGCGTTGATTAAGAGTGCTAAATATATATTCCTTTATCTGATGTAAATTGGGATCCAATTGGCCATCTTTTACTTTTTGCAGTGCGGTCTTAGCGCTAACTGAAAATATCTTAGCGAACTGTCCTAACAGTAGAAAAGCATTATCGCCTACAAATTTGATCACTTTTTCAAGATCTTCATCATTTTCTACGAGGTCAATTTTATTAATAATGAAAACAATTTTCTTGCCCCATTGCTTGATCTGTTCCAGAAAAGACCTCTCGCTCTCTGTAAAAGGACGATCAATGGATGTAATGAAAAGAACTATATCAGACCGGGGAATATATTCTTTTGTGAGAACCTCGTGTTCGCGAAGAATAGCATTCGTACCAGGGGTATCCACAATAAGCGTCTCTTTTAAAATATCGATAGGGAGAGAGATACGCTGAATTCCCTTGCTAATAGTAGTTTCTTCATGGGCATCGTCATAATTAAGAATGTGTATCTTATCGGTCGTGGGTGTTATCCCGGTCTCAAGGATTTCTTCGCCCAATAGGGCGTTAATAAAGGCTGACTTACCTGAGTTATATTCACCGGCGACAACTAAAAGAAATGGATCACTTAACAGAGAAATCGCATCTAGCAGCAAAGCTTTCTCGTATTTATCTGCCTCCATCTTTTCTAACAGAGTAAATCCTTGCTTGAGGAGGTTGCGTTCTTTCTCAATAATCTCTTGCGTTGTTTTTGAAATAACTTTCATGGTTTTCTGCTTTTATATGATTCTAATCGTAATTTAATTTTATGCTTCAAGTGGTGCAAAATCATTATTCATGACCACATCGAGCTTGTCTTATGTATAATTCGGTTTGGGTTGAAATCATGTTATGAAAAACAAACTTGAAGAACATCTGCGTCATTTATACGAATGGATCAATTCGCACACTTACGGTGTTGCGAGAATATTGCGTATAGCTTTATACACGTTTGGCGAATCAAATGCAACGCAGGCTGCTGCAGGTATGGCATATTACGCATTCTTCTCTATTTTCCCGTTGCTGCTTTTTCTCATCGTGGGAGCTTCTTACGTCCTGGAAGTGCGGTCTGCTTATGACTTCATCATAAATAATGTTTATAATGTTTTACCAACTGCACAGCCGTTGATTGATGCTAATTTACAGCAAGTGCTCAACTCTCGTGGGGCAGTGGGCCTGGTGGGTTTGATCGGTTTCTTGTGGTCATCGACGAGCTTCTTCTCGATATTAACGCGAAATATTAATCGCGCCAATCCTAATTCTACAAAACGAGGTTTTTTTGAAGATAGGGCAGTCGCATTAGGCATGATCGGGTTGTTAGCCCTTCTCTTGGGTTTATCAATATTATCAAACACCGTCACAGGTTTAATTCAAAATTTGGAAATCTTTTCAATCAATGGCAAGCCCATTTATGAAACTGCTGTGTGGCGGTATATCATCAAGATGGTACCATTTGTCATCACTTTGTTGTTGCTGATTGTTCTGTATAGATTTATCCCAAAGGAAAAGGTCAGCTGGACAGGCGTTCTAATTGCAGCACCGCTTTCTGCATTTTTATGGCAGGCCGTCACGCGCTTATTTGTTTGGTTATTACAAAAAGGCTTCGTACAATATGAGCTTGTGTATGGTTCGCTTGGCGCTCTGGCATCTCTTCTTTTTTGGGTCTATTTAATTAGCGTTATTACGATCTTTGGTGCGCACCTCAGCGCTGTGATTGACCTAAAATTTCATAGAAATTAGTCACGATTTAGCCATAACTTGTTACAATAGTCTCTTAATCGCGAGGCAAGTAACGGGTTTGGTTCAGAAGTGACATCATCTTCATTTTCGAACACGCAGAATGGTATTTGGTGCTTGTTGATCATGATATGAATCCAGAATCATCCTTAGCAAATTCGACAAAATCACAACCCGAGTACATGTACTCTAATTTTTTATCGGGGATGCCATGCTCAAGAATGCTGTCTGGTTTTTCAGGATTGAAGCGTTGATGGTTCTTGCGTAACGATTCCTCCCACGAAACGTTCATATAAATGATGGAAGCGTTTTCCAAAACAGCGTCGCTTAACAGAGGGTACGCTCGCTTATATCCTCCATGCTGTGTTCCTCTTGAAAATTCTACGAAGACAGTATACTCATCTGCATTTTTACAATCCCGGGAAAATTTCTCATATTCAAGATTGATCAAATGAACAAGTAAATCCCATAAGTATATATGCTTAAAATAGCCCTCTTTATCCGTGAAAATACGCGGCTTTCCCATTTTTTGAAGAATGTCATCTTCCTCAAACCAGCGCCACAAGTACGGAAAATCATCAATAACATGCAATTTACCAATGTGGAAATCTTGTTTCCGCCTCTCGGGATCTAATTGGCAAAGGAATTTGATTAATTCGCTTTTTCCCGCACCAGGGCGCGCATTAATGATAATTTTTTGTAAAATATTCTGATGATTTTCGCGTATTTTTGCCATGCGATCTCTATTCTTCAAATACTTCCCAATACCCCTTATCCAATTCGTCGTTTGATAAGTGCGCATATCTTTGTGTGACTTCAATATTTTTATGGCGAGCCAGGTTTTGGGCTAATTTCAAGTTTCCAGAAACTTGTAAAACTTTTGTAACAAAGTAATGCCGGAAAGAGTGGGGGGTGATTGTGCCAACAGCTTCTTCTCCCAGAATTTCTCGAACAGTTTCAGCGACAATGTTGCGGCCTGTTGTCGGTGTAATAGGTAATAATTTCTTTCCCGCTCCTTTATCATGGCGTGCGAATATGGGGAGTGTGCCCAGCTGCCGTCCTGTGTTTCCATCAAGTTCACTACGAGCGTGAAGATATCCTTGAAGTGCATTGATTGAGCGAGTGGAAAAGCGTACAATCGCCTGGCGATTTCCCTTACCAATCACAAGCGCGCGACCTTCGCGCCAATCCATTTCACCCCTTCTCAAGTTACAAGCTTCATGAACCCGTAAACCAGAATCAGCAAGCGTGACAATGAAAGCCTTGTCCCTTAATGCGCGTAGTTTTTCTTTCTGATCTGAAATTTCATTATATTGTCTCTCTTCAAGCGTTTTTACAATTCGCAATATATCCCCAGCGGGGAATTGCGGTAAACGTTTGCCGGGTTTCCTGGAACGTTGTTTTATCAATAGGCTTATTTTTGATAAATTTATATCTGAAAGATTTTCAGCGACTAAGTATTCAAGATATCCTTTTGCAGCCGTTATATACAATTGTTCTGATGATGCTGCATATCCCTTTAGGTCAGCAGCGAACCACGAGATCAACTCTTCCCGAATTGAATTTACATTCTCAATTTCTGGATCGATACCATTGCTTAGCATCGTCATTGCCAGAAATTTAATTCCATTTGAATACGCCATATATGTGTTTTCGCTGCGGGAAAGCCGCACCGTTTCAAGATATGCTTCAAAAGAATCGATAATATTCATAGGTTTATGTTAGTTATAATAATACTTATCGAAAGCTATAATACTTTACCATAATCCCCTTCTAACTTCAATAGACGCGTTTATTACAAGGAATGATGTATTATTATTCAAAATAGATTGTATACAGAACAAGTCAATGAGATAATTTTTACAATGATACCACTCCCCTACGGATATTCTCAGCTAGAATTGAAAACCAGTCATTTATTTCTAAATGATCCTAAATGTTTCCTTCCGCAACAATTCAGATCAGGAGAATTTATGGAGGAACCAGCTATAGAAGAAACGCTGAAAGATTTCAGATATGACTGGTATATAAATGAAAACACATCTGTTGCTATCGCAATTAATGATCCCACCAGGCCAATACCTTATCACCTGATCTTGCCTCCGCTCTTGCGGTATCTCCTAAAAGCTGGTGCTAGAAGTGAAAACATATCATTCTTTATTGCTACCGGGACTCACAATTCCCCATCAATGGAAGAATTATCATTGATCATCCCCGCTTCCATTTTTGAAAATTATAGAACTATTGTTCATAATTGCGATGACTACAATAATCTTGAATACTTGGGTGTTTCTAAAGCTGGAACACCGGTCTATATCAATAAGCGTTATTACTATTCAGATATAAAAATCCTTACGGGTCATATCGAACCCCATCATTTTATGGGTTTTTCAGGTGGTTATAAATCTGCTGTGATTGGTCTTGGAGGACGAAAAACAATTGAAGCTAACCATAAACTGATATGCAATCCGGCATCCAAGATGAATCGCTTTTATTCAAACCCGATGCGAATGGATGTCGAAGATATTGGTGAAAGAATTGGTATTGATTGCGCTTTAAATGTGGTTCTTGATGATACGAAACGAATTGTTGGCGTATTTTTCGATTCTCCAGGGACTGTCATGAGGAAAGGTATTGAATTATCCCGGCGAATAAGCCAAATAGATACTCAAACAAAATATGATCTGGTAATTTGCTCCGCAGGCGGATTTCCTAAAGATATCAACCTCTATCAGGCACAAAAAGCAATCACCCATGCCGCTTTGTTTGTGCGCGATGATGGAGTCATTATTTTAGCTGCAGAATGCCGGAACGGTTTTGGAAGTGAAAAGTTTAGATCTTTTATTGAAGATCACCAATCTCCTGCACTCGTGATTCAGGCTTTTGAGCATTCATCATTTTGCATTGGTCCTCATAAAGCATATCAATTAGCACTTCAAGCTCAGAAATTTCATATTATTCTTGTATCTGAGTTGTCAGACACGAAAGCGTTAGAATCGATGATTACCGTCACAAACAATCTTGAGCAGGGGCTGACCTTATCGAGGCATTGGCTTACGGATCAAGCCAGTATCGCTGTATTGCCCTATGCGACACATTTAATGAATCCAGCAGAGATTAATTCATGAATCAACAAACGCAAAATATGTTTCAAAATCCTCAACTTGACGGTAGTACACTCTATCACCCGGGCGGCAAGGAAATAGGAATCTTATTAATTCATGGATTTACTGCCACAACAATCGAGGTAAGATGTCTCGCTGATTATTTTATACAAAAGGACTATACGGTCTTTGCCCCTCTTCTGCCAGGACATGGCACGACTCCTATGGATCTTAATACAAGAAATTATTCTGAATGGACAAAATGCGTTGATGACGCATACAAAAAGTTACATCAGCGCTGCAAGAAAGTAATCGTCGGCGGAGAGTCTATGGGTGCAGTACTAACACTTTTTCTCGCATCAAAATACCCAAGCATTAAAGCTATTTATCTCTTTTCACCGGCTCTTTTGGTAAAAAAGCTCAAGTTCGCGTGTTTGATGCGATTCATTAACCCTTTAATGGATAAAAACCAACCTGAAGATGGTTTGGCATGGCAGGGCTACACTGTTTATCCAACCAGTGCGGCGTATCAGTTTTATAAATTAGCCAGATCATTAAGGAAATCATTGCGCAAAGTTTCATCCCCTGCTCTCATTTTTCAGGGAAAGTTTGACAAATCAATTGATACCAATAACGGTGAATATATTTACAATAATATTCAGTCTCGGATCAAACAGAAAATTTGGTTAGAATTCTCCGGGCATGTGATGCTTCTCGACCAAGAAATTAACGTGATCATCGATAAAATTGACGAGTTCAATCAATTGATTCAAATCTCCTGAGGGTTTCACGGGTTATAATGTATAAAACAATGAGGTTAGATTATGACTGAAAAAGAGTTTGCTCAAACAAAAGGCAAAACGACAATCGATCCTGGTGTTTTAGTTGAAATATCGAAGTTGGCTGCTTTATCCGTTCCTGGCGTAACAGGATTAATGGCGAACGCGCAAACTGCCGCTGGTTTTCTCAGTAAAAGCACATCGAATGGGATTAAAATTGATGTAGAAAATAACACTGTCTATGTCGATCTATATTTGAAATTATCCAGCGAATTTGATCTCTACCAGACAAGCCAGGAAGTTCAGGAGAAAGTTTCGCGATCTATCATTGAGATGGTCGGAATGGATGTCGGCCAAATCAATGTTCATATCGAAGATGTCACCTTTTCATAGTACTTATTCCAGGCATGAAATCTCGAACAAAGGCAAGAGGGATCGCACTTCAAGTTCTTTATGAATATGACTTGACCAACCACCCGGTTGGAGAAGTATTGCAGAATAGGTTTTCAGATAATTCAATGGATAGCGGATTAAAGGATTTTACACAACAAATTGTCCTGGGTGTTTATCCAATTATTAGGAAATTAGATGATGTAATCAGTGCTTACGCGCCAGATTGGCCTTTGGATCAAGTGGCTTCAATTGACCGCAATATCATCCGTATCGCACTTTGGGAATTTGCTGTCGGAAAAATTACACCTGTCAAAGTGGCGATAAATGAAGCGGTAGAATTGGCAAAACTATATGGTTCCGATAGCACTCCCAGGTTTATCAATGGCGTTTTGGGCAGCCTGGTTGAAAATTTAAATGAAATCTCTAATCTGCTATAAAAAAATCTTGCGGGGATGAAAAATGATAATCAAGAAAAATGCATACATGCTTGCTGTCGTCATATTTTGCTCGGCAATTTTTCTAACTAACTGTAGTTCGCAGAGATTTATCAATGAAACCACAGAGAAACTTTCTTCAGTTGAAACGGTATTTGAGGTACTTCTGCCAGCACCCATTAAAGAAGGTGAAGAGATATATCTCGAAATCATCGATGATGTAACCGGCATAGGATTGAATCCTACCCGGTACCGTATGCAAGCAAAAGATGAAAAATCATTTTATACACGCATCCCGATCACTACCGGATCAGTTATTAAATACCGATATGTTTTCCGTTCAAACATCGATCAAATTGAGAAAAACACAACATCATCCTCAGTTTTATTCAGATTGTATTTAACTACCCGCCCATCCATTGTTAGCGATATAGTCCAATCATGGTCGGATGAGAAAGTGAATAATGATCTTAAGGGTCAAATTAGTGGGTTTGTGTTTGACCAGAAAACCGATTTACCAATACCCGATGTGATTCTGGGGATTGGTGGAAATATGACTGTAACAGGTGCAAATGGATATTATGAGTTTAAAGATCTGCCGGCCGGCTCATATCTAATTACTGCTATACATCCAGATGGTCTATATGAGCCATTCCAACAGGGAGCAGTAATCGCTGAAAATGCATTAACCCCTGCCTCATTTGGAATGAAATCTGCAGATTTAGTCAATATCGAGTTTATCGTAACCGTGCCCGAGAATACCGCTAAAAACGCTCATGTGCGATTACTTGGTAACACCTTCCAAACTGGCAATATGTTTACAGAACTGGATGGAAGCGCATCAGTCATTCCCTCCAGGGCACCAGACATGACCTACGATGGCGATCGAACTTATCGTATAGAATTACAGCTTCCTTCGGGGTTTGATTTTCGCTATAAATTTTCCCTTGGAAATGGTTTTATTAATGCAGAGCGAAATGAGAGAGGTGAATTTCTCACCCGTCAGTTGATTGTGCCAAAGAGGAATACCAAAATTAAGAATCATATTTTTTCATGGACCAATGACCCGCTTGAAAACCCGGTCCAATTTTCTGTCACTACCCCTGAAAATACTCCATCAGAAGATATATTAAGTATTCAATTTAACCCTTTCGCGTGGACACCTCCAGTACCGATGTGGAATACATCCCAAAATGAGTGGACGTATTTCCTTTATGGTCCTTTTGAATATCTTGAGCAATCACAATTTCGATTTTGTCGTAATGATCAGTGTGGATATGCTGATGACGTAATTACAGCTGGTGATTCTGCCAGTGGATATGTTCTCGATCTCGAGGAATTGGATGATAGCCGATCGATTTTCTATAGTATAAGTGCCTGGGTTGGACAGGAACAATCACCTAATCCTGCATTTACTGAACAATACCGTTACAACAAACCTGGTTTTGTCAGCGGCATGGTACTCGATGGCTATAATCCCTATTGGCTCCCCTACCTTGAATGGGGTATGATTGATGCCGCCATTTCCGGTGCTGACTATTTGATCCTCTCGCCTTCATGGCCTCCGCAGAATTTCTCATCTAATCTAATCAATCAACTTCCGGGCGATACTTTTTCTTCATCGGAAATTCAATCTTATTATAACTATGCGCAACAGGCGGGCATGAACCTTACCCTTTATCCTGCGCTTGCTAGTATTAATTCCTCAGAAGCTTTTTTGTGGGATGAGATAGACACATCATACAACGGCTGGTCGGATTGGTTTGTAGCATACACACAGATGGTAAAAAATTATGCCTATCTGTCAGAACAATTGGGGTTGCAATTAATTATTATCGGCGGACCGTCTGTTGCTCCTGCATTTCCCAATGGTCGTCTTCCAAATGGAAATCCATCGAACACACCGTACGATTTTTCGGAGCGATGGTCAGATTTAATTACAGATGTGCGTGGGATATTCAATGGTCAAATCATATTTTCTCTACCAGAAGCCACCTTGAAAGCATCTGAAGCATATAGATTTTTAGGAGATGTAGACGCCATCATGATAGAAGTCGATTCTGCTCTAACGACCAATGCAGATGCTGATCTACAGAAAATCTCATCGGGAGCGGCAAAGCTGCTTGACGAGTCGTTATCGGAGCCATATCAAACCTTTAACAAACCGATAATAATTGGATTGGAGTACTCCGCAATTGATGGAAGCGCTTCAAATTGCGTTGGTTACACTAAGAACTGCAAGGACCTACTGTCTGAAGTCAGAGGGATAGCAGATTCCCTACCAGTTGATTTAACCGAACAGGCAATGATTTATCAGGCTATTTATTCTCAAGCACTTTCGCGCGATTGGATCAGTGGTATCTTTTCACTCGGTTACAACCCAAGTGTAATAGTACGGGATGCAGGACCATCTGTCCGTGGAAAACCAGCACTTGATGTAATGGCATATTACAATAATCAGATCATTCTAGACTGAGCAGATTGGCATAAAAATGCCAATCTGCTTAACATCGATTCGTCGTACATTAACCTTTCATTGCGCCGCTCTCGCCCGAAGTTCGCTTTTCAGGTCATTTATATCCTTATTGATGATTTTCGACGTTAGAAAGAAGAATAGACCGCATAGAAGCCATGTGGAGATGCAAATGATAAGCAATGCTGTCCCGCGAGGGCTGGGGTCATTAGCTGAGCGAAGGTAATCTGATATCAACCCTGCCATCAGCGGAGCCAATGCAGCGCCGCTTGATTCAATAAAATATTGAATAGCGATGGCTGTGCTGCGGATTTCAGGTAAGGTCACATCATTAACCGTAGATGTTACATTCGGGCTCGCAATAGGCATAAATAACGCGGTAACCGCAAGAGAAATACCAAATAGCAATTTTTCCTCTACCGGTATATTGATAGTTATAAAGAGCAAAATTGCCCCGATGATTACTCCGACCATCGAAACAAGAACGCGACCCTTCGGCGATTTCTTGAAGAAAAAATCACCTAATGATCCACCAACAAAATATCCGGACGCTAGCACAAGTATAGCTGGCGCCATGGTCATTAATACTTCAGTTTCAGAATACCCTCTTTCATCTGCGAGATAAATAAAAATGAAAGCCGTAATCGTATTCCACGGAAAGACACCAAAAAAACCTTGAAGGTACATATAGATTAGCGATGGTTTCTTTAGAACATCTTTAATCTTATTCCATTCAAATGGGTATTTTTCAACTTTTTCCGCCTTTTCCAATTCTGGTTCACTGGAACCGCGTCGGACATCTTTAACAAAAAGAAATATGATTATCGAAAGCAAAATACCCAAGCCCCCTGTAAGGAAAAAGATATTTCGCCACCCAATATTTACCGCAACGGTCGTCGCCAATAACAAACCAGCCATGTAACCCAGCGGCATGGAAAGCTGTAGCAAACCATAGATCTTTCCACGGTTTTTTGGTGGGAAATAATCCGCTATCAAGCTATAGAGACCAGGATAGCTGGAGTCATCTACCCCAGTGGATGCTCGCGAAGCGAGAAAAACTCCATAACTCGGGGCTATCGCGCTAATCCAGGTAGTCGCTCCCCAGATAAAGGATGCGAGTGCAATCAGCTTACCTCTAGCATAGCGGTCATATAAATATCCCCACAGCGGATAAAACACTGCACCAACGACAAGAGCTGCAGTGGATATTGCACCCCACTGCGTGTCAGTTAATCCCCACTCGTCATAAATCTGTGCAGCAAGTGGATTGATCAGTAATTTATCAGTTTGGTGTAGCAGCATAAAAACGAAAAAGATGGCAACAACTACCCAGCGGTATTTTTTTCTGTCCATTTATCACCTCAATGTTAAAGATTGTTTATAACTATATACTGATATACTGCTTTTTTCACTATTTTGCTAAATGACTTTCTAATTATAAAATTACTTTATGTTTTCAGGTGTCAACAGTTTCCCGTCCGATATTAAGGATAATATTGTTGTTTCATGGACCGAATCAGGCCGACCTGCTAATTATGAGGATTTTCCCACAAATATACCGGTTGAATTAATTTCCGCCCTTTCATTGGTTGGAATAAAAAAATTATATACTCATCAGGTAAGTTGTATCAAGTCTATTCAATCAGGAAAACACGCTATTATCGCAACCGGTACGTCAAGCGGAAAATCTCTTTGCTACCAGATCCCTATTCTTTCTTCCATTCTGACCAATGAGAACACAACCGCTCTTTTATTATTTCCTACCAAAGCCCTGTCTATAGATCAATCAAAGGCTTTTAGAAAGATTGCAGATCCTATAAGCCACTTTTTAAAGAAGCAAATCCATATCGACGTTTACGATGGTGATACAAGCACAAACCATCGAATTGCTATACGCAATTCCACCGAAATACTCATCACCAATCCGGACATGCTTCACATTGGATTATTACCTCATCATATATCATGGGAAAGATTTTTCTCAAATCTAAGGTATATTGTCATTGATGAAGCCCATGTTTATGCTGGTGTTTTTGGTGCTCATTTTGCTAATTTACTACGGCGATTGAAAAGAATAACTTCTCACTATCAATCTAACCCACAGTTTATTCTATCTTCAGCTACAGTTGCTGACCCCAAGAAATTTGCCTTCAATCTGATCGAAAATGAAGCGGATGCATTTTCTGTAGATTATTCACCCAAAAGCAAGAGAACATTTGTTTTCTACAATCCCCCTATTATTGATCGGGAATTAGGGATTCGGAAAGGGATGGTAGATGAATCAATCAAAATAAGCCTTTTCCTCCTCACAGAAGGGGTTCAAACCATTGCCTTCGCTCGATCCCGAGTGACAGTCGAAATGCTATACCGTAAAATGATGTCTTTGAATGCAAAAATAAAAAACCTGATTGCACCTTATCGAAGCGGATATTCAAAATCACAGAGGCGTGAAGTTGAAACCGGTCTTAAAGATAAATCGATTTCTTTAGTGATCGCTACTTTGGCTTTGGAGTTAGGGATTGATATGGGAATGGTGGATGCAATCTTGATGAACGGATATCCTGGCTCTATTACCAGATTCTTGCAACAAGCGGGAAGAGCTGGTCGAAGGAATAAAGAATCGTATTGTATTATGGTGGCGTCTTCCTTACCTATTGATCAATTCATTATTCAACACCCAGATTTCATTCGGGACAAGATGCCTGAAGAACTATTTTTAGATGCAAATAATCCGTATATTTTATACAATCATATTCGATGTTCAGCTTTCGAATTGCCCTTTGGAGAACGAATTGATTTCGGATGTCTTCCGCATAGTATTACCGAACAATATCTTGAAGTTATGAGAGAGATAAAAACTGTATTTTTTGATAATGGAAAATATTACTGGACATCTGAGGATTACCCAGCATCGAAAATATCCCTGCGCAACATTACTGGTCATCAATATCAGCTTGTTCTCGACGAAAAATGTAAACAGCGAATAATCGGGGAAATGGATTATGCTAGCGTGAAAAAGTTTATCCACCCTGGCGCGATTTATTTACACCAGGGTAATCCATATTTTGTTACAGATCTTAATCATGAAGAAAAATTTGCAAAATTATCCGCCAGATTTGATTCTATTTATTTCACTAACCCATTGATTGATGTGAGAACTGAAATCATAGCCGTAGAATCTGATATGCAGACCCCAAATATGATGATTGGATTTGGCGAGATAAGAGTTACAGAACTGATAAAAGGCTTCAGCCGGCATTTATGGGACTCTCAAATAGAGATTGGTAGAGAAGATCTTGAATTAGCACCTGATAATCTAGATACTAAAGGTGGATGGATACAATTTCCGGAAAAAATTATCAACGAAATGAGTGAAAATAACCTATGGGCATTAAATAGATTGGATTATGGGCAGACATGGCATGCAATTAGGCAGAAGATTTTAGAGCGAGATAAATTTCAATGCCAACATTGCGGCTTGGAACAATTAAGCCACAAATTGCATGTCCATCATAAAAAACCATTTCGTCTTCATCAAAATCTATCTGAAGCACACGCTGAAAGCAATTTAGTATCACTGTGTAAAAAGTGCCACAAATTAGCTGAGAAAAATTTGCGTATTGTGAGCACACTGGCTGGTTTCAGTTATGGTTTTCTGAACATAATACCGGTTTTTGTAAAATGCAGCCAAAGAGATGTAGGCATCACATTTGACGCCAAAATCAAGGCCGAAAATATTTTTCCCGGAGTCATATTCTACGACCAATTCCCGGGAGGCATAGGATTATCCGCGTCGGTGTATAACCGAATAAACACCATTATTGAAGCACTGTATCACCACATCACATTATGCATTTGCAAAGATGGTTGTCCCTCCTGTGTTGGACCTGGGGGTGTAAATGGATACGGCGCTAAGGCAGGCGTTTTAAAATTGTTAGAACTTATCCAGCAAAGCGGTGGAAATGAGTGACCTTCTAAAGAAGTTAAAAGACTCTGGACTGATCCTTAACAAAGAGCAATTAATAGCCACAAGGTCTGAACCACGTAAAATGCGTTTAGAAGATCTTTACCAAGGTAGATGGGAATATGGTCTTTTTGGCGATGTATTTATTATGAACGAAATAATCCCTTATGGGGAAAAACATGGTGGCATTCCCCTGGTAAAACATTTAAATACGGCCTCATATTTAGAGTTTGAAAAAAAGCTCTCTGCTGAAGATATAAGGGTAGAAAATATCGCTTTTATTGATATTGAAACAAGTAGTTTAAGTTTTGGCGCAGGATCATTCGTCTTTTTAATAGGGGTCAGCTATTTCTCTGAAGTTGGATTAGAGTCTTCGTTATTGTTAATCGATCATCCTTCTGCGGAAAAAGCCCTTCTCGAAAAATTCAACAAAGACATTGAAAAATTTAACATTATTTGCACATATAATGGAAAATCTTTCGATGTCCCTTTTATTCGCAATCGTTGTGCCTTTCATCGAGTAGACAATATTATAGATTGTAAGAATCACATCGACCTTCTCTTCTATGCCCGCCGAATGTGGAAATTACGCATTGATTCATGCAAATTGTCCCATGTTGAAGAAACTATCCTGCGTCTTCAGCGAGACGCAGGAGAAGTACCAGGATGGATGGTCCCACAGGTATTTTTTGACTTTCTTAACGAACAAGATCCTCATTTGCTCGATGGTATTATCAGCCATAACAAGGTTGATGTCATCTCTTTGGCTGTTTTATTCCAGCATATTTCAAGGTTGTTAACAACAACAGATGAATCTGGACATTTAGATGTTAAAGATTGTTTTTCATTAGCGAAAATGCACGAATCGAATGGAAGATTTATCAAAGCAAAGCACTTTTACAAAATAGGATTACAGGCAAATAATGATAAAGAATTAATGTCACATTATTGCTTTAGGTATGGGATGCTGCTGAAAAGGACAGGAGAAATCTCTGAGGCAGTTCAATATTGGGAGGAAAGCGCTGCAACGGGTTGCCTAAACGCATGTATTGAATTATCGAAATATTACGAACACACACACAAAGATTATTATCAGGCATTAAAATGGGCTACAAAAGCTCAAGATTTAATATCCTCACCAAACGATGTTTTTAATGAAAAGCGATGGATACCACAATTGGAGCATCGAGTTGATCGCATTAACAGAAAGATAATTAGTCATGAAAAGCAAAAAATTTAAATTAATTTATAAAGCACGTGGAGAAATGGATGCTCAATTAATTAAAAACTACCTTTTATCAAAAGGCATTGATGCGATTATGTACGGTGAAAGCATTGGGAGGTTATATGGCCTCACAAATACCTCACTAGGCGAGGTTGAAATTTATGTCAAGAATGAAGATGCGGAGAAAGCGCGATCAGCTTTACAAGAAATCGCTTAGCAAATGAATATCTATTCAAAATCAGCCTGAAGTGCTTCCTGGTATGCGGCCTCGGTATCAAGATCGATTAGAATCCTTTCATCACTCCAACAAACAAAATCTGATTTGTATTGTGGTAACAATAGTATTTTTTTTCCACCTTCCTCGCCTTTCAGACCATCAAAGGAACAAAACACATTTTTTTTAAATAGCATAGGGATTGTCACAATATCCCCTGAACGGGTTGCGATAATATCTGCATCTGAACTTTTCGCCAAAAGAATAATTTGGTTGATTAGTTCAGTTGTTAAAAAAGGCTGATCTACTGAGAAAAAAACAACCGCATCTGATCGTAATGCTATTTCAGTGAGACCAATTTTTATGGCCTCACTCTTCCCAAAATCCCAACTTGTATTTATAAGAATTTGATGTGGTTTATTGATAAACTTTGATATTTCGACATGTTTGTATCCCAAAACTATAACTAATTCATCAATATTTGAATTTTCAATGGTTTCAATAATCTTATTGATTAAATACGATCCCTGCCACTCCAACAATTGCTTAGGTCTGCCTAAACGGCGGGAAGCCCCGGATGCTAGTAATACTGCGCCAACTCGCAATTATTCGATAACTCCAAGACCCTTCAGGACGGTCTCTTCATCCAGAGGGAAACGGTTGAACCAAACGCCGGTAGCATCGTGTACTGCTGATACGATTGCTGGCGCAAGAGGTATATATGGCATTTCAGCCATTCCCCTAGCCCCAGCAGGCCCAATAGGATCTAGTCCTTCGACAATAATTGATGTTGTAGATTGAGGGATGTCCATGATGGTTGGGATTAAATATGTAGCCAGGCTGTCAGTTTTAACATATCCATCTTTTTGGACAAATTTCTCCAAGAGTGTGTAACCAGCCGCCTGAACAATAGCACCCTCAATCTGCCCTTTGACTTGTTGTGGATTTATCGCTTTTCCGACATCATCAGCGCAAAAAACATTGATTATTCGAACTTTTCCTGTACGTATATTCACTTCAACATCAACCTGCTCTGCAACGTACCCATAAGAAAAGTTTGGCAAACAAGAACCATCTGTAGGGTCTAAAGGCGAAGTTTTAGGTGCCCAATAAACATGGGTTGCCTTTGCTGGACGCTCGCCTTTCTTCCACTTTCGTAACGCTTGTTCTACTGCTCCCTTTATCGCGTTTCCAGACATAAAAGTTAATCGGGATGCCGATGCGGACCCGGAACTTCCTGATGTAGCGGTATCAGAGGTAATCAATTCGACTTTATCAATATCGATTGATGCAAAATCAGCCGCCATCTGTGAAAAAACCGTGTGTGCTCCTTGACCGACATCCGCTCCAGCATGATGTAAAACCAATTTATCAATTTCTCCATCTCCAAAGAACTCAACCTCTGCCCAGCAGTTTTCAGGGGCCCCATAAGAAAAACCAACATTCTTAAATCCTGCAGCAAATCCATGACCATAAAGGAGATGGCTATTTACATCGCTTAAATTTTTATCCTTATTCCATTTATGGTCCCAATCAGATTTAACCGCACATTCATTGATCACTTTATCAATCGTAATTCCTTTCGGTAGTGCGCTTTTTACAGACGTTTTTTGTCCTTCTTTAATGGTATTTATTAATCTTAACCCAATAGGATCTATCCCTAATTGCTCAGCAAGCTTATTCATGTGCATTTCAATTGCAAAACAACCTTGTGGTGCTCCAAATCCCCTAAAAGCCCCATTTGGAAGATTATTTGTGTATACAGCTCGCGAATCGATCCATACATTTGGTATGTTATAAGGGCCAGCTATCATTAATGTAGCGTTAGCCAGCACTTTGTTTGAGGTATACATGTATGCACCGCAATCAGCAGTAATATCAGCCTTCAAAAAAGTTAATTTTCCGTCCCGTTTTGCCCCTACTTTTAACTCTATTTTATATGGGTGTCTTTTATGGTGACCGACTATCGATTCTTTACGTGACCAAACAATTTTTATTGGTTGGTTGATACCCAATTCCCGCAATTTCTTCACAGCCAAACCAAGCACGATCTGGATCGACATATCCTCTCGTCCGCCGAATGCCCCTCCTATTGCAGGGTAGATAATCCTGATTTCTTCTTCCGGAACCATCAGTGCGTGGGCAACCTGCTCTCGGTCTTCATGTGCCCACTGCCCCGCGACAACTATAGTAATCCTGCCTTCTTGATC
Organism: uncultured Pelolinea sp.; assembly: GCA_964612815.1. Lineage (GTDB taxonomy): Bacteria > Chloroflexota > Anaerolineae > Anaerolineales > Anaerolineaceae > Pelolinea. Next base: position 128,375 of record CAZTCV010000003.1, on the reverse strand, counting down.
TTCATAGGCAAACCCTGCTTCTGGTTGAAGATAAGCATGCTCTTGGGCAGGGGTATGGTATGTATCTGAAATCACAACATCTGACATCGACTCACCTTCGCTTATATCTCCATTGCGAATGCGAAAAGGGCTGACGATGTTGGATTTTTTGTCAGGGTGGATCAGTACAGTATCTGGCTGAGCAGCCACTTCGATATCCGTAATCACATCTAAAGGCACATACTCTACACAGATCAACTCAATAGCCTGTTTTGCGATTATTTCATCCTTAGCAACAACAACAGCTACCTGGTCACTGATACAACGAACACGATCAGCAAATTCTTTATTAGAGCCCGGTCCGCATAAGACGGGTTGGTCGGGTGTAATTAAGCCGTATTCATTATTTGGAACATCTGGCGCGGTCAGAATTGTTATAACACCATCAAGACTGAGAGCTTTACTAAGATCGATTCTTTTTATTATGGCATGAGGCTGCGCAGCAAAAAGAATTTTTGCATGTAGTTGATTTCCAGTAGAGAAATCGCCGGGATACATTGCCTTGCCAGTAACTTTATCCATTGCATCCAACCTATTTACGGATTTTCCTATCACATCTGGGCTCATTTCCTGCTCCATCTAATGTTCAGTTCTTTCAGCAGCCAACTCAACGGCTTTAATAATTGTGTAATAACCGGTACAACGGCAAATATTTCCTGCTAATCCTTGTTTAATATCCATTTCGGTAGGTTCAGGTTTTTCTTCGATCAACTTTACGGCAGACATAATAAAACCCGGTGTGCAATATCCGCATTGTACAGCCCCCGCATCAACAAACGCTCTTTGCATAACAGATAACTCACCATTCTTTGAAAGACCTTCAATTGTCGTAATCCTGCTCTGGTGTGCTTTAGGCGCTGGCAAAAGACAAGCGAAAACCGGTAATCCATTAACGTGCATGGTACATGACCCGCATTCACCTTCTCCACAACCCAATTTGGTACCAGTCAATTGCGCTTGCTCACGGATAAGGTTAATTAATGTGCTTTCTTGCCCCTCACTAAAACGTCTTTTATCATCGTTGATTGTCGTAACAATCTCATCATCTTCTCCATGTTTTATTGTTTTTTCGATAGGAATGAAAAAATTCGTTTCCTTTCCCCACAATAAAACAGGATCATCCTGAAATTTGTTCCAGACATCATTCTTAATGGATCTCAAGGCATCTGTCAGTAAAACAGGCACTAAATGACTGCGGTATTTTTTTGAACTCCGAATGTCATCAATCGGCTTTGCGTCCTCTTCCGCAGCTTTGGACGCTTTTTCAATAACCTCATCTGAAAGAATTGACCCTGTTAGTAACATTTCTGCTTTTGGAGATCGGATGATTGTTGGTGCAACTGCACCCAATGTAATGGTAGCTTTATTGATAATATTTTCAGTTATTGTAAGCAATACGCAAACGTTAGCGACAGAGATCGCATGCGTTTCTCTCAGAAGATATTTCGAAAAAGCGCCGTATGTATCTGCGTTCATTTTTGGAAATTTGACTTCAACAACCATTTCATCAGGTTCAAGAATTGTCTTTCTAACCCCCCGATAGAATTCTGCCAGTTTTATTTCATATTCCTTTTTTGAAGATCTTATGGTTACCGAAGCATCCATCGCAATTAAAGGTGTGATCGTATCGTTTGCAGGGGATGCGGTAACAAGGTTTCCTACAATTGTTCCGACATTCCTTATCTGAGGAGCGCCAACAGAATAAGCGGCCCTTACAAGAGGAAACCCATATTGCTTAAATTCTTCGGAAACAAGAGCTTGATTGTGGGTTACAGTTGGACCGAAATAGACAGCATCCGCATCAACCCAGATTGCGTTTGCAGCCTTGACCCGAGTGATATCGATCAATGTGTGTACTTCAGGATGTAATTCATTCTTCAGTTCAAGGACAAGATCTGTACCCCCCGCAATTATCCGGGCATGTTCTCGTTCTTTTCCCAGAATGTCTAATGCATCTTCAATACTGCTAACCGTGTAGTAATTCTTCCACATGCAGGTGCCTCCGAAACCAAAGATATTTATCCTTCTAATAAACTAAGTACAGCAGGTACCAACTGCTTTTTTCTGGAAACCATTCCTTTTGCGTTCAAAGTACCATCAGCACTTTTTTCAAATGGCAGGTCATCAAGGATTGCTGGTGTATTTTCTACCATCACTCTACTTGAACCTCTAACAACATCAGTAACCATTAATACCGCAAAATCAAAGGCGCGGCTTTCGCGAAAATCTCTAAGAGCTTTCTTTAACTCTTCTCTGTGTTTATTTAGTTCATATAGATCACTGACTTCAGCTTGCGAGATGGCAAAGTGATAGCCGCCAGATGAATATGTCTTTACATCACGGTTGATAATCTCCGATGCGGGTTGACTTCCCAAACCACTTCCTGCTCCAAGAACTTTTTCTGCGTAAGATTCCAATGATTCGTTGGCCAGAACTGACTTTGGTGAAAATGCCCATCGTGATAATCGTTTTATTGCGTCATGGTCGCGATCTGTTGTTGTGGGAGATATCATGTTCAGAGTATCAGAAATGATTCCAGCCATCAACAAGCCTGCAATATTTGCTGGGGGAGCCAGCCCTGCAGCACCGATCTTTTCTGTAACTAGAGTTGATGTACTACCAACGGGTTCGACAGTGAATTTAATAGGCGCATTTGTTGGACTGTTCCCTAATCGGTGGTGATCGAGAATTTCTAGCAATTCAGCCTCTTCGAGCGCAGATACAGATTGCTCTGCTTCGTTGTGGTCAACCAGGATTAGTCGTAACCGGGGAGGATTTAAGACATCACGCTGTCTCACTACACCAATGTAAAGCCCATTATCATCAACAACCCAAAATTCGTTCTTTTCTTCTCTCAATACTTTTTTAATCAAGTCGCGGATGCGAGTTGATCCATTAAATTTCTCGATGGTTGTATCAGCAGCATCTCTGCAAGGTAATTCCATAATCTCATTGAGGTCCATGGTTTTTTCACCCAATTTCGGACCGATCAATTCGTTGATCAATTGAAAAAGACTTTCACCAGTTACCAATCCAAACGGTGTTCCATCTTCGTCAACAATAGGAGCAATGCCATTCGTTTTACTAAAAATTTCCCATGCATCTTTTAAGGGTCGATCAGGGGTAACAGAATCATAACTTCTTGCAATTGCTTCAAATCGCGGAGAAGCATCTGTCAGTAAGAATGGGACATCTATTTTTAAATAATCTAAAACCCATGCAGTTTGTTTGTTGATCACACCAGAGCGCGCTGCTACTGCATCGAGGTTGTCGCGTTCCCGGATTAACCAGGCATATCCAATAGCTGATGAAATTGAATCTGTGTCTGGGTTTACATGGCCGATGACATAAATTGGTTGTCTCATGTTTCGCTTATTTCACAGCAAATGTATCAATTAATACCTTAACATCCCCACCAACAGGATAAAGAATTGGACATGTACAGCCGTTATTGATATATTCTTTTACTTTCGCCCGCGCTTCGTCCGGAGTGCCTGATGCGGTAATTTGATGAATGAGATCATCAGGAACCAGATGTTTTGCTTTCTGGATTTCCTCATGGGTCGCTGGCCAGCCTAAAATGGACTGGATTTTTTCAACAACATCCATCGATACACCAGAAGCTTTTGCGATATGCGGTTGCTGGGCCAAATATTGTGTCAGCAATTCACGCGTTGTGTCAATAGCTCGATCATGATCTTCATCGACCGAACATACTATCAGTTGAGGACGATCAATATCATCAAAGGTGCGATTTGCTTTCTTAGCTCCAATCCTCAGCATATCCAATGCTTGATGGTTATATTCAGGGGGTACACAATAATTAAGTACTACTCCATCAGCAATTTCGCCTGTGAGTTCCATCATTTTTGGCCCTGTAGCCCCAATAAATATTGATACATTTCGCGGCTCGGTGCGACCATGAACTACATCTAATTCTATTCCATCGACATGGACAAATTCTCCATGAAAAGTAACTCTTTCCATGGATAATAAGCGTTTTAATACTTCGACCGTCTCTTTCATAGCTGTTAACGGTTTATCTCGATCGATCCCAACATTTTTTGCAAGAGGATCCCACCAGGCTCCGATTCCACAAATAATACGGTCTTTGGCTAAATCATCTAATGTTAGAAATGTTGAGGCGAGCAACCCAATATTTCTCGTCCAGTTGTTTATGACACCAGATCCAACATTAATTTTTTCTGTGACCGCGGCATAAGCGGCCATTGGGACGATTGCATCACGTACTAATCTGCTTTCAGCTTGCCACACAGCTTCGAATCCTTTTTCCTCAGCATATCTCACATATTCGAGACCATCACGTAAATCGTGAGCATCCTGCAAATAAAGTGCTACTCTTTCGTTCATGTTAGAACCTCCTTAAATAAATTTTGGATCTGAATTTTCTTTTGGTTATTATATTTCTCTAAAAGTTCCCAATCTTCAGGAACGTCAAGATCAAAAGATATGTTTATGTTATTTAGAATTTTTACGTCGATCTTTTTTCTTTCAGCTTGTTCAGTATGTTTTCTAAATGACCAATCTCCGAAATTATATTTTATCGCACCAATAGGATTAATAAACAAAGCATTCGTGCCATTCAATTTTCTATCCGGCACAATGATAATTTGAGGTGGTTCGCTTTCATACGAAAGCAACTCCTCGACATCAGCTTGTGAGATGAGAGGAAGATCTGCTGGAAGGATTAATAATCTTGTAGCGCCGTAAGCACTTGCGGCCAAAGTTGCTCTTCGAAGCGCACGATTGATGTTGGTGTTTCGATTTTCAAGAACAGTGGTTGCTCCAAATTTCCTGGCGAACGCCAATGCGGTGGGATCGTAACTGATCACAATTTTATGGTCGATCATGTTAATTGGCTGAAGGCTGGTTAGCAAGGATTGCAATAGATTGCGATTTAGGACTTCGCGCTCGGCTGCCGATAGGATGGTTGCGAGCCGCGACTTCCCTCGCATAAGTGGTTTCACTGGAATTATCGCGCACAGCGACATAGTTATTTGTTTTTTTCGTAAAGGTTGATTATTTTTTCTGCCAAATTGATTCTTGATTGTAAATCCGGTAACAAGATTGATTCTTTTGAAATAATTATACTAGAAGGATCAGCGGGAGCTATTTCCCAATCATCCTGATGGTCAATGATAAAAATATTCAGAATATCTTCATATATAGCTGCAATAGATTTGGGATGAATTGGTTGATCCTGATCAGCAAGCATTAATCCTAGTGGTCCTTTTACAGCACGACCTCCAATGATGGGTGATACTCCAATAACAATTTTTTGCTTGACGATCTCTCTTATCCCATGTATTGAAAGAATGGGATTAATGCTTACAAACGGGTTTGATGGACAGATGACAATCAAGTCTGCATTATTGAGACTTGATAAGACGTCTAAAGTGGGATTGGCTTCTTCTATCCCATCAAATCGAAAACCGGACGTTTTTGGTTGATATTTATATTTCACAAAATAATCTTGAAAGGGTATTTCATTATATTCAATTGTGTTGACCATGGTACGCACGCTGTCATTCGTCATTGGTAAAACCGAATGTGACACCCCTAAGAATCCACAAAATTGTGCGGTGACTTCTGTTAGTGTTTTACCTTCACTTATGAGTCTTGTTCGTTCAAGGTGCAGCGCAAGGTCCTTATCTCCCAGTAGAAACCAATCCGGTGCGTTATAACTTTTTAATGTGTCAAAGACAGTGAATTGTTCGTTATCTCTTCCCCATCCAGTCAGATGGTTTGATTTTTCAGCGAGTGTGTAACAAACAGTATCAATATCTGGACAGATAACCAGACCAAAATGTGAAAAATCATCGCCAGTATTGACAATGACACAAAATTCCTCAGTTGCTAATATTTTTGAAAAACCATGCGCTAATTTTGCTCCTCCCACACCGCCAGCTAGTGCAACGATCTTCATTACTTGAACATATCCTTATCTTCAGATCGCAAAATTTCTTGAATACTCGCTTCTCTTAATGCGTATGGAAAACCACGTGCGATGACAGCCGGGATTTTTTCAGCTGCTTGTCCCATTACAAGTGAGGCTGCGCCTGCCAATTCATCTGCAACTCCAACCCGAGTGATCTTTAATTCTCTTCCGTAAAGGTCTGGTGTTCCACGCAGATCCACCAAAGCTGGCGCACCTGATACTCCAATAGCTGTCCCAACAGTCCCATATCTCCAGGCGCGACCATGTGAATCAATAATCATTACCCCAATTTTTGTCGTAAACTTTTTTTCGAGATATTCACGAATTTTAGCGGCAGATTTATCTGGATTCTTGGGAAGCAGTAAGTACCAATCTCCTTCACCTATTTCCTCTCTCATAACGTTAGATCGATCAATGCCTGCATTCGCGCAAACAAAACCCAATTTGTGTTCCACAATAACAGCTCGGTCATTATATCGGAGGACAGCACGGCTTTCCTGTAAAATCAATTCGATCAATTCGGGCGGTTTTTGAGAAGCAGCAGATATTATTTTTGCAGCGTCAGACGGGATAATGGATGTGCTGTGAACATAACGATCTTCTGATTTTGAAACAATTTTCTGAGTTATAACAACAATATCTCCCTGGATAAGTTCATCTCCCTGATCAAGTATTGCACGCTCAATGATCATATTGAGAGCATCGCCTGGATGAATATCTGGAATCCCTACAATCGGGATCAATACAAGTGGTTTTGCATCTTTATTTTTCAATGCCAGTAATTTTTAATCCCGCAGAGTGCGTATTGTATTGTTTATTAATTCTAATTAATATTGAAGTTAATCCTTCAGCAATGATTGCATTCTCCAATGGACCAGCATCCCAAACCTCCAAACCGGCATCCTTAACCAATTGCATACCGATTTCTCTTGCCTCTTTATCACTTCCAGATAATAGGACATCGCATTCAATGGGATCATCCTTTAACAGCAATTCAAAGGAAATGTTCTGAAATGCCGAAATTACCTTAACCGTATCACCCAGAATCCTTTGTGCTTTTAATCCAACACTGCCATCTTCTGGTATTTGAATGACTGACACTTTTGGCGGAACCAAAGGCACCGTTACATCCATGAAAAATTTCCCTTCCAAAAAAGGTTTTAATTGATGCAACATTTCTTCATGGTGCGCATATGGAATTGTAAGGACTACGATCTCCCCCCATTTAGCAGCGCCCTCATTTTCATCTGCATGCAAAACAAAATTATTATTGTCTTTTTGCATTGAGAAGATCTCTGTGATTGCCTCTTGCGCTCTTTCTAATTTTCTCGACCCAATACAGACTTCATAACCTGCTTTTGCCCAACGATACGCAAGTCCTTTTCCTTCTTTACCGGTACCACCAATAATTGATATTCTATTCTGCTCGATCATGGATTTTTCCTTATATTAAAAATACGAGTGGTATCTTTTCCAAACGTATTGCGAGACCTTTTTGGCCTCTTTCATCAATTGATTCACACCAATCTTTAAAACTTCGCAATTACGCATCAGGAATTCACCCTGTACCATTGTATCGGTAACCATCCCATCTTGAAAACCGAAAACGATATGCCAAGGTAAATTATCTTTGTTAAGTTCGGTAAATGGCTGATAATCAACAAAAATTAGGTCAGCACGATATCCTTCCGCGACTTTTCCAATTTTCAATCCGTCGAACAGTTTTTCAGCCATACTTCGATTGTTATCAATCGCCATTATCTTTATTTTGTCAGCAGACATAAAGCGCGGATCGCGGTTCTCTAATTTATGAGCGAAGTATGCTGCCTTCCATTCTGCCCACATAGAATTTGAAAAACCATCATTTCCAAGACACATCTTTATTCCAGCATTTAACATTTCATCAACTCTCGGCAGCCCTACCGCATTATTCATATTTGATCTTGGCTGATGTGTAAGCCATGCGCCACTTTCCGCAATTATTTGAGCCTCTTTTATATCAATATGAACTCCGTGTACGAGAATGGACAACGGGCCGAGCATGCCAAACTCGCCCAACCTTTCTACTACGCGCATACCGCACTTTTCTATGCTGTCATATTCATCAATTTGATGTTCAGCAACGTGAATATGGAACCCAAATCCTTCCGGACAACTATCGCTTGCTTTCTTTAAGGTTTCATCAGATAACGTTAAGCTAGCATGTAAACCGAATGTGGCATTTATATAATCTTTGTTATTAGTTTGGGAGATTCTCTCAATAAATCTCACATTCTCCTGGATCCCCTGTTCAGCCTTGTCCTTACCATCGCGGTCTGTTACTTCATAGCAAAGTGAAGCGCGAACACCTGTCTGACCAACAGCATCTGCGATGCTATCGAGTGATTGGGAAATATAGTTTGGTGAGGCATGATGATCAAACAGTGTGGTTGTCCCATGCTTGATCGCATCGATTAGGCAAACAAGAGCAGAGTAAAAAATCGCATCTCTATCCAATGCTTTATCTAAACGCCACCAAAGTTTTTCAAGAATCTGCGGAAATGCATCTGGTGCTTGACCTGGAATATACATCCCCCGAGAAAATGCGCCATAGAAATGTGTATGCGCACAAATTCCTCCTGGCATTAGATATTTCCCTTGTGCATCAACCACTTCAGTATCATCATTAAAATGGATGAGTTGCTCGGCTTCCAGTACTTGTAGAATTTCCCCGGTAGCGCTGATCCGTAGACCCCCACCATCAATAATGCGATCATCATTATCAAAGGTGATAATATTTGCGTTTTTAATTATCATCTAAACCTCATACATAATTGATTTTTTCATTTTAGCATATTCACACTGATGAAAACTCGAATGAATTACAATTAAAAATTATCAGGAGATCAAATATGACAAATCAAGTAGAAAAAGCCTTTCAATATGTTGAAGATAATAAGAATAATGTCTTAAGTGTTTTTAAAGAATTTCTTTCAATTCCTTCGATATCATCTGACCCTGATCACGCAAATGATATTATTTCAGCTGCTCATTGGGTAAAAGATTATTTAGATAAGTTGGGAGTTTCTAATACTGCTTTGCTCGAAACAGGTCAGCATCCGGTGGTTTTTGGTGAATACCAGTGCGGGGATGACTCTAAACCTACAATATTGATTTATGGCCATTATGATGTACAACCGCCAGATCCCCTAGACCTGTGGAAATCAGAACCATTTATTGCGGAAATATCCAAAAACCGAATTTTTGCCCGCGGTGCTTCTGATATGAAGGGACAGATCATGGTGTTCTTGAGTGCGATAGAAGCAATCGTGAAAACTGGTAGCCTATCGGTCAACCTTAAATTCATGATTGAGGGAGAAGAAGAAATCGGATCTCCGAGTATTGAAGCTTTCCTTGAAAAGCACAAGGATCTGTTCAAGTGTGATTTTGTATTAAATTTAGATGCAGGATCTCTATCAAAGACACAACCCTCCATCGTATATGGATTGCGTGGTTTGGCATACTTCGAGATCCATGTGTTCGGTCCCGACCACGATCTTCATTCGGGATTGTTCGGGGGGGTTGTCCGTAATCCCGTTCAGGTTCTGGCGGAATTACTTTCCGGCATGATCGATGAGCAAGGTATTATTCAACTGCCGGGATTTTATGATGATGTTATGCCAATCGGAGACGATGAAAAATCTGAAATGGCAAAACTTGGATTGGATGAAGATTACTATAAAACTCAAACTGGCGCCGATGCGCTATTTGGTGATTCATCATTTTCACCAACAGAGAGAATAGGCGCGCGTCCGACGCTTGATATTAATGGCATACTTGGTGGTTTTACAGGTGTAGGCCCAAAAACTATCATTCCTTCTAAATCAATGGCAAAAATTTCGATGCGATTAGTACCAAACCAGACTCCAAGAAATGTTTACACACAGCTTGTCCGGTATTTAGAAAAAAATGCGCCTAATGGTATAAAATGGCAACTTATACGTTTATCAGGAGACAGCGAGACTCCATATGTCACAAATCCAAACGCGCCAGAAACACAATGTTTTGCTGAAGCATTAAAAACCATCTGGGGAGTCGATCCTATCCATCAGCGTGAAGGCGGAAGCATCCCCATCGCTTCAAATATCCAGAACATACTTGGTGCAAGCAGTATATTAAGTGGATTTGGTCTGCCGGAGGATAAAATACATAGCCCAAACGAAAGCATGGATCTTGATATGTTTTGGAAAGGAATTCATGCGGTCATTCTTTATCTAATTAAAGTAGGTGAGAAATGCAATTGAATCACCAAACAGAAGAAAGACTCCCTAATTATGGTGGACAAGCACTGATTGAGGGAGTTCTTATGCGAGGAAAGTACAACGTTGTTGGCGCTTTCCGTTCACCACAGGGTGAAATTATCCTGGAATCTGAAGAATTGGAAGGAATATACAAATCCAAAATAGCCAAATTACCATTTTTTCGCGGTCTTGTCATTCTTTGGGATTCTCTATCACTTGGTATGAAGTTTCTTACCATTTCAGCTAATGTACAGGCGGAAAATGAGGAAGAGAAAATTGAAGGTGGAGCATTATTTCTGACCGTTCTTTTATCTATCGCCTTATCGATCAGCGTATTTTTTGTTCTTCCAACATTATTAGCCAGCGCAATTAATAAAGTTTTTGGACTGTCAAATTTTTCTGTCAATGTGATCGAGGGCCTGGTCCGCCTATTCTTATTAATTGGATATCTCTTTGTGATTGGGTTCTCTAAGGAAATTGCACGTGTTTTTCAATATCATGGTGCTGAGCATAAAACAATAAACGCTTATGAATCTGGAATTCAATTGAGTGTAGAAAATATTAGAAACTACCCCTTGGCGCATGCCCGTTGCGGAACTTCATTTTTGCTTACATTAGTTCTATTGTCGATTATTTTCTTTTCGATAATGGGGCCTATGCCTGTAACTACTCGCATCATCACACGAGTTTTGTTTGTGCCATTACTGGCAATGTTGTCATATGAAGTCATTCGTTGGATGGGTAACCACAGCAACAATCTGATTGTTCATACAATAACAACTCCAAATCTGTTATTACAACGTCTCACCACTAGGGAACCAGATCAGGAACAAATCGAGGTTGCTTTAGCATCCTTTAATAAATTACTAACTCTTGAAAACCAGAAATAATGGATAATAATAATTAGCGAGGAAATGATGGATATAAAAGAACTATTAACTGTCGATCTAAAATCATCAATGAAGAATCAGGATAAAGTGCGAACTAAAGTAATTCGCATGGTCCTCTCGTCGATAAAATTGGCTGAGATTGAAAAAGGAGATAATTTGGATTCCGCTAGACTTCTTTCCATCCTACAAAAAGAAATAAAGACTCGTGAAGAAACTATTGAAGAAGCAAAAAAAGCGGATCGACCAGAAATGATTATCTCGCTCGATAAAGAGATTGAAGTGATCAAAGAATATTTACCAAAAGAATTAGACGATCAGGAACTTGAAAAGATTGTTGATGATATCATCTCAAAATCTAACGCAGAGTCGATCAAACAAATGGGTCTTGTGATGAAAGAATCGATTGCAGAGGTGGCAGGAAGAGCTTCAAATGACCGAATCAGCAAATTGATCAAAGAAAAACTAAGCTAACGTGATTATAGTAATTGAGAGTCGAATAGAATTATCGTGAATACGGATAAGAGACTTGGGTTCTGGAATATCCTCCGCTTTGTTATTGTTTCCATTCTAATTTTTTTGGCGATAGTATTGCCAATTTCATTCCGCCCTACCCCTTCATTGATGGAAGTCGGGGATGTTGCAATGCAGGACATTCATGCACCGAGATCATTCTCATACATTAGCGATTACCTTACCTCAAAATCCAAAGAGGAAGCAGAAAAATCTGTCCTTCCAATTTACTTGCCTCCTGACCCTACGATCAGCAGGCAACAGGTGGAAAAACTAAGAGCTGCTCTTGATTTTATTTCGACTATCCGCATTGATGATTTTGCTTCCGATTCACAAAAAATTGAAGATCTGATTTCCGTGGAATCATTTGATATCAAACCGGAAACTGCCAGTGCTATTCTTTTATTGAGCGGGGAGCGTTGGGAGTCAGTAAAAAACGAATCGTTATATGTTTTAGAACTTGTAATGAGAAATTCCATCCGCGAAGATCAAGTTTCCGGTGTTCAGCGTGATTTGGGTGCTAAAGTGGATTTTAGTTTTTCCGATGCAGAAACCAATCTAATCAAGGAAATTGTTTCACAACTTATAACCGCCAATAGCATATTCAGCATTGAACGAACAAACGAACAAATAGCAGATGCGAGAGAATCTGTTGCACCGGTATCCCAGTCTTTTGCTGCTGGTGAAATTATCATCAACAGTGGAGAAGTAATTGATACGGTAAGTTGGGAAGCGCTTCAAGCGTTAGGATATACCGAACCACGTAATCGCACTTTGGATTACGTATCAGCTGGAATGATTGTGATCACGGTTATGGCCCTGGTTGGATTTTATCTGCGCCGAGTGCGGCAATCTAAAGGTGTCTCGATTGATGGCCTATCTGCAATTGCGTTCATTTTTTTCATTTTTTTGATTTCAGCGCGATTGATCATCCCAAATCACACGATCCTACCTTATATATTCCCGATAGCTGCGTTTGGATTGCTGGTGGCCAGTGTATTTGATTATGAATTAGGGGTAATGGGAGTACTTGTATTAAGTGTTCTTGCGGCATACAACCAGGCCAATTCAGTTGACCTTGCACTCTATTATTTTCTACCTTCTGCTGCCTCGATCTTTGTACTTGGGCGCGGTCGAAGAATAAACATTTTTTTTCTCGCAGGTTTAGTGCAAGCATTGACGGGCAGTATGATTGTCATTGCTTATCGAATCTTAAATTCATTTATTGATCTGTCCGGCGCAAGTTCTCTAATTGGCGCTGCCTTTGCCAACGGAGTAATATCTGTGAGCCTTGCTTTGATCCTACAATATTTGCTGTCCGAATTGCTCGGTCGAACAACAGCAATGCAATTAATGGACCTATCCCGGCCAGATCATCCTTTATTGCAGGAATTATTAACATCTGCCCCTGGGACCTACCAGCACAGTTTGCAGTTGGCCAACTTGGCAGAACAGGCTGCGCGAGAAGTAAATGGAGATGCGCTGCTTACTCGTGTTGGCGCACTTTATCATGATGTCGGTAAGACAACGAATCCAACTTTCTTTGTCGAAAATCAACCCGTCGGTAAGCTGGATACTCATGAGTCCATGGATCCCGTTTTGAGTTCTGCTACTATCATACGTCATGTGACAGATGGGATCAAATTGGCCAAAAAATATCGGATCCCGCCACAAATCCAGGATTTCATCCTTGAACACCACGGTACGATGATTACACGCTACCAGTACAATCAGGCGGTTATAGATGCCGGGAGCGAGGAAAAAGTAGAAAAATCCCTATTCCAATATCCGGGACCAATCCCCCATAGAAAAGAAACAGCCATTCTGATGCTTGCGGATGGGAGCGAAGCTTGGATGCGGTCGGAAGATCCTGAATCTGTTGATGACATAGAACGGATTGTTCGCCAATCTGTCGATGCATATATTGAAGCTGATCAATTAATGAATGCGGATCTAACTTTGAGAGATATCCAGACAATCATCCGTTCTTTCACAAGAACTTTTAAGAACTCTTACCATCATCGAATAAAATATCCAGGGCAAGAAAAAGAAGCAACAAAAGATGGTTGAACTTGTAGATGAGTTTAGTTTATTTTCTGATAGTGAAAAGAATTATTATTCAGCAGCAGCGCATAAGGCACTAGATTATTTAGGGGTTAAAAATGATTCCCTGACAATCGTCCTGAGTGATGATATCAATCTTCAGAAACTGAATAATCAATTTTCGGGAGATAATTACCCAACCGACGTACTTTCATTTACCGCGAATGAGCCAGACCCAATCACAGCACAAAATTATCTCGGCGATATCATCATTTCTTATGAACGTGCGGCTATTCAGGCAGCAAATGCTGATATTCCATTATCGAAAGAGATAATTACTTTAATAATCCACGGCATTTTGCATTTGTGCGGTCATGACCACGCAAACAAAAAAGACCATCAAAAAATGTTCGCTTTGCAAGCAACAATAATCGAAAATCTTACGGATGAATTGCGTTGAACGGTATTGAACGTTTTAAGTTCTCATTACAAAATGCTTTTGCTGGCGTAAAGATCGCATTGCGAACACAACGGAATCTCCGAATCCACTTATTCGTTGGAGCTTTCATCATTGCTTTATCTTTCTTGTTGCAAATTAATGCGATTGAATGGAGTTTGCTGTTACTAACAATTTCGATTGTACTGGTAGCAGAATTTATTAATACTGCTCTTGAGTTTTCAATTGACTTAATTTCCCCTCAATTTAGTTCACTCGCCAAAAAAGCAAAGGATATCAGCGCTGCGGCAGTATTAATTGCAGCATTTGTTTCACTGATAATTGGGTTGATCGTATTTGGACCAAAAATATTAACTTTGTTGGCTGTTGCTCTATAAAAAATTTTTTAGATTATGCTCTACGGCGTAAGCAGCAGCCTCTGCACGATTGCTGACACTCAATTTTGAAAGAATACTGCTTACATAGTTACGTACTGTACCTTCTCCTAGAAATAGAATTTGGGCAATTTCCTTGTTCGTTTTCCCTTCAGAGACTAACTTGAGAACCATTTTCTCTTGCTGGCTTAGACTCGAAAAGGACGCAGCTTCTTCTTCTTTTACTGCTTTACGAACCTCCTGAAAAACCCTCTGGGTGACAGCAGGATCGAGCGAACCCTCTCCACGCGCAACCGCTTCAAGTGAATGAATGAGCCCCTCTGAATTGATTTGTTTTAACACATATCCGGAGGCACCCGCTTTAATTGCGGAAAAAAGCATTTCATCTTCAGCATATGAAGTTAGCATGATGATTTGGATGTTAGGGAATTCCCTTTTAATCATTTCGCAGGCTTCTATCCCGGATTTTCCAGGAAGCCTTATATCCATCAAAATAATATCAGGTAATAGATCTTGCGCTTGCTTAATAGCCTCAGTTGCTGAGTCGGCTTCAGATATTACTTCATATTGCGGATATTGATCCAGCAGGCTTTTGAGACCCAGCCGTACAACTTCATGATCGTCCACAATGATTATTTTCTTTTTCAATCGGTCTCCTTAGTAATCTAGCAAAATTGATACAGGACAATGATCCGATCCCATAACATCAGTATGAATGATGACATCTTTAGTATGCGAAAAGACTTTTTCTGTAACAAGGTAATAGTCCAATCGCCAACCGACATTTTTCTCTCTTGCGCCAAATCTATAGGTCCACCATGTATATATCTCGTCTTCAGGATAAAGCTGACGGAACGCATCAATGAATCCAAAATCTAAATAAGTGTCGATCCAAACGCGTTCCTCAGGTAAAAAACCCGTGTTTTTTTCATTTGATTTTGGATTCTTAAGATCAATTTCATTATGGGCGGTATTGAAATCTCCAGTGATGATTATCTCTTTGCCTTTTATTACTAATTCTTTACAATATTTTAGTAGATTATCGTAAAACTCCAACTTGAAGGGAACTCGTTTATTATCTTGACCTCCATTTGGAAAATAGATATTGAATAATTCGAATTCCGGAAATGAAAATTGAATGACACGTCCTTCAATATCGAATTTCGGGTTGTCGATCCCTCGTTTCATTTCAGATGGTGCTCGTTTATACAAATTTGCGACACCACTATAGCCAGGTCTTTCGGCAGAATTAATGAAATACGCATAGCCGGCAATGTCAATCGGTGTTATATCAATTTGGTCTTCTTTTGCTTTAATTTCTTGAAGACATAAGATATCTGCGCTATTTTCTTCTATCCAATCAAATATTCCTTTAGATGTTGCAGCTCTAATACCGTTGACATTCCAAGTAGTAATTTTCATTTTTTCTCTATGGTAAACTGTGTAGGTTAAAATTATCTCACTATATGAAGAAAACTATTTTCCTTGCAATTATAACTTTAATCATCCTATCATCTTTCCATAGTCCAATTTTTGCGCAAGAGGATGGTGATCGACCAGTTTACATTGTGCAGCCAGGTGAGAATCTCAGCAGTATTGCCCAAAAATTCGGAATCGATGTTAATGACCTGATTTCAGCAAACAACATCATTGATACGAATCTAATTTCTGCAGGGACACAATTGACGATCCCAGGACTGAGCGGAATATCTGGTGTTCTTTCGGTTACACCAGTTCAACTCGGAGAGACAATTCCTGTTATTTTGAAGAAATATCAAATATCGATGGAAGTCCTCACAAGGCTGAATAAGATCACCAGCCCTTCTGAGGCTTATGTTGGGACAAATCTGATTCTCCCAATTTCTAATCTTGAAAATCTTAGCCAGCAAAATAAAGTGTTCACCATTGATAATAAGTCATCCATTTTCATAAATAGCATTGAGAGAGGGTTTGGGCATTGGTATATCTTTCTGGACAATAAAATCCCCAACACATCGATTCAAATCCCAAAAGAACCTTTCACCCGCTCAGTAGAATTCAATGAATCCAACGAGTCTTTAGGATCAATTTTCTCTCCATATATCCAGAATTTCATTCTGAACCCTTTGCCCATTAGCCAAGGACATACCGTATCTATCAATGTCCTTAATACCAAGCCATTAACGATGAGCGGAAGTTTTGACGGAAATCCTCTCGTTTTCTATCAGGATACTACTGGCCAGATTCTTTATGCATTAGACGGCGTGCACGCGTTGCGGGAACCGGGTCTTGCAGAATTTTCTTTAGAAGGCACATTCGATTCAGGTGAAACATTTGAAATCGATCAGATGATTTTGATAGAGAGCGGTGGTTTTGTCAATGAAACATTAACTGTCGAGTCCACTTTTATCGATGAAGAACTAAACATCCAAGAGGCGGCTAAAGTTCAAGAGATTTTTACAACAACTTCGCCCGAAAGATATTGGACAGGCACTTTCCGCTTTCCGGTTGATGGATCTCTGGATGATGAGACAATCGGTTTTTCGTCCTATTTTGGGAACCGCCGTAGTTATAACAATGGTGAATATTTTGGATTTCACGGAGGACTGGACTTTTATGTGCTTTTGAACTCCTTCAATATCTACGCCCCAGCTCCCGGTGCCATTGCGTTTGCAGGCCCTATGGATATTAGAGGTTTTACAATTTTTATTGATCACGGTCAGGGAGTATTTAGTGGTTATGCACATCTAAGCGAAATACTTGTTGAAGAAGGTCAGTTTGTCAACGAAGGGGACCTGATTGGTTTGATTGGAAAAACAGGGCGCGT
This sequence comes from uncultured Pelolinea sp., assembly GCA_964612815.1. Classification (GTDB taxonomy): domain Bacteria; phylum Chloroflexota; class Anaerolineae; order Anaerolineales; family Anaerolineaceae; genus Pelolinea. The sequence goes on along the minus strand of CAZTCV010000003.1, from coordinate 111,017 downwards.
TACCGGACCACACCTGCATTGGGATATCTGGGTAAATGGTAAACAAGTGGATCCTTTTGATTGGGTTTACACTGAATATCCCTGATTCATTTATAATAATTGAGGAAAGGAAGAATTCACCTTAGTATGCAAAGCAATCATAAACTCAATGAAAATTATTGGGGTTCTCTTGAAGTAGAGAAATCCGATATTGATTTCATCTACAATTTTCTTCTTGAAAAGGAGATTCCCCAACCAACAACATCGCTAATCCGCGCAATTATCGAGAATCGTATCGCTCTTGAAAAAGAGAGAAAATTATCCAACGATAAAGGTGAAATAAAGATATATTTACCCAAAGATAAATTTGAAATTAATGATACCCTTCGCTTCCCTTCTCTTAACGGGAGAGAAGGCGTTGTTAAACAAATGCGTGATGGATATAATCCAGATTTGGAGTTATTTTCAATAATCACAGTCGAATTTTCCAGGGATGATGTTCAGGAATTCGCAACAGGTATCCAAGATCATCCCCTCAACCATTTTTTTGACCTGCCAGAGGATGATCCAAACCTTGATCCTGATCACATTATTGAAAGTTTTGGAGAGAAACTCGTTGCTATACTTGATCAGTCATTATCTGAAAATGAAGACCTGGTAAAAATTGCTGGAAGTTGGTTTCCACAATCGCTCCTGATTGATGTTCATGTTGGGCACCTCAATCTTGTTGAAGCAATTTTAGAAGAGGCTGAAGGGGGTCCAATTAGTACATTCCAGTTAATGAATCAGGTTGAATTAGAAGCTAATGCAGACAAAAAACTTCTTGAGTTTTCCTTTAACTTTGCCCTGCAGGAGGACTCTCGATTTGATGAAGTAGGCCCAGCAGGAGAAACATTGTGGTTCTTGCACATAATGGAGCCTGAATCTGTTCGCAAAACACCATTATTTTTAAAGAACACTGTGGACTCATCCTCTGATTTTAAAATGGGAGAGTATCTTGATTTGTTCGAATCGACTGTGTATGATGAATTTGAAAAACTGGATTTTCATGCTGATACAACTGAAAAAGCAATCATCAGTCTCAGCTATCCTCACTGGCGTGCTGGTACATTGCCATTAACCAAAACACTTTCAAAAATGTTTCCCACCGCGTATGAAGCTCCTCGTGTGAAATTTTCCTTTGTTGATAACGGGGATAGATTTGCTGGTTGGGTTGTGCGTTCAGAAAAATATGTTTATGGTCTGGAAGAATGGTATCGCAAAAATGACATCATCCCGGGCAGTCTTATAAATATCAGCAAAGGTAAAAATCCAGGTGAAATAATCGTTGGTTATAAAAAGAGTCGGCAAAATAAAGAATGGCTGAAAACAGTTTTAGTTGGAAGTGATAATGGTATCGTTTTTGCCATGCTCAAACAACCCATCAACGCTGACTATAATGAGAGAATGGCCTTAGTTGTGACAGATATCGAGGCTCTTGATAATATTTGGTATAAAAAAACTTTTCTTTCCGAACCTTTAGAAAAAACAGTGAATCGAATTCTCCATGAATTAATAAAATTAAATCCACAGGGGCAAGTGCACGCCCAGGAGATATATGCTTCGGTGAATGTGATCCGCCGTTGTCCACCCAGTAGTATTATTAAATCGTTGATTGAGAATTCCGAAGTTGAGTATCTCGGAGATCTTTATTTTCGGTATAAAGATAAGGGGGGCTAATAAGAATGGCTGACCCAGAGAAAAGAATGAGTCTAATAAAACCAACTCCTTCCACACCATTTAAGATCGACTTTGATTGGTGGCAAGAAAATGATTCCAACTGGAGAATTTTCCTATTGGACTTTTTATGTGATGACCACCGAAAAGCTTTTGCTGGTGAGCAGGATGATGCCCGCTTGATCGATGCAGTCGACCCGGAAACCGCACAAGTCACGCAGGTTGATGGGCTGCTCTATATGTTGATCAATCATTGTGCCAAGCAGGAGGATTTCCTCAATCATAACCTTCCTCTTGTTGCACAAATTTTCCGTATCCTTCTCGCAAACGGGAATCAACCGTTGAATGCTGATCAGTTAGCAGAAAAAACGGGCAAACCTGCAAGAACGATACTTGTTACAATTGGCGGACACCGCGTCTATAAAGGCATTCGTCCAATTTTGGAATGATTTTCGTTTTATAATGTAAGTCAATTCTTATCTCGCCCTCGTAGCGCAATGGATAGCGCATCGGACTTCTAATCCGGCGGTTGTGAGTTCGAGTCTCACCGAGGGCGCTATTTATTTAATCTCTTAATATCATGTAATATTTTTTCCGGTTGGTATAAACATCGTGTATTATTCATAAAACAAAATATTTAGTAATCTGAGGTAATTTTCTAGTATGCCTGCTAAGAAGTGGGACGTCGATCTAAGCGAAATAGTTCAATGGATGATTAAGGGTGAATTCGATTTTGCCCAGATGATTTTCAACTTTGGCATTGATGAACAGAATTCAAACGATTATTTCGGCACGGGTTTTGAGTCGTCCGATCAAAGTAACGATCTAAATGAAATTCCCGATGAACTGCCTATTCTGCCTCTTCGTGGCCTCGTAGCTTACCCTAGCACAGCAATACCCTTAACAATTGGCCAGTCTCGGTCGATTAAATTAATAGAAGATGTATACGCATCCCACAAGTGGATCGGGCTGGTTACTTCCCGAAAAACTGATATTGAAAAACCTTCTCCTTCTGATCTTTATCAATTTGGAACTACCGCCATCATCCACCGTATGTTTCGGGCTCCAGATGGCACTCTAAGACTGCTCGTTCAGGGAATCGATCGTTTTAAAATCAAGAAATTTGTGAAAGATTCACCCTATATTACGGCCGAAATTGTTCTTCATCCTGAGAAAATTGAAACGGGCTTGGAAATCGAAGCTCTAGTTAGAAATGTTCGCACACAATTCATACATATTTCAGAATTAGTCCCAGCAATACCGCGCGAACTGATCGCGACGATTAACTCACTCGAAGATCCTCTGCAAGTTGCTTACAATATTGCAAATTTACAAAGAGTCGACGTTGAAACTGCGCAAAATCTTTTAGAAATTGATTCTGCTGTTGATAAACTTCGAATCCTTGTAAGTCTCTTAACAAAAGAGAGCGAGGTCCTCGACCTGGGAAATAAGATTCAAAACGAAGCAAAAGAAGAAATTGACAAAATACAGAAGGAGTATTTTCTTCGTGAACAATTAAAAGCTATTCAAAAAGAGCTCGGTGAAGATGATCCTAATGCTAACGAGATAATTGATTTTCAAAAGAAAATTCAATTAGCAGGAATGCCGGAGGAGCCTTTAAAACAGGCAAATCGGGAATTGGACCGCCTGGAAAGACTGCCTTCTGCCGCGGCTGAATATGGCGTAATCCGAACTTATCTCGATTGGTTGGTGACTTTACCCTGGAAAACAAAAACAGAAGATAATCTGGATATCAACCATGCCCGAGAAGTGTTAGATAAAGACCATTATGGACTTAAGGATGTAAAAAATCGGATCATTGAATTTCTGGCTGTTCGAAAGCTCAAAAAGGAGCGGGTAAAAGAGATTCATGAGTCTGATGATGAAATTCGGCGGATAAGGGAAGGGGTTATCCTGTGTTTTGTTGGTCCACCTGGTGTTGGGAAAACATCGCTTGGTCAATCAATCGCCCGTTCATTAGGACGAAAATTTATCCGCACATCACTTGGCGGAATTCGAGATGAAGCAGAAATCCGTGGGCATCGCAGAACTTATATCGGTGCAATGCCAGGAAGAATCTTGCAGTCACTTCGCAGGGTCGAATCGAATAACCCTGTATTCATGCTTGATGAAATTGATAAATTAGGCAATGATTACCATGGAGACCCATCTTCAGCACTTCTTGAGGTACTTGACCCGGAGCAGAATGCGGAATTCCGCGATAATTACCTTGAAGTCGCATATGACCTCTCGCAGATCATGTTCATCACAACCGCCAACGAGTTAGATGAAATCCCTACCCCCCTTCTTGATCGAATGGAGATCATAGAGATCTCGGGATACACTGAAAATGAGAAGGTGAAAATTGCTCAGGGTTATCTTATTCCCAGACAATTAATCGAGAATGGGCTTAGACCCAAAGAACTGAATTTTAAAGATGATGCAATTCTTGAGATCATTCGTTCCCACACCCGTGAATCAGGAGTTAGAGAACTTGAAAGGAATATTGGTGCTATTTGCCGTAAAGTTGTGACAAAAAGGGAAGAGTCTAAGACGCACATTCGTGTCGTCTCCAAAAAATACGTCAAGGAGCTCTTAGGCAAGCCCACATATCAACCATTTACGGAAATAGTAAAGCGTACATCGGTGACTGGTGTGGCCACTGGTTTAGCGTGGACGCCGATTGGCGGAGAAATTTTGTTTATTGAAGCCACCGCTATGCCTGGAAAAAGCAATTTCAAGATCACTGGATCAATCGGCGACGTCATGCAGGAATCTGCTGAAGCAGCATTATCTTATATAAGATCACACGTCAAAGAATTCGGACTAAGGAAAATAAATTTTGAGGAGTTGGATTTACACATTCATATTCCAGCTGGTGCGCAACCAAAAGACGGGCCCTCTGCCGGTATCACTATTGCCGCTGCTTTAGCTTCATTACTGATGAACAAACCAATTTCTGCCGAAATCGGTATGACCGGGGAGATTTCATTACGTGGTAAGATTCTTCCTGTTGGGGGCATCAAAGAAAAAATGTTAGCGGCCCATCGAGTAGGATTAAAAAAGGTTTTCCTTCCATCTGAAAACTTGCGCGATCTCGAAGACTTACCAGAAGAAATTATTAATGATATAGAATTTATTCCGATTGACATGATAAAAGAATTTATAAAACAAGTATTTCCGTAGCTTATCACTGCTTCTTTAATCTAAGACTTGAAGATAATCCTGGGCTGCCCAACCATTGCGATGCAAGTCAGCGGTGCTTTCAATCTTCCACCACACAATACTATCTTTAAGTGATGGGCCGTCAATAATGGTAAAATCTTCGCCTTCCCTACCCAGGAATAGTGGAAGGCCATCTAATCCCGGGGCATTTCTTATTCTCAATCCAGCTCCTTCTGTATTCGCTATCATCACCGGATAGCCAACCCCGAATACACCAGGCAGTCTTTCATCATCAGATGGAGTTTCTTGTGATTCAAGACTCGGCTTGAATAATATAGGTTCTACTGGTGTGATATAAACCGTTAACCCCTGCTCGACTTTGATACTTCCATTGGCGACGAATTGATAAAGAGCAATCGTGGAAAAAATGAGAAATATAAAAATAACCAATGACGCAACCAATGTTTCTTTTTGCATTTGCATAAGAAGATTATAAATTCAAAATCTGAATGATATAATCGCGATTATGGAGGAAATTACCACCACATTTCCAATTATCAATGAAAGATATCAAATCCTAAATACCATCTCATCCGGTGGTATGGCGGTGATATATCGTGCTAAAGATATCATCCTGGATCGTCCGGTTGCATTAAAAATCCTTAAAAAGGAGCTTTCCCAAAAACCTGATTTAAGGGAACAATTCTCAAAAGAAGCAAAAGCCACAGCACGCTTGTCGCATGTCAACATCGTTACTACACATGATTTTGGTATTTATGGAGATCGTTTGTATATTGCGATGGAATTGATCGAAGGATCGATTTTGAAAGATGTGATCACGGACAAAGAAATCACCTTATCGCAAAGAATCAATTATTTAGAGCAAGCATGCGAAGGGTTAGCATATGCCCACAGTAACAATATTGTTCATTGTGACATCAAACCCCAAAATATGCTAATCTCAGCAAGTGGCGAGTTGAAATTAACAGATTTTGGAATATCCCAGGTGTTAGATACGCTTTCAAGAGAAAGTACGGCCGAAATTTGGGGCTCCCCTTATTACATCGCACCAGAAATTGCCCGTGGAGCTGCCCCTTCACCCGCTGCCGATGTATATTCAATGGGTATTGTCATGTATGAAGTTCTTACCAAAAGACTCCCATTTTTAGGTGAGGATGTTCTCACCCTGATCGAAAAGCACCAGGAAGAAACACCACTGTCACCAATCAAAATCAATAAGCAGATCCCGCCAGCACTCAATGCAATTATTTTAAAAGCTATCAGTAAAGACCCCGGGCAAAGATATCCGGATGCGTCGGCTTTGTTATCAGATATTATTCAAGCAAAGAAAGCTCCCTTGGAGGAAAAAACATATTCAGAGAAGTCTCAGGACATCATACGTAATAGCAATCAAGGCATTGATGATTTTCGAGCGCCAGATATTGAAGGATTACCGATCGATTGGAAAACAATATTGCTAGGTTTTGCTGCGATTATTATGGTCGGTGGTCTGATTCCCTTCTGGTTATTTATCTACTACTCAATTAACAGGTGATCAAATGAAAACTCTCGTTGCTGCATCGATATTAAATTCTGATTTTGGAAATTTAGCAAATGAAATTCAATCAGCGGAAAAGGCTGGCGTTGATTGGTTTCATTTAGATGTTATGGATGGCCACTTTGTCCCAAATATTTCATTTGGACCCCATATCATTTCCATTGTCCGTTCTTTAACTGACCTACCATTAGACGCTCATTTGATGATAAGCGATCCAGACAAATTCATACCAGCGTTTGCGGATGCTGGTGTTAATTACGTAAGCGTCCATATTGAAAATAACCCGCATATTCATCGCACCATCCAATCGATTCGTGATTATCACTGCAAACCGGGTATAGTTCTTAACCCAGGCACTCCGATCGAATTTATTTTCCCTGTTTTACCTATGGTCGATTATGTGCTGATGATGTCCGTAAACCCTGGTTTTGGCGGTCAGGAATTCATTCCACAAACAGCGGACCGGATTCGCATATTGAGTGACAAGATTAAGCAACAACAATTATCGATTCCGATAGAAATTGACGGTGGAATCAATGCATCCACTGCGAAGATTGCGGTCGATTCCGGTGCGCAAATATTGGTTTCCGGGTCTTACATCTTCAATAACGAAAACGGGATCGAACAGGCTGTGGAGTCCCTCAGATTAAAACATGAGTGAAGTATAAAAAAACGGCTCTCGCCGTTATTTTTAGGTTGGAGAATATTATTTGAATACTATTTTTCTTTAGCCAGGCTTTTAATACATCGCGTGCATAGCGTTTTCTTAACCATCTTCCCATTTTCATAGATTGAAACCTTTTGGAGGTTTGGTTTGAATTTTCTATTTGTCGCGCGCATTGAAAAGCTACGGTTATGGCCGAAAGTTGTTGTCTTTCCGCAATTTTCACATTTCGACATGTTGAGTCCCTTTCAAAAAAATTCTTATTACCTTGATAATTACGAAAAATTAGTTTACCATAATACGTAACTAAAGACAAGCTTATCTGTTTTAACAAAAAGGTAAAACAAAAATGAATAAAAAGCAGACAAAATTAGGTTCTATTTCAATTAGCTATCATGCAATTGCATCCATTGCCAATCAAGCAGCTTTGGAATCCTATGGAGTTGTCGGTCTCGCAGACGCAAATCTTGCTGTTGGGATTTCCCGTCTATTATCGCGAAATCGGCTTGCTGGTGTACTTGTGAATATTGAAGACGGAAAACTTGTTCTCGATTTATATGTCATCATCGAATACGGAACGCGAATATCATCAGTCACCGACAGCATTGCAAGCTCTGTAAAATATAAAATTGAAAGTTTAACAAAGATTCCAGTTTCTGAAGTCAATATTCATGTTCGAGGTTTACGGATAAGCAACATTGATTAGCTATTTTTATTAGACCATTTTTTTATTTTTTTGAGGTTATCATTCATGGCAAAACCGTCACAGAACAATGGTTCTGATCCAACTAAGAATATGGAAAAAATTGTTTCCATAGATGGTGCGGACTTAAAGAAATTGCTGCAAAAATCACTTATTTGGCTCAAGAATCATCAACCAGTTATAAATGCACTTAACGTCTTTCCTGTACCGGATGGTGATACAGGCACAAATATGTATCTCACCATGCAATCTGCTTACAAGGAAATTGAAAGCACCAATGAAAAGAACATTGGGAAGGTATGCCATCAGGTAGCCCAAGGAGCTTTGATGGGTGCGCGTGGAAATTCCGGGGTGATTCTTTCTCAATTGTTACGTGGTTTTTCAAGAGCACTCGACAATGAAGAGAGAATGGACGCAAAGCTATTGAATCACGCGCTTTCTGAAAGCCGTAACACGGCTTATAAAGGTGTTGTGAAACCTGTTGAAGGGACCATTCTTACTGTTGCAAAGGATATTGCCTCTGCATCTGAAGACATTGTTGAAACTGAGTCAGATTTAATTACTATCCTTGAAGGAGTACTCAAAGCCGGAGAAACATCTCTGGAGAACACACCAAACCTTTTACCTATCCTTAAGCAAGCCGGTGTTGTTGATTCAGGCGGGAAGGGTTTACTTATTATACTAGAAGGAATTTATCGCGCCGCAATTGGCGAAAAGGTAGATATCGGCGAAGTACAGCCCGATCAGACTATCCTTAATCTTGATCAGATAAATCAAAATGGTGGTCATGAAGAGATTGAACCGGGACAGGACTTTGAAGTTGTAGTCGATTTTTCCCCAAGAAATGATTTTGATTTAAAGAGTTTTTATGCTGAATTAGAAACAATCGGAACATCCATTCAAGTTGGCGAAGGGGATGATTTTTATCGCATGCATATCCACGTTGCTACTGAGAAAAAATATGAACCAATTGAGAAAGTCGGCGAGTTTGGAACTGTGCAGAAGATTTATATCGAAAACCTTCTAGAGCAAATGGAGCAACGCAATGCCGATATTGATTTTTCAAACCATATTCAAGACGGTCAGACCGCGGTTATTTCTGTTTCGCCAGGCAATGGAATTTCAAAGATATTTCAAAGCTTAGGAGTTGCCAAAGTGATTAATGGCGGTCAGACCATGAATCCGAGCACTAATGAGATTTTTGATGCGTTCAAAGACTTACCTACAGATAATGTAATCATTTTGCCAAATAACAAGAATATCATCATGGCCTCTGAAGCCGCAAAAAAATTATCCGAAAAGAATGTCGTCGTCATTCCGACAACAAGCATACCTCAAGGAATGGTTGCCTGTCTCCGCCTCGATCCTTCGGTTGAATTTGATGAGCTTGTTGAGGAAATGAAGGAAGCATTAGACGAAGTTGACACAGGTGAAATTACAACTGCAACCCGCTCAATTGAAATCAATGGGGTAAGTGTAAAAAAAGGTGAGGTAATCTCCTTATTGAACGGCAAGTTGGTCTCCTCCTCTAAATCGATTCTCAAATCTTGTGAAAATTTATTAAAACAGGCTAACACCGAGAGCAAGGAACACATCACGCTTTTTTACGGGCAAAATACTGACAAAGAGATGGTTGAAGGAATCACAGATTTCATCAGAAACACTTACCCGGAACATGAATTAGAAGTCCACAACGGCGGTCAGCCTCACTATCAATTTATTCTCGCTATTGAATAGCTGTTCGACCTCTTATTGATACGATACAGTAAAATACTTTCATGTCAGATTTTTACATGAAAATAAAGCAGGTATTGGAACTTGAAAGCCAAAAACGATTCACCAATACCGCGGTTTCGGGTGGATTGCAGAATTTCACTGCTTTTCTAATGAAACAACAACTGGATAACGGGATTTCTGAAAAAGAGATGCAGTTTATCATCTCTTTTTTCAACTCTTACCAGTATTTTTCTCTTAAAGAACGTAAAGATTCAATAGGCAATATCTTATCAAATATAGAGAGCGCATCGCCTAATCCATTCGGTCAATTAATGACAAATCGTTTACCCAGCTCTCAGGAATCACAAAAAGCAAGTGAAAAAGAGCGCATTTTTCAGGATCCTGCTTTGTATGCAGGGCTACAATCGATTAATGGGGTCGGTCCTCGGAATGCACAATACTTTGAAAAGCTTGGCATTCAAACAATCTATGATCTCTTACACTTTTTCCCTCGCAAATATCAGGATTTCAGCCAGTTGAAAACCATCAATCAAATCATGTACGGCGAGGAAGTAACCCTGACTGGCATTCTCCTCGGTGAACTGGTAAACAAGAAAGCCAAAAATTCCAAATTATCAATTTCCGAAGGAATCCTCTCCGACAGTACGGGGACGATAAAACTAACGTGGTTCAATCAACCATTTCTCATAAATCAGTTAAAGGCGGGGTTGCCTATTGTAGTTTCTGGCAAAGTTGATCACTTCCGCGGACGATTGGTAATGCCCAGCCCTGTGTGGGAAGCATTAGAACATGAACAGATACACACAAATCGCATAGTACCCATTTACCCTGGTACCGCTGGTCTTTCGCAACGACAAATCCGTAAGATTATTAAAAAGAATGTAGATTTCTGGTCAGCCAGGATTTCTGAATATCTTCCAAAATTTTTACTACAAGAGAATAATTTCAATGAAATCGGATTCGCGATAAAACAGATTCACTTTCCAGAAAGTAGTGAGATATTAAAATCAATTCAATATCGTTTTGCTTTTGAGGAAGTTTTTTTTCTTCAATTAGGATCAAAATATCTCAAGAACTACAAATTACAGGAAAAGTCACGGTCGTTTCAATATGAAAACAGAATATTATTAGAAAGAAAAAAAATATTACCGTATCAATTAACTGGAGCTCAGGAGAGAGCGATTCAATCAATAATTGCTGATATGTCTTCTAATTCAGCAATGAACCGACTCTTGCAGGGCGATGTTGGCTCAGGTAAAACGGTCGTTTCTAAATTTGCGATCGATGCAGTTGTAGATCATGGTGCGCAGGCAGCCGTGTTGGCTCCAACAAGCATCCTCGCAGAACAGCATTTCAGGACAATAAGTAATCTTTTGATCGAATCACACAGCATTAAAGATTGGGAAATTGCGCTCCTTCTGGGCAAAACAACCCTAAAAGAAAGAAAAACGATTTTAGATCGATTAGCTAACGGTGAGATCAAATGCATTATCGGAACACATGCTTTACTTGAAAAAGATGTTTTCTTCAAAGATCTTCAATTGGTGATCATCGATGAACAACATCGATTTGGCGTAAATCAACGCAATGCCTTGAAAGAAAAGGGCGAACAGCCGCATGCACTTGTAATGAGTGCGACACCGATTCCCAGGTCACTGGCGATCACTCTATTTGGCGACCTGGATATCACAGTTATGGATGATATGCCTCCAGGAAGAATTCCAGTCAGAACTGAAATTCTGCAAAAATCAAAAAGGGGAATTGCATATAACATTATTCGCGAGCAAGTAAATAAAGGGTTTCAGGCATTCATCGTTTATCCACTAATTGAAGGCGATGATGAAAGTGAAGAAAAATCTGCTGTTGCTAATCAGCAACGCATTCAAAATGATATATTTCCAGACTTAAAGGTGGGGCTTCTTCACGGAAGAATGAAATCGCAAGAAAAAGATGAAGTGATGGAAAAATTTAGGGACAAAATATATGACGTCCTTGTTTCAACAACTGTCATCGAGGTAGGAGTCGATATTCCAGGGGCGACAGTCATAATCATAGAAAGTGCTAACTTCTTTGGATTAGCACAATTACACCAGTTGAGAGGCCGCGTTGGGCGAAATCAAAATGAATCTATTTGTATATTAATACCCGATACTGATGATAAATCTGAAAATACCCGCTTGCAGGCGATGGTGGAAACAAATGATGGATTTAAACTTGCTGACATCGATCTCGCTTTGCGCGGACCTGGTGAATTTCTAGGGACCCGGCAATCCGGATACATTGGATTTGAATTCGCCAATCTTACTGACACCAAATTAATTGAAAAAAGTCATACGTATGTCCGTAATATAATTGACAAAGATCCTACACTATCACTGCCAGAACACCATTTGCTGAAAGAAGAATTATCAAACAGATGGCCTGGTATTATTGAAAAATGAGAGGAAACCAAAAAATGGTAAAAGCAATTTTTCCGGGAACTTTCGACCCAATTCATTATGGACATATAGATATTGCGAGAAGAGCGTCGAAGCTATTTGACGAATTGATCATCGCAGTTTATGACAAACCTTTAAAAAATCTCCTTTTCACGCCCGAAACCAGATTTGACCTAGTAGAGAGGTGTTTTCTTGGTGATAATAAAATCAGTGTTGTCGGATACAATAACCTCACTGTAGATTTTTGTGTGCAACAAAATGCGCAGGTCATTGTCAGAGGCTTGAGGGTTTTTTCTGATTTTGAACATGAGTTTCGGATGGCTCTTGCCAACAAAAGATTAAACGACAACATTGAAGTGATTGCTTTGATTACCAGTGAGCAACACACCTTCTTGTCATCAACGACTGTTCGAGAAATTGCTGTTCTGGGTGGAGATGTGTCGACAATGGTGCCACCACATGTCGAAAAAGCATTGCAATCCGAGATTCTTGGGATCGGCGAATCCAAAAAAATGGATCAGCATACATCACTGCGAGATTGATTTATATGTAAAATATAGAATAAAAGGCAAAAACTATGGATATTCTGCATCTGATCGACCGGCTAGAAGAGTTATTCAACGATGGATCTGCTTTGCCTTTTATGAAGAAGGTTGCAATTGATGAGGAAAAATTATTAGATCTCATTGACCAGCTTCGTTTATCGATTCCGGACGAGATCAAGAAAGCTCAATCTGTCCTTAATCAAAAAGAAAGAATATTGGCTCAATCTCAAGAGGAAGCAGCTAGAACAGTTTCCCTGGCTCAGGAACAGGCACTAAAGCTTGTTGAAAAAGATGTGATCGTTCAGGAAGCGCGTCGCGTGGCCGATGAAATCATTCGCAAAGCAAAAGAAGAAACAAAGCTGATAAAAATTGAGGCTGATCAATATGCGATAGATTCTCTGGATCATCTGGAAATAGAATTGTCAAAAATCCTGACCCAGGTGCGCAATGGAATTATCACCTTAAAAGAAAGTCGGCCCACAAATGACCGCCAAGATACTTTAGAATCTATTTACAACAATGAAGCACCTTCACCTAATGATTAAGGGTCGCTTATTTTTATTGACCCATTAACTTTTTTGATTGAAGTATTTCTTTTACTGCTCCTGCAATAAATATGCTTCCTGAGGCAATATAAGTACCTTTTTCATTTCTTATTGTTTCATCTATCAATTCATCAATACCACAAAATATGAAAGGTTTTGGCACCATCATCCCTAACCTCTCTTTAATTTCCTTTTCCGTCATCGCACGAGGGTGATCGGATTTTGTAAAAATTATGGAATCAACATAGGGAGAAATGTATCTGATCATTTCGCCGATATCCTTGTCCTCCGATGCACCAAAAATCAAAGTAATATTCACCCCATTCAGGAATTTTTCAATTGTTTGAGATAATTTTTCAAATGAATCAGGGTTGTGTGCACCATCAACAATAATCAGTGGTTCTTTGCAAATAATCTCAAATCTCCCCGGCCAGCGGGTATTCTGGAAACCCTTTTTGACAGAATTTTCCGATATTTCATAGTGTTCCCTTAAGTGATCAATTACTGCATATGCAGTGGTCGCATTATCCAATTGATGGTCTCCCAACAAATTCATATCAAATATCGTTAACGATTGAATCCTTTGATTCAGCTGGATGATCTTAAATTGCTGGCTATCCAAAGAGTATGCTTTTTGTTCCCAGTGATATTGATTAAACACATCCATTATGGGACTCTCATTTCGTTTAGCAACATCAATAATCACATTCTTTGCTTCCTGTGTCTGTCTTCCCAGGACGACGGGTATGCCTTTTTTAATAATTCCAGCTTTTTCATAGGCGATCTTGGGAATCGTGTCACCTAATATATTGGTATGGTCTAAAGAAATTGATGTAATTACCGTCAACAACGGATCGACAATATTGGTAGCGTCCAACCGCCCGCCCATTCCCACTTCAACAATCGCTATATCGACATTTTTATTCGAAAAATATTTAAAAGCAAGGGCAGTCGTGATTTCAAAAGTAGAGATATTTCGCACTCTTTCTATGTCATCTCTCAGATCTCCAATGAGTTCAACGAAATCAGCGTGATTAATTTGGAGATTGTCAATTTGTATCCGTTCAGTAAAATCGATCATGTGTGGTGAGGTATAAAGTCCGACGCGATAGCCTTGAGCAATCAAAATTGATGCAATCATCGCACAGGTAGAGCCCTTACCTTTCGTTCCAGCTACATGAATTACATCAAAGTCATTTTGTGGATTTTCGATGAGGTCCATCAAAGCAATCATCCGTGAAAGATCAAATTTTTCTTCAGAATAACGAAGATTCTTTGTAAGGCTAAAATCTATGAAGGAATATAGATAATCAATTGCTTCTTGATATTGTTTCTCATCCATGTCTAATTCAGTAATCCAATCTGTTGATAGCTTTATAATTTAATTATGGCAAGCCTGGGCACAATTCTATTGGATATTTCAATTCCCGGTGTAAAGTCACTAAAAGAAAAACGTGGGATTATCAAACCTATTATTCAAAAATTGCGAAGAAATTTTAACGTTACCGTTGCTGAGGTAGAATATCACGATAATTGGAGTAGAGCTGTATTTCTATGCGCAATTGCTTCAAACGACAGAAGGTACTGCCAACAGCAATCAATGAAACTTGTTGATTTCTTCGAAAATAATTTTCTATCTGTGTATCTTATTTCCCACCATATTGAATTTATGTTCTGAGGAGAAAGTAAATGAACTTAAACATTTCAGGATTAAATGCTATCGTGACTGGCGCCTCCAAAGGTTTGGGACTCGCCACTGCTAGGGAATTACTAAACGAGGGCGCAAACGTATTAATCAATAGCCGTTCAGAGTCAAACATAAGCACTGCTAAATCAGACCTAATAAATTGTGGATATGCAAAGAATCAAATCCACACATTTAGCGGTGATGTTACACAAAATGCCGTTTGCATGGGGATTGCTAACCACGCAAATAATATGATGGGAGGTATTGACTTACTCATTACAAATAGCGGCGGACCGCCAGCTGGTTCATTTGATGAATTAGACGTCATCGATTGGGAACAAGCCATCGATCTTTCATTTAAGAGCCACCTTTTTTTAATTCAAAGCTGCCTCCCTTACCTCAAGCAATCTAAGTATCCGAGTGTGCTCACAATCACCTCTTTTACAATTAAAAACCCGCTTGAAAACCTCATTTTGTCAAACACAATTCGGGCTGCCACTGCTGCATTAATCAAATCGCTATCAATTGAGTTAGGCGCTGAAGGGATTCGCTTTAATTCCATTTTGCCAGGTTGGACTTCTACAGATCGTGTTCGCAACCTGCTCGCTTATCGTGCTGAATTAAATGATTCATCAGTTGCAATCGAAAAGAATAAGATAACAGATTCAATCCCCCTCCGGCGAATGGCTGAGCCCGAAGAATTTGCGAGAGTTGCCGCATTTCTTGTTTCTCCTGCAGCTTCATATATTACCGGCGTGTTGTTGAATGTAGACGGTGGTATAACTAGAAGCTTATTCTAGAAGGATACATGACTTGGATATACGAAACGAAATATCAAGATTTATTGATCGCGATCTGGTAACGGTTCAAAAACCCGGACGCTATGTTGGAGGTGAGTTTAATCAGGTCACAAAAGACTGGGACAGCATCCGATTTCATGCTGCGCTCGCATTTCCTGATATTTATGATATTGGATTTCCCAATCTTGGTTTAGCCGCTCTTTACAACATCATCAACAACCGCTCAGATTCGCTCGCTGAACGTGTTTTCGCGCCATGGTTTGATATGGAAGATCTTCTCAGGGATAAGAAAATCCCCCTTTTTTCACTCGAATCTAGAACACCGATTTCTATATTTGATCTGATTTGTTTCACCCTGCCATATGAAACGCTTTATACAAACGCATTAAACATGCTTGACTTATCCGGAATTCCGGTTCTGACGGGCAGGAGGCAGGAATCAGACCCGATCATCATTGCAGGCGGTCACGCCACTTATAACCCTGAACCAATGCATGCGTTTTTCGATGCTTTTGTCATTGGCGAAGGTGAAATTGTTATCAATGAGATTATTGACTGCATGCTGGAAAATTCAGCCAAATCTAGATGTGAAAAAATGCACGAATTAAGTACCATTTCTGGCATTTATGTACCCAGTTTTTCAACAAAAAATATAAAGAGTAAATCAGGGAATACCCTATCAGTTAAGAAAAGATTTCTAAGGAAATTGGATCAACCCATCCAAAATTATCTTGTTCCGAATATCAGTGTCGTACACGATCGCATTGCTATTGAGATTATGCGGGGCTGTTCACGTGGGTGCCGATTTTGTCAGGCAGGGATGGTCATGCGCCCAGTAAGAGAATTAGATCGCGAAAATGTTACAGAAGCAATAAAGGAGTCCATTATTCGAACCGGAATATCTGAAGTTTCACTGCTTTCATTAAGCACCTCCGATCACTCTCAAATTTCAGACATTCTTGATGATGTCAATCAACTCAGTGAAGATTATCAAATAGATTTTTCCCTTCCGTCGTTACGAATTGAGTCATTTGATCAAAACTTGATGGACCGAATGGAATCCAAAAGAAAAGGAAATTTTACGATCGCTCCCGAAGCCGGGTCAGACCGGCAACGGGCATCTATCAATAAACCAATCCCGAAACAGGATATGCTAGAAACGGTCAAAGAAATATGCAGTAAGGGATGGAACAATATCAAACTCTATTTTATGATCGGCTTTCCAGGTGAAACCGATCAAGATATCTATGGCATTATCGATCTCTGCCGAGAAATCAAAGAAACGGGAAACAGAATTACAAAGGGCAGACTAAAACTGCATGTTAGCATTAATACATTAATCCCAAAATCCCACACGCCTTACCAATGGGCGCCGGTTGAAAAGAAAGATGTAGTAGATCATAAATATTCAATCCTCCGGGATGGCTTACGCAAATTAAAAATTCAAATAAATTATCCGGATTATGACCTGATTATGTTAGAAGCTTTATTGTCTCGTGGAGATAGACATATTTCTAACCTTATATATAATGCATGGGAAAAAGGGGCAAAATTTGATGCTTGGAATGAAGGTTTCGCTCGGAAGATTTGGCACGACGCGATCAATGATTTAGGACTGGATTTAGATGATTACCTTTACCAAGAAAGGGATCCACACCAACAGCTACCCTGGGATTTCATTGATACAGGAATAGAAAAATCCTTCTTGAAAAGTGAATATTTCAAAAGTACTACAGGTGATCTGACGCCCGGATGTTTTGAGAAATGCTCCGCATGTGGCGTGAACCAGAATCTGCTGATCGATTGTGCGAAGGCTCGAATGGGAGATGTATGAGAATAAGAATAGGTTATAAGAAAGAAGTTCCCCTCCGTTTTACCAGCGCTCTTGATATTCAGAAAATCTGGGAACGGTCATTTCGAAGATCGGAACTAAAAATTTCCTATTCGCAAGGGTTCCATCCACAACCAAAAATTCAATTAGGTTTACCACTTCCGCTAGGCTTCATAAGTGACGATGAACAAGTAGATATATGGTTAGAAGAAGAAGTGAGTATTCAAGAACTCACATCAATGATTCCCCCAAATCTGCCAGATGGCATCTCTATAACTTCCATAAATACTATCGAACAGGATCAAAACCCTCTGGTAACAACCATATCTGTTTCTGAATATGGAGTCAAATTTTGGGACACAGAGTTTGATCTCAAATCGCTTCAGTCCTGCATTGAAAACCTCCTGGTTCAGGAAGAAATAATCCGCACCAAAAGAAATAATAAGCAATATAATCTTCGCCCATTAATTTCCGACCTGAATGTGCGATCCAATCAAGTAAATGATGAAGTATTTCCACTCCAGATGACTTTAGTTTCTAAACAAAATCAAATGGGACGGGCAGATGAAGTCATGTTTGCGTTAGGCTATGAGCTAAATCAGTTCTTGATTAAACGAGTGAAATCATATTAACATGCATGGTTTAACCAGCGCAGCTATCCGTGAATGCACTTCACCACAGTGCGGATTTAGGTATCCTGATATTAATATTGATCCAAAGGTTGCCAGATGCCCACAATGTGGACAGAATGCGGAAATCATCCATTTTATTGATCTAACTCAAAGAGATAATCAATTAAAAACAAATGGCATTCTAGCCGGCAATGTTACATGCGTCTTAGATAATATTCGCAGTGTTCATAATGTCGGTTCTCTTTTCCGCACAATGCATGGCTTTGGAATCAAAGATGCTGTTCTTGGCGGGATTACCCCCACACCACTACATAAAAACTTTGGAAAAACAAGCATGTGCGCTGAAGAACACATTCAATGGAGTTCAGTATCAAATACATTTAAGAAATGCCAATCACTCAAAGATAGTGGCTCCATTCTGATTTCGTTTGAAATAAGCGATAAGGCTAAACCGATTAAATGCTTCGAGCGACCTGAAGAAAGCACGAATATGGTTTTTATTGTGGGAAATGAAATTTCCGGCATAGATCCATCAATTTTGAAAATTAGCGACCAGATCCTCTCTATCCCTATATTGGGTATAAATAAATCTTTTAATGTCACCGTGGCTTTTGGAATTGGCTTGTACGCGTGCCTTTCAATTCCATGATCGTCTTTATCTCATTCGACAGCCAACGATCGATGCTATCTATTTGATTAATCGCGACAATTTGTGCGTTACTCCATATTTTCAGAGCTTGACCAAGTAATCCATCTCTGACAACCAGATAGACTTTTAAATAATTTCCTTGTTCTACCACTGGAAAAACAGACTTCCATCCCCCCTCTTTTTCTAATTCCAAATAACCAATTTCATCAATTATCAACACATCGCTCGTTTGGTTGATACAGTGGAATAAAACCTGATCACCCCATGCAATAGCGTCCTCATTAAATCGCCATTCTCTTGCAGGCATTTTAGGATCCCAGCCAGGCTCGTGTTTTGCCAGCTGCATGTGTCGATTTGTTGTTAGATCAGTAACTGCAATACCAATTTTTTGGTTTTCTTCATAAATGCCTGGAGAATACAATCCGCACATGCTAATTCCTGCGGGTTTTAACCTATCTATTAGACATTTTATAAAAGTTGTTTTTCCTTCATCCTTTTTACCGCAAATTATTACGATATAACTTTCGTCCTTCATACGATCTTTTCCACCACACACGCAAACCCGGATTTATTGCGCGATATCTTAATTGGAATATTAAAACAAGCGGTAAGATTTTTTTCTGTTATGACATCTTGAGTAAGGCCAAAATTGATCTGCTGATCATTGCTGATTATTAACGCATGATCTGCTATATCCAATGCCTCAACTGGGTCGTGTGTTGTAAAAATGATTGTTTTCCCAAGAGATTGAAGATGTTTGATCATTTCCATCATCGAAAATTTTGCATTAAGGTCAAGGTGACTTATTGGTTCGTCCAAAAGGATAAGATCACTCTCTTGGACTAAAGCACGGCAAATTCGAACACGTTGCAATTCACCACCACTAATTTTACCTATTTGATAATGCAGCAGATGATCGACCTCCACAAGCTCGGCATACTTTTGAACCAGCTCAAAATCCTTATTACCAGGTAAGATAAAAGGCGCAATATATGGAGTCCGCCCCATCAATAAATAATCGACAACCAATATTTTTTCCGGCGCAGATTCAGACTGGGGCAAAAATGCAACACTATTATTTCCTCTACTCAAGAAACCATTAATACCATCAGGGAAATAGTTGACTGTTCCCCCGGTTGGTTTTAGGAAACCTAACATAATCAACAGAAGAGTTGTTTTTCCTGCGCCATTACGCCCCAAAATGCTTGTGATCGTGTTTGGGGAAATATTCACATTCACATCCTCAAATGAAAAATCTCTTCCATTTGTGTAGGAATATGAGACTTTGTCTAATGTCAACAAGAAATCAACCATTTTTGGATAACGGGGATCCTTTTCCGATAATAAGAAAAATAAAAAACATCGCACCTAAAAAAGCGGTGATGATACCCAATGGGATCTCTCCAGCGATTAATATACGCGACAAGGTATCTGAAACTAAAACAAAAATAGCACCGATAAGAATTGATCCAGGGAGTGAGCTACGAAGGTCGTATCCAAAAATAATTCTGGTGATATTTGGAATGATCAATCCAATCCAACCAACCAAGCCGGAGAAAGAAATGATAGACGTGGTAAGTAGGACAGCGAATCCAAGTATGAGATATACCTCTACTTTTCTCCTGATGCCTAGCGAATAGAGAACGCTATCATTAAGCGCATACACATTGATCCTCCAGCGTAATAGGTAAAGAACAATAATGGATACCACCGCAATCGGCGTAATTTGTAGAACTGAAGACCAACTGGACGTGCTCAATCCTCCTAGCAACCAAAACACGATAGAAGGTAGCTGATCTAAAGGATCAGCTACATATTTGATGATTCCTAATCCGGCAGAAAACAATGCTGACACAGCTATGCCTGCAAAGATCAATGACACACGATCAGCCCCTTTGATCTTTTCTGAAATTTTTAGCACCAATAGCAACGCGAGTATCCCGCTCGCAAATGATAAAAATTGTATTGGGATACGAGTCCATGGAAAAAGCAGAAATCCCAGCGCAGCACCAAATCCAGCAGCTTGACTAATTCCAAGAACACCTGGTTCCGCAAGTGAATTTTGGAAAACCGTCTGCATAACAAGTCCTGAAATAGCCAGCCCTGCTCCTACAATGATGCTCATCATAATCCTTGGAATCCGTACCTGTATGATAAGACGCTGAAGCAGCTGATTCTCAGAAAGTTCCACATATGACCCGATACCCTGGTACCGACCGGTGATAGCGGCAAATAAAACCAGGATAATTAGCAAAATCAGGATGATTAGATATTTCTTTTCTGATTTCATTCGATTTGCAATTGAACAAGTGGAATGATCTCAGAATCAATAAATTCAATTTCAAGCCCATACAGATCGTGATAAAAATCCCGAACAAGATCATACAAAAAAGTTGTGGAGATAATTTCAGGATGTAAATAATGGGCCAAATTAGCATAACCCAAAATCCAGCGAGGATCTGGTTGATCCCAACTCTGATAATCATATGCAAAAGGGTTGATCATGGTTTTTGAATTATTAAGAAACTCCGACCAAACAGGGTTGTTTGTAATCTCATTGATAATCTCAACAGATCGACCTTGATAATTCACCACTATGACAATTTCTGGCTGCCAAACAAAAACCTGCTCAATACTTATCTCCATCCAACCTCCGGCAGAAGCTTCTGCCTTCCAAACTGGTTGCCCCATCAATTCTTCGACCATCGCGGTCTGTAACCAGGACGCTGATGGAACACTGTAAACTAAGTTTCCTTCAGATTTATCAATTTGAAGAATTAGTACCCGCGGGGATGTTTTTGAGGAAGAAATTAGTTGGTCAATCTCATTTTTCGTGTTTGAGTAAAAATCAACAATTTTCTCAGCTGTTTCTACGCCATCCAATAAAGTGCCGAAAATTCGAATATCACGATATATTTCTTCTATCGTCTCAAAGGAAACATACACAGGTGTTATCCCCACCGATTCCAATTGATCTCCAATTTGCTCTTTCATCGAAGTCATCAAAATAACAACATCAGGGTCAGCAGGCGATATTTGCTCTGCACCCGCTCCTTTTTCAATGGTAAGTTTGCTTATGAAATTCGTGTCCAACAATGACAGGAAATTATTTGATGATTGCGATCGATTTTCAATTGCAATAACTTTCTCAGCACTAGAATCAAACAAATATGCGAAATTAGCGAGAGTAGGTGTCTGCTTACCAGCAATCACGATGCGATCTAAGTTTTTTGGCAGACTTATCTCCCTCTCTAAAGCATCACTGATAACAATGCCTGTGTTGTTAGCTTCTTGGTTAATACACCCTCCCAACATGACCAAAATGATTACGATCAACACCGTTTTTCTAATCATGGTTAATTCTCCTTTTGCACCATTTCAACCAATTGATATATCCTTCGATTTGGGACTTTCGGAATTCTTTGACAATAAATTGGGTATTTTCATCATTTCTTAGATTTTTTATTTCCTTAGAGATTCTTTCCAACCATTCCTGACATTCGTTAATTTGATTTGCTAAAACATCTTTGTCACATATTTTCGGCAGTTCTTCTAAAAAAAACAACTTCATTAGAAGATTGATACGCAAGTCTCTTCCATGTTTTTCTGGCGTTACCAACCAATTCTTAAATTGATGTTCCCCTTCCTTGGTTATTCTATATACCTTTTTTGGTGGTCTTACCCCGGTCGTATCCAGTCTGGAATGGACAAGGTTAGATTCTTCCAATTTATTTAATATCGAATATAATCGCCCAATTTTGATTGAATAGATCGCTCCAAAACCGCTTTCATCTGAAACGATTTTATAAATCTCATAACCATGCTTTTCCTTTTCAATTAAGAATCCGAGAATTGCCAAATCGATACTATTCATATATTCACTTCCTGAATATTCATACCAATTATATCTGATAATTTATTTAGATTATGATATTATTTTTCCCCGATGAGGAGATAATGCCAATCTACGAATATCAATGTAAAGAATGCGATTCACGGTTTGAACTCATTCGATGTTGCAGCGAAGCCGATAAAGATATCATCTGCGAATCATGCAATAGCGATCAGACCACCCGGCTGCTATCTACCTTTTTCTCATCCAGCTCTTCGGCCGCATCAAACGGTAATAAGTCTCAATCTGGTTGTTCAGGCTGCGCTGGTGGTCATTGTGCATCCTGCAGATAAGGAATAAAATTAAATATGAATGAATTTTCACAAAAACATATCCTCATTTCCGGCGGGTCAAGCGGGATCGGTCTCGCTCTGGCTAAGCAATTCTTTTCGTTGGGGTCGCATGTCACCATTCTCGCACGACGCGTTGATACCCTCGAAAATGCAAAACGTGAAATTGATTTGGCCAGAGTTAGCTCTCTGCAGGAAATTCAGGTAATCAGCGCTGATGTTTGCGATTTTGATGCACTAGAGAAAGAATTAAGCCAACCGAGAAAACCTGTTAATTACCTCATAAACTCAGCTGGGATTGCCTATCCAGGTGAGTTTGAAACCCTTGATCAGGATGTTTTTTCACGGGTAATGGATGTCAACTATATGGGGACAGTTAATCTGACAAAAATCATTATTCCTGAAATGATCGCGAATCAAGAAGGGTATGTTGTCAATATCTCCTCCCTGGCAGCTGTAATCGGTATATATGGTTATACCGCTTATGCACCGTCAAAATACGCTGTAAGGGGCTTTTCCCGCTGTCTGCGCGCCGAAATGGTGCCAAAAGGTATTCAGGTATCAGTAGTTCTCCCTCCAGACACAGATACCCCACAACTAGCATTTGAACATTCCCTTTTGCCAGAAATTACTAAGAAAATCAACCAAAAAGGAGGTGTGATGACTGCAGAATCTGTTGCGAAAGCGACAATCAAAGGTATGCAAAGAAAGAAATTTACGATCATCCCTGGATTTGAAGGGAAAATTCTTTACCTTTTCGCGCCGATCATCGGCAGATATTTTTATCGATTTGCATTGAAACACCAAAAATAATGTTCCTTTAATCACATCAAATTCGTTCATTTGCTTTTGCTATCAAAAACATCCAATGCTATACTTCGCTTGTAAACTAATTTTTTCTAATGAGGAGATATGAAAAAAGATTTTATTGCTATTACTGAACTTGAAAAGTCTGAGTTTTTAGAATTAATGGATCTTGCTCTATTATTAAAATCAGAGCTTCAATCAGGGGGAAATGAACCGATACTTAAAAATAAGGTACTTGCTCTCGTTTTCAGTAAACCCTCGCTTAGGACCAGAATCTCTTTTGAAATGGGTATGCGTCAGTTGGGTGGAGATGCGCTTTTCATCTCTCCTAATGAAATTGGTTTAGGGAAAAGGGAATCGATTGCTGACGTAGCACGTGTTCTGGCAGGTTATGTTGACGGAATCATGGCTCGTGTGTTTGAGCATCAGCATGTTGTTGAATTAGCCAAATGGTCATCGGTTCCGGTGATCAATGGTTTAAGCGATTATAACCACCCATGCCAGGCGTTTACCGATGTTTTCACGATCTATGAGCACTTTGGTGAAATAGAAAAAATGAATGTTTCTTATGTAGGTGATGGAAATAATGTCGCGATTTCTTTGCTAAACGCATGTGTGATTCTCGGGGCAAATTACACAATCGCTTCTCCCCAAGATTATCAGATTGATGATGCATCCTGGAAAAAAGCGCTTGCGCTTGCAGAGATAAGCGGTGCAAAAATTGAGCGGACGCAAAATCCGATTGATGCAGTGAAAGATGCTGATGTGGTTTATACAGATACCTGGACAAGCATGGGCCAGGAAGAAGAAGCAAAAAAGCGAGAACAGGTATTTCCCCCATATCAAGTGAATAATTCGCTCCTTAAACACGCAAGATCATCTGCAATCGTAATGCATTGCCTGCCTGCGCATCGCGGACAGGAGATCACGGATGAAGTAGCTGACGGCCCGCAATCTGCCTTGTTCCAACAGGCACACAATCGTATGCACGCGCAAAAAGCAATTTTGGCGCGGTTATTAGGTGGAAAATAGCTAATGAAATCAACCGATTATATAAATATTGGAAATGAGTACGGCGCTCACAATTACAAACCACTTGATGTTGTATTAACACGTGGTGAAGGCGTTTGGGTGTACGACGTAGAAGGCAATCGCTATCTGGATTGCCTGAGCGCTTACAGTGCGATTAATCAAGGCCATGTTCACCCGCGTATTCTCGAAACACTAGTAGATCAGGCGAAACGCCTCACCCTTACTTCACGCGCATTTCGCAATGATCAGCTCCCCCTTCTCTATAAAGAATTGTGCGAATTGACGGGTTATGAAATGGCAATCGCCATGAATAGCGGTGCGGAAGCAGTGGAAACTGCGCTAAAAATAGCCAGAAAATGGGCTTATCAGGTTAAGGGAATTGAGAAATATAAAGCTGAGATTATTGTAGCGGATGGCAATTTTCATGGCCGCACCATTAGTATTATTTCTTTTTCAACTGAACCGCTTTACCGGGACGATTTTGGTCCATTCACGGATGGTTTTAAGATAGCCGAATATGGAAATATTGAATCTATGCGATCGTTGGTGAATCAAAATACCGCTGCTATTCTCATAGAACCTATTCAGGGGGAGGCAGGCGTTATTGTCCCGCCTGATGGTTATTTGAAAGAAGTTGAAGGGCTATGTAAGAAGAATAACATCCTTTTGATCGCTGATGAGATTCAAACCGGTCTTGGCCGCACGGGGAAGTTATTTGCCTGTGACCACGACCAGGTCAAACCCGACGCTATTATTATTGGTAAAGCTTTATCTGGAGGTTTTTATCCAGTATCCGCAGTGGTTTCAAGCAAATCAGTTCTTGGCTTATTTACGCCGGGAGAACATGGTTCCACTTTTGGCGGGAACCCTTTAGGAGCAGCTGTTGCCAGAACTGCTGTAAAGGTGCTGATCGAAGAAGGGTTGATAGAGAACGCTGAAAATATGGGGACATATTTCTCAGATCAATTGGCAGAGATTCCAACAAAAAAGATAAAAGAGATTCGGTCACGTGGTCTATTGATAGGTGTGGAGTTACATGAATCCGCAGGACCAGCGAGGAAATATTGCGAAATGTTGCAATCGCAAGGGATTCTCGCAAAAGAGACGCATGAAACAACCATTCGGTTTGCGCCGCCATTGATTATTGATAAAGAGACGATCGATTGGGCTCTTGATCGTATTCGGGATGTGTTGAAATAGAGAAAATTCCATACTGATATACTTAAGTTCATGAATCGTCGAACCAAAATTGTCGCCACACTTGGCCCAAGTAGTGCGACTTATGAAATAATCACCGAAGTTGTCCGCGCTGGAGTGGATGTTGCGCGCCTAAATTTTTCGCATGGCACACATGCTTCGCATCTAGACCTGATAAAAAATATTCGTAAAGTATCAAAAGATATAGGAAAACCAATCGTCATCCTGCAAGATCTGCAAGGACCAAAATTGCGGGTTGGCAAATTACCCGATGATGGGGTTGAATTAACTGCTAACGAAAAAATTCGCCTTGAAATCGATTCGGATGGGCGCAAAAATGATTTTGTAAATGGCATCCAAAAAACGATCAATCTCGAAATACCAAACGTTCTTAGCTATCTTGAAAAAGGCGGTTCGATCCTCCTTGATGACGGGAAACTAGAGTTAAAGATTTTAGAAATTGATAAAACGGGTATCAACGCGTGCGTTATTCTTGGCGGGAAGCTTTTCTCATCCAAAGGCGTGAACCTTCCAGGCGCAAATCTTGATATACCTGGTTTTACTGATAAAGATAAAGAAGATCTTTTATTCGGTCTAAAGAATGGCGTTAATGCAATTGCTCTATCATTTGTTAAGACCGCAGATGATATTCTTTGCGTCAAAGACTTCATAAAGTCTAATCACGAGGAGAAAGATTTTTTTGTACCAATTATTGCAAAACTAGAATTACCGCAAGCAATTCAAAACCTTGAATCAATTTTAGATGCAGCAGACGGGGTTATGGTTGCGCGCGGCGATCTTGGAGTTGAAACATCACCTTCCGAAGTTCCTGTCATCCAAAAAGAAATTATCAAAGCTGCAAATAGAAAAGCAAAAGTAGTCATCACAGCTACTCAAATGCTTGATTCCATGGTGTCGAACCCCCGTCCGACTCGCGCAGAGGCATCCGATGTCGCCAATGCGATTTGGGATGGAACCGATGCAGCTATGTTATCAGGCGAAACTGCAAGTGGTGCATTTCCAGTTATAAGCGTCTTGATGATGGATGCTATCATAAGAAAAGCTGAAAGATCAATGGAAGCCTGGGGGCACCATTTTAAGTCAACGATTGGTGAAGAGCCTGATGATGCATTCGCCATCTCCATTGCTGCGCGCGAATTGGCACATGAACGCGAGGTTTGCAGTGTGGCCGTTTTTACCCAATCCGGGCGCTCAGCATTATTACAGTCCAAAGCCCGTCCTGCTGTCCCCATCATTGCGTTTACACCAAAAATGGATACATATGGCATCCTTGGTTTGTATTGGGGTGTTGATCCCTACCTGGTGCCTTTCTCGGATTCTCTGGAAGATATGATTCAACATGTCGAAAGGACACTATTATCATTACCTGATATGAAAAAAGGGCAAAAGGTTGTGATGATATCCGGATTTCCAATCGGTGCGATGCGTCCGACAAATCTAGCTCTATTACATACGATCGGTAGCCTGCCTGATTGAATTAAGAAAAACTATGGTTTATATAACGTAGAGAATTTGGGTCGGGTCTCAACTTATCTACAGGCGTTCGGTTTAAAGGCTCTTTTCCCATTGAATACATGTCATAAATATTTGGTGTATTAGGATCAACGTACAACAAACCAGTTATCAGCCAATTTCGCCGAATTGCTTCTTCTAGCATCCGAATCGCTTCGGTCCGGTTAGTAGGATCATACTCCCTCTCCAATTTTTTAAATACAATTACAGACCCATCATGCATCGTAACTTCCCGCGTCGTGCCACGTTCAAAATCCTCCACTGTAATTTCATCGCGAGGAGGGATGAAAGAGAGTTCATGGAGCGGAGATTCGTGACCTTTTCCCCAGGAATAGGAATGAAGCGAATGATCCTGATTATTGAAGGTGACACAGGGACTGATTATATCAAGCACTGCGGTACCTTCATGGCTGATGGCTGCCTTGATTAATTCTTTTACCTGCTTTGGATCCCCCGCAAATGAACGTGCAACAAACGATGCGTTTGCCGCAATTGCTTCCATAGCAATATCAACTGGCAGATAAGGGTTTTCGCCATGACGCTTTAACTTCAACCCCTTCTCTGCAGTTGCCGAGAATTGGCCTTTTGTTAATCCATACACACCATTATTCTCAACAACATAAACCAAAGGGACATTTCTGCGAGCGATATGTTTAAATTGACTTAGCCCAATATTCGCAGTATCCCCGTCCCCACTTATTCCAATACCTTTTAAACTCGTATCTGCGAACAATGCACCTTCGGCAAGCGAAGGCATACGCCCATGCAGACCATTAAATCCAAAAGAACGCTCCAGGAAATACGCAGCAGATTTACTCGAACAACCAATTCCACTAAATTTTACGAATTTTTCTGGGGGGATTTCTAACTCATGGCATGCGGATATGATCATATTTGAGATCGAATTATGACCACAGCCCTTGCATAGCGTTGAAGGACGCCCTTTGTAATCATCCCTGGTCAGATTAATTGCAGTATTATGTATAGGATTGGGCATCTTTTCCATCCTTTAAATAGGCTGAGATCTGTTCATTAATCCATGATGCGCTTAAAGACAATCCATCTAATTTAGAGATAGATATATTCCTATGCGCAATATCCGGATAAATCATTGACAGAATATTTTTCATCTGGCCGTCACGATTACATTCAACAATAAAGTTGATTTCGTGATTATCTAAAAATGTCTTTACAGCTTCTGTTAGCGGTAGTGAACGTATTCGAAGATAGTCACAATAGACCTCATTCGAATTTAAATGATCGAAGACTTCGGACACTGCCATATCGGTGGATCCATAAGATACAATGCCAATCGAACACTCCTTTATCCCCTTTCGGATTATCGGCTCAGGCAAGTATGGAAGTGACCCTTTTATTTTTGTTTTCAATCTGGTGTGATTCTCTTCCCAGTCCTTTGGGTCTTCACTATAATGCGCATAACGATCATGGCCTGTACCCCGAGCAAAATATGATGCGTTCGGATGCAGATTACCCGGGACAGTACGATAAGGAATAGCATCGCCATCGACATCAATATATCTTCCCCACTCCTTACCTGCCTGTTTCATTTCTTCTAAATCTTTTTCCCAAATCACCTTCCCACGATCAATTTCTTCATCAGGGTAGTCAAATGGAGCACTAATCCAAAAGTTCATTCCCAACTCGAGATCACTTAAGATGATAACTGGGGTTTGAAATTTCTCTGCAATATCTAGGCTTTTCCACCCAAACTCAAAACATTCTTTCACGCTTGCTGGTAGAAGGATGATGAAATCAGTGTCTCCATGGCTGAGATTATATGCAAACGCAAGATCTCCCTGGGATGTACGGGTCGGCAAACCTGTGCTAGGGCCAACACGTTGAACATCCCACACCACGAGTGGAACTTCTGCGAAATAGGCCAACCCCAAGAATTCAGCCATTAAGCATAAACCAGGTCCTGATGTTGCGGTCATCGACCTAAGGCCAGCCCATCCAGCGCCTACCACCATTCCAATCGAAGCTAATTCATCTTCCGCCTGCACCACAACACAGGTGGTTGTATGCTTTTCATGATTGAAGCGCAATTTAGGAATATAATCTTCCAGCGTTTCTGCTATTCCAGTTGCAGGTGTAATAGGATACCAGGCAGCATGCTGCAATCCACCATATAATGCGCCAAGTGCAGCTGCCGTGTTTCCATCTACAACAATTTGGTCTTCCTTCATCGCTATCGGCGCAAGATTGTAGCCATAATCCGCATCTATTGATTTTTGTGCCCATTCATAAGATGCATAGACCACCTCCAAGTTAGGTTCTATCGCATTTTTCTTGTTGTTAAAATGTTGATCTAATGCATCATTGATCTTTTTTAGATCGATTCCAATTATTTGCGCAAGAACACCTACATATACCATATTGGCCAAATATCCTTTAAGATTACCAGGCATTTCACAACAAGTTAGGATTTCGTTGATTGGCAAATCAATGATTCTCACAGACGAAATTGGTTTTTCAAATTTTATTGAGTCGTCAACAATCAAAAGACCATCTTTATGTATTCCCGCGATATCACTGCTGATTACAGATTGGTTAAGACAAATCGCAATATCATAATTTTCAAGACGGCCAAGATACCCTTTATTATTGACACGGATAGAATACCAGGTTGGAAGCCCTTGAATATTCGATGGGAATATATTTCTTCCGGAGACCGGAACACCCATCTTGGATATCGCCTTATGTATTGTGTTATTTGCAGTTGCACTACCAGAACCATTAACCGTGCTGACAGTGATACCAAAATCATTCACCTTACTTCTTGGCATTCTTTGAACTCCTTTGGATGTCATCGCGTGTGTCTATGAGCGCGATATGGTCTTCTAAAAGTTTAAATGCTTTATTGATTTCGCCATCCATAATGGATTGGGCTATGTCATGATGGTATTTCCAAACTAACTGTAAATAAGAGATGTCAGCATAGGTGTTTAAGCCTACCATTTCGTATATTTCCCAATATGACTCTAAAACCCCATCAATAAAAATATTGTCAAGGTTCTTATAAATTTTCAAATGAAATCTCTTATGCTCATCATGCGGAATCCTGATCGGATTTCCCTTCAAATGGGCTATTGCAATGTTCACAATTTTCATCAGATCATCGATATCTTTTTTTTGCAATCGGAGCACTGCAGACATAAAATAAGCCTTCTCTATTTGGTTTCTTAAATCACTGAATTGCTCAAAATATGCAAAATTTGATTTGACCGCATAATACAAACTAGCAGAAACTGCAGGTTTGAAGTCATAGGGCATTAATGTAATCCCCGTGCGGGGCTGAATGTTGACCAACCCTAATAGTTTTGCTATTGCTAATTGCTCTCTAACAGATGGCGCACTGATACCTAATTCTTCAGCAATAATTGCAATTGGAGGCAATTTCTTTTTTCCAACTCGCAAATTTGATAGCAGGTAATCAATGAAAACCAAATGTTTTTCATTGGACGTATTATTCTTGATCATCGTTTAATATAATTTATCTTATTAATAAGATTATTACATATAACAATAAATTTTCAATGGATAGATGTAATATGAATTTTTGATGAACTTCTATCTAAACACAATTCGATGAAACTTTTCTTCGAATCGTAATTTTCCATTTACCAGAAGCCCCTTGCTGTCCATGTGTTGACGGAATGAATCTTTATTTCCGATTTGGGATAAGTGACATTCAAGCGCTTTAATTTTTATCGGCCATTCTTCAGTTACGTCCAACGTTGTATTCGGATTTTTTGGTAATGAGATCCATACTTCCTCAACTCGATGTGGTTCTAATCCACGCTTCAATAAAGCGGGGAAATATAATTTATTTTGCACTCCAGGAAAAACCGCGTCAATTACAATTTGGCCTGCCGCACGATGGTCAGGGTGATTTATGTAATTATCATTCATGTAGAAATTTGTCGGATCACAGGTTACAACAATGTCCGGCCTATAAGTTCTTACTGCTGCAACAATTCTCTCGCGTGCATCCACACTAGGAACAAGCGTTCCGTCTTCGTAGTCGAAGTAATGAATTTGATCTACGCCTAATACATCAGCAGCTTTTCGTTGTTCTTCATATCGGATTTGGATTATGTTTAATGAATCATCAAAATTATCGTTGATACCTTTTTCCCCTTTTGTCATCAGCAAATAATCGATATGGTTACCGCTTTTTATCCATTGGGCAATTGTCCCCCCACAAAAAAATTCCGGATCATCCGGATGGGCTAAAATAATTAGGATATTTTTTTTTGAAGACCATCCATTCATTAGATATTTTGCTGATCCTTACGGTTTTTGGGGTTTCTACGCTTTCTAAATTTTCTTTCACGGTTCGGTTGTTGGGTCCTATTTTGGAAGGTTTCATCACTTTTTGTCGCTGGTTGGTTATCTTGCAGTCTAATTTCCTGTATCTCATCTATACCCAATTCTTTTAAACCATGTTCTGGTATCTGGACAAAGACTGTTTTGGAAATTGGGGCAAGGTCCTTAACGATCCCTTCTCCATAGGGAGTCATCACCTTTTTTTTCCTTCGAGGCATATCTTTTAATGCCTCTATATAAATGCAATATTCATAATTCAAACAACAACGAAGTCGGTTGCACATACCGGTAATATCCGAAGGTGTCAGGGAGATGCCTTGCTTTTTTGCCATACGGATAGAGATAGAATCAAACTTATCAAGAAATTGGGAGCAGCATCGACACTCAAGGCCACAGGCACCCATTCCACCTAAATATTTTGCGACATCACGTGGTCCGATTTTGTGAAAATCGATACGTTTGATGTCATAGTGGTTCTTTATCTCTTTGGTGATCGAGTTGAAATTAATATTGTTTTCATTCTCGGTAGAATAAAGTATCGTTAATGAATTATCATCAAAGGATAACTCCGCATTAACTAATTTAACACCACTGATCTCTTTTACTGAAATGCGTTTTCTAACGAATTCTCTTAATTCTTCTGATTTGTTTTCAAGATATTCTTTCTTTTTGATATCCGCTTCACTTGCGACTCGATCCACTGGCTTGTAATTCATCTTTTCATCAGTTTTTTCTGGATCAATAAATTGAGTCAGTTCACCGATTTGCCAACCGCGACTTGTCTGGACAATTAAAAAATCACCGATCTTAAGGTGTTCTAGCTTGGTAGCATCAAAATAATAATTTTTTCCTATAGGTGAAAATCGAATCCCAACAATCACCGGGGTAGATTGTTCATTATTCATATGCTTATTTTAAATTGATTTGTGAAATATAAGCAGCAATTTTTCCGGAAATCTCTGTCATCTTTTTAGCTGCCTTTGAATCCTTTGCGGAAGATACGATCGGGATACCTGCATCACCATTAATTCTGATTGCAGGATCTAATGGAATTCTCCCCAAAAACTCCAAACCATATTGTTTTGCCATTTGCTCCCCGCCCCCGGAACCAAACACATCAAAAATTTGACCGTCTTCCAACTCTAATCCACTCATGTTCTCAATTATTCCTGCAATCGGAATGTTCAACTTCTGAAACATTTCGATTCCTCTGCTTGCGTCGTCAATTGACACTTTCTGGGGCATTGTAATAACAACACCACACGTTATCGGAATGTGTTGTGAAAGGCTAAGTTGAACATCGCCGGTGCCCGGTGGCAGGTCAACAACAAGATAATCCAATTCTCCCCAATCCACATCAACAATGAATTGCTTTATGGTTCCATGCAAAAGTGGTCCCCGCCAAATCAATGGTTGTCCATCTTTTACTAAAAATCCAATTGAAATGACTTTCACTCCATGCGATTCTGCAGGAATCAGTTTTCCATCTTGTGGTGGCGGCATCTGAGCAATCCCCATCATTGTTGGAATATTAGGTCCATAAATATCAGCATCCATCAGACCTACATTTGCACCGGCCATGGAAAGCGACACAGCAATATTGGCGGATAGTGTACTTTTGCCAACGCCGCCTTTTCCGGATGAAACAGCGATGATATTCTTGATTTTTAATTCTTCAAAATCAGATTTATTGCTACTCGGTGGTACGCGCGCTGTCATCTCAACAACAACTTCATCAACCCCAGCAATGGAGCTAACTGTATTTACAATATCTGACTGGATTTTATTTTTTAGCGGACATGCAGGTGTTGTAAGTTCTACAGTGACATTCACCTTTGTTCCATCAATTGTTACACTTTTAATCATCCCCAGAGACACGAGATCTTTATGAAGTTCTGGGTCCATGACAGTTTTTAATTTGTCTATGACCAATTCGTTGGTCACCAAGGTTTTTTGCATTCGTCACTCTTTCTAAATATGAGCTATTTTGTCTAAAAATTTTATCACAGCCAACACATAATTAATTATTATCAATGTTTTTGTTGATTTTCAGGTATGATAATCAAATACGTAGAGGTTCAGGATCCGTTCGCATGAAAAATGCTTTGATAATATGTTCAAGTTGGACCGGTTCGACAAAGGAAATCGCCCATTATATTGCAAAGGTATTGGAGAAATGTTATTTTCAGTCAAAAGTCATTTCACCTGAGGAAAGAGTCGATTTCTCTCCTTATGATCTCATTGTACTTGGGACTTCAATACACGCTGGCCTAACTACTGCAAGTTTTAGGAAATTCCTGCATAAACATATCAGAGATCTTTCTGGTCGTGCAGTTGCCTACTTTGTGTCATGCGCGAATATGAATAATGACACACAAGAAACAAGATCAGAAACGCTCGCATGGTTGCAAAACGGAATTCAAGCTTACGATTCCATTAAACCAATTTCAATTGGTTTGTTCGGCGGGGCAATTATTACTTCTGGCGAATCCTTCCTTGGCTTAAATTTCTTTATACGGCACATTATTAAAGCAATGAAAAAGAAAATGGTTTCTGAATATGGAAAATCGGATTTTAGAGATTGGGAACAAATTGAGGCTTGGGCTTTAGACCTCGCTAATAAGGTAAATTGAAGAAGTTAACTCCATTGAAATCAATGAAAAAGGCAATTCCAGGCATCTTGATTGGTATTGTTTTTGCAGTTTTATTGTATTCATCCATGACATGGGGACCATGGGCATACAACGACTCCTCCGCATACATAAGTGCCGCGAGAAATTTTGCGGGGGGATATGGAAACATGATTCAACATACAACCGGAAAGGTAAAACAACTTACAGAGTTTCCACCATTCTATCCGATTTTTTTATCAATATTTGGTGGTGAAAATGGGGATTATATATCAATCATTAGGTGGCTCAACGCGATCCTCTTTAGTCTGACAATTTTTCTTTTCTATGCGATCTCTCATCGGATTTCGGAAAACTTTATAACCGCGATGGTATCGACATTAATATTTGCCTCCTTCAAATACAATATTGAAATCTATGCGGGCGCTATGTCGGAAACACTATTCTTCTTATTATTGTTTGCCGCATTTTTGTTGATAATCAAATATTTAAAAAACGATCATAGAAAGCAAAATATTATTTTTCTTACGCTAATATCCGCGCTCCTGCCTGTTACACGTTATGCGGGAATATTATTCGTCGGGGTAATCTGGGCGACAATCCTTTTCATCGACCAGAAAATTCCATTTCGAAAAAGGTTGCCATTTGCAATGGGATATCTGATTTTCGCATATTTACCTATTGGTTTATGGGCTCTTTCTTTACTAAGCAAGTATAGTAAATTTGCTGGCAAGAGTTTCTTCTTCCATTTGTCATTTGTGAAATCATTTTTCACAAGTTTTGCTAATGCTCTACATGTTGCCACCCAATGGATTCCGTATGTAAGTGAATACCCCGAGGGTTGGATTTCTATTTTTCTGAAAATTTTTTGTGCGATTTCTTTAACGACAATTTTTATTTTCCCTTTTATTTTGGTTATCAACAAACGTGGTACCAAAGGGGAATTCAAACTCGCGTTTTATTTATCCACAAATATATCGCTTATCGGGTACCTTGCTCTGATCGCATTCATGCACTCCACATCATCTCCCCCCATTGATATTATCGACAGAACCATTCTTCCGCTATTCCCATTAATATTATTTTCAGCCACGTCTTTTATTTCTCTCCTGAAGCGGAACCGTAAGCGACATGTTTTATCAATCATCCTGTTATTTATTGCAGCGATCATTCTCAGGTATAACTTCATGGTCGACCGGCCTTACTTGAGAAAATTATCTTCAGAGGGGATAGGCTATACGTCAAAACAGTTCCAAACATCAGGATTACTGGAAGCAATTAAAAACCTTGAAGCCGACCGGATCTTGATTTCAAATCTATCGGGCTTTGTGCTTTTTCATACGAACAGATACCCGATCTTTATTGAAAATTTCCCACATTATCGTTATGGTGATGGTACCTCATATGGTGAGAAAGAATTCCGAGAAGAGGATGCCGCATTAATCATTTTGCATTCCGAATTCCGAAATTATTATGGGGATTTTTCGAATGAATTATACAGAATGGCTACAGAGTCCCTAATTATCGAATATGAAGATGATCAAGGTGTTATTCTCTCTTACAATCCATCTATTCAACCGTAACTGATTTTGCCAAGTTTCTTGGCTGATCAACATCCAAGCCGCGCATTACAGCTATATGATATGCAAGCATCTGAAGCGGAATAACTGTTAGGATTGGATTAATGAGCCAATGTGCTCTAGGAACCCACAATACATCATCAGCAATTTCCCGCGCACCCTCATCTCCATCAGCAGCAATAATGATTGTCCTTCCTCCTCGTGCTTTTGCTTGCTCAACCTGGCTTCTCATTTTCTCATACCACCTGTCATTTGGCATAATGGCCAAAATAGGCATTTGTTTGTCGATCAATGCAATCGGTCCGTGTTTCATTTCGCCAGCCGGATATGCTTCAGCATGAATATACGATATTTCTTTCAGTTTCAACGCACCTTCATATGCAATCGGCATATTGATACCGCGTCCCAGATAGAGCATATGGCGATAATCCTTCAATCGCGCAGCAATTATTTTTACATCTTGTTCGCGTTCTAAGCATTTAGAAACAAGGTCTGGCACTTTCCCAATCTCTCTGATTAAAGTTATTCTTTCATTTTCATCAATGACACCGCGCGCATCAGCGAGAAGAACTGCCAGCAGGAAAAGATCAATGAGGGGCGCTGTGAAAGCTTTCGTTGATGCCACACCAATTTCAGGCCCTGTCTGCATGCCGATATATCCATCTGCATAGCGCATCGCCTGGGATCCGATTGCGTTTACAATTGACCATACCGTTGCGCCTTTCTTCTTTGCTTCTTCCATCGCAGCCAGAGTATCCGCTGTTTCCCCTGATTGGCTGATAGCAACCACAACTGTCCCTGGATCAATAATTGGATTCCGATACCGAAATTCGGATGCGATATCGACTTCTACAGGTACCTTCGCGATCTCTTCGATCAAGTATTTTCCAACCAAACCAGCATGGTTTGCCGTACCACAAGCAATTATTTTTATTTGGGTGATCTTTTTTAGAAAGTCTTCTGATGCATTCAATTGAGGAAGAAGCACTTTTGAATGCTTAAAATCAATACGCCCAGCAAGGGTATCTGTGGTAGACCTCCCTTGTTCATGAATTTCTTTCTGCATGAAATGACGAAACGTTCCTTTGACCGCAGATATTGGATCCCAGTTGATTACCTCATGGGTGAAATTCAAGGAGTCACCCTCAAAAGACATAATGTCAAGCGTGTCTTTAGATAAGACCGCCATTTGCTCAGATTCTAAAAAGACCATCTTATTGGTATGTGAAAGAATTGCAGGAATATCAGAAGCAATAAAATTTTCTCCCTCACCTAAACCGATGACTACACCGCCTGCATTACCAATTCGCGCAGCAATAATATGATCTGGTTCGGTAGAAGAAAGGACAACAACACCATGCGATCCCTTTATTCGATGTAATGTTCGCCTAACCGCCTCTGCAAGTGAAAAACCCGCATCAAGGTTCTTTTCAATTAAATGGACGATTGTTTCAGTGTCTGTCTCAGATTGAAACTCGACACCTTCACTGATCAATTCATCCTTTAATTCCAGATAGTTTTCTACAATTCCATTATGAACCAGAACGACTTTTCCGTTATACCCAATATGCGGGTGGGCGTTGCGTTCACTTGGTTCACCATGTGTAGCCCAACGTGTATGCCCAATTCCGGGTGTGCCGGTTATTGGATCGGCAGAAACCATTTTTTTAAGGTGAGAAATTTTTCCTGAATCTCTTCGAACTTTGATTGTATCGCCATCAATGACTGCAATACCTGCCGAGTCATATCCACGATATTCCAATTTTTCCAAGCCGTCAATGATGATGGGTGTTGCGTTCCTGTCGCCGATGTATCCTACAATGCCGCACATAATCGAACCTCCAAAATTCATATACACCGCTGATTAAAAAAAAATCAATAAACGGTCAATTATTCTGAAAAGGTCAGGGAGATTTTCCTGGAGGGCATCCGCCGAACTCTCGATTTTCCTGATGGGTCATCAGTTAACCCTGTATTGAAACAGGGAACCCTCTCCTCGTCATTTTATGGGTCACATAAAATCAGGCGCTACCTTTTCTTGATGTCGCAACATTATACTGTATTTCAAAATGCTTGACTTAACTTCGTTAGAAACATAAAATTCATTTAACATAACTTTTGATGGGAAGAGACCATTTTATGGCACCGAAGGTGCAAACCTTTTCGAAGGTGAAACTCTCAGGTAAAAGGACCCTTCAAAAGGAAAACCCTGGAAAGTTCATTAGACGCCGAAGGTGCAAACTCGATTGAGTGAATCTCTCAGGTAGTAGACAGGGCAAGCAAGAGCTATTTTATTTGCTTGCCATGTTTTAATTAACCAAATAAGGAGAAAAGAAAATGGAAACACTTGGCGATAGGAAATATGCAAAAACTGATGAATGGGTAAAAGTAGAAGGAAAAAATGGGAGGATTGGTATTTCAGATTATGCGCAAGATCAATTGTCTGATATCGTATTTATCGAATTCCTCAAAGAACCCGGTGAGCAAGTTAATCAGGGTGAAATCTTTGCAACGATCGAATCGGTAAAAGCTGCAGCGGATGTAAACTCCCCTATCAGTGGGACCGTGAAAGAGATCAATGAATCTTTAATGGACACACCAGAACTTCTTAACAGCAATCCTTTTGACAAAGCTTGGATGGGTGTTATCGAATTGAATGATGAGAAAGAACTTGAGAGTTTGATGGATGCTGGTGAATACGATTCATTCTGCGAAAGCAGGTAAAAATGTATATACCTCACACCGACATTGAACGACAGCAAATGCTGGATGTGATTGGCGTAAAAACACTTGAAGAGCTCTTCAGAGATGTTCCTGAAGAATACCGAAACCCTAATCTGAATCTGCCAGTCGGGCAATCAGAGATGGAAGTTTTGGATCAGATGCGGTTGTTAGCAGAGGCAAATAATTCAACTGATGATCTGATCAGCTTTCTCGGTGCTGGCGCGTATGATCACTTTGTCCCCTCTGCTGTCGATATGCTTCTCAAACGAGGTGATTTCTTTTCCGCATATACGCCTTACCAGCCAGAGATATCACAGGGTACGTTACAGGCAATTTTTGAGTACCAGACTCTAATATCAAATCTTACGGGGATGGAGATCAGTAATGCATCCCATTACGATGGTGCGACGGCGGCCGCGGAAACAGCCATCACGGCATACTACCATTTTAAGAAAAAAAGGAAAACAGTAGTTGTTTCCCCGTTCATTCATCCGGATTATATTCAGGTTCTAAGAACATATCTACAAGCGATCGAAGATATTCAGATCCTTATTCCAGATGTAAATTCACCAGATGAATTTTTAGACGTAACACCAAATTATCTCAATGATGATACTGCGCTTTTACTCTTTCAATATCCTGATTTCCTGGGGAATCTTTACGATTACACAACTCTGATTGAGCAATTGCATCAAGCTGGCGGGTTGGCAGCGTCCATCGTCTATCCTCAGGTGCTTGGCATCATGAAATCACCCGCTGCAATGGATGCTGATTTCATTGTCGGAGAAGCGCAGTCCTTAGGGCTACCACTCAATTTTGGTGGCCCTTACATCGGCTTTTTTACAACGAAAAAAGAATTCATCCGAAAAATATCCGGTCGGATTGTCGGCGAAACCATCGATGCAGATAACAAGCGAGGATACGTTTTGACCCTTACAGCGAGAGAACAGCACATTCGTAGGGAAAAAGCCACCTCCAACATTTGCACCAACCAAGGGTTAAACGCTCTTGCTGTTGCGATTTATTTAAGTCTGCTTGGTAAAACAGGTATGAATGATGTTTCCACTATCTGCTATCAGAAAGCACATTATTTAGCAACCCAAATCTCATCACTTAAGGGATTCTCAAT
Source organism: uncultured Pelolinea sp. (assembly GCA_964612815.1). GTDB lineage: Bacteria > Chloroflexota > Anaerolineae > Anaerolineales > Anaerolineaceae > Pelolinea. The sequence continues at coordinate 71,204 of CAZTCV010000003.1, read as the reverse complement.
AGTAAACAAAGCACCATTCTTTAATGAGTTTGTGATCGAATGCCCACTGGACGCAGCAGACGTGAACAAGAGAATGGCTGGGATTGGAATCCTTGCAGGATTTGATCTATCCCAATTTGATGTCAACCGAAAAAACCAATTATTGATTGCTGTAACCGAAAAGTCGACACGTGAAAGCATGGATTACTATGTCAACGCATTACAGGAGGTGCTCAATGCCTGAATCGACAATTTATGAGATTTCATCGCCTGGGAGAATGGGTTTCAAATTCCCAAACCTTGATGTGGACTCAACCGAGCTTCCAGAAAGCTTCCTCCGTGATGATCTTCCCCTACCAGAACTATCGGAATTGGATGTGGTCAGGCACTTTACCAATTTATCGCGCCTCAATTATTCCATTGACAGTGGTTTTTACCCGCTTGGCTCTTGCACAATGAAATACAACCCGCGTATCAATGAGGTCACCTCAAGGTTATCCGGGTTCTGCAACACACATCCTCTTCAGCCAATTGAAACCGTTCAAGGCAATCTGCTATTGATGTATCTTCTTCAAGAATGGTTAATGGAGATAACTGGATTTGATGCTGCTACCCTGCAGCCAGCTGCGGGTGCACATGGAGAACTGGTTGGGGGATTGATCATCTACGCGTATCATAAACTAAACAAAGACATTAAGCGCACGAAAATCCTAATACCTGACTCCGCGCACGGTACAAATCCCGCAACCTCAAATATGTCTGGATTTGAGATTGTTTCAATACCTACAGATTCTCGCGGAAATTTGGATTTAGATGCATTGAAAGGTCTTTGTGATGAGACAGTCGCTGGGCTAATGCTCACCAATCCCAATACATTGGGTTTGTTTGAAGAACAGGTTGTTCAAGTCAACAAGATCGTTCATGATGCAGGCGGACTTGTTTATGGCGATGGGGCTAATCTAAACGCCCTACTCGGGATTGTAAAACCGCATGATCTTGGTTTCGATATTATGCATATCAATTTACACAAGACCTTTTCCACTCCACATGGAGGCGGTGGACCTGGTTCAGGACCAGTTGTTGTTGCGGATTTCTTAAAAGACTTTTTACCTGGGCCAATCGTTGAAATAATCGAAGAAGCAAATGACGAATTGCCACCTCTATACGGTCTTGTGACACCAAAACACTCCATTGGTAGGATGAAAGCATTTCATGGGCATTTTGGAATCATTGTGCGTGCTCTGACTTATATGATGATACAGGGAAAAGATGGACTACGTTCCGTTTCAGAACATGCGGTTCTGAATGCCAATTATCTAATGGCGCGTCTGAAAGATACATACACACTTCCCTACGACCGAATTTGTATGCACGAGTTTGTACTTGAAGGGGTATGGGAAGATATACCTGATGTGCATGCCTTAGATATCGCGAAACGCTTGATCGATTATGGATTTCATCCGCCAACCAACTATTTCCCGCTGAATGTGCATGAAGCATTAATGATCGAACCAACTGAAACCGAAAACAAAGACACACTGGATCGTTTCACTGAGGTAATGCTCAAAATTGCAGGCGAGGCAAAAGTTACACCTGAGCTTTTACGAGAGGCGCCACATCACGCGCCTGTTAAGCGACTTGATGAGGTAAAGGCAGCAAGAGAGTTGGTGCTTTGCTGCTGGACACCTAATCCTGAGAATGAATAAAACCTTGAGAAATTAGCAGCGAATTTAGTTTGTGACAAATGATTTTTTTTGATGGCGGCTGTTAGCCGCCATCTTTGAATGATAAAAATAAATCTAAAGCGCGCTTTCTGGTTTGTAGTTCAAAATAAGAATCACATTTAAGAGATATCTATTAGACATTCGTTTATTTTTATAGATTTTAATTTTCCGAAATCACTTCCACCAGCCTGCGCCAAATTTGGCCTTCCTCCCCCACTGCCACCGATTTTCCCGGCAATTTCTCTGGCAATATTACCTGCGTGGATTCCTCTCTCGGTCAAAGAATCAGAAACAGCCACGATGAATTGCACTTTTTCATCTTCTACCAGACTCCCAAACAGCGCTATCCCATGTTCAAAATCATTCCTGAACTGATCCGCGAGCTGGCGTAAAATATTTAACGGAATACCTTCGAAAAACAGCGATAACGCCACAGGATGGTCTTTTACTTCAATACTCTGCTTTTCAAGAAAATACTTGGATATTGCTTCTTTTTCCTTTAATCGGTTCAGATCCTCGACCAAAGAATTTTTCTGCTGATAAAGCGATTTCACCATCTCTTCAGCCTGAGCTGATGAGGTTTCTAGCAAACTGGCGATAGAATCAATAGTGTTCAGCCGCTGCCTAATAAGCGCATAAGCTTCACGACCTGTAACCGCTTCTATTCTGCGAATACCAGCCGCTGCACTTCCCTCTGATGTGATTAAGAAAGTCCCGATTTCACCGGTTTCAGATACATGTGTCCCACCACACAACTCATATGAATAGGGGTTATCATGGCCGATTGTAATAGTTCTGACGTCTTCTCCATACTTTTCACCAAATAACGCAGTGGCACCTTCCGCCAGCGCTTCACTCAATTTCTTATGACTAACATTAACCGGCGCATTTTCCAAGATTTTTTCATTGATTCTGTCTTCGATTAGCCTTATCTGATCCTTTTTTAACCCTTCGGGATGCGTAAAGTCAAACCGCAATCGGTCGGGAGCTACAAGCGAGCCCGCCTGGCGGACATGTTCGCCGAGCATCTCTCGCAATTGATATTGTAGAAGGTGTGTCGCCGTGTGATTACGCCTGATATCCTGTCTGCGCTTGGAATCAAATGAGATTTTCACCTTTGATCCAACAGTGAATTCTCCTTGCTCAACTTCCCCTGTATGAACGATCACCCCACTAGCTGGTTTACGAATTTCAGAGATCATAAATAAATTTTTATAATTTTCGTTAGATATCTGGCCAACATCTGATACCTGACCACCAGATTCAATATAAAAATTTGTTTGCATCAAAATAATTTCGCCAATCTCACCTTCTCTTATTATGTCGACCTTAATTCCCTCTTTTACAATTGCGACAATTTCAGTTTCAATTTCTTGATCCCCATACGGATCCTGGCTTACCCCATCGGGTGATAATTTTCCCAACTCGATCAGATCTGCAGCAATCGATGCGTAAAATTCAGCGTCTTCACCACCTAATTCGCCAAATTCTTTTCCCGCACCTGAATTAATCCGATGCATTTCCATCGCATCAAAAAAACCGTTTTGATCAACCTTTAAACCTCGCTCACCAAGGACATCCTTTGTTATTTCCAGCGGAAGACCGTGTGTAGCGTAAAGGTCGAATGCTTTTTTACCATTTAGCTCTGTAATGTTATTTCGTCCTAATTCCTGAATCAAACTTTCCAGAATAGCTAATCCGCCTTCCACAGTGCTATGGAATTTCTTTTCTTCGCGCGTTAAACTGTCCATGATCGTTTTGGCATTCTTCGGCAACTCAGGATATGCATCGCCATATATATCAATTACACTTTCAGCAACCTTTGCCAAAAAAGGATCATTCAAGTCCAACTTAGCACCAAATCTGGATGCGCGCCGGATAATCATGCGGCAAATGTAATTACGGCCAATATTGCCTGGAACAACACCATCCGCAATGAGAAAACTCGCTGCGCGGCAATGGTCTGCAATTACACGATAAGGAGTGATATTCAAATCTCTTTCTTCTGGTGTTTGTCCGCACATCTTCATCACAACATCCATCATCGGTAGAAGCTGGTCAGTTTTGTAATTGGAATCGACATCTTGAAGGACAGACACAATCCTTTCAAAACCCATCCCGGTATCTACATGAGTCGCCGGCAAAGGCGATAAATCCGAGGGACTTGTTCGATTATATTGAATAAAAACAAGATTCCAAAGTTCTAAAAACCGCGCGCAATCTCCATTTACCTGACAAACATGTCCCTTGTCATCTTTCTTGTCGCAAAAAGCTTCACCTCGATCTATATGGATCTCGCTGCAAGGCCCACACGGACCGGTATCTGCCATCTCCCAAAAATTATCTTTACGACCAAAAAATAGTATATGGTCCTGGTCCATCCCCGGTTGGTTTTTCCAATTTTGGAATGCTTCCTCATCAGTCGGAATCTCTTCTTTCTCGTCTTTAAAACAAGTCACCCATAAATTTCTTTTTTCAATTTTCCATACGTCAGTTAACAATTCCCATGCCCAGCTGATAGCTTCTTTTTTGTAATAATCCCCGAAAGACCAGTTTCCAAGCATTTCAAAAAATGTATGATGGGTATTATCGCGCCCCACATCATCCAAATCATTATGTTTCCCGGAAACACGCATACATTTTTGGGAATTAACTGCACGGTTATAAGGTCTTTTATCAGTTCCGAGAAAAACATCTTTAAATTGAACCATGCCTGCATTGGTAAACAACAGAGTTTGATCACCACCAGGAACCAAAGAGGAAGAGGGTACAAATGTATGGCCTTTTTCTTCAAAGAAAGATATGAAATCCGAACGTATCTTATTACCAGATATAGAAAAATTCATGGAAGCCTCAGAATAATATTTTTTTTAGATGAGGAATTATAAATGATTGCGATGAACACCTGGCAAAATGTTTACCTCGAGATCGCCAGTTTTACAACTTTTCCCATCTCATCAACGGTAACCCGCGCAAATTGATGGTGATCATTTTTATTTACGGAAATAGTTTTCTTATACACTATTTGTGTGAAATTCTTCAATTCTAAATTACTTCCAATCTGTTGACCTGTATCATCAGTGAGCATTTTCCCTAATTGAATTTTTTGTTTACGCACATGCATTTTTGCGCTTTCTAAGCCGGGTATGTAACTATCTAATACTTCTCTCACGTCTTTTGACAAAGAATGCTGCGTGAAGGCTTGGCTTCCCAGTATCCCATCTGCATCAGTAATTAAATTTAACTCTGATTCCTTAATTCCATTATCACTCTCCCGCCCCAGGAAGACAATTTCCTCCAGACAACCAAGCGGGTCTCCAAACAGGTTGAAGGATAGTACTGTTTTCTGATCCTCACCGTCCAGATAACCCTGACGCTGCATCATAACTTTTATTAGGGCGATTTTGCTTTGCTTTAAAGCGCTGCCAAAGGAGTATCCATCTTTAATATATTTCCAGAAAATGAAAGCGAGCAGATCAGCACCAATTAATGGAGTAAAAACTGAACCGTAAGCGATGCTTGAGGATCCGACAACGCCTTGGCTTCCAATGGCAAGCAATTTCAGTGCGATAGATTCATCGATCTTTTTATCCAGCACATATCCACCATAGCATGCCTCAGTAAAAGCAAGATCAATGTTATTCGGGATATTTGCGATCTTATCAGCCGTGATTGCGACAGGAAAGTTTGGGCCTGATGGATTTTCACCAAAATCCCTTTGCCCGTACCATTCATTGGTTGTTGCCAAACCATGCAAATTAAAGTATACGCATTTTGCCTGAAGTAATTTCTCTAGATCAATCGTATCCTTATCATATGGGGGTGACACTCTCAGTTCAGATCCCTTTCCAATCGGCCTGAAAGCAGCAATCGATGACCTTCGCCATACTTCTGCGGAATAGCCATAATCATTGGGAGGGGCAAGCATTTCACGAATGAACCTTCCAAAATTTTTCAATCGTTTGATAGTTTGAATAATATTGTGAATTAAACCCTGGCTGTGATGTTTAGAGCTATGGAATTCGGTGATATGCCGTATCTGTTCAATCAATAATCCAGGATCCTTGGTGCTCTCTCCAATGAGACGTCCCACGATCCACTCAGGCAATAAATAATTACTGGACGAAGTGGAATAGGGATTATCTGATAGAACATATTCATCACTGTCTTCTGTTGGATTAGGCAGTCGATGGAAAGGTACAACATCATGGTTGCCTATGATCAGGACCGCGCCAATTGACATATTAGATTTATGGATGATTGCGTCCAAATCCATCAAAGAAAGCTTAATCTGCCAGGGATCCACAGTACTGATTGGAGATAACCCATAATCAGCAACACTGTCCGCCTTATCCGGAATATAAATCAGTGGTTTCCATCGGGGGTTTTTCTCCAGTGAGTCGGAGAGTCGCGTGAGTAATTCCAGGATTACTTCTGTTGATTTAGGCCCATATTTATTCAATAGACCTGAGTATGAAGTCAGGATAATATATACCTTTTCAATTGATGATGTTTCATCTTTTTCTAAATCAGGGTCAACAATATGCCTGTCTACGAGGGATTGTGTGTCTATATCTTTTGACTTAGATCGAGATCGCTTTCCAGGGGGGAGTTTTGACCAATTGAAGGATAATGCGATGCTGGTCGGAACCTCTCCTTGGAAATATATGTATTGCTCAGCAGGAAACATCGATAGAAATTCATGTGATTGGCCAAAATATCGCCTAACAACGATTCCACCTGGGTCCGCTCTTGAACAAGCGTGAAGGGTAGCAACAGAATCACTCTCGTGGTGCGATTCTAGTTGGTTTAATGCTAGCAATAATTTTATTTGAAGGCAATCTGGCCAGCGTTTATTATAAATTTCTAAAATATGCCTTGTAGTGATTTGATCTTTGGTTTTAATAAAAAGCTTTATATGCTCTAAGGCAATAAAAATGTTGTTTGGTGATTCACTGATTGCATTGAATAGGAGTTTTTCGGCGTTTGGAAAATTGTTTTTCCGGATCTCATTTTTTAATGCTCTGATCGTTGTCGCCCATGGATAGATCTCATTAATTGCTTCTGCTCTACCGGTTAATAGATAAAGTGCAGAAGCATAATATTTCATTTCAGCAACATCTACTTTTTGTAAAAGACGAATGCAATCAACATTTTCCGGATCTTTTTCAACAATGCACTTTAGTATCTCTCTTCCATCATCAATACTTCCGCTATTAATAAGTAAATGTGCTTTATGATATTCAGCTTCGATATCCCGTGGGTATTTGCTAATCCATTGATCAATAAGATTTCTGGTAAATTCAAATTCTCCGGTTTGCGCGCCGGCCTTTATTGCATTCCTGAAGTCAGATCGACCAATCTTGATACTCATAACATTTCTAGGAAAGATTTTTTATTCCTGCTTACCCTTCTTTTGATTTCAATATGCTTTCTATTTCCTTATCATATCTATTTATTGTATACGCTCTTCGCAAACATTCAACATAAGATTGTTCTTTTGCAACTTTCTTTAGATAAATACCTGCATATTTTAACAAGGGGAAATCATTTGGATTATGGCGAACACCTTCATCGAGCATTTTTTGAGCTAGAACAAACTGTCGTCTTGTATCATACAAATCTGCGCATGCAATATATAATTTGCCGATGAATGGATTGATCGTGATCGCTCGATTGTAATAAGCCAATGCCTGATCGAGATCACCCTTCGCTTCAGCAAGTTTTCCTGCGATAAACAATGATTCAGTATCATTCGAGTCAATTTGTAGTAATTGATTTAAAATCGACTGCGCTTGTTGGATTTGATTTTTATTTATCAAATAAGTAATTGCCTTTTGGTTAAATGAAATATCATTTGATCGTTCTATTTGGTTATTTATAAAAACCAAAGCTTTTTCAATTCCATCTTGTTTTTCTAGTAATTCGACCATTAAGAAAGGTGTTTCGCTATCAAGAAACCCTTTTTTGCTGATATAGTCAGAAATAAAATCATTTGCAGTATGCAATTCACCAATATCCATCAAATATTGGACTTGCAGTTCGATGATCTTTAAATCTTCTGGATATTCGCTAAGCAATTGTGATAAGAGGCCCTTTGCTTTGGAAAAATTCTTCTGCTTAAGCGATATTTCAATATTTAATTTTTGAGCGCGTAAATTCTTGGGGCTGATTTCCAGGATTCGACAAACTACCTTCTCTGCAATATCCTCGCAATTCCAGCTGGTAAGATCCGCTGAATAATTTAACAACGATGTCAGATGTCGCCCGGGAACATCTTTATCCCCAAATACAGACTCATTTATTATTTGATGGATATTTTGATAATAATCTGTGATATTTTCATTAAACAAGCCAGAATATTGTTGCATCAAACCTCGGTGTCGCGCAGCATTCAGGTTATCACCATTCTTTTCACACAGGTCAGCTGCAATCTCATGCCAAGAATATTCTTCCGGCCAGATTTCTAAAGCCAGCCTGATTGGCGCGTAACTTTTTACGTAGTCGTTGATTTGCCGATAGGCTAATCCGAGTGCAAATAACAAGCGGGGGTTGTTCCCATCATTTTTTAGCAATCTGGTTAAGCATTCAATTACTTCATTCGGTTTTTCATTTAAAAAAGTTATCAAACATATTAAGTCATTATCAACTATTAAATTTGTATCTGAGACCGAATTTGTCAAATGATCCAGATTATCACATTGGCTTAGTAAATGTTTTGAAGGAATCTCTTCATTAAGTGCTAATAGACCATCATCGTCTTGTATGGTCGCCATATATAAGGTCAAGATTTCTTCATCTTCATCATCTAATCGTAAATCGTGATTCTTGATTAGCAATAATTCATTGATCTTTTTTTCTGTTAAAACTTTTTCAATAATCTCACGATAGCAAACCGCGATCCGAGGAGTAAAACCGATTGTCTTGATGATATTTTTCAATAAAGCGTATGCCTTTATAAACTGCCGACATTCATTCAATGCTTCTGATAGATTAAGCTGAAATACCAGTGCTTCCAAATTACTTTCATTTTCAACCCAGAGACCGTTTTTACCTTCAATGACTTGGTCGAAGATTGTGTTTATCCTATCCACTATTTCAGACTCTCTTATTTGCCGAAGTTGTAATCGAATCTCTAACAAGTCCAATAAAGGTGAATCTGATTTTGCCCGATCAACTTCAGATATCAACAATGCGGCTTCGATTTCATGCTCCTCGATCAATCCCCTAGTAATTCTTGCTAAACGGACAGGCAATATTATGAAACTTTGATTGTTTTGCCGATCCGGATAGAATCCGTCTAAATAATTGAAATCTCCAGTTAGCTGGGCTGTATTGCATATCAATCGGATTGAGTTAACGTCGCCTTCTTCTGCTTGGTTTTTTAGATAAGTAATAAAATTGCTCAATTGGTCTACATCCCCACCATTTATTAAATCAATGACAATTCCCTCTAGTAAAGTTCCGTCGACGCTGATCCACGATTTGGGTAGGGATGATTGATCTACAATTTTTGTAAACTTTTTCCTATCAGGTCTCAAAGTACCTTGTAAAAATGCCTGAGAGGCAAGGTTAACTTCACCAAGTTCCAGGTGAATACTTGATCGCGCAAAGTCAGCATTTATCTTTTGATCATCTATTAAAGTAAGAACATTTAAAGATTTTTCATACAAACCGAGATTGAAGAACAACCCAGCAGAAAGGACCAAGTCCCTGTCATTCAGATCTTGTTTATTAGATAGATATGTATCTAACACCCTTTTGGAGGATACTCCATCGCCGGCTTCATGATAGATTCCTGCTAAATCAATCATTGTTGCATCCCGTTGACTAATCCTCTCTTCAAGTTGGTTCAAAATTTCTAAAGCTTGAAATTCCGAACCTCTCAACATCAAAACCCGTGCAAAAGCAAGGGTTTTATTTATATTAACCGGCTCATTTACTTCTCCATCTGTGAGAAATTGAAAAAACCGATCATTTTCATAAAGTTCTTGACTAAGCTTTCGCAATAACTCATATGAAATCGCGGTGCCTGCATTAGATTCAAGCTGGATTAAATGTGCTGCTTCATCATACATTTTCAGTTGAATGTGGGAAGTAAGGAGCATATGAAAGCTTGAGTCGCTTTTTCTGTAGAATTTTCTTGATTCAGTCAAATAAATGATCGCTTGATCATATTTTTTTAGATGAAAGAAATGATTTCCCAATGCGTGAAGAACTCTCCAGCTGTTTAATGGCTCATTTTTGAATTCCGTCGTTCCAATTTCCAAATAATCATTGGTTTTTTTGTTACTCAATATCTCAATTTTAAGAATCTGATTTATGACAGATAATTCCTGATCGCTGATGTGATCAATTAAACTTTGAAACTTTTGCGTTTCTTCATCCGAAATTTGACACGCCTGTCTTGAAAAAGGCAGTTCGGTTAAGGTCGTGCGTAAAAGATAAGTCCCGTACAAGGTAACCATTGTATTATCCGGTGAAAAATAGGGAATAGCCCATTCCAAATCAGATTTCGCTTGTGTGTAATTTTGATCATTCAGTTGCTTTTTTATGATTGAATAATAATTCACCCTCGAAAGCGGCCATTTCCAGCTATTCTTATTCAAATTCATCTCAAGTTGTAGATCTAATTCTTTTTCCATTAGATCTTCAATAATGTTTTCATAAAGTTTTTGATCATCAATATCTTCCGCATTAAGCAAGCTTGAATACAATGTGTTTACTTCAGAGAATGGCAGTAATTCTGAAAAATGCTTTGTATACAGGTATTTGGAATAAGGAGATATTTCTTTTATTTCTGCTAAAAAGGATAATAATTTGGTTTTTTCGCCATTTATTAAATGATGATAAATTATCCACAGAATGAGTTTCGACTCATCATTGGAGAACTTTGATAATTCTGAAATCTCAATTTTCTCGTCACCCATAATTCGTTTTAATATGATGTAGGCATCTATATTTGGTTTTTCAGCTGTGAGATTTGCAATGAACTGATCCAAGTCGAATTTTGGGTTTGCTTTCAATTTACACAACAAACTAAACAGATTGTCGGCTGTTGTAAGCAGGTTAACAGAATTGAAAATCAAATCGGCTGATTTCCAATCCTCATAGTAAACAAACGCATTTGTAAGTTTTATTTTTTGTTGACGGGACAAAGAGCCTTCACCATTCAGTGGGAGAAAATACTTAATCACACGTGCTTGATCGCCATAGTCATCACAAACATCTCCGATCAATTTCTCGAGTTCAGGTTTCCTTCCGGTGAAAGTTAAAATTCGTTCGGTGAACAAAATAATTGGAATGTGGAGACCTACCGACAGAAAATCAGAGATAATCTCCTGGATTTTGTGAATAGGAAGACGAGCAATGGATTGTAACCCGCTTGGGTTTTCATTTAGTTCAATCCATTCTAGATACATTGCGCGAGAATGTTCTTTGTCAATGTCACCCAGATTTTTCGCCTTTTCAAGCAATAAAAAATCGGAAGTGTTCAATTTAACTATATTATTAGAGAATGTTCGCATCAATTTGGAGGCTTCGGATGAATAAAACTCTTCTCTTTGATCGTCCTGGATTAATCCCGCCAGTCCGCTCAATTCAAGTAAACGTTGAATTTCTAAAGAAAAATCCAGTGATTGAGTTTCAACGACACTATTATCCCTGTTCTCTAAGTTATCGATGTATCTAAAATAGGTCTTAATGAGGTCTTCAGCATGATCTGAAGAATCAATTATTACTAATTGTTCATAAATTTCTAAAATCTGGGCAGGCCAAAGTGAATGGGTTTTTATAAATTCGGCCAAGAACGCATGATCATTCGCAATAATGCGAGTTTTTATTAGAAAAGCAATGATCTGGGCTCCCTTTGGGCTAATTTGCATTAAGGTATGAATTATTTCTTTGGGATTTTGCTCTCTACTAAAAAAATATGAAAACACGGTCCCCCATCGTGCTGTAGAATTTATTGAATCCAATATTTCATTTTCGAAAATACGCAAAATTACTGTCTTCCAATTATCAGATGCGATCTGAGAGTTGATTAATACAATCGAATCAATGACATCTTGCATTTCGGCGGATAATGAAAAATCTTCACTTTCCCGCCCATTGGATCTGACAGCATCTATTATTTCATGTGCATTCCAATTAACATGATTATTGCCTAATATTCTGGCTATGCGCAAATAATTATTTTCTTCAGATATGAATCTCCAGATCGCTGGGTGGCATCGCAAACCAGATATGATGTCGGCTGTTATAACATCGTTGAAAACTTGCTTAAAAGCAAATACCACATCAAAAGATGATGCCATATTAGATTGTCCTTACATCACCTGAGTTATTAAGTAATATGTAACGATAAACAGAATAAAGGCGGTAATGATGAGGAACATACCAACACCCGCTCTTGTCTTAGACATCTGCGTCAATGATTCGAGCAGCGAAGAGGCATTGCCCATTAAATCAGACACATCATCTGTGAGCCCTTTATTGATCAGTTTTGCTGATTGACTGGTGATTTTCGCATATTCGCTTGAAGTAATCTTAAATCCAAGGGTAAATAAGCCAATAATAAAAGAAACAACACCCAAAAATAGGACAATCCCAGCCAGTGTAAAAACAAAATTATTAACAGTCATTTCAAACATTTCTTCCTCCGGAAAGGTATTTTGCTGTTAATGATTGCAATTACTATGCCACCCACGGTTTACTTATGGATTTCATAAGGAAGATCAACCTTGTGAATTGTTTCCCCATCACAAAAAAGCATTGCTCTCTCAATAGCATTCTTTAATTCACGAATGTTACCCTCCCAGGTATGGTTTTTTAGGGCAGTCAAAGCATCTGATGAAATTCCTGTTACATTCAAGCCCATTTTGAGATTAAAAACACTAATAAAATATCCAACCAGATCAGGAATATCATTCTTTCTTTGTACAAGCGGCGGCAAATTGAGATCAACTACTTTTAATCGATAATATAGGTCTTCCCTGAATTGACCTTCAGCAATCATCTGTTTTAAATCTCTATTAGAAGCCGCAATCAAATGAATGTCAACATGAATCAATTTTTCTCCACCGACTCGTCGAAATGCACGCTCCTCAAGCGCTCGCAGAAGTTTTGCTTGAATATCGGTTGGCATCGATGATATTTCATCGAGAAATAAAAACCCACCATCTGCAATCTCCATTAGTCCAATTTTTCTTGCATCCGCTCCAGTAAAAGAACCCTTTTCATGACCAAACAATTCAGACTCTAATACAGTCGGCTGGATCGATGCGCAGCTTATAGCCATAAACGGTTTATCTTTCCGTGGGCTATTTTCATGGATAAACAATGCCAAAACTTCTTTTCCGGTCCCGGTTTCCCCAGTGATTAGTACCGATACAGATTTTTCAGCCGCCTTTTGCGCATATTCCACCAGACGCTTCATCTCTTCAGTTTGACCAACAATAAAATTATCAGTGGAAAGCTGGGATTGTCGTAGATGGTTTAATTCTCTGCGCATCTGAATAATCTCGCCACCCCGTTCTAAAGAGGCGGTAAGGTTATCAAAATCTATTGGCTTTGTAATGAAGTCATGCGCTCCATTCTTCATTGCATCCACAGCCATTTCAATGTCACCATAACCAGTAATCATGATCACCGGTATACGCACCGGCAATGAATTCAATTCAACAAGTAAATCAGTCCCCTTTCCATCTTTTAGATCGACATCTAGAATAACCATATCAATATCATGTTCGTTTAATTGAATTTTTGCTGATTTAATAGAATCCGCTTCCATTGCCTCATAACCGCTGGCATTTAGATAGGTGCTAATGTTTTTCCTTGCATTTTCTTCATCATCGACAACCAATACCGAAAAACTCACGACAATTCCTCCATTGCTTTAATTAAAAATATTCTGAAAATAGTTCCGCTTGTGAAAGATTCAATAGCGATTTTGCCTTGATGCGAATCAATGATTTTTTTAATGATTGCTAACCCTAAACCAGTTCCTGTTTTCTTTCCCGTTACATAAGGCTCGAAAATTCTATCCAGGATTTCTTTTGGTATACCAGGGCCGCTGTCAGCGATACTAATTTCAACCTCCTGAGCGTTGTTAGGATTTTCTTTTACCAAAATCGCTAACTCACCCCCATTTTTATCCATTGATTCGATCGAATTATTGATTAAATTGATGAACACGCGTTCTAGCGATCGCATATCGCCTACAGTATATAACTCTGACATTGAGCACTTGAATGACGTTTGGATATTCAATTTTTCAAACCTGTTTTCAAACTTCCTATAAATAGTCCCAATTAATGAGTTTAGTTCAATGCGCGTGAAATCCTCATTGTTTTGTCGAGAAAAAGAAAGTACCGATTCAAGCAGATCACTCATTCGGATGCAATCCGACTGCATCCGGTCTACAGATTCAATTATCGATTCCTCTTTTCCATAAACCTTACGCAGTAATTGCAATCCTGTGGAAATATTGTTCAGAGGATTTCTAGCATCATGCGCAAAATCAGCTATGCTTTCACCCAGTGACGATTGTTTTTGCAAACGGGTAAGCGAATTTTCCAGATTCGTTGTATATGTTGTATCTGTAAATATGATCAACTTTTTATTACCGTTATCATATTCCAAATTTTCAACATGAATTGATAAAGTTTTTCTCTCCCCCATTCTGTTATACAATGTGATGGTTTGGTCTTTACCCAATTGAGGAATAGTTGGATTAATTAAATAATCAATAACCGTATCATCATCAATAAAATCAGAAATTTGATGATTTATGATTTCATATGATGAGTAACCCATCACTCGTAAAAATGGTTTGTTTACATGTTCTACGACATCCTGATCATTAATGATCAGCATCAGATCATTAGCATGGTCGACAAATTCCTGCAAAGCATTTAGATGGTTGATTTGAAAAGCGATTTCCGCATGAAATTGCGATATTTTGCTTGTAAGATCAATGAATTGATTGACCCAATAAAAAAATATCTCAAATTTTTCCTGATTTGTAATAAAAAATTCTTCACTATCAACTGCCGCAATGAACAATCCTCTTTGATCATTACCCCACAGCGGAACTGTCAGCAACCCATCTAAACCTGCGCGTCTCCCAATCCTGTGAACCTCACATAAAATCCGTTTTCCTGGTGACCAATAATCCATTTCCTTTATGCGCTCAAGTTCACTGCTCGGGAGTGTTTCTGGAAAAATTTTGTCGGATTTTGCATTCCTTAATAAATTCATGTCTTGTAAATAAAGCGCAATTGGTTGATGCCCAAACAATTTGCTTCCTTCTTCAAGAACATAAGTTAAAAATTCAGAGGTTTCGCCTTCTATCGCTTTGGTAAATAATATCCGGATTACTTCAAAAATCTGATTATCTGGTAAAACCTTTGACGGTTTAGTTGTTGGAAAAAGCATCATTAATGTTATTTTTCCATTATCACTGATGTGCTTTACTTTACAAGAAACGACAATTCGCATCCCGTTCTTCTTCAGTAATTGCATAGGATAAAGGACCTCTTCGTTCTGTATATTAGTCTCTTCGCCGATTAGTAATTGATTGGTTTTCAAGTGAACCAGTTCAGAATTCCCTATCCCAGACAACTCAACAAACAGCTTATTTCCACAAATAACTTCTTTAGAATTCGTATTGAACAAAAATGCGGGAAAGTCGTATTCGTCTAACATTAATACGAGATCAATTTGCCGAAAAGCAAATCGATTATCTAAGAATAGATCTTTGATGCTATTTGGGCTCATTGTATTGAGTTTTTCGCATATATGCTGGATCAATTCCTTCCATTGCACGATACTTCGCGATCGTTCTGCGGGCAAGATCATAGCCTTTTTGATTTAATATCTCAGCAATTTTTGAATCACTCAGCGGTTTATTCTGGTTTTCCTTGGCAACAATCTCTTTCAGTTCTGTTCTTATTCCCAGACTTCTATCAAAAAACTTTGAAAGTGGTACGATTTTTCCATCAGGTAATTGCAATGATTTGTTTGCAACTGCTCGAGAAATTGTCGATTCGTGCACCTCAAGCTCTTCTGCAAGATCCGCCCTGGTTAGTGGGTGGATAAACTTATCCCCTTTGCGAATGAACTCCACTTGATATTTCGTTATCTTTTCCAACATTCTGCGCATTGTGTTATTTCTCTGCTGCAAACATTTGATGAATAGATTTGCCCGATCTAAATCTGGTTTTAGGTCTTCCCTTTTTTCCTCTACAGATTCATTTAGTGCGTTTTTATAAATCGAACTAATACGTAAATTTCCACCATATGGAATAATAATTTCAACCATCAACGCTTGACCTGGATCATTGTTTGAATAAGTAACAATTATGTCAGGATTTGAATAAACATTTTTCTGCGTCGCTTGATCATTATTGCTATGCCCCCATGAAGCCCTGCCAGGATATGGATATAAATTTTCTGATATGAACCGAACAGCGTTTTTTATATCTGACTCAGGCAATTCAAGCTCTTTTGCGATTTTCTTGTAATCTTTCTTTGAAATTGACGCAATATGGTCTCTTACCATTTGATTGTAGTATGGAGGTAATTCCACAGTCTCTCTAAGAATATCCAATTGAACAATCATTGCTTCTTCAGGCGAGGTAGCGCAGACTCCAATAGGGTCGGCATGCATAATCATGTTTCGAATTAATTCCACCTTTGATATAGGCACGTGAAAATATTGGGCGATACTAGCATTTTTCTCCGGGACAAAACCATCTTCATCTACCTGTAAAACGATATGAGCTGCAATCTCCCTTTCTGAATCCGTCAGATCAAACATGATTTGGCGCAAAATATACTCTGGCAACTCTACGGTATCTGGTGTGAAATCCTCCATCTGATATTCATCGTCCGTCAGCACATCCTTCTGGTATTGAAAATCATTGCGAGGTGATAGAAAAACGATGGCATCATCATTATCACCTCGATTTGGTTGGCTGCATTTAGGACAAATTTGCCCGGGAAATAATTTCCTATTACACTGTGGACAACGTATTTCCTCTATCTTTTCTAATGCAGGATTTTCATTAAGGATTCTCTCAATCTCTTCTATCAGCTCGCCATTATTCATTTTTAACAAGCTCATAGTCTGTGCTAAATGCGCTGTTGTTTGTGGTTCTGTCCTCAGATATTGGCGTTGATACATTTTTATCTCCTCCATTAGTATAGCGTTTCATAAAGAATAAGGCAAGAACCATGCCACCAACCTTTGCAATGATAGAATAATTCGCAATGAAAGAGATCACGATTATCGGTGCCGGTCTATCAGGCTGTGAGGCAGCGCTTCAAGCTTCTGATCGCGGCATAAAGGTCAAATTATTTGAGATGCGCCCAACGTGTATGACTGGCGCTCACCAGACTGGTGATTTTGCGGAATTGGTATGTTCAAATTCATTGGGTTCCGAAATAGCAACTCGCCCGTCGGGTTTGCTTATGTCTGAACTGGAAAAATTAGGATCCCATCTCATACAGATAGCCAAATCGTGCAGGGTTCCAGCTGGGCATGCTCTCGCTATTGACAGAAAATCCTTTTCCCAGAAGGTTACGAAAAAGATTCTAAATAATCCAAACATTGAAATCATCAGAGAAGAAATCACATCCATACCCACCGGTGTTGTTATCATCGCAAGTGGACCGCTAACATCAGAAAGACTTTCGGCATCGTTAGTATCTCTCACCGGAAAGGAAAACCTCTTTTTTTATGATGCGGTGGCGCCAATTATAGAATTTGATTCCATCAATATGGATATTGCTTTTTGGGGGTCAAGATACGGAAGGGGAAAGCAAGATGGTGGTGATTATATTAATTGCCCATTTGATAAGGAGAGTTATTCGGCTTTTATTGACCAACTCGTACATGCGAAAAGAATTGAATTAAAGGGGTTTGAGAAAGACATCGATCAAGGTGTTCGTACAGGCAAGTCCTCATTCTTCGAGGGGTGTTTACCGATAGAAATAATGGCACAGCGTGGTGAGCACACATTAGCGTTTGGGCCACTTCGCCCAGTTGGGTTGACCAATCCGCATAATACAGACAAACCTTATGCAGTCGCCCAACTACGACAGGATGATCTTGGCGGAGACATTTTTAATCTTGTTGGCTTCCAAACAAACCTGAAATATTCAGAACAGCAAAGAGTATTTCGTATGATCCCAGGTTTGGAAAATGCGGAATTCGTTCGATATGGGCAAATGCATCGAAATACTTTCATTGCCGCACCAGAAATTCTTAATCCAGGTTTTCAACTAGTGACCAATCCTGATATTTTTTTTTGCGGGCAAATCACTGGTGTTGAAGGATATTTAAGCAATATCGCTTCGGGGATGATTGTTGGAATTAATAGTTCTCGATATTTAGATAATCTGGAATCAGTTATATTCCCAAAAAATACAATGATTGGAGCATTATTCGATTATGTGATTAACACATCAATTGAAAAGTTCCACCCAATGAAACCCAACTTCGGATTGTTTACTCCGTTGAGTGAAACAATAAGACCCAAGAAATCCAGGTTCGAAATGTATGCCAATCGGGCACAACAGGATTTGAATGAATTTTTACAAACACATGAAATCTAAAAACATTCTTCAGAAATTCGTCACGATCATTCTAAGCTGCCTACTATTGGGTTGCACTATAAATTCCTTTGAAGAAGAAAAGGCTTTTGAACACGTATTAACTCAGGTCGCATTTGGTCCTAGAATCCCGGGAACTATTGGATCATCATATCTTCAAAATTATCTAATTTCTGAACTTTCAGATGGTGGTTGGATAGTGGAAAAACAAGAGTTTATTTACAAAAACACCTCCATCAACAATATCATCGCTAAGAATTCCCCATCGCATCCCAATATTATATTAGGGACACATTATGACACACGTATATTAAGCGATCGTGATCCTGATCCAGACAAACGCACGACTCCCGTTCCAGGTGCTAATGATGGTGCTTCGGGAACTGCAATCTTGCTAGAATTATCAAGGCATCTTTTAAAAAACGATCAAAATATCTGGATCGTTTTTTTTGACGCTGAAGATCAAGGAAATATTGATGGATGGGATTGGAGTGTTGGGTCCCAGTATTTTGCTGAGAATCTCACGAATTACCCTGAAGAGGTGATTATTATAGACATGGTTGGTGATAAGGATCTTAACATCTATTATGAAATCAATTCATCGACTGCACTATCTCAGCGAATATGGAAGATTGCGGATGAGACGGGATATAGTGAAGTATTTATTAAAAAAGAGAAATATTCGATCATTGACGATCACTTACCCTTCATCGATAAGGAGATTCCTGCAGTTCTTATTATTGACATTGATTATGAAATGTGGCACACGACACAGGACGATGTAAATTACGTCTCCGCAGAAAGCCTGGGAAAAGTGGGAAATGTGATACTCAAGTACCTTCGCCAGAAATAAGCACGAAATGTGCAAAGACCCCTTTCGGGGCCTTTGCGTGGGAAGATGATGAGATAAATGCGTTTTAGATCGGATCTGCGATGATAAACATGCGTCCCCAAGAATCAAGATCACCTTGTTCAATACAGGTCTGTAATGTCAAATGACTTTCTCCGAAATACACTCTTCGAAAGAGATCGGATGCTGACAGCTCCTCGCCAGATTCAATATTAATAAATCTGCTATATTGTGAATTTGGTTGAAGTGCTTGATATCGCTGAATCTCTTTTACAAGATAACTTAGAATTGTTCCATCACCATAGATTATCTGAATTTCACTTCCAAGCTCAATATCATAAAAATACCTGCCTGTTAGATAATTATGTGCAAGCAAACCAACTACGCCATGAGAAGCGGCCATCGAAAACTGCGTCACAACGCCATCAATTGAAGAAACAAACCCTGGCTCATCATATGGTTGCTGAATAACCGGGAAAGCAAGCACTTTATCCGAGAACACACCACGAATAACTTCTGAGTTACCATCGATTACAGTCTTAGCAAAATTCTGTAACGCTATACTGTATATATGATTGTTTGACGGTAATGATTGGCTTTCCTGTAGATCAAAATTTGAAATTTCTGAATAGGTATCGAATATTCCTAAGTTAAAATTTGTCTCGCCTTTAATACTGGTCGTCGGGATCAATCCAGAGTCAAATGGAATCCCTATTGACAGGATCCAAAGGATAGATACAAATAATATTCTTTTTACAATTTTTGCTTTTTTCATCGTTTCCATCTATGACAAAAGCAAAAAGAGAATTGAGCAAAAAATAAACCTTTTCGGAAGCCAAATCATCATGGCATTAATTGGTTTTAGTTTAAGGTTTTGCGAATTCCACTTTCGTAGATTTTGCCTTTGTCGTATGTAACTTTCATTGAAACCGATGGTGGAAAATAAAAAACGGACTTGTTACCAAGTCCGCTAAAATTTAATATCAAAAAAAAAGATTTCGGCGGCTTGGCGATCATGGCTAAAAATAGCTTTAGACCCATAGCTTTGCGTCATCAACTTTCGTTGATTTTGCCTTTATCGGTTTCTCTTTATTAATGTACCAAAAACAATATAGCATATATCCATTAGAATTACAAGAGAAACGAGAGATAATTTAATAATCACACAAAGGCAAAAGAGTTTATGAATCAACGTAATTTGTTTGAAACAAAACAAAAAACTGAACGGGCATTTTTAGTTGGGGTAGAAATTAAAGGCGAAAACATGTTAATGTCCGTTGATGATTCCTTGGATGAACTCAAACTTCTTTCATTGACCGCTGGGCTCGAGGTGATTGGAAGAGAATCCCAATCAATCGATCACATAAATCCATCCACGTATATCGGCAAAGGCAAAACCAAAGAAATAAAATTACTCGCAGAGAGTTTGCATGCAGACATTGTTATTTTTGATGTGGAATTATCACCAAGAAATTTCCGGGATCTGGAAAAGGAATTTGGCAATCAAATCCGTGTGATTGATCGTACAACCCTCATTCTTGACATATTCGGTCAACACGCGCAAACAAGTGAAGGGAAATTACAGGTTGAACTCGCGCAATATGAATATTTATTGCCACGACTTACTCGAGCATGGTCCCACCTCGCAAGGCAAGCTGGTGGAGGTGGCGGCAGGACCGGAAATGTTGGAGGAGTTGGCCTAAGGGGACCGGGCGAAACTCAATTAGAGGTCGATAAAAGACGAATACGTTCAAAAATCAGTAAATTGAAGGACGATCTGGAAAAAGTCCGGCAGCACCGAAATCGATACCGTAAAAATCGTCAATCATCAAATATTCCCATCGTGGCAATGGTTGGATACACAAATGCGGGGAAATCCACGTTACACAATCTGCTTACAGACTCCGATGTTCTTATTGCGGATAAGTTATTTGCAACACTTGATCCTACCACCAGGCGCTTAGAATTTCGATCAGGAAACGCCATCCTTCTAACTGACACGGTGGGATTCATTCAGAAACTACCGACACATCTCGTCGCCGCATTTCGTGCCACACTTGAAGAGGTTTCGGAAGCAGATCTGCTGTTGCATATTGTTGACATTAGCCACCAAAATGCGATTTCCCATTATCAATCGGTCATTGATACACTTAAAGAAATTGGAGCAGGAAATATACCTGTAATTACCGTTTTAAATAAGATTGATAAGTTTCCAGACCTTGATCAAAAATTTGGAGATTATCCCCCATTCAAGAAAGCTGCACCTATCTCCGCGCTGAAAAAGATTGGAATGAATGATCTTTTGAATAAAATTGATACTGCGCTATTTAGCGAATACTCTTCAATTGCAGTCGAGATTCCTTATAAGAATGGCCAGCTTATCTCCCTATTCCACAGATATGGGCAGATTCTTAAAGTTGAGCATGGAATTGGTTCCGTTACCATTGAAGGGAAAATACCAGGTCGCTTAGTCGCAGATTTCAATCGGTTTCTGCTGAATAAGCATTAATGAAAAAAACCGCTTTCGCGGTTTTTTCTGGTCTATTTCTCGCCAGAATCAACACTGACGACTTCACGGCCTTTATAAAAGCCGCAATTTGGGCATACAGTGTGGGGTAATCGGGATTCACCGCAATTTCCACATACCACCAGGTTTCTAGCTTTTAAAGCATCATGTGCCCGTCGTCTATCTCGTCGGCCTTTTGAAATCTTCCTTTTTGGTAATGGTGTCATTTCCTCATTCCTTCAATCAAACTTAATTAAGACACGCTATTATAATGACCCAACCCAATTCTTGTCAAGCATACCTAACAAATAGAAATATGGATTAACAAAGTAGTTTTCTTATATATAACATTTATAATGATAAAAAATTATCATACGAGGTTCGATCATGCGAGAAGAGGTCGTTTTAATAACTGGCGCAAACGGTGAAATCGGTCACGGTCTGATCAAAGAAATATTTAAAGAAAACAAATCAAAGATCGTCGCCCTCGATTTGAAACCGCTGGATGAACCCTTAACAGAAATGTGTGAACGTTTTTTCCTGGGTGATATTTTAGATAACATGCTTCTGGGAAGATTAATGGCAGAATACGAGATCACATCCATCTTTCATCTCGCTTCCCTGCTTTCAACAAAATCGGAATATACACCAGAAACAGCCCATAAGGTAAACGTTGAGGGGACGATCAATCTCCTGCGCTTGGGGGTAGAGTTATCCCAGTGGCAAGGAAAGCCCGTCAAATTCCTTTACCCAAGCTCTATTGCTGTTTATGGCTTACCTAACCTGAAAATCAAAGAAAAAGAAGGCAAAATAAAAGAGTACCAGTGGTGTACGCCAACCACAATGTATGGATGCAACAAGATTTATTGTGAGCATCTGGGCCGTTATTATGCAAAACACTACCGCCAATTAGCGATTGACCGTTCTCCCAATGCATTAGATTTTCGTTGTATTCGATTTCCCGGATTGATCAGCGCAGATACTGTGCCAACGGGAGGTACTAGTGATTACGGTCCTGAGATGCTTCACCATGCAGCGTTAAATAAACCCTATGATTGCTTTGTAAGGCCTGATACACGCATTTCTTTCATGGCAATGCCAGACGCCATCAAAGCGCTCTTACTACTCGAGGCAGTACCCGCCGCCTCCCTAACGCAACTAAGCTATAATGTGACTAGCTTTTCCCCAACCGCAGAAGAAATAAGGCAATATACGATTCGAGCATTTCCACAAGCAAAAATTAATTACAAAATTCACAATAGCCGCCAGGCAATAGTCGATAGTTGGCCAGTTGATGTTGACGACACGCCTGCCCGAAGAGACTGGGCGTGGGAACCTGATTATGATATGGACCGATCATTTACAGACTATCTAATCCCAGCCATTCAAAACTTATATAAGTAAAAAGCGTGTTAAAAAGCAAACAAAAACAAGAGGTCGTTTACATTTGTTCCAGTTGGCCCTGTCTTGATCAAATTTCCTATACGGTCAAAGAATTCATACGTATTGTTATTTGCACCATATTTTTCCAGTTGCTCCCCAAGACTTTCAGCTCTGCTTAAGGTATTGCCAGTGACATATGCGCCTGCTGCATCAGTTGGGCCATCTTCTCCATCGGTCGCAATTGCAATCACTGCACAATCATCCAGTCCATGAATTTCTTTCAATGCTCCAAATGCAATCTCTTGATTCCTTCCGCCCTTTCCATCGCCTCGAATAGTTACTGTCGTTTCTCCACCACTAATAATAACTGCTGGTCTGGGCAAGACCATATCGGTTGTTGCAATTGATCGCAGTATAGTTCCGAAAATTTTACCCACCTCTCTGGCTTCCCCGACTAAACAAGTTGAGACAACCTGCGTTTTCAACCCGTTATCTTTTGCAATTTGCTCAGCAGCTGCGATCGCTTTTGAAAGGCTGCCAATAATATGGTTATGTTTGTTTGATTGGTAATCTGAAATTCGACTGATCGATTGTTGACCTTCACCTTCAATTCCAGTTTTTATCACAGACAAAATTCTTTCCGGCACCCTTTTGATTAATTGGTATTTTCGAAGGATCTCATAGGCATCTAGATACGAAGTCTCATCAGCAACTGTAGGCCCTGATGCGATCATTGATACATCGTCACCTAGCACATCAGATAGGATTAATGTTTCCATGGGCGTATTTCGCGCACATCTCGCCATTCCACCACCTTTTATTTCATCTAGATGTTTCCTAACTGTGTTAAATTCACCAATATCAGCTCCACTCTCCAACATCAACCTCGTCAAATCCTGCATTTCTGTTAGGTTAATTGAATCAACCGGTCTTGAAGCAAGAGCCGATCCCCCCCCGGAAACAAGACAAATAATAAGATCATTTTCTGTAGTATTAGCTACACGTTTAAGCAATGCTTCAGCGCCTGCGAAAGATTTTTCTGAAGGGATTGGATGTGATCCATAATAAACATCGATATTTTCTGGTATTTTCCATACATCTATATTGTGTTTACCAACCAATACACCACTATCAATTTTTTTGCCAATTTTTTTGATTATTGCTGCAGCCATAGGTCCGACAGCCTTACCCAACCCAACTAAAATAATTCGGTCAATATCTGCAAGAATATATTCGTTTCCGCAGATTTTTAATTGGTCTTCATCAATATCTATCTGGTTAATGACCGTCTCGAATGGATCCACTTTTTTTAAAGCCGCGTTAATCATCAAATTAACAATATTTTCCTGATCTGCAGTCAGGTGATGAAATTTAATATGCATTTTTGTCATCCAAATTGATAATATTCATCATAAATTTTACCGCTTGATTCCGGATTCTTCTAAAACAGAGTAAAATAATTCTTTGTACTATTAAAATTTTTGAAAATCATCAAAACAATTTCTGGAAAAAGACTATCAAAAACTATCAAACTTGGAGGTTAGTAAAAGTGGATATCAATGTAATGAATGGGATGCTCCAGCCAAAATCTGTTGCCGTTATTGGCGCATCGGCTACGAAAGGCAAAATTGGCCATACTGTTATGGTTAATTTACAAGAGAGCAAATACGAAGGAAAAGTGTACCCGATCAACCCTAAAGAAGATCAGATTCTTGGAATCGAGTGTTTTGCAAGTGTCCTGGATGTTGATGGCCCTATCGATTCAGCAATTATTACCGTTCCTGCAAAATTTGTCTCGGATATTGTTGATGAATGCGGAAAAAAAGGCGTTAAAGGCCTGCTCGTTATTACTTCCGGGTTTTCAGAAGTTGGTGATGAAGAACTTGAACTAGAAATCGTAAAGAAAGCACACAGCTACGGTATGCGCATCCTTGGCCCGAACATTGTCGGTGTATGTTCTAACTCCGATAAATTTAACGGGTCTTTTGCACCCTTTCTACCATTTGAAGGCACCGCATCTCTTGTGTCACAAAGTGGTGCATTACTGATTGGTATTGATGCCCAAACTTACACTCGCGGAATCGGTTTTGATAAATTGATATCAATCGGCAATATGTCAGATGTTAATTTTGCTGACATGATCGAGTGGCTTGACCAGGATAAGAATACATCCTGTATTTCCCTTTATGTGGAAGGATTGAAAGATGGTAAACGAGTCATTGAGAATGGCAGGAAAGCGACCAAACCCATCATTGCATTGAAGTCTGGAGTTTCAGCACATGGCGCAGCAGCCGCTGCCTCACACACAGGCTCGCTTGCCGGCACTTCAAAAATCTATGAATCTGCTTTCGCTCAGGCAGGCATTATCCAGGCATCCGACCTCGACAATCTGTTTGATCGCACTCTCGTTTTATCTTTACAACCTCCAATGAAGGGTGACAATGTGTTGATCATCACCAATGGCGGTGGTGTTGGGGTTTTAGCTACCGATTCGGCTGAAAAATTTGGGATACCTCTCAAATTTGCGCCGGAAAACTTGCAAGAAGAATTAAAAAAATACATGCCCTCCTTTGGGTCCGCAAAAAATCCTGTTGACCTCACCGGTATGGCTGGTTCTGACTGGTACCATGATACGGTCAAGATCGGATTTGAACATGATTGGGTCGATGGATTGGTGATTCTCTATTGTGAAACTGCGATGACAGATCCGCTTGCGATCGCGAAATCGATCAAACAGGCTATCGATGAAACTGGAATTAAAGACAAACCAATCATTGTATCCTTCGTGGGTGGCGAAAGATCTGATAAAGCAATGCGGTGGCTTGTGGAAAACGGTATTCCTGCTTATGGCGGCCCGGATGTAGCCCTAAACGCAATCGGTGCATTGAAGGAATACGCTCAAATCCGAGAATCATCAAAGGAAAGCCCTGCTGATTTCAAAGATGTTGACAGAGATAAAGCGCTTAAGATCGTTGCTGAAGCTCGCGCTGATGGGCGTGATGTATTAACTGAACTTGAATCAAAACAAGTTTTTTCCGCCTATGGCTTGGATATCACCCATGCAAAAATTGCGACTTCTGAAGCGGAGGCAGTAGCAATCGCCGAAGAAATCGGTTATCCGATCGTCATGAAAATCGTTTCTCCGGATATTCTGCATAAATCTGATGCAGGCGGGGTCAAGATTGACGTTAATAGTTCAGATGAAGTAAAACGATACTATGGTGAAATTCTTTCCAATGCCAAAGCCTATAAACCTGACGCGGAAATATTGGGTATCGTTATCCAGGAGATGGCGCCTTGGGGAACTGAAGTCATTCTTGGTTCCGTCAATGACCCAACATTCGGCCCAACCGTAATGTTTGGGCTTGGAGGTATTTTTGTTGAGGTACTTAAAGATGTTACTTTCCGTGTTGCACCTTTTGGGAAAACACAGGCAAACCAAATGATGAATGAGATTCAAGGCGCGCCGATTTTAAATGGCATCAGAGGTGAAGCAGCCAAGGATAAAGAGAAACTGAATGAAACCATCTGCCGCTATGCATTTATGGTGAACGACTTGAAAGATGAAATCAGTGAATCAGATGCAAACCCGGTTCTCGTCTATGATAAGGGTGACGGACTGAAAGTTGCAGATGCCAGAATTATCCTAACAAAAAAATAGAAAAAAGAGGTTTTGACAGGGCTGTGTTTCTGCACAGCCCTTTTTTATTCACGCGCTTAATGCGATTATTGTTGACGGATGATTTTCATTCACTTATAATTTGCTCGGTCTGGGGAAGTGCTGGAATTGGCAGACAGGCGTGACTTAGGATCACGTGTCGCAAGACGTGAGGGTTCAAGTCCCTCCTTCCCCATAAATAATAAAAGAGGTAATCCATTGAAATACGAGAAAAAAGAATTAAAAAATAACCAGGTTGAAATAACCGCCGAGGTGGAAAAAGAGGAATTCGAGGACCAGAAAAAAATTGCAGCGCGCAGAATATCAAAAACTGCAAAGATTCCTGGGTTCCGGCCTGGCAAAGCGCCATATGATGTTGTGGAGCGTTTGTATGGCGTGGATGTGATCGAAGAAAAAGCAGTCGAGGACCTGATTAATACCCTTTATCCCGAGGTAATTGAAAAATCTGGTATCGACCCTTATGGTCCAGGAAAGCTGGATGAGATAATCAGCACAAATCCTCCAAAGTATCGATTTATTATCCCCCTTGCTCCAACGATTGAAATTGGCGATTATAAAAAGATTAAAAAGACATACAAATTACCAAAAGTCACCGCCGCAGAAATTGACCGCGTGATAGATGATCTTCGAACCAATTATGCAACAGCGCAAGATGTTGACCGTGAGGCCGCAGATGGAGACCTGGTTACAGTGAAGATCTCGGCTAAATTGAAAAATCCCGACGAAGGCCAAAAGTCAGAGATACTCACGGAAACACCTCATCAGGTGATTATTGGAGATCATGCCGAAGATGAGCAATTCCCTTTTAAAGGGTTTATGCAGAATCTATTAGGTCTAAAGAAGGGTGATAAAAAAGATTTTTCACATAAATTTAAGAAAGACTCACCATACCAAAATCTTCAGGGAAAAGAAGCAGACTTCTCTATCGAAATGACGGATGTCAAAGAACTTGTCAAACCGGACCTCACCGATGAGTTTGCGAAAATGCTTGGCACTGATTCAGTGGATAATGTTAAGAACTCAATCCGCGATCAGCTGGAGACAAGCAAGCGTAATGAATACGAAAACACGTATTTTGATGAGCTCCTTGAGGCTATCATTAAAAAATCAGCCATTAAGTATCCTCCGGAAATGCTTGATAAAGAAATCGATGATGTACTTAAGAACTTCGAACAGAATATCGCTAATCAAAACCTTGACCTTGATACCTATCTCAAGATAAACAACCTGGATAAGGAAAAATTCATTGCTGATGAGATAGAACCAGCAGCAAGAAAACGGCTGGAGCAAGCTTTAATCCTTGAGCAAATCAGTAAAGAGGAAAAAATAGAACTTGACCAGGCAGAGCTTCAAATGGAGTATTCACGTTCATTTATTCAAATGCGGTCTGATCCAGGTTATAAAAAATTACAAAAACAACTGACTACTAAAGGAATATCTGAAGCCCTTGTAATGCAGACTGCTAATCGTTTAATTCATAAAAGCACACTTAATCGGCTGAAAGAAATTGCAAATGGTGAAATTGAAAAATCACACGATGACAATGAAAAAACTGCAGATTCACCAATCAAGGATAATAAATCGAAACCAGCAGATGAATTAAATCAGGAAAATGAAAACACAGAAAAAGATTTAAATAAATAATTTATACAAACGACTTTATTAATCGCGTATTATTAGAATAAATATAAAACAGGTGAATCAAAATGAATCAATTCAGTAGTGCTGTTGTTCCAATGGTTATCGAATCATCCGGACGCGGTGAACGTGCCTATGATATTTATTCTTTGTTACTTAAAGAGCGGATTATTTTTGTTGGTACTGCAATCGATGATCAGATTGCAAATCTCATTGTTGCCCAGCTCTTATATCTTAGCCGCGAAGACGCCGATCGAGATATTTCAATGTATATCAATTCCCCTGGCGGGCAGATTTATGCGGGGTTAGCAATTTACGATACGATGAAAATGATTCCCAACAAGATCAGTACCGTCGCTGTAGGTGTAACAGCCTCTTTTGGTACCGTTCTTCTCGCTGCTGGCACAAAAGGCAGCCGTTACGCCCTTCCTCATGCCACGATCCACATGCACCAACCGTTGGGTGGAGCGCAAGGCCAAGCATCAGATATCGAAATCCAGGCAAAAGAAATCCTTCGGCTAAAAGCTAGCCTCAATGAAATTCTCGCGGAAAGTACAAATCAGAAACTTGAAGTAATCGAGAAAGATACCGAGCGGGATTTCTACCTTGACGCGAAACAAGCGGTTGAATATGGACTTGTCGACAAACTCCTCGACCCTCCGCAAAAATAGAAAAATCTACTGTAATATAAGTCAATAGCCGGATAGCTATCAATGTTATCCGGCTTTTTTGGAGAAACACATGAAAAGAATTTCTGAAACGATCATCAAAGGTGCTATTCTTGATTTGGATGGTGTGCTATGGAAAGGTGACCAGCTGTTATGTGACCTGCAATTACTTTTTAAACAATTCGACGAGAACAAAATCGACGTGATTCTGGCAACAAACAACGGACTTCGAACAGTTGAACAATATATTCAGAAATTTTCAAAAATCAATGTTCCAATAAATGCTTCCCAGGTGATTACTTCTGCAATTGCCACTGCAGTTCTAGTAAAAAAAGCTTTCCCGAATGGTGGCCCGATTTATATCATGGGGGAACAAGCGCTGTTTTCTACACTAGAAGAATATGGCTTCTTTCATTCAAACGAAAATCCACAAGCGGTCGTTGCCGGACTAACTACAAAGTTTGATTATGAGATGCTCAAAAATGCTTCCCTAACGATTCAAAAAGGATTACCGTTCTATTTTACAAATCCTGATCCAACATTCCCTTCTCCCGAAGGGAATATCCCCGGTGCAGGGACGGTGTTAGCAGCGCTTGAAACCGCATCTGGCGTGAAAGCTATTCTTGCTGGCAAACCACTTCCTTTTTCTTTTCAGGTAGCGATGGACCGACTCGGTACTAAACCGGAGGAAACAATAGTCATAGGGGATCGCCTATCTACTGATATTAAAGGCGGTCAAAACGCCGGGTGTAAAACCGCCCTTGTGTTATCAGGCGTTTCAACAATCAATGATTATAATGATTGGCATCCAAAGCCTGATCTATTATTAAATAACATCATGGATTTTTTTGACGATTAATTTATGCAAAGCATCCATAGCGTCACCAAACAAGATATTGCTTCCGCAATTGCTGATATAGCGCCCGCGCGTTATCGTGTTGATCAGATTTTTGAAGGCCTTTATAAACACTTTTTTCAGGACTGGAATGAGTTTAGCAATTTACCAGCACGATTGATCGAATTTCTTTCAAAAAATTATTCAATTTCTTCTCTAAAACTAAAAAAGACTATTTCATCAGAAAATGGCCGCACTCAAAAATACCTGCTTCAATTAAGTGATAATGCTCTCATCGAAACTGTTCTAATAAAAAATGTTGATCGAAATACAATCTGCATATCTACGCAAGTTGGGTGTGCGGTTGGATGCGCTTTCTGCGCTACAGGCGCAGCAGGATTTTCTCGCAATATCAATGCCAGTGAAATTATTGATCAGGTATCCTTTATTGCAAATTTACTAGCAAAGGAAGAAAAGAATATTACCAATATCGTCCTGATGGGTATGGGAGAACCTTTCTTAAACTACGAACAAACCATCAAAGCAGTATCGATTTTCAATCATCCTGAAATGTTTGACATCGGGGCGCGCAGAATCACTATTTCAACTATCGGTATTCCTGATAAGATCAGGCAATTCGCTGAAATTGGTAAGCAATATAATCTTGCAATATCCTTGCATGCGCCTAACGACAGTATTCGTAAAGAATTGATCCCAATCGCGCGAAATATTTCGATTGATGAAATTCTAGAATCCACGAACTATTACATAGAAAAAACAAAACGACGAATTACTTATGAATATGTTTTAATTCAAGGTATAAATGATAGTAATGTGCATGCCTTAGAATTAGCCGCTTTATTAAGAAAACAGAAGTGTCATATTAACCTTATAGCACTTAATAAAAACGATCATTACCCGGAAAATCCGCCTGATATAACTGTAATCCACGATTTCATCCAAATTCTCTTGGACGCGGGCATTCCAACCACTTTGCGAGACAGTCAAGGCGCAGGTATTCAGGCAGGATGCGGTCAACTTTCGGGACAATATAAAAAATGAGGTCACATGCAGGAACTAATTGAAATAATTGATTCATTGCTTTCACAAATCTCGATCCTAAAGGAGCATCTTTGACTTACCTGAAAAACAAGCACATCTTGAAGACCTGATAGAAAAATCTAAAAAGAACACGTTCTGGGATGATAACAAATCCGCACAATCAATAATGCGTGAGATATCATCACTGCAGGAAGAACTCGACGCATGGCAGTCGACGACCGAAAAAGTGAATGATCTATTAGATCTAATCAACCTGGGAGATGAAAGTTTCTATGATGAATTGGAACAGGAGATAGAAGCCATCAAGAAAAAACTCGACAAGATCGAGTTCGAGACACTGCTTGGTGGAAGATACGATAAAGGAAACGCACTTCTTTCGATCAATGCAGGCGCTGGTGGAACAGACGCACAGGACTGGGGAGAAATGCTCATGCGTATGTATCTGCGTTGGGCAGAACAAAACGGTTATTCAACAGAAATTATCACACAATCGCAAGGTGAGGAGGCAGGTATCAAGAGCGTAACCATTTTGATAAGTGGAAAATATGCTTATGGTTACCTGAGGGCAGAAAAAGGTGTGCACCGCCTGGTGAGACTATCTCCCTTTGATGCTGCTCATCGCAGGCATACATCATTTGTTCAAGTAGAAGTACTCCCGGAAGTAGCTGCGGAAGATCCCTCAATCACTATAAAACCGGAAGAGATCTCGATTGATGTGTATAAATCTTCCGGTGCAGGTGGCCAGAACGTTCAGAAAAATGCCACTGCCATACGAATCACCCATTTACCTACGGGCACGGTTGTTTCTTGCCAGAACGAACGCTCCCAGGTTCAAAACAAAGATAATGCAATGAAAGTGTTGCGCGGGCGTTTATATCAGATGGAGCTGGAAAAACAAGAGGAGAAATTAAGCACCTTGCGCGGTGAATACCAAAAAGCTGAATGGGGCAGCCAGATCAGATCGTATATTCTTCACCCTTATCAACTCGTAAAAGACCACCGGACCGATTACGAAAAAGGGAACACCGGCGCTGTTCTTGACGGTGAAATCAACGAATTTATTGAAGAATACCTAAAATGGAAAAAGAATTAATCTAATATTCGAGCCAGCTCAAACAACTCCAGATCGATATTCTTTGTTTTCCCAACAACCTCTTTTAAAGAGGTTGTTGCTAATTTTCCATTTTGCCAGCCAACTAGCACGCCATATTCTCCACGCTCCAGGCAATCGGTTGCGCCTGCTCCTAAACGGCTTGCCAGGATACGATCTGCTGCACTGGGGGTTCCTCCCCGCTGAACATGCCCTAGAATTGTAACCCGTAAGGCAAATCCGATGCTGTCGTGGTCCTGGAAATAATCTGCCAGTTTAGTTGCGTTATACTTCGCTCCCTCCGCGACGACAATAATTGCGTGAGATTTTCCGCGTTCGTAAGCGGACCGTAAAGTCTCTGCAATCTCGCGAGGATCGGTTTCTACTTCCGGAATAACAACTCCTTCAGCGCCGCCAGCAATAGCAGCCATTAAAGCGAGGTATCCGCAATTCCTGCCCATCACTTCCACCAGAAATCCGCGCTGATGCGAAGAACCCGTAACCTTGAGCCTGTCGATCGCTTCCAGAGCGATATTGAGTGACGTATCAACGCCGATAGTCACATCAGATCCGACCAAATCATTATCGATCGTTGAAGCAACACCTACTGTTGGAAAACCTAATTCTGATAAAAGATAATTACCAGTTTGTGAACCGTTACCGCCAATAACAACTAATCCATCGACATCATGTTCATTTAACGCACGGATACCTTTCTGCCTGCCTGCTTCAGTTCTAAATTCCTCGCACCGTGCGCTTCCGAGGAAAGTGCCTCCTTTTTGAATAACTCCACCAACATCTCTTGCGCCAAGAGGGATAAATTTGTCATTGATAAGTCCGTTATAGCCTTCCCTGATTCCTAAAACATCCCATCCTTTTCGTAATCCAGTTCTGACAACTGAGCGTATTGCGGCATTCATTCCCGGGGCATCTCCGCCACTAGTTAAAACTGCTATTCGTTTCATAATTTCTCCGTTAATTATCGAACCTGATTTTAACATCAATTGGTTTTTAGTCTTCTTTTCTCACGATTAATAAACAAATGTTAAAATCCTCATATTAATCTTGAATTTAATCTAAGGAGATCCCACATGGCTGAAGAATCCCTCAAAAAATCTATTTCCTTCCTAAGGAGGTTTATTGAATTGACTTTTGAGAAACTGGATGTTAGTCCTGAAAATGCAAATATTTGCGCGGATATCCTCATCACTTCAGATTTACGCGGAATTGAATCACATGGCATCGGGAGATTAAGGATGTATGTCGACAGGATTAGGAAAGGGTTGATTGAAACAGAGAATCGTTCAGAAATTATTCGCGAATCTCCCACAACTGCGGTTATTGATGGGCATCATGGGATAGGCATGGTCATCGCTTATTTCGCGATGCAGCTTGCGATCAAGAAAGCTGAAGAATTTGGTATTGGAGCTGTCGCAGTTAGAAACTCATCCCACTTCGGAATTGATGGTTATTATCCGCTCATGGCAATAGAAAAAGGGATGATTGGAATGAGCTTTACAAACGCCCGTCCAGCAGTTGCACCGACTTTCAGTGGACAACCCGCCCTGGGAACGAACCCGATCGCTTTCGGCGCTCCGACAGATGAAGAGTTTCCATTTCTTTTCGACGCAGCAACCTCAATCACACAGAGGGGAAAGATTGAAGTCAGTAATCGCCAGGAAAAGCCTGTATATAATGGTTGGGTTATTGATAATAATGGTAAGCCGCTTACAGAACCCGACAAGATTTTGAATATGCTCGTTAATGAGGAGGCCGCCTTGTTGCCTTTAGGCGGATTTGACGAGAATTCAGGCAGCCATAAAGGATACGGACTTTCAACCATTGTTGAAATACTGTCTTCATCTCTGCAAAGTGGTGCATTCCTTTTCGGTTTATCAGGATTGGATGAGCGCGGAAATGAATCAAGATTCAGAGTCGGACACTTTTTTCAGGCAATAAAAATTGACAGTTTTGTTGACCTCGAGATTTTCAAGAAAAATATTGGCAGCCTATTGCGGGATCTACGATCAGTAAAAAAATTTCCCGGAAAATCTCGTGTTTATACTGCTGGCGAAAAAGAATACGAAAATCAAAAACGGGTTGAAAAAGAAGGAGTCTTGATCGATAAAAACCTCTTTGCGGATCTTCAATATATCGAACAGTTATTAAATATTAACATGTTCTAAAACTTGAAGAGGAGTGTAAAGCCAAAACAAGATCAAAATATTCTAAGGAATATTTTTAGTCAATATCTGCTACCATTACAAAACAATTATGTATTTCCAGGAATTAGAGAGTTATCTACCAGAAATTTATAATGCTGCTGAAATCGAACAGATTCGCACAGCGTATCACTTTGCCGAAAAAGCGCACAAAGGCCAAACCCGTTTGTCGGGCGAACCATATATCACCCACTGCGTCGCTGTCGCTAAAATTTTAGCAGAACTTAAAGTGCCGCCATTGGTCATATCAGCTGCACTTCTTCATGACACCGTTGAAGATACAGATCTTACGCTTGATGATATCAAAAAGAAATTTGGACAGGAGGTTGCTCTTCTTGTAGATGGCGTTACAAAACTTTCTAATCTTCCTCGCGTTTCAAAAATGGATGAAAAAAATGGGGTTAATTACGATGAAACAATTACATCTACGTCCAACATTTCGAAAACCGCCCAAAAAAGCCGCCATAAGGATTTAAAGACAGAGACTTTACGTAAAACTCTGATGGCAATGGGAGATGATGTGAGGGTTGTTCTAATTAAATTAGCTGATCGTTTGCATAATATGCGCACCTTGGGTTATATGCCGGAAACGAAACAAAAGCGCATTGCGCAGGAAACCATGGATATATTTGCTCCTTTAGCAAATCGATTAGGGATTTGGCAGATAAAATGGGAGCTTGAGGATTTAGGTTTCAGATATACAAAACCTGATTCTTATAAAGAAATTGCCAAGAAATTATCGGATCGACGATCAGATCGTGAGCAGGAAATTGCCAGGATCATATCTGATCTCGATCAGGTTTTACAAAGTGGAAATATCAAAGCAGAAGTAACTGGTCGCCCTAAACATATTTATTCAATCTATTCCAAAATGATCAGAAAGGATAAATCCTTCGAGAATGTGCTCGACTTACGCGCTGTCCGTCTACTCGTAGATGATGTGCCTTCCTGCTATGCGGCACTTGGGATTATCCACACGCATTGGCGCCCGATTCCCAATGAGTTTGATGATTATATCGCCGCCCCAAAGGATAATTTTTACAAATCATTGCACACTGCCGTTTTATATTCTGATGGTAAACCACTTGAAGTTCAGATTCGAACATCTGAAATGCACCAGGATGCAGAATACGGTATTGCGGCACATTGGCTTTACAAAGAAAATGGCGGTCAGAACGATCATTACCAACAACGCGTAAATTGGCTGCGCCGTTTAATGGATTGGCGCCAGGATGTGGAAGATGCTGAAGATTTCGTCGATGGTGTAAAAAGCGATGTTTTTGAAGATAGAGTTTATGCTTTTACCCCCCGCGGAGATATTATCGACCTTTCAAAAGGTTCTACGCCAATTGACTTCGCTTATATGGTACACACTGAAGTTGGCCATCGATGCCGTGGAGCAAAAGTCAATGGCAAGCTGGTCGCGCTTGATTATCAGTTAAAAACCGGCGATCAGGTTGAAATCCTAACCGCGAAGCGAGGTGGACCATCTCGGGATTGGTTGAACACGCATCTCGGGTTAGTGAATTCCCAACGTTCCAGAGCTAAGATTCGTCAATGGTTTAAAAAACAGGATCGCGATCAAAATCTAACCCAAGGAAAGAATGTTATTGAACGTGAATTCATTAAGCTGGGGATGACCGATGTCAACATAGAAGACCTCATCGAAGCATTTGATAAAAAAAATGTTGAAGACTTTTATGTAGCAGTTGGATGTGGAGATCTTTCAATCCACAAAATCGTAAATTACCTTCAGGAACTTGAAGAGGAAAAGGGAAATCCTCAATTTTCAATCAAAGTTGCGACGCAAGACCGCACTGATAGCGAAACAGTTAAAGTACTGGGTCTTAAAGGCATTCTTACAAATCACGCGAAGTGCTGCAACCCTTTGCCAGGCGATGATATTGTTGGATATATCACAAGGGGCCGAGGTGCAACAATTCACAGAAGAGACTGTCCTAACATACTGCGTATGAAAGACAAAGATCGTCTGGTAAAAGTCAGTTGGGGTGAGGCAAAAAAAACTTTTCCAGTTATGGTGCAGATTACCGCGTATGATCGTCAGGGGCTTATGGGAGATATTTCATCTGTATTGCGTGATGAGGGGATTAACCTCAGGGATATCAAAGTTGATTTCTCGAACAACCTTGCGATGATTAAGCTTCTTTTGGAAGTAAGAGATATTAACCAATTAAGCCGTGTGTTAACGATCACGGAATCCTTACCGAATGTGATGCAAGCCTACCGAATCAAACCGGGTTAATTAAAGAGAGCGGTAGAATAATCCACCGCTCGCTAACTTTCACTGCTATTGTATATTTAATTCAACCAGGTCTCTCACCTGCTGTTTGCCAGAAAACCCAGGCATCACGGTCCGCCAACTACCTTCTCCATCCAGCGCGACAATACAATCTGCACATGCAGTCAGTTCATCAGCGGTCACTTCCGCAGAATAATCATCACTAGCGATCATTGTGATTGTTGAAAAATCAGTAATCCCTGCTAATTCAATCACTGCAGTTATTGGGAATCCAGTGTAGTTTGATACACTACCATCTTTTTCAGTATATTCAACATCCATACTTTCAATCGATCCTAAGGATTGTGCGCTGAATGATACGTTCGCTAACCCAGAAACTTTGAACATTGCATCATTAGCTGCTTTTCCACACGCTGCAACCGCAAATAACATCATTGATATTAACATTCCGAGAATTAATCGT
Organism: uncultured Pelolinea sp.; assembly: GCA_964612815.1. Lineage (GTDB taxonomy): Bacteria > Chloroflexota > Anaerolineae > Anaerolineales > Anaerolineaceae > Pelolinea. The sequence continues at coordinate 34,228 of CAZTCV010000003.1, read as the reverse complement.
TTTTTCATTTTATCTCCTTATTATTTAATTCAAATTTCTACAAATCATTCATTTCGATCGGTTGAAAATACTTTTTCTGCGTAGTCCTCCTCCATAGATATCAATCAAATTAATAAAAAATCACCAGAATCGGAAAGAATTCTAGTGATTGCATGCGAAAATAACAGCTTTCACCATCTTCTTTCCAAACACGGGAGGCATTGATGTTTCCTTCAATACCCTATCGGTCAGTATTCCATGGCTTCTCCAGCTTTAGGAATAAAAACTCGAAGATGATTATTCAGAAAAATTTTATCATATAACTGATTGATACAAAATCCACTTTATTTTCTGACGATCAACATACCCCTTTGCAAGGGCGTGTGCTACCATTTAGAAATGAATCGAGAAAGATGATGAAAATCAAAAATCCGTCAAACAAAAGACTGAAGGAAATCGCACTTCAGTATTCCAATGTGAATTTAACTGAATGGAACAATTGCGATGTTATCACCCGTGTAAAAGCACGATCACCGGAAGCTACCTTTTTAAGAAACTGTGATCTATCAACCTGGATCCCAAAAGTAGGTGAAGATTTATACGAAATACTAGCTTCCAAACAGGATAAATTTCTCGTGCGATCCAACAATTTTTCCATTGTTGGTGATATCGGTAACGTTCCCCAATGTTCAGCCCATTGCGAATACCTTATCCAAGGAAACTATCCCAACATCGCTGCAATGCAGCAGCAGTTATTATTTCCACAACCGTATTCAAATCTTATAGATTTCAAAGTAGTATACACGCCTGACCTTATTACTGACAATTTTCCATTGAACCACGGTATTTTTATTGACATGGATAATTACGTCACAAGAATATTTGGAACGGATTATTTTGGCGAATCGAAAAAAGCCGGCCTGCGCATGTGGAACAAATGGATTTTTGATAAGGGTGGCCTCGCATTCCATGCTGGTTGTAAATCGTACATAGATTCAATCGGTAATAAAAAATCGATTTTGATTATTGGTTTATCAGGTACTGGTAAAACCACAACTACATTTACGACCCACGCCCATTCAGAACCTATTCAAGATGACTTTTGTGCACTTTTTCCATCTGGAAAGATCTATGCATCGGAAGATGGATGCTTTGCAAAAACTTATGGGTTAAATCAGGATAACGAACCAGCAATTTATAAGGGCATTACTCACCAAAATGCCTGGCTGGAAAATGTTTTTTCTGATGAAAATGGTGTTGTTGATTTTTCTAACGATACACATACTACCAATGGTCGAGGCACATTCCCACTAAATCTAATTTCCCATGGCGATCTATCCAATATCCCGGAACTGGGAAAGATCCTCATATTAAATAGAGATTTCAACATTATTCCCGCAATCGCAAAATTATCAAAGCTCCAGGCAGCAGCATATTTTATGCTAGGTGAAACCACCGGAACTTCTGCAGGAGGAAAAACTGAAGCAGGGAAAGCGCTGCGAATTCCTGGAACAAATCCCTTCTTCCCGTTGGACCATGCCTTGCAGGCAAACCGTTTTCTAGACCTGTTAAATACAACCTCTGAGGTTGATGTTTACCTATTAAACACAGGTTATATCGGGCAGGATGAAAACATGCGAGGTGGTGAAAAGATCACTATTAATCACAGCCAAATATTGATCGAGGCGATGTTACTGAACGAATTAATGTGGGAACCTGACACTGATTTTGGATATCAGATTGTACAAACTGAGAACGCACCGATCGATCCGATCTTCACCAATCCGCGCCTGTATTATAGAAATCAAAACCGGTTAGACGAATATGAAAAAATCATCAACCGGGTCAAGAAGCAACGATTGGAATTTTTAGAGCCCTATAACAAACTTGAAAAAAATATATTAGGAATTATATAAAAACAGCTCTTTATAGAGCTGTTTTAGCTGGGGGCAAAGGATTCGAACCTCTATAAACAGATTCAGAGTCTGCTGTCCTGCCGTTAGACGAGCCCCCAATGGGGTGCACGCAATATTTTACCATTACCTCAGAGAGATGCAAGGAGATTCGTCGCTTTTTCCATGCGCTCGACCACCTTTTCCTTACCCATCACAAGCATACATTCAAATAAAGGTGGTGTAACACTCTGGCCTGATATAGCGTTTCGTAAGAATGAGAATAGTTGTTTAGGCGTTAATGAAGCATCTGCCATCAATTTTTTGACAGAGTTTTCAATTATTTCAATATTCCATTCTTCAATCTGCGTTAAAACCAATAATAATTTTTCGGCGATTTCGAAGGAATCCGCCTTTGACATTTCATGTAGGACCAGGGATTCTGGTTCAGTTGAAATCTCATCTACAAAAAGGAATTTACACCAATTGATCGAATCATCCAGCGTAATCAATCTTTCTTTGATAACCGGGACAATCTGCCTAAGTTTATCGAACGGGGCATCAATTCCTTCTTTGATAAAAAATGGTTGTATCCGATGCGCTAATTCATCATCAGACAGGTGCTTTATGTGCAATTTATTGAAATGGTCAAGTTTAGAAAAATTGATTGCGGCGGGTGAAGGATTCAGTTTTTCAAGTGAAAATTTATCAATTAGATCACCCATCAAGAAAAATTCAGTTTTATCATCATAGCTCCAGCCCATCAGAGCGATCCAATTGATAACCGCCTCTGGCAGATACCCAAGGCTCTCAAGATCTTTTAGAAAAATAGAATATCCATCACCACTTAACTCAGCGGCTTCTCGTTTACTCATTTTCCCTTTTCCACTGGGTTTTAGAAAAACTGATAAGTGAACCCATTTGGGTTCCTCCCACCCAAATGCCTTCCATATCTGATGATGAAGCGGTGAAGTAGGCAACCATTCTGACCCACGAATCACATGGCTGATCCGCATGAGATGGTCATCAACTGTTGCGGCTAAGTGGTACAATGCCCAGCCATCTGATTTCACGATAATATAATCGTCAAGTGTATTATTCGGGAATCTGATTTCTCCTCGCAACAGGTCGTGAACGACTGTTTCGCCATCCTTTTTTGTTTTAAACCTGATGACATGCTGCTCACCGTTTGCAACACGGTTCTTTGCTTCTTCTAATGGAATTCTTCGACAAAGGCCATCATATAACGAGGATTTCTTTTGTTCGCGCATTGCCTCGCGAAGGGACTTTATTCGTTGCGAAGAACAAAAACAATAATATGCATGCCCTTTTTCAATCAATTCCTCAGCGTATTTTAAGTAAGTATCCTTTTTTTCCGATTGGCGATATGGTCCGTATGGCCCGCCTTTGAACGGCCCTTCGTCCCAGTCGATGCCAAGCCAATGAAGCCCGTCAATCAATTCTTGTTCTGCCCCTTCAACATAACGATTTTGGTCAGTATCTTCGATCCGGAGAATAAATTTTCCGTTTTTTTGTTTCGCAAACAAATAATCATAAAGTGCTGTGCGTGCCGACCCTAAATGAACATGGCCCGTTGGAGAGGGAGCAAATCGAACACGTATTGAATTATCAGGCATGATTCCTATCTTTCTATGTTATGCGATTCTGTCTTTTCTTAAACTAACACTTTCAACCAATCCTATCCCAACAATTGTACTGAGTAATGAACTACCCCCATAGCTGAGAAATGGAAAAGGCAATCCAGATACGGGTACAACATTCAGATTAACACCAATATTAATTGCCGCCTGAAAGACAAGCATCGCGGCATAACTATAAGCGATCAGTGAGCCATATAAATCGCTCGCATTTTTTCCTATTTGCATGCAGCGCCAAACAATAAACAGCAATAAACCCATGATTATCACCGTTCCAATAAAACCAAATTCTTCCGCCAAAGCTGAAAAGATAAAATCTGTATGCCGTACTTTTAAAAACCTCAATTGAACCTGGGTTCCCTGTCCATATCCTTGCCCCAGCCAACCACCAGATCCAATGGTAATCAATGCCTGCTCGACATTGTATGTTTCACCATGCCGGGCATCTTCATCCGGAAAAAGAAAATTAATGATACGGGCTTGCTGATAATCCTCAAGAAGCGGAAAAGCGATAGCGATCAATATAATTCCTACCAGCATAAGTATCAGCAAATATTTCATCGGCAATCCGCAAATCCATAATAAAGAAAACCAGATTACCATAATGACGATTGAAGTGCTCAGATTCGGTTGTAACAGGATCCAAATAACTACACCCATAGTCATTATGAAACTTTCTGCAATCCATCGCAGGTTATGCGGCCGATTTTGGTTTCTTGCAAAGTAATCAGCCAGAACCATAATCATGAGAATCTTAACGATCTCTGATGGTTGGATTAATATCACCCCAGTATCAAGCCAGCGCGCAGAACCAAATCGCGCCTGCCCAACAACATAAATTACCAATAAAGAAATAATTGCAAAAACATACATAAATCTTGCCAAAGAACCCCAATAACGATAGTCTATTGCAGCCATGATCAATAGCATGACTGCTCCCCCGGCTAGATAGAGTGGTTGTCGGCCAACAGATTCTGCCAGCACTTCATTACCAGCGATGGCTGATTGAATCATCATGATCCCAAAAATGCTGAGAAACATGGCCGCGCCAAAAAGCCAAAAATCAAAATTTCGCCAATTCTGTCTTTGCATTGTCTGCTTTGTTTACCAGTAAGAAATCTTATCTCCGCGGCTTGATAGGAATATCAGCAATTAAACGTTGTTCGCGTCCCTCATGCACCATTTGAATCTTGACGAGGTCGGGATCAATTGATATGTGCTCAGAAATCACTTTAATGATCTTATCCTTCATCTCTTCAAGCGAGGATAGTGTAATATCTGTCCTGTCATGGATCAAAACCAATTTTAAGCGGTCTTTTGCGTTTTCTGCGCTCGTCGGCTTTCCAGATAACTTTGATAACCAGTCACTCATCAGTCTCCTTCCGTGTTGAAAATCTTAGAGATTTTGTGAAAGATACCTTCTTTTAAATTCAAATCTAACAAAGGAACTTCATCCCCTAACAGACGACGAGCGATATTCCTAAAAGCCTGCCCGGCTGCTGATTTCTCCTCCGTCGCCACCGGTTTTCCATTGTTAGTACTCATAATCACCGATTCATCTTCAGGTACAATACCCAGCAAATTAATTGCCAGCAGGTCAAGGACATCGTCTGCATCCAGCATATCGCCTCTTCTAATCAGGTGCGGGTTCAAACGGTTGATGATGAGCTTTGCAGGTCCTTTCTCTTCCGCCTCAATGATCCCGATTATTCGGTCAGCATCCCGAACTGCAGACACATCAGGGTTGGTGACTACGATTACCTGATTTGCTGGTGCAATTGCATTCTTGAATCCTCGTTCAATGCCAGCGGGTGAATCAATCAGGATAAAGTCGAATTCCTCGACAATCTGGTCACATACAGCGATCATATCACTGGGCGAAACCGCGTTTTTATCACGTGTTTGAGCGGCGGGTATCAAATAAAGATCATTAAAACGCTTATCCTTGATCATTGCTTGTCTGATTCGACATCGCTCTTCAATCACATCAACAAGATCATAGACGATACGATTCTCCAACCCCAGGACAACATCTAAATTCCTAAGACCAATATCACTATCGATGCAGACGACCTTTTGTCCTAATTGCGCCAAAGCAACAGAAATATTTGCGGTTGCGGTAGTTTTTCCCACACCTCCTTTTCCAGATGTGATTGTCACAATATTTGCTGTCATTTAACTCTTCTCCATTTTCCTGGCATTTTTTATATATCCCAATAGTCTAATACGAATTGGCCTTTTTCGAGGGAAATTTCAACTGGTTTTCTTCGAAGCTTTTTAAGTAATTTATTTTCTCGATACTCTATATTGGCTATGCGCAAACTAATTGGATCTAACTGCAAGGCACAAATGACAGATTGATCCGCACCCGCCATGCCAGCATGGACCGTCCCTCGCAATTTTCCCCAAATAAAGATAGATCCTGTGCAACTAATCTCCGCGCCTGGATTTAAGTCTCCATGAACTAAAACATGCCCGTCATATTCGACCCCGGAACCGGAACGGATCGTTTTTCGAATAACCAATCCCGGTTCACCTTCCAGAATCGCTGCGCTGAGTCTTGATTCTTTTTGCTTCAGCAAGGATGTACGTGTTGATAAACCCAGCGTTGAAGCAGTTGCCTCAGTCTTTGATGAACTGCTGAGCACTGCAAAAAGTTTAATCTCTCGATCAAGAAGCATATCTCTTAACTTTGAAAGTTGTGCTGCGCCTAATTCTCGATCACCAACATCAAGCGCGATCTTCGCATTAGAAAAAAAAGCGGATTCACTATCAATTTGCTGAAGTAGTCCATTCTGCAAATCTCGCCAATTTCCCTCTCGCATAGTAATCAGTAATCCTTCATTAAATCCCTTTATTGGAAATTTTTGCATTAGTTCACCACAAAATTATTGAGCGTTTCTCTGATCAATCATATTTATTTCAAAATAGACTTGCATAATTTTCTGAACGATAGGCGCAGCAACGCTAGCCCCTTCTCCTCCGTTGTAAACAAACGCCACTACAGCGATTTCTGGATCTTCATATGGGGCATAACCGACGTACCAGGAATGCGTAGGCCATGCGCCTGGTTGACAAAGATTCTTCTCCTGTGCAACATTGTCACAATATTCAGCTGTGCCTGTTTTGCCAGCTGCTTGAACCACGCTATCTCCCTCTCCGAGAAATAAGCCAACTTGATCAAAAACCCTGCCAGCTGTCCCTTCTGCCACAACAAGCCGCATCCCTTCCTGTGTAAGGTCAACCACCCAATCCTCCACAACTTTCTTCTCCTCAGTCGGGATCCCGTTTTCATCAAATACGGTGATGATTGGATCTTTGGTAATATCCCACTTTACTTTTGGTTCAAAAGGTTTGATGACATTGCCATCCGGATCAAATACCTGATGAACAAGTGTCGGCTGCATGTAAACACCGTCGTTAGCAATGATCGCTGCCGAAACAAGAACCTGAAGTGGCGTTGATAACACATATCCTTGTCCCATCCCGGCACTGTAAGTATCTCCCACAGACCAGTTCTCGCTGAGATTTATCCTTTTCCATGCCGAAGTTGGAATAAGGCCGTCTGCTTCACCTGGTAATTCAATTCCAGTAACCTGACCATATCCTAGAGCTTTGGCATATTCTGCCATTCGATCAACGCCCAAACCCTCGGGGACTTCTCCAGGGAAACCTCCAGACACTTTATAAAAATATATGTTACAAGATTCTTGAAGCGCTCTCAAATAATTGACACGTCCGTGTCCAATTTTTCTGTGACAAACAAAGTTACGAATCGTGCCAGGGTCATTGGGTGAGTATTTTTCTAAAATTTCAATCCGGCCCGTATCCGGGCATTCCACGCTCACCAGCGGTGGTAAAACCCCTTCATTCATCGCGCCTACACCAGGGGCTAATTTATATACTGATCCGGGTGGATGCTCGGCAGATATTGCGTGATTGAAAAGAGGACGGTTAGGGTCCTGGCTGAGTTGTTCATAATAATATGCGGGAATAAACCGCGCCATGCGATTATTCTCATATGTTGGGTAGGAAACCAGCGCCAGAATTTCACCTGTTTTTGGATTGATGGCTATTGCGACGCCATTTGCAGACCGCGTTTCATTAAAATATCGATTCCACCACTGGATTTCCCCAATTAAGGCTGTCTTTGCTGCTGCTTGTAATCTGGTATCAATGGTTAGTTCGATATTATTTCCAGGTGTTGGCGCTATAGGAGCTTCAAGATCCCGAATCTCCTGCCCTGCAACATCAACCTCGACGACACGTAATCCATTTTGACCGCGTAGTTCTTCATCAAGAGATGATTCAACACCGGCATATCCTATCTTATCCCGATTAGGAACAAACCCAAGGTCTCGATAGAATTCATCTAGTGCCGCAGGGATCGGTCCGAGGAAACCAATAACTTCGGATGTAAGCTCACCTGTTGGATAATCACGCACCGGCTCAATTTCTACCTCGACACCAGGCCAGTCAGAAGATCTTTCACTGACGACCATGGCAATTTCCTCATCTACATTACACGCAAGGCGAACAGGCCGATACGGCGCATTCGTGTCGGCAATGATCACAACTTCTGTGATGCCGAAATCAGTTTGACATGGGGTAAACGCACGCACCGTTTCATCATTGAGAATTCCGTTTCGCACAGGGATATTGATCACTTGTGACAATTCGCGGTAAATTTGTTCAATAGCACCTGGTAAAGGATCTGCAGTTGGATTCCCTGGTAAATTTGCCGGAATGATTGTGATATTGTAGGATGCTTTATTCCGCGCAAGCACAATCCCATTACGATCGTATATGATCCCGCGCTCGGTCTGAATACTGATGTTCGTTTTACGATTTTCTTCTGACTGCGCGAGGTAAAGACTACCCTGTAAGATCTGAAGGTTGAAAAGGCGAAATACATAAAACGCAAAGATAGAAGCTATCAGAATATAAATAACGCGAATTCGCCATTCTTCAACTTTCGGAGTTTTATTTTGATTAAGCATATATCTCATCTTTCGGTGATATCCATCTTGAAATATCACCCATCAATACATATACTGGAAAAGTCAAGAACAAATTGATCACAATGGTAGGGAATAGTATGGAGGTCACGCTCAAAAAAAATGGTACTGCTATCCCCATATATTGTAATGTAATCATTTCAATAAAGAACTTTATTATTGAGGAAATTAGAACTGAAGAAAACAATGACAAAATAGGTGATTGCCAAAATATTCGGGTAGCGATCTTTGCGGTTAATGCGCAACCTAAATAAATTGCAAATGTTGCTGCGAGTGGTAATGAGGACAAAATTGAGATCAAGAATCCAGCGATGATCCCCCAACCCAGGTAATTCCCGTCTTCATCGATAATTGTCCACGCAATGATTGCAAGTAAAACAATATCACCTGTTCCCGCAATAATCTCAATTCTGCTAATTGCGACAGATTGAATAACCGAAAAAATGAAGAATAAAGGAACAGAAATAATTAATTGGCCCATATCCTAACCAAGATCAGGTAAAAGAGGCTGAATATTTGTTCTTTCAAAATTTGTAATAATCAATACGGCACGCATAGCTTTAAAATCAACGACTGGTTGAACCACGGCGGATTGGAATAAATTGTTTGCTGACCTTTCAACTCTAACAATCTGGCCTACAAGAATATCAACGGGGTAATTTCCTCCCAACCCCGATGTCAGCAAAATTTCGCCAGCGTCTATCGTCGCAGTCTGTGACAACATGTCGAGTGTGACCTCACCGGTTACCGATCCCTTAATTTGGGCACTTTCACTTTTGTTTTGAAATTTTACATTGACAACAGAGCCAGAATCTGTGATCAACTGCACCCGCGCAGCGCTCGAAGTCACTGCATCTACTCTTCCCACCAATCCTTGCTGGGTAACAACTGGCATCCCATAACGAATTCCATCATCAGAGCCACGATCAATAATTATGTAATTTAGAAAAGGACTGGGGTCTTGTCCAATGACTGCAGCTGCAACATATTGATCCTGTGGTCTTGCACGAGCAAAATCTAGCAAGGAATATAGCACTTCTGTTTCGCGTAACTGCTCCTGTAATTGGATCACTTGACTCTGCAGGTTGGAAACCTCATTCTCTAATTGAGCATTTCTTTGTAAAAGCTCAGTAACATCACGGGGCAGGGTAAAAAAGTCATATAGCACCATAAAGCGCTCGGATGTCCAACGTTGAAATGCAATAAAAGGATCCATAACCATACCCAGTATCGGTCGTAGGATTCCGCTGAGTGCAAGAAAAATTAAACCAACAACAACCATTATTGCGATAAAATTTCGCAATTTCTTTGGGTCAACAGATTTCATGGTGAAATGTTAAATAATGCCTATCCGGACCGCTGTTTTGGCCGGTCTACATCTACCAGCAAGTGACGAAATCGATCTAGGTCTTCAAGAACAATACCGGCTCCGCGCGCCACACAGGTCATTGGGTCTTCTGCGAGCCAAACATGCATCCGAAGTTCAGATGCCAATCGTTTCTGAAAACCTTGTAACAGTGAACTGCCGCCTGCCATACAAATACCAGTATCTAGAAGGTCCGAACCGATCTCTGGTGGCGCTTCATCCAAAGCATCTTTAATGGTATCTATTATCACCTGGATAGAATTACTAAGAGCTTCTCGCATCTCTATTGATGATATTTCGATTTGTTCGGGTAGGCCGGTAACCAGATTCCGCCCGCGAACACTCATCGTTTTTTCAGATTCCAGTGGAAATGCGGACCCGATTTCCATCTTTGTTTGTTCCGCCATTTTCTCACCGATCAAAATATTATATTTATTGCGGATGTAATTGATAATATCTTGATCCATCTCATCACCAGCAACGCGCAAAGAACGCGAGACAACGATGCCTCCCATCGAACTTATCGCTACTTCTGTCGTACCACCGCCAATGTCAACGATCATCGTCCCCTGCACCTCCGCCAATGGAAGTCCTGCACCTAATGAAGCCGCCATGGGTTCATCGATTAAATATACTTCCCTCGCGCCTGCAGACATCGCTGCATCAAACACTGCCCGCTTCTCCACTTCGGTCGCGCCTGATGGGATACCAATCACAACCCTTGGGCGCGGCATCGGCACAACCGATTGCTGATGAACCCTTCCGATAAAATATCCAAGCATTGCTTGCGTAATCTCAAACTCGGAAATAACACCATCTCTTAGAGGACGAATAGCAATTACATTCATCGGGGTCCGGCCGAGCATTTCTTTTGCCTGGGCGCCTATCGCCAGCGGCCTGCGCGAGCGTTTATCAATCGCAACCCAGGATGGTTCTTGGATCACAATTCCCTTGCCACGGACATACAGCAAAGTGTTTGCTGTCCCTAAATCAATACCAAGGTCCAGGGAGAAAAGCCCCATCAGCCAATTTATCGGATTTGTTATCAAGTAAAGCTCCTATTGATTAGGCTTTAATACAACATTAAAGACCATACGTTATACGGTAAAAAGCGATTATACCGATGAATACTATTTTATATGATTTTTTACTTAATTTTTACACAATCTTGACAGCCACCAACCGAGTCGCTATAATGGCCTTACATTTGCGGGTGTAGTTCAATGGTAGAATGTCTGCTTCCCAAGCAGAAGGTTGTGGGTTCGAGCCCCATCGCCCGCTCTCCTATTATCGAATTGTACTAAGAACTTCACTTAGGTTTTCCATTATATAGTCAGGTTTAGTTTTCGCCAGAAGTACATCATCCTTTGTTGCCTCACCACTCAAAACAAGTATTGTTTGAATACCAAAAGCGCCAAGCGCTATATCGGTGTAAAGTCGATCACCGATCATACAAATTTCACAGCGTTTGTAACCAGTTCTCAACTCGATCGCTTCTACCATTGCTTCGTATGGTTTCCCAATAATATGATCTGGCTCTCTGCCAGTTGACGCCTGAATTAATGCAATAAAAGAACCAATATCTGGCATATATCCATCTCTTGTTGGACAGTTAATGTCGGGATGAGTTGCTATGTAAGGCCGTCCCTCCCTAACAAAATTACAACACATCCAAAGTTTTTCATAGGTTAATGTTGTATCGAAACCTAACACTACCATATCCGGATCTTCATCTGTTAAGACAAACCCTAATGATGTGAATTCTTCCTGCAATGACGGAGTGCCAACCACATATAAAGATGCGTTTTTATGTTTTTCTAATAAATATATAGCAGTCGCCTCACCAGATGTCAGTATCCGTGAACTGGATGTGTGAATCCCAAGCTGGTAAAGTTTTTCTAGATATTGGCTTGCGTCTTTGGAAGAATTGTTGGTTAGAAACAGGTAATCTATTCCCTCTTTTTCCAAATATACAAGAAAATCAATTGCGCCAGGTAATAAGTGATCCTCAAGATAAACCGTCCCGTCCATATCAAGTAAGTAACATCTCACACCACCCAAACCTTGATTAGTTTCTATACCTGTCATATTCTTACTCTCCTTAACGACTTGTATCTATCAATTATATGAGTTATACAAACTATTTTCGGATGATTTTAATAGATATAATGAGGACTATTACAATGTCAAATACTATTCGCTCTTTCGCAGCACAAACACGAAATCGATCAATCTTTTGGTTCATTATTATCCTTTTCACGCTGGGGCTTGGGTTGATCTGGATCTTTTACGGAGCAAGAGCGGCTTTTCTTGGATTCATTTGCCTGATTGGCACATCCATACCAGTAGGCTTGATCGCTCTCTTCCTTTTTGGATTAGAAAAGTTTGTAGATCGCGAATAGAGATAGAAATTCTCACGATAGATTAATTACAAGTGATTAGCCATCCCCTCATCGACCTCAATCATGTTGCCAACTGTTTCTTTGGGTAATTTCCAGATAGCAAGCAGATCTATAAGAATTCTGGTTGTGGTTTGATATAATCCGAATTTATAAGAAATATATTTTGTTTCATCGCTTTGAAAGGATTATCATGATTGAAGATGCATCAAGATCGAATGATTTTATACATGAAGCAGTCGCGGAAGACCTGCGCACCGGTCGTTTTACACACGTAAAAACGCGGCTTCCTCCTGAACCCAATGGGTATTTGCATATTGGCCATGTAAAAGCGTTCTTGATCGACTACAACATTGCGAAAAACTTTGGCGGCGTATTAGATCTCCGCTTTGATGATACTAATCCCACAAAAGAAGAGACGGAATTTGTAGAAGCGATACAGGATGACGCACGATGGTTAGGTATTAAATGGGAAAAAGTCCTTTTTTCCTCTGATTTCTTTTCCTTGCTATACCAGTGGGCGATTAAATTAATCAAAAAAGGTGTCGCCTACGTTGATGATCAAAGCCCGGAAGAGGTCAGCAAAAACCGTGGATCGTGGACTGAACCAGGTGTAGAGAGTCCTTGCCGGTACCGTTCGGTCGAGGATAACCTTAACCTGTTGGAACGTATGAAAAACGGAGAGTTTCCTGACGGATCTCGCGTTTTGCGCGCAAAGATTGACATGAAGCATGGCAATATGAATATGCGCGACCCAATCATGTATCGTATCATCCACGAACCACCTCACCATCGGACTGGCAATGAATGGTGCATTTATCCTATGTACGATTGGGCTCAGGGCCAGAACGATGCCATGCATGGAGTCACACACTCATTGTGCTCAATCGAATATGAAGACCATCGCCCGCTTTATGAGTGGTTCCTGGATGAACTGGAAATAGAAAATAAACCTCGGCAGATAGAGTTCGCCCGCTTGAATCTCACTTATACAGTGTTAAGCAAACGCAAACTGCGCCAATTGGTTGAAGAGGGGCATGTTAATGGCTGGGATGACCCTCGCATGCCCACCATCCGTGGAATGCGACGGCGCGGCTACACGCCCGAATCACTGCATGATTTTATTGACCGCACTGGCGTATCTAAGGCGATCAGTTCCAGCGCTGGGGTGATGGTTGATGTTGCCTTGTTAGAAGCATGTATCAGAGATGATCTTAATGCACGCTCCCCACGAAAATTAGCCGTACTCGATCCCATTAAAGTAGTGATCGAAAATTACCCCGCAGGCCAGACCGAAGAATTCGAGATTGATAATAACCCATCAGATCCTTCTTCGGGAACCCGCCTGGTACCTTTCTCGAAAGAAATCTACATTGATCGTGACGATTTTCGAGAAGATCCTCCCCCGAAATATCATCGCCTTTGCCCTGGACAGGAAGTACGTTTACGAAACGCATATTTAATCAAATTTAAAGAATTGAAAAAAGATAAGGACGGAAACATCGTTGAAATCCTGTGCACTTATGATCCGGAAACCCGTGGGGGTAACGCCCCGGACGATCGCAAAGTAAAAGGCACCATTCACTGGGTATCTGCCGCACACGGTGTTCCGGCTGAGGTACGGCTTTATGAGCAGCTTTTCAACAATCCGGACCCGGAATCCAGTGGTGATTTTCTCGCAGATATCAACCCCGATTCCAAACAGATCCTCACTAATTGCATCGTGGAACCCAGCTTGAAGGACGCAAAAACGGGGGAAAAATTCCAATTTGAACGTGTTGGGTATTTTTGTGTTGATACTGATTCAACAACACAAAAACTCATCTTCAACCGAACTGTTAGTCTGCGCGACACCTGGGCAAAAATCACAAAAGCGAATTAATACAACCTAGAGATCAAAAAAAATAATAATTGCGAGCAGTTGATTTCAAACAGAATTTATCAAAAATAATTGGAAACTAGCAAACACTCATTTTTTTTATCTTTCATATCTGTGGTTCATTAAACCTTAATAAAAAAGGTCTGCTAATTAGCAGACCCAATTCCTAAGGGTGGCTGACGGGGGTTGAACCCGCAACATCCTGCTCCACAGGCAGGCGCTCTGCCATTGAGCTACAGCCACCATGTTGGAAGAATTTTAACACGCTATCAATCAATCATCAAGGAGATCGGAAAAATATTGCGCCAGATTTTCCTGGTTTACGCTGGCCTGTTCCCGCGTTTCCATGTTTTTCACCTGCACGATCCCTGCTTCCGCTTCTTCTGGTCCAATTACAATCGCGTAGCGGATTCCCATTTTTGCAGCAACTTTAAACTGTTTCCCTAACTTTTCTGCTTCCGGATATGTTTGCACACGAAATCCATTTTCCCTCAAAGCTGAAGCGGCCTTGATCGATGCATTAATCAGTGTTTCATCGAATACCGTTACCAAGATCTGTGTCGGGTCTATTTGAAGTTCCGGCAGCAATTGATAATCTTCAAGAATAAGAGGTAATACCACATCGCCCATTGCAAAACCCACCCCACTCAAAGGATCGCCCCCGACATCGTTCACTAAATTGTCATAACGCCCACCACCCAAAATGGCACGCATACTCTTTCCAACATCTCTCGCTTCAAAAACGGTTCCGGTGTAATAATCAAGACCTCGAACAATCTTTGCATCAAATTTTATGTAATCACGCAATCCCATTGCGTCAAGCGATGAAAATACTTGCAGCAATGAATCAGATTCCTTGATAAGGTCCTCATCGACCAACAGATGATTTAGACCATCAAATTGCGCTTCAGTAAGGCCAGAGTCCAGGGCATATGCTTTCCAAGATGCGGTATCCATTTTATCCTGCCGGTCAATAACATTCAGTGTCACTTTTTTCAATTCGTCATTGATACCCGCGTGGGATAGTTTCCGATCCATCAATTCTCGGTCATTAATAAGGATTTTTACCTGGTCAGACCGTAGTCCGATTCTGTTGAAAAACATTGCGCAAACCGCAATCAGTTCTGCATCTGCTTGAGGAGATTTTGCTCCCACCATATCGATGTTCCATTGAAAAAATTCTCGTGTGCGCCCTTTCTGCGGTTTTTCATAACGCCAAAATGGCCCAAAAGACCACCAACGCAAAGGATAGTGCAACTGATGCTGTTTTTGGGCTACCATCCTTGCCAGGCTCGGTGTTAGTTCTGGACGAAGAGTAATCAAGTTGCCCCCACGGTCCGGAAAAGTAAATGACTGCTCTTTCACCAGCTCTTCGCCAGATTTGGCTGCGTAGAGGTCTATCGGTTCCAAAAAAGGACCGTCGTATTCGCAATATCCAAAGGATTCAGAAACATACCGGATATGATGATATAACCAGTTTCTTAATGCCATTTCAGGCGGGTAAAATTCTCTGGTTCCTTTAACAGGATGAATGACATTCTTCATTTGTTTAAAATCCTACAGACAAAAAATTTTAACATATAATTGATTTCATCTATTATTTAACAATAGTGAATAAATATCATGAATATTAATGAATTAATCGAAATTACTGAAGGTACCCTGCTAACAGAACCTATTGATTGTTCAAAAACAATTAGAGGTGGTTGTGGAGCAGATCTAATGAGCGATGTACTTGCATCTATTCAACCCGATGCGGTCCTCCTTACAGGTTTATGCAACCCGCAAGTTGTACGCACGTCCCAGATGTCGGATGTCGCGGCGATCGTTTTTGTGCGGGGAAAAACGCCACCTGAAGAGACCATCCAACTAGCAAATGAAGAATGCATCCCTTTAATTACATCCCCATATGGAATGTTTGAATTATCTGGGCGTCTGTTTCAGGCAGGATTACCTAGCTTCGAAAGACCCATTTCTGATAATTAATTATGGCGAATTCCCCATCTGATAATTCCAGGCGGTTCCAAAACAAAGTCATTACGGATGAATTAGCGGGTAACATCACCCGCGTGGAGGAGTTAGCTTACATTCTCCAGATAGAAGACGTAATGACGCGGGATATCAAGACTCTTACCCCTGATAACACGATGCTGGACCTGCTTGAAGTTTTAAAGCAATACCATGTCTCGGGTGTCCCGATAATTGACGATTCAACAAAAGAACTGGTAGGCCTTGTCAGCACTGAAGACCTGATCAAATGCCTGGCTAATGATGATGCAAAAGCTCCGATCAAGAGCTATATGGCAACGGACTTGATTACGGTCAAAACATACGATTTTTTGACTGAGGCTTTGAAGAAGTTTTCTCGAACCAAGGTTGGACGCCTGCCCGTACTTGATAAAGAAGAAAAGCTGGTTGGAATCATCACTAAAGGTGATATTACTAATGGTATTCTCCGTGCGCTTGAGAAAGAGTATCAGGAAGAAGAGGTGCGCCGCTACCGCGCGTCACATCTTTTTGAGGACATCGAGTCAGACCGTTCTAGCCTAATATTGCGTTATAACATCGCGCATTATGACTTTACCAGCGGTGGGAAAGCATCCAGCAATATTAAGCGCGCCCTTTTACGCCTAGGCGCGAATGCACAATTAGCCCGCAGAGTCGGAATCGCAATTTATGAAGCAGAGATGAACCTTATCATCCATACAAGCAATGGTGGATCAATCCACGTTGAGATTGAACCAACGCAGATCTCAGTCTATGTCTGGGACAATGGCCCAGGTATTGAAGATGTGGAATTGGCACTTAAACCAGGCTATTCTACTGCTACCGAAGAAGTCCGTGAACTTGGGTTCGGCGCGGGGATGGGACTTGTGAATATTTCACGCTGCGTAGACGAAATGGATCTTCAGTCTGAATGGGGTACGGGGACCCATCTGACATTAAAAATTTATTTAAAAGGTGAAGATATTTTCGGTGAAGGATACCAGAAGAGACAAGGAGAAGATAATGAATCTTGATTTGATCATTAACAAACTAAATTTGAAAGTCTTGACCGACAATAAAGATTTCTCACAAATTCAACCATCCCATGGTTATGTATCAGACATGCTTTCCTGTGTGATGACAGGGGCTGGCCAACATTCTGTGTGGGTTACCTTGCAAGCACATGGCAATATCGTCGCTGTGGCTCGCCTTCTGGATCTGTCTGCTATTATCATTACCGAAGATGCTCAGCCCGATGAAAAAACCATTGCCAAAGCCAACGAAGAAGGGGTAATCCTTCTTTCTACTGAGGAAAACTCCTTTAATATTGCTGGAAAACTTTGGGAGTTAGGGCTCAAGGATAAATAAAAAATGACTGAAGCGCTTGATGAAAAAAATCCGCGCTGAACTCCACACCCATACGGTATTATCCCCGTGCGCATCCATTGAAATGATCCCGCCGCTGATCATTGCGGAAGCCGAGGCAAAAAACATCGATATCCTCGCCATCACTGATCACAACAGCATTGCGAATATTTCAGCAGTCATAGAGGCTGCAGCAGGTTCAAACGTCACAGTTATTCCTGGAATTGAGCTGCAAACACAGGAAGAGATTCATAGTATCTGTTTATTTGATACCTTGTCACAAGTTTCATCTTTTTATACATTCATTGAACCCACGCTGCCAGATCTAAAGAATAATGCGGATTTTTTTGGCGAACAATTTGTCGTCGACCGGACAGGTGATTTTGTGAGAAGAGAAGAGAGAATGCTTATCTCTTCAGCAAACATTTCCATAAACGATGCGTTTCTTGAGGTGCGGCGTCTTGGCGGTTTATTAATTCCGGCTCACGTAAATCGGAGTGCATATGGGTTATTACCAGTGTTGGGATTTGTCCCTCAGGATATTGACCTGGAAATACTTGAGGTTTCAAAACATGTCGACCCTATCGAAATATTCGCTAAATTTCCGCAGTTAATGGGTTACCAATTGATTCAAAATGGAGATGCCCATTTCTTGCATGAAATTTTGGGATTTAATCAATTCACTGTTGAAGAATTTTCGATTCAAGAAATGATTAAAGCAATGCGAGGTCAGGATGGTCGCACATACAATAATCTGTATCAAATAATTAAGGAAAACAATAACTTCAATGAGTGAAACGTAAATAATTCTATTTATCAATGGAAATATTATTTACGTGATAAAATCATCCCGTTTGGATAATACTAGAATATTGGTCAATCAATGGAACAAACACAAACAGAATTAAGTCGCATAGACCCCAACCTGAATCCAGAATTAGCTAATAATATTATGTTGATTTTGGAAGAAAATAAGCTCAAACCGGGCAGTTTGATGGTAATCCTGAACGAAGTTCAATCCAAAATTGGTTTCGTTTCAGAACAAATTCAATCATTCATCGCTGTCCAACTAAAAATTCCGGTAAGCAAGATTCACGGAGTGATCTCTTTTTACTCCTTCTTTACCACCAGACCACGCGGGAAACACACGATCAAATTCTGCACAGGAACTGCCTGCTATGTTGGAGGATCCTCACAGCTAATCGATAAAGCCAAGCAGCTTATTGGCATATCCCTTGGAGAGACCACATCCGATGGAAACATCACCATGGAAGAAACGCGTTGTGTTGGCGCTTGTAGCCAGGCACCCGTTGTAGTTGTGGATGAGGTGATCCATGGGCGCGTAAAACCAAGCAAAATTGCCCAAATCGTCAGAGTAATCGATAAACAGGATTAGCTTGAAAGAAATTTCTCTGCATATATTAGATATCGCTGAAAACAGCGTCAATGCAGGTGCTAGTGAGATTACGATCGAGGTAATCGAGAACATTAAAAACGACACATTGCTCATTAATATCACCGATAATGGCAAAGGAATGAGTGAGGAGACTGTCGCGGTCATTAGCGACCCATTTGTGACAACTAGAACAACCAGACGTGTAGGCCTCGGTATTCCATTTTTCAAAGCTGCTGCTGAAGCGTGTGATGGTTCCTTGTCCATAAAATCTGAGCTGGGAAAAGGCACAAGCGTCTCAATTGAATTCAATCACAGCCATATTGATCGGATGCCAATGGGTGATATTGAAGATACTCTCACGAACCTATTCATTGGCTATCCCAACGTGGATTGGTTATTCAAATATAATGCAAATGGTGATAGTTTCTTGATCAATGGCAAAGAAATAAAGGAAATTCTAGATGACGTTCCGCTTTCGGATCCATCTGTAATCAACTTTATCAGGAATCAAATCAATGATGGTATCGGTAAAATACGTATCACTGAATAGACACTTTAATAGGAGAAGAGATGAACGCAATTAAAAGTTTAGAAGATCTAAAAAAAATCCGCGAGCAGGCTCTGGAGAAGCGTAAAGCAACCGCCGTTTCGGGCTCTACGCAGGTCATTGTCGGTATGGGCACATGCGGAATAGCCGCAGGCGCAAGAGAAACAATGAAAGCAGTCCTCGATTTCATTGAAAATAACAATATTGAAAATGTTGTTGTCACTCAAACAGGGTGCATTGGCATTTGTGAACAGGAACCGATTTTACAGATTGTTGTCGGTGAATCGGAAAAAACAACCTATGGCAAAGCATCACCCACGGTCGTCGAAAAGATCATGCAATCGCATGTAGTAAACGGTAAAGTTTACGGAGAGAATGAGATTCAGATTTAATTGTATTTCTAACTTTTGTAACAAAGGATTTTGATGGCATATTTTCGTTCACACATTTTAGTTTGCAATGACCCCGAATGCGTTGAAAAAGGGTCTATGGACTTGATGGCCCTCCTGAAAAAGGAAATATCGGCGCAAGGTCTTGAGAACGAGATCCAGGTTTTCGAAACACCTCGGATTGGATTCTGCGAACAGGGACCAGAGATCATTGTATATCCTGAAGGCTACCATTACATTAACCTTCAAAAAGACGATATTCCTTTCCTGGTAGAAGAGCAATTTATCAAAGGTCGACCTGTTGAAAAATGGTTCGCTCCTAAAAAACCGGAAGGTGCGCAGGAGCTTCGTGAACCAACGACAAAAGAGGTTCGAGTTGTTCTAAGAAATTGCGGAAAGATCAATCCGATCAACATTGAAGACTACATTGCCGAAGATGGATATGCTGCGCTGGCGCATGTGCTTTCAGACCAATCGCCTGAGGATGTGATCCAGATCGTAAAAGATTCTGGTTTGCGAGGTCGCGGAGGCGCAGGTTTTCCAACGGGACTCAAATGGGAATTCACCCGAAAATCAGCTGGTGACCAAAAGTATGTGGTTTGCAATGCGGACGAAGGGGACCCGGGTGCGTTTATGAATCGCGCTGTGCTTGAAGGCGACCCCCATTCAGTCGTGGAAGGTATGATTATTGCTGCTTATGCGATTGGAGCCAACCAGGGTTACATTTATTGCCGAGCCGAATATCCAATTGCTGTACAAACTGCGAAAATCGCAATTACGCAGGCAAAAAATTATGGTCTTTTGGGTGATGATATCTTTGGGACCGGATTTTCTTTTGAACTGGAAGTTCGCCAGGGTGCCGGTGCCTTCGTTTGCGGTGAAGAAACCGCTTTAATAGCATCCATTGAAGGAAAACGTGGCGAACCTCGCCCACGCCCTCCATTCCCTGCTGTCAGTGGTTTATTTGACAAACCCACCAATATTAATAACGTGGAATCGTATGCAAACATCCCGCAGATCATTTTACGCGGCCCGGAATGGTACGCATCCATGGGAACAGAAAAAAGCAAAGGAACAAAGACGTTTGCGCTCGCCGGAGATGTTAATAAAACCGGGCTGATTGAGGTACCGTTTGGGATCACGATCAGAGAGATCGTTTATGACATTGGCAGTGGCATTAAGAACAACCGTCAATTCAAAGCGATCCAAACCGGCGGCCCAATGGGCGGCTGTTTACCCATTGAATATATCGATTTGCCTGTAGATTATGAAGAACTGACCAAGGCAGGATCCATCATGGGTTCGGGGGGCATGGTAGTGATGGATGATGAAACCTGCATGGTTGATATCGCCCGATTCTTCCTGGAATTCATACAAGATGAAAGTTGCGGTAAATGCGTTCCTTGTCGTGTCGGAACAAAACGCATGTTGGAAATTCTTAACCGAATTTGTGAAGGTAATGGCAGGGATGGCGATATTGAGCTGCTCGAGAATCTCTCAGCTGAGATCATCGAGGATAGCCTTTGCGGTCTTGGTAAAGGCGCGCCTAATCCTGTGGTTAGCACCCTCCGTTTCTTCAGAGAGGAATATGAAGCGCATATTTATAATAAAGAATGCCCGGCAAAAGTATGCCGCGCATTGATCAATTATGACATTGATCCAGAAAATTGCGTTGGCTGCACCTTATGTGCGGTCAACTGCCCGGTTGACGCTATCGCAGGTGAACGAAAAAATACACATGTCATAGATCCAGATATCTGCATCCGCTGTGGTATTTGCAAACAGGTTTGCAATTATGACGCGGTGCGAGTGACTTAATAATCAGTGGTAATCGTTATTTCTCGATCAGGAATTCTCAATAATTCAATGAAGGAGGAAGAAGTATGACTGTAAACACAAAACAAGATCGGGACTTTATTAAGACTGCTGATGAAGCAGTGGATATGTACCACGCGAAAAAGGAAGAACTGATCCCAATTCTGATGAAGGTCAATCAGGATCTAGGTTATATTCCCAAACCCGTAATGGAACATATTAGTTCCCGATTGCAAGTCCCCCAGAGCCACCTTTATTCTGTTGCGACCTTTTATCACATGTTCTTTACGGAGCAAACAGGCAGGCATGTGATCAAATTTTGTGAAAGCGCCCCCTGCCATGTTGCGGGTGGCCGCGAAGTATTTGATGCTCTTCAGGAAGATTTAGGGATTTCCCCCGGCGGCACCTCAGACGATGGCAAATGGACTCTCATGACCACCAGCTGCCTCGGTGTTTGTGCTGTGGGTCCTGTTATGATGGTTGACGACGATATTTATGGCAATCTGACACCGGACCAAATTCCCGACATATTGGCAAAATATGAGTGAGAGGATGAGAAAATGAAAACAAAACGCTCAATGGTTCTTGTTTCCAATGATCCTGCTAGCCAGAAAAAAGGCGCTTCTGAAGTATACAACCAATTTTCTAAAGAATTAGCTGCGTTTAACCTATCAGACGAGATTTCACTTACAATGGTTTCAGATATTCACCGGGATGATATCGCTCCTTTTGTAATCGTTTACCCGGAGGCAGTTATCTATGGCCCCGTCAAACCAGAGGATGTTCATCATTTGGTTGAAGAACACTTATACAAAGGTCGTATTGCGGTCGACCTGAAAGCCCCTACCAAACAGTTAACCGGTCCCATCTCCTGGATCGCTGACAGGAAGGGCACCTTACCAGCTGAACAACGTATCGTACTTGAACGTGCAGGTGTGATCGACCCTGATTCTATTGAAGAATATGTAATTCATGATGGATACACCGCACTCGGAAAAGCACTGACAGAAATGACCCCTCAGCAGGTGATCAATGAAATCAAAGAGAGCAATCTTCGCGGACGCGGAGGTGCTGGCTTTCCTACTGGTTCGAAATGGGGATTCGTAGCTTCAGCACAGGGAGACCAAAAATATGTCATCTGCAATGCTGATGAAAGTGAGCCAGGAACCTTCAAAGACCGTTTAATCCTCGAAGGAGATCCACATAGTATCATTGAATCAATGACAATAGCGGCTTACGCAGTCGATGCAAGTGAAGGTTATATTTACATTCGCGGTGAATATAGCCTTGCACAAACAAGACTCGTCAACGCAATTCAACAGGCAAAAGAATTGGGCTTCCTGGGAGAGAATATCTTCGGCACTGATTTTAGTTTTGATATTCAAATTCACGCTGGCGCGGGTGCATATATCTGTGGTGAAGAAACCGCATTGATTGAATCCATTGAAGGAAAACGGGGTGAACCACGTCCGCGGCCGCCTTATCCTACAACCAACGGCTTATGGAATAAACCAACATTGGTTAATAATGTTGAAACCTTAGCAAACATTGCACCGATCATCCGAAACGGCGCTGCCTGGTTCAATGCGTATGGCAACCCTTCCAGCGCTGGAACGAAAGTTTATACGATTCTAGGCGATGTCAATGTGACCGGGTTGATCGAGGTGCCAATGGGGATCACACTGCGCGAAGTGATTTCGATCTACGCAAAAGGCATGAAAAATGGGGCGAAATTGAAGCTTGCACAAACCGGTGGATCTAGCGGCTCGATTATTCCAGCCGATTTACAGGATGTCCCCATGGATTATGACTCTTTTGCCAAAGCAGGAGTAACGATGGGTTCGGGTGCGTTGCTGATCTGTAGCGACAAAACCTGTGTTGTGGATCTGGCAAAAGTGCTGATCAACTTCTTTCGCTTTGAAAGCTGCGGAAAATGCAATCCTTGCCGCATCGGTAACCAGCGTGCTTATCAGATATTAACAAAAATATCTGAAGGCCTTGGGACCGAAAAGGACCTTGCCGATCTTGGTGATATTAGTAAATGGTTATACGAAATGTCCAATTGTGGTCTGGGCCAAACTGCCGGCGCACCATTAAAAGACGTTATGAGCCATTTTGTAAATGAAGTTGAAGCACACATTAATCAAAAAGAATGCCCCGCTGGCGTTTGCAAAATGAGCGGAACAATGCCAGCACAGAAATAAACGGGAGAAGAGAGAAGATGGCAAAAATTACAATTGATGGAAAAACTATCGAAGTAGAAAACGGGACGACAGTTCTTAACGCTGCACGACAGCTTGAAGTGGATATCCCAACACTGTGTGACCACCCCGAGCTTACACCATATGGTGGTTGTCGCCTTTGCTTGGTAGAGGTCGAAGGTGCGCGAACGCTGCAGCCATCCTGCACACTTCCAGTATCAGATGGCATGGTTGTAAAGACTGAGACAGAAAAGATCCGCGAAGCACGAAAATTCGTCCTTTCGATGATCTTTAGCGAACGCAATCACTTTTGCCCTTACTGCCAGGTCAGCGGTGGTGATTGCGAATTACAAAACTCAGCGTATGCTGAAGGGATGACACACTGGCCAATTCAGCCAAACTGGCACCCATATTCTGTTGATGCATCCCACCCTTTTATCATCCTTGATCATAACCGCTGCATTCTTTGCCGACGCTGTGTGCGTGCCTGCGGTGAACTGGTTGGTAATTTCACACTTGGGTTTGAAGAGCGCGGTGCTGATAGCACATTGGTTGCAGATCTTGGGCTTCCTCTGGGAGAAAGCTCATGCATCGGTTGTGGCACCTGCGTTCAGGTATGCCCGACCGGTACGCTGATCGATCGCTGGAGTGCTTACCAGGGTAAAGAAACAGACGTAGAAACGACAAAAACTATTTGCTTAGGTTGTAGTGTCGGTTGCGGGATCGATGTTCTCACCCGTGATAATCGCCTTGTCCGTATTGAAGGCGATTGGACTGCGACTATCAATCATGGCTTGCTTTGCGATGTTGGGCGATTCCTTCCGATGGTTGAAGAGCGCGAACGCATCCTTACCCCGATGGTCAAAACAGACGGAAAACTGAAGGCTGCAACCTGGGATGACGCATTAAAAGTTGCTGCTGAGATGATTTCAAAACATAAGGGAAACCTGGATGGGGTTACCTCAACACGTGTTTCTGTAGAAGCCATGGCGCAACTTAGAAATCTATGTGAAGCATTTGATGCAAAATCCCTTTTGACGACCGAAGATTGCCAGGCTGTTTCCGCAATCTATCACCAGGCTTCCTCAGATCAATCAGCCTTAGAAGGCAAAGTGGAAGACTTACTTGATGCTGATTGTTACCTGACATTTGGAGAGGACATCACCAAAGACCACCAGGTTCTCAGTTTCTTTGCAAAACGGCGCATTCCAGAAGGCGCCCAGGTAATTCAGATCACTGATAAAGTTTCAGGTTTTGATAACTTTGCGACAATCACGCTGAAAGTAAAGGAAAAATCTCTGGCAGATTTTCTCATTGACCTGAAAGATCTCATTTCTGGCAAGAGTGGTGACATGGCTCTAATCGCTGAAAAATATTCCCTGGATAAAGATGAATTGCAATCAACCCTTGATGCTCTGCAATCTTCTGAGAAATCCGTGATCTTGTTCGGATCCAGATTTGATTTTTCTAATAGCGATGCAGTTGTTAGCGCCACCAGATCATTATCCCAGGCGGCAAATGCAAAACTTATAACCACCAAAGGCAACATCAACAGTGTTGGTGCTGCAGCGCTCGGATATGAAGGCGCTGGAAAAGTTCAAGCAGATCTTCTGCTCATGGTGCTTGCTGATGAAGATTTAACGCAATGCATCGAACAAAAATTTGAAAAAGCACCGAAGCGGGTGGTTTTCAGCAGCTATGTCTCTCCATTGACCGCCGGAGCGGATGTCGTTTTCCCTGTGGAGAATTGGCTTGAACAGGACGGCCATATCATTAATTTCGATGGACATATTCTTGAACAACACGCTGCTCTCGAATCAGCACCAGAAGTGTATTCCAATAGTAATGCGATAGAAAAACTGGCATCCATTCTGAATGTCAAGAATAACACTGATTGGAAGAAAGAATTGGACAAATTCACTTCCCCGGTCAAAATCGCGTAATATAGGAGAATTATTATGGCAAAACCAACAGTAGCAAGTGATTGGCTAGGTGGATGCGCTGGATGCCACATGTCTTTTTTAGATATTGATGAGCGCATCGTGGATCTGGTTGAATTAGTAGATTTACGGGCAACACCAATAACCGATTTGAAAGAACCCGACAAAGCAGGTGTAACGGTCGGCATTCTTGAAGGTGGCATTACCAACACATATAATGAAGAAGTGGCAATTAGAATGCGCGAAAGGTGTCAGATTCTTGTCGCGCTCGGAGATTGTGCCATTTTTGGTGGTGTTCCAGCGATGCGAAACTTTTTCACCCTTGAAGAAGCGCTCACGAGAGCATATGTGGAAACACCCAGCACCGATGCCAGTGGTAAGATACCAGCCAACCCCGAACTTGCGAAAATGACTCTTGTTCGACCCGTTCATGAGATCGTGAAAGTGGATGTTTTCGTTCCTGGATGTCCCCCGGACGCAGATATCATTTTCTACGTACTGGCAGAATTAGCGCAAGGAAGAATACCAAAGCTGGAAAATAATAATTTGATGTGGAACTAAGAAAGGTTAATATGGTTACCCAGAAAATAACAATTGAACCCGTTACCAGGATCGAAGGTCATGCCAAGGTGACGATTAACATGACTGCAGACGGAAAAGTGGATCACGCATATTTCCATGTAAATGAATTCCGTGGTTTCGAAAAATTTTGCGAAGGCCGGATGGTCTTTGAAATGCCATCAATTACACCGCGAATTTGTGGAATTTGTCCCGTCAGCCATCACCTGGCATCTGCCAAAGCAGGCGATATTGTGATGGGGTCCTCCCCACCACGCACTGCAACACTCTTGCGCGATCTGATGCACATGGGCCAAATCATCCAGAGCCACGGCATGCACTTCTTTGAATTAGCAGGTCCGGATCTCATCCTCGGTTTCGATTCAGAACCGGCCACTCGTAATGTGGTTGGGCTGATCCATGCCGATGCTGATCTGGCTTTGAAAGCAGTTGCACTCCGGAAATTCGGCCAGGAGATTATTAAAAAAGTTGGCGGTCGAAAAATTCACCCGACATTTGCGATTCCTGGTGGAGTCAATCGAGCATTCTCCAGCCAATTCCGTGACGAAATCCTTAAAGATATTGATGAAATGATCACGATCACCCAGGCGGGGCTCAGTATTTTCAGGGACTGGGCAGCAAAGAATAAAGAGGATATTGATAAATTCGCTGTATTCAAGACAGGATATTTGGGTCTGGTCACTCCAAATAATAGCCTTGAACTCTATCAGGGTGATATCCGCCTCGTCAGTCAGGATGGTAAACAGCTTGAAAAATTCGATTCTAACGATTATCTCGACCATATTGCCGAACACGTCGAAGATTGGTCCTACTTAAAATTCCCCTATTACAAAAAGATGGGATACCCGGATGGTGTCTATCGTGTGGGACCTTTGGGTCGATTAAATGCGATCGATCAGATTGATACGCCGATGGCTAATGAGGAATTCAAGATATACCGAGCTATGAATGATGGCAGGCCAATCGAGAACACCCTCCATTATCATTATGCGCGCCTTATCGAAACACTCTTTGCAATTGAACGGGTCAAAGTCCTGCTGGATGATGCTGATATCCTCGGCCGAGATATTATGAACACAAAACAGGATTTTAAAGGTGAAGGTGTGGGCGTCATTGAAGCACCGCGTGGAACGCTTCTGCACCATTACAAAGTTAAAGAAAACGGCCAGGTTGAAAAAGTAAATTTGATCGTTTCTACCGGCCATAATAACTGGGCCATGAGTGAAGCAGTCGATTCAGTCGCAAAAACATATATCACCGGACCTGAAGTCCATGAAGGGCTACTCAACCGCGTAGAAGCTGCTATCCGTGCGCATGATCCTTGCCTTTCCTGCTCAACACACGCTGTCGGCCAAATGCCTATGATCGTAGATATTCTTGATAGCGAAGGTAATCTGATCAAGGAATTAAAGCGAGATTGATTGTTAAGTTAAACAAATAAAATATAATCATGCCGTCAGAATATTGGCGGCATTTTTATTCGATCACTATGGATAAGAATCTATTACTTTTTGGATATGGAAACCCAGATAGAGGAGATGATGGCGCTGCGTATCACATCTTCAGGAGTTTGTTTGCAGCGAAGAAAATAGATGAGGAGCAGATTTTTTCTGCTGACGTGATTCATTTAAACGATAGGGTTGATGTGATTTTCAACTTTCAGTTGCTCCCAGAGTATGCTGATCTGGTTGCCGAATATGATCAGGTGGTATTTATCGATGCGCATACCGCAGAGATCGAAGAAGAATTAAAACTTCAACCACTCGAAGCAGATTTTCAACACTCCCCTTTCACCCACCATTTTTCGCCATCATCCTGCCTGGCGGTAGCCGAATCATTGGCTGGAAAAGCTCCCGAAGCTTGGCTCTTATCGATCAGAGGATATGAATTTGGTTTTGATCGCCATCTTTCAGAGCGAACCAATCAGTTGGTCATGCAAGCCATCGCGCTTCTGCATCGCGATTTTTTAGAATAATTATGATTTTTATAGTATTTTTACCTTAATAGTATAATTACTCTATGCACGAACTTTCAGTTACAGAAGCTTTGCTAAACACCGCAAGTGATTATGCCAAAAGACAAAACGCGAATAAAGTAACTGTCCTTAATATAATTATCGGTAAACTCTCAGGAATTATCGATGATAGTGTTCAGTTTTATTGGGATATTATTGCAAAAGAAACAATCTTTGAAGGATCCAGATTGAACTTCACAATAATCCCAGCAAAATTTGAATGCCAGAATTGTCAGCACCAATTTGAAATGGAAGATGAATTAATTCCCTGCCCACGCTGTCAGAGTATGGATTTATTAACGATTCAGGGTGATGAATTCCTTCTTGAAAGTATAGAAATCGAGAAAGATATAAATGAATAATTCCAAGCAAACTGTTCAGATTGTTCAAAAGATTCTTACCGCAAATGATGATCTTGCGCAGCAGAACCAGACCCTGCTGGATTCAAAAGGCATTCTTGCTTTGAATGTGATGGCTTCACCTGGTTCAGGTAAGACAAGCCTGATCATTCGCACGATTGAATCGTTGGCAGATGAAATTCAGATTGCCGTAATTGAAGGGGACACTGCGCCTGTCACCATCGATTCAGATAAGATCAGTGGTTTGAATATTCCGGTTGTGCAGATCAATACCGGTGGAGATTGTCATTTGGACGCCAACATGGTCAGACTTGGGATGGATTCTCTCGAACTAACGGATATCGAATTGCTTATCATTGAAAATGTAGGGAATCTCGTCTGCCCTGCTTCCTTCCGCTTGGGCGAACACGCAAATATCGTCGTTGCAAGTATTCCGGAAGGAGACGAT
Organism: uncultured Pelolinea sp.; assembly: GCA_964612815.1. Classification (GTDB taxonomy): domain Bacteria; phylum Chloroflexota; class Anaerolineae; order Anaerolineales; family Anaerolineaceae; genus Pelolinea. The sequence continues at coordinate 4,998 of CAZTCV010000003.1, read as the reverse complement.
AAACCATACAAATATCCTAATATCTATCGCGGGTTAGATGCAATGATTCTAAACAAGATCGATCTGCTCCCTTATGTCGATTTTAATATTCAATATTTCAAGGCGGGTATCTCAGCATTGAATCCGGGAGTTGAATTTTTTGAGTTATCTTGTAAGACTGGTGAAGGGATAGATCGCTGGAGTGATTGGATCCTTGAAAAAGTCAAAGAAAAGTAATGGCTCACAATGCTGCAAGGCGGATTCATGTTAAAGGAATAGTTCAGGGGGTTGGTTTTCGGCCTTTTGTTTATTCAACCGCAAAGGAATTGAATCTGACGGGTTGGGTGAGAAATTCATCAGCCGGTGTGGATATTGTTGCTTCCGGAAAATCAGATGATCTCAATATATTAATTGAAATAATAAAATCTCAACCTCCTCCCTTAGCCAAAATTGATCACATTGAGTGGTCAGAGATTCAGGTGGAAGTTTTTCCCGATTTCCAAATTCTTGAGAGTAAAGTGATCCCGGGTGAATTCATCCCTATATCACCGGATATCGCAATTTGTGAAGATTGTCAAAGGGAACTTTTTGATCCGCAGGATCACCGTTTTCGTTACCCATTTATAAACTGCACTAATTGCGGACCAAGACTAACGATCATCAAAGATATCCCTTATGATCGGCCCAAAACCACCATGGCAACATTTCCCTTGTGTGCTGTCTGTGAAGGGGAATATGCAGACCCAACGAATCGCCGCTTTCACGCCCAGCCAATCGCCTGCCCCGATTGCGGCCCAATGGTATGGTTTCAGGATAAAAATGGGGATCGAACTTTGCATGAAGCGGGATTACAACGGGCGAGAAAATCGCTTAAAGATGGAAAGATTATTGCCATAAAAGGATTGGGTGGATTTCATCTTGCTTGTGATGCCACCAACCCCCGCGCGCTTGACAATCTCCGAATCCGGAAGAAACGCTCACAGAAACCATTTGCCGTAATGGCTTTTAGTTTGTCAGTAATTGAAAAATACTGCGAGGTCAGTGCATCAGATAAGGAATTGATACACTCAAAACAAAAACCGATCGTGATCGTCAATCAAAAAATCGAAAATACATTGCCAGATCAGATCGCGCCAGGGCATCACACGATCGGCGTAATGCTTCCCTACACACCTTTGCACTTGCTATTATTGGAACCAGATATAGATTATCCGGATTTGCTTGTGATGACCAGCGGAAATATTTCTGAAGAACCGATTACCTACACAAATGCTGATTGTTTGGATCGGTTGCATAATATCGCTGATGGATTCCTCCTGCATGACCGCGAAATTTTTACGCGCGTGGATGATACGGTATTGGTATCCATGGATAGTCAGCCCTATTTCTTCAGGCGATCGCGCGGTTTTGCACCGCAGTCAATAACGCTTCCCCAGAATAATAATAACGATCTATCGGTCGGTGCTGAACTGAAAAATACATTCTGTCTTTCCAAAGGGACATACGCATTTATCAGTCATCATATTGGTGATCTCAAGAACTTCGAGACATATCAAGCATTCCTGGAAGGGGTTGATCATTATTCTAAGATCTTCAAGATTACCCCGCAACGGATTGCCTGTGATATGCACCCGGATTACCTTTCCACAAAGTATGCAAATGAGTACGCCGCTCAACATCGTCTCCCTCTCACACTTGTTCAGCATCATCACGCACATCTCGCATCCTGTCTGGCTGATAACCAATATGATGACGACGCGCCAGTTATTGGTATGATTTTTGATGGAACAGGGTATGGGACAGACGGAAATATTTGGGGAGGAGAAGTACTGATCGGAAACTACAAAAACTATAATCGCGCGTTTCACCTTGATGAAATGCCGCTCCCCGGAGGAGATCAGGCAGTCTTGCATCCCTATCGGATTGGGATCGCTTATTTGATTAAAAGCGGTTTATCTCTGGATGAGAGACTAGCGCTGATTCACAATACGGACTCCGTCGAGTTGGAAATATTAGCCAAGCAGATCGAGCTGCAGATCAACACTCCAATGACTACGAGTATGGGGCGCCTCTTTGATGCTGTAGCAAGCTTGATCGGCCTTAGGCAATCCATCAACTATGAAGCCCAGGCAGCCATTGAATTGGAACAAATAATTAAGCCAAATATAGATCAGGCTTATCATTTTGGTCTTAATAGTGGCACCATCGAAATAAAAGGACTCCTCGAAGAGTTGATATCGGATATTTTCGAAGGAATCCCGGTTGGAGTCATATCTGCAAAATTCCATAATAGCGTGGTAAGGTTAGTTGTGGAAATTGCATCCCAAATTCGTTCACAGGAAGGAATAGACCAGGTTGCCTTATCCGGTGGTGTATGGCAGAATTTATATCTCCTCAATCATGCAATCCAAGCATTGCGTGGTGAAGGTTTCTCAGTATTATTTCATCAACAGGTTCCAGCAAATGATGGGGGCATTTCTCTGGGACAAGCGGCAATTTTAAAAAAAATTTAATAAGAATCGAGGAAAATTATGTGCCTTGGCGTTCCTGGAAAGATAAAAGAAATATACACAGTTGAAAAAACCAGAATGGGAAAAGTCGATTTTGATGGTGTCTCCCTTGATGTCTGCCTGGAGGCGGTTTCCGATGCGGAAATAGGTGACTATGTTATTGTCCATGCTGGTTTCGCGATCAGCATACTATCACAGGATGAAGCTGCTGAAACTCTTAAATATCTGAAAGAAATCGATGAGATTAACCAGCAACTGCTTGCCGAAGATTAATACAAGATGAACGATATTGTTATACATCATGAATCCGAGGTGATTGGAAAAGCGCTAACTGCCTTATCCGGGATACTGACGCGTCCATGGTCGATCATGGAAATTTGTGGTGGCCAAACGCATGCATTCATGCAAACCGGATTGTCTGCTATGCTCCCAGATGAGATTGAACTGATCCATGGACCAGGGTGTCCTGTGTGCGTCACTTCTCTAGAGTTGGTTGACAAAGCAGTAGCAATTGCCGCAAAAGAAAATGTGATCTTTACATCTTATGGCGATATGCTGCGTGTACCCGGTTCAGAATCGAACTTGTTCTCAGTCAGGGCAAGGGGAGGCGATGTCCGGGTTGTTTATTCACCAATGGAAGCGCTTCAAATTGCACAAAAAAACCCTCAGAAAGAAGTTGTATTTTTTGGAATTGGATTTGAAACTACCGCCCCTTCCAACGCAATCAGTGTAATTAAAGCAAAAGAGCGAAATATTCAGAATTATTCCATGCTGGTATCGCATGTACGTGTACCACCAGCAATGCATGCAATTCTTAGCGCAGATAATAACAGAGTGCAAGGTTTCCTTGCTGCCGGCCATGTTTGCGCTGTGATGGGAATGGAAGAATATTTTCCGATCGCTGAAAAATATCAAATACCAATTACGGTTACTGGTTTCGAGCCTTTCGATCTGTTACGCGGTATTTTGGAGACCGTTCGCATGCTTGAAAAAGGAACGGTAGGTGTGGTCAACGCATATGAACGGGCTGTCTCATCACAAGGAAATAAACAGGCTCAAGAAATCATTGAACAAGCATTTACTGAGTGCGACCGGCAATGGCGCGGAATCGGAATGATTCCTAATAGCGGCTGGAAACTTAACGCCGACTATGCGCAATATGATGCAGAATTAAAATTTGAAGTCGGTGATATTATTACACGCGAGTCGGAAGTTTGCATATCAGGATTGATTCTACAGGGCATTAAAAAACCCAATCAGTGTCCTGCATTTGGAACCCTTTGCACGCCCCAAAACCCGTTAGGAGCGACCATGGTATCCTCTGAAGGCGCCTGTGCTGCATATTATCGATACGGAAGAAATTAATGGATAGCAACAACGCTTTCGAATACTTCACATGCCCGCTGCCCATTCCTACCAACCAGGAAGTGGTGATAGGACATGGCAGTGGTGGAACATTGACCAAGAATTTGATAAATTCTGTCTTTTATGAGCATTTTCACAACCCGATCCTTGATCAAGGTAATGATTTTGCGGAATTATTGTCTGAATCTAAGCGTATCGTAACCGCTACAGACGGGCATGTAGTAGACCCGATCTTCTTCCCTGGAGGTGATATCGGAAAGCTGGCGGTTGCAGGTACTGTGAATGATATTAGCATGTCTGGCGCTATTCCCCGCTTTTTAACCGCTTCATTCATCATTGAAGAAGGCTTCCCAATGAAAGATCTTGCAGAAATCGCCCACTCCATGCAGGCTTGTGCTGTTGAGGCGAATGTGCTGATCGTGGCTGGTGATACTAAGGTTGTTGAAAAAGGAAAAGCAGACAAGATATTCATCGCTACGACAGGAATTGGCTTTCTCGAATCAGATCTTCACATCGATGGCAGCCAGGCAAAAATAGGTGATGCAGTAGTGATTTCCGGTACGATGGGAGACCATGGAATTGCAGTCCTGGCAGCAAGGAATGAGCTTGGTTTCACAACAACTGTCAAATCAGATATCGCACCGATGAACAACATGATCCAAACCGCCATCGCCGCTTCACCTAACATTCATGTCATGCGTGATCCTACCCGTGGCGGGGTTGCTACGACCTTGAATGAGATTGCGCTCCAAAGTCATGTCAATATCGTTCTGGAGGAAATTACGCTGCCAGTTGATAAGCAAGTACAGGCAGCCTGCGATATTTTGGGGTTCGATCCGCTTTACGTCGCTAACGAGGGAAAAGTATTGTTCATCACACCGGAGAACGAAGTTCCTTCCCTTCTGGAAGCTTTACGCGCACATCCATATGGTGAAAAGGCTGCGGTGATTGGAAGGGTCGAGAGAGTAGTTGATAGCCCAATGGTATTGATGCGAACCAGGATTGGTGGGACCCGAATAGTAGATATGCTTTCCGGCGCTATGCTTCCCAGGATTTGCTAATTTTCATCCGGTGCTGTGCCAAGACATAGTATCCACTCCATGGGCCGATCTCGACAGCGGCTTTATCAAGCATAATCGGGATT
>CAZTCV010000002.1:0-460372 GCA_964612815.1 uncultured Pelolinea sp. | reverse complement strand
ACCTGATATATTCTTGATACCCGGAGTGTATAGTATGTCCTGGACACCGCACATTTGCCTATTGCTTCTCCTGTTTTTTTCTATATAATGAAATAAAAAGGAGCGGCACCATGGGTAAAGACAAAGACAAGAAGGATAAAAAGGATAAGAAGGACAAGAAAGACAAGAAGGGGAAGAAAGATAAGAAATAAAGATCTGAATGAATGAAGGCAGGCAGCATCCCGAAAACGAGGTTCTCAAGCATGATGAGAAGGTAGAGGGGCGTGATGCGCTTGCCTCGATTTCGTGGGCGCTGATCCTGATCTGGATTGGCGCCGCATTACTGGCGATCAACCTCGGGTGGTTTGACGCTGTGCTGAATTGCGGATGGTGCAAGCGCATCCTGCCCGACAACATGGCCATATTCGAGCCGAGTGCGTGGAGCGTGATCATGTTTGGCGGCGGGGTGATCTTGCTGGCTGAGGCGATCGTGCGCGTGGTGGTACCGCAATTTCAGCGCAATGCGGGCGGGACTTTGATCCTGGCCGCTGTTTTTATAGGCGTTGGATTGGGTAATTTTTTCGGGTGGGACGTGCTGTGGCCGGTGGTGCTGATCGCGGTGGGGGTGAGTGTGCTGGCGGGGGGACTGGCACGATCGCGGAAATAAATATGGATAAAAATGAAGCAACCTCGCGATCGCGGGGTTGTATCTTTTAAAATGATATTCTGCGAGGCAGTATGGATGACAATAAAATGATAAAAACAACCTATCCTGCAGTGCGGCAGTTCACTGCGGACACCGGCAAAATCAGCAGAGACAAGCATTATATGCGTGCGCTGCTTGAAGTGGACGTGAGTGACGCGCTGCAAAAACTGAAAGCAATCAGAACGCGGGAAAACAAAGTGTCATTCTTGGCCTGGTTTATCCATATCCTGGGAAAGTGCGTGGCGAATCACCCGCCGATCGATGGGGTCCTTTGGAAGAAAAACACAGCGGTCACTTTTGAAAATGTGGATATAACCACAATGGTTGAGAAAACCGTGGATGAAAAAAGGGTACCGATCCCATTAGTCATCCGTGATGTGAACTATAAATCTCCCCTGGAGATCACGACTGAGATCCAACGCGGGGTAGATAAAGAAATCGAAACCGAAAAAGATTTTGTCCTGGGTGCATCGAGTAATGATCGATGGTTAAAGTTGGCAGTGATTGTCCCGCAGGGGGTGCGTGTGTTCTTTTTGCGGAATTTTATATTACGCCACCCTGCACGGGTAAAGAGGATGATGGGGACAATCGTGGTCACTTCTTTGGGAACTCAAAGGCGCATTGCTGGTTGGGTCATCCCGAGAAATATTCATCCGCTGGGGATTGGGATCGGTTCAATCACAAAAAAAGCGGCGGTCCATCAAGGTGAGATCAAGATCCGTGAAATCCTGCATCTGACAATCGCAATCGACCATGATGTGGTCGACGGTATGCCGGCGCTGTGTTTTGTGGATGAATTGGTGAATATGATTGAGGCGGGTGAAGGACTGGCTTGATGGAAAAAAATGAGAGTTCAGTGAAAACAACAACCCCGCGAAGGCGGGGTTGTGTTAAATATTTACTTGGACAAAGTCCAAGTTGTTCTAAGATGTGATGGCGTAGGACATTTGCTGTAGCACGACCCAGATTTCGAACATGCCACCCGGACCGTATGAACGCGCTTTGCGGATCTGACCATCCCAGAAGAAATAGGGGTAAGCGAGGCGGATCTGTCCTAAATATTGTGATGGAAGGGAAAGGTCTGCGGGCTGGCCCCAACAATTTAATTCCAAAGCTATATACCCATCCTGGCGGATGAAGCCGTATGCGATGGAAGCAAAGAATCCATCCGGTCTGATATAGACTGGCTGGGCATGGCCCCAATATGGAGTCCTGTAATTATGGGCAGCGCCGTTTGACCAGCCATAGCAATAAATTCCAGTATAAGAAGGATCGGCCCTGTAACCAACGATCGAGGCCTCTAACTTGCTGATGTCGTCAGCGCTCTGGCAAGCACCAGTGAATTCTTCACACGTATCGATTTCATCCGGCCTGCCATCAGAATCCCAATCTCCTTCCGCGGGGCAGCCATTATTCAGCGGGCGCCCGATCTGGTTGTCACAATCATCTTCATCATCCAGAACACCATCACCATCCAGGTCATCCGGTAAGGATGGAAAAGCGCTGGTTTCGCGGATACTGGCGATAACAACGGGCTCGAGAATAATGTAATCATCATCTCCCTTTTCTCCAAAATCTCCGATCAGCGGGAGGAAGTTAAACTGAGAGCGATACTGATTAAAGGGGAAGTTGACGATTGGACACCCAAAGCTTGAAAATGCGCCAAATAAGTCCGGGCAATGGTCTTCCATATCCTGAATACCGTCGCCGTCACGATCTTCAGGCATGGGACAACCGACAAATTCAAGGCGGCCGGGTTTGCCGGGGCAGGAATCAAACGCGTCCAGGATCGCATCCAGATCGAGGTCGGTGGTGGTATCGGCGGGAGGGCAACCGCCGTGGGTGGGTAAGCCGGCTTGATCAGGACAGCTATCTGATGCATCGGGAATACCGTCTCCATCACGATCATCATCAAACGGGCAGCCAGAATTAGCTGGCAAGCCCGGCACATCCACACAGGCATCTTCCGCATCAGGTACTGTATCGCCATCCGCGTCACCAGTGGAAGGGAGCGGACAACCGCCGGCATCACGCGGGCCGTATTCTGACGGACATTCATCGAGAAAATCTGGCAGTTCATCACCATCCGCGTTCAGAGACCAGGCAGAAAGCGGGCAACCATCCCAATCCGGAAAGCCACTTTCATCGGGGCAGCGATCGTTCGCATCATAGATGCCATCACCGTCACTATCTGGCGCGCGGCCAGCCGGGCAACCGGAAAACTCTGGCGGGCCAAAGGCGTCCGGGCAATGATCCGCGTCGCCAACCAATCCATCCTGGTCATCGTCACCGGGCAGCGGGCAGCCATCACTCAGCGCGGGTCCGGGTTCTGACGGGCATTGATCGCGCGCATCCGGGACACCATCCGCATCGATATCCGCACCTGCAAGCACAGCGACATCCAAAGAGGCGAGCCCGATGGCACCGTTATCGGCATACGCGAGGAAAGCGAACTGGTAAGTGCCTTCATGTTCGGGCAGCCACTGCCATTCCGCGCTGAGGCTATCCTGGCCGCCCTGAAGGCTGCCATACAAAGCGCCATCCAGATACCATTCGAGCGAGGAGACAGCCTGGCCATTGGCGAGTGCATGGACGCGGACCGGGGTGACTTCGCCCAATAAAACGGTCTGATCATTTAATGGCGCCAGGACTGCTATGGATGGCATGGATGCAGTTTTGACTCGCATGAGGACATAGCGTGTGCCAATCAAAGCCGCAACCAAAAGGAAAAGCGCCAGGGAAACAAAGCCAATAATTCGGATCGGTTTCACTCGTTTTTTTTCTTCATTCATTTTTTCCTCCCGGTCTAGAACAGGCAGTAAGCCGTTTCAATTGACATTTGCACGCCCTGGGTCATGTTGCCGGCTGAATCCCAGGCTTTGACATGGAAATCAACCCGGCCTGGTGAGAACGCGGCAAGACTGGAAGCGAATTCGGGGATACCTAATTCGACCGAATAAATTCCAGACCCGATTGATGACATATTCTTGAAACGCCAGGTGCCAGTGGTACTCTCTGTGCGGGCGCGGTAATGCATCTCGACCCGTCCGATGCCGCCTGGGTCCTGGACATTGACGGTGATGGTTGTGCTGGCCGGGCCACAGGCAGAATTATCAAACACTTTCACTACGGTAGGACTCATGCCGCCGATGGCAGGGCCGGTATTATCGAGCGGGGCGGGCTGGGGCGGTTCGGGAATAGGTTGTTCCATCGGCGGTTGCGGCGCGGAGACGTTTATTGTGAGGGGGTATTCTATATCTCCGTTGGAAGAAGTGCCAAGCAGCATATAGGAAGTTGTGAATGATGGACAGATTTCGCGACTGCCTGAAAAGGCGACGGGAGCGCCATCCAGAAATAATTGATCGACCCGTAAGGCTTCCCAGCGCAGGGTGGTGCAGGAGCCAGCGATGAGTGAATATTGTTCTGCCCAGAAATCAACCCATGGGGGCTGGGAGCCATCAGCCGGGGCAGATGTGGGCAGTGATGGAGGCGTGGGATCAGCGCCGCCACCACTTTCTTCCGTGATATTGAGGAATATGGTGTGCGTTGTCCAGGATTCCCAGGCATTGATGCGGCTACCAGTGTAGGAGTAGGCCATCAGGCGGTAGCGTCCGGCGGCGGGAGGCGTCCAGTTTAAAACTGACTGATAGAGGGCGGGGGTGATGGTTTGAATGCTCGTTTCAAGCGTATCGTGGAAAGACGGATCGGACGGCACTTTGATGATATCGACCAGAATTCTGGACACATCGAAGTTGGCATGGACAGTAATGGCAATCGGGCGGTGCGCCTGCCATGCTGATTCATCCAATGGCGCGTCGATGAACGTGCGCTTGTCTCGATTCATATTTCCCAATCCGCTGGTGTCCAGAGAGCATCCTGAAATCACAAGCGTGATGACCAGCGAGATCAGCATAAACTTTTTCGTTTTCATGGTGCACCTCCGTTAAATAAAAATGCACCTGCATCTTGATCCAGGTGCAAAACAACAATTCTCACATAACTGCCATGATGGTAGTGATCCTGCATAAAACACTTCAAAACATGCGAAGTGACCATATTATTAAAGTTATGCGACTATTAATTCCATCATACAACAATTGAAAATCAATTTCAATGCCTCCCGGGAATAAAAACGTTGCGTCTGCCAACCGCAACCTTTTGTGATGTGTTATCGTAATATATAGTGAGAAATATTGATATTTATTGGAGGAATGATGTCTGAAGATAGGCAGTATGACGAAAAAGATGAAAAGGAAGTATTGAAGCACGATGAGAAGGTGGAAGAGAATGACCGCCTGAGCTCGATCACGTGGGCGTTCATCCTGATGTGGGCCGGGTTTGTGTTCCTGGCCAATAACATGGGATGGCTGGCGTGGCTTGGCATGGATGGCGGAATGATGTGGTCGTTTGATGTCTTTGGTGATCTGCGCAGTATTGGCGTTTGGAACCTGATCGCGCTGGGCGCGGGAGCGATCCTGATCCTGGAGACGATCGCGCGGCTATTGATCCCGCAATTCCGGCGGGATGTGGGCGGATCGCTGATCGCAGCGGCGGTGTTGATCGGGATTGGTCTGGGCGGATGGTTCAACTGGAGCTATCTGTGGCCGGTGATCCTGATCGCGGTAGGGGTGAGCATCTTGCTGAAAGGATTGCGCCGGCGCGGCGGAGGAGATTAAAAGACCAGAAAAGCCAGCGCAAGCCGGCTTTTTTATCGAAAAGAACAATTAGACAACTGAACGGTTATTGATGATCAATTATCTTACTTCAACTCGCGTATGGGTGCGCTTTATTTCATTATTCATGCTGACGATGCTTATCTTTCTGATGTGCTGGGTGATTGGTTATTATGCCTTACCCGAGGGGATCCTGAGAGGAAAATTCGCGAGCGCAGCGCTGGTGGGCGATCGTGCCGCAGATACTTTTCTTGCGGAGTTCACGCGGATCGTTTTGGTCAATGTGGTGATGCTTATGCCGATCGTGGCCGGGAACCGGGTGTTTAAACACAAAGAAATCCCATTAGGGTATGTTATCCCCCTGGCATGGGGCGCAATTTACGCGTTGATCATTGGAACGAATTCCACTTCGATTGCAATGCCTGAGAGACTGACCCCTTCATTGATGATATTTACCAGGTCCGGACTGTATGAGATCGGCGCTTTTGTCCTGGCAGCCGCTGCCACGTCCGGCATATCCGCCTACCGGGTGATTCGATTTGTTCCGCCAGAATCTGAAAAGATCACACCTGCTCCGATGTTGTTGAAAGTGATCCACTGGCCGGCGCTGATGATTGCAATCATGCTGCTGCTTGCTGCCAATGCCTGGGAAGCATACCAGATCGTTCAATTTTCATGATCGAATTTATTAGATAGAAAAACAATGAATCCAGAGAAAAACAATAATTTCCATACCGCCAACTGGATGGCGTTTGGCATCAGTTTTGGTCTGATGTTCGGAATGTTATTTGACAATATCGCAATGGGGATGATGTTTGGGTTGATGTTCGGATTGGGGATTGGGAGCTTTTTCGATGAGAAAGAAAAAAGAGAGAATGAATCCAGTGACGATTGATTTGTAGAATAGGCTTTTCGAAACGGTTTGGATTATGAAATAGTGACACACGCATTTGCAAAAATGCAGTGACGGAAGAATCAAGACCAGGATGCTGAATGATCCGGCATCCTGGCGTATGATGCAAGTATGAGGAATTTAGATTATTCTTCGCTGCCGATCTCTTTTACTTTTTCGACGATCTTTTCTATCAGTTCATCTTCTCCAACGCCGGTGATGAGGGGGATGGCACTGAAGATCGGTTTATCTGTTTTAACCGTCACTTCCGCGTTGCTGACGACGATGTCATAGGCGTCGATGCAGGCGGCTAGGTTGTTGTTGCCGGTGCCTTCAATAAATGTGTTGTAAATCTTGTTGCTTTCCAGGTGTTCCCGCAATTTATAAGCGGCGTGCATCGCCATGGCAACACCGGATCCACACACTACAATGATCTTGACCTTTTTCATGTTCGTTTCACCTCTTCGATAATAATATTGCGCAACATACAAGAATTATATAGCGGAATTTCATCCGACTCAATTATTTAATTGACACAGATTGAATGTGTTCTTCCATCACCTGTTTGATGGTCGATGCATCTTTTGCATCCCATATCTTCTGGAGAACCTCGTCCTTTTCGATAATGAGGATCACCTTGCGGAGAATGTTAATGACCTGGGTCTTGTCATGGATGGCGAGCATCATGACCACATAAACGTTTACTTCAGTTTTTGGCGCGCCCATGCCATTGAAGATAATGGGGTCTTTCAACGTTGCAACGGCCACAGCGGAGTTGTTGACGTGCTCGGTGTCAGTGTGCGGAACGGCCACGCCTGTCACGCGCGCACTGAGCCCGGTGGGATAGACAATCTCGCGATCGAGAACTGCCTGGATATAAGTATCTTTGACAAATCCATGCTCAAAAAGAAGCCCACCTAATTTACGGATGATGTCTTCCTTGGATGATATTTCCTGATTGACAAGGATGAGATCTTCAGAAATCGTGAGCTGGGTAGTGTTGTTAGTATCTTCCATGTTTGACTCCCTCTCGATTCAACTTAACCGCGGCGCAGATCGATCTTGCTGCTGAACCCAGCCACCATCTCGTTTAACGCTTTGATACCCAGTTCGATGTCACGCATATCAGACATTTCGATGGGGGCATGGGAGTAGCGCATCGGCACGGCGAAGTGCGCCATGGCAACACCCTGTGTGCCGGACATGAGGGTGAATGCATCGTCAGTGATGACGCCGAGGGCCATATCGCGCTGCCATGGGATGGCAAGTTTTTCCAGTACTGATTCTATGTATTTACGCAAAGGCGGGCTGGGGATGATGCCAGCCAGGGTGCCACGGCCATGAAAGTTCATATACGTGATAGCAGGGCCTTTTCCCAGGGCGATCTCGTATGAGAAATTGAGGTCAGGCGTATCGCTGGCAGGACAGATGTCGATACAGATTGATGCGTCTGGTTCCAGGCGCGTAAAGGCAGGCATAACGCCGCGAATGCTGAACTCCTCCTGGACAGAAGCGACGACATAGACAGTGCCCGCGGGAGGATTTTCATGCAGGTATTCCGCCAGGGCGATGAGCATCAGGCAGCCAATGCGGTTATCGAGCGTTTTTCCACAGACCATGTGTTCGCCAACACGCTGAAGTTCGCGGCTATAAGTGACCGCGGAGCCAATATTGATGCCCTTGGCAATTACTTCATCGTAGCTGTAGGCCCCGATGTCGATATACATCTGTTTGTGGGTGGGGACGGTGCTTTTAGCTTCAGCGGGGGTGTAATGGTGGGCATATGTGCCAACGACACCCCGAATGACATTTTCATCATCGGTGGTATGGACGTCCATAAACTGCCCCATGAGCGTTTTCTCCGGCACTCCACCAATGCGGTCAAAGCGAAGGAAACCATTCCTTTCTATCTTGCGGATCATGAGGCCGAGTTCGTCCACATGGGCGAAGACGAGCATTGTGGGTTCCTGGTCACTTTTACCTTTAAAAGTGGCAGTGACATTGCCAATGCGGTCCACCTCGACTTCATCCGCGAGGGGTTTAAAGCGGGAAACCATCTCTTTGATCATCTTTTCTTCAAGCCCGGATAAAGCCGGGATGGCGGTGAGATGATGTAATTCTGTAAATATGTCTTTCATTGTTTCTCCTTTTTCATCCAACATACATTCTACCGCCATCGGCAACGATGATCTCCCCATTGATATAGCTGGAAAGGTCACTGCACAGGAACAGGATAACCCTGGCGATATCTTCCGAATAGCCGATGCGGCGGATCGGCATTTGCGGTGTATAGTGTTCGATCATTTCTTCTTCGCTGGCGTAGCGGGTCATGATCATATCACTCATAATAACCGATGGCATGACGGCATTGGTGAGAATACCGAACGGCGCATAGGTTTTGGCGAAATAGCGGGTAAGCGAATAAGCGCCGGCTTTGGTAGCGACATATTCAGGGATGCCTGTTCCGCCAGTCTGGACACAGGTTGAGGTGAGGTTGATAATGCGCCCGCCGCCCTGTTGTTTCATGACAGGCACTACTGCTTCTGAGCAATAATAGAGCCCTTTGACATGCACATCAAAACTTTTTTGCCAGTCTGCCACCAGCCCTGCATTATTAACGAGGATATCAACGCTGCCAAAGTGATCAACAGTCTCTGTTACGAGCGCTTCTACGCTTGCCTGATCGGAAATATCTTTTTGGAGATATAACGGTTGCGGACCGAGCGCAGCAATTTCATTCAGCTGCGCACTGACTTTGTCAGGGCTGGCAATATCATTAACCACCACGTTCGCACCTGCCTGAGCGAGAAGTTTTGCGGTGGCAAGGCCGATACCTTTGGCAGATCCGGTGATGATAGCGACTTTTCCTTGTAGATCAATGGTGTATGCCATGCATTCCTCACTCGAATGTAATGACACACTTCAAACTTTCGTCGCGTGAATCCGTTTGCAGGATGGCATCCGAAAGCTGCTCGAGCGGGAAGCGGTGGCTGATGAGCTTATCCGCGGAGATATCACCATTGGCGATCAAATCCAGAGCCATACGCGTATCGTTGTGGTCGGCGGAGTAAGTGGAAGTGAGCGTGATCTCATTAAAAAATATATGGCTGGGATAGAGGTCGACCGATTCACTCGGTTTTGGCGTCGCGAAAAATGTGACGGTCCCGCCTTTATTCGCTAAGACCATACCCAGGTTCATCGCGCTGATATCCTTCGCGGCAATAAACACCTGATCAGCACCATCGGAAGCGAGAATTTGCCTCAATCGTTCCGCTTCCACCTGTGGATCTTTGTCTGGAACCAGCACATGGGACGCGCCATATTCACGTGCTTTGCGCAAGCGCCAATCCAAAATTTCATATACCACCAGATCACGAACCCCCCAATATTTAAGGCATTCGATAAACATGAGCCCCATTGTGCCGGCGCCGATCAACACAACCGAATCACCGGGTTTCACCTTTGCTTTTTTGATGGCATGAATGATGCAGGCAAGGGGTTCGATGAGACTTCCGGCTTCAAAACTGACATGATCGGGCAGGAGGAGGGTATCGCATTCGACATGCTGTTTGGATGCGGTGAAATATTCCGCAAATCCTCCCGGATTGATATGGGTGGAGCGGAATTGGCTGCACATCGTGAAATTGCCGGAACGGCAGTGTGCGCAGGTGAGGCAGGGGACATGATGATGAACGAAAACGCGATCGCCTACCTGAAAACGGGTAACGCCTGGACCGACAGCCTCGATGACACCGGCTGGTTCATGGCCAAGGGAAAGCGGCGCGCGGGGCGCAAGATACCATTGCATGGTGTCGGCAACGCAAACACCACAGGCTTTCGTCTTTACCAGAATCTCACCTTCTGCTGGTTTGGGTATTGGGTGTTGTTCTATTCGGACATCGTGGTTATCGTGGTAAATCGCTACTTTCATAATAATTCCATTCTATGAATAAATAATTGCCTGGTTTGGACGTACTGATTGAAAAGGCCTGGATGTGGAGAAGCCTCCACATCCAGACTGGTAAAGCTAAGATTATCCGCCGAAGAGACGGGCAACCTGGAACAATAAAGCTGAGAGCCAGTTGCCAGCGGAGAGGCCAGTGATATCCACTGCGCCTTCCGGAATGGCATAACCGATCTCCATAGCCATTTCGGTCAGTGCCGGGCCGAAGGATGTGCAGGCGTACAGCACCACGACGAAAATGACCGTACCACAGATGATGGAGCGGAACAGGTTACCCTTGGACATAAAGGGAACCATGGCCACAAAGTAGAATGTCGCTGCCAGGTCGCCGAATGGGAGGACCTTGTTGCCGGGCAGAATGAGAGCCAGACCGAGAACGATCGGGATCATGATGATACCGGCTGCAACGGTGATGGGGTGGCCGATCAGAACCGCACTATCGAGGCCGATGTAGAATTCGCGTCCGCCAAATTTCGCTTTCATGAATTCACGGGCTGACTGTGCGATCGGGGTGAGCGCTTCCATAAAGAAACCGATGATCTTGGGGATCAAAACCATGGCAGCGCCGATGGTGACGCCCAATGTGAGCAGGCGGACAGGATCGCGCCAAAGGCCGCCAAAGAGGCCTACGCCTACGCCGAGGAGCACACCAAGGAAGAGGGGTTCGCCAAAGATTCCCCATTTTTCGCGGATTCCGCTCTCATCCCAATGGATGTCTTTCACACCGGGGATGCGGTCGAGAACCCAGTTGACCGCGTAGATGATCGGCACGCTGGAGACTGCCCAACCGTGGGGGATGCTGATACCGGGAAGATTATAGAATTCCTGAACACCTTTTGCGGTTGCGTCTGCAATCACGAGTTCATAAACCGTGTGGATCGCCGCGGCAACCATCGCCAGGGCCATGTTGCGGCCGGACGCAAGGTATACAACTGATGCGGTGAATGCCTGGTTCCAGAAGTTCCAGATATCGATGTTGAGGGTTTTGGTGAGCTTAAGCGCCAGCATGATGATGTTGGTGAGCAGACACACGACGACTACAAGTGAACCTGCCTGTGTACCCCAGGCGATGCCAGCGGCAACACCCCAACCCACATCCAGAATCGTGAGGTTGGCACCGGTGCCTTCAACCATCGCGTTGACAACGGGCACCATTTCGCCGATCAACAAACCAATGACCAGGTTGATCGTAATGAAACCCACTGCCAGCATAAGACCTGCGCGCAATGCTGTGCGCAGTTTTTGGCCAAAGATCAAGCCAATAATTGTGATGACCAAGGGCAGTAATAGCGTGGAACCGAGCCCACTAACAAAATCCCATACAGCCCTTACTCCGTCAATAAAATTCATTTCTATCTCCTTTTTATATTAATTGATGTTAATAATTAGTCATTTCGGTTGTTCTGTATCTTCTTTTGTGTACCTCCTTTCCTATTGAAAATTATCAATAGGTTGGTTGAAACATGTTCTTCTGCAGGTTTTCAGTATTTCGCTTTTGACAGAATCACCTCAACCTAGATGTAATTTGCAGCGCTAAATCATTATGGCGATCTATTATTTAAAACACCTTTCGTTAAACGACGATGCGACCTGTTAAAGATCAGATACGACCTATTTATGCATAACTCTTCTTTTTTATGACCGAAATTGCACTCTTATGAACATTATATAGATTTTTTTTTACGCTGTCAATTATCTAGATGAATTTTTTAAGGTTGCGAGTGGGGATTTGTGCCGATCTGACGCAGGCGCATGAATATGAAGGGATTTAACGGCAGATGTATTAGTGGGTGCGTAAAATGGAAAGAATTAAATTTCAGAAGAAAAAATCAGGAGAAAATAGTTATGAGGCGTTGATAGCGGCCTTGAGATCAAGCATGTTCTCCTGGATCTTTCCGTCTTTAAACACACCCCTCCCCACGATCAACATGTCAGCACCAGCTTTTACCACTGCGCCAGCGTTTTTGGCGGTTATCCCGCCATCAGCCACCCACAGTGCTCCATCCAAATCCATCGCGGATTTTCCAACCCTGATCTTTTCAATGATAGATGGAAGGTGGGCAGGATGATCAACCTCCGGCTCAGTGGAGAGGACAAGGATGAAAGAAAGATAAGGCAGACAATAATCCAGGTCGGGGATGGGTGTGGCCGGGTTGAAGGCGAGCCCGGCGTGCATTTTGTGTTTGGTTATCAACTGCAGGGTACGACGGGGATATGGACAGGCCTCGTAGTGTACGGAGAGCATATCAACCCCCATATCTGCCAAAATCGGGATGATCCATTCCGGATTATTCATCATCAGATGCACGTCAAAAGGAAGATTGGTAAGCGGGCGCAGTTCTTTAATCACCTTAATACCCAGATTCATCTCCGGCACGAAACTACCGTCCTCGACATCAAAATGAATCACAGATGCCCCGGCCTGCTCGAGTTCTGCGAGGGTCGCGCTGAGGTTGGTGAGCGGTCCGGAAGCGATGGAAGGGGCAATTCTGACCATGGGTCTCTCCTGTATTATCGGTCTTTTTTGTAATCTACCTTATTCTAACAACTTATGTTGAAAAATCACAAGCGCCCGAGGTTGAGAGTGGAAAACTCGTACCAGACATACTTGAAAGGCGTGAGCCAATCCTTGCGGCCGATAGTGCGGAAGTAGGGCGGTTTGAAGGCGAGGATCAGATCGCCGATTTCATAGCGCGCCAGAACGGGGGTGGAAACCACCAGACTGCCCAGCTCGCCAGGCCGCATCTCGTAGAGGGGTTTGACCCGATCGCCAATCCTGACCTCGAAGAAAAAGAGATCGTAGTTGGGTGACCAGGCGCGGTGTTTATCCAGCTGCTGGCCGAACATGCCTTCGGTGGCGCCATAGATCTCGCGGATAGCGGGGTTGCCGTACAGGGCGGAGAGGGAAGCGGAGAGGCGGGTGTTGATGCCGGGCACACTGCCGAGGGTCAGGACGATGACCTGCCACAGGTCTTTGGGGTATTTATGGTGCGCTTTTTTGAGATAGCGGCCGAACTGAATGGCTGTAGGCGCAACACCGCCAACAAGGGTGACGTTCAATTCCTTGCATTTTTCATAGGCAAGGTCGAAGCGCTTTTCCCAGTCACGCATGGTTTTACCGCTGCCGAGCGCATCGATCTCGTCCTGGGTGGGGACGGAATGCACGGGGGTATTGGTGGAGACGTACCTGGTGTAGATGCCGGAGCTATAGCCATAATCAATCTCGCGCTCGCCTGCTTTGATAGTGCCGATCTTTGAGGGAAAGTTGAGGTTGAGGTTGACGCCGCTGAAGATATCAAAGCGTTTTGAGGCCAGCGCGTAATTGACGACCGCGCGGCCGGCAGAAACACGCATTTTAAGGTCGGTGGGGGTCATGGGGATGAACTTCATCTCGCCTTGGGTGGTGCCGCGGGTGATGGCCCAACCGATGGGTTCTTCATTTAAGAGAGCTGAGGTGTTCCCTTCCATCACTTTTTGAAGAATGGGTTGATAATCCTCATAGGAGCGGATGGGAAATTTTTCCTGAAAATCGCGGTAGCTGCCAACGGAAGCGGATAGATGCTTTTTTCCAAATTCAGACTGGCTATAGATTGCCAGCAGGCGCTGCAGGGTCTGCTCTTGAAAGTTTTTAGGGTCTTGAAGCGACTGGTGCCATGGCTGCACCATTTGCTGCATGCGGTCAATCGCTTGCTGTTGCTGAGACGGGTCCATTCATCCTCCAATTAACAAATAATTTCAACAGGATAATTGTAGATGAATTTCTCCTGGATGGGATGCGGGATTATGGGATTTGTCGGCTTTGTTTATCAAAAGCAAGCAGCTGGTCAATGAACGCGGATTGCTTGGCCTGGTAGCGCGGCTGTTCACGCATGACCACGCCGACCACCGCTGCACCGGTGCGCTGAAATTTATCAACAATCGCGCGGGATGACTCGGTCTTGTTGGTGCCGGGGTGGATGAGCATGACGACGCTATCGACCAGGGCTGCCAGGGCGAGCGCTTCAGCATAGAAGAAAGGCGGGCCGTGGATGATGACCTTGTCATATTCATTTTTGATGCGCTGTAAATGGGAACGCATCTTTTGCGAATTGAAGAGGTCGAAATCTGCCAGGGGGCCGATGCCGCTGGTGAGAATTGCCAGGCTGCTGTTTTCCTGCTGGTGTAACACCGAGAGGGGTGAGCGGTGATTATTGAGCACATCGCTTAATCCAAGGCTTTGCGGCAGATCGAAAATCTTATGCAGCAGCGGACGATGGAGATCAGCGTCAATCAGCGCCACCTTCTTCCCTTTTTCCGCGATCATCTGCGCAATATCTGCTGCAACGGATGAGCCATTGGAGTAGGCGCGCGTACTGGTTACAAGGACGGTATCCATTGCGTTAGATCGAAGCCATGGGTCCATTTATTGCCCTTATCATCGATAGGTTGTGATGCTGAATCAATTTCAGCAAGTTTATTTCTTGACCAGCCCAGTTTATAAGCGCGAAATATGCAGTGCAAATTCCGGAAGCGAAAGGCCTTTCAATGAGACGAGGCGTTTCTTCTCATCATCGGTGAGGTGGAAGGATTCACCATTAAAACCTTTCGCTACCGCGCGGGCAGGATCTTTGAGAAGATTCTCGCGGAAACTTTTGTTAATGACCGCTGCGCTGAGGATGCGGCTGTATTCGGGGTGAATTTCCCGCAAGTCCTGCTGCGCATGGTAGTGCATTGTTTTTAGCATTGTTGTTTTCCTTTATTTATGATCCTATTTGCCAATTCCGACGGTCGCGTTGGGGGCGCCAGCGCTGAGGACGAACAGGGCGATGGTGAGGGCCATGATGAGGATGCGGCCGGTCTTACCGGATAAGATGGTGGCTAAACGGGTGATGTTTTTCATTTTATTTTTCCTTTGTGTTGATAGTTTTTGTTATTTACCAATACCGACAGTCGCATTCGGGGCGCCGGCGCTGAGGACGAACAGGGCGATGGTGAGGGCCATGATGAGGATGCGGCCGGTCTTACCGGATAAGATGGTGGCTAAACGGGTGATGTTTTTCATTTTATTTTTCCTTTGTGTTGATAGTTTTTGTTATTTACCAATACCGACAGTCGCATTCGGGGCGCCAGCGCTGAGGACGAACAGGGCGATGGTGAGGGCCATGATGAGGATGTGGCCGGTCTTTCCGGATAAGATGGTGGCTAAACGGGTGATGTTTTTCATTGTGATTCTCCTTATATTAGATCTGGGATAATTGGGCGGCAAAATCCGCCAGTGAATTGGCGCGAATAGACGCCAGACGATGTTTCTCTTCATATCCGATCTCGAATTTTTCTCCGCTGTATCCGTCCGCGATCGCTTTGACGGGATCATCCAGAAGCATTTTTCGAAAGCGGCTGCTGATGACAGCGGCCGAAAGGATGCGACTGTATTCAGCGCCTGCCAGCTGCCGTTTGGGGCTGGCAGTGGGATTCATTTGTTTAAGCATATTTTTCCTTCCTTTATGTGTTATTTACCAATTCCGACGGTCGCGTTGGGGGCGCCAGCGCTGAGGACGAACAGGGCGATGGTCAGAGCCATGATGAGGATGCGTCCGGTCCTGCCGGATAAGATGGTGGCCAAGCGGGTGATGTTTTTCATTTTATTAATCTCCTTTTTTTTCTAATATTGACTTGCAACTAAAGATACCTTTGGCAAACGCAAGTAATTCCAATAAGATATTGATCCTTAGGCCAGCTGCGCAGCAAATTCTGCCAATGAAGCAGCATGGATCGCAGCCAGGCGTGCGGTTTGGTCCTTTCCAAGGTCGAATTTTTCTCCCTGGTAGCCAGCAGAGACCGCTTTAAGCGGGTCGGCCAGCAGGGCTTCGCGAAAGCGTGCGTTGATAACGGCGGCGGAAATGATGCGGCAAAATTCGCGTTTGTCTGTGGTTGAACAAGGTGTATGATCTAATTCAAGAGTTCGTATCATGGTGATACCTCCTTGGGGTGAGATCGGGGGCGGCCCGATTCCCAAAGCAGCCAGAACGCCCCCGTCGCTATTAATATATCACCTAAACTAAACGCGAGCGGATAATTGAGCCACTCCGGAAGCATGAAGATATCGCCGAGGAACCACAGACGCGTTTGCGCGCGCGGCAGGACGATATCCTTCCCCAAACCAGCCCTCTCTCCGACCTCCAGGATAATGCCGCTGCCGGGCGCAATCAGCCGATCCGCATTTTCCGGTGGAAGCGGCATGAATCCTCCATTCAGGACGATCACCAGGAAATTGAACAGCAAACCGAGGCCAAGCAGCCAGAAGCCCTGTTCTTTGCGGTTGAGCCAGGCGAACACAATCAGCAGAGCCTGTGACCCAACCAGGATAAATGGGATCCAAGCGTCTGGAATCTGCCTTTGGGTTGGGTAAAAGAAAAAAGCTAAGAATTGCGGGATAAAAGCGGCAAAAACCAACCAGATTGACCGGAGCTTGATGGTCCGTAATTCATTCCCACGCAATTTTGCCCGTAAGAATCCAAAAAATAGCCCTACAACAACCGCAATTAGAAGTACCATATTTTTAATTTATTAATTATCCTCCTTTCATACATATCACCACGGGCGGCGGCGATCTTCCTAAAAAATGATCATTACTGATCATATTGACACACCTGCCCCCGTAGGGGCAGGGTATCGGTCTTGAGGTTATGGTTCGGAGGGCGAATATCCAATTACCTCAACTGCCTCCATTAAACCAAAAGGTAGGCTTCAAAGGTGGCTTCAAAAAAACAGGAACCGTTCTGATAAAATGGGGTTTTATATTAGAAAATGATCGGCCTGGAGGCAGCGCATGGCAGAGAAATTATCACGCAAGACAAAGATCATTTATGGAGCAGGCGACCTGGGTTTCAGCCTGACATCCACCATCATAGGCGCTTTTTTCCTGTTATTTCTGACAGATGTGATCCATCTGCGGCCTGCTTATGCTGGCATTGCCATATTAGCGGGGAGGATATGGGACTGGGTGAATGACCCGATCATCGGGCATATCTCCGACCGGACGCGATCACGCTGGGGTCGGCGCAGGCCGTTCCTGCTGTTTGGCGCACTGCCTTTCGCGCTGGCATTCGTGATGATGTGGTATCGGCCGCCCTTCGCGAGTGATCTGGCATTGGTGGCGTATTACGCCATCGCTTATGTGGTGTTTGACGCGGCAGCGACATTCGTGTATATGCCTTATTTTGCGCTGACACCGGAACTAACTGATGATTATGATGAGCGCACTTCGCTGACCTCATACCGCATGTTCTTCTCAATCTTCGGCAGTCTACTTTCTTTCACGGTTCCGCTGATGATCGTTGGCACCTTTACGCCAGAGAACGCTGGACGGGTGTTGTTGATGGCGGCAGTTTTCGGCGCGATGAGCGCGCTGCCACTGTGGCTGGTGTTCTTTAACACTGAAGAGCGGAAAAGCTACGCTGCACAGGAGAAGCCGAGAATGATCCCGGCGCTGAAGGCGGCGTTTAAGAACCGGCCTTTCGTGTTTGGGGCGATCATTTACCTGCTGACGTGGATCTGCATGGATGTGATCCAGGCCGTGCTGCTGTTTTTTGTGAAATATGTGCTGCGATTGGAACAGCAGAGCGACCTGGTGATGGCGCTGATCTTCGTGACAGGCATCTTAGCGCTGCCATTGTGGGAATACGCTTCACGCAAGATGGAAAAGCGCAAAGCGTTTGTGGTTGGCATCTCGTTCATGGCTGTGGTGCTGATGGTGCTGATCACGGTCGGCGCGACGGCCCCATTCTGGATGGTGATCGTGCTGTGCGTGATGGCGGGCGTGGGGGTGAGCGCGGCGCATGTGCTGCCGTGGGCGATCCTGCCGGACGCGATCGAATGGGATGAATATAATACTGGCGAGCGGCATGAGGGTGTGTTTTACAGCCTGATCACGCTGATGAAGAAGGTGGCATCTTCAGTGGCGATCCCAATGACTGCGGTTCTGCTGGATGTGACCAATTATGTGCCGAATGCAGTTGAGCAGCCTGCCAGCGCGCTGCTGGGCATCCGCATGCTGATGGGGCCGATACCGGCGGTTCTGCTGACAATTGCGATCATATTCGCGATCAAATATCCACTCGACCGGGAAGGCTATACCCGGGTGGTGGCTGAGCTGGAAGAGCGCAGGGCAAAGGCATAGTGATGGCAGCCATCGAGATCCGGCAAATCACATCGAAAAAAGCAATGCGGGAATTTCTGACATTTCCGTGGAAGATCTATCGCGATGACCCGCTGTGGGTACCGCCGGTAATGGCGGATCGCTGGAAAGCAGTGGATCCGGCGCAAGGCGTCTTTTTTCAGCGCGGGACGGCGGAATTCTGGGGCGCATACCGCAGGGGGAAGCTGGTCGGGACGATTTGCACGGCGATCGATTACAAAGCTAACCACAATGTCAATAAAAAGGACTGCGTGTTTGGCTTCTTTGAGTGTGTGAATGAGCGCGATGTAGCTTTCGCGCTGTTCGACCACGCCAAACTATGGGCGATCACCCACGGGCAGGATAGCTTATACGGTCCGTTCAACCTGGACTATGAGGATGGGTATGGGATCCTGGTGGAGGGGCGTGACCGGCCGCCGGTGATCCTGTGCGGTCATACCAGCGAATATTATCAAGCATTGCTGGAGGCGTATGGATTCACGCCGGGTAGGGGCGACAACCTGGCCTTCGCGCGAGATCTGCACGGTGACATGGCGGGACTGGAGGAGATCCATGCTTTCGCGGAACGGGTGCGCGAGCGCAAGAAATACACTGTGCGGCACGCGGATTTTGACCACTGGGAAGCGGAAGTGGATCGGGTGTATCAATTGATCAACCCCGCGCTGAAACACCTTCCGGGGCATGTGCCATGGCAGCCGGAAGCGCTGCATGAACTGATGGCGCCATTTGTGCAGATCGCGAACCCGGAATTGATCCTGTTCGCGGAAGATGAGGGAAAACCGGTGGGGTTCTTCCCGGCGCTGCCGAATTTCAACGAGGTGCTGATCCATGCGAACGGACTGCGCTATCCATGGAATTATCTGCAGGCGTGGTGGCACGCCCGTAAGTCGCCAAAAAGTGCGGCGATCAAGAGTGTGCTGGTGCTGCCGGAATACTGGGGGACGGGTGTGGCGATCCTGATGTTCTCGGAAATGGCAAAACGGTTGATGGCGCGCGGGTATCACTGGGTGGATCTGTCACTGACATCAGCAGACAACCCGAAGACGCCAATGCTGGCGGAGCGGATGGGCGCTTCCATATACAAGCGTTACCGCGTGTTCCGGCTGCGTTTCTAAGCTATACTATTATAAGGAAGGGGGGAGGCTGCAAGGAGGAGAGCGGGGAATGTGACGTATTGGTTTAAATATCGACAGGAGAGAGAGCATGTCGAAGAAAAAAGAGATCAATCGCAGGGAGTTCCTCCGCACGGTGAGCCTGACAGGGGCCGGGATCTACCTGGCCGGATGCAGCAGGCAAGGCAGTGGAACTCTGCCCACACCGATTACCAGCGCAATCACCGCCACCGCTGCACCCGATTCACCGCCGGCAGAAGAGCAGAAAACCGCCGAAAAAACAGCGGCCTATGGCGATGTGTATCTTGCTGTTGTGCGGGGCGAAGACGCGGCGGCAATGACGATGCGGGCGATTGCCGCGATCGGGGGGATCGAGCGGTTTGTTGCCAATGGCGCGGATGTGATCGTGAAACCCAATATCTGCACCGATTATTATCCCTATGAATATGGCGCGACGACCAACCCGCAGGTGGTGGCGGCGATCGTGCAGCTATGCCTGGGGGCGGGCGCGAAACGGGTGCGGGTGATGGATAATCCTTTCGGCGGAACGGCGCTGAGTGCGTATGCGCGCAGCGGGATCGAGGACGCTGTGATCGCAGCCGGGGGTGAGATGGAAGTAATGAACAATAATAAATTCCGTAAAAACGACATCCCGGATGGGCTGGATATCAAGGAATGGATCTTTTACCAGGATATCTTAGACGCAGATACGGTGATCAATGTGCCGATCGCGAAGCAGCACGGGACGACCCGGCTGACGCTGGGATGCAAAAACCTGATGGGCACGATCCTGAACAGGGGGCAGATCCACTCCAATATTTATCAGCGCATCGCAGACATGACCAGCCGTGTGCGGCCGGCGTTGACGGTGGTGGATGGGATCCGCACACTGATGCGGGGCGGGCCGACGGGCGGCAACCTGGATGATGTGAAGATGTCAAATACGATCATCGCCAGCGAAGATGTGGTGGCGGCAGACAGCCAGGCCGCGTTACTGTTTGACCTGGAAGGCGCAGATATCGGTTATATTCCGGCCGCAGCAGCGATGGGGCTGGGGACGATGGACTTAAACGCAATCAAGATCGAAGAGTTTTCTGTATGAAGGCGACCGTAATCAGGAAAGCACGTCAGGTGAGCCAGATCGCGTTTTTCGGTTTGTTCATGTATTTGTTCGTCCAGGCGGTGTACCTAGGCGCATCCCCTTTGGAGAGTGACCTGTTCTACCGGTTGGACCCGCTGATCGCAACGACCGCGATGCTGGCCGGGCGGACGGTGATCGCGGGATTGTTGTACGCACTGATCAATGTTGCCGCAGCGCTTGTGTTTGGCCGGGTGTGGTGCGGATGGGTATGCCCGATGGGGAGTGTGCTGGATTGGCTGTCTCCGAAGAAAACCGGACGGGGCGAGCAAGTTTCTGACCGCTGGCGCGCCGTCAAGTATCTGGTTTTTATTGTGCTGATCGCTGCAGCGGCGCTGGGCAACCAAACGGGTGTGATCACGGATCCGATCTCGATCCTGACACGCACGATGACAACAGCCATTTGGCCAACGCTGCGCACAATGGTTTTTGGGATTGAGGGATTCTTGTATCAGTTCGATTTCCTATGGCCAGCGCTGGATGTGATCCACGCCAACGTGCTGCTGCCGCTGTTCCAGGGAATCGAATCGGTGTTTATCGCAGCGATCCCGATCTTCCTGCTGTTTGGGGTGATCGTTGGGTTGAACTGGATCGCTGAACGGTTCTGGTGTCGCTACCTGTGTCCGCTGGGGGGTATGCTGGGTATCTTCTCGCGTGGGGCGATGATGCGGCGGGAAGTGAGCGAGAGTTGCACGGACTGCGGGCTGTGCGCGCGGGAATGCCCGACGGGGACGATCGACAAGGCGAAAGGATATGCCAGTGATCCTTCGGAATGCATCTACTGCTACGATTGCGCAGCGGATTGCCCGGTCTTGGCGATCTCATTTCCGGTACATTCTCCATTGCATTGGGCACAAAAACAGGCATATGACCCCGCGCGGCGGGATGTTCTCAGAACGGCTGCCGGGGCGGCAGCAGGGGTGTCGCTGCTGGGGGTGGAGACGATCACACGGCGTGAACCTGAACGGATGATCCGCCCGCCGGGAGCGACATTGACCGATTTCACCACGCTGTGCATGCGCTGCGGGGAGTGTGTGCGGGTGTGCCCGACGCAGGGGCTGCAACCGAGTTTGCTGGAAGGGGGATTGCAGAACATGCTGACACCGCGATTGGTGCCGCGGCTGGGGCATTGCAGCTTTACCTGCTCGGCCTGCATTGAAGTATGCCCGACGGGCGCGATCCCGCCGATCATAATAGAAGAAAAGCAAACCACGCCAATCGGATTAGCGAGTATTGATAAAGACCGCTGCCTGGCGTGGGGTTATGACACGATCTGCGGCGTGTGCGAGGAGATCTGCCCGCTGGCGGAGAAGGCGATCCGGCAGGAAGAACGTGAGGTGACCGACATGAACGGGAACACGTTTTTGATTAAACTGCCGTATGTGCTGCGGGAATTATGTATTGGCTGCGGCGCGTGCGAATATCACTGCCCGGCGGGGGGTGAAGCGGCGATCCAGGTGTGGACTCTGCCATCTGATACGGCCGTGATCCGCGGAATCTGAAACTATAAAAGCATCTCATATGAATGGGATGGGTCTTCTCTATGATCACCTTGGTAACATAGCTGGAGAAACATTCCGCGGCGGGCGAGGTGGATACTGCGGCCGTCTTTCAGGAAAATGTTGAAGAAGACCGAGATAACGCTGACGACCAGCCCCCCCAACAGCGCTGACCAGAAATCATTGACGAAGAAGCTGACACCGAGAGCATCAGCGATGCGGGCGGCGATGAAGAAAGAAAGCCCGTTG
The DNA here is from genome assembly GCA_964612815.1 of uncultured Pelolinea sp. Classification (GTDB taxonomy): domain Bacteria; phylum Chloroflexota; class Anaerolineae; order Anaerolineales; family Anaerolineaceae; genus Pelolinea. The sequence continues at coordinate 437,984 of CAZTCV010000002.1, read as the reverse complement.
ATGACGATGGTGAACAACCCGAGGGTAAGCAGGATGAGCGGGCAGGAGAGCAGCTTGAGGATGGGGCGGATGAAGGCGTTGACGAGGCCGAGGATGAAGGCCATGGCGGCGAAAACGCTCCAGGCATTGGGGTCTTCGACCGAGATGCCGGGGACGAAATAGACAGCTGCGAAGAGGGCGAGCGTGATGACCGCCCAGCGAATGATCAGTTTCATAATAACTCCTTTATGGATACCCGATTCACCTTATCTTATATCACGAACGGAACATATTTACCAAGAACTTGTTCCGGAAGATTTTTAAAAATTGTTGGCGATATGGATATGTATCAATCACACCAACTCTGATAAATCAGAGCAGGATCATCTGTGGTGTGAAGTGTAATGAAAAATTATCCTTATGATAATTCTGAAAAAGCGGGGTGGTTAAAATGATCATTGCAACGGGGATACCATGACTTTATCAACCCGGCGACCATCCATATCCATCACTTCAAATCTAAAATTATTCCAGTCAAAATAATCTCCTGCGAGCGGGATGCGATTGAGCACATTCATCATTAAGCCGCTGAGCGTTTCATATCTTTGTTCTTCTTCTTCAGGCAGGCGATCAACCCCCAAGTATTTTTTTAATTCATCTATTTGAAGCATGCCATCAAAAAGCCATGAACCATCATCCCGCAAGACAACCTCATCTTCATGGGTGATATCTGATTCTTTGATTGTTCCAATAATTGCGCGCAAAATATCATTTATTCCAGTAATGCCAAGAACGCCGCCATACTCATCGATCACGATCGCGACTTTCTCTCCAGAACAGCGAAGAAATTCAAGAGCGTCCAGCGCATTTGTCGTTTCGGGCAAGAATGATGGTTGTTGCATCACAGATTGCAGATCAAAATCATTCTTGGTCACCTTCTGCAATAGAAGATCACGCGAATCCACGATACCAACCACATCATCATATGATTCTCTGTAAACCGGGTAGCGTGAGAAGGGATATTGTTCAATTTTTTCAAGGATCTCATCGTTGTTCGCGCCAATGGACAGGAAAATCAGTTCCGTTCGGGGGGTCATTACTGCGCTTACATCGCGGTCGCTTAATCGGAAGATCCGTTCCACCATGTTTTGTTCGGACTCTTCGATAACGCCAATCTCTTTTCCCTGATAGAGCATGCTTTTCAAATCTTCTTCGGTCAGCGTGGGTTCAGATGATTGACGGATTCTGAGCACCCGAATTACAAAATCAGTTGATTTGCTGAGGATTGTGACAAAAGGGGATGAAACCTTTGAGAAAAACTGCATGAGTGGCGCCACGCCAAGGGCGACTTTTTCCGCATGATTAAGGGCAATCCGTTTTGGCACCAATTCGCCGATGACAAGCGACAAGTATGTGATGATCAGCACCACGATACCAACGCCTACTGCATCGCTATACCGGTCTAGCCAGGGGATTGTTGAAAGTAACTCACTTAGATAACGCGCCACCGTTGCACCACCAAACGCGCCGCTTAATGTGCCGATCAATGTAATTCCGATTTGGATGGTTGAGAGAAAACGATTGGGGTGGTCAGACAAATCAAGTGCTGTATTTGCTTTTTTGGATCCTTTTGTTGCTTTTTCCTGCAAGCGATTTTTCTTTACAGAAATCAACGCGATTTCTGACATAGAAAAGAGACCATTGATCAGGATCAATACAAACAGGATCAGTATCTCAAAGTACATTACCAATCCCCCTTAATTATTATGCAATTGATTATTTCTAGGTGTATGCCCGGACAAGAAGGGTCCGGGTCTTCGTTACTGGCTGACTCTTCTGATATCTCTTGAAAAATAATTATCATTCGTTTGTAGGTGTCTTTCTATAATTGAAATGGTTAGAGAAGAAATCGGACATCACTTTTGTTGATAGATCCAAAATATTCCTGTTTTTCATTCTGAATATGAAGAAATTATACCCAAAAAAAGGAAATCAGTATTGATTAATAGATATCAATGAAACCAATTTCGCGGTATTTTATAGTATAATATCGATAGCCGATATCGGTAAACAATAATGAATAAACCTTTGATCAACGAACTGTATCTGGGGTTCATGCGCGTCCATATTTTGCACCATGCCAGCCGTGAGCGGGTATATGGGGCGTGGCTGATGGAAGAGCTGGGCAGCCATGGGTATGCGGTGGGGCCGGGCACGCTCTATCCGATGTTGCACAGGATGGAGGCCAGCGGCCTGTTGGACAGTGACTATGAAACCGTGGATGGAAAGCGGCGCAGGTATTACCGCGCGACACACGCGGGGCTGGACGCGCTGGAAAAAGCGCGCGGGCAGATCATGGAATTGGTCAAGGAAATTAACGAGGAGTAGAGCATGTCTGAAAAAAAATCAAACATCAAGGGGTTGCCGCGCAATATTTGGGCGGTGAGCCTGACCAGTTTTTTCATGGATATCAGCAGCGAGATGGTGATCAATCTGGTCCCGCTGTTCCTCTCCAACACGCTGGGAGTGAAGACGAACATCATTGGGCTGATCGAGGGCGTGGCGGAATCGACAGCGAGCATCCTGAAAGTGTTTTCGGGCTGGCTTTCGGATAAGGTGAAAGCACGCAAGTGGCCGGCTGTGGTGGGGTACGCGCTATCGGCGGTCTCAAAGCCGTTTTTCTTTTTTGCCAGCAGCTGGGGCTGGGTGGCGGGTGTGCGCTGGGCAGACCGGGTGGGGAAGGGTATCCGCACAGGGCCGCGCGACGCGCTGGTGGCGGATTCGATCAAACCGGAGCAGCGCGGACTGGCGTTCGGGCTGCACAGGGCGGCGGATACCGGCGGGGCGATGGTGGGGCTGTTGATCGCGCTGGGGGTGGTGTGGGCGGCGCAATCCACGCAGCTTTCGCTGGGGATGGGCACATTCCGCACGGTGGTGCTGGTGAGCCTGATCCCGGCTGCGCTGGCAGTATTGTCGCTGGCGATCGGCGCGGTAGAGACGGGGGTGCAAGGGGAACGGGAGATGCCGAAATTTCCATTCAAAGCGTTGGGAAAGCGTTTCATGGTCTTTATGCTGATCGTGGGGCTGTTTGACCTGGGCAATTCATCAGACGCGTTCCTGGTGCTGCGCGCGCAGGAGCGGGGGATGAGCGTGACCGGCGTTCTGGCGATGCTGGCGGTGTTCAACCTGGTGTACGCGCTGATATCCGCGCCCGCCGGCGCACTCTCTGACCGCTTAGGACGGGAGAAGATGATCATCGGCGGTTGGGTGGTGTACGCGCTGGTGTACCTGGGTTTTGGGCTGGCAGGAACCGCATGGCATATCTGGGTGTTGTATATCCTATACGGGTTGTATTACGGGCTGGCTTATGGCACTGCCAAAGCGATGGTGGCGGACCTGGTGCCGCCGGAACTGCGCGGGACCGCTTACGGTACCTATAACGCGGTGCTGGGGATGATCGACCTGCCGGCTTCGCTGATCGCGGGGCTGCTGTGGCAGGGGATCGGGAGGTGGGAGGGGTTTGGACCCTCCGCGCCATTCCTGTTTGGCGCGGGCGCGGCGATGCTGGCGGCAGCGCTGCTGGCGCTGTGGCTGCGCAGCAACCGCAACCCGAAAACGGCTTAAAAACACACGCTTTTTAAGCTAAATATCAGTAGATAAAGGCAGTGTGCCTGTACAATTAAAGGAATAAAGGAAGCTAACAGGCGGAGATGGCGATCAATATTGGCAAAGTCACATTCGGGAATCTGTGGAAATCGCACACAGAAGTATTCAACCTGCTTGCGCGCCATTTGAACCGTTACCCGGAGATGGAAGCGCAGGATGTGTATACGCTGATCTACCAGGGGGCGATGGGGCCTTCTTATTTTTCCGGTGACGGGGATGTGTTTGATGAACGCCTGATGCAGGAATTCGCGCAGGTGGAGGGTGACGAAGGGCAGCCATTGTGGGAATCGGTGCGGCCGGATGGTGACCTGGTGAGGGTGCATATTGCCGGGCTGAAAGGGCGCGGGGGCAACCCGCAGCAACTGATCACGCTCAGTTTGTGGACGATGAGCGTTTTTAAGGGCGACCTGAATGACCTGGTGAATGGATGGGACACATTCCGGCAGATATGCGCAGAACAGCGCCTGCGGCAATTTGATGCGGAGGATGTGGAAGCGATCAACACCTGGGCGGTGGAGAACCACTATCCGAGCGTACGCCATTCGCGTGCCTTCCGCGCGGCTTATGACCCCCATTACCGGCTGGTGAAGCGGGAGTTTTTGCAGGCGCTGATGATGGATAATTCCTGACAATAACGCCCTGATTGCTGGAAAAATGGGGGTGTTTTATGCGATACTGTGTTTATCAAGTATAATGCGCACAATTTGGCTTAATTTTGATTCATTATCAACCTATTAAAGGAGGTAAAATGGCAGTCCACTTGTATCTTTCTTTGATCCCGGAAGCATTGATCGCATCGATGCTGACTCCGGAAGAATTTGGCGTGTACTACGCTGTGGGCAGCGAAAAAAAATCACGCGGACAGGCGATCTTTTTTGAAGTCGATCCCAAGTTCCGGAGTGATTTTTTTGATGTCCAGACCGCAGTAGAGCGCTGTGTGCCGCATGAAGATGGTTCTCCGAAACGATCGGTATACGCATCGGTGTACCGCGTGCTGGAGAATATCCCCACCAAAGCGCTGCTGAAGATGTACCTGACGACCAATGATGGCCGCACACTGGCGCTGGAGCCGGGTACGATGCCGCAGGAGAGCGCCGGTTTGCATCTGTATCGCGAGATCGCGCCGGTGTCTCCGCTGGTGGTGAGCGCGCTGGGCCCGAAAGATTTCTACAACCTGATCGTGAAAGACCCGATCAGCCTGGTGAAAGTACCGGCGGTGTGCTTTGCGGAGCTGCGGCTGGGCGCACTGGCGGAGGACCCGCTCAATGGCGAGCGCGGCGACCTGCCCTATCACAACATCGAACACCTGCGCAGCTGCCTGGCGGACCTGAAGACGAAATTCGTGAGCACGAAGATGGTTGACCGCACACCGACGAATGGCATCCCATTCCGGACGGTGAAGAACGGGTTCTTTATCGGCAACCAGAACAGTTTGCAGTATTATCCGCTGCCGAGTGAAAAAGAGCTGGTGGAAAAACACTACCAATGGTGGCGATCGGCAACCATGTAATTTATTATCCCTCTCCCGCGCAGGATATAAAAAGAATTCTCCGTGGGTGAGGTGTGGATTAATCCAGACATCAATTATCGAGAGGTAAGAAAATGACAGATCAATTATGGTTATTAGTGGGAATCGGATCAGGGGTGATCAGCGTCGCGGCGGCATTGTACCTGTATTTCTGGGTCATGCGCCAGGACGCGGGATCAGAAAGGGCGCAGGAAGTGGCGCGCTGGATCCGCGAGGGTGCGGCTTCGTATCTGAAGAAATTGTATACCGCCCTGACGCTGGTATCGGTGGTGATGGGTTTCATCATCGCGGTGGTGTTCAGCTTTGACCTGACACAGATCGGCATGGGCAATGTGGATGTTATGCCATCCAACGGCGTCATCATGGCTGTCGCGTTCATCTTCGGCGCGGTCAGCTCTGCCGTTGCCGGCTATATGGGCATGGCGGTCGCGGTGCAGGCGAATGTGCGCAGCGCGGTGGCGGTGAAGGATTCCCTCAACAAGGGTTTTCAGGTCGCTTTTTACGCAGGTGCCGTGATGGGCCTGGCGATGGTCGGGCTGGCGGTGATCGGTATGTGCAGCATCTATTACCTGACCGGCAATCCGGAAGTGGTATTGGGCTTCAGCTTTGGCGCATCAGCGCTGGCGCTGCTGGCGAAGGCCGGCGGCGGGATCTACACCAAGACGGCCGATATTGCCGCGGATCTGGTGGGTAAGGTTGAGGTTGGCATCCCTGAAGATGACCCGCGCAACCCCGCTGTGGTAGCGGATAATGTGGGTGACAACGTGGGTGACGTGGCCGGCATGGGCGCGGACATCTTCGACTCGTATGTGGCCAGCACGGTGGCAGCCATGCTGCTGGGCGCGGCGATGACCGGCCCGGACAGCGTGAAATACACGGTGTTCCCGCTGATCCTGTGCATCCTGGGCATCTTCGCTTCACTAATCGGGATCCAGTTTGTGAGAGTGGGCAAAGATGGCAAACCTGGCACAGCGCTCAACTTCGGCACGATCATCACCTGTGTGATCTTTGGCGCGTTTGTGATCGCGCTGGTGCTGCTGGGCGGATATGACCTGAGTATCATGTGGTCAACGCTGGTGGGCCTGGTGGTGGGTGTGGTGGTTGGCTTTACGACTGAATATTTCACTTCGGATGAATACAAACCGGTGATCGAGACGGCGAAAGTGTCCAGCTCGGGCGCGGCGATCACGATCATCACCGGATTCTCTTATGGCCTGCTGAGCATCATGCCTTCCATTATTGGCATTGTGATCGCGACACTGGTCGCATTTTATGTTTCAGAAGCGTCCGGTGTGATCACCGGCATTTATGGGATCGGGATCAGCGCGGTGGGGATGCTCTCCATCAGCGGGATGATCGTTTCCTCTGACGCGTATGGCCCGATTGTGGATAATGCGCGCGGAATCGCAGAGATGGCGGGCATGGACCATTCGGTGATCGAGAAAGCGGATGTGCTCGATTCGGCTGGCAACACGGCCAAGGCGATCACGAAGGGCTTCGCGATCAGCGCGGCGGCACTGACGGTGCTGGCGCTGTTTGCGGCGTATTCCGAGATCATTGAAGCGCGCGGTATTTCGATCGCGATCAGCCTGCGCAACCCTCTGGTGGTGGCGGGGGTGCTGCTGGGCGCAATGGCGCCGCCGGTTTTCAGCGCGCTGACGATGCTTTCGGTGACACATAATGCGTTTGATATGATCGAAGAGATCCGCCGGCAGTTCCGCGAGGAGCCCGGTATTCTGGCCGGCAAAGTGGTGCCGGATTACAAACGCTGTGTGGCGATGGCCGCGCAGGGCGCGCTGTCTTCACTGGTGCTGCCCGCTTTCCTGGCGGTCGGTTTGCCGCTGCTGGTGGGCTTCATCCTCGGCCCGGACGCGCTGGGCGGATTCCTGGGCGGCGCGATCTTCACAGGCGTGATTTTCGCCCTGTTGATGTCGAACGCAGGCGGGTTGTGGGATAACGCCAAGAAATTCATCGAGACCGGCCAGTTCGGCGGTATCGGTTCAGAAGCGCATAAGGCGAGTGTGGTGGGTGATACGGTCGGCGATCCGTTCAAGGATACGGCTGGCCCTTCGCTGAACACGCTGATCACAGTGATGTCGCTGGTGAGCTCGCTGTTCGCGCCGGTGATCGCGGCGTTCCATATTTTCTAAATTGTTAGTTGACTGAATTTCAATCCCCCGTTGAGAGACGGGGGATTATTCTATCTTTCCTTGTTCTTCAGTCCCTCGATTATTTTCTCCATCTGATCTGTATGATGTCCGCGCCAATAGACCTTGCCGCAGGCGGCGCACTGCTTAAAATGGTGGATGAACTGGCGGGTTAGGGGCTTGAGCAGGTGCAGGATGGCGGATTTATCGACATCTTGCAGGAGCCCGTTGCAGGCCATGCAGCGGGTGAAGGGCTGGAAATGACCGCGGAGGTCGAAGCGCTGGACGATCTCGCGCAGCTGCTCCAGCGGGTCGCTGGAGCGCAGGCAATAGCCGCGCAGGATGGCTTTGCGCTTGAGCAGGCCGCGGTCGCGGGTGAGGAGGACGCGGTTTTCGCTGACAGCCTGATGTGCGAGGCGGTCATCAGGGATGTCGTTCTGGCAGGCAGTATCGAAGCCGAGCATGCGCAGGTAAGCAGCCAGGCGGCCGAGATGGCCATCGAGGATGAAGCGGGGGTCGCACAGCGGTTGGGGATGCAGGCGGATGGCGCTGCTGATTTCGATGGTTTCGAAGATGGGATAGATAGAGACACGGTCGCCATCCTGAGTAATGGCATCGAAATCAACCGGCCTGCCGTTGACGATGATCAGGTCGATCTCGGGGTGGGGCACGCCGAGCGATTCGGCCAGGTGCTTGACGGTCTGGCGGCCTTTAAAGGTGAGGAAAATGTCAGTAAAGCGCAGGCGCGGGGGCAGAAAGTCGTTCAGCTCAGCGTAAAAGCGGAAGGAGGCGGATTTGATCTGGTTTTGCATGGTTTTGCCCTATGGTTAGTATAACCATGATGGCGTGGGAACGGGCTGGGATTTATTGCGCCAGCTTACCCTGCGCGCGGCGGGTTTGCTGGATTTGCTGGCGGCACTCTTCAGCGAGGACACCGGTGGTGACATCGAGCGGCTGATGGCTGTATTTCTGCACCTCGGCGACGGTGAGATAGGGATCCATGTGGGGTTCGCTGGGCGCACCGAAGATGTAGCGTTGGATGCCGGCCTTGATGGCGGCCGAGAAGCACATGGAGCAGGATTCGGCGTTGCAGACCAGGTAGAAGGCGGCGAAGTCACTTTGTGAATGGGTTTTTGCCAGCGCGCGGATGATGTTTATTTCCGCGTGGGCGGTGGGGTCGCGATCGCTGTTCTGGGTGTTGCGGGCGCGGGCGAGGATGGTGCCGTCCTCAAGCGCAACAATTGCACCGAAAGGGTAGTTACCCTCGTTGGCGGCGAGGCGCGCCTGACCGATGGCGAGATGTATGAGGGATTCCTGAATTGTCATTTTCATTGTCATCTGACAAGGGTACCACATCATTGGTAAGAAGATAAACAGTGGTCGCGCAGCACATTTGCTGCGTCTAAGATCGAATTTATCAGGCAAAGTGAATAAGAATTGGAATTCTAATTAGGTAGGATCATTTATGGTGATGGTCGGATGACCTGGCGTGGGTAAGGTCTGATGCGAACACAAAGTGTGAAAATTGATGTGAAGTATTTTTTCTTATAAAAAATGATTCAAATACATCTGGAATTGTTAGGATTCGGGTTGACGAAAGATTGTTTTTTATTATACAATTAGTCTATTGAACTGAAGGATGCGATGATCTGAAACCAGTATTGGTCGCTTTCCTGATGGATAATAATCCGCAGGGGGTGGTTTTGGGGAGCAAACAGCGAAACCGGTCTTCTCTTTTATAAGACTTATGGTTTGTTGGAATGGAAGGCGTTTGTTGAAAAGTCAATACTATCGTTTAGGCATGTACACCCGTTCCCGATTAAGGCGGGAAGGGGCCCTGAAATATTCCCGGCAGCAAAAGGCAGCGCGGCGCGCTGGCTTATTTATTTAAGGAGGATTAAGATGCATTATCAAAAAGCAGGAACGAAAAAAGGATTATGGATATTGGCCGGGGTGGTGTTGGCCCTGATGCTGGCGGTGAACCCGGCCTTCGCGGACGGGGAAGAACCGGCGGAGGCACCCGCGGCTGCCGAAGCTGCCACTGAAAATGAAACACCAGCAGCGGACGCGCCGACTGCAGAAAGCGTACCCCTGGCGGCTGAGCCGGATGGGGAGATTGTGACCACGGAAGAAGCGCCGGCCGCGGACGCCGCTGAAGAGGCGGCGGTTGAAGAGGAACCCACGCCAGCGGCGGGAGAAGAGGAAACCTCCGCGCCGGTAGCAGATGCGCCGCAGACTGAAGAAGCGCCCGCGGAAGCGGATGAAGTGGAAACGGGAGAAGCAGAAACGGAATCCATCCCGCAGGCGCTGGCGGAAGCCGAGCTGGTGATGGCGGATGCGAATGGTGAAGCGGTTGATATGGCCAGCGTGGAAAGCGAGCAGGTCATGCGCAGCGCCGATCCATACTTTTTTATCGGCACAACCAAGTTTGCTTTTGTGTACGATGGCGATCCATGTCCGGATGGCACCACGCTGGGTTCTACCTGCTGGAAGAGCGGAACTCCACTCACCGACGCGCTGGCTTACATTGCAGCGGGGAATCTTCCGACAAACCGCATGCTGTATGTGGAAGCAGGGGATTATGCCGGTTTCAGTTTGGATGCAAGCACCAGCCCAACTTTGGGTTTGATGAATGGTGTGATCGGTGTGGATGGTTCTTCTCAGATAACCATTAACGGGGAAATATATATCTCTGATAATGTGGGCGGGTTTACGCTGAGCGGATTCACAGTTAACGGAGATGTTGTCTTCTGGGGTAATTCAGGCAACCTGGTTTTAAGTGACTTGAATGTTTCCAATTCATCCGATACTGGAATAGCTGTATATAACCACATTGGCAATGTGGAAATGCGTAATGTGAATTCCAGCGGTAATGATGGCGATGGGGCGTATGTTTCGACCACGAACGGGACCGTCAAGGTGACCAACAGCGCCTTTGATGACAATGGCACTACGGCCAATGATATGCCTGAAAATGGGCTGGTTATTTCCACCAATAAAGCGATCACGCTGGAAGGTGTTTCCGCCAGCCGAAACCTGGGCAATGGAATTGAAATAAGTGGTTTCTCCGCGTTGACGATCAAAAATACTCTGGCAAATCACAATGAGGACCAGAACTATAATTTGGAGTGGGGTTCCCCCGTATTCATATACAACCAGAGCGGTTATGGCATCAAGGCTGATTCGTGGGGGACGGCAGCGCCAGTGACGCTGGAAAATGTGTATGCAAATTACAACGGGCTGAAGGGCATTGACATCTCTACGATGGGCAACCTGAAAGCCAAGAATGTGGAAGCGCAATATAACACCATCCGCACAGGCAGCATCCTGTATGATGCGACGGTTTGGGTCTGCGAGGGAAATGACCCCTGTACGGAAGAAACAAAAACTATGAAACGCATATCTGAGTTTCTGAGCGATGACGTGGACTATGACGAGTGGCGCTTCACGCTGGATTCGGAAATCAATGTGGTTATTGAGCTGGGAGCATACAACAGCTTCGCGCCACAGGTGTGCCTGTGGGATGGCTCCACAGAAACATGTGCTGATGGCGGTGAGTATGGTTCGTTCGCTCAGTTAAATGATACCCTGGTAGCAGGCACCTACTTTATCCGTGTGTACAGTTACAACGGCGGGGAAAGCGGGCCTTATGACCTGAGCGTGAACTGGGCAGACGATTATGATGAAATGGCGTGGCTTGACACAGGTGGAATGAGCTTCAATGATTTTGATGGTAAAGGCACGGTGCGGCTGGAGAACGGCCTCTTCCACCACAACGGCGGCGACGGCCTTTGGATCCTAAATAACAACACGGTTTATCTTTCCAGCATCACCACGACCGATAATGGTGGTGATGGGATCTATGTTCAAAAGATAAAACCGATATTCGATGGCAGCGGCATGCTGACCGGGTTTGGCGCGGCGGGTACGGTGACGCTGACCAGCCCGAAGGTGACGGGCGGCCTGACAGGCAACTTGGCCAATGGAAATGGGGGCTATGGTGTCAACATCTACTCGAAAGGCAACATCCTGATTTCCAATATTGACGCAAGCTACAATGGCAGCAACGGGATGTATCTGAACACCTGCCTGGCGTTTGGGGGGGGGGAGGCATGCATGGGCGCGGGGAGCGTGACGGTGAACGTGACCATCCCGCACTGGGCAAATGGGGTCACAGATAACGGCTATATGGGGCTGGATGTGCGTTCGGCTGGCAATACCCGGATCGAAAAGACATGGGCAGATGCTAATGGCTACACAGGGCTGATGGTCGATTCGCGGGGCACGATCTACCTGGCAGGCACAAGCGCCAGCTGGAACGGAGATTATGGCGCATACCTGACCACACTGAACGCGCCGGCAGCGCGCACGGTGACGATGGTCGACAGCAACTTTGATGGCAACAACAACACCGGCTTGAAAGTGCTGACGGCCGGCGCGATCAACGTGCAGGGCAGCAGCGCGTCATGGAACCTATCACCAGAGTATCACGATTGGGATGGCTCTGCAGTGCGTGTGTTCGACCAGTTGTATGAGGGTCAGAGCAGTGATACATACTGGTTTTCCGGCAGCCAATGGGATGCGTTTGACGCGGAACTGAGCGCTGATTTTAATGCCCTACTGAGCCTATACGATAGCTCTGGTACATTGTTAGCAGAGGATGATGGATCAGGTAGCTCATACGCGCATATTGCCGGGTTCGCGCTGCCAGCAGACGACTGGTACAGGTTGGAGGTCGCGGACAGCGGAGGAAGCGGGTTTGGTGCGTATGATCTAAAACTGAAATGGCCGAACAGTGACGATCCTGTCCTCTTCCCCGGCAGCGGGATGGATTTGGACAACACCGCCGGCACAGCGGGTGTGACTTTTAAAAACACCAGTGACAATCCTATCATGGACGCAAATGATAACGCCAATATGGGCGTGAAAATCATCAGCAACGGCGCGGTGAGCATGAGCGCGATGATGGCGAATGGCAATTACCGCAGCGGGTTAAGTGTGGAAACAACCAAAGCGGTCACCGTGCAGGATAGCGCCAAGGTTCCATCAAGTACTTTTGATGGAAACGGCTGGAGCGGTATTTACGTGCGCACGCTTTCCAATATCAAACTGTACGGCGTCTCGGCAAGCTACAACTACGAAGGCGTCAATCTGGATAACTGCATGTTTGATGGTGACCTGGATGTGTGCACTGGCAAGGGCAGCATTCTGATCGGGAACAAAACCAACGTGATGTCCTATTTCAATAACAACGCCACCACTGGCATCTCGGCGAAGGCCAATGGTACGATCACGCTGGTGAACACCAGCGCCATTGAAAACGAGGAAAATGGTGTATTGCTGAGCAATTCATTCACTGGTGTTTCAGCAGGCGTGACGGTGAAAACGGCCGGCGCAGTGGTGAATGATTTCAGTGGTAACTGGAGGAGAGGCCTGAGCGTGTGGTCCAACGGCGCGATCGCAGTCAGCAGCACGAGCGCGAACAACAACGCCAGCATGAACTACGACTCTGCTTTCGATGGCATCTACCTGGATAACTCAAGAGCTTCGGCAGCAAAAACTGTCACCCTGAGCAACGTGAGCGCGAATGGCAATGGATTTGGCGCCTCCGGCATCTATGTCCAATCACTGGGAAATATCACGCTGATGAACGTGGAAACCAACGACAATGGCAGTACCGGCACCTACCTCAATAACAGGTACGATGGATTTGCCGGCAATGTGATGATCAAATTCAGCAAGGGCAGCACCAACACCTTCAGCGGCAATAACGGCAAGGGGCTGGAGATCCTCAGTAACGGCACGGTGACAGTCGGCAACCTGGCGGTCCATGACAATTACCTCAAGGAATACTATATGGGGGACATCATGAGCACGTCCGACACGCGGGCGTACCATGAATACTATAATGAAGGCATTACCGAATATTGGAGGTTCTACGCAGAGCCGGGCACCTATGATTTTTACCTGCGCGCTTCAAACGTATTGGATCCCTTTGGATTTGACGCATACCTTGAGCTATACAAGGAGAATGATGTTCCCGGAACGGATGTGCCGCTGGCTTTCAATGATGATATGATCGGCTCAGATGCATATTTCCAGTACACCGTCACTGAAGCTGGTTATTATTTCCTGAATGTAAGCTCCGCACAGGAAAACATGAACGGATTCTTCATGCTGGGGGTCAACATCAATCCGACCTGGGACAACACTGAAAAGATCTGGAACAATGGTGTGGCGATTTTAGCCGGCAAGAACGTGATTTTGAATGGCAGCCAGCGCAACGAGTTCACCAATAACTCGCTGGTCGGCATTGGGATCGACACGCCCGGGAATGTCACGCTGCAATGGTTCAGGGCTAGTTACAATGGATCCGAAGGGGTGTATGTGGATACCAGCGCCGGCATGGGCAATGTGATCCTGCAAGGCGCAAACAGTTCCAACAATAGTTTTGTAAGCGGCAATGGCTGGGATGGGATTGTTGTCAAAACCAACGGGAAAACGACCATCAATCATTTGTGGGTTTACTATAGCGGGATGGACGGGATCAATATCAGCGGTGGCGATGGCATGGCAGCCGGCAACAATGTGGCGGTGAACAACGTGACGATCGAAGGCAACACCTTTTACGGGCTGCATGTTGTGACGGGCGGTTCATTTAGCGCCAAGAAATTGAGCTCGCAGGGGAATGGATACCTTGGCGCATACATCAACACAAGCTGGGGCAACGGCGCAGTCTCGATCAGCAACGATTCCTTCTTCAGCCACAACGGCTGGAATGATGCGCCGGAAGATTGGGAACGGGGCGGGTTATATGTCTTCTCCGGCAATCACATCACCTTGAACAAAGTGATCGCGAACGGCAACTATTACAGCGGTGTTACAGGCGTTGTAGATGCTTTCAGCCCTACTGGAAACATCACGCTAACTGATGTGATCAGCGTATATAACGGTTTCCATGGGATCGATCTGCAAGGCAACTATGCGATCAAGCTGACAAAAGTCGTTTCACTGAGCAACGGTTGGGATGGAATGGGCTTCCCGCAGGACGGTGATGGGTTGCACATCCTATCCAATACGGCAATTGTCACGATCAAATCGAGTGCGTTTGTAGGCAACCTGGGCAATGGTATTGAACTCTTCGGCAACATGACTTATCAGTTATCCCCAGACACATACTGGTTTGGAAATGACACTAATAGAGACGGAGATAAAAACCTATATCTACATACATTGTTATAGATTAACCACAACGATAGTAAAAACAGGACGCCAACTGGCGTCCTGTTTTTATATTAATGGAATGAGGATCTCGTTATGCTTGAGGAAATTGGGGGTGATGGGGGCGTTGTAACCGGCGATGACCGGCCCGCCTGCCGGCTGCAGGTGATTTTCAGCCAGCCATGCGCACAGTTTACGGATGTGTTTATCAAAATTGGGCTGCTGGAAAGGGCCAGAGAAACGCACGGCGGCGAAGGTTTGCGATGGGTGCTCGACAAGCTGCACGCGTTCATCGTTCGGGATGGGGAGGGATGTGAGCGTGTATTTGGAAGGCATAGTGAAGGAAACGGTGTAAGCGCCGGCATCAGTGACTGCCACCGGGGCGGTCATGGCAATCTTTTCTGAGCAGGACTGGGCGGCGACGGGCGCGGTCATTGCAATCTTCTTGCGGCTGGTGTTATTGCCAAATATATAGCCGCCGAGCGGGCTGAAGCCGATGCTGGCGGCCTGGCGGGCATTATCCGCTATGACGGTGACCTCAGCAGTAATATAGGGATCGTAAAGGCGGAGCTCGAAGCGGCCGTCTTTGCGTAGTAATTGATAGGTGGGTTTTTCGATTGCCATATTGTTATCATAACAGCAGATCGTGAAAGCGCACGGCGGATGGTGGATGGTGTTGGTTGGGGAACGGTTGGGAAAAGCGCACGCACCGAGCCGAGGCAGCGGTGATCTTGATTTTCCGCAACGATCGCTATTAATTCATGCGGTTTGAGGTGGTTGCGGTGGTGGGGGACATAATCAATTTTCGTGTAGATAATTGGTTAATTTTTCTGAAAGTCATTATATACTCAAGATTGGTGCATGGAGGCAGAAATGACGAAGGACTATATCAAAGCATACATCAAATATTTTTCGGTTCAAACCGGGGGGGCGCCCAGGCAGGAAAAACTGTCGTGGGCGATCCAGGAAACGCTGAGCGAGCAGGACCTGCAATTGTTCTTCCTGCTGCCATTCAGCGGATCCACCAATTATGAAAAGCTGAACAAGAAAGCGCTGCGAAAGGGTTTCTCGCAAACCGCCTTTGAGGAGAGTTTGCAGCGGCTGCACGCGGAGGGGTTTCTGATCAGTTATGATGGAAAGAAAGAGCGCGTGTATAAGCGCGCGTTTGTTTCTTTCACTGTGGAGCAGCAGGTGCGGCGCAGAAAAGGCACACCGGTGGGCGCGGCATACGGTGAATTCTGGGAAGGGCTGGCTGACCTGACCAGCAATATGCCCTCGAAAACGCCCTATTTCCGGGTGACGCCGGTGGAAGGATCGATCAAAACCGCGGTGATGACCGAAGTGGTGCCTGTCAACGTCGAGATAGCAGATGCACGCGAGGTGCTGCCGATTGATGTGATCAGCGAGATGGTGCGCAAGGAGCCCTTGATCGGGGTGTCGGAATGCTATTGCCGGCTGGCGAAAGAGAACCGCGGGGATGGTGTATGTGATCACATACGCGAAACATGCTTCACATTCAATGAGCTGGCCCAGACACTGATCGAGACCGGGCTGGCGCGGCAGATCGACGCGGATGAGGCAGTGGAGATCCTGCGAAAAACCGAAGCGGATGGATTGATCCATAATGTCGATAATTGTGAAGGGCATCTGAAAGCGCTGTGTAACTGCTGTTCGTGCTGCTGCCCAGCGATCCAAAGCTATAAGAAAGGCATACGCAACGTGAATTCCGCGTCACGGTTCGTGGCGGTGATGGACGAGGAATTATGCACGAACTGCGGTATGTGTGTGGTGGTGTGCCCGGTGGAGGCGATCACCGAAGGGGATGCGTTCCCTGTATTTGAACATGATGGCTGCATCGGGTGCGGACATTGCGTGACACGCTGCCCGGAAGGGGCGATCCGGATGGAATTGCGGGCTGAGCTGCCGAAGATCCCCGCGACGAATGACCGGCTGTGGTCCACGATCCGGCGCGAGGCGGTGGTGACGATGGTGAAAGAGAAAGTGCTGGGGAAGAGATAATACGGGAGGGAAGATGGATGGAGAGAAACAGGCGTTGAGAATCTCGCGCAGACGCAAACGCACGACGGTGGTGATCCTGTTCGTGTTCATGCTTTTGCACCAGACTGATAAATACCTGATCGGGCCGCTGACGACACCGATCATGGAGGCATTCCAGATCAATGAGGCGCAGATGGGATTGATCTTCACCGGCGCGCTGCTGGTTGGCGGCATCTTTTACCCGATCTGGGGTTACCTGTTCGACCGCTATGCAAGGCCGAAGATCCTGGCGCTGGCAGCGTTCGTGTGGGGCAGCACAACCTGGCTGTCAGCAATCGCGCCGAACTTCGGTGCGTTCATCGCCACACGTGCCTCTACTGGTATTGATGATGCCAGCTACCCGGGCGCATACAGCCTGGTCTCGGATTATTTTGAGCCGACCAAGCGCGGCAAAGTGATCAGCGTGCTGCAATTGACCGCTGTGCTGGGCGGGATCGCAGGCATGGGGCTGGCAACTGCGTTTCGCGATACACTCGGCTGGCGCGGGATTTTTTATTTGACCGGTGGATTAGGTGTTTTGATCGCAGCAGTGATGTGGTTCGGGTTGAAAGAGGTGCCGCGAGGCGCTTCAGAACCGGAAATGAAAGAAGGCGGGAAGGTTGTGACGCGGAAATTTGAGTGGGAAACAGTAAAACTGCTGATGAAACGTCCAACGATGGTGACACTTTTTATCCAGCAATTCTTTCATGTGTTCCCATTCACCGCGATCAATTCATGGTTCTTCCGCTACCTGGAAGTTGAACGCATGCTAACCCCTGAGAATGTACTGCTGGCATCCGGAATCTTCGCGGTGATGACGGCAGTGAGCGGGCTGATCGCCGGCGCGCTGGGGGACTGGCTGTTCAAGAAAACGCCGCGCGGACGGTTGATCGTGGCACTGATCGGGATCGTGGGGATTATGTTTGCATTCACCATGCTGCTGAACACACCGCTCGACCAATTCACGACTTTCCTGGTGTTCGAAGTGATTGCTGGCTTCTTCTGGTCGTTCGAATGGCCGAACGCTGTAGCAACGGTGCAGGATATTACCGAACCGGAGGTGCGCAGCACAGCGCACAGCATCATCGGGATCGCGGAGACGATTGGTTCCGCCCTTGCGCCGCTGGCGGCGGGGATGCTGGCAGTGCGCAGTTCACTCAAGGATGCGATGCAGGTGATCACGCTAAGCGCATGGGTGATCGGGCTGGTGCTGCTGGGGTTTGTGCTGGTGGTGGTGCCGAAGGACGTTCAGCGCTTAAGGACGACGATGGCGGAGCGGATAGAAGAAGGCTAATTGACCCTGTTTACATCATTTATTCATTCCCTTATGAAGTACCGTAAGGGAATTTTTCTTTCCCGAGCACGCGCTGCAGGATGAAGACCAGCACCCAGGGGGAAAAGCCAACGATGAAGCTGAGGGCGGGCGGAATCTGGCCGATGAGGACAGCGGGCAGGGTGTTGGTGAGGGCGTGGAAGATGATCGCCAGGAACACGCTGCCGGTGGATGAAACCAGCCAGGTGTAAAGGAAAGCCATTCCGATCAGCGAGATGGTCTGTCCGGCGAGGGAGGAGAGGATGGTGACCGCGAGAGCGGGTCCAGCCAGAGCGCCGGTGTTGGAAAGCACCTCAAAGATGGTGAAGGGAAAATGCCAGACTGCCCAGGCAACACCCAAGAGCCAGATGGCGTTTTCCTTTTCCACGACTTTTCGCAGAGCAGGCAGCAGGAATCCGCGCCAGCCCGGTTCTTCACCCAGTCCGCTGGTGAGCACCTGCATCAGGAAGATGGGGATGAGGAAGATGAGGCCATTGGTGAAATGGCCGGGCATGAGCGTGAGCGTGCTGGAGACGAGGCCGATCACAAAAGGAATGAGGGTGATCAGCAAGGCGATGGCGAAGGCGATCAGGTACCATTTAAAGGGAATGCTCCACTTAAAGACGCGCGAAAAAAGGCTGGAAACACCGGCTTTCCCTTGATCAGCGCGGGCGGCGAAAAAGGCAGCGATGAAGGGACCATAGACCGCCAGGCTGAAAAGGAGGGAGATGAAAAGATGAAACCCGCTGGAGTAACCATCGCGCGCAAGCAGGGTGAAATTGGTGATGGTCGGCAGCGGCAGGTTATGGTCGCGGGCGAGGATCAAGGTTGGCAGCCACAGCAGCCAGGTGAAGCCATTGGCAATCAATAAATAGATCCAGAGCGGTCGTGAATTTTTCTTTTTAGTGTCCATGTGCATCCCTCTCCACCAGATGAATGATGGCATTATTATATCCAATGAGAGCGCTTTATAAAGCGCTGCTCCTTTAAGTAGGGCAAGACCAGGAGCGCATATCGCAATCAGAAATACACATTCCAATAATTTCGGGATCGCACTGAATCAGAGAATGTGTGGTAATATTCTGCTGCTTAATAAACTTATGTTTTGAGAATTCCTTTTTATTGCTCGTCAATATACGGACGGGCTTTTTTCTTGCCCGCTGGGGTGTAGAAGAGGGCAAAAGCGAGAAACCACGGGGTCGTGTGCTTTCGCGGGGTGTGCGGATCAGGAGTTATCAAAACAACCGATGGAGAATTTGATGACAACTGAATTTAATACCCTCAACCTGCAGCCACAGTTGCTGCAGGCAATCGCGACGCTTGGCTATGAAGAGCCCAGTGAAGTGCAGACCAAGGTGATCCCACTAATGCTGGAAGGCAGAGATGTGATCGCGCAATCGCAGACCGGCTCGGGCAAAACGGCCGCTTTCGCGATGCCGATCCTTCAGGACCTGATCTTTGGCGGCAGCACAGGCAAGATCCAGGCGCTGGTGCTGACCCCCACGCGCGAACTGGCGATCCAGGTGGCGGACGCGATCAATGATTACGGAAAATATATGCATGTAAAAGTGATGGCTGTGTATGGCGGTCAGCATTATGGCAGCTCCAAACGCAGGATCGCGGAAGGGCTGGATGTGCTGGTGGGAACACCGGGGCGGCTGCAGGACCTGATGGGCCAGCATATCGTTGATCTGCATGCTGTCCGGACGGTCATTTTGGATGAAGCGGACGAGATGCTGAGCATGGGGTTCATTGAGGATATCGAGAATATCCTGCGTGAAACACCCAAGGAACGGCAGACCACACTTTTTTCGGCTACGATTTCGACACCGATCCGGCGCATCGCCGAGCAATATATGCGCGAGCCGGCCACGGTGACGGTGGACCGCAAGCAGCTGACGGTCGCATCGGTCGACCAGCGCTATTACCTGGTGAATAAGGATGATAAGCTGGCCGTGATCACGCGTTTATTGGAAAGCGAAGCGGTCGGTTCAACGCTGGTCTTTACCAAGACACGCGCCGGCTCGGGCACTCTGGCTAACGAACTGACCCAGCGCGGTTACCCCTCAGAAGCGTTGAATGGCGACCTGGAACAACAGGCGCGTTTGCGCGTGCTGGACCGTTTCCGATCGGGACAATTGAAGATCCTGGTGGCGACGGATGTGGCCGCGCGCGGACTTGATATTGATGATATTTCGCATGTGTTCAATTATGATGTGCCGAATGATCCGGAAGCGTATGTGCACCGGATCGGGCGCACCGGGCGGGCAGGCAAAGAAGGCGTTGCCATCACCCTGATCACCCCCAATGAGGTCCGTTTCCTGCACCGCATCGAAGGCTTTACCAAGCATAAGATCGCGCAGGCGGAAATTCCTTCTGAAGAGGAGATCAACGCCCGGCGAGAAAATCATCTTTTGAGCAAGGTGAGCGTGTGGCTGGAGCGGGACCGCTGCCGGCGCGAAGAAGAGATGATCGAACAGCTGGTGGCAGAAGGGCATGATCCGTTCAAGATCGCAGCGGCGGCATTGAAGCTGGCGCGCGTGGAAGAAAGGCGCCGGCCGGTCGAAGCGATCAGCGCGGTGGAAATGAACGCACGCAGCAGCAAAAAGGCGCGCGGGCAAAGCAGAGGCGATAGCGGCAAGGGAAAGAGCGCCCGCAAGCAAACACAACGCAGCGGAAACCGGAATGACAACGGGCGGCGCGCGAAAGAAGACGGGATGGTGCGGCTGAAGCTGGCACGCGGAAAAGCGCACGGTATCAATCCGGGCGAAGTGGTTGGGGGCATCGCCTCACGCGCGGCGATTCCGGGAAGCGCGATCGGAAAGATCATTATTGAAGACACGAATACGCTGATCGATGTGCAGGAAGAATGTGTGTCGCGGGTATTGGGACAAACAGGATGCTATCATTTCCGCGATCATCATAATGTAACGATCGAAAGAGCGGCATAAGAAAACCAGACCAGAGAGCGCAGCTAAAAAATGCGCTCTTTTTTTATGCGGAAAATGATGGGATGAACGGGGTCAGGCAGCGCGGCGATTATAATCAATGAAAATTGAGGTGAACGCGCCAATGAAAACAACCATATTTCCCGAAAAGATCGACAACCATTATCATGGCAAACGCATCGCGTTGTGGGTGTTCGCCGTGGTCACGGTGGTGACGATCGCGCGCAGTCTGGTGCATATCATCGCCGCGGACGGCGGCGCGCAGTCGATCGCGACCATTCCGCTGGATACATTCACCGCTGCAGGCGCGCGCACGGTGGTGTTGATGTTTGCCTACTGGGGCATTTCGCAATTGCTGATGGGTTTGGTATATCTGCTGGCGCTGCTGCGCTACCGTGCGATGATCCCGCTGATGTATCTTTTGATGGCGGCTGAATACGCGCTGCGGCTGGTTGCGGGCCGGTTGAAGCCGATCGAAACAGCGCAAACCGCGCCGGGCGCGGTGGGTAACTATGTGTTGATACCGCTGGCGCTGGTGATGTTTTGGCTGGCGCTGCCCGGAAAAAACCGCAGAATTGACGGCCATGCGTCTTAGCCGATCCTTTTTCTCGCTTGTCCATCAGAATTCAAGATTGAAAAAACAATTACCGCGTGAAAATATTTTTTGTTCTTGATACACTTGCCTTGCGCGCACAATCAACCATTGAATTGAGGAGTAGAGACCATGCAAAAAGCTGATATTGACGCCTTTCACGCGAAACGCGAAACACTGGACCCTGAAAAATATCTGGTCCTTTCGTATTACCTGGAAACACTGGTGGAGCCACGTGAGGCTTCCGCGCATTTATGCCAGGAGATGTCGACCGCGCAGTGGAGCCGCGTGGATGTGGATGAAGACTTCCGCCCGGAATTCGGCGCGAAAGTGGTGGATATTGAAATGATCAACGAACGCGCGCAGCCGAGCAGCCCGTTCCTGGCAGATACGATGGGAAAACCTTACGGGCATGTGTACGCGTTCAATGTCACGATCTATTATCCTTACGGTAATTTCGGCACGAAGATCCCAAACCTCCTGACGGTGGTATGCGGCGAGGGTGTGTTCCACGCGCCGGATATTTGTGCCATTCGGCTGCTGGATATTGATTTTCCGCAGAGTTTTCTGGATGATTTCCAGGGGCCGCAGTTCGGAGTAAGCGGTTTACGGGAAATTCTGGGCGTTACGGACCGTCCGCTGCTGTTTGGCGTGATCAAACCCAATGTCGGCCTGGCGCCGGAACCATTCGCGGTGCTGGGATATCAGGCCTGGCTGGGCGGGCTGGATATTGCCAAAGACGATGAACAGCTGGCGGATGTGGCCTGGTCAACGGTTGCGGAACGCACGCGCCTGCTGGGCGCGCTGTGTAAAAAAGCCGAGGCGGAAACCGGCGAGAACAAGATCTACCTGTCGAATATCACGGATGAGGTGGACCAATTGATCGCGTCGCACGACATTGCTGTGAAGAACGGCGCGAAAGCGGTGATGATCAACGGTATGACGACCGGATTCAGCGCGGTGCGCATGCTGCGCAAGCACGCACAGGTGCCGCTGGTTTCGCATTTTGACTTTATGGGGCCTTTTATCCAGCTGCCCTGGTTTGGTGTGCGCGATAAGGTGTTCACCAAGTTGCAGCGCATGGCGGGCTATGATGTGTTGATCTACCCCGGCCTGGACTCGCGCCTGAAGACAACCAAAGAAGAAGTGCTGGCAAACGCGGAGGCGTGCCTGGGTGAGATGGGCGGGCTGAAGACGATGCTGCCGGTGCCGGCAGGCAGCCAGTGGGCCGGATCGCTGGGTGAACTATACAACCTGCTGGGCACTGCGGATTTTGGCATCGTGCCCGGGCGAGCCGTGTTTGGACATCCGATGGGGCCGAAGGGCGGGGCAGCCAGCCTGCGCCAGGGGTGGGAAGCGGTGCGGGCAGGAATAACACTCGCAGAATACGCGAAAGACCACGAGGAATTACGGCTCGCGATGGAGATGCACACTTAAGGGAGAATAAATTGAACCAAAAAGCCGCGATGTTTCGCGGCTTTTTGGTTTTCATTTGATGGATAAAACCCGTTTCTATTCGCAGCCGATCAGGATCATCCCCCTCATGTTGCGTCAAAGGGCAGGGATCACCAGCATCAGGCTATAGTTGCCTGGGCTTATTCATCAAGCGCACAATATCCTGATCGATGGTGTGGTGCTTGATCTGGCGCACATCAAATTTGAAGAGGGAGAAGGTGGTCTGGATGAAGAAGCCTGTACTGAGTGACATGATGAGCGTGCCCCAGCCGACCGAACCGCCCATGAAATAACCAGCGGTGAGCGCGGAAAGCTCGATCGTGCTGCGGATGACCCCGACCGGCACCCTGATGCGTTTGGTGAGGGCGACCATGAGGCCATCACGCGGGCCGCTGCCGAGCTGGGCGCTGAGATAGAGATAAGTCGCTAAACTCATCAGGAACAAGCCCACCATCATCATCAGGAAGCGGGGAAGCAGGGCCTGGTAGACCGGGATCCAGCCGGACTGCTGGACGAGGTCGAGAAATAAACCGATGAAATAGACATTGCCGACTGTGCCCCAGCCGATGCGTTCATTGAGCAGCAGGTCGAGGACGATGATCACCAGGCCGGCGATCTGGATGGCGGTGCCCATGGTGATGCCAAACTGGCGCGACATACCCTGGTGGAACACCCCCCAAGGCGCAAGGCCGAGATCGGCGTTGACGGTCAGGGCGATGCTGAGCCCATAAATGAAATAACCCGCCATCAGGCGGATGATCTTCTTGATTGTGTTTGGCATGGGTGTGGTTCTCTTTTCCTGATGTTTATTGTTGGTACAGAGTGCGCTAGACAACCTCACTATTCTAAATCAGAAACCAGAAAAGTGTGGAAAACCGTATATGAATATGAGCCGTCGCACCGGTTCAATATGCTAAGGAGAACGCATGGAAAATTCAAAGAAACTGGCGGATTGGAAGCAGACATTTTTTCCATTCTGGGTCAGCCAACTGGTTTCACTATTAGGCAGCGCGCTGGTGATGTTCACGCTGGTATGGTGGCTGACGGAAAAGACTGGCTCGGCAACCGTGCTGGCGACAGCAACCATGGCCGGGATGATCCCGGAGATCGTTATCCAGCCATTCGCTGGCGCGATCGTTGACCGCATCAACCGCAAGCGGGTGATCATCATCGCGGACGGGGTGATCGCTGTGGCGACATTGGTATTAGGTGTTCTCTTTTATCTTGATCTGGCTGAGGTGTGGGCGATCTATGGGCTGATGCTGATCCGGGCTGTCGGCGGCGCATTCCATTATCCAGCCGGACAGGCATCGGTGGCGCTGATGGTGCCGCGTGAACAGCTGGCGCGGCTGGGCGGCCTGACCCAGGCGGCGCGCGGGATCATCAATATCGTATCAGCCCCGCTGGGCGCGCTGATTTTGACCTATATGGATGTGGAAGGGGCGATGCTGATCGATGTCGTCAGCGCGGCAATCGCGATCGCGATCGTCGCAATGACGCATATCCCGCGCCAGGAAAAGCTGGCCAGCAACGGCGGGAACTGGTTTTCAACCGTGATGCAGGATATGAAGGATGGGCTGCGGTACGTCATGCAATGGAAAGCGATGGTGCTGCTGGTCGCGATCGCGCTGGTCTTCAAAGCCGCGCTATCACCCGCATTTTCACTGATCCCGCTGCTGGTGTATGAATATCTGCAGGGGAACGCGGCACAATACAGCCTGGTGGAAGTGGTCGGTGGGGTGGGGATCATCCTGGGCGGTTTGCTGCTGGGTGTTTGGGGCGGATTTAAACAACAGGTCTGGACCATTTTCCTGGGTTTATTCGGGGTTGGCGCGGGCATCTTCCTGATGGGGTTGCTGCCTGCGGGCGGTTTTATCTGGATGCTGCCTTTGATGTTCGTGGTGGGTTTCACCGTTCCACTGGTGGATGGGCCTTTTGGCGCAATCATGCAATCCGCGGTGGATAATGCCTACCAGGGGCGGGTGATGACGCTGCTGGGAAGCATCCTCAACCTGTCCGGCCCGATCGGGCTGGCGATGGCCGGCCCGGTCTCTGACCGATTCGGGCTGCAGGTTTGGTATCTCACAGCGGGATTGCTGATCTTTGCCTGCCTGATGTTCGGATTGTTCAATAAGACAGTGATGCGCGTTGAGGAGGGGCCCGGCCGCAGGCAGACTGCCGAGGATAGAGAGACGGAATAGAAATGCAAGGTTTTGGTCCCGTACTTAGCATGGCGGAATTTGCAGGATAGGCGCGATTAGTGGGTTGAGGGAAGCTGACGGAGCTGGTACAAGCGTTGGTTGACGTACGCTCAGGTTACGGAAATGCGACAGAATGAGACAAAATGAGACAGTTTTGCAAGGGTAAGGGTGAATAACGGGGGATAAGCGCGGGTGAATGATGGGGGATGCGTGGCGAGGGGATTGCAGCGGGGATGGATTGGAAGGCGGTCGCTTTGCTGAGCACCGTGAAAAAACCTGGCGCATCATCCCCTCCGTCTGGCAGGTTCTCTGTTATTAAACGACAAGCCCACTGGCAGGAGGGTGTCCAATGGGCTGTCTAGGGAATGTGGGGGATAAATGCTTGTGTGATCTCTGAATAATTTGAATTAATCCTTTATGTTAACCATAGGATACGACAAGCGGGTTTCGCTGATATCCCATTGATATGGTATTTTAGGCAGCAAAAACGATTAATTGCTGTTCTCGCGACCAACAATCATATTGCTGGCGCGGTCAATCGGATGGCATCTGGTAGCTGCCGGCGAACACGCGCAAACAGGCATCAACCACCTGGGGATCGTAATGGGTGCCGCGATCCTGTTTGATCTGATCGAGGGCGCGGTCAATGCCGAGGGCGGGGCGGTATGGACGGTGGGATGACATGGCTTCGACTGTATCCGCCACGCAGATGATGCGGCTCTCAAGCGCGATCTGATCACCTTTCAGCCCGCGCGGATAGCCGGTGCCATCCACGCGTTCATGGTGCTGGCGGATGATCTCTGCCAGCGGCCAGGGAAAATCGATATCTTTGAGCAGATCATAACCAACCGCGGGATGGGTCTTCACCAATCCAAATTCGACCTCGGACAGCCGCCCGGGTTTGCTGAGGATCTCGGCCGGCACCTGGATCTTTCCCAGGTCATGGATGACCGCTGCCAATTCGATCGCTTTGACCATTTCCTCTTCCAGTTCCATTTCCTGCGCAATCCTGACCGATAGTTCGGCTACGCGGCGGTGGTGGCCAGCGGTATAGGGATCACGCACTTCGACCGTTTTGGCGATGGTGCGGATAGTCGCATCCATTGTGCCTAACAGGCGTTGATGGGTAACTTGCAAGTCTTCGTTGGCGATCTTGAGCGCCGCGAGTGACTGCTGGCTTTCGAGCTCGGCACGGCGGCGGGAGGTGATATCGGTCAGTGAACCGACGATGCCGGTCACCTGCCCATTTTCGATCATGGGCGCCTCATGCACCTCAACCCAGACACGCCTGCCGTTTTTCGCGAACATTTCCAGCTCGTAGGGCGGCTGGACCTGGCCGGTGGCGAGGGCTTTCTCGGTGCGCAGGATGCCTTCATTGTTAATCGGATTGTCTGTCAACAGATCCATCCATTTCACCAGCATCTCCTGCGGCTTGTAGCCCAGGATCGTTTCCGACTGGGGGCTGACGAAGGTGAACACATGATCTGGCGCGTGGGAATAAAACAGGTTGGTGCTGTTGGTGATGATATTGGCAAGCTGGTTTTCGCTCTCCTGCAGCGCTTGCTGAACGCGGTGCTGATCGGTGATATCGCGGCGGTTCACAACCATGCCTGCCACGTTATCGTTCACATCAAAATAAGGATAGTAGCGGGTTTCCATATAGCGGCGCTGCGCGTTGGGAAGGGTGATCCATTCATTGAAAACAACTTCTTCCCCGGCCAGGCAGCGGTCAATATATGGGCGCATGACATTGTCAAAAAATTCGCGGTCAAACAGATCACGGGCATTTTTTCCGATGATCGCATCACGCGCCAGTCCGAATGCCTGGCAATAGACATCGTTGGCCGCGAGATAATCTTGATCGATGGTGACCAGTGCCATCATATCGGATGAGCTGGAGACAATGCGTTCATACTGCCGGAGGGATTCGTCTGTTTTATTTTGCTCTGTGATATCTTCACCGGAGCTAAGGCTCCCGCTTGCATTCCCGTCCGCATCAAACAGCTTGCGGCTTTGCCAGCGGGCGGTGCGTTGGTCTCCCTTTTTGGTGAGAAAAACCTGCTCATAGTCTGGCCCGGTGATATCCGCGCTGGAGATGAAGTCCGCAAATAAGGACCAGGCGCGTTCGCGGTCATGCGGCTGTACACACAGGTCGAACCAGTTGCGCCCGACCAGCTCATCTTCCCGGTACCCCAAAATGTCACAACTTTTACGGTTGGCGAGGGTGATGACGCCTTGCTCATCCAGCGCGACGAACATCACTTCGGCGATATCCAGGTAATCCTGGGCGCGGTCGCGTTCCTGTTTGAGCGCATCGATAAGGTTATATTGCTCGGTGATATCTGAAAAAACCGTGGCAAACTGCCCCCGCGCGGGTGAGAACGCGATCACATCAAAATGCTTATTGAATGCGCCGGAATAATTTTCCATGCGCAGCGGTTTCCCCGTCCTGACTACTTTGGCATAGGTCTCGATCCAATAGGGCTCGGTTTGCGGCAGCACCTCCAGCACCGTTTTTCCGATGACATCTTCCTCTTTCAGCCCGGTCATCTGGCAAAAAGCGGGATTGACCTTGAGGAAGCGGTAATCAATGGGATCGCCGCTGTCGTCATAGATCATTTCGTGCAGCGCGAAGCCATTAAAGATGGTGTTAAAAAGGTCGCGGTATTGCGCTTCACTCTGGCGCAGGGCGGCATGCTGCGCGGATATCTGGCTCAGCAAGCGCACATTCTCGATCAGGCCGGCAAGCTGTTTGCTGATCGCATCCAGAAAGGCCAGGTCATCATCGCTGAAGGCATCCGGTCTTACCCTGCTGTCGCAGAAGATGATGCCGGCTGCCCGGCCATCGCTGGCGATGATCGGCGCGGCAATGGAGGATTTGATTTCCGCGATGCGGTCATCTTCCATGTCAATGAAGTCCGGGTCAGCGGTGATATCCCTGACGTGCTGCGGTTCTTTGGTGGTGATCACCCGGTTGGTGATGGAATCCTGCAACGGAACCTCAAACGCTTTGAGGTTCTCTTCCCCGAAACCCGCCCAGGCTTTTAATGCGGCAATTTCCCGCTGGTAGTCGATCAGAAAAATGGATGCACTATCGACCGGTTCGATGATCTCGACCAGCTGTTCGGTGATGAAAAACAGCATTTTCTCAAAGTCCGTCTGGGATGCCGCCTGGCGGGTGAGATCCAGCAGCAGCTCGCGCTGGTTCTGCAGCGCAACGCGTTCGGTGATATCCTCGCCGGAGCTGAGCGTGGCGAAATTGCCGGGGCCGTGCGGATCGCGAATGGTGGTGTGGTGCCAGGCGATGTGGCGCTGCGCGCCGCCGCGGGTCAGGATGCGGCTTTCAATATCGGCTGAAACATCCGTTTCACGCATGATCAGTTCGTGGTGCGCAGCGCACAGCTGTTCGCGCTGATCTGCCGGAATAAAGCTGGCGAACCAATCTTCTCCTATTAATTCAGTTTCACTCTGATAGCCAAGGATGCGAACGCCGTGTTGATTGATGCGCTCGATCTTTCCTTCGCGGTCGAGCACCAACAGGATCACACCGGCGATATCGAAATATTTCTGCGCGCGGTCGCGTTCGAGCAGGATGGCCTGTTCCGCTTCTTTGCGGTGGGTGATATCGGTGACCATCGCCAGAGCGCCGATGTAATTGCCTTCATCATCAAACCTTGGGGTGGAGCTGATCAGGACGGACAATGGTTTTCCGTCGCTGCGCAAAATGCGGAACTCATAGGTTTCCTTGATGCCGTTGCGGCGGTTGCGGATCTTTCTGTGCAACTCATCCCGGTCTTGCTGTAAGACATAATTAAGGGAATTGGAGCCGACGATGTCCTCTTTTTTATACCCGAGGATATCTGCCAATTCCTGGTTGACAAATTCAACACTGTCATCGGATCTGATGATCCACATGCCCTCGCGGGCGGTCTCGACGATCTGGCGGTATTGCATTTCACTCTGATTGAGTTTCGCAAAAACCTGTTTACGTTCGATGGCATAGCGGATGACGCGCGCAAGCGCTGCGCTGTCGATGGTGCCTTTGACGATATAATCCTGCGCGCCCGCACGCACCGCTTCAGCCGCAACATCGATATCGTTGTTGCCGGACATGATCACGATGGGCAGATCCGGCGCTTTACCCTGCAGGGCGGTGTATGTCGCCAGGCCCGCGCTGTCCGGCAGATTGAGGTCCAGCAGGGCGATATCCGCCGTGCCTTTATCAAGGAATTGTATGGCTGCCTGCAGAGTATCACATGCGCTGAAGGTACATGCACACAGGGGATCTTCGCGCAGCATGACCCGGGTCAGGCGCACATCACCCGGATTATCTTCAACGATCAAAATGTGTGTTTGATTGTGGTTGGGCATACAAACTTCCAATTCTTTCCTGGTTGGCTAGGCTGGTGGATAGAGACAGACCATTCCTTTGCCGGTTTCCTTCGCGCTATACATGGCCTTATCTGCGGCTTTGATGAGCGCGTAGGGATCGCCCGCGTGCGCGGGAAAGAGCGCGATACCGATCGAGAAAGAGACTGTGAGGCGCACATTCTCGATCTGGATGGGCTCTTTGAAAGCTTCGATGATCTTTTCGGCAACGATTCGCGCCTGTTCAGCGGAGCGGATATGGGGAATGGGGATGACGAACTCATCCCCGCCGATGCGGGCGATGACATCGCATTTACGCAGCAGATATTGCAGGCGGTGCGCGACCTTGATCAGCACCTGGTCGCCGATATGATGGCCAAATTGGTCGTTGATCGCTTTGAAGTTGTCCAGGTCCAGCACCAGGACCGCGATCAGCTTTTTATCGCGTTTTCCGGTTTCAATATCACGGGTGAGGTGTTCCATCAGCAGGCGCCGATTTGGCAGGCCGGTGAGGGCGTCGTGCAGCGCGAGGTGGCTGATCATGTTCTGCAGGCGTTTGCGCTCGATGGCGTACAGGATGGCGCGCGAAAGCAGCCCATCCTTAAAGGAGCCCTTGATGAGGTAATCCTGGGCACCCAGACCGATCGCGCTGAAGGCAGCCTGCTGGTCGTCATTCCCGGTGAGGATGACGATGGGCAGGTCGGGAAAAAGGGTGTTGACGCGGGTGAAGGTGTTCTCTCCGCGGCAGTCCGGCAGGTTGAGATCCAGCAGGATGACATCCACGGTTTTTTCCTGTAAATGACCGACTGCGTTCTCCAAACTCTCAACGGTTGTGGTGTTGAAATGGTTGACCGGATCCTGATCCAGCATTTCCAGGATCAGGCGCGCGTCCCCGCGGTTGTCTTCCACCAGCAGCACGCGGTAATTTTCTTTTGTGATCATTTTCATTCCCTCCTCATATCCATTGATTAATTCGGCGGCAGCCGGACGATCGTCATCCAGAAATCTTCCACATTCCTGACCACATCAAAGAACTGTTCCAGTTTGACCGGCTTGGTGATGTAACAATTGGCGTGCAGGTCGTAGGACCTGAAGATATCCTCTTCCGCTTTGGAGGTGGTGAGGATCACGATCGGGATGCGGCGCAATTCAGGATCAGATTTGATCTCCTGCAATGTTTCGCGCCCGTCTTTGCGCGGCATGTTCAGGTCGAGCAGGATCAGATCCGGGCGGATGGCGTCGTGATAGTTCCCTTGTTTTCTCAGGTAAGCCAGCGCTTCCACGCCATCGCTGACATGGGCGAGCTGATTATGGAATTTTCCCTCTTTGAGGGCTTCCGTGGTCAGGCGCGCGTCGCCGGGATTATCCTCGACCAACAGAATTTTGATTGGTTGTATTTTCATATTCACCTTCTCTTTTTTCAGGTTCACGCTTCATCAGTACAGGTTGGTCCTTGTGATCCAAAAATCCATCATTTCCTTAATGATATCGATATATTGTCCCATATCCAAGGGTTTTGCCACATAACAATTGGCCTGCAGATCATAAGCTTTGTAAACGTTCTCCTCATCCTTGGAGGTGGTCAGCATGATGACAGGAATGGCGCGCAGGACCGGGTCTTTTTTAATATCCGCCAGGGTTTCGAGGCCGTCCTTGCGGGGCAGATGCAGGTCAAGCAGGATCAGCCCAGGCCTTGGCGCGTGCTGGTATTGCCCTTCGCGGTTAAGGAACTGCAGGGCTTGAACGCCATCCTGCACGACATGGAGCGAGACCTGATGATGGCCTTCTTTGAAGGCCTCCTGCGTCAGGCGTACATCGCCCGGATTGTCCTCCACCAAAAGGATATGGATCGGATGGACGTTTACCATTGTCATTGATCAGCTCCTGTTTCACTGATATTGTGTGATTCTTCTTGATGTTTTGGAAGGGCGACATGGAAGGCTGCCCCCTGGCCGGGTTCAGAAGTGACCCAGATGCGCCCGTTGTGGCGTTCGACGATGCGGCGGGTGATGGCGAGGCCGATGCCGGTGCCGGGGTATGCCTGGCGGGTGTGCAGGCGCTGGAAGATGATGAAGATGCGCTCGAAATACTGCGGGTCGATGCCGATGCCGTTATCCGACACGGAAATGATCCATTCGTCCGCCTGTTCCACAGCGGAGATGCGCACGCGCGGCGGCTCCTGCGCGCGGAATTTGATGGCGTTATCGATCAGGTTCTGGAAAAGCTGCACCATCTGGGGCGGGTCGGCGGGGAGCGTGGGCAGCTCATCGCTCACCACTATTGCGCCTGCTTCTTCGATGCGCAAGCGCAGATTGGCGCGGGCTTTGCCGAGCACGGCGTTCAAGTCCGTCAGTTCGAATGGAGACTCGCGCGTGCCGACGCGCGAGAAATCGAGCAGATCATTGATGAGCGTTTTCATGCGAGCCGCGCCATCGACGGCATAGCCGATGAATTCGTGCGCGTCGTCATCGAGCTTATCATCATAGCGCTGTTCCAGCAGCTGCAAATAACTGGCGACCATGCGCAGCGGCTCCTGCAGGTCGTGTGAGGCGACATAGGCGAATTGCTGCAGATCCTGATTGGAGCGCTGCAGATCGCGCGCCTTCAGAGCCAGGTCTTGCTGCGCGCGCTGGCGGTGGATCATCTCCTGCTGCAGGTCCTGGAGGTTCTTTTCCGCCGCCTGGCGGGCTTCCTTCAGATCGCGGGTGCGGTCTTCGACACGCGCCTCCAATTTTTGATTTAATTCACTTAATTCTGTAACCAGCGCATCGTTTTTCGCCAGCAGCCCTTCCATATTGGCTGCCATCTGGTTGAATGTGGCTGAAAAAACACCGATCTCGTTGCCGCTGTGGATATCGACACGGGTGGAGAGCTCACCCGCGCCAAAATTTTTGGCTGCAAGGGTGAGATCTTGTAAAGGATTGGTGATGCGGCGGGAGAGGAAATAGCCAACGACAATGGACGCGGAGAAAAGGATCACACCGGTCAGAATGAACTGGTTGCGCATGGTGAAAATCGGGGCAAACACCTCGGCCCGGTCCTTTTCTGACACCATGCAGACCGCATATTGGGGCAGCCAATGAAAAGAACCGATCACAGTGACGCCGCGATAATCGCTGTATTCAGCGACATCAGAATTGCCGGCCAGGCAATCCCTGACGCCATCGGAAAAGACCGCGCGGCGCAGGGCGTACTGATCGCCATAATGCGGCTCTGTCAGGAAATAGTTGAATTGATTGACCAGGTAGCTGTCTTCGGTCTGGCTGAGCCCGCTGGATTGCTGAATGATGGCTGCCATTCTTTCCATATTCAGATGACCTGAAAGAACAGCGATCACTTTGCCATCCGGGGCATAGATGGGCGTGGTGGTGTGCATTTCGGCTTTGCCGATGGTAACATCATAGGTTGCGGTTTCCGTGTAATTGCCCAGCAAACCCTGTTGAAAAAACGCGGTGTGTTCCCTGAATTTACCAATATGGGAAGGATCGGTGGCGGTGATGACCATGCCATCGCTGGCGCGGATGATGAAGAAATCATCAAAATCCCCATCAATGGTCACCTTCACGCGCAGGTGATCGGCGAGCAGGCGTTGTTCGATATCGCGGCAATCCCCGCCGCTGTCCAGGCACTCTATGAGTTTTTCAGTGTATTCGCGCATCTGCGGGCGGGCAGCGAAGAATTGATTGGATTCTTCCTGGCTGCGGATCCATGACTCAAAATGATTAATCTTATTGAGATTGACCGAAGAGAGCAGGTTGTAGGTATCGTTGAGGATCGCCTGGCGGCTGTTGTTGAACGCGATCACGACCGATATAAGCACAAAAAGCAAGGAGAAAGTGAAGTTATACAGATTGAGGTGGGTGCTGAGGCGGCGCCAGAAAGGCAGCGCAGCCTGGTTACGCTTGTGGGGGATTGACCCTTTTCCCATTCTCATACGCGGGCCCTGTTTACTGGCAATGGAAATCGCGGCATTCTGACGCGGCCCTTTCTATGAATGATGGATCGATGACCTGGTCGAGCGGGATGGATCGGCTGATGAAGCCCTGATCCAGGAGCGCATCATGTAACGCTTGCCAGGCTGCCGGGTCAATCTCGCCGATCTTCTGGCGGCCGGTGCTGATGAGCGGGATGGCGGCGGTCAACATGCTGCGCTGCAACTCCAGGTCTTGTTCCAGCGCGTAGCGCATGGTCGCCTGCAGCGCTTGATCCTGCTGTTCGGTGGCGTAGCGCCAGCCCCTGCTGAAGGCACGCAGGAAACGCAACGCGAGCGCGGGGTCCTGCTCCAGCAGGGACGCGGAGGTGACGATGCAATCGCCGGTATGGTGCACGCCGTAATCCCCGGGGTAGATCAGGTTAACCTGGTATCCTGCCTCCTGCAGCCGCGGCAGCCCGCTGGTGGTGTAAAACGCCTGCACATCAACCTGGCCGGATACAAGCTGGTCATAGGCGTAGCTGTGGGGCACCAGCGTGACAGCGCCCGCATCCAACCCAAGAAAATCGAGCATGGCTTGCAGCTGAATTTCAAGTTCCTGCACACCCACTACAGCGATCGTTTTCCCAATGAAATCGTGCGGGCGGGTGATGGCGGATTGGGGCATGGAGACGAACACGACCGGGCTGATCTGAAAAATGGACGCGATCGCTTTCAGTTCTGCTCCGCTGTCGATGGCCATGAAAAGCGTGTGGGGCGACGCGACGGCAAAATCGGCCTGGCCGGATGTGAGCATGGCGATCGGGTCAACGCCCGAGCCGCCTTCAAGCAACGTGACCTGCAGGTTCTCATCGGAAAAGAAGCCCTGTTCAAGCGCGGTATAAAAACCAGCCGATTGCGCCTGGTGCACCCATTTGATCTGGACGGTTATTTGATCCGGCGCGGGCGGGGGAGAGCAGGCGGATAAGAACTGGCAGCAGCACAGGAAGGTGAAAATCCATGCTTTTATCCTGAACATTGTCCTCCTCCGAAAGGATGCTTTCATTTTGTTGTTATCCAGCGCTGGCAGGGCGGCGCACGTTCAGGCCATGCTGACCGCTTTTTTCATCGCTGGCAGCAGGGTTTCGGTCATGGCGCGTTTGGTGACGAAATCGTCCGCGCCGGCACTATTGGCGGAATCCCGGTAGCCGTTCATATCCCACAGCGTGAGCATGATGATCTTGGAATCCGGCGACTTTTCCCGAAAGGAAGGGATCAGGTCGATGCCATTGCGGCCCGGCATGAGCACATCCAGCAGGATCAGATGCGGTTTTTTCTCCGCGGCGACGCGCAGGCCTTCCGTGTCGTTGGGGCTGACAAACACCTCTTCAACGAAATCCTGCTCGCTGATATATTCCTGCGCAGTGGTTAAAAAGCGCTCATTATTATCGACCAGCAGTACGGTTATTTTTCCCATCTTATTTTTCAATCCTTTTAAGTAACCATATAGTAAATGTGACACCTGTAGAGCGCATCACTGGAAAATGGTAGAAAAGCGGGAAAAGGATATGAAGTTTTCAAGTTGTGGCGGGCCAGAAAAAAGGGTGAAAATTTCAAAAATCCTGGCTGATGATGCCGCGTTTGATGGCGTAGGTGATCAATTCGGCCTGGTTCTTGATATTGAGTTTGCCCATCAAATTGCGACGGTGGGTGGAGACGGTGTGAACGCTGAGGGTGAGAAAATCCGCGATTTCCTCACCACCCATCCCTTCTGCCGAAAGCTGAAAGATTTCCTTTTCGCGGTCGGTCAGCTCGTCGTAGGGATCGGGTTTGATGCGGCGCGAAGATTCGAGATAGGCATCCACAGCCAGGTTGGCAACCACCGGGCTGAGATAGGTGCTGCCGGCAGCGACGGCACGGATGGCATTGATCATATCCTGGGGGTCTTCGGATTTGAGCACATAGCCATCAGCGCCGTTGCGCAGCGCTTCCATGATATAGGGTTCGCTCTTGCGCATGGAAAGGACGACCACACGCGGCGGGCTGGGTTCCTGCTTGACGCGGCTGGTGACCTCGAGGCCATTCAGGCGCGGCATGGCCAGATCCACCACCAGGATATCCGGTGTGAGCGCACGCACCTTATCGATGGCTTCAAAGCCATCCGCGGCTTCACCCACGATCTGAAAACCCGCTTCCTCCTCCAGCATTTTGCGCAAACCCTGGCGCAGGATGGCGTGGTCGTCAGCGAGCAGGATGCGGATCATGATGTGTTTTCCATATCAATATCTTTTCCTTCCCCAATAAGAGGGATTTTCACTTCAATTGTAGTACCAATTTGCGGTACAGAGTGAATAATAAACTCGCCATTCAATAAACGCACCCGTTCCTGCATACCGGTCAGGCCGGTTTGGGAGCGATCATCGTCGTTCAGGTCTTCGATCGAGAACCCGGATCCATCATCCTGGACCGAGAGATGGATATATTCCTGATCAGCGCGCAGGTTGACATGGATGCTGGCCGGGTCGCCATGGCGCAGGGCGTTGGAGAGACTTTCTTCGAGCACGCGGAAAAGGGTGATCTCGATATTCCCGGCGAAACGCCTTCTCTTATCCAGCAGAATCTGCGCGTGGATGGGAAGATGCGCCTGGCGCGAAAAGCGCTGGATATGCCACTCGAAGGCAGTCGCAACCCCGAGGTCATCGAGAATGGCGGGGCGCAGGCGCAGTGAAAGGTCTTCCGCGGCTTCGATCAGTTCATCAACGATGGCAGTCACTTCTGCCAGGCGCGCGCGCTGTTCCGCTTCACTGTGTTTGATGAAGGCTTCCGGGCGCAGGGAGAGCTTGAAGGTGGTCAGGATCTGGCCAAAGTGGTCATGCAGATCGAGAGCGACCAGGCGGCGTTCTTCCTCCTGCACCTCGAGCAGGCGGGTGGATAAGGA
The DNA here is from genome assembly GCA_964612815.1 of uncultured Pelolinea sp. Lineage (GTDB taxonomy): Bacteria > Chloroflexota > Anaerolineae > Anaerolineales > Anaerolineaceae > Pelolinea. Next base: position 401,682 of record CAZTCV010000002.1, on the reverse strand, counting down.
GCGCAGCTCGGCCTGGCTCTGCTGGAGCTGTTCGAACAGGATGGCATTTTCGACCACGCCGGCGAGCTGATTGGCGATGGATTCCACCAGGCTGAGATCTTCAGCGGTGAGCGCTTGCGGCGTATCGAAATTATCCACGCAAATCACGCCCAGCAGCCTGTCTTTGAAAACGAGCGGCGCGCACATCAGGCACTGAATTCTGCTCATTTCCGGTGTGAAACCCCCCACAGTGGTGAAAGCCTGATCACGCTGCGCGTGATGCACGAGCCTGGCCTGACGGGATATGGCAACCTGGCCGGCGACGCCTTCGGATGCAGCGATTGTGAGGCCGATCATGCTGGCATCTTCGAATCCGGCTATTGCCTGGATGGTCAATTGATGAGGACCCGGATTGTAGAGCCAGATGGTAACCGCCTGGGCCGCGTCAATCCTATTGCGCACCTCATCCGCAATCCCTTGCAGCATGTCCTGATCGTAGGATTCCATGATCAGCTTCGTGCTGATGTCAAACAAGGTATTGAAGCGTTTTTCCGCGGCTTTGCGCGCAGTGATGTCCTCGCCGGCGCTGAGCACGCCCAGGAAATTCCCATCGCGGTCCTTCATAACGGCATTATGCCAGGCGATGATCGGTTGTTGCCCCAGGCGGGTCCTGACCGGGTTTTCATAATACTGCACGGATTCCATTTCGCCGCGCACGATCTTTTGGAACACGTCTTTGATCTCGGCGATATTCTCCCGCGGCAGGCAGGTATCAAACCAGTTCTTACCCAGCAGCTCCTGTTCGGTGTAGCCGAGCAGCTCGCAGGCTTTGGGATTTATAAGTGTGAGGCTGCCCTCGCTATCCATCGCGATCATGATCGACTGCACGGTATCGAGGTAATCCTGGGCGCGATCGCGTTCCTGTTCGATCTGATCCTGTAAGGTTTCCTGTTCAGTGATATCCGTCAGCAGCACCGCGACCTGGCCCGCGCGCGGGGAGAAGGCGCGGATGTCGGTGTGGATGCCCAGGCGCTGGTTGAAATCTTTGCGATGGAGCGCGCGATCGTTTAACGCGATATCAAGATAATCCTGCAGCCAGCCGCGGTCGAAATCGGGCAGCACCTCGGTGATGGTTTTACTGGTGATATCTTCCAGGCGCAGGCCGGTGATGTCTTCAAAGGCGGGATTGACTTCGACAAAGGCAATGTTGACCGGCTTGCCTTTCTTATCGCGCACGACCTCGAACAACGAGAAACCATTGGCCATTTCCGTGAAGAGGCTGCGGAACTGGCGTTCGCTGGCGGCGATACGCTCAGCAGCCAAGTGCTGGTCGGTAACATCCAACCCGAATGATTGAATACTTTCTACCTCCCCATTTGTGTTAATCAGAGCGCGTGCGGTCCACTGCACCCAGCGCTCCTGACCGTCATGTCGGTTGGCTTTACTTTCATTGGTGTAGCTTGCGTTATCCTTCGACATCGAAGAAATTCTTTTTTTTGCGTCTGAACGAATTTCCAATGGCATGAGATCGAAAATCTTCTGTCCCACTAATTCTTCCGCATTCTTTCCAAAATAAGCGCAATATGCGGGGTTTGAATAGGTGATGGTGCCGTCCGGCCTGTAGCGGTTGATCAAAACGGGTGAATCTTCCACAACCGAGCGGTAGCGTACTTCGCTTTCCCTGATCTCACGCTGGGCATCGCGCAGGGTGATGGCATTGCTGATGATCTGGGCAAAAAGGTGCAGGGATTCCACCAATTCCGGTGTGAATTTGTCCGCATCCTCATAATCACTGAAGATGATGCTGCCAATGGTCGCGCCGACGGATTGGATGGGGAGACTGACCAGGGATCGCACAGCGCTGATCCGAAAGAAATCCCGTTCGGTTTTAGTCAGGTGACCGGGAAGGCCGTCATTGACTGACCAAATGACTGTTTCTCCATCCACGGACGTGGAGAATAGCCAGGGGTAATGTTTAATATCATAGCTGCTGCGGACGCCTTTCAATTCTTTCTCGCTCCAGATGTGGGTGAGTCGGGTGATCCGGCCCTGTTCCACGCGGCTGACGGCAATGCGGTCAATATCGAGGACCCCCCCGATTTCTTTTAAGGCATTGTTAATGCCAGCATCGATGTGGTCGGGTTCCATATTGAGAAACGTGGTTGAAATCTGGGCCAGCAGTTGTTCAAAACGGGCTTTTTCAAGGATGCGCTCTTCTGCCGCCTTCTGGGCGGTGAGGTCGAGCCCGATGCCGCCGACCAGTTTTTCACCGTGCAAACCGTTAATCGGGAATTTGATATTCCGCAAATAGCGCTTCATTCCGGCGCTGGTTTGTAAATAATCTTCTTTTTCGATGATGATCTGTTGTTCGAGAACAGACTTATCCAGCACTTCCAAGGCATGCGCGGTTTCAGGCGGAAAGATATCGCTGCTCTTTCGGCCGATATACTCTTCCGGCAGGAGGTCAGCGGCACTACTGGCCACCTTATTGACGAAGATGTATTCGAGGTTTTCATTCTTGATATAAGCATTGGCCGGGAAATTATCCATAAATGTGCGGAAGCGCGCTTCGCTTTCAGCCAGCTTTGCCTGCGCCAGCACGCGCTCGGTGATGTCGGTAATGAAGCCTTCGATGTGATGGGGATCGCCCGCCTCATCCAGGACCACCGACCCTCTTTCCCAAACCCATTTTTCTTCTCCGCTTTTGGTGATGATGCGGTATGAGATTTCAAAGGCGGTTTTGTGCTCAACCGCGAATCTGATCTTTTCAATCAGTGGTTCGGTATACTCTTCGACCATGATCATCTCATACATGAAATCGGGATCATCCAGGAATTCCAGCGGTTCGTATCCGGTCAGCTCTTTGCAGCCCTGGCTGAGGAATTGGAAGATATATCGACCGTGCGCCTCGGCGCGGTAGGCGATGCCGGGCAGGTTGCCCATCAGGGCGTTCAGGTCGCGTTCGGATTCTTTCTGTATCTGTTCGGCGATATACTGCTCGTGGATATCCTCGCCAAAGGCCTGGTAACCAAGCAGTTTGCCTTTATCATCAAACAGGGCCACATCTTTCCAGCGCAAACAGCGCAGCTGTCCGTCACACCTTTCAAAAAGGGATTCAACATGGCGAATCGGTTGCATTGGCGTCAACTTCGCAAGCTCTTGTTTTATCTGCTTTTTTTCCTGCGGGCCATACTTGTCAAAGATATTTTTCCAGGGTAAGTTCTCACCCTGCTCGAGATAGAACTGGCGGTAGTGAGAATTGGTGAAGGTGATGGTGCCATCCGGCAGATAGCGGATGATCATCAGCGGCGCGTCTTCGACCACGGACTGGTAGCGCTGTTCGCTGGCTTGCAGCGCAATTTCATATTCTTTTTGTTCAGTGATATCCTCGCCGAATGCCTGATATTCGCTAATATTCCCGTCCTGATCAAACAAGGCGCGGTCGGTCCAGCGCAGCCAGCGTTCAACGCCATCATGGCGTTTGACCTGGTCATCGTACACGCGTATTGCATTTTGTAATGAAAAAGATGCCAGGTATTCCCTGGCTGCGTCATGGTGTGAAGGGAGGATGAAGTCAAAGATGTTCTGATTGATCATGCCTTCTGCCTGGCCGGTAAAGAATTGACTGTAGGCGCTATTGGTAAAGCTGATGATGCCATCCGGTTTGAAGCGGCTGATGAGCACGGGTGAATCTTCCACGACAGACTGGTATCGGCGCTGGCTCTCACGCAGGGCGTCGGTTGCTTTAACCTGTTCAGATATATCGACCCATTTACAGACAACATTGCGAATGCTGCCATGCTCATCCACGATCGGGAAGAGAGCGGCATCAATCCAGAGATCCGCCCCGCCTGAAAAATCAACATGCTCTGTATTTTGCGCTTTCCAAAGAATCCTGAAGCGGCAGGGTTCCTTCTTTTCAAAAACAGCTTCAACCTGGGGCATGACACCCTGTTCCACCAGGTTGTGGTCTTTGAGGACGTTATATTTTCCGACGATCTGGCTGTCGGAAAGGTTGAGCTTCTCGCGCAGCGAACGATTGGTGCGCGTGATAATGCCGGAAGGATCGGTGATGAACATGGAGAAAGGGTTTTGCTCCATGATGGTGTCAAGAAAATCAGCATGGTCACGGACGGTCTGTTCGGCGGTAACGCGCCCGGTGATGTCGCTGATGAAGCCTTCCAGATATTGTGGCTGATTGTCAGCGGTGGAAACCAGCTCTCCTTTTTCCCAGACCCATTTTTCGGTCCCATCTTTGCAGTGAATACGGTAGGTCAATTCGAATGGACTGGCATTGGTGATGGCCTGTCCGATCTGGCGGTGGACCGCAGCGCGGTCATCGGGGTGGATCAGCTCACCAAAGGACAGCCGGGCGTTGTTGAGCAATTCTTCGGGTTCATACCCGGTCAACTGTGCGCAGCCCTGGCTGATGAAGCGCATGGTCCAGTCGGGATCAGGCAAACAGCGGTAAGCCATGCCGGGCAGGTTGCCCATCAGGGTGGAGAGGATACGCTCGCTGTGCTGCAGCGCAGACTGTGCCTGTTTGAGCGAGGAGATATCCTTGCTGAAACCAACCAGTTCAACCACTTCGCCGCCCGCATCTTTTAGCGGTAAAAGTGAGAGCAGGATCGGAACCAGTTGCCGATCTTTTGTGATTGCGGTCAGTTCTAAGTCATGCACATCATCGCCATCACGCAAGCGATCCGTAATCCTGTCCAATTCGGGAATATCGCTTTCGCGCCAGAGGATGCTGATCGGTTTCGCGAGGGCTTCGCTAACCCTGTAACCGAAAATCTTTTCAGCGCCGCGGTTCCAGAATGTGATCTTTCCTTCAAGGTCTGTGCGAATGACGGCATCGCTGAAATTCTCGAGGATGGCCTGGCTTTTTGCCAGTTCCAGTTCAGCCGTTTTAATAATGGATATATCTTCGGAAATAACCTGAACCCCTACCTTTTTACCATGTTCATTTTTTACGGCGTTATAGGTTGAACGGAACCATTTTGTCCCGGAAGGCAGGGAGGCCTGGTCTTCATACGTGTTAATGGTATCGTGGCGCACAGCAAGCGCGATCCGATCGAGGATTTTTCTACCCATCTCATTTCCGAATACTTCGACAGCACTGCGGCCGATGAGCTGGGCTTCCTGGGTTTGCATCAACTTACAGGCAACGCGGTTCATGCGCAAGATGATGCCATCCAGATCGTAGTAACCGATACCCAGGCCGGCAGAATCGACCAGGCGGCGGTTATTCTCTTCACTCTCTTTCAGCGCGTTTTCCGCTTTGCGAATCTCGGTCACATCACGCAAAGTGCCGCGCTGGCGGATGGGTTTTTCATTCTTTGAGAATTCCACCTCACCGACAGCGCTGACGATGCGTTCCTGCCCGTTATCGTAGCGGAACAGGCGGTATTCACACTCATATAATCCCGTGATCAATGATTCCTTTTTGGCTGCCCGCATCAGCGCCAGGTCATCGGGGTGAATGACATCGACATGGTCCAGCCCGGCTGGAACACCTTGCTGTGGATCGCGGCCATAGATACGGAAGAGTTCATCGGACCAATAATAGATATCGTTGGGAATATCCCATTCCCAGGAACCGATATGGGCGATGCGCTGCGCTTCCTGTAATGTAACCAGCAAGCGGTCGCGTTCCTCTTCCGCCAGGCGGCGGTCGTGGATATCGGTGCCGAAGGATTGGTAGTGGGTGATATTGCCATTTTCATCAAAGAAGGCACGGTCGGTCCAGCGCATCCAGCGCGCCTGGCCATCCTGGCGGATGACCCTGTTCTCCCCGGTTTGAACCGGGTCCTGCGGAGATACGCTGGCGATGGTTTGCCTGACCGTTTCGATTTCGTCAGATGGAATTCCCGCAAAGATATTTGTCCCGATCAACGCATCCGGTTTTTTCCCGAAGAATTCACAGTAGGCGCGGTTGACGAAGGTGAGGGTGCCATCCGGCAGCCAGCGGCTGATGAGGAGCGGGGTATCCTCGATGAGCGAGGAATAGCGCTGCTGACTTTGTGCCATCTTTATTTCTGCCAATTTCCGATCAGTGATATCCATCACGACACCGGTCAGGTAGGCGGGTTTGCCTTGGGTATCTTTAACCAACTGACCTGCCTCCGCCCAAACCGTGCGGATTTCACCATCGGGGCGGATGATGCGATATTCGAGCGGGATGGGCTGCCCTTTTTCGATGACAGAGCGGTTGGATATTTCAACTGCTTCCACATCATCCGGATGAATAGCGCGAGCAATAATATCAGCAAGGTTGCCGGTGAACTCATCATGATCGATGCCGAAGATGCGATACATCTCATCGGACCATTCGAGGGTATTGGCCTGGACATCCCAGCGCCAGGATCCGACGTGCGATACGGACTGGGCCTTGTTGAGATCCGATAAAAGGCGGTTTAATTCCTGTTCGCGTTGTTTCTGCTCGGTGATATCGATGATCGTACCTAACTGGCGGGCTGGCAGGCCATTCGGCCCATTCTCAACCCGGCAGCGCATGCGCACTGTGCGTTCTGACTTGTCATCGTGGCGGAAGAGGCGGTATTCAGTTTCCGCAAAACCCTGTGAAAGGGAATTCTCGAGGGCGTCATGGACCTTATCCCGATCATCGGGGTGATGCTGGGCGCTGTAGTCATCCGGGTGGGGAACGCCCTGCTTTGGATCGCGGCCGTAGATGGCAAATAATTCATCCGACCAATATTCTGTGTCAGCAACGAGGTCCCAATCCCAGGTGCCGAGGTTGGCGAGCTGCTGGGCTTCACTGAGGCGGGCGAGCAGCGCTTCGTGTTCCTGTTGCGCCTGCCTGCGCCGGGTGATGTCGCGGGCGATCCCTTGAACGCCGATCACCTTGCCTTCTTTGCGGATAGGCGTAACGCTGGTCTCGATCGGGATGCGGCCGCCGTCCCTATTGAGAACGTCGATCTCGACCAAAGAAAATTCCTCTCCGCTCAACGCGATCTTGAAAAGTCGCAGGGCCTGCTTGATCGCGGGCGGGGCAACGATCTCGCGATATTTCCTGCCGTAGACTTCCTCAGGTGAATAACCGGTAATATCCCTGACAGAGGGAGAGATGAAGACCACTTTTCCGGTGGTGCTTATTTGCCAGATCATTTCCTTGCTATTCTCAGCGATCAGGCGGAATTGTTCTTCTCTTTGCGCGAGCGCTTCCCGTTCGCTCTTGCGTGCCGTAATGTCTTGCGCGATACCTACTGTGAGGAAATGGCGCCCTTTTTCATCAAAAACCGGCTTGTTTAACGAGTGGATCCAACGCGTCACGCCGCGCCTGGGCTGGATGCGGTATTCCAGGTCGAAGAAGATGCCTTCTTCGTGTTCTTTGCGCACCGCTTCCTGAAAAGCAGGCAGGTCATGCGGATGGACCTTGCGCGCGAAGGAGAGCGGATCGCTGTAAACGGCCTGTACCGGTTCGCCCCAGATAGTTTCATAAGCCGGGCTGACGTATTGGAATTTATCTGCGGCTGGATCATACATGTAAATGACCTGGCTGATGTGATCGGCTAACAGGCGCAGTTTCTGCTCGGATTCTTCCAGCGAAGTTTCTGCCTGTTTTCTTCTCGAAATATCCACAATTAACCCAAGATAGCCAACCAGGTTGCCCTGGGCATCTGTCCGTTTGGATGCGAGGGCATGCACCCAGATCGCTTTATCGTTTTTGTCCATCAAGCGGCAATCCTGGTCAAAGACCGCATCCTTATCATGCACCTGTGACCAGGCTTGAACAATGGGCTCGCGGTCATCAGGATGTACTGTATTCAGTAATTTTTTTCCGATGACTTCATCCAGTGTTAAGCCGACCATATCAAGCAATTCCCGGTTGGCATATATGCAATCCCCTTCCACATCTGCCAGATAGACCCCAACAGGCGCTTGTTCGAAAGAATGCTTGAGGTCGGGATCAGACTGGGTCATTTCTTCTCGCTGCCCTTTTACGCCTATTCCGCTGCCGCGCTTCTTGTTCGGTTGGCTCATGCCAGCTCCTTTTTCCGATGGATATAAAGGAAAAAATCAATCAATATCTTTACAATTGATTATACATTTTGAAACGCGAAATGAAAATTCAAAGCGCCGCATTTGGTTTTTGAGAAGGCGTTGATAGCGGGTGGTTCAAGATAATTCAATCGGTGGGAATTGATAACCGCTGTCAAATACCGCCTGGCAGGCATCCACCACCGCCGGATCGAGTTTGCTCCCCTTTTCACTTTGAATTTGCGCCAGCGCGATATCCGTGCCAAGCGCTTCGCGGTAGGGGCGGTGGGAGGACATGGCTTCGACGATATCGGCGACGATCATGATGCGGGCTTCGATCGCGATCTGGTCACCCTCTAATCCCTGCGGATATCCTGAACCATCCAGTTTCTCATGGTGCTGGAGGACGATCTCGGCGATCGGCCAGGGGAAGGTGATGCCGCGCAGCAGATCGGCGGCGACCCGCGGGTGGACTTTGATCAGCTCAAATTCCAGCTGTGAGAGCTTGCCGGGCTTGCTGAGGATCTCGGCCGGGACGTTGATCTTGCCGATGTCATGCACAATGCTGGCCATATGGATGGCTTCGATCTGTTCCTGATCCAGGCCCATTTTTTCCGCAATCGCAACCGCAAGATCGGCCACGCGCTGCTGGTGGCCGGCGGTATAGGGGTCGCGCGTTTCAACGGTGCGCGCCAGCATTTCTATGGTGCCCTGCAGCGTGAGCAGGAGGTTTTCCTGCGCCTGCCGGGCGTCTTCATAGAGCGCGGCGTTGGAGATGGCAGCGGAAATTTGCGGCGTGAAGGCCTCGAGGAAGTGCAGGTTCTCGCGGGTAAAGGCATCCAGCTGATAGCTGGTAACCTGAATGACACCGATGACCTGTTTTTCGCGTTTGAGAGGAACGAGGATGGCGGAGCGAGTGATGTCCTGATCGATTGGTTCACCCTCGGGCTGATAGACCCCTTTTTCATTGATGAAATAGGAGGTTTGCGCGTTTTTTTGGTGTGCCAGATAATCACTGAGGTAGAGTGATCTACCGCTATGCACCACCTGGCTCTGGGTGCCGTGTCCCGGCGGCTCCAGCGGGACGGCGGGAATCCCGCTGACATCCACTGGCTGGCCTTCATGGAAGAGGGCTTCACACATGAATTTCTTTTGTGAGGGGTTGAAGGAGGAAACGATCAGCCCGTCGCAGGGCATGATTTCGGCGATGATCTCATGCAAGCTGTTGTAAATCGACGCGAGGTCCAGCGATTGGCCGATGTGCTGACCGGCCCGGTAGAGCTGTTCGATGGTGCGAATATGATGTTTCTCGCTTTTCTTCAGTGTTTTTTCCGCTTTGACGCGCTCGGAAATATCGCGGGTGGAGCCCTGCAAGCCGATGGGGAAACCCTTTTCGTTATATAACAGGCGGCCAATGATCTCGACCGGGATCTCGGAACCATCTTTGTGGAGCATATTTGCCGTGAAAATGACATACTCCGCTTCGAACAAGCCGCGCAGGGCACGGATGGCCTGTCCGGCCATTTTGAGGAATTCTTTGCGGGTGGCGTGTTCAGATAGGTTGGTGCCGACCCATTGCTCCACCGTGTAGCCGGTCATTTGCTGAATGGAAGGGCTGACATAGGTGAAGTTGAGCAGCGGATCCATGATCCAGATCACATCGATCGCGTTATCCGCCAGCAGCTGATAGCGTTTTTCGCTATCGAGGGTGATGCTGGTGGGGGGCAGCGCGCTGATCGCCTGTTCGAGGCACGTGGCGATATGATCAGCGACCTGTTCGGCGTCAGTTTCAAGCTGTGATTGTCCTGGATCGCCTCCATTGGCATCATAGAAAACCTGGATGGTGCCCTTGCATTTTTTGGGAACGCGGATTTTTCGAAGAGCCCTGTGCCCGCTTCTGTGAAAATCCGGCGACGCGTAGCGGATCTTATTGAGGGTGAGCAGGGCGTGAACCTGATCAGGACGCGGGAATAATTCCGGTATGGCATTCGCGCAGGATTGCGCCAGCAAGGGGATATTGCTGCCGAATTGCTGAAATAGTGATTCAATTGTGTTTAAGTCAGCCATTCATTTCCGTGACTTTCTTAAGGCGGCAATTAAATTAAAAAATCATTAATATACGCAGTATAGCATAAGTACGGTGCAGCGATCTTTCCGGAAAAAAGATCACTTAAGCCGGATGTTTGCGCAGCGCTTTGAACGCATAACTGAGAAGGTATGCCAGCCCGGTCACGAGGATGATGGTGGCGCCGGAGGTGAGGTTGAGGGAATAGGAAAGCCACAGGCCGAGGATGGTGAAGAGGATGCTGAGGATGACGGAAACGAGCATCATGCGTTTCATGTCACGCACGAACAAACCCGCGATGGCGGGCGGGATGGTGAGCAGGGCGATGACCATGATCAGGCCAACAATGCGCATGGTCATGACAACCGTCAGGGCAACCATGCCGATCAGCATCAGGTAGAGGCGGTCGACCGGCACACTGACAACCGTGGCAAAGGTCTCGTCGAACGAGATAGCCTGCAGCGGGCGGTAGAAAAGGATGACCAGGGTGAGGATGATGGCATTGAGAACGACCATGATCAGCAGATCGTTGGTTGGAACGGCCAGGATGCTGCCGAAGAGATAACTCATCAGGTCGGCTTTATAACCAGGGCTGAGATCGAGGAAGATGATGCCGAGTGCCATGCCGATGGCCCACATGATGCCGATGATGGTGTCGGAGCGTTCTTTGGTGCGGCGGTGGACCAGGCCCATGCCGATGGCGGAGACGAGCGCGAAAGCGATCGCACCGATGGTGGGGCTGACGCCGAGAAAATAACCAAGGCCGATGCCGCCATAGGCCGCGTGGGCGATGCCGCCGCTGAGGAATACGATGCGGTTGGTGACGATGTAGGTGCCGATGATGCCGCAGGCGATGCTGACGAGGATGCCGGCTGCCAGGGCGTTACGCATGAACCCGTATTGCAGCGCTTCAATCATGGGTGTGTCCTCCGTTGTGGTCGTGGGAATGCGCGTGCACATGGGGTGAGAGCACGCGGTGCGGGAGGCCATGCGCGATCAGGTCGACCGGACATTCATACATGGTCTGCGCCATCTCTTCGGTGATCTCTTTGGTGCCATGATAGTGCAGGGTCCGATTGAGGCAGCCGATGGTTTTGACATAGGCAGACACGGCGTTCATATCGTGGCTGACCATGATGATGGTGACGGTCTGATTGAGCTGCGCGAGCATGTCATAGACGCTGGCAGCGATCTGGGGATCAACGCTGGCGGTGGGTTCATCCAGCAGGAGGATGGAAGGGCTGGTGGCCAGGGCACGGGCGATATAGACGCGCTGGCGCTGCCCGACGGAAAGCTCGCCAATGGAACGCTGTTCCATTTCCAGCATGTCCACCTGGGTGAGGGCATGGCGGATCACATCCCGTTCCGTTGCGCTGATGCGCTGAAAGGGTTTGCGGCAGCCGAGCAGGCCCATCTGCACCACTTCCCACACACGGATGGGAAACTCGCGGTCCATCTCGACCACCTGCGGCACATAGCCGACAGAACAGCGGCCGTCTTCGACCGTTTTTCCCATGATGCGCACGCTGCCGCGGGTGGGTTTGAGCAAGCCCAGGATGACTTTGAGCAAAGTGGTCTTTCCGCCGCCATTGGGGCCGATCAAGCCGATGAAATCGGTTTCGTGTATCGTGAGGTTGATATCTTCAAGCACCGGATGGCTGTTGTAACTGGCCGAGACACCGCTGATCTCGATCACTGGCGGGGCAGTAAGGTCTGTATCGGTCACAATTCCTCCGCGAAGGTTTTTGCAACCAATCGCAGGTTCTCCAGCCAATCTTCTGCCAGCGGGCTGATGAGGATGACTCTGCCGCCGATCTCGGAGGCGATGTAATCAGCGGAACGGGTGCTGAATTCCGGCTGGGCGAAGATGGCAGTGATGTTCTCCGCTTTCGCTTCAGATAATAAACCGGTCAATTCCGCCGCGCTGGGTTCGCTGCCAGCCACTTCGACCGGGATCTGCTCGAGACCGAATTCCTGCGCGAAATAACCCCAGGCGGGGTGGAAGACCATGAATTTGCGGGTGGTGAGGCCCTCAAAAGCGGTGTTGATCTCTGATTGCAGATTTGAAATATCAGTGAGGAAAACATCCAGGTTTTGGCGGTAGGTATCCGCATGATCCGGGTCTAATTCGATCAAGGTGTCGGCGATCATTCGCGCCATGACTGCGCCATTGGCGGGTGAGGTCCAGACGTGGGGATCCATTTCATCAGCATGCTCATCTTCTTCATGGTCAAGATCTTCATCATCATGGTCAGTTTCTTCACCCTCATGGTGGTGTTCAACAGCCGGTAATAGCGCGATCTCCTGCGCCAGGTCAACAATGGCCATGTCAGGATTCGCGCTGGAGATACGGTCCATCCAGGCATGCTCAAATTCGACACCAATCGAGAAGTACAGGTCGGAATTGCTGAGGGCTGTCATCTGGGATGCTTTCGGTTCGTAACTGTGGGGTGAATCCCCGGGGCCGACCATCACATTCACATCCGCTAAATCGCCTGCGATGCGTTCAACAAAATACTTTTGGGGCAGGATGCTGACGGAAATCGTCATGCGATCCGCACTCTGGTCAGCGGGGGTGGCTGGCTGTGAACATGCGGATAGAAATAGCGCGGCAAAAAAAACGATTAAGATGGTATTGCGTAATTTATTCATTGTTATACTCCATGTTAGTGCAGGCATCGCACAACCCGAATAATTGTAAAAGATGCCCGGTGATTTTGAAACCATGCTCACGCCCGATGCGGTCGAATTCTTTTTCCGCCAGAACGCCGTCAAAATAAACGCTCCTGCCGCAATCCGTGCAGGAGAGCAGGTGGCTGTGGCCGGAGGCGGCGCGGAAGATGGTCTGGCAGTCATCGCTGCCGTGGATGCGGTCGATCAAGCCCAGCGACTCAAGCGCGTCGATGGTGCGGTACACTGTGACCAGGCCCAGGTTAGGCGCTTTGCGGCGCGCCTGTTCGAAGATGTTCATTGCCGTCAGGGGCTGTTCGGTTGAAGCGATCACATCCAGAATGGCTTTACGCGGCTTGGTCATGCGCGCGCCCGAATTTTGTAATTCTTGCTCTAATTTTTCGTGATAGGAAGTGTTCATGGTTTTATTGATAATTATTTTCAATAAGATTTTACCGCAAAAAGCAAAAGAGTATATAAAATGATTATTAACAATGAAGAATGATTGGGAAGGAATCAGTTTATTCCTGCGCTTGTCGCCGCAGTGCGCGCAGGCGGTGGATGCCTGTGCCTGGCCGGTCACCTATCTGGCGGGTGATGCCGTGGTCTGGGAAGAGGATGAATGTAAGGCGTTATATTTCGTCCGATCAGGCGCGGTGGAGATCTACCGCTCAGCGCTGGACGGGCGTGAGCATACGCTGGGTGTGATATCCCCCGGCCAGGGGTTTAACCTGGTGCCGGTGCTGCGCAAGGAATCCAAAAACCCCGCGAACGCGCGCTGCATTCAGGATACAACGCTGCTGGCGCTGGGACGGGAGGATGCGCAGCGATTGATGGATCGCTATTCTGACCTGGCCATCGCACTGGCGCAGGAGATGGCAGCGCGGCTGGAGATGATGACGCGCAAAGCCGGCGCGCTTGCATTGGATAGTGTGCGGCAGCGGCTGGCGGCTTTCCTGATCGCTGAAGCGGAAAAGGGCAAATCAGACCCCGAAATCTACTGGACACGCGATGATATGGCGCGCCAGATCGGCACGGTGCGGGACGTGATCGGCCGCAATTTACGCGAGATGGAAGCGCAGGGTGTGCTGCGGCGGGTGAAAGGCAATATCGTGCTGCTGGATCGCGAGCGGCTGCAGAAGATCGCGCAGGGCAGCGATACGACTTAAGTCGTATCGCAGACCTGCTCCTCCTGGTAATATTTTTGATGAAAGGAAAAATGAGCATGGCTGATAAAAATGTACCGGTCATTGACAGGCAAAAGTGCACTCTGTGCGGCATGTGCGTGGACGCATGCCCGGAAGATGTGCTGGCAATTGAGGCAGGAAACCTGGTGTTTGCCGATGCCGGTGCCTGCACCATGTGCGCGGCCTGTGAAAGCATTTGCCCTGAGCGGGCGGTGACCGTGTATTACCACATCAGCTGGGCGGACAAAGAGGAGTGAACATGAGTGAATTCATCAATAATGTAAGCAAGGAAAGACAGGAGAAGATCAAGACCGCGATCAAGCGCGTCCACGCTGGTGAACCGTATGAGAGCGTGAAGGAAGAATTCGCAGAAGTGCTGCGGAACGCGACCGCGCAGGAGATCTCTGAGATCGAACAATCGTTGATCGCGGGCGGGATGCCGGTTGAGGATATCCAATATCTGTGTGATGTGCATGTGGCGATGTTCCGCGAATCATTGGATCAGCAGCCCACCGCCGATATGCTGCCCGGGCACCCGGTCTATACCTTCCGCACGGAAAATGAGCTGCTGACGATCGTGCTGAACGAGATCCGCAATATTTTGCGCCAATTGGTTGGAAACCAGTCCGCGCAGTTGCTGGGCAGATTAAAAACCAATGTTGAAAAAATGATCGATTTTGACCGGCATTATGAGCGCAAGGAAAACCTGCTGTTCTCCTATCTGGAAAGGGTCGATTTCAGCGGGCCTTCGAATGTGATGTGGGGCATCCATAATGATATCCGCAAAGGATGGAAACAGCTTTCCGCGGTGTTGGCAGAAAAAGATACGCTTGAATTTGGTGATGTGCAGACATTGAATGAAATATTCACATCCATTGAGAATATGATGCGTGAGATGATCTATAAGGAAGAGCGCATTCTTTTCCCGGCCGCGTTGGAGCGCCTGCCTGAAGCAGATTGGCTGGCAATGCACGCACAGGAAGAGGAGTTTGGGTTCAGTTATGTGCTGCGCGGGGAAGCGTGGCCTGAGAGCGCCAACAAACAAGCGCCAAAAGAAGAAATAATTGATAAGATAGAAGAAAATAAGGAGATAAAAATGACATCATTCCCACTAAACACTGGCGATCTATCGATTTCGCAGCTCAATATGATGCTGAAGCGATTGCCGGTTGATATTACTTACGTTGATGAGAACGATACTGTGCTGTATTATTCAGACACGCCTGAGCGCGTGTTCAAACGGACGGCCGCGATCATTGGCCGCAAAGTGCAGAACTGCCATCCGCCGCAAAGCATGGATAAAGTACAGCGGATCCTAGATGACTTCAAAGCAGGCACACGCGAGACCGCTGAGTTCTGGATCCAGATGAATAGCATGTTCATTCACATCGAATACTTCGCGCTGCGCGACGCGGACGGAAAGTATAAAGGCACTATTGAAGTCTCGCAGGACCTGACGCATCTGCGTTCGCTGGAGGGCGAAAAACGCCTGCTGGATGACTAAATCACGATAAATTTAATAAGAAAAAACTCCGCACTTTCTCATGCGGAGTTTTTTTGTTTAAACTAGTTTAACAGTTCTTCCAGTTTGGATTTGTTGAAATCCAGCACGATCTCACCGCCAACATCAAAAGTGGGTGTGATCTGGAATCCGTCTCCCCACGAGCGCACCTGGCGGGCAGCATTGAGGTTGGTTGAAATATCCACCTCAGTGAATTCGACATTTCTCTCACGCAGCCATTCACGCGCTTTACGGCAATCCGGACACCAGGGTGTGCAGTACATGACCACATTACCTTCGGCTTTTGCTTCGTCTTTGTATAAATGTTCTAATTTCTCTTCCGCATTCGGAATGATCTTTTTTAATTGTGCCAGAAGGACTTCATTGTCCGGCTGATCGTCAATATCATGGATGTCAATATAGCGAATAATGCCTTCTTTATCGATGACGAAGATCGCCCGTTCACTTTTTCCAGCATCTTCGATCAACACGCCATATTTTTTGGCAACCCGGCCATGCGGCCAGAAGTCGCTTAATAATGGATAATTGATCTCTCCCAAACTCTTTGCCCATGCCACCAGGCAGGGCACATGATCTACGCTGACGCCCAGAACCTGGACGTCCAATCCCGCGAATGTGTCACGCAGTGCCTCATACGACGGGATCTGGTCCGTTCAGACGGGGGTCCAGGCCAGCGGGAAGAAAACCAGCACAACGGTTTTTCCGCGCAAATGGCTGAGCGTGACATCTTTGCCGAGATGGCTGGGGAGCGTAAAATCCGGCGCTCGTTTTCCAACCTTTAATTTCATTGCTTTCTCCTTTTGATTTGATAAACTCAGGTATTATTATAAAGAAGCGCGCCAGAAAGCGCTAATTAACAAAATATATAAAAGGTGAGGTTTAAGCATGTATAAAGTGGTATTGTTACGGCATGGTGAAAGCATATGGAATAAAGAAAACCTGTTCACGGGCTGGACTGACGTGGATTTATCTGAAAAAGGCCTGGAAGAAGCCCAACGGGCAGGCCAATTATTAAAGGAAGGGGGCTACACCTTCGATATCGCCTTTACCTCTGTCTTAAAGCGCGCGATCAAGACGCTCTGGATTACGCTGGAAGAGATGGATTTGATGTGGATCCCGGTTGTTCGCTCATGGCGCTTGAACGAGCGCATGTATGGCGACCTGCAGGGACTGAACAAGGCCCAAACCGCGGAAAAATACGGGGATGAACAGGTGCACATCTGGCGGCGCAGTTATGATACCCCGCCGCCCGTGATGGATCGAAAAGATGAACGCCACCCAGCCAATGACCGGCGCTACGCGGATATGCCCATCGATGAAGTGCCCGGAACAGAATGCCTGAAGGACACTGTTGAGCGATTCCTGCCTTACTGGATCGACGCGATCGTGCCTGCGATCAAAGCCGGTAAGCGTGTGATCATCGCCGCGCACGGGAATTCACTGCGGGCGCTGGTGAAATACCTGGATGACATTTCCGATGAAGAGATCCCCGGGTTGAACATCCCGACCGGTGTGCCGCTGGTGTATGAACTGAATGAAGATATGCGCCCGATCAAGAGTTACTACCTGGGTGACCAGGACGCAATTGACGCAGCCATCAACGCGGTTGCCAACCAGGCGAAAAAGAAATAACGAAACCCATGAGACACCCCGCAAACGGGTGTCTTTTTGTTTAAAATAAAAGAAAAGGATGTACGCCATGGCAACCATTCGCGATTCACTGCTGGATTTATTGTTTGGAACCAGGAACAAGGGCGCGTTTAATTCCGCAGCTAAAAGCTGCGCAACAGCGATTGATGTGAGCGCTTTCGTGGCGGACACTATTCTGGCATTAAAAAAGGAAGCTGTGATCACGGACGCGGGCGTGGATTACGGAAAAATGAAAGAGAGCGGCGCATTCACACAGCTACGGTCTGTACTGTACCCCTGTCTGGCGGAATTTGATCCCGGGCAGTTGAATTCACGGGCAGAGAAGAAGGCTTTCTGGATCAATCTTTACCATCTGCTGACGCTCGATGCAGTGCTGCAGCTGAATATTCAGCGCAGTGTAACGGAAGGCTGGCTGGGCGTTGTGCGGTTTTTCCGCACCGCGGCTTACATTGTGGGCGGGATGCGATTCAGCCTGGAGGATATTGAGCATGGCATCCTGCGGGCGAATCGCGGGTTGATGTTCATCCCCGGAAGGCAATTTGGAAAAAACGATCCGCGATATGCACATTGTTTAGATCGACTGGATGCACGCATCCATTTCGCGCTCAATTGCGCCAGCCGCTCCTGCCCGCCAATCGCATATTATTCCGCTGAAAAACTCGACGCGCAGCTGGCGCTTTCGGCAGCGCATTTTGTTGAAAGTGAAACGGAAATGGATAAAAGCGGGGTCGCGCTGCACATCTCGCGTATTTTTAAATGGTACCGGAAAGATTTTGGCGGAAAGATTGGTGTGCTGGAATGGATCCACCGCTATTTGCCGGAAAAGGACATGCGCCGCATCTTAATTGATCATTTTGATGACAAGACCATGACAGTCTATAAGCCATATGATTGGCGCCTGAATGCAGATTCCGGGAGTGACAAATGATGGATGATGCTTCTATGATTAAGGAAAAGGTTGATGAAATCCGCAAAACCATACCGGACAGTGTGGAGATACTGGCGGCGGCCAAAACCCGTTCGCTGGATGAGGTGAAAGCAGCGATGGATGCCGGCATCCGATTGTTTGGGCATAACTATGTGCAGGAAGCGGATGAGATGATCCGCGGAGCAGTGGCAAAAGCAGAATGGCATATGATCGGCCATTTACAACGCAACAAAGCCAGGCAGGCGGTGGAGCTATTCGATATGATCGAGTCGCTTGATTCACTGCGGCTGGCGAAGGAGCTGGAAAAGCGGTGTGCGCAGGTTGGCAAAGAGCTGCCGGTGCTGATTGAAGTCAACAGCGGGCGCGAGGAGAACAAGACCGGCATAATGCCGCAGAATGCCGGCGGACTGGCGGAGTATTTGGATTCATGCCGTTACCTGAAACTGCAGGGATTGATGACGATGGGGCCGCTGACCGGAGACCCTGAACTATCAAGGCCTTATTATAAGGAAACAAGGCGTCTTTTTGAGGAGATATCAGCCATGCAGCTGGAACATGTGGAGATGCGTGTGTTGTCGATGGGGATGAGCAACAGTTACCGGGTGGCGATTGACGAAGGAGCGAACCTGATCCGGCTGGGGACGATCATATTTGGCCCACGATAGAGCTAATATGATAAAATATGTCCGAATAAGGATATCATCATCCATTAATTTCAATGATTCGATTGATTTTTTCACGCGAATCCTTGGATTATAATTTGTCCGGCAATCGCACATTAAAAGTGAAGAAAATCACTCGCCAGAAAGGCCTGCTGTGAGTACAATTTCTATGATGAACCACATCAATGTGACCGTTGAGTTCACCGGAATTTCCCGGATACTGACTGGAGAAACGGAAATCGCCATTCCACTCCAGGATGGGGGGCGGCTGGAAGATATTGTCAAACAACTCGGCCAAAGATTTCCCGCGTTGATCGGGGAAGTGATTAATGAGGATGGGCGGTCGATGATCCCCACCAATTTATTCAGCATCAATGGCGAGCAGATCCTGCATGAGGATCAACTGCATTATCAGCCAAAAAATGGTGAACGGCTGATCATGTTGTCTTTATTGGCCGGCGGATAAAGCGCCGGAAAATCAACGTACGAGGAGAGAGAGTATGTTTGGTTATAGCGGTAAGATCCTGCACATTGATCTCACTGAAAGGAAGCACTGGGTCGAAGAAAAACCCGAAGAATGGTACAAGCTGTGGATCGGGGGTGTATCGATGGCCACCCGATTATGCTGGGAAAATATCACCCCCGGCTGCGACGCTTATTCCCCTGAAAATCCGATCTGTTTTGCGAATGGCATCTTTGCCGGAACGCCGGTTCCTGTTGGCGGAAAATATGGCCTGGCATCCAAATCACCGATGACCGGTTTGATCGGGGACAGCCTGTCCGGCTCGTGGTTGTCGATCGCGCTTAAGCGTGCCACCTGGGACGGGGTTGTAATCCACGGGGCCAGCGAGGATTGGATCTATGTGTTCATCGATGATGATCGTGTTGAATTCCGCAACGCAGAAAATTTGCTTGGCCTGGGCACTTTTGCAACAGAAGAAGCGATTCGCGATGATCTGGCGGATGACCAGGTGCGGTCCGCAACCATTGGCCCGGCCGGCGAAAACATGGTGCGTTATGCCAATGTGACCAATGATGGGCGCCAGGCAGGACGGACCGGGCATGGCTCGGTGTGGGGGTCCAAGAAACTGAAAGCCGTGTCTGTGCGCGGCACGCACGGAATTGAAGTTGCCGATCCGGCCACGCTGAATAAACTTTCATTCGACATCACCAAAGCGGCACAGGGTCCGCACACCAGCAAATATCGCATTCTTGGCACATCCACGAATGTGCTCAATATGAACAAGCTGGGGCTGCTGCCCACCCGCAATTATCAGGAAGGCGTATTTGAAGACGCCGAAAAGGTGAGCGGGGAATTTCTGCACGAAAACCATAAAGTCAAAACGATCGCCTGCGCGCAATGTCCGATTGCCTGTGAGCAGATGTCAGTGGTCAAGAACGGGCCATGGGCTGGCGCGATGACGGGCATTGAGTATGAATGTTTGTTTGCCAACGGCCCCAACCTGGGTGTAAACGATATGAACGCTGTCATCAAGCTGATCGAGGTGGCTGACCAGGGCGGAATGGACGCGATGTCGATGGGTATCTCGATCTCGTGGGCGATGGAAAGTTATGAAAAAGGCGTTCTGAAAAAAGAAGATTTCAAGTCTGAGCAATACCCGGATGGGATCGAGCTAAGTTTTGGCAACGGCGAAGGCGCAGTGGCAGTGGCAGAAATGATCCGCGACCAGGTCGGGATTGGCAAGCTGCTGGGCCAGGGCACGAAGATTGCAAGCGAAACGATCGATAAGGAACGCGGCACGGAATCCTATAAATGGGCGATGCATGCGAAAGGTCTGGAGCCCGCCGGATATGAAGCGCGCGGATTGAAGACATTCGCGCTGGGATCCGCAGTCGGCACGCGCGGGCCCTGCCATAATCGCACCGCGGCATACGACCCGGATATCAGCGGTGAAGTGGACCGCTTCTCGGTGGATGAGACGCGGGGCGAACTGGCGAAAAGTTCAGAAGAATACGCGGCTGTGTATGACACATTGCCATTGTGTAAATTTATCCGTCGCTGCTTTACCGGCAGCGCTGACCGGGCTGGAGCCTGGCCGATGATCGTAGACCTGATCAACGCGACGACAGGCTGGGACCTGAAGTATGAAGACATTGATCCAATTGGTGAACGCGCTCACACGATCAAAAAGGCATTCAATATCCGCGAGGGGTGGAAGCGTGAAGACGATGTACTGCCCTACCGCTGGATGCATGAGCCGATGACGATCGGTCCATCTGCCGGGCACTTCACTTCGTCTGAAGAGCTGGAATATCTGAAAGACTTGTATTACAAGGCCAAAGGCTGGACTGAAGACGGCATGATCCCGAAGAAGAAACTGGAATCACTCGGCATGCCTGACGTTGCAGAACAGGTTGGTGTATAAGGAGACGGAGAAGATATGGCAGTTTCAACCTCAAAATTCAACTATATCGATTGCGATCCAGAGCTGTGCATCGGATGCCAGATCTGTGAATATGTTTGTTCCTACACAAAAAATGGCGAATACAACACCTACCGCAGCCGGATCCGCACCGTGCGCGTGGATGAGGTGTTGATCACCGCGATCGCCTGCCGCACATGTGAAAATGCGCCTTGTGTTATTGCCTGCCCGCAGAAAGCGCTCTCGCAGGATCCCAATAGCGGTACGATCCGCATTGACCCAAAGAAATGTGACGGATGCGCGTGGTGCATCGACGCCTGCGATTTTGGCGCGATTTCAATGAACCATGAAACACGATTGGTGGAGTTCTGTGACCAGTGTGAAAATGAACCGGAAGGCCCGCAGTGTGTGTTGTGGTGCCCGAAGGAAGCGCTGGCGCTGACCACACCGGAAAAACGCGCACAGAAATCGCGCAGAGAATTGATCAAACAAGAAGTGATCGGACCAAAAAAATAGTTTGAAAAACTGCGCTCCATCGCAGGAAGAACATTGGAAAACCAAGCAAAAGGAGTTATATGAACGATAACCCTAATCCTGAGGAACTGCGCATCGGTGTATATTTGTGCCATTGCGGTACAAACATCGCTGGCGTGATCCCTCCAGCCGATGTCGCTGAATGGGCATCTCACCTTCCCGGAGTTGTGCATGCGACCGATACGCTGTATGCGTGCGCTGATAGCGGCCAGAACCTGATCAAGGAAGATATCAAAAAGTACAACCTGAACCGCGTGGTTGTATCCGCGTGTTCGGTGCGCATGCATGAAGCCACTTTCCGTGGCGCTGTCGCTGAAGCCGGGTTGAACCCATTCCTGATGGAAATGGCCAATATCCGTGAGCAGTGCACATGGGCGCACGGGCATGACAAAGAAGGCGCGCTGGAAAAAGCGAAATCATTGACAGCCGCCGCGGTTGCCAAGGCCCGATTCCTGGCTCCGCTGGAAATGATCACTGTACCTGTCACCAAGCGCGCGCTGGTTGTCGGGGGCGGTGTGGCTGGCATCAGCACGGCTTTGGATCTGGCAGACCAGGGTATTCCAACCATTCTTGTAGAAAAAGAACCTACCATCGGCGGGGTAATGGCACAGCTTAACAAGACCTTCCCGACGATGGACTGTAGTATATGAATTCTTGCACCGAAAATGGTTGACGCGGCGCGTCACCCGAACATCGATGTAAGAACATATACACAGGTAGAACGTGTTGAGGGGTTTGTCGGCAACTTCAAGGTGCAATTGCGGGAGAAAGCCCGCTATGTGAACGCGGATCGCTGCAATGGCTGCGGGGATTGCGCAAAAGTGTGCCCGATCGAAGTACCGAATTCATTCGAGTTAAATCTGGCACCGCGCAAGGCGGCGTATATTTCCATGAGCCAATCGGTGCCGCTGCTCTATACCATTGACCAGGATGCCTGCATCCATTGCTATAAATGCGTGGAAGCGTGCGGTCCGCTGGACGCGATCGATTTCAGCCAGGAAGACAAGGTGGTATGGGAGGATATCGGCGCCATTGTCACCGCGACCGGATTCAATCATTTTGATCCGAGCGCGATCCCGGAATTTGGTTATGGCCGCTTCCCGAATGTGATCACCGCCATGGAGATGGAACGCCTGAATAACTCTGCCGGGCCGACCGTGGGTGATCTGATCCGGCCCAGTGACCGAAAGAATCCAAAACGGGTGGCGATCATCAACTGTGTGGGTTCGCGCGATAAGCGCTTTAATCCCTGGTGCTCAAATTTCTGCTGCATGTACGCGATCAAGAACGCGGTGCTGCTGAAACAGATGTACCCGGATATTGAACTGAGCATTTACTATATTGATATTCGCACCCCATCCAAGGGATATGAAGAATTCTATGATCGGGCGCGGCAGATGGGGATTAAGTTCATCCAGGGCCGGCCGGGTATGATCACCGAGGACGCACAGACGCGAAATCTGTTTGTGCAATCTGAAGATATTACCCTCGGCAAAGTGGTGGAACATGAATATGATTTGGTCATGCTCAACCAGGCGGCGGTGCCGCAACCAGACGTGGATGATGTCAGCTCGGTGCTGAACGTTCAGCAAAGCCCCGGGGGCTGGTTCATGGAATATCACCCCAAACTGCGGCCGGTGGACAGCCCAACGGACGGCATTTTCTTTGCCGGCGCGTGCCAGGGCCCGAAAGATATTCCCGCTTCTGTCGCTTCGGGATCCGCAACCGCCGCAAGGGCGGGGCGCATCCTGCATTCGGATGAGTGGGAGATCGAACCGATCATTGCTGAAGTATGGGAAGACCGCTGTGTAAGCGCGGATGGGAAGAAATGCGGTATTTGCGCGAAAGCCTGCCCATATGGCGCGATCGAAGTGGAGGTTGGCAAGGCAGCGGTGGTAACCACGGCGAAGTGCCATGGATGCGGTGGATGCGTGGCGGAATGCCCGCATAACGCCATCACCCAGCTGCATTATACCGATGCGCAGATACTGGCACAGATCCGAGCGCTGCTGGCAGACAAACCGGAAGAGAAAGTGTTCGCGTTCCGCTGCCACTGGTGCTCCTATGGCGGCGCAGATCTGGCCGGCACGAGCCACTTTGAATATTCAGCCAACGAACGCGGCATCCGTGTGATGTGTTCGGCGCGCATGGATACCGACTTCATATATGAAGCCTATCGATTAGGCGCAGGTGCAGTGCTCTATTCCGGATGCCATCCACAGGATTGCCACTATATCACCGGGCAGCTTGTTGGCGCATCGCGCGCAGAAAGGCTGCAGAAGATATTTGAAAAAATGGGCATGAGCCCGGGGCGCTTCCGCGTGGAATGGATCTCAGCGGCAGAAGGAGATAAATATGCCCGCGTGATCAACGAGATGCAGAAAGTGATCGATGACCTGGGCGGTGAAAAGCTGATGCAAGAGATCGAAACGCTGCGGCCGGATATGGAAAAACGCGCACGGCGCATGTATGAAGTGCCGGATGTGACATCCGCGTCTGATTATTCGGACACGATGGTGCTTGCGATGACTGTGGAGGGAGGCAAAGATGGAAAATAAGGATATGCCTCTGACATTGGTTGAACAGGTGAAGGCGATACCGGGCGGCGAGCATGTGGAGGTGTGTTATTCATGCGGAACCTGCGTTAGCAAGTGCCTGATCCAGCAGAAAGCGGAACCGGATTATAACCCGCGCCGACTGCTGCGAATGGTGATGATGGGTATGCGTGAAGAAGCGTTTGCAAGCCCGACCACCTGGATGTGCTCGGAATGCGACCTGTGCTACGCATCCTGCCCGCAGGAGATCCATATTTCCGGTGTGATCGCCGCGGTGAAGCAATTAGCGGTCGAAGCCGGTTACCAAACGCCGCTGGAAACAGTGAGCGTGGATGAGGGTCTGTGCTCTGGCTGCGGCATTTGCGTGATGGCCTGCCCCTATGAAGCGCCCCATTTGATTGAAAAAGAGGCGGATGGCGTGATGGACCGCTTCTCGGAAGTGGACGCTGAAAAATGTATGGGCTGCGGAATTTGCGTTGCGGCCTGCCCGATCGGCGCGATCGCCCGCCCGGGTGTTTCCAACCAGGAGATCGTGAACCAGATCAGCATCAAGAATAAAAACGGAAAACCATCGCTGGTGGTTTTCATTTGTGACTGGAGTTTGCGGGTTGAAGAGGATGAGAAGATCCTCGAAAGCTATCCTGACAATGTGCGAGTGATCCATATTCCATGTTCAGGTCGAATCGATCCGCAGATGGCTTTGATGGCGCTGCGTTCCGGGATCGATGGGGTGATGGTGTGTGGCTGCGCGCCAGGACAATGCCATTTCATTCGCGGTACTTATGTGAGTGACTGCAAGATCAATCTGCTGGGCATGATGATGGGCCAGATGCAGCTTGCGGATGGCAGGGTGAAATTTGTGCAGATCGGTACGCAGGATCGCGGCAGGATCCAAAATGAGATTGATATGATGCTGGCATCGCTCGAGAAGGAGGCAGTCTAATGGCTTCCAAACCAAAAACAACACAGAACGTGAAACCCAAGTTAGCTTTTTACTGGGCATCCAGCTGCGGCGGTTGTGAGATCACGATCACCGAGCTCGGTATGCGCCTGGTAGATGTATCCGAGCAGGTCGATATTGTCTTCTGGCCGGCGGCGATGGACTTCAAATATGACGATGTCCGAGCGATGAAAGATAAGGAAATTGATATCTGTTTCTTCAATGGCGCGATCCGCAACAGCGAAAACGAGGAGATTGCGCATCTACTGCGCAAGAAATCCAAATTAATGATCGCCTTTGGGTCTTGCTCACATCTGGGCGGTATACCCGGATTGGCAAACCTGTTTGATGTGGAGACACTGCTGGAAAGAGTGTTTGATAGCGCACCCTCGCTGGATGATTCACGCGGAACGCGCCCACAGGAGAAGACACAGATGCCGGAAGGGGAGATCGAGATCCCGAAGCTGTATGATCGCGTCCATACACTGGCACAAACCGTCGAAGTGGATTATTTCATGCCGGGCTGCCCGCCGGTGGTGGATCAGGTCTGGAATGTGTTCCAGGCAGTCCTCTCGGGCGAGCTGCCGAAAAAGGGGTCGGTGATTGGCGCGCAGGCAAAGACGAATTGTGATGTTTGCACGCGAGAAAAAGGCACAAGCGGCATGCGCATCAGCGAATTCAAGCGCCCGCATCTGACGGAGTTAAATCCGGACAAGTGTTTCCTGACGCAAGGAGTGATCTGTTTGGGCCCGGCCACGCGCGCTGGATGCGGATTGCCATGCGTGAACGGGAACATGCCCTGCCGCGGATGCTATGGTCCGCCGGATAGCGTGGTTGACCAGGGTTCCAAACTGGTCAGCGCGGTCGCTGCGCTGGTGAACACGGATGATCCGCAGGCCTTACGGGATATCCTGACGGGGATTGTCGATCCGGTTGGCCTGGGTTACCGGTTTGGGTTAGCGGAATCGATCCTTTCTGACCTGAAGTACGAGAAGTAAGGCACAGGAGAATTAAATTGGCGAAAAAAGTAACTGTCAACCAAAAAATATCGATCGATCCGATCACCCGCCTGGAAGGACATGGGCGCATCGACCTGTTTCTGAACGAGGAAGGCGGGTTGGAAAATGCGTACATGATCATCCCGGAATTGCGCGGATTCGAAAAGTTCTGCGAAGGACGGCCGGTGGAAGAAATGCCGCGCATTACACAACGCATTTGCGGCGTATGCCCGCTGGCGCATCACATAGCGGCCGCGAAAGCTGGCGATGCGGTCTATCATGTCGATCCGCCACCGGCAGCGAAGAAACTGCGTGAGTTACTTTATTCCTCATTCTTTGTCGCAGACCACGCCACCCACTTTTATATTCTGGCAGGCCCGGACTTTGTGGTGGGACCGGATGCGCCAAAAAGTGAACGCAATATCCTTGGCATTGTCAAAGTTGTAGGCCGCGAGATCGGTTCACAGGTAATGCAACTGCTTTCGGAGAATCATGAGATTGCCAAGATCATCGGCGGGCGATATATTCACCCGGTGGGTGCATTGATCGGCGGGATGAGCAAGCCGATCACTGAGGATGAACGGAAACGCATTGAGGAGATTGCACGCCGGTCGATCGAGACTGCCAGGTTCAGCCTGAAACTCTTCAATGACGTGGTGCTTGGCAATTCTGAATACGCGGAGATGATCAAGAGCGACGCTTTCAGCCACCGGACCTATTATATGGGACTGGTGGATGAGAATAACAAGATCAATTTCTACGATGGCAAAGTGCGTGTGGTGGATCCGGAGGGGAAGGAATTTGTCAAATACAGCCCGGAAGAATATCTGGATGTGATCGCGGAACATATTGAGCCATGGACTTATCTCAAATTCCCCTATCTAAAAAAGGTTGGCTGGAAGGGATTTGTGGATGGCAAGGACAGCGGTGTTTACCGCGCGTCCCCGCTTTCGCGCCTGAATGCTTCGGAGGGTTTTGCGACCCCGCTGGCGCAGGCGGAATATGAAAAATTCTATGAAACACTGGGCGGCAAACCGGTGCATGCCACGCTGGCGACGCACTGGGCGCGCCTGATCGAGATGCTGTACGCGGCGGAAAGAGAGCTAGAATTGGTGAGCGATCCGGAGATCACATCAACGGATGTGCGCACGATCCCCACCGAGACACCAACTGAAGGCATTGCGATCGTGGAAGCGCCGCGCGGCACGTTGACCCATCACTATAAGACGGATGAGAACGGCCTGCTGCAAGCTGTCAATCTGATCGTTGGCACGACCAACAATTATGCGGCAATTGATATGTCGATCAAAAAAGCGGCACAAGCACTGGTTGAACCGGGAAAACCGGTCGGCGACGCTGTGATGAATAAGATCGAAATGGCGTTTCGCGCGTATGATCCATGTTTTGGCTGCGCGACACATGCCGCGCCGGGTGATATGCCGCTGATCGTGCGTGTGTTTGACCATGAACAGCAGCAGGTGCAGGAAATCAGACGGGATTAGGAGAAGAGATGCACGGACGCGGAGCGACGGTAAAAACAAGAACAGAAAAACAGATGACGCTGGAACGCGCGATGGTGACGCGTCATTACAAGATGCGCTGGAACCTGGAATATTGCGTGGGCTGCCAGATGGGCCCATCAATCTGCCCCTTTGACGCGCTGACGCATGTGGACGCAGTGCTGGAAAATGGACGCATGGTGGAGAAACAATCCGTGGATGTGGATGCGGATAAATGCGTTTTCTGTGGCGAGTGCGTGGAGATGTGCCCGGTGAGCGTGATATCGATGTGGGTCAATGATGAACCGGAAAATCCGGTCATCAAGTATGAAGCATTCCCCGAACTCATACAATTCACGCAGTTCAATAAAGATGGCTTTGATATGTCGCGTAAGCAATTTGTGATCGATAACTGCCCGACCAAGGTGATCTCCTATGATGAAGCAGAAGACACGCTGGTGGTTGATGATCCCCACTGCATCCGCTGCAGGCAATGCGAAGTAGCCAGCGATGGTGCTTTCAAAGTGCAGCAGCCATGGCAGGGGAAGGTGGAACTGCGGCGTGAAAAGTGTGTGGAAGGATGTTTGGCTTGCGCGGATATTTGCCCGACACGCGCGCTGCATATTGATGAGGACGGTGAGCTGGTGTTGGCGGATTATTACTGCATCAAGTGCGGCGCTTGCATGCAGATCTGCCCGGTCAAACCGCAAGTCGAGGAGAACGAGAAAGAAGTTGAAGCGTATGGTGTGAAGAAGACGATCACCCAGACCCAGATCATCAACGCCGAAGACCTGCCGGTGTATGTGGAACGCTGGCGCGTGAACCACACCCCGGTCGTCAGCGCCGCCTGGACCTCCGCGCTGGAACGCCTGGCGGATGATAAAGCCGGGATGGTGGAAATAGACCGCAAACGGGCGCTGAAGCGGCGCGACTTGATCGTAGCGCTCAAAGGCGGGCACGAAATTGCCGGTGAATAAATAGTGATCGAAAAGCGGACTGGTTCCGCTTTTTTCTTTTAAGGAGACTGGATGGATGCTGTATTGAAAAAAGCGATCATGGACAGAGCGAGGGATTATCTGCAATCCGGCTGGCATTGTTCAGAGGGAATCTTGCTGGCTGCCGGTCAGCATTATTTTCCAGGAGAAGTACCAGGCCTGATCAGGATCGCAGCGCCGTTTTCCGGTGGTGTAGGGGGAACGCAGGAAGAATTGTGCGGCGCGTTCGCCGGGGGACTGATGGTGATCGGTGCGTTATATGGCCGAGAAACCGCACATGAGAATGATGATCATTGTCTGGAATTGACCAATCTTTTCAGAGAGCGTTTTTTGGATCATTTTGGATCTTTGCGATGCAAGAATTTGCGCGAAGAATGGGTCGGAAAACCCGGGCAGCCAGATTGCGCAGAATTGACCGCGCAGGCGGTCGGAATTCTGATCGATGTGATTGGTGGATAAAAATAAGCAGGCGCAGGCCTGCTTTCTAGATACCAATATTACCAACTATTTCCTGGGTGTCGCGACACCCCAAAAAATAAGCGAAAGTCCGAAAGCGCCACAGACACCACCGACCATTCTAAACGCGTTTGTGATACGCGGCAGCGCGGTCATGGCTGCAACCTGCAGCATTTCCGCCAATCCCGCCCCCGCAGGCGCGGCAGCAAGATTTGCGCGTTCTAATCCGAAATTGATCCAGTAAGCGGCCACGCCGCCCTGCGCGGCAAAACCCAACAGGAACACAAGCAGTGAGGGAATCAGCAACGTCCAGCCGAGCCACTGCAAGCGTTCATGCCAGCCGGCATGTGCGACAAGCGCGATGAGATACCATACCGCGATGGCAATAGAAGACAGGATGAGAACACTGAGCAGGATGCTGGCGGGGGTTGCCATGCCGGGCAGGAATCGACGCCAGCCCATATCCCTGCCGACCAATCCGAGTTCTCCGGGCAAAGGAGCTTCGTCCGGAATTTGCGCAATTATAAATGGAAGAGATGGTTTTAATGCCTGTTCAATGATCAATTGATCAGGCACTCCTGCCGGTTTGCAGGCATTTTCAGAATCACTGCCAAAGCCCGGTGTTTGCCCGGGTGCGCATTCCGGAAGTGCTTGCATCAGCGCAACCAGAAAAGCATCCTGTTGTTCACCGGCAATGACCGTTTTCAACGGCCTGAGGTCAATGGTTGGGGAGAATTCGGTTGTCTTGCCCTGCAGGTGATCAAACAAACCATTCACATACGCACTGATCTGCGCCTGAAAGAATTCCTGAGTTAGCGTTGATTGCAGAATCCCTCTCAGCGCGGTTGTGTCTGCGTCCGGAGGCAGTTGCAGCTGGATAATCAGCATCTGATCGATCAGGGGGCCGGTTCCCAAAGCGGAATATGCCTGCGGCTGGTCGAGGATTTCGGTATAGAAATCACGGTCAAGCGCCCAGGTGATAACGCTGATGGCTGTCTGCGCGCCAAATATGAGCGGCAGGACCAGGATGATAAAGAAAATGATCGCAAACAGTTTTCTCATAATGTTCTCCAATTTTTATATTATCAGCTTAATTACGACGCCTCAAGGTTAAAGTTCTCTTAACACTTGAACTCGTATTATATAATCAAGGTACCAAAGTATTTGTTTTGGGTTATATTCACTATATCAACTATTATTGGAGGTAATTATGATGGATCGAATTATGAAAGTGTTTACTTTCAAAACCGAGGTGTATTCAGAGGTCGAACATGATGCAGCATTCACCCAGACTGCGTGGATGCTGGTGGCTGCGGTCTCATTTCTAAGCCAGTTAGGCGCGAATGCCGCACTGGTGCATATCACCGGCGCGAGCTGGATCATCAGCACGATCACCGGCACGATTTTCGCTGTGCTTGGCTTCGGGGTGGGATGCTTCATTATCAGCTGGGCGGGCAAAACCTTCTTTGAAGCCGATGTGACTTTTGAAGAAATGGTGCGCACATTGGGCCTCGCGTATGTTTGGAACGTGGTCGGCTTCCTTGGCATCATCGCGCTGGTTTCGCCCGGATTGGCATGCGTTTCAGGCCCGATCGCTTTTCTGGCGGGTATTGCCGGGCTGGTGGCATGGTTCATCGCAGCAAAAGAAGCGCTGGACCTGGAATGGCCGCAGACGATCGGCACCGTCGTGATCGGGTGGGTGGCCAGCTTGATCGTATCCCTGATTGCAGGCGCGATCCTCGGTATTTTTGGATTGGCTGGTGCGGGTGTGGGCGCTGCATTACGCGGCTTACGCTAGCAATTATTAATCTGACAGAAAAACACGGCACATCATCATTAGTGTGCTGTGTTTCATTTAAGCAACCAATTTTCTTGAATATCGTATATAAGATAGTGGATCATACAAAAGGAGTTTAAAATGGCAGAAAGAAAGACCGAAATCAGAGAATTGGGAGAATTTTCCCGCATCAGCATGCGCGGCGTAAGCAGATTGTTCATCACGCAGGGAAAGAATCAGGAAGTAAAGCTTGAAGGCGATGAGATCGCGATCAGCCGCATCACGACCAATGTCAGCGATGGCCAGCTGGTGGTTGATATTGGGCGCGATTGGGTGGAGAAATTATCAGCGGGATTTGATTTCTTATCGACCAATGATATCCGTATCTATATCACCGTCAAAGACCTGGATGAATTGGAAGTCGCTGGCGCGGCAGATGTGGAAATGGGCGCGTTCAAGACCAAAGACCTGACACTTAAGCTGATTGGCGCATCCAATATGAAGGTGGAGGATTTGAGCGCGGACTCACTCAGAACGGAACTGCCCGGCGCGGGGCGCGTTTCGATATCCGGTAAAGTGGATGATCAGGTGATGACTTTAGCCGGGGCTGGAAATTTCAGCGGCCATAAGCTCAAATCGAAAACCGCTAAAGTGACCCTGAGCGGCGTCGGCAGCGCACAGATGTGGGTGACGGGCGAACTGGATGTGACCATTGCCGGCGTTGGCAGTGTTGAGTATTACGGCAACCCGCGTATCAAACAGTCTGTCACCATGCTGGGGCGGGTGACGAGCCTGGGTGAACCACAGTAGATTTTGTGAAGTCGTTGAATTTTAAAAAAACTTGACTTTCATTATCTTAAAGGTGTACACTCTTATATTGGATAAAAAAGACATGAAAGAAGAAAGAAAAACAGAGTTGGATCCTGACCCTAGTAGACGTTATTACGATATCGCGAAAGATATAACCGCGGGAGGTTCTATTTATTAACCCCTAACTGATTAGTTATTGGTTAGTCAGCCCTCGGCGTTCTTTCGCAGGCCACCGAGGGCTGATTATTTTTAAACTACAAGAACGGAGGTTAATATGATTTATGTAAGCAAGGTTCTCAATCAAAAAATTTGGGATGTTTGGGGCAATCAAATAGGCAGGTGCAAAGACATATTAACCTTATCGGGAGATATTCCATTCAATAAGGTCATCGCAATCGAAATGGCGGATGAAAAGGGGGATCTGACGATCATCCCGA
The DNA here is from genome assembly GCA_964612815.1 of uncultured Pelolinea sp. GTDB lineage: Bacteria > Chloroflexota > Anaerolineae > Anaerolineales > Anaerolineaceae > Pelolinea. Next base: position 369,633 of record CAZTCV010000002.1, on the reverse strand, counting down.
TCGATCAAATCAGCAGCTTGTTCCCAAGTATCACCTTAAAAATCTCTCATGAACAGGTAAAACCATTTCCCGTGAAGGGCAATGCGTTACGCTTAAATCAGCAAGTCCTGGATCACCAGATCGTTGATGTGGAAGGGAAACGGGTCGTTCGTGTCAATGATATCCAGATCGCGCATTCAAAAGACGGATTTCTGGTAACCGGTGTTGATGTCAGTAATCTTGGATTGCTGCGCAGGCTTGGCTGGGAACGATTGGCGATAAAAATCGCCTCAATATTCAATATTCGCCTTAATCGGGAAGTCATTTTTTGGGAAGATGTGGCTTATGTAGAAGAAAAAGAACCCTTACGGTTAAATAAATCCAGGGAGAAGATCAGCAAACTGCCGCCGGCAGATATCGCGATGATCATCCGTGATCTGGATAGATCAACGAGCCAATCCATTTTGGAGGAGATGAATAATGAGGTGCTGGCTGATACGCTTGAAGAAAGCCCAGTAAAAACACAATTAGAGGTCATTTCACGGCTTGAAATTGAAAAGGCGGTTGATGTTCTTGAAGAAATGGATCCGGATGAAGCAGCCGATTTGCTTTCAAGCATGCCTACTGAAACGAGTAATGAATTTCTGGAGCTGATGGAGGAACAGGAAGCGCAGGATATCCGTTCGCTGCTTGATTTTCCGCCGGATAGCGCAGGTGGTATTATGACCACGGATTATGCCTGGATTTATGGCGGCCTTACAGCGGGGCAAGCGATCGAATTCCTGCGTTCGTCTGAAGATGCGCAGGAAGTTGATGAGATGTATTACATCCATGTGATTGACCAGGAGGATGAACTGATCGGTGTCATTGTACTGCGTGATCTGGTGATGGCGCACCCTGATGAGCCAATCGAGAAATTGATGGATGATGACCCCATCACAGTAACACCGTTAGTCCCACAGAACGATGTTGCCTATTTGATCGCGAAATATGACTTATTATCGATCCCTGTCATCGATGAAAATACTGAGAAAATGCTGGGCATCGTTACACTGGATGATGCGATTGATACGATCTTACCAACTGCGTATAAAAAAAGATTACCGCGTTTCTTCGAATAAGGGTGTCTGTGATGGCAAAAAAACACACACAACAGAAAAGAATCGGAATATTCCGAAGGGTATGGCTGTTCCTGGCTGTGCTGGGGCCTGGCCTGATCACCGCTTCCGCTGACAACGACGCGCCTGGCATCGCAACATACTCACGCGTAGGTTCATATTACGGATACACATTCCTGTGGATCATTCTGCTGGTGACATTTGGTGAGATTTTCGTGCAGGAAATGGCGGCCAGGCTCGGCGCGGTAACCGGGAAAGGGGCTGGTGACCTGATCCGTGAGAAATTTGGCGTAAAGACGACTTTCTATGCCATGGTCCTTTTATTAATTGCCAACCTCGGTACGACGATTGCCCAATTTGCGGGGATCGCTTCCGGCGCGGAATTGATGGGGGTGAGCAAATATATCTTTGTGCCGGTGGTAACCGTTCTGATCATATATTTTGTTCTGCGTGGGACTTACCATCATGTGGAAAAATTCTTACTGGTGTTAAGTCTGTTCTCATTAAGTTATATCGCAACTGTGTTTATGTTGAAACCAGATATCGGATCGATCGTTAGATCTGCTGTCATACCTTCTTTCGAATTTAATACGGATTATATCCTTGCTGTGTTAGCGACAGTTGGGACGACAATCACTCCCTGGGGTTTTTTCTACATGCAATCGTCTGTTGTCGATAAAGGGGTTGATATCGAATCCTACCCGCTGACAAAATTGGATGTTGTGTTTGGGGCCGCATGGGGAAATATCGTGTCCGCTTTCATCATGATCAGTACCGGCGCCACACTATTTCTTTCCGGAATACGCGTTGAAAGCTCGGAAGAGGCGGCAATGGTACTTGCTCCGCTGGCCGGGGAATGGGCAAGCCTTTTGTTTACCCTCGGTTTGATGGGGGCATCGATTCTGGCTGCCATCGTGCTTCCTCTTTCAACTGTTTATGCCATTTCAGAAGCATTCGGATGGGAACGCGGCTTGAATCAAAGGCGTGATGACGCGCCTTTCTTTTACTGGTTATATGTCGGGATCATCATTTTCAGCGCTTTGTTTGTGCTCATTCCCGGTCTGCCACTGTTCAGGATCATGTGGCTTTCGCAGACCGCCAATGCGGTTTTCCTTCCCATTTTGCTGATCCTTGCTCTAAAGCTGGTTAATGATCCGGAATTGATGGGAGATCATCGCAATAAGAAAGGGCAGAATTATTTCACAATTGGATTGACGATATTTATCACGCTTGTCACGATCGCCTTATTCTTGATCCCATTCATTACCGGCGCGTCGATGCCGGTGTGATACAAAAAAATGATGATCTAAGCCCGGATCCCGTTGGCAAAGAAAATTGAAAATTCAGGATAGACAGTCAGCTCCAGATATTCAAGCTTTTCCGCGAGCGCTTGTGCCTCAAGCCGTGCGTCTGTATTAACCAGCAACATCCGCGCGCCGGCGCCAGCCGCATTGCCCAGGATCCTGACACGATCCAATGGAATGGATGGGAGCATGCCAATGCCCATCGCGTGTTCAGGGAGCATATAAGAGCCAAACGCACCGGCGATGGCAACTTCCTGAATGTCATCAGGAGAGATCTTCAGGTAATCCATCAGGATGTCAATACCGGCACGGATGGCGCCCTTCGCTAAAAGAATCTGATCAATATCCTGCTGCGAAAGGGTGACCGGGGTTTCTCCGCCGGACAGGACAAAGACAGGTTTGCCCTTCGCATCGTGGCCAATACCAGCGTGATCTTGCGACAGGCGCCCGCGCTGGTTAAGAAGCCCGCGTATGCGCAGCTGAGCAACCGCATCCAGAATGCCGGAACCGCAGATCCCAATGGCAGCCTGCCCGCCGATCACATCGACCTGTGTTTGGCCGTCAGCGCCGATGCGCACATGTTCGATCGCGCCGGGTGCAGCGCGCATGCCGAACGCGATATGCGCGCCTTCAAAAGCCGGCCCGGAAGCGGTGGACACGCTGACGATCTTCCCTTTTGCCTGCAGCGCGATTTCTGTATTGGTTCCGATATCGATACCAAGCCGGATTCGATGGTCTCTGCCAAAATCTGCGGCGTATAGAAAGGCAAGGTGGTCGGAGCCGATAAAGCCAGCTTTGACCGGAGGCGCATAAACGCCAGCGCCGGGCATGGCTGCCAGGCGCAGGGCATCTGCAGCGGGGTAAAGCGGGTCGGTCACTGCCGGAACAAAAGGAGACACCGCGAGCGAGGCGATGGGCAGATCAAGGAAAAAATGATGCATGGCGGTGTTTCCAACCAGGCAAGCATCCACGATATGATCCGCAGTGCGGCCAATACGGCGGCACATTTCTTTGGCCGTCTGGCTGAGCGCGTCCATCGTCATGCTATGCAATGCCTGCGCGTTTTCACGGTTTTGCATTGCGAAGGATAAGCGTGCCATGATATCCTCACCAAACGCGATCTGCGGATTGGGAGTGCCCTTTGCGGTGAGCGTTTTTCCGCTGTCGAGATCGATCAGATAACAGGCGATTTTTGTGCTGCCCACATCCACGGCCAAACCGAGCGGCGCTTCGATCCGTTCCCTTTTCACATGGATGATACGGCTGCCGCGCATGATCAGGTTGGCCTGCCAGTTATTCTGCCTGAGAATGCCAGGAATCTCACGCAGGACTTCCATGTCCGCAGTAAGTGCCGGATCGCCAACTGCGTTTTTAATGCGTGAAAAATCCGCGGTGAGGTCTTCAAGATGCGCTTGTTCAAGCGAGACCATTGTTTGCGCGATGGCTGGGCGCAATTCGTGCTGGCGGGCATCTCCTTCGGTCTGCATGATCTGGTCTTCCAGAATCGATGCAGGCGGGAGGTAAATCCTGGTATCCATATCAATGGTTGTCATACAAGCCAGGCGGTAACCTGCCTGCAGTTGTTCGGATGAGAGAAGTTTTGTTTCTGTTCCTGAAGGAGGATATTGCGATTTACTGTCGAGAATCTGAATTATGCATTTGCCGCAGGTGCCTTCTCCGCCGCAAACCGCCATCATTTGAATTCCCGCCTGGCGGGCAGCGTCGAGGGCGTTGATTGCGTTTTCAAATTGAAGGCGCAAACCTAAAGGCTGAAATTCGATTGTAAATGCCATACCTGAGTCCTTGCTTCAATCTACCACGAAATACCAGTAATTATAAAAAAACCGCACATCTTGTGCGGATCGGATACCACATTTATCCGTTATAGTTTGATGTGCGCGACGGATTTCACCACTTTGTGAGGAAGATAGGGAAAAGCTTCGATCTGTTTTTCCGTGGTCACACCGGTTAATACCAGGATCGTGCCCATGCCGCTCTGGATGCCGGCGATGATATCAGTATCCATCCGGTCGCCGATCATGGTGGTGTTTTCTGAGTGCACACCGAGATAGTTCAGGGCGGAACGCATCATGAACGGGCTGGGTTTGCCGCAATAGAAGGGGGCATAGCCGCTGGCGGTCTCGATCAGCGCAGCCATCGCGCCGCATGCCGGAACGATCCCTTTTTCCGACGGTCCGCTGGGATCCGGATTGGTGGCAATGAATTTAGCCCCTTCCATAATCAGGCGCACGGCTTTGGTGACCATGTGGAAGTTGTAATCAAAGGTTTCGCCCAGCACGACATAATCCGGGTCCTGGTCGGTCATAATGTAGCCAGCATTGTGAATTGCCACGTTCAAACCGCCTTCGCCGATCACGAATGCGCTGCCATTTTCTTTTTGCGATTTCATAAAATAGGCCGTTGCCATGGCGGATGTGAAGATCTGGTCCGCATCAATTTCAAGGCCGGTCATCTGCAGGCGATGAGCAAGGTCAACCTGGGTGTAAATCGAGTTGTTCGTCAACAGCAGAAATTTGTAATCTTTTTCTTTCAATGTATGGATGAACTTATCCGCGCCCGGGATCAGTTTTTTCCCGTGCACGAGCACTCCATCCATATCGATCAGGTAATTTTGTTTTTCCATTTTATTCCTATAGTATTGATTATTGATTGTTCTATTATATATATTTTATCCATTTAAAAAGGCCTGGTAAAAAACCCGCGCCAGGCCTTTCAATTAATTAATGCAGGTGGGTCTCCTGATCAGGACACAAGTTTCCTGACCTGTTCCAGTTGTCCAGCGCTTGCCAGATATTCATTCTTTTCAGCGATGAATTTCGCGTATGCCGCCATGAACTCGGTGCCGGGGTTACGCAGGTCAAACACTTCAGGATGGTCGCGGAACAGTTCGCGGTGTACGCGCGTCCAGACAAGGCGCCCGTCGGTATCGATATTGATCTTGGTGACGCCCAGTGTGGCTGCTTTTTTGAATTGGGTTGCATCGACGCCTTTTGCGCCCAATATTTTACCGCCAGCGGCGTTGATCCGTTCAACCTCTTCCTGCGGCACTGAGCTGGAGCCATGCATGACCAGCGGAAAGCCGGGCAGTTTCTTCTGAATCTCCGCCAGCACATCGAAGTGCAGTGATTGTGAACCGGAGAATTTGAAGGCGCCATGGCTGGTGCCGATGGCAACTGCCAGCGAATCGCAACCGGTGCGATCAACAAATTCTTTGGCCTGATTGGGATCGGTCAAGCGTGCATCCGCCTCGTCCACTTTGACGTGTTCTTCCACGCCGCCTAGCTGGCCGAGTTCCGCTTCCACCACGATACCTTTGGCATGGGCGGCATCAACCACGCGCCTGGTGATGGCGATATTCTCTTCAAAACTTTCATGGCTGGCATCGATCATCACAGAGCTGTAGAATCCGCTTTCAATGCAGTCATAACAGGTCTCTTCGTCGCCATGGTCCAGATGGACGGCAAAAATTGCATCCGGAAATACCTCGTCCGCACCGCGGATGAGCCCTTCCAGCATGATTTTATCCGTATATGAGCGCGCGCCTTTGCTAAGCTGGATGATGAATGGCGCCTGGCTGTCCAAATTGCCGCGGAAGAGCCCCATGGTCTGTTCGAGGTTGTTGATGTTATACGCGCCGATGGCATATTTACCATAGGCGGCTTCAAATAGTTTTTTGGTTGTTACAATCATTTTTTTTCTCCTTAATTGAATAAATTACAAATATAAGAACAATCGTCAATTATAGTATGAAACCAAAAATCCCCTGAAATTATTCAATTATTTATAATTTTTATTTTGAATTATGAGATCAAGGATCACTTTTTGTTTGAATTGGATTGCTTTTCCCGGAGTTTTTGGCGGTCAATTTTATTAAACTTGATGGCCTGTGTGATGGTTGTATAAAAGAAAAAGAAGAACAGCAGGCAGATGACAAAGATGACAACCAGGTTGTAGAAATGCACCTGCCCGAAGATGGGCAATCTAATATCAGGGTTGCCAACAAAGAACACAAAGATGTTTGCCAGCATGGCGATGACGCGTGCTTCTGTTGGTCCTAACGAACCATAAGATATCTTGAATTCTCCCTCAACGGAGGTAGTGATATACACAAGGTTTGCCATGCAGAGATAACCGATCAGCGCAAGCGCGGCCAGCTCAAAATCGACATAGGGCGAGAGGCCGATCCCTAGAAAGACAAAGACCTCACTGATCGTATCAACCGTGTGATCGATGAAAAACCCATACTGAGGCCGTTCGATATGGCGGTAGCGGGCAAGGTTTCCATCCAGACTATCGCCGTACCAATTGAGAAAAAAACCAAGGTTTGCGAGCCAGAGGAAAGCGGGGTTGCGGTTGGTGAGCCAATAGCTGACACCGATCAGGATCGCTGCCAGAAATCCAAGGAATGTGAGATGGTCCGGAGTGACCCAGGCGGGCGTATGGCGCACAAGCCAGGCAATTGCCGGGCGTTCAAATACACCAAGCATAATGCGATTGACGCGATGATGGTCTTCAATCTCTTTCAGGGTTGAGTTTTTATTTTCTTCTGACATCTTTTCTTTTATTGTATCCTTTTGTCGTTTAAATTACTATCATTGAGGCATCTCATCCAGCGCGAATGGCCAGACCGGGTAGGTCATGCCCCACTGGGTTGGATAGGCACGGATGAATTTTTCCGCTTCCCGCAATACTTTTTCTGCATTCTTTTCGATCTCTCTGACCGGATCATCATCAGGTTCCATATAGATCAAATCGGAGCATTCAACATGGTAATTCTCTTCCGGCAGCCCGACCGCGGCAATCACCATGACAGCGGAACCCGTCTGCAGCGCCATGCGGACATAGCTGGTGGGGACAGGCGCGGGAAAACCGAAGAATTTGGGACGGTAATTGGTTGTTTCCAGGGGGCGATCCAGGCCAGTCACCACTCCACCACCTTTTAGAAGGTTGTCCTTGGCTGTGCGCATTGATTCAAAGCTCATCGGAGTGATGTTCATGCCGGCATCCCGGCGCAGTTTGTTCTGCCACTGGTAGCCGCCATGCGGGCGTGGGTAGGACAGCGCCTGGATATCATAACCGTTAAGGACAATCGCGCGGCCAGCCAGGTCAAAATTACTGAGATGCGGCGCGACCATCAGCGTGCCTTCATCACCGCCCAGGCGGGTGTCCAGAATATAGATTAGCCTGGGCGATAAAGTGACCTTTTCCAGGATCTTTTGATGGTCATGCAAATGGTGGTAAAGATCATACAGCCAGCGGGCAGTATTGCGGATGGTCTTCTCTGTCTGCTGGTCGAGCTGCTGCGCGTCCAGTGTGCAGCCGCTGACGACCCATTGATTGGCGCGTGTAGCCCGCACAGATTCCAGTTGTTTTTGTTTGATCAGATAAGAGGCGACGCGGTCCGCTAATGCCAACCCCAATTTGGGCGGCAATATTCTACCCAGGGTCAGGATAAGGCTGATGCCAAGCGGTCCGTTGATCAGATTCTGAAGTGACATGTCTTTAACTTATAACACCCGGTGAGAAAAAAGATGCAGTCTAAATCCCCGTTGGAATGCTTCTAAAAGATTCATTCTCGTTCTTTCTGATTTCCACGCTAAAGATATTGCGGTCGGCACGATAATATCCTTCACATATTTCAAAAGGAATATCATCCTGGTCATAGACAATTTCAAGCAAAAAAAGGATTGGTTCTCCAGGTGAAATCTCAACCAGGTCCGCTATTTCACGCGGGCAGCGGCGTGCTTCAACATAATCTTTTGACCGGATGGGAATCACGCCAAATTCCTTTTCCAGCGTTTGGTAAAGGGAATTATTCTCAAAATCAATATTTAGTATTTTCATAAATCGCTTGAATGAAAAATAGCTGACATCAACCCCCATCACATCCTTGCCAGCAAAGCGCAACCGTTCCAGAATGATCGCGGCTTCGTTCTCCTCCAGTCTCAATGCCTCGCTCACATGGCGGGGAGGCATCAGTGGGGCAAATTGAAGCGTTTTTGAATTAGGCACGAGCCCCAGCTCTTTCATATCCTGTGTAAAACCGGATAAGCGATAGGTTGGTTTTTCGATGCGGGCGGCATTCACATACGTGCCACGTCCCTGCGTGCGGACGAGTTTTCCACCATTTACCAATTCTTGAATTGCCTGGCGAACGGTGGTTCTGCTAATTTCAAACTGTTTACAGAGCTGGTTTTCTGAAGGAATCAGTTCGCCGGGACCATATACTCCTGAATTGATCATCTCATCGATGAGATTGGTCAACTGGTAATATAAAGGCACCGGGCTGTGTTTGTCGAGCTGTTGTTTTTTCCCGCTATCTTCTTTCATACATGTATTATATCCATAACAGGTCATTACAATTAATTCCGCCAATATGACTTTTTTCGTAACAAGCCTTGACAAGTGTCATGCAGTATGCTATAAACATGCCGATATGTTTACTCAACTATTCGATAAAAAAGCTAAACGACATGCCATAACGATCCTTTCTGGAAGGAGCGGCTGTTCGTGTTAGCTGATTGAGAATAGCGCCAATTGGGAACAAACCAAACCTTCCGGAAGGAAGGTTTTTTGTTGCCTGCTGACAACGCACACGAATGAGGAGAAAAAATGACTAAACAAAATGTAAAAGATAAAAACAAAGATCGCACGAGGTGCAATTAAGAAAACGATGAAGACCTCGCAGTTGTGATGATCTGCCAGCAGGACGAGTAAACGCCAAAGGATTAGACAAAAGACAACAAAGGAGAAGTAATGAATAACGCAAGAAAGATAAGTTTGATCGGTTTATTGATCGGTGCATTTGTGATCGCAGCCTGTGGAAGCGCAGCGCCTGAGGTTTCAGGTGATACAGGTGAAGTTACCTATGTCGATGGCATTCCGCAATATGGCTGCCTGGGGACAGCAGAAGACGCAATCGTTGATCTTGAGTGCCGTGAAGTGACTTTCGCAGTTGAAAATGCATATTTACCTTTCAACTATATCGTAGCGGAAACCGGATTGGCGGGCGGTTGGGATTATGAGATATTCCCCATGATCTGTGAATTGCTGCATTGCACACCGGTGTTCGTTGAAACCGTTTGGGAAACGATGATCCAGCAGGTCCAGGAAGGCCAGTTCGATATGGCCGGGGATGGCATCACCATCACCGCTGAACGGGATGAGAATGGTGATTTCTCGATCGGTTACGTGAATACAGTGATGCGTCTGCTGGTTAGAAAGGGCGAGGATCGTTTCAGCTCAATTGAGGATATTGTGGCTAACCCGGACCTGATCCTGGGTACCCAGATCAATACGACCAATTATGAAACCGCGATCCAGTATCTACCGGAAGAACGCGTGCAGGCATTTGACACTTTCCCCTTCGCAAACGCAGCCCTGCTGGCCGGCGATATAGATGCGGTCATCATGGACGAAGTCGTCGGGCTTGGTTACCAGGGTGAAAACGCAGAAGTGCTGGAACTGATTGGTGATCCCATCACCAGTGATGAGCTTGGGTTTTATTTCCCTGAGGGCAGCGACCTTGTAGACCCTGTCAACCAGGCACTACAGGTGTTGATCGCCAATGGCACCCTGAATGAACTAAACCTGAAGTATATGGGTCCAACATTCGGGCTTACCTATGACGATGTCCAATAGATAGGATACATTAAATGAGCTGGCCGGAAATGTTCCGGCCAGCAATCATGCCACCCATTAGAAAACGATTCCAGGAAAGGGATTAATGGAAACACCGGAACGAGATTTTATCAATATTCGAAAAAATGAATTTCCCTTGTGGTTAGTAATTATCGGGGTGATCATCGCTGTCACATTATTGCTGATCATTAACACCCCATCGTTCAACGATGCTTTCACGACCATGCGCGTTGGCATCGTCACCACGATCTCGATCACGCTGATCGCATACAGCATTTCACTGGTGGTCGGGTTGGTCGTGGGTCTCGGGCGGGTATCCTCGAATTTGGTTGCGAAGAACCTGTCCACTTTTTATATCGAACTGGTGCGTGGCATCCCGATGCTGGTGCTGATCTTTTTTATCGCGCTGGTGGTCATCCCGGGTGCGATCAATGCGATCGCGTCGCTGGGTGAATGGTTTGTTGGCATCGGGGCAGAAACAATCGGGGGGATGCTGTCCGGTGTCAATATCCGTATGGTTTCGATGAGTTTGCGGGCGATTGTCGCGCTATCGATCACTTACGGCGCTTTCTCTGCCGAGATCTATCGCGCGGGAATCCAATCTGTGCCTGCGGGGCAGATGGAAGCGGCCCGTTCGCAGGGGATGAGTTATGGGCAGGCGATGCGGCACGTGATCCTGCCGCAGGCGATCCGCAATGTGCTGCCGGCGATCGGAAATGATTTTATCGCGATGTTGAAAGATTCCTCGCTGGTATCCGTGCTGGCTGTGCGGGATGTGACCCACCTGGCACGTTTATATGCGGGCGGATCATTTAAGTTCACGGAAGCATATACAACACTGGCGGTCCTATACCTCAGCATGACGATCCTGCTCTCGCTGTTAGTGAAATATATTGAAAGGAAGATATCTACCAATGACAAATAATAATGGAAAGCCAATCGTGGAAATCTCACAGGTCAATAAGTGGTTTGGAAACTTGCAAGCGCTGGATGATGTGAACCTGACAATCCCAAAAGGACAGGTGACGGTCATTATCGGCCCAAGCGGATCCGGTAAATCCACTTTGCTGCGCTGTATCAACCATCTGGAGACACCTACCGAAGGTGAGATCTGGTTTAATGGATTCCTGATGTCTGCCAACAGCAAACAACTGAATTCTCATCGGGCAGAGATGGGGATGGTGTTCCAGAGTTTCAACCTGTATGCGCATCTGACCATTCTTGAAAATATTACCCTCGCGCTACGGGTTGTGAAGAAAATGGATAAAAACGATGCCGAACTGTTAGCGATGGAACAGCTGGAAAAAGTGGGCATCGCCGATAAGGCGGATAAGTACCCGGCCAATATTTCCGGCGGGCAGCAACAGCGGGCAGCGATCGCGCGCGCCTTGGCGATGAACCCGCAGCTGATGTTGTTTGATGAGCCGACCAGCGCCCTTGACCCGGAAATGATCAAGGAAGTATTGGATGTGATGATGATGCTGGCAAAAGAAGGCATCACCATGATCATCGTGACGCATGAAATGGGCTTTGCGCGGGCCGCCGCTGATGAGGTCATCTTCATGGATTATGGACGCATTGTTGAGCGTAACACACCGGATGGATTGTTCAATCAACCAAAAAGCGACCGCACAAAATTATTCCTGTCGCAGATTTTACAAAAATAAGCGTAATTTTTGAGGACAAGATTATTGTTCTGACAAACAACGTAAAACATCAATGTCAGAACTAATTAAAGTAGGGTTACGGATTTTCCGTAACCCTACTTTTTTCACACTGGTTTTGTATAAAAATTATCTTGCTAGGTTAGTACACATACAAGTCGTCGTAAAGCCCGGTTCCGTCATAATCATTACCAAAATACGAAGTGTTGGAAAGGCTCAATTTGCCCGTATCAAGATCCGCCTCGATACCTGCGCCGTAATTTGCCTGGAATACACTGTTGGAGATGGTTAGATTACCAGCTCCAGATATGACGATGTACGCACCGGCATCATAGAACATCGAATCTCCATTGTGAACAGATCGGATGTTATTGATCGTTACCGGATTGAACGCCTGGACTAATAACCCTGAGCGAGCGTTGTAACGTAAGGTTGAATCGTTGACCCTGGTCGTTCCTGATAGGCTAATAACCTCAATTCCGTGCCCCCAATTGTATTCAGAACGCACTCCAAGTATGTCCGCGGATTTCAGAGTGGTAATAAAAATCCCGGAATCAAAGTTGCGGTTGAAACGATTAGCGCCTCGAACGGTCACTAATCCTGACGTCCCAAACGCGTTATCGACATACACTCCGTTACCAAAATTCTGATAGCTCTCCAGGCTTTCCAGTGTTACCGCTCCGCTACCGATGATATGCAGACCATCGAGGCTATTCCAATATATTATCGCCTTGCTTGCATTTATGGGTTTTGCGGTGGTAGCAGCCGCATTGTTGAGATAGATGCCGTATGTACCATTACCGAAGGCTTCCACTGTACTGCGGATTGAGATGGAACCCAGACTTTCGATGCGCAGGCCGTCACCCTGGTTATGCGAGAAAGCAGTTGACCGGTTTTTGTGCGTGCCCTGGGCGACCACGTTCTGTGCATTGATGATATAAACTCCGTGGCCTCCATTGCGTTCTGCTTTCATATTATCGATATTAGCAACCCCTGTGCTTTCGATGAATAGCCCGTGAGAATTATTTTCACTGAAGTGGGAAAGCCCGCGCGGGCCATAACCGACGGTAACATTGCCCCCGAAATTGGTCAGATGTGCTCCATAATATTCCAGCATAGCTACCACAGGCCCATCGTTTACATTCAGCGTGTATTCTCCACCCATGCCATAGCCAAAAACCTTGATATAGATATTGGTTGGTGACCCAAGATTGAATGTTATGGATTCCGGATCAACCATGCCGTTATCATCAACATAATACATCAAAGTACCGGTATCCGCATCCCACACCTCAAAAGCAGGATCGAAATTGGTGTTGGATAAGGTGATGGTGTAATTGCCATTGGCATTATCGATGTTCCAAATGTCATATCCTGTATCAGAAGTCAATCTCTCAGTGATAATCGCACCGTCGACGGGATCGATGGATCCGGAGCGAGTTGAGTTGTATGATGCGATGATGCTGTTGGCAATGATGTTTCCGCGGATATTGGTGAATAAGCCGGTAGATTCATTGCCGTTGAAATCACAATTGGTCATTGTCAAAACCCGGGCTACAGTTGCGTTGGAATTATCCAACTCGGCGCCATATTCGTTTTCATTGACAAATACCCATGTCAGGCTGATATTTCCACGAGTGTAGATATTTAATCCATATTTATTACGTTCAATAATGTTGCGATAGGTGCCGCTGTTGCTGATCGTAACCCCATTGGTAACACCACCATAATCATTGAACAAGTAGACACCAAATAGGTTGTCTGCTGCGCTGACATTTCTAAGCGATATTGTTCCCTTGGTGTACACCCCCAAACCGTCATCGCCATTGTTATTGAAAGTATTGCCTGCGCCGCCCAGGGTGAAATTCACGAGACTGGTGCAGACACCTCCCGGACAACCATCGATCCAGACACCGGAGCCGAAATTGTTATTCGCGGTAATGTTACTGAACGATATTGCTCCTAAGGTTGTGGCGTATATACCATTTGACTGATTGTTATTCGCTGTAACCCGATTGAAGGTGATCGTGCCTTTAGAAGTTGTGTATATACCATCATCAAGGTTGTTGATCGCCGTAGCATTTGTTAGCGTTACATTCCTTGCTAACGGCGCATGCACATTGTTCATATACATGCCATATTCGCTGTTGTAATATGCCTGTGTGTTGTTTATAGCGATCAACCCTTTGGTCGTGATGTACAAACCTGTTGTACCATTATCATTAAAAGCATTGGTCAGGTATGATGCTGAGGTGGTGATGGTTACATTCCCTGTGCCAGTGCTATTATTGATGTACACACCGTACTCATCTCCAGGCACACCGTCCCAACCATTTCCACTTGCATCCACATTTGTCAATATCACATTCCCGCTGGAGAGAATCCTCACGCCGGACAGGCCATTGTAATTAAACACCCCGTTTGCAATTGCGACATTCTTGATGTTTGCAGTGGTTAGTATTCCATTCCCCTGGTTATATAACGCGTCTGTATTATTCAGGCTGACATGACCAGGGCTGGTGATGGATATACCAGTTAATCCGTTAGAGTTGAATGTATTCGACCATGTTTTCAGGTTGGTATTGGTTGTCAGAGTGGCAGCCGGGTTATAGTTGATATAGGCAAGTCCGTGATCACTGTTGTAATTGCTTTGCAAATTGGTTAATGTGACACTATTATTCGAAACCAAGCGCAACCCATTGCTCCAGTTTCCTTCAAAATAATTGGCGACCTGGAAGCTGCTGTTCGCGGGGCTGGTGATGATGATCGTGCCGGTACCCTTGCATTTGCTCAAGCCGATATCATACTGGCAGTTATCGATGTTCACGCCTTGCCGGGAGTTATAGGATGATGAGATGCTGGTTAGCAGAACGTTTCCAAGAGATTTGATCTCAAGTCCATCACCACTATCCGAGGCGGCATTATTCTCCAATCGTGAATTAGCCACGCTGATCGTTGATTTGGCAGCGGTTTGATCGATGAAAACTCCGCTCTTATTGACGGAATCGGTGATTTCCAACATACCCATTACGATCTGGCCGCCAGTCGTAAGGTGGATTCCATACTGATCGTTTCTAAAGGCATAGATATTGCGCAGTGTGGCAGGCGCATTGTTGGTGCTGACCGCGTAAAGCCCATCGCCTGCTACGCTATCGTGCAGGATCGCATTGGTGACAGACAGCGCTTTTTCAAATTTCTCAATACGCAGGTTGCTGTTCGCGTTGCCGCGAGCAACGATGCCATTGATGGTTATTGTCCCTGCATTGGAATTTATCGACAAACCATGTCCGCTATTAGAGTTGAAAGTGCTATTGGTGACTGTCACAACACCAGTCGAGAAAACAACTGTACCTGTTCCGCTGTTGTTGTTTGCTTTTACATTTTTAATAGTTACATTGCCTTTGTGGCGCGACACAATTGAGTCTCCAATTGTGATGCCTGTGCCGGCGGAATTGGTGACTGTCACCCCATCCAGCTCCACCACCCCCTGTGAGCCGGAGATATTAAGAAAACCATTAATTGTCAGGTTGCTGATGGAAAACCCAAATTTCATAAACTGTAGCGTGATATTGCCGTCTAAGACAGGGTAAGCGCCTAACGCGTCAGCCTCGCCTATGAAACCGGTTAGCTTGCTTTTATTGGTATCGGAAACGCTGCTGCCATTAATCAGAATATCTTCAACAAACGTAGTTCCGCCAACAATATACAATTTTTTATTAGTAGGTATCAAACTACTGCTTTCAATTTTGGCCAACGCCGCGTTGATCGGAGTTGCAGATTGCCAACATGTAGAACCCAGAGTAGTCCCAGATGGACACGGATCGCCAATAAAAACAACCGCGTATTTCTGCGTGCCGACCATCCAATATGGGTCTCCCGCGATCAGTAGTTCTGCGCTGTTTTGGCTAACCAGATCAAGCACTTCGCCCTGTGCGTCAGCCAGGACAACATCTTTAGTAAGGAGAGGATCCACATCTGGTGCGTTTATATCCGCATCCTCAACAGGGAATTCACCAATCTCGGAAAGAGGGGTTTCTTCTGTCGTTACGACACCTTCTGCTGGAGCCGCAGATTCATTTATCTCCTGCTCAATAACTGGTGCGTCTGGTGGTGTTTCACTATCCGCAAAAACGCTGGTAAAAAACACCAATGCCCCCAAAAATGCGATTAAAACAACAAAAACCATTTTTTTCATCATCTTTTCTCCCAAAAACAAAATATTTAAAAAAATTTGTCAGCCAGGCGCAATGATGGTTTGTTGTGCAGACTTTGTGTGAATCGTTATGTTGTTAATGCGTTGGATAACTGTCTTGATTAACAATCATCCCGCTCTGATTGCCGTGTAGTATGTTTAGATAATTAGCCTCCTCAAATTATTTATTTTTCAGACCTGTTATTATTTCAAATATTAAAAATAATAATAGTTGTAACCTTCACTACTTACGATTTTCCTACCACATACTTGCGTAAATTTCCCCCACGATGTTCCATGAAATCGAATTCAACCCCTATCGATTGGTGATGCTACGGAACCGATTTAATATTAGCATGTTACCTGCCAGGAATCAAGAAAAAAGACTGTTCATATCTACCGATTATTTGGCTGGTTATAAAACTTAATAAAGGCGTAATCTCGTCAAACATCATTGAATGATGGAAAATGATGGCGCAAAAAAAGGATCTTCCACTGATTTTCTCATATTAAATAAGTTTCACAAAAACATAGCAGGCGAATCATGGGTTTAGCAATTGATATTCTGTGGTGCATTAGTGAACAATATGCTAGCAAAAAATAAAAAAATCAGGGTGATTATCAAAATGAGTTACATGTGCGATCGGAATAAATTCTGGTACTCATTGTTGTGGCGCGCTTATCGATTGGGCATAATTCTCACCAATTTTCAGATATAATCCCCTTCAATAAATTCTTGCCAGACACAGGCGAGAGTCTTATAAAGAACATACAGGACAATAAAGGCATGTGGAAACAATTCAATCTTCCAGAAGATATTTCTAAAATCGTGGCGAAAGCGCCAAAAGTGGTTGTCGCAGAATCACTGGATGATCTTTTAAACATCTCAACTGGCGATCCTGATTCATCCTTTTTTGAAGTAGCCTACGACGTGAACGGAAAAGGCAATGTTGTTGAAGCTGAAGTATCACGCGTGAGAAATGGCATCGTGGCTAACTACACTGAAGCCTATATGCGGCGCCGGGATCCGGATTCTCTGGTGATTGGAGATGATCAGGAGACTGATAAGCTTACTTTTCAGGAAATTTACGGATGCGATTTTGACACTCTGCGCGCTGAATCGTTGGATTGGTTGAGCGGACAGGAATTGGCGATGTTCGGTTTCACCGCCGGGCAGGCAGAAGCCGGCCAGGATGCGGTCGCGATCGTGCCGCTGAACGCAGGTTTCTTCGCGTTGGGATTAGCCATGCTGCAGGGTATCCATCCGCTTTCAAAGATCGAGAGCGGTTTCTCTCCGCGTTTGATCATGATTTGCGCGCCGCCCTTCCGCCATACATTTTTTGACGGCAAACAGGTGGTTGTGCATAATCGGAAAAAGGATATGTACGAGATTTTTTCATATAATCTCTATCCCGGTCCAAGCGCGAAAAAAGGGGTATATGGATTCCTGATCCAGAACGGCGCCGAAGAGGGTTGGGTCGCGCCGCACTGCTCGACTGTGCAGGTGATCACACCATATGATAATGCGATCACCATTATGCATGAGGGTGCGAGCGGAGGCGGTAAAAGCGAAATGTTGGAGCAAGCGCATCGCCAGGCGGATGGACGCCTGATGTTGGGAGAGAACATTGTTACGCAGGAACGCCGCTATGTGACACTGCCGCGCACATGCGACCTGCGCCCGGTCGTTGATGATATGGCTATCAGCCATCCTTCTTTCCAGCGTAACCATGGGCGCATGCGCGTGATCGATGCGGAAGATGCATGGTTTGTGCGTGTCAACCACATTGATAGTTATGGCACAGATCCATCGCTTGAACAGATCACAGCGCAACCGAACATGCCGCTTTTGTTTTTGAATATTGACGCTGTCCCCAACAGCCGTGCCTTGATCTGGGAACATACCCAGGACGAACCGGGCAAGCCATGCCCCAATCCGCGCGTGGTTATTCCGCGTAAAGTGATACCGAATGTACTGGATGGCCCGGTGACTGTCGACGTGCGCTCGTTCGGTGTACGCACTCCTCCCTGCACGCGAGAAAAACCGACCTTTGGAATCGTCGGATTGTTTCACGTGCTGCCCCCGGCGCTGGCCTGGCTTTGGCGGCTGGTTGCCCCGCGTGGTTTTGACAACCCCAGCATTGTGCAGGTCGACGGGATGACCAGTGAAGGTGTTGGTTCATACTGGCCATTCGCGCCGGGCAAAATGGTGCGCCAGGCTAACCTGCTGCTGGAACAATTCATAAAATTTGATCAGACGCAATATATCCTGATCCCCAATCAGTATATTGGCGCGTGGAAAGCAGGGTTCATGCCGCAATGGCTGGCGCGTGAATACATGGCCCGCCGCGGAACTTCCCGTTTCCGATCGGAGCAGATCCAACCTGCGCGGCTGCCGCTGTTGGGATACGCATTGCATAATATCCACATTGAAGGATCGCAGATATCGCGCTGGTTTTTGCAAGTGGATACGCAGCCAGAAGTAGGGGTGGAGGCTTATGATGAAGGAGCGCAAATCTGGAAGGATTTCTTCCAGCGCTATTTGGCGGATTTCCGCCAGCCTGATCTGACGGATTTAGGGCAGAAGATCATTCAATGTTGTTTGGATGGCGGACAGGTAAAGGATTACGAAGCATTCATCCAAAACTCCTAACTGCCAATCCTGATGGATTTTGTTTGGAGTGAAATAGAGGCTGATCTTTATGGATCAGCCTTTTTCTTTCGAATATCGAAGAATCCAGAAAAACCCGTAAATCGTTCATGATTTTCATGAGTGGCTATTGAGTTTAATCATTTACGTAGACACCATCCCCATGCACCAATTTTTATTATTATCTGTGTAGTAGAATCATGGATAATCTAATATGAGAGATCAGGCATCCTGATGGAAAACGGTTCTTATCATCTTTATCCGGATAAATTCATTTTGCGCGTGCGCGGCGGGATCTGCACCAGCGGAGAAGAGCTGCTGACAAGCGAGCCGTTCCTGAAATTCTTCGACCAGTTTTTGGCTGAATTACAAAGGAAGCAATCCAAGTTGTTGAATATCTTTACCGGCAAACAAGTCAGCGAATCGGAAAAAGCGGTTTTGCTGGAAACACTGTATTACCTGAACACGTTACCGGGCAAAAAAGTGATCAAGCTGGTGGAAGGGTCTGAGATTTTCTTCAATGACGCGATGTTGTTCAATGAATTTGTCGAACAGGCATATAACACCTGGCGCCGGCTGCACCGTCTGGTGATCGCGGATTCTGTCTTTGACCGTCTGGATCAGAAACCTTACCGCACGTTTAACGACACGGTGGAAACCCTGATGCACCTGGTGCGTTCGACCTATCGCAATATCCAGGAAAATATCACCGGAAAACACCCGAAGATCTATCGCCAGGTCAGCGCGGGCGCGGAGGTGGGAGCGATTGCCCTGCCGGCAGCGTTGAAGTACCCTAAAGGCGCCTATGATGCTCTCAATGGTGTATTCATCATTCGGCAGGTGCTGATCTATCCGCCGATGATCTTCAACACCCCAAACAACAAACGCAAAGGCATGTTCGCTCGAATAAACCAGAATCCCTTGGAGGGTCTGGTACTGAACCCAAAGGATTGGCTGGGGTATCCGGCAAAAGTCGGGCCTTTGTTGATGATGATCTATTTCCCGCTCACATTCTTCGAACTTGGTTTTTCCCTCTCCAACTTGTTTGAGCTTGCGAACGAGGATGACCTGAAACGCAAACCAGATGCCGTTTATGTTTATGGCGCGCCGGGGGATAATCCATTGCATGTGGATGGCAATGAAACCATTTTTTTTGAAGATGAAAAAAACGACATGTTGGTCGCGTCTGTGCCATACCGCGATGAATACGCGTATTTTGGTTATCTGAAGAAGATGATCCTGACATTGCATAACATCCAGCGCATGAAACAAGGTTTTCTTCCATTTCATGGCGCCATGCTGCAGATCACCATCCGCAATAAAAAACCATTCTCGGTCATCATTCTTGGGGATACTGGCGCGGGTAAATCCGAGTCGATCGAAGCGCTGCGCCTGATGGCCAGCGATGAGATCGAAGATATGGTGATCATCGCGGATGACATGGGTTCGATTGGATATGATGATCAAGGCAACCTGGTTGCATATGGCACGGAAATGGGCGCATTTGTGCGTCTGGATGACCTGCAATCCGGTTATGCATTAGGCCAGATCGACCGCACGATCATCATGAACCCGGAAAAGGTGAACGCGCGTGTGGTGATGCCGGTGACGCGTTATGAGTACATCATGGAAGGCACACCAATCGACTGCCTGTTCTACGCGAATAACTATGAAGTTGTTGATGAATCAGTGCCGGTGATCGGCCAATTTGCCAATGCTGAAGATGCGTTAGAAGTCTTTCGCAAAGGTGCGGTGATGAGTAAAGGCACAACAGCAACGCAGGGATTGGTGTCTAATTATTTCGCCAATATTTTTGGCCCGCCACAATACATGGATTTACATGAAACCCTGGCGAAGGAGTATTTCAAGGCATTTTTTGAACAGAACGTGTTTGTTGGCCAGCTGCGGACACAGCTTGGCATTCACGGTATGGAGATGGAAGGGCCGAAGATCTCCGCGGCTGCGTTACTTGAAATGATCAAGAATCACGCGAAGAATGCTTAATGCATTTTTTCAGAATGACCCATTTACCTTTTTTATGAGGAGAACCATATGAACCGCACAGTTCGTTTCCTGATGATGCTGGCGCTTGTTCTTTTTTCGGCGCTGGCAGGGGCATACCTGGGCGCACAATATGCGATTTCCCGATTGTCACCTGTTCTTGTTTCTGAACCAGCCCTGGCGGCATCGGAAACTGGTTCCGAGAAGCTTCCGAACCAAATAGTTGTTTCATCCAGCGAAATCAGCACGATCATCACGGAGGTGGTGGAGATGGTTGAACCGGCTGTGGTCACGGTGGTGGGATCCATTCCCGGCCAGCGCACCTTTTTCGGTACCACCGGAGACCAGCAGGTGAGCGGGAGCGGTTTCATCATCAGCGCGGATGGATATATTGTTACCAATAACCATGTGATTGATGGAGTGGATTTTGTATCGGTCATTCTCAGCGATGGCACCGAGATGCCCGCTGTTGTTGTCAGTACGGATATTTTCGCGGATCTGGCAGTATTGAAAATTGATGGTGATGTGCCGGCTATCGTTGTCATGGGTGATTCCGACAGGCTAAAACCAGGGGAGACTGTTATCGCAATCGGATCGCCGCTTGGTGATTTTCGCAACAGCGTGACCACTGGTGTGATCAGCGCGACCGGGCGCATGATAAACACTGGACAGGGATTTGAGATGGAAAACCTGCTGCAAACAGATGCTGCGATCAACAGTGGTAATTCAGGTGGACCGCTAGTCAATCTTGCCGGCGAAGTTGTGGGCGTGAATACGCTGGTCGTGCGGGGTAACAACTCCGGCGCTGCCGCGGAAGGTTTGGGTTTCGCGATCCCTTCGAACACCGCTTTACTGATCAGCAACCAGATCATTGAAAAGGGTTATTTTGCGCGCCCTTATCTGGGTGTGCAGGTGCAGCATATTGACCCTGCTGTGGCAGAGCGATACGACCTGCCGGTCGAGTGGGGGGCTTTTGTTGTGAAGGTTGGCGGTAACACGCCCGCCGAGCAGGCGGGTATCCTTCCTGGTGATATCATTGTGCGCATCAGTGAGGCATTGCTGGATGAAGATACCATCTTCATCAACGCCCTTTTCAATTACCAGCCGGGTGACCTGGTGGAGATCGAAGTGATCCGTAATGGCGCGCGAGAGGTCCTGCAGGCGCGCTTGATTGAGCTAAAACAATAAAAATTATAGGATGACAATGCAGAATACACTATGGCCGAATATTGCCTACCATGATTTTCAGATGATCGTTTCTGATCTGGATGGCACCTTGAAGGATATTGATAGCGCGTTAGATCCGGAAATCGCTGAGATTATTACGAATCTGGAACAAAACGACATCTATTTCACCATCGCAACTGGCAAGAATCTGAAATCGACGCGCGAAACCGCCCTTGCACTGGGAATCAGCATGCCGATCGTGTTTTCTAATGGATGTATGCTGCAGAAGATCGATGGTACGATCCTTGAAAAAATAGTGCTGCCAACCGATTTTGTCAAATCCTTAATTACCCAATGTGATCAACAGGGTATCGAACTCGCAATCCACATCGGAGAAGACATCTATGTGCGCAAGATAACGCATAACGCTTCTATTCTGTTTGACTATGGATCACCCAGTTTGGTTGAGGTGGGTGAGTGGGCGCAGGTCGAAGACCTTCTGCCGCAGGCTTATAAATGTATCGCTCTGGACCGGGATAATCGCCAGCGCTTGTTTGACTTAGAAAAAATGGTATATGCAATCGCGGGTGATCGCGTGGAATACTGCCATACACTGGTTGAGATGCTGGAGTTTATGCCGGCCGGTATTTCAAAAGTGAGCGGAATTCGCGCGCTGGGGGAGCGGTATGGTGTTCCGATGCGGGCGGTCATCACCATGGGGGATGGAAATAATGATATCGGCATGCTGCAGGCAGCAGGTTATAGTGTGGCGGTGGCTAACGCACCCGACGCAGTTCGCGCGGCAGCACGATGGATCATCCCGCCCTGCGCGGACAATGGCCCAAGGGATTTCCTTCGGCATATCTTGAAGATGCGGCAAGCCGCATAAAACCATTGCTATTCTTTAAGCCTGAACAGAATCCAGGCGGATAGTATTGTGAATGGCAGTACGCCGATCAAACCGGCCGGGGATGGGCCGAGCGTCGGGCGCGGAGTGCCCTGCAAAAATAACATCCCGATCGCTGCCAGACCGTTTAATGAGCCATGTGCCAGCACAGCCGGCCAGACAGATTTTCCGTTAATCGACAACCAACCGATATAGACGCCGATCGAAAGCGTGAACCAGACAGTCAGGATTAATCCCAGCCAGGGATATCCCGCGTAATCTAAACCGTAATTATGCCCCATGTAAACCACCGGCCAGTGCCAGACACCCCAGATGATGCTGGAGATGATCAGCGCTTTGCGCTTGCCAAGCGGAAGAAGTTCGGGCAGCAGAAACGCGCGCCAGCCGAATTCCTCGCCAAAGGTCGCAATCGCGTTGATCGGCGCAGAGATGAAAAGCGCGATCACAGTTTGGGAGATGATCACAGTTACAGGGGAGATTTCCGCGCCTGCGCCTTGAATCTGGCCGGTGATCATGGTCAGCTGCGGATCGAATTGCGAGGGGATGATCACAAAAAATAGCGCTGCTCCCAGAATGGTGAGCAATCCAGGAATAAACCATCCCGCCAGAAGATATTTCCAGGCCGACTTGAAGTGGGGTTTGAGGAATAGATCTTTCCACCCTGCGCGCGTGACCAAACGAGTGAGGATATGGGCGAGCGCCGGCCCCCACATATAGCCTGTGGCAGTCAGCACAAACGCAAGCGTGATGCCGCTGTTGGGGATCAACTCGGGGCTGTTTTCGAGCCGGCCTGTCAGGAAGATGGTCAGGCCGATGAGCCATGAGATGCCAAAGGCGAAGGCGAGAAAGATGGTGATATGTTTTTTGTTCAAGAGGGTCTCCTTATCAATGTTTTTGATTTAACTAATTGACAAAATAATCCATATAAAATACAATCAAATTGCACAAGAGTTCAAAAGTGAGAATGTGTGCATTAAACAATAGATTGGATGATCATGCCGAGACGAAAAACCATTGACTACCGTTTAATTCTCAAGGTTAGTAAATTATATTATGAACAGGGGCTTACCCAGCAGGAGATCAGTCAACGGTTGGTCTTATCCAGGCCAAAAGTATCGCGTTTATTGAAGCAGGCGGAGGATGTTGGTGTGGTCAAGATCAATATCATCCCGCAGCCCGGATACTATACCGACCTAGAACAAGCCCTTGAGGAGAAATATGGTTTATTGGAAGCGGTTGTGGTTGGGGTCAGCGAACCGTCATCGCAATTAGCTGTTTCACGGGAAGTTGGCGCAGCGGCTGCTGATTATTTTGTGCGCTCGATGGTTGAGCCCAGTGTGGTTGGGATTGCGTGGGGGACAACTTTGCGGGCGATGGTGGATGCGATTCAAGTAATGGATTGCCCGAAATCACATGTTGTGCAGATAAATGGCGGGCTAGGGAAACCGGAATCTGAAGCGCATGCTACGTATATTTTGCGGCGGTTGGTATCACAAATCAACTCCAAACTTTCCATATTATCCGCCCCTGGGATTGTCGATAACACAAAGGTGAAAGAGGTGTTCATCTCAGACTCGCATGTGCAGGAAGTATTGCGTTTATATAAAGAAATTGATGTTGCGTATGTCGGGGTTGGTGCACCAACCCAGGATTCCGTTGTGATGATGGATGGCTCGATTATTTCAGAATCTGATCTCAATAAACTGATCAAGCTTGGTGCGGTAGGGGATATATGTCTGCGATATTTTGATCAGGATGGAAAACCACTGGTATCGGATGTTGATGAACGTGTGATGGGCATCACACTGGATGAACTTAAAAGAATTGAACGAGTGGTTGGTGTAACAGGCGGCCCAAACAAAGATCTGGCAATCCGTGCAGCGCTTCAAGGGAAATTGATCAATGTTCTCATAACCGATCATCAAAGCGCAAAGAAAATTTTAGAGGTGTAGGTACTATCCATGAACAAAGAAGACGTGCTGGCATTAGCGAAAGAAACACTGCGGTTGGAGGCAGAAGGCGTATTAACCCTGATTGATCAGATCAATGATTCGTTTTTCGATGCTGTGCAACTGATGCACGCATGTGAAGGGCATGTGCTGATCGCAGGCGCTGGCACATCCCATTCGGTTGCGCGGCGGCTGGCGCATCTTCTAAGCTGCTGTGGAACACCCGCGCTGTTGATCGATGTGGGTGATAGCCAACATGGCCTTTCCGGTGCTGTTCGTGAGAAGGATGTGCTGATCGCTCTATCCAAAGGCGGGCGCACACAGGAGGTCATCACGCTGGTGCGGGTTGCAAAAGATCGCGGCGCAAAGGTTATTGCTATAACCGAGAAGCCGGAATCAGATCTGGGTGTGATGAGCGATGTTGTCCTGCAGGTGGTCGCGCCGGAAGGTGGCGATCCTTTTGGTATGGTTGCCACAGGCAGCTCGTTGGTCAATTCTGCCTTTGGTGATGCGCTCTGTGTTGTCCTGTTAAAAATGCGTGGCTATAGCATCGCGCAGTTTGGCGAGACGCATCCCGGGGGAGCGGTTGGCAAAAAATTAGAAGATATGAAAATATAAACAAAGGAACATAGAAATGAAAGCAGCTTTTTTAACAGCCAGTAAAACATTTGAGATGTGTGATATTGATCTGCCAAAGGCGGATGTGCACGGCATCGTTGTGGAAGTGAAATCATGCGGCGTGTGTGGTTCTGATCTGCGGCGCTGGAAGGAAGGTCCATCCGGGGATCCGGTCGTAACTGGCCATGAAGCATCTGGTGTGGTGATCGAAGTTGGCAGCAGCGTAAGCGCGTACAAAGTGGGTGACCGCATCGCCATTGCACCGGATATCCATTGTGGCGAATGCTATTATTGCCGGAAAGGTCTTTATAACCTGTGTGATGATCTCCATTTCCTGGGGATCACGCCAGGATATAACGGCGGTTTGGCTGAATATATGCTGTTAAATGAAGAAGTCCTGACGCTTGGCGTGGTGCACAAAGTGCCTGAAGGATTATCTTTTGATCATGCAGCCCTTTCTGAGCCATGCAGCTCTGTGCTGGCCTGCCATGACCGCATCCATACATCCATCGATGATCTGGTAGTCGTGATGGGTGCAGGTCCGATCGGTTGTATTCATACTGCTGTCGCCCACTCACGCGGTGCCCGCGTGGTGATATCAGAACCAAGCGATTCACGCCGCGCGCTGGCTGAAAGGTTTGAACCGGAAGCCATGGTCAATCCTTTTGAGGAGAATCTTGAAGCGGTGGTACGCGGGATGACGGATGGGCGCGGTGCGGATATCGTGATCTGCGCCAATCCGGTTGCAGCAACACAGACACAGGCTGTAGAGATTGCGCGAAAACGCGGAAAAGTGATGCTGTTTGGTGGCCTACCCAAAGCGGATGTGATGACAAAATTTGATGGGAATAAGATCCATTATGAAGAGACCGAGATCATCGGCTCGTTTTCATACCACCCCTCTTATCACGCTTTTGCGTTAGAAGCCCTGCAGCGCGGGATCATTCCCGGCGATAAACTTATCACAGCGAGTTATCCCTTGTCGCAAGTTGGGGAAGCATTTGAGGCAGCAGCTGATGGTGCAGCCTTAAAAGTAATGGTCAATCCATAGAAAGTGAGCAAAATGATCGGGTTAAATGATGAGCTGAAAGCGTTTGAAGCACAAGGGAAAAAAGTTCGCATTGGTATGATCGGCGCGGGCCAGATGGGGACGGATGTGGTTGCTGCGGTAAACATGATGGCGGGTATTGACGTGGTGATTACCGCAGATGTGGATCTGGAGCGGGCAAAGAATGCATATATCATCGGAAAAACTGAAGGCGAAGTGGTTGTTGCTGATACTGCAGCAGAAGCCGATAATGCGATTGCAGCAGGAAAATATGTCGCGGTAAAAGATTATCGAACTCTGGTTGATGTCAAGAATATCGATGTTGTCCTAGAAGCGACGGGCGTGCCGGAGATTGGCGCACGCGCAGCATTGCGTGCTGTACGGAAAGGCCATGATCTTGCCATGATGAATGTTGAGTCTGATATTACTGTTGGGCCAATCCTGCACTGGTATAGCCAGCAAAAAGGCGTGCTATATGCGCTTGCTGCCGGGGATGAACCGGCCGCATGCAAAGAATTGTTTGATTTTGCGGATGCGCTCGGATTCACCATTGTCGCGGCCGGAAAAGGAAAGAACAATCCGCTCGACCGGTATTCTTTACCAGATGATCCGAAAATCATTAAAGAAGCTGAACGGCGTGGACTAAGCCCGTATATGCTGGTTGAGTTTGTGGATGGATCTAAAACTATGATCGAAATGGCTGCAGTTTCCAACGCGACAGGGTTGGTGCCGGACGTGCGCGGAATGCATGGGCCAGACACAGACCGTGATC
Organism: uncultured Pelolinea sp.; assembly: GCA_964612815.1. GTDB lineage: Bacteria > Chloroflexota > Anaerolineae > Anaerolineales > Anaerolineaceae > Pelolinea. The sequence goes on along the minus strand of CAZTCV010000002.1, from coordinate 342,602 downwards.
ATTTGGACAAGACATTCCGGCTGAAAAAGGATGGCGGGATTCTAAATAAAATGGGTGTGGTCGATTTTGGTGTGGGGCGGGTAGCTCCCGGTGTATTCCTGATCATTTATACAGATCATCCCAGATTGAGAGAAGCGATGGTCTTGCGTGATATGGGAGGAGGGCCATATTACACGCTTTTCCGGCCTTTCCACCTTTGCAGCATTGAGGTTCCATTGACGTGCGCCATGCTTACCCTCAGAAAAAAATCTAACATGAAACCTCTCGATCATCTCGTTTCTGAAGTATTCGCCGTTGCGAAAAAAGATTTGATGCCCGGGGATACATTGGATAAGATTGGCGGAGTCTCTTACTACAGCCTGATCGACACCTACGAAAGTGCAAGATTGGAAAACCTTCTACCGATCGGATTAGCAAACGGCGCAAAAGTGACTCGGGAGATCAAAATAGATGAACCAATTCATTTGGATGATGTCGAAATAATTCCTTCCACTGTTTATTCCTTATGGCAGCTGCAGAACCGCTGGATGTCTGGCGACATCTCCGAAAAGGACTTGCTCAAGGCTGTTGATGCGCTTGATGGGTAAATAATAAGGAGAGAACGCATATGGCTTTAATCGGATTAGATATTGGGACGACCGGTTGCAAGGCGCACATCTTTGATGATGAGTTACAGCTGCTTGGGAGCGAGAGCCGAGAATATGCAGTTGATATCCCTTATCCTGATTGGGCGGAGCAGGATGCTGAGAATGTCTGGTCATTGGCCAGGGAATGTATCAAGGCGGGGGTCGAGAAGACAAATTCACAGGATACGATCAAAGCGATCGGGTTTTCTGTTCAGGGTGAAGCTGTTACAGCAGTAGACGAAAAAGGGCGGGCAATACGCGCCACAATCCTTGGGATGGACACGCGTACTGATGCCCAAAACGCGGAGTTGAAAGAAAGATTTGGAGCGAAAAGCCTTTTTGAACGTACCGGGATGCCGGTGCACACCTGCAATACATTGCCAAAATTAATGTGGATTAAAGCGCACGAACCTGACGTATGGAACAAAGCCCACCAGTTTCTTTTATATGAAGATTTCGTCATCAGAAAGATGACAGGAGAGGCGTTCATTAGCAAGTGCCTTGCTTCCAGAACGCAGCTTTATGATCTTGGAAAAGAAGATTGGTCTGAAGAGATCCTTGAAACGCTGGGACTAGAAAAAAGACGGTTAGCAAAAGTAGCGCCTTCCGGAACGAGGGCAGGCGTGATGAGCGCTGCCCTGGCACAAGAATTAGGACTCAATAACCAACCCGTTGTTGGTGTTGGCGGACACGACCAGGCCTGCGGCGCGCTTGGGGCCGGGTTGATCGAGCCTGGATTAGCGATGGTGTCCACCGGTACTGCAGAGGTTGTAGAGGTCGCTATCGAGACGCCAATGCTTAATGAAGCCCTTTTTCAGGCAAATATGTCGGTTTACGAACACACATTTCCCGGATTGTTTGTGGTGATGACTTTAAACCAGAGCGGCGGTTTCATGCTGCGATGGTTCAGAGATACCTTCTGCGAACATGAGATCTCACAAGCTGCGCACAGCCAACGCGACGCATATGACCTGATCCTGGAAGGAGCTGATACAAAACCTTCCCCGATCATGATCCTGCCTCATTTTTTTGGCAGCGGAACGCCTTATTTTGATACCCGCTCAAAAGGCGCTATCGTTGGCTTGACTTTTGGAACCACCAAGCAGGATCTGGCGAAAGCGATTATTGAAGGTCTAACTTTGGAATTGCGGGTCAATTTGGATATCCTTAAGAATGGCGGTATCACCATTGACGAGTTACGCGCGATTGGCGGCGGCGCAAAATCAAGCTTGTGGCTGCAGCTCAAAGCAGATATTACCGGAATACCTGTTGCTGTCCCAAAAGTGACGGAAGCGGCAGGGATGGGCGCCGCGGTGCTGGGTGGTGTGGCAGCAGGTGTATTCGCGAATGCGAGAGATGCGATCAGTCAGCATCTTGTCATCGAAAAAGTGTATGATCCCGACCCTGAAAATCAAGCGCTGTTTGAGAAGCGCTATAAAACATATCAAGAGCTGTATCCAGCAGTTAAAAAAATAAACCACCAATTATAAGAAAGAGGAGAAAGCATGAAGAAACAAACGTTAGCAGTTCTATTTGGAAACCGGGATTTTTTCCCCGATGAACTTGTCCTGGAAGCAAGGAAGGATATCAATGATCTGTTTAAATCTTTTGACGTGAACATGATCGCGCTGCCGGAAAGTGCGACCAAGAATGGATCGGTTGAAACCTGGGAACACTCAAAAGAATGCGCGGAATTGTTTAAAAAACACCGGGATGAGATCGAGGGAGTGCTGGTATGCATGCCGAATTTCAGTGATGAAAAAGGTATTGCTGATACTTTGAAACTGTCCGGTTTAGAGGTGCCGATCTTGGTGCAAGCATATCCGGACGATCCAATTGATTTACCGCTGGAAAGGCGGCGCGATGGATTTTGCGGCAAGATATCTGTCTGCAACAACCTGCGCCAATACGGATTTAAGTACACTTTGACCACTGAACATACGACAGATCCGAAATGTGACCTGTTTAAAGAGGACTTCACAAAATTCCTCGGTGTTTGCCGGGTTGTAAAGGGTTTGCGCAATATGCGAGTTGGCGCTGTTGGCGCGCGCCCAAATGCTTTTAACACAGTGCGCTTCAGCGAAAAACTGCTGCAGCATTATGGAATTAGCGTGAAGACAATCGATCTATCCGAGCTTTTTGGAAATGCAAGGCGTATGGATGATGACAATAAGGGCGTTCTAGCCAAATTACAGGAGATCAAAGAATACATCCCTACAGAAGGTATTCCAGCAGAACCATTGCTGCGAATGGCAAAGTTTGGGCTGGCCCTGGATGAATGGATTGCTTACCATGATCTTGATGCAACTGCCCTGCAGTGCTGGGATTCGATCCAGGTTAATCTCGGGATCAACCCGTGCACATTAATGAGCATGATGAGCAATAAACTGATTCCCTCTGCCTGTGAAGTGGATATCACTGGCGCGATCTCGATGTACGCGCTATCGCTGGCGACTGGCAAACCTGCCGCGCTGGTGGATTGGAATAATAACTATGCCGCGGAAACGGATAAATGCATCTTCTTCCATTGTGGTAACTGGGCAAAATCGTTTTATCCTGACTTCACCATGCGCAACGCGGAAATACTGGCAACTACTTTGGGAGAAGAAAATACCTATGGCGCGATCAACGGACGTGTTCCAGCAGGCCCGATGAGCTTCGCCCGGATCACAACTGATGATGTGGCAGGGGTGATCCATGCTTATGCCGGGGATGGACGGATTACGGACGATCCGCTGGATACATTTGGCAGCCGTGCTGTGGTTGAAGTGCCTGGTTTGCAAAAATTGCTCAAGCATATCTGCAAGACAGGTTATGAGCATCATGCGGCTTTCACCAACGCCCAATCCGCGGAGATCATTGTAGAAGCATTTGAGAACTACATGGGATGGGATGTCTATAACCATCAAGGATAAAAGGTGTAAGTACACGTGGGCTGATGATCACATCAGCCCACTTTTTAAATCGATCAATGGAGGAACATGATGGCAAGAGAAACGAATAAGATATATTTATTCCCGCATCTGTTTTTACAGCATGAGATAGAGTTCTTGTCTGCATCGAATATGAAAGCGCTTGTATTCCGTTATCCAAGTGGCGTGTGCGCTGTCCGCATCATCAATAAGCGTGGTGAGATTGTTGTGCTGCCCTTTCATGGACAGCAGGTGTGGGATGCACAATTTGATGGGCGGCGTATCAAAATGGAAACAGCGGTAAAAGAGCCAAAAGATACCCAGGATTTTCTTTCAAATATGGGAGGTTTTTTATTTCATTGCGGTATGGGTGCAATGGGATCACCCGGCCCTGATGATGATCATCCCATTCACGGAGAATTGGTGAATGCAAAATACCAGCACGCATATCTTGAAGCAGGCAGTGATGAGAACGGCAGCTTTATCGGCCTGGGCGGGGTTTATGAACATTCCGCAGCCTTTGGGAATCACTACACTGCAAACCCCACATTAAGGTTATATGAAAATGAATCGTTGATTAATTTCACGCTGCGGGTTAAGAATCTCAACCGGACACCAATGGAATATATGTATCTGGCACATATCAATTTTCATCCGGTTGATATGGGAGAATTGGTGTATAGTGCGCGTTATGACGCGGATCATGTGAGAATTCGCGCGAATTTTCCCAGCCATATGCAGCCCAAAGAGGACCTGCTCAATTTTGTCAATATATTGGTGAAAAACCCCACTGTTCACCATATAACCCATCCAGATCATATATATGACCCGGAAATCGTGTTTATGATCGATTATGAGGCGGATGATGAAGGTTGGGCGCATGCCTTACATATCCATCCGGACGGCAGCGCTGATTATGTGCGCCATAGACCGGCGCAGCTTGACCATGGCATCCGTTGGATCTGCAGGACACCCAATCAACAAGCGTTGGGAATGGAAGTAGGCACTGCTGGGGTGGAGGGTTACAGCGCAGAAAAGAACAAGGGCAATGTGAAGGTACTGGCGCCTGGTGGTGAGTTTTTCTGTGAATATACTTCAGGGCTGGTCGATAAACTGGGAACTGAAGAAATCCGAAAGAAAATTGATACGCAGATGGGTAGAAATAAACCATAATGGAGGTCGAAGATGATCGATAGCATGCAAACTGTGATAAAGGATGCGGCCTTCAAGAGAGCGCGTGTGAGGGCGTTCCTGGAACAGAATGGCCTGGATGGCGTTGTTATCACGACCAGGGAGCATTTCGCCTGGCTGACCGGAGGAGGGGATAACCATGTGACCCTTCCAACAAATCTTGGGTTTGGTTGTGCGGTCATCACGAAGGATCAGCAATATATTGTCGCACATAGCATGGACGCTGACCGCTTGATGGAAGAGCAGGTGAGCGGCCAGGAGTATGAACTGGTCAGTATGTACTGGTATCAGGGGGACATTCGCAGCCGCGCGGTTGAGCTGGTGGGTGGCAATGTTGGGTCTGATACTGTGTTTCCGGGAACCACGGATGTGTATATGGGCCTGGTGGATTTACACTACCCAATGACGGATCTTGAAGTTGCGCGAACACGCTGGCTGGCAACCGTTACGGACGACATTTTTTCGTCTCTCGCAAGGTCGGTTTATCCCGGAATGACTGAGAAGGATATTGAAGCAAAATTATGGAATTTACACACCATCAATGGGCTTGAAATTGATGGAATCATTGTCGGCTCTGATGAGCGCTGTTTCCGATATCGCCATCCTATAGCGACAGAGAAACCGCTGCAGAAATATCTGATGCTGCATTCTGTTGCACGCAAATGGGGTTTGCATTGCAACCTCACGCGTTTTGTCCATTTTGGCAAGCTGCCTGAGAAGGTGGAAAAAGTCTATCATTGTGCTGCGAAAGTGGAAGCGCAGATCTTCCAGACCATCAAACCCGGAATGAAATTCTCCGACATCCTTGAAAATCAGAAAAAATGGTACGCTGAAATGGGATTTGAAGGAGAATGGAAGAATCATTTTCAAGGCGGGCCAACCGGGTATGTGATAGCAGATGGCGCTCGCTCTTTAACTGATAAGGTCGTCCAGGTTAACCAGCCCTACGAATGGTTCATCACGGTTACTGGCACAAAAACTGGTGAGCTGAGCCTGCTCACCGAAGAAGGGCTGGAGATCTCATCTTTTTGCCATTCTTCATGGCCGGGTCTTTTATTAACAACATCTTTTGGCGCGATCACCGTGCCGGATATCATGATGCGATAACCTTGAAGGTAATATTACAAATGTTATTGACAAATGTTATTTTTCATTTAGAATTTTAATATAATAAATAATGAGGAGATTTTCCAGATGAAATCATTACCAGAAAGATTGACACCATCAGAGCTGATCGCCTATGCTGCGAAATATTTCTTTGATAAGGAATTGACAGATGCGGCTGGCGGTAATATCAGCATTAAGGTTGGTGATGATATTTTCATGACTCCCACGCTCGCTGGAACAGAGTATCACTGGCAAATTGGAGCCGAAGACGTGGTGATCGGGTCTTTCCATGATATGGATTCACTTAAAAAACACCCCAGGTTTTCACGGGAGGGTTTTTCGCACTTATCCATTTACAAGGCATTTCCTTATATTGGGGCAGTGGTTCACGCGCATCCGAAATATGTCAATGCATTTGTAGCCCAATCGAATCCGATCCCCCCGCTCATGCGTGCTTCAGAGAAATTGGGCGAATTGGAATATCATGAAGATGCTGAACCCTATTCTCAGGATCAGGCTGACAAAATCGTGAAAGTACTAAAGAAAAATGAAGATTCAATGAAAGCCAAGGCGGGCGTTGTGCTCATGCCGCAGCACGGGATTATCATCGCCAGCAAAGACCTGATGACCGCGTTGGATATTCTCGAACGTGTGAATAATAACGCGATGGTGGTTCTCGCGCAAAAACTATTCGATTAGGCATACTTTTTCCATGTTCCTATCAGTTTGTCCGAATACTGCTTTAGACAAAATCCTCTTCATTGATGAATGGGTAGCGGGAACGCCCATGCGTACTGACCGGATCGTGAATTGCGTCGGCGGCAAAGGGTTAAATTCTGCTGTAGTACTCAGTCATCTTGGTGTTGAAACCAAATCAATTGGTTTTTTTGCTGGCTCGGTTGGCCGGGAATTGATTGATTTGGTTGAAGGATATGGAATCAGCGTTGTTCCGATATGGGTGGGTGGCACTACACGTGTGGCGCATGTGATCGCTGATAAAAAAACCAAAATTCACAGTCATGTGATTGCTGGCCGGATGGATGTGAGCGCAGAGCAGGCACAGCTTTTTACTGATCAGTTTTCATCGCTGATAGAGCAAGCAGAATCAGTCATTTTTGCCGGCTCTGTTCCAAAATCGATGGATCCGGGTTTTTATAATCACCTGATAAAACTGACCAAAGAGAAAGGCCTCCCAACGCTTGTTGACGCGCAAAATGAAGTAATGCGTGAAGCCATCCAGGCTAAACCCGATATCGTCAAAATGAATTGGGAGGAATTCCGCTGGACATTTAATAAGAAATCAGAAAATCTTGAAGATTTGGTTGTCGAAGCGGAATCATTCCACGCTGAACAAGATATTCAAAATCTGGTGATCACAATGTCCAAGGAAGGGATCCTTGCGGTGACTGAAGAAGGCACTTATCTGGCAAAAGCGCCGCTCCAAAAGCCGCTCAACGCTGCTGGTGCTGGCGACGCTGTTTCCTCAGCCCTGGCAGTTAGACTTCATGCTGGTGACACCTGGGAAAAAGCGATGCGCTTTGCCAGCGCTGTTAGTGCTGCTGCAGTTCTAACGGAGAGAACAGGTGATGTATTGATGGAAGATGCAGGCCGTATTTTGCCTGATGTTGAAATCAGAAAGATAAATTAAATTGAGGAAAAATGATGCTTAATAAAGAAGATTATCCCATCAGTGTGCAGTTTGACTTTGAGCAAGGTGAATTTTCACCGGTGCAAAGCAAAGCTGACCGGAAGGTCAGCGACCTGGCGATGATGTTTGCTGATCAAATGGCGGCAGAATCCCTGATTAATAATGGTGATCCTTTAGTTTATGAGATTTTTTATTATGGGTTCACCACTAGCGCATCGGATATGGCGCTTGGGGTTACACGCATTCAATCCGGCACGATCGGCGGGGAATATTACATGACCAAGGGCCACTTTCATGAGGCGCATGATCAGCCGGAGATCTATTTTTGCGTGAAAGGTGAGGGTTATTTGCTGATGGAAACCAGAGATGGTGAATTCCAGGCAGAGCGATGGACCAGGGGTACCATCAGTCATATACCGCCTATGTGGGCGCATCGTGTGGTTAATACTGGCGCTGAACCATTGGTTTTTGTTGCCTCGTATCATCTTGCTGCCGGGCATGAATACGAACCAGTGATTGAAAAAGGGTTTGAACAGCGTGTATTTGAGGAAAATGGAGAACCGGTATTTAGAAAGAATGAGCAGCGATAATAATGTTCATTTTCTGTAAGAAGATGTGAGAGGAACCATGAGCCAGGAAAAATCCTTTCATGCATTAGCGGTAGATATCGGCGGAACGAAAATGGATATCGCCCTGATCAACCAGCATGGTGAGTATCTTTCGCCCTCCGAAAGGATCATGGTTCCTTTTCGATCAGATGGCAGCGCGGATGCGGGACGAATTCTCGATTTGCTCACACCGTTTGTTGAAATGGCTAAAAAAGGCCGTTCAAGTTTTCTCGGGGTTGGTCTAAGCGTTTGCGGAAATATTGATGAAGAAAGCGGCGAAGCGGTTCTTGTTGCCAATTTATATTGGCGTAATGTTCCATTCGGGAAAATGGCAGCGGAGAGATTCGGCGTACCTGTCTTTTCTGCGACAGATGTTCGGATGGCGCTGATCGCGGAGATGTTGTGGGGAAAAGGTGTTGGATTGAAACATGTCGCGTGGATGACGCTCGGGACTGGATACGGAGGTTATCTTTTCCTGAACGGACAGATCTATGGTGGCACCCACGGCTTCGCTGGCAATCTTGGGCATGGAATTTACGATGAAATTCATGGTGATCCTTGCGGGTGCGGGCAGAAAGGCTGCTTTGAAAGCTATGTGGCTGGGCCTGCCATCGCAAGCCAGGGCCAGCGCGCAGCAGACCAGGGAAAAAGCGATGTCCTCGTTCGCTTTCAAAAAGACCAACAATCGCCGGTAACTACACGGATGGTATTCCAGGCGGCAAATGATGGTGATGGCGCATCTCAAGAGATATTTGATGAAGTAATAAGGAAGCTTGGGATTTCCCTTTCATCAATGGTCAATCTGCTGGATTTGGACATGATCATTTTGGGAGGGGGGGTGTGGAATGGCGCGCCTGATTTTCTGCACCGTGTTGACAAGCGCGTGCGCGGATTTTTGATGACCGAAGAAGCAAAAAGAGATTTGAAAATTGTTCGCGAATCATTTGATAATTCCGCCCTGATGGGCGCTGCCGCGAATGTATTCCTAAAGAAAGGGATTTTGGAGTTTTGATGGTTCAACCAAAAATTACTTCAACAGATAATACCGCGATGATCGTTCAGGTGGCGCGCATGTATTATGATGAAGAATTATCCCAGCAGGAAATTGCGGATAAACTAAAAATCTCGCGTTCATCGATCGCACAGTATTTGCGCCAGGCTCGTGAGTTTGGGATTGTGCGGATCGAGGTGGTAAACCCGGCCGATAATTGTGAGAATATGGCGCTTGAGATCAAGAAACACACCCGCCTCGACCATGTGCACGTTGTTCCTGGCATCCATCAATACCGGGAGCTGACTATGCGGGCGATCGCATCAGAAGCGGCAAATTATCTTGAAAAGATCCTTTGTGATGGTGATGTGCTGGGCTTAGCCTGGGGAAGAACGATCACACGTTTAGCGAGCCTCCTGGCTCCATCAGCGCCAAAAAAGGTTGAAGTAGTGCCTTTGATGGGTGAGCGTGATTACACTGGAAATTATTCCCAGATCAATCAAATCGTGCTGCAAACCACATCAGCGATCGGCGGCACGCCATATTTCTTGTTAGCACCGATGATCGTAGGATCACAGAAGTTGCGTGATGATCTCATCAAGGATACTTCGATTAGAGAAGTTGTACAGCGGTGGGAGCGATTAACAGTTTCTGTGATTGGCATTGGCGCTATCCCTCCGCAGGAAGGGTCCATTGTATATGTAGGAGAGCGATATATGCAGCATATGCAGGATAATGGTGCGGTTGGCGATGTATGCGGCCGATACTTTGATTTGAATGGCAATCTGATCGATGCGGAATTTTATGATCGCATGATTTCTATTGATCTGGATCAACTCAGGAATGTCAAAACCGTGGTTGCGGTGGCAGGCGGCATTGAGAAGACCCAGGCAGTTTTATCCTCAATAAAGACCGGGATTTATTCAGTGTTAATCATCGATGAAATGCTGGCGCAAAACTTATTGGAAAATTTTTAAGGTAAATCCGTGCAGCGGTACTTGACATGCGAGAAATTACGGTTAAGATTAATATGAGCATAAAATCATAAATGAACAATATTTCACTTACTGAAGCTAACATTTGTTATTGACAAATGAGAAATTTATCTATATTATTGAAAGTAGCGTGTGCATAATAGATCAGACACTGATGCTTTGGAAGTCAATTATTTGAAATCCATAATTATCCCTAATCAAGAAACAGGTAAATGAAAGGAGGATTTTTCGGAGAGATCAAAAGAAGATTGGTTCACCAAGCAAGACTATCGTTAAATTAAAAAAATAGAAATAGGAGATTGAAGATAATGAAAAAGTACAGTATTTTAATTTCATTGTTGGCAGTGTTTGCGCTGATTCTGGCAGCATGCGCGCCAGCAGCACCCGCAGCAGAAGCACCTGCAGCAGAAGCACCCGCAGCAGAAGCACCCGCAGCAGAAGAAGTCATGACCTACACGATTGGTTACGGTGCTCCTGAATTATCAGGCGGCCAGGGCCAGATCCGCCAGGGTCTTTTGGACTATGCGGCAGATAAAGGTTGGGAAGTTGTTGATGTGAACGCCGACCAGGATGCAGAAACCCAGGCAAACCAGATGGAAAACTTCATCGCCCAGGGTGTGGATGCGATCGTGACCGTTCCTGTTGACAGCCAGGCTATTTGCGCTTCCGTTGCCAAGGCAAAAGATGCCGGCATTCCGTTCTTCACCATTGACCGCGCACCAATTGGCTGCGAGATCGACATGGTTGTCCAGTCAGATAACTATCTGGCAGGCAAGCAGGCTGCTGAAGAAATGGTGAGACTGCTGACTGAGAAATACGGCGAGCCGAAGGGCACCGTACTCGAGCTGCAGGGTGATCTGGGACAGAATGTTGCCCAGTTGCGTGGCGGCGGCTTCAATGACTACATGGCCGACTACCCCAACATCACCGTCATCTCCAAACCAACTGAGTGGAAGGCAGACAATTTTGCTTCAGCCACCACTGATGTCGTAGGTTCACAGGATGTTGATGGCATTTACATGCACTCAGACTGCGTTGGCACCACCGTTGTGCTGGCTGCTCTCGAGCAGCTAGGCAAGAAATTCACCCGCGAAGAGGAAGGCCACATCTTCCTGACCGGCGTTGATGGATGCGCAGAAGCAATCCAGGCGATCAAAGACGGCTATTCCGACCAGGCTTCCAGCCAGCCGATTCCTGACTTTGGTATCATCACCAAATGGATGGAAATGGTCTTCAAAGGCGAAGCAATCGAAGAAGGCACCGTGGAACAGGATGGCGCACTCTGGTCACCCGCAACTATTGTAAAATCTGATGTCGGCTTCATGCTGAATCTGTCCACCACCAAAGTTACCCCCGAAAATGCTGACAATCCTGCATTGTGGGGCAACAACTAAAAATTGCTAAATTAGCAAGCTGAATATATAATGAATGAGCCGTAGACCCTACGGCTCATTCACTGAATGTGGAATAATATCTTTTCATAATGAGGTGTTCCGTGAAGAGTAAAATCAATAAAATCATTTATTTTCTTTTTGACAACCTGATCTGGATACTCGTTTTAGCAAGTCTCATCTTTTTCTCCGCTTTTTCCGAGGGATTCAGGACCCCATATAATCTGGTCAACATTCTCTCCCGAACTGCGGCATTGGGTATGCTGGTGATCGGGCAGGCATTCGCGATGATCACAGCGAACTTCGATCTTTCATCAGAATCCGGCCTGGGGCTGACAGCGATGGTGGGTGGATTGTTATTGGCAACAGTGGAAAATGGTGGGCTCGGTTTAGAAGTATCTCCAGCTGTGGCAATTGCCGCAATGTTAGCAGTGGGATTGGCGATTGGATGGATCAACGGTAACCTGATCACTCGATTACGTATGAACAACCTGATCGTCACAATTGCCATGCTGATGATACTGCGTGGCCTGGTTTATATTATTTCACCCGGAGCGACAGCAGCATTCTTTCCGGAAAGTTTCAAATGGTTAGGCGCGGGTTCTTTGATCAAGATTCCACAAGAAAAAGGATTCCTGGCTGTGCCTGTGTCAACCGTTTTCATTGTGCTTGCATTTATTGTGGCGCATATTGTCACACGCTATACCCAGTTTGGGCGGAACATGTACGCGATTGGCTCGAATATCACGGCCGCGAAAGACGCCGGTATTAATGCGGATAAGGTCACGCGGCAGGTTTACTTAATCAGCGGTTTCTGTATGGCGATTGCCGGTTTACTAGCAGCAGGACGTCTGGATTCTGCGACACCACGTGTGGGGGCAGGGCTTATCTTCCCGGTTCAAGCTGCTGCCGTAGTTGGCGGAATCAGTTTGTTTGGCGGCCGCGGCAATATGTTAGGGGCGATGGGCGGTTTATTCCTCTGGTCAATCCTTGATGTAGGCTTGCCGATCATGAAAGTTTCTCCTTTCTGGATCGAGACCAGCCGCGGGTTGTTACTCCTTTTCGCTGTCGGTTTGGATGCGGTTCGCGTGCAGCGCATGCGTAAACGCGCGCTGGCTGAATCCCTATCTCAATCTGAGATCGGCATGGCAGATACCAATATTATCGTAAACTAAATATGGTGAAAAGATGAATAGAAATGAAACAAATGAAACTGCAATTTTGGAGATGCGGGAAATCAGCAAGGCTTTTCCCGGCGTGCAAGCGCTTCGTAGAGTTGATTTGACCGTAAAAACGGGCGAGATCCATGGCGTGGTCGGTAAAAATGGGGCAGGAAAATCTACGCTAATGGCAATTTTAATGGGCTTAGAACAACCCAATGAAGGCACGATCACGATTGCTGGAGAAACCTATCAGTCGATGAATCCACAGGAAGCGATCCAGGCCGGTATTGCTTTTGTTCCCCAGCATGTAGCGATGATGAACAGCCTAACAGTGGCTGAAAATATTCTCGCTGGAAAATTACCAAAGAACAAAATTGGTCTGGTAGACTGGAAAAAGACTAATCAGGAAGCCAAAGAACGGCTGGAAAAGCTTGACCTGCATTTGGACGTGACCAAACGCGTGGAAGGGTTGGGTGTGGCTGAACAGACGATGCTTGCTATTTCTAAAGCATTATTTGGGGATGCAAAGTTGATCATATTAGATGAGCCCACGGCTTCACTTTCCCGCTCCGACATCAATCGTTTATTTTCATTTGTCAAATCTCTCAAGAAAACAGGAGCATCTTTTATCTATATTTCTCACCACCTGGAAGAAGTATTTGAAATTTGTGACCGGGTAACTGTTGTTCGAGATGGAAAATTGGTAGGTACGGAAAATGTCACGGATATTAATGTTGCAGAACTGATCATGATGATGGTCGGTGAGGATGTCGCAGAATATTCACGCGATTCTACCTGTACAGATGAGGTTGTGTTTGTTTTGGAAAATCTCGCGCGGCGCGGATATTATGAAGATATCAATATGGAAATCAGAAAAGGCGAGATTGTGGGTTTAACCGGGTTGCAGGGATGCGGTGCTGAGCAATTAGGTAAAGGATTATTTGGACTTGAATACCGCGGCATTGGTACGGTTAAGGTACACGGCGAGGAATTCACTGCTAAGCGGCCAAATGATTCTTTCAATCAAGGGTTAGCTTATCTTCCACAGGATAGGTATCGCTATGGTTTGGTCGGCGTCAGACCGTTGAAAGAGAATGTCACATATCCTATTCTTGACCGGTTGGTGCGGCTGATCAACCTTGTAAACCGATCTGAAGAAAAAAAGATCGTTCAAGAATATATTGAAGGATTGGAGATTGTTACTCCCGGACAGGACCAACCTGTGCGCCTATTGAGTGGCGGTAATCAGCAAAAAGTCGTCTTCGCCAAATTGGCTTCCACCAGGCCGAATGTCCTAATATTACATGAACCGACACAGGGTGTTGATGTACGTGCAAAAATGGATATCTTCCGGATTGTTGATGAGATGGCCGCGCAAGGTGTCGCAACTATCATCATTTCTTCGGAAATCCGTGAGATGATCGGTGTATGCGACCGTATTCTGGTGATGAATAATGGCCGAATCACGGAAGAGTTCAAAAAGAATGATAAGAACACAACTCCAGAAAATATTCTTGCCGCGATCGAAGGAGAGACCGAAAAAAATGAATAAAACAAAAATGAACATCGATTGGATCAAATTGATCCTGGATAATTTCATCTGGATTATCGTTGTTGCTGTGTTTGCATTCTTTGCTATCCAGATGACCAACCTGTTTTTCACTGTTTCCAATTTCATTAATATCTTATTGCATGCCAGTGTGTTAGGGGTGCTTGTCATCGGACAAACCATCGTTTTGCTAACGGGTAATTTTGACCTATCAGCAGAAGGGATCATTTCTCTCACCACCATATTTGCAATGTGGCTGATGGCGACCCCGCGGACTGATGCTGGCGGCGCGCAGGCGTCTGGTCTAATGCTTCATCCCTTTATCGTAATTCCGATCATCCTGTTGGTTGGTATTCTTTCGGGGTTGCTGGTTGGAACCCTGATCACCAGATTGAAAATGAATGGGTTTATTGTTACGCTTGCCATGCAGCTCGTTCTGCGCGGAATTGCCTTGATCATCAGCGAAGGTCAGATCATGACTGGATCGCCGAAACTTTTTAACTGGCTGGGTGGAACCCGGATTAACGGATTCCCTATCTCTGTTGGGGTCACATTGTTGATGTATATCATCGTCAACTATTTGCTGAACCAGTCCAAGTTTGGAAGAGATCTGCGGGCGGTAGGCGCAAATATCGATGCGGCGCGCGCATCCGGATTTGATCCGAAAAAGACGATCACACGCGCATATATCATCAGTGGCTTTTTGGCGGCGTTTGCGGGCTGGATGCTGCTGGGCCGTCTGGAAACTTCCATCTCGTCATTGGGCGAAGGAATGACGCTGGAAACCGTCGCTGCCTCTGTGATCGGCGGGGTCAGTTTGAAAGGCGGTTTGGGAAGTGTTGGAGGCGCCTTTGCAGGCGTGATGCTGCTTTCCATCATCAATAACGCGTTGAATCTGATGGACGTAAATCCTTTCTGGGTGCAGGGAGTCCGAGGCTTTATCATCCTGCTTGCGCTTCTGATCGAAGCTCAGAAATTCCGCTATAAACCCAAAGTCGTACATGATGATCCGATTCTGGAAAATAAAACTAATTAGTGATGATATTAAAAAAACTCCGCGCTAAATCATCATGCGGAGGTTATACGGATAGGAAGGAGAAAAAATGAGTAAAGAAAAATATGCTGTAATTCTACATAATTATAATTACCCATCTGATAGATTTAACCCTTCGTATGATACTACCGGTCATAACCAGCTGGTACTAAACTTGATCGAAACAGCTGCCAAACAAGGCTTGGTCCAGGGTGTGGAAATGAACATGGATGAATCTGACGCTTCTTCATGCGTTGGGATCAATGAGAAGAACTGGAAGGATGTGAAGTCTGCTTTAGATGCTAACGGCTTAGCATTGATCGGTATTGCACCCAACCTGTGGAGTGGATCTGAATTCCTAAAAGGGACTCTAGGCGCATCTGATGCCAAAGTTAGGGAAAAAGCGTTGGATATTGTCAAAAGCGCGGTTGATCTGGCCGCGAACGCTGGCGCTCCTTTTATCAATATCTGGCCCGGGCAGGATGGGTATGACTATTATTTTGAAGAAGACTACACTGCCATGTATGGATGGTGGGTAGAGAATTTGAAAAAGGCAGCCGATCATAACCCTGAGATCAAGCTTGGTCTGGAACCCAAACCCTACGAGCCTCGATCGTATTCATTTATCTCAACGGTTGCAAAATCACTATTGCTGATTAAAGATGTCGACCGCGAGAACCTGGGGGTGAATATTGATGTTGGTCATATGTTGTATGCACATGAAAACCTGGGCGAGGCTGTTGCGCTGGCGCAGGGAGCGGGAAACAAGCTGTTTCATTTGCACCTCAACGATAATTATGCTGATTCGGACGCGGATATGATGTTTGCTTCAGTCCATTTCCTGGCTTACCTGGAAATGTTTTACTATCTTCGTAAAACGAATTATTCTGGCTGGAAGTCCCTCGATCTATTCCCCTATCGCACAGATCCGATTGAAACCATAGGAGAGTCTGTGCGCTGGATGATGGCTTTTGATGGCCTAATAGATAAGATCGGTATGGATCAGCTTGGTGGGCTTCTCAAAGAAGGAAATGCGGTCAAGAATATGGCGCTGTTCCGGAAATATATTTTTGGTTAGACCTGACTTGCAATTTCATTAAAAAAAAAAGCTGCGGATGTACGTTTTCCGCAGCTTTTATTTTTAACAAGATGATTAGTTTCTATTTGAGCATATAGGCTAGCTCTTGATGGTCTTTTGCATATTCTTGCAGTGACACACCCTTCCGGAATGCATCAGCAGCCTGATACATGGCGGTTGTCCCGGCGCTGATGCCCATCGGATGTAAGGTGATCCCTGTGCCCGCCAGCATCAGCGCATTTGTTCCGAAAACTTCAAGGTTTGGGATCAAAGTTGATGGGTTTAACCCTCCAGAGACTGCCGGGATCATCGGTTTGAGATTACCCATCGGTTCGCTCATCACTTTGAATAATGTCTTACCCTCTTCTGGCGAAGCGCCAACCAGGTATCCGCCAATTGTGCTTTGGCGGAAAACGTCACCGCCAAGAAGTCTGACAAATCGAACAATTGCGACAGGATCAACACCCTGACCAGGCGCACGGCCAAGCGCTTCTTTGCCTCCGCAATGGGCATAGATAGGCACATTGAGATCAATTTGAGTCCGGAGAGTTTGCAGGCTGTTGAATCCGGCGGCAAAGAAGTTGACCATCAGGCCACCCGCACCATTCTTCAGGGCAATTTCGGCATTCTTTAATAAGTATTCTGGCTGGCTGGTGATGTGTGGGGTATAGAGTACGCGCTGGCCGGTTACATCCTCCGCTTTTTTCAAACCATCAACCACCAACCGGACTCGATCTTCCAGGGGGCAATATGGCGTGTTCATCATTTTTTCATCGTCCTTGATGAAGCGGACACCACCCAGAGCTGCCTTATGACATATATCCGCCACTTCAGCAGCCGTTAGGCCAGCTGTGGGTTTCACAATCGTACCAATCAGCAACTCATCCTCCGTTGCATTCAGAAACTCCCGAATTCCGACGGGCCCGAAACCTGGTCCAGGCATCTTATCAAGTACAGATTGTGGTAGCTGGAAATCGAGCAAGCGGGATTTTTCATAAGCCGACAATGCGTGCGTTCCGCCCCCGATCATCGTTAACCAGAGGGAAGGGAAAGCCGCGGTTTCCATATTCAGGTTTGCGGTTGGGAAGAAAATATCAAACTCCCCTTTGCCCGGGGAGGTCTCGCGTACATCCGCCACTTCAGCCCGGCACTGTAAATACAATTCTGTTGGTTCACCAGTTCCCAACCAGGGGCCGGTACTCTCAATGTCGGCAATTGTTTCCGCGACTTTTCTCAAAGGTAAATCTGATTCTACATAATAGGTTGCACAAAAGTGATCTTTTAATTGGTAATGCATGTTTGCTCCTTTGATCTAGAAATCTTTATAATTTGAAAGCCAGTTTTCTTCGACGATTTCAAATTGCTCGGTCATCTTCAAGCGCCATGGGCAGGTGCTGTGTTGATGAACGACAGCAACCAGTTCTTCCGCCCGTTTTATTCCCACATTCTGTAAGAATTGTGATCGCTCCATTCCGTCCAAGGAAGTCGCTTCTTTCCAGATTGCCCGTCCAGCGACAAACCCGGATGCGCCGGCTTTACAGGCAATTTCTAATTGATCACGGAAGACTTCATAATCAACACCGGCAGAAAGAAGCACCCAGGGCACAACTGCATTTTCTGTGATCTTTTCGCACGCTGCTTGCCATACTTTTTTATCTGTTTCAAAAGTGACATCTATCGGAAATTCAAGTTTCAGTAAGTCAATCCCAAGCTGCCCAAGATCTTTCACTGTTTCTAACACTATCTCGGGTCGCATGGCTGCAAATTTCCCTGAATTCTTTGGTGTTTCAGGATCTATTGAGTAACTCATTGGCTCAACGAGCAGCGGGAGGTCCAGATCATCAGCCAGATCACTCAAACAGCGCACGAATTCCCGCTGGGTTTCTGCAGCGGAAGGATTGCGCGGATTGTAATAAACCAGCAGCTTGGCGGCTGAAGCCCCCATGCGTTTGGCTTTTTCCAAAGACCACCCATTTACAACCTGGTTCACACGGCCGTCGGGATTATCAACATATCCTGTTTCTTCCGTCGCGACAATCAGGCCCTTTTGACCAATTAGACCTTGATGAATCGCCTCTGCGGCGCTAAACTCGGGGTCTAAGAGCACAGCACTGCACGCAGGTAACAGTTGTTTGGTTGTTTCCATTTTAAAATCTCGCACCTGTGTATAAATATTAGGCGAGGCTTCATCTAAACCGAGGGCTTTGATCAACGATCCGCGCTGGTCTAACGCTAATACCGTCAAAAAACCTTCAAGGTCTGTCAATTCACTCAATCCTCTTATTTTTCCAACACTGATTTTTTTCATACTTATTCTCCTTGATTGTTATTTGTTGCTACTGCCAAGCAATTCGCGTACCAAAAGATAGCAGGAATTGTAGCGTTCTGTAAGTATTTCACCGATAGCTGGATCTGGATGCACAATGTGCGATGGGTATTTATTTAATTCCGGAGCATCCCGGTAATCATTAACAATACCGCATCCCACAGCTGCCAGAAGTGCCGCGCCAACCGCAGATGCTTCAGGAATTGAAGGTACCGTGAGAGGTAATCCCAGCGCGGAAGCTTTTAGCTTTTGCAATATCTCATTTTGATTAGCCCCGCCTATCGCGATAATCTGTTTGGGATTTGCACCGCTGATCTGTATCATATGTTCATAGTTGGAGCGTAACCAAAAAGCGAAACCTTCCAACAGCGCGAGGAAGATCTCTTCGCCTGAATGATTTGCATCGAGACCAAGCAGAGTAGCGCGGGCATCTGGTTCACGCCCGGGGGTGCCAGATCCCTGGAAAAAAGGCAGCCAATATGGGAGGTTGCGGGAATATGTATCCAGCATAGCTGTTCCTAAACCCTGCGAGGATGCCTGAAAAATGTCCTTACCCCAGGTGAGAGCTTTACCTGCGGCTTTCAATCCACCTTTGATCAGGCAAGTGTCCGGTATGACATAGGGGTATTGAACATAGCCTTCACGCAGTAATTCTGTAGCAGGAAGAAAGTGATCAGTGATCATGATTAGTGCCTGCGAAGTCCCCATGGAATCGATCAATTCATTATTTGAAAGGCCTCCGCTGGCGTAGGCACCGCATAAATGATCATGACCGCCGAGAACGCAAAGTGTATTTTCGCTCAGGCCTGTTCTATACGCGGCTGTTTTCGATACAGTTCCGACTACTGACCCGGAGCATAGAGCCTGCGGAAGCATTTCTGCAGAAAGACCTGCCAACACGACCATGCGTTCAGACCATTCTTTTGTGGTTTGATCAAAGAAGAGCGTACGAGAGGCTTGTGTATAGTCTGTTGCTAAACTTCCGCACAATTGAAAATGGATATAGTCTGGCACCGAAACCCACTTCGCCAAACGATTTAATATTGATGGGAGATTTGCCCGCAGCCATAAAACTTTCAGCAACGCGAATGAATATCCCGGTTTTTGACCAGTGATCGAGAATATTTCTTCTTCGGTTATCTGGTTTAATAACTCATTCAATTGGAGAGCTGATCTGGTGTCATACCACGCGATAATTGGATATAACGGTTGCATCTTATCATCCAATGGCAGTCCCGCTTCAGCAAAGCTGCTAATGCTGATCGCGTCGATCGTGTATCCAGATCCAGCCTGGCCGATAAGGTCGGCGATAGTCTGCCAGAGGATTTCCGGATCATGTTGAGACCATCCTGGGTTTGGATGTGAAAGAGGCGTAGGACTTTTAGCGGAAGATGCTATTATGCCTTGATCAGTATCGAATACGATGGCTTTGATCGTTGTTGTGCCGATATCCAACCCCATCGTAAATGGCATTATACGCTCTCCACAGGTGTGAGATGGTTGTGTGCGGCAATGAATTGCTCCAACTGCTCCAGATTGGGAATCCCCGCGCGTCCTCCTGCCCTGGTAGCTTTAATGGCAGCAGCTGCAGAAGCCTGCTTTACTGCGTTTGGGATATTACAGGTGCGTAGGATAGCGGCAGCATACGCGCCATGAAAAACGTCCCCACAGCCGGTTGTGTCGATCGCGTCAACTGGATATGCAGGCATGTAATACACAGGTTTGTGCAGCTCCTTATACCAGCATCCTTCTGCCCCTGCAGTGATAACGCTGGCAGTTCTTATCGGTGTCTCCAAAGCTTCCAGCACTTCTGCTGGCTCTTTTTTACCAGTCACGTCACGTGCCATCTGGATGTTCAGAATCAGGTGATCAATTTTATTTAGCGCATCGAGATGATCTAGTATTGTTGTGTCCTCGATATCCGCTAAAATTGGTATTTGAAGAGATTTTGCGAGCGAACACACATGATCAATAATAGCCAGTGAAAATGTATCGATGAAGATCATCTGACATTCATCAAATACTTCTGCTGAAATTTCACCTTCTGGTGGTGAACGGAAACCATCGACGGAAAAAAGAATAGTTCGCCTGCCGCTGGATTGGTCTACTAATATAGTAGAGTGCAGTGGTTTCGCATCTGCTTCGCGCAAACATAAATGTGTCTGTACTCCTTCCGCTTGAAAAGCATCGAGAGTGAAATCTGATAGATCATTGTGGCCAAACACCCCAAAATACGCGGAAATTGCACCAAGACGCGCAGCTGCGACAAGGGCGGTGCCGGCAAGACCGCCACCTAAACGGAGATGCTTTTCAACCTGGAGCTTGGAGTCGGGCTCTGGAAAGAATGGCAAGAACAATAAATCATCGACTGCAACGGATCCAAATCCGATCAGGTTCGGTCTTTTTGCCATAAATAGTTTTCAGAGAAAGATAGGTTCGCGCATAATTATATATTAAGTGTGAACATCCGAGGATAATTCATCAGGTTTAGTTATAATTTAAGAAAAGATCATTAAATTTCATTATGGAGAAAGCATGAATTCAAGGGAAAGGGTACGTGCAGCATTAAACCATCAGGAACCAGATATGATCCCTATTGATATGGGGTCCACTGAAAACACCTCACTTTGCCGGATTGCATACATCAATTTACGGCAATATCTTGATATGCCGCCTGATCCGGAACCATTCGTGATCAACCGCATGATGGATTCTATTTTTCCGGCTGAAGACCTGATGGCGCGCTATCAGATCGATTTCAAAGCAGTTCGGCCATCAACGGCATACCAGCCACAGATCGAAGAATTGCCAGATGGCTTCATTGATGAGTATAAGATCCGGTGGCGCCAAACGAAATATTATTATGATATGGTCCAGCATCCGCTGGCTGATAAAACCCTTGCCGACCTCCCTGATGCAATATATGCTGACCCCTTCATCCCGGAGCGGCGAAACGGGCTGCGTGAGCAGGCAAAGGATTTGCACGAAAACACGGATTATTGCATAACAGTTGGACACATCGCAATGGGGCCATTTGAAATGAGCGGCAATATGCGTTCCTACACCAAGTTTTTGATGGATATGTATATTGATCCAGATTTTGCAAATGCTTTGTTAGATAAGAATCTCGAAAACACAATCGGTTTTTGGGATGTTTACCTGGATGAAGTGGGGGATTATGTGGATGTGGTTTGCCAGGGAGATGACCTGGGAACGCAAATCGGCCCATGGATATCACCTGAGATGTACCGTCAATGGATCAAACCCCGCCACGCTGAATTGTTCAAATTTATTCGATCAAAAACTGACGCAAAGATCTTCCTGCATTCATGCGGGTCTGTTTATGACCTTATTCCAGACCTGATCGAAGTGGGCGTTCAGGCTCTTAATCCAGTGCAGGTTACTGCAAAGAACATGGAGTTGAAGAGGCTTAAAAAAGATTTTGGTGATGTACTCAGTTTCTGGGGCGGTGGTGTGGATACACAAAAAGTGCTGCCCAATGCCAGTGTTGAAGGAATAAAGGATCATGTGAAAGAAGTGATTGAAATCATGGCTCCAGGCGGTGGCTTTGTGTGGGTTCCTGTTCATAATATTCAATCTGATATTCCGCCAGAAAAGATCGATGCAGCATATCAGACCGTACTCGAGAATCGAAAATATTAGTTACCAAGTATTTGCCAGAAGGAGTGAAGATGGATCTAAAGGGAAAGGTCGCAATCATTACAGGAGCCAGCAGCGGGATGGGAAGAGAAACCAGCCTGGCTTTATCAGCAGAAGGTATGCGGGTTGTGCTGGTATCAAAAACAGAATCAAAACTGCGAAAAGTCGAGGATGAGATTGTCGCTGCAGGCGGGACTGCCCTGGTTGTGCCGACGGATGTTATTCGCGAAAATGATGTGGAAAAGATGGCGAAAACCGTTTTTGAAACTTTTGGCCAGATCGATGTCCTGGTTAATAGCGCTTTTTGGGGGCCTCCTGGCAGCCTGGAAGAAACAGATGAAGCATTCTGGGATAAAACGCTCGATACCTGTCTGAAAGGACCCTTCCTGTGCACACGGTCGGTAGTCCCTTACATGCGTAAATCCGGAGGCGGCAGGATTGTCAATATCGGTTCGTTGGCGGGCAAGGTGGGTGAAGACAACCGCACAGCGTATTGCGCGGCGAAATGGGGGTTAGAGGGGTTGAGTGCGGCTTTAAGGGAGGAGTTGCTGAGAGATAATATCCATGTGCATCTCATTTCCCCTGCAGCAACTGACACGCCATTCTGGCCATCGGCTGGCGCAAAACTCAGTCCGGATGTCCTCGAACGTTTCATCCCGGCGGAAACGATAGCCAAAGCGATCGTATGGATGATCAGCCAGCCAGATCAAGTGCATATTCCGGATATCCCGATCTATAACTTCCGCAATCCTTTTGAAGGCAAAAGCTCACCCTTTGCGGACTGAAAACCAATCCATCCTAATCATTAGACAGCTGACTCATCACCAGCTGTCTTTTATTATTTCAATTACACTGAATCGATCCTGTTCATCCGCTGCAATCTCTATCAAGTCGAATCCGCGTTCAAAAAAAGACATTTGGTAAGAAATCATTTCAGTAGTTGTTGTGGATATGAGATAAACATTTCCTGTTGGCAGCCATTTGGCGGCTAATTGCTCGACATCAGAAAAGCGCGGGTAGAAAAGGTCGGCATGGATTGCCGTCTGGTGGGGATAGGGCAATCCCGCCCAGGTTGGTTCAATACAGCCAAAATTGCTGTAATACCACCAGAATGGATGCAGGTAATGGTCAATCAAAATGAGATCATTCTCGTTGGCCAGATCACAGACTTTATCACGGATATCTCCGATCGATTGCGCATTGCCATGATAACGGTCATCGAGTTGGGCGATAAATAACAGCGCAACCACAGCGGTCATTACGAAGATAGCGGAAATGAAAACTAGCCGATCAGCATGTTTTTTTCCGGCAAGGATCCAGATCCCTGTTGCCATCGTGAAAAGGATGGCGCCAAAAAAAATTATCAGCGCGAGGGTATTGACTTCTGCAACATGAAACCAAACAATATCTGAGAGAGGTTGATGCAAACCGAGCCAGACATGGCGAAAGAGGGGAGCGAATGTAGCGTCCCACTGCATGGCTGCATCGATCGACCTGCCAGCTGTCTGCGTAGCCCAGGCAATATAGGTGGGGTCGGACGCGAACAAGCGCGCAGCCTGCGCCAGCATGGAAATGATCAGCAACCCGTATAAAGGAATTCGCATCCAGCGGAATTGATGATGCCAGATGCGTTCGACGGAAGACGCAGCTGAGACTATCAACAAGGGGATTGCCGGGAGCAGCGCGCGGGTTCCCCATGTGATGCTCCACCATTCATCATTATAGATCAGCGCTTGCGTGATGCAAAGGATCAGAAGCGGTACCATTCCGACCAGCGATTTACTTTGCCTGGTCATCAGCGGACTTACACACATCAATATTAAGATGGGTGAGTATACAAACAAGCCTTTTCCTGGCGAAAAGAGCAGACCAGCGATCGCCTGCCAGAAATGGTCATGCGGCAGACGCGGCAGCGTAAAAATAATGTAATCCGCAAAGCGCAGGGTAAAGCGGGATAAGCTGCCGGCTGGAAAGACTTTAATCAGCATGGCGATGAGCATTACCACAATTACAGGCAGACCAACCAGCAAACACTTACGTTGCGCCAGTAAACGCGTGAATAAGGTTTTATTCTTGAAAAGAAAAATAATCAAAAAGACAGGCAGGATGAATGCGGTTGTGATCTTTGTCAGCAGTGCAGCGCCCAATGTTAACAACAATAAGAATACTGATAGGATTTGACGATACACCCCGTCCTTTTCAGTGATGGGCTTTTCTGCGATATAGAGCGCAAGAGTAAGCGCGAACGCTGCCAGCGGCTCGCGAAAGTTCATGCGTGCGTAAGCAAAGGCGATTGTTCCCAATCCATACCCAAAAGCTGAAAAGGTGGCGGTCCTAGCGCTGTATCCTCTTTGCGCAAGGATCAGATATATCAATGATGCCGTCGCAGCGGTATAGACCGCAGGCAGGATGAATAGCATCTGGGATTTACCAAGCTTAAGATAGGAAGCGATCAAGAAAAGCGGGATCCCTAAAATGGAATTCAGCGGTTCAACACTGCCGGTGCTTCCCTGAATACGGTCATTGCCAAGCAGCGGAAGCGCGGAATATCCCCTGCCTGTCGCCATACTTTCTGACAGGGCGATGTAGAGCTGTTCATCATCTGTTGATGTGACACCGTTGAACAAAAGCAGATACAAGGAAAGAAGCAGCATGAAAACCGCAAATGCTTCCATCTTAATTTTCTTCAAACCAATCATTTAACACGATTATATGTGTGATTCTTATAAATGACGATATTCCTGCCTTATTGATGTGTTTTTGATCCCGATAAACCACCCTATTATCGATGTGAGAGGGTATCTGATTGCATGAAGGCAACGAAATGATCGATTGCATTCCTGTTCTTATCCTGATTTTTATGAATATTAAAAAATGCGAATGACATTATGTCATCCGCAATATTATTCACACTAGCAATGTGAATGTTTTTAGGGGTTATTTATCGCAAAGATTTTACCTTATCCATGAATGTCTTCACGCGTGCCTGATCAACATGATTCTCAAAGACACCGTCTTTTTTGAATGTTGTCCCAACCACAGCGCCATCGGCAATGCTGAGCTGCTCTTTAACATTCTCGAGCCGCACGCCGGTGTTGGCAAATATCACTGTATCTGGTACGGTGTCCTTGACCAGTTTTAAAGTTTGAGCGTCCGTTTCTGCGCCAGCTGTCAGACCTGAAACGCATAGCGCGTCTGGCCTATGGTTGAAAACGGTTGAACGGGCAATATCCACAATATCCCGGCTGCCGATGTATTTGGCTGCTTCAGGGACGATATTGAAAAGCAGTTTCACATCCTGCGCGTTGATCTGATGCTGGTGGCGGATGACTGCGCCACAGTTGGTGTCCCACAAACCAAAGTCTGAAGCATACACCCCTGAGAATATTTCGCGTACAAATTTCGCCCCGACAGAAACAGCCAGGTCGAGTGAGGCGGACGGATCCCAGAGCACGTTCACGCCGAATGGAATGCGGATATCCGGCATGAGCTCGCCGATGATGCGCGCCATGGCTGCGGTGGTGACCGTTTCGACTTTTGTCAGGTAGGGCAGGCTGAATTCATTGGAAAACATGACCGCATCCACGCCGCCATTTTGTAAAGCGAGCAGATCTTTTCTGGCCGAATCAACCACTGATTTCATGCCGCCTTTCACGTCATAATACGGATCACCCGGCAGGGCGTTCAAATGGCACATCGCGATGATCGGTTTTTGGGTTCCAATCACATCTTCTGTCCAATATTTTGTCATTTTTCATGCCTCCATTTATTGTTTTTACCTTGCCACTTATCCAGGTTTGTTTTATTGGTTGATTCTTACTATTAGCATACAATCAAGCAACAAGCAAATGCACGCTATTTCTCTGGCAATATTCATAAATCTTAGTGGGAACTTTTTGATCGGTGATGACAAAATCCATTTCACAAATCTCTGCCACTTTTGCAAAAGCCGTGATCCCGAATTTTGATGAATCTGTCAGCAGGATGACCTTATCGGCCGCGTGGATCATCGACTGTTTAATGGGAACTTCTTCGATATTCACATTGCTGATCGTTCCGTCTTGATGAATCGCGTCAGCCCCAATAAATGATTTGTCTACCCGTAAGTCATTGATAAATGCGACCACCTGCATTCCCTGCAGCGTAAACACATTGGGTCGGGCGATGCCGCCAGTGCAGATCAGGTTGATCTTTGGGTTGGCTGCCAGCTTGACCGCGATATTGAGATCATTGGTGATGACGGTCAATTGTTCTTTGGTATGCAACTGACAGGCCAGCGAATACACAGTTGACCCGGCATCCAGGAGAATGGTGTCCCCGTTATCGATCAAATCCAGCGCTTTTTGTGCGATCCGGTTCTTTGCTTCAGTGTTGCGATTCTTTTTAATATCATAAGGTAGTTCCATTGTTACGCTCTGGGTTGAGCGAACAGCGCCACCCCGTTTTCGGATGCATAATCCTTCTTTTTCAAGCTGGATCAGATCCCGGCGGATGGTCGCAGCAGATATATCCATTTCCTCGGAAAAGTCCGTTGCCTGGATATACCCATCTCTGCGCAGTTTATCGATTAATAATTCCTTCCTTTTTTCCGCTATCAATTGGCTATTCCTGCATAATACTTCTTAATATGTGAATAAATTTGCAAACTTAAGAACATTATAAAGATAAATAATACCTCTGTCAATTGTTGGGGCGAGAATTTAAGGTTGCGGATAGAATTCCGCGATCATGGTTTTATCTAAGGATAAAAAAGATGGCCTGCAGAGCAGGCCATTCTAGGGACATAGATCAAGAGGGAGGGCGTCCTCTTAATCTTTTAATGTGATCTTGATTTTCTTCTTCCTGGCAGGTTTTTGATTGTTGATCATACGCAAAACGATAGGGACCAGCAGTAACAACACCAGGACAGCGAGAATCGCTGAAAAGAGCAGCCAGGAGGCCGGCTGGGCCACCTCTGGCACCAATCCGCCCGGGTTGAACTGGGTCTGCGACTCACCGCCAACACCGACATACCTGTCTGCAAGTTTCACAGTCAAAGCGCGTAAAACCCCATCGCGCAAGGAGAGCGGTGTTGTGTAGCTGATAACCACTTCACTCTGCAGCGCGCGCCGCATGCGGGAATAAATATTTGAGAGTTGCTCCCTATTTTCAGCATAACCATAATCCCCGCCGGCGTTGTCTGCCATGTATTGCAGCTTGATTTCATCAATTCCGGCATAATCATCTGCATCTTCGCCTTCTTCAGGAATCTGCCCAAATCCGACTGTGGAAATGGATAGGCCGCCAAAGCCGATGCGTGCCAGCGCTTCATCCGGTGTTGCGGTGCTTTGCACATCCATGCCGTCCGTCAGGACGATGATTGCTTTCCTGCCGGGCAGGGGATTGACTGTGTCAACTGTGTAAACCAGAGCGTCATACAGTGCGGTATCGCTTCTGGCTGTGATCGAGTCGATCGCTGCAGCCAGAGCTTCTTTGTCATCGGTGATATCCTGTACGGTTACTACTTCTGTGTTAAAAGTGATGACGCCAACCCGATCGCCCGCGCGCATTTGATCTACATATTCTTTCGCGACTTCTTTGGCGCTTACCAATTTATCAGCATAGTTCATGCTGCCGGAGTTATCCATCAACAATATTGTTGTCAACGGGCCCGCGTCACTGGCGCCCTGGATATTCTGATCGGGAACGGGCTGCCCGTTTTCAAGCAGCTGGATTTTTTCTGTGTTAACAATCACAGGTTCGCCAT
Source organism: uncultured Pelolinea sp. (assembly GCA_964612815.1). Taxonomy (GTDB): domain Bacteria; phylum Chloroflexota; class Anaerolineae; order Anaerolineales; family Anaerolineaceae; genus Pelolinea. The sequence goes on along the minus strand of CAZTCV010000002.1, from coordinate 314,578 downwards.
TTTCGTTCTGCACGGAAACGTAGACATCGATCAGCGGAAAGTCCGTGGTGTCGACCTGTGTGATCTGCAGGGTATATAACCCCACGCTCTCAACTGCCGGCACTGTCTGGCAAGACGCCATGAGCAATGAGAACGCTGTTGCCATGATGATGAGAAATGATCGTGTTTTGATTTGCATGTTTACCTCTTCTCGTGATAGATCATCTCTGTACCGCCCAGCTTGATGCGCTGGTTCGGGCGCAATCGCGCAACCTCGATCTTTTTATTATCGACGTAGGTCCCTTCCATGCTGATGTCTTTCAAGGTGAAATAAGCGCCTTCGCCTTTAAGAATGGCATGCTGCGGGGCGATATCTGGATCCGCCAGCACGATATCCGATTTTAATGGGCTGCTGCCAATAGCAGCGGAAGGGGCTTCCTTGCCAAGGAACTTATCAAGTATGAACTCCATCCCGCGCATCTTACCGTTTGTCACTTCGAACCAAACGCGCGATAACACAAACATGATCAGCGCGATGAATACACCAACTGAAAGGCCGAGCAGGATCAATCCGGCTGCTTTACCCATTAAAGGGTCAGCGAACATCGCGCGGGCGGCTTCCAATAATACACCACCCAACGCTCCGCCGATCAATCCGCCCAGGCCGCCTTTCCAAAGTTGTGCGCCGCCGGTGATGCCAGTGGCGAGCCCGGTCAGAAGACCAAAAATCGCCCAGCCGATCGGGCGGCTCCACACCTGACCGCCAATGAAGAGGAAGACCCCTTCTGCCATTGGTAAGCCGATTGCCCCGCCAACTGCGCCCAGCAGCGCGCTCAGCAGGGATTTTTTCAGCCCGAATAAGAAGCTCTGGGCTGCGATGCCCTCGCCAAAACCGATCATCAGGCCGATGATGCCGCCCAGGATCGCTCCGACGATGACTTCGCTTAACAGAAAATTATCTGTGAATGATAAGCCCATGATATTGCTGACCTGCCACCCGATCAGACCGCCGATGGCGCCCAGCAACCCATAGGTATAAAAACGTGTAATTCGACTCATAAGGATGATACCTCCTGTGGTTCGTCAATCATTTCATTGGCAGGTTGCATGTTGCCCCAGAAGGTCACGCTTCTATGGCGTTTATTGGTCAGCTCATAAAAACCATAGTATTGGCGCTGGTCTAAGGTTCCATCCGGCTGCCTGATGAAGAACCCGCCAATCGATCGGTGCGGTTCAATCACCAGTGCAACCTGCCATTGTTCTGGAAAAAAGTTTTGGTGCAGCCATGCATCCCATTGGGAGAAGAAGACACCCATGCGCGGGTGGGTATGATACCAGCCTAAAAACACCTTATCCGGGAAGTGTTCCTCCAGATGGTTGTGCAAGGCGATCTGTGTATCACCGGTAAAGGTGAGGTGGGCAGCGCCTTGTTCGGTATAGACTGCAGGCAAAATGGTATCGATCACGATGAAAAAATTACCATTAATAGAATCCTGGCAATACTTGCCTGCCATCCAACCGCCAACCTCATTATCCAGGTCGCTGCCGCCATGCGCGCACATACGCACATAGGCAGATTGCGTCACGAATATCGCCATAGGCGGTTGTTGTTGTCTCATTTCGTCATCTTTCGGTTCCCAGCGAAGAGCGCGATGATATGGTGCTCTTGTACTCACCGGCTCGATGCGGGAGTTTCCGGATAATCTAACGCGCGGAGTGTCATTCATTGGCGGCTGCTCCGTTTGATAATTTCTAACCGGCGGTGATATCTGCAGTGATCATCAGGCGGTCGTCATCCGGCACGCCAGCGCTGTCGAGCGTTTCGTCTTCCTGCAGTTCACGGCCGAGTGCCTTGCTGTCGAGCCGGTAGCTTACCGGACGCCCATCAGGGCCTACGGTTGGCAATTCCAGGGAGGTTGCCAGCTCGGGAACGAGTTCCTTCACCGCGACATCATCCGGGACTTCCGCGTTGCGGGTACCTCCAGAAGGCAATACTAATGTGATATTCTTGTCAGCCATTGTTTCTCCTTTCGTCTACTTTAGTTTGATCTTTGGTTTTGCTTTCACGGTGGGTTTACTGATCTTCACCCGTTCGGGCCGCAGCAGTTCACGGGTATCCACCGGGAAAAAATTTGGGTGGGTCAGCCGGTACTGCCTTGACCAGCGGGCGGCTTCTAAATCCCACGGGAAAGGTGCTTTGCTGGGATCGTCATGAAAATTTTTGTATTGCACCATTTCTCCCAGCATGATCACCAACCGGTCCAATGAACGGCTGGCTGACCACCATGCAGCGTCGATGCATACGCTGCCATTGGCATGATTGATATTCGGATGCCAGACCGGGGTGAGCCACTTCATCCCCGGCCATCGCTGTGGATATTGACTGTGAAGATAGATCTCAACCTGATGCTTCTCACCAATCTTGGGGTTCCCTTTTCGATCGAGCCCGATCAATCCTTTGCATTTATACGTGATGATGTAACGCTCAGGCGGAAGCCCTTTTTGCTGAGATTTCGCGGAGATCTGGATCAGATCGCTGCGAGCATCCACTTCCTGGATCAATTCATAATCTTTTCTGAGGCGGCGTAAACGCGGGTTGGAATTGACCGAAACAGCGCCAGCGCCGGCAGTGATATCCGTCGTTACCATCAGTCGGTCATCACTTGGAATACCAGCTTCCGCCAGCGATTCATCCTCGCGTAATTCGCGCCCCAGCGCCTTACTGTCAATGCGGTAGCCCATCGGGCGCCCATCCGGGCCCATTGTTGGCAATTCCAGCAGTGATGTAAGCTCCGCCAGAAGGTCCCTGATCGGGATATCATTGGGCATATCTGCCCGCCGGACGCCTCCGTTGGGTAATACGATTGTGACTGCAATATCTGCCATGTATTCATTCCTCCAATAATTGCTTTATAGTTTATTGCGATGGGCTACACCGCAGGCACCGGTCACATCCCAGCAGTCCTGGTGGTGCCAGGTGTGGCATTCTTTACAAACAGCGATACCGTTCGGGTCATTCTTTTCTACAACTTCCAAACAATAGGGGCAGACATGCTCCTCATCGCCCATCAGTTTCACATCATTGTTAACTGCCTTCGTACCAAATTTTGGCAGCTTTAACTTTTTATCTGCGGACGCTTTCGCTGCCACTGCTTTAACCTTGGGTTTGCTGCCATTCGTTTTGGCTCTGCTGGCGATATGCACCTTTGGCTGTGAAGACTGCGCGGATGATTTGCTCGTTGTCTTCTTATTCTTGGTAGAAAAATCAGGCAGTTTAATTTTCCAATTTTTAGGATTGATCTGATAGGCGGCTACTTTAACACGGTCGGAAAAAGACGGACCGCTTGGTTTGGCAGGCTTTCTTGTCTTTGGTTCAATCACCTGCTGCTTCTTTACCCTTTTCTTTTTGAAAAGCAGCAAAAATGGCAGAGAAATGATCAGCAGGAGAACAAGCTGCGCGGCATCCTGCAGGGTTGGAATTTGTAATTGAAAACTATCCGTTAAAAAAGAAAGCGTGTATTCCGTGTCATAGAAGTGATCGATCACAAGGGTTGAGAAAACCATAGTGAAGAACCCCAGCAAAATCACCAAAAAAGCTATGCCTCTGTGGAAAAAAATACGCAGCAGAAGCGAACAAATCACGCTGATCGCAGCGACCACGCCTAGCCGCAATAGTAATGGCGAAACCTCGGGCCGGTTAGAAAGCAGAATGATGGCAAGTAATCCAGCGGCAAGGGTGAACATCAATGCCGCGAACCACTTTATCATCCCATTAATCCATTTCATGCGTCTGCCCCTTTATTCTTCTTGTGCTTGATGGTGATCTTTCCATCAGGCGAGCTATCCTCTTCCCCCTGTCCAGCCGCTATCGAGATCTTGATGGTGGGAGATTCATGGATCTTGATTTTCGGCTTGATGCTGGTTTTGGCGGGCTCTTTCAATTTGATCCTGCCAGATAATTTGATTGGTTGCTCATCAGCGGGACGTTCAAAGTGAGAGAAGTGCAACGCGTCCTGCAAATCACCATGAAGTTCGTAGAAACGATATTCCTCTGTGTTGTAAGCGCGCAGGATATGCAAGGGTGGCACACCAACGCTGGCGAGCGTGCGCGTGAGAAAATTTTCATCCCCATGCAGTGCGTGCGTCATCTCGGTTTCGCGCAGCACGCCGCAGGTGGGGCAGTGGGCGCGGTTGAAACCCACCAGCGAAATCGGCTGCAATACTTCTTCACGTGTTCCACACTGATTGCAGTGAAGCGATAACACCAATTCCTGGTCCAGCTCAAGCACTGCATCCGGGCCGAGGTCTCTGTGCGCGATCTGCAACATATCCGCCAGGGTGGTGGTGTCTGCTCGTAATGGAAGCTCGGTGATATCTCCGTATGTCCAGTGGCTTTCACAATCTTCCACTGCTGTATATGCGGTTGTATGCACCTCGTTCGTCATCCCGTTAAAGTGAATCACTTTCCCGGGTTCGATCGGTTTATTGTGTATCAGCTTGAGCGCTTCCTGGGATTGGATGCCGGCGATAATGGACGCGATGGTTGGGGTGGTGGGAACCTTACCCAGCAGCACGTTCTCTCGCGCAAGGAGCGGACAGGAATATCGGATCGAGAGATCGCGCCTTGCCTGTTCGGTCAGTGTACATTCAAAACATGCACCATCACCAGGCACAAACACCCGGGCCAGGCCGAGAAATTCCTGGATGGCGCCATCCACCCAGGGTTTGTTGATCCAATACGCAAAGCGGTTGACAGCCAACCGCGCTTCACGATTATCAAGGCACCCCACGATCACGTCCATGCGGCGGAAGATCCCCAGGCCGAGTTCGGTGGTGATGTCACCATGAAAATATTGGACATGCACATTCGGGTTCAATTCTTTAGCGCGCGCTGCCGCGATTTCAGCTTTCTCACGCCCGGAGTCGCTTTCCCTGAACAGGACAGACCGGGAGAGGTTGGCCATTTCGATCGTGTCGAAATCCACAATAAAGATGGAACCTACACCCATCAGGGTCAGATTCTTAATCACCTCATTGCCGAGCGCACCTGCTCCAACTACCATTACCTTTGCGTCCTCAACCTTTTCCCTTTCCCACCAGGAGATGAACGAAAAAGTACCCAGGCGGTCTGTTTTTAAATTAGGAATGACCAGCGGTTTTTCAGGCGCAACGGGCAGCCGTCGCGGACCATCTGGCGAATCATCCGGCGAAATGCGCACACGCACAGCCGTATTTGCGCCATCCGCTTCGCTGGCTAATTTATTGGCCTGCGCCAGATTCTTTTCGTTTAACTCAGCGACGAATCGCCCAACGCCATGCTGTGAATCGATCAGATTGATCTCTTCGAGGGATTTCAGCGCTTCCCGCAGGGTGGAACGGCTGACGCCAAACTGCTTGATCATGTCGCGTTCAGCGGGTAGCTGGTAACCGCTTTTATATGTGCCATCCAGAATCTGCGCGGCAATCTGGCTGGCGATGATTTCAGATAATGATTTACGTGGAATTTCAGCCACAGTTACCTCACTTATGGTATATTGGTCAGACCACTATACCAAATTATAGGTGATTTTTAAAAAATGTCAATATCAGGAAAGTGATTAATTGCAACCAAAATTTCTTTTTGCTGTTAAGATAAGAGAGGATAAATAATTGATTATTGTTAGGTTTTAGGAGAACACAATGGGAAAAATTGCTATTATCACAGATAGTACCGCGTATATCCCGGCCGATTACGCAAAAAAACATCAGGTTCATGTTATTCCTCTTAACTTGCATTGGGATGAGGACACATTTAAGGATGGGGTGGATATCACTGCGGACGCTTTCTATACACGCCTGAGTCATTCTTCTTCCATCCCCACAACGTCACAGCCATCTGCCGGTGATTTTCTTAACTTGTTTACCAAATTGGGAAAAACCCATGATGGCATTATCGCGGCCCTAATCTCATCCGGTATCAGCGGTACCATGGATTCCGCTTTGCTGGCACAAAAAGAATATGACGGCGTTCCGGTAGAAGTGCTGGATACGAAAGTCACAGCAGGCTCGCTGGCTCTTGTTGTTGAAGCGTTAGTCAAATGTGTTGCTGATGGGAAATCAATGGAAGAATGCGCAAAAATCGCCGCAGGCATTGTTGACACAATGGGCACATATTTTGTGGTCGACACGCTGAAATACCTGCACAAAGGCGGGCGCATTGGTGGTGCATCGCGCTTCTTTGGCGCGGCGCTGGAGATCAAACCCATTTTGTATCTGAATGATGAAGGAAAAATTGACGCTCTGGAGAAAGTCCGAACGAAGAAGAAGGCGTATGCCCGGCTAAGAGAATTGGTAACGGAAAAAGCCGGCGGCAAGAAATGTCATGTTGCGATCATGCACGCGCAAGCGCTGGAAGACGCCAACTCAATTAAACTGGAGCTTTCAGAGCAATTAGATTGTGCATCGATCGGTATTTATGACCTGAGCCCGGTTATCGGCACCCATGCCGGTGAGGGTACTTTGGGGATCGCAGTGCATACTGTGATGTATTAACCTCTGATAGAAAACAGAAAGCAGATGCTTTGCCATCTGCTTTTTCTCTTTAAAAGAATTATTAGAATTCCAAGGTTTTGGCTGTGTATTTCTTACTGATGGTACACTTATTCTCCGAAACAAAAATAACAATCAGGACTTATCAATGAGAGTGATCTATCCATTTACAGCTATAGTCGGACAGGAACGCATGAAGCGCGCCCTGATTCTCAACGCGGTCAATCCCCGCATTGGCGGTGTGTTAATCCGCGGTGAACGCGGTACTGCAAAGTCCACTGCTGCGCGAGCGCTGGCAGCATTGCTGCCAAATGTGCGGGTGGTCGAAGATTGCCGTTTTGCATGTGACCCGGATCATTCAGATACATGGTGTACGGAATGCCGTGAACGCGTGCAGAATGGTGAGGAATTGCCGATCGCGATCCGGCGCACGCCTTTTGTTGATCTTCCTGTTTCCGCAACGGAAGACCGTGTGGTTGGCACCCTCGATATCGAATCTGCCATTCAGCGCGGAGAGCGGCGTTTTGATGCGGGGATTCTTGCTTCCGCCAACCGCGGGTTGCTGTACATTGATGAGGTAAATTTGCTCGATGACCATGTTGTGGATGTCCTTCTGGATTCCGCAGCGATGGGAATGAATATTGTTGAGCGGGAAGGGATCTCCTTCACCCACCCGGCGCGTTTCATTCTGGTAGGAACAATGAATCCGGAAGAAGGCGAACTAAGGCCGCAGCTTTTAGATCGGTTCGCGCTTTCTGTCGATATCCATGGTATCCGCACACCGCGTGAGCGGGTGCAGATCATGGAACGCAACCTCGCTTTTGAACAGAACGCGGAAGAATTCAGGCAGGAATGGCTGGCACGGGAAAAAGAACTCTCCAAACGGATTGATATGGCGCGTAAGCTGGTCGATCAGGTTCAGCATTCAGACAGGAATTTGTTGGCGATAGCTTCTTTGACTGCTTCATTAAATGTAGACGGACATCGATCAGACCTGGTCATCCTCAAAGCGGCGCGTGCGCACGCAGCCCTGGAAGGTCGTACCCACATTACAGAAATGGATATCGCCCTGGCTGCGGAATTAGCATTGCCGCATCGCATGAAAGGCGGTCCGCTGCAACAGAGCGAGATGGTTGTGGAAGAGATCAGTAATCACATTGAACAACTGGTGGGCTCTCAGGGGCAAGGTGAACTGCCAGATGCGCATGACCGGGAACAATCTGAGGAAAAAGAACAAACCCCAAAAAAAGTCTGAGGGGGGAAGAAGACGGGGAGCTTCCCTCCAATCAAGGTGAAGTACCGATTCCCCCCCAGAATGTTTTCGATCAATTCAATGCCAACTGGTGGGATGGCGGCCAGAATGTCAAGGCTTCCGAAGGGTTTATTCCGCGACGGCTGGATACCCCCCTTGATAAAATGCTGCGCAGTTATGGCGGCCGCCGTTCACGCACCCAGACAGAACGAAAGCGCGGGCGTTATATTCAAGCCCGGCCAGCCAATGGAAAAACCTTTGACCTGGCTTTTGACGCGACCCTGCGAGCGGCTGCGCCTTTTCAGGATGAGCGCAAGAAATCCAATGACAAAGTCGCCTTTCATATCCGCCCGGATGATTTTATGCGCAAAGTTCGGGTGCGGCGCGCAGCCAACCTGATCCTTTTTGTTGTGGATGCTTCCTGGTCGATGGCAGTGGCGGAGCGCATGAGCGCAACCAAAGGCGCGATCATGTCACTGCTGACAGATGCTTACCAGCGCCGTGATAGGGTTGGCCTGATCGTGTTCCAGAAAGACCGCGCAACCCTGATCATGCCGCCGACAAACTCCGTGCAGCTTGCACAGCGCGCGCTTAGTAATATTCCTGTGGGCGGAAAGACACCGCTTTCAGCCGGCTTGAAAATGGCGTCTGAGATCATTGATCGGGAAATGATCCTGCATCCGGATGTGATGCCGTTGCTGATCGTCCTTACCGATGGTGCCGGAAATGTCTCCGTCGGCCAAAATCCACCGCTGGAAGAGTCACATGCTCTTGCGGATCAGATCGCGATGAAGAAAATCACCAGTATCGTCATCAATATGGAATCCGCGACATACGATCAGGGCCTGGCTGCGGTGCTTGCGGAGCATCTGAACGCACCATGCTTATCGATCAGTGATCTTAAAGCAGAACATTTATATCAAACCGTGCGCCAGGCCAGCACTACTCTAAAATCGTTATAACCAGCACTAACTGATTTCGCACGTATAATTATCCATGTAAACCATGCTGGAAAAATTACGGTCTATCAAAAGAATACATCTTGTACTGGGTGTCGTAATATTACTTACGCTGCCATGTTATCTGGCTGGCTTGATCATCTATTGGAACGATCGCCTGGAAAGATTTCAGGAAAATGCTGACCTGACTGCGACAGTGACCATTGATGAGACGATTGAGATCACGCCAACCTCCCCAGTGTTAATGATGACTGAAACGAGTACCGCCACACCCACCCAGACACCAACTTTCACTGCGACGATAACGTATGTGATCCCGAATACCGAAACACCAACTCCGACGCTCACATTCACACCGACCCTGTCACCGACTGCAACCATTGAAGTTCTGCCATCCAATACACCTGTTCCCAGTGCGACACCCGTAACACCCGAACCTTCACCAACACAATAATAGATCGCGTACGGTGATCGATATGAAAATGATCAACAAAGGTTGGTAGAATACTGAATACGATGACAAAAAATAAAGGCCATCTACACTCGCTCATATCAGTTGCCGTCCTGATTATTGTGTTCGGTTTTCTTTTTTCTGCCTGTGAGGTGATCAATAGGGTGGCTGATATCGTTACAGACGAGAATATCAGTTCGCCTGAATTAACCGATGATCAGCCGAAAGTGGATGGAGAAGTAATCCCACCTTCAATTCCAACACAGGAGCCGGTTGATCATAATGTGATCACCGTATGGGTACAGCCGCAATTTGATCCAGATGACGGATCTCCTGCTTCAATCCAGCTGCAAAAACAGATCCAGTCATTCATTGAGGATAACCCAGGGGTGAGGGTTAATTTCCGACTTAAAGCAAGTGAAGGGATAAATTCAACCCTTAACGCATTGTCCGTTACCGCACAGGCCGCACCTGGTGCGCTGCCTACGATTGTCCTGCTGTCGCGTCAGGATATGGACATCGCAGCGGCGCAAGGATTGATCCGCCCGATCGAATCGTATTCATCCGCGCTGGAGAACAATGACTGGTACCCATTCGCCAATAAAATGGGCAAATACCATAATGAGGTTTTCGGCCTTCCTTTTGCGGCGGATGTGATGGTGCTTGCGAGACGGGATTCAAGACTTCCAGTCCAATATCTACCATTAATCGATGTGCCAAGAAACTTAGGTGTGATCGGGTTTGCGGCTGGCAATCCCCAGCCAATCGTGCCGTATATCTGGCTTCAATCAGCGGGGTGGCCGCTGATGGACAATCTCGATAAACCCATAATTGAAGAAGAGGCATTAATACAATTATTCTCGTCGATTGAAGCCAATCGCCGCGCAGGCAAATTATCCTCGGGAATACTTGAATACCAATCCGAACGCGCTGCCTGGGATGCATTTTTGGCTGGTGATCTTCCAAACGTGATCACGCGTTATTCCAACATTCGTTCTGAATCAAGAGAATTTTCTTTTTATCATATACCGGGTTTGGGCCAATCACCTTACACCTATGCTTATGGATGGGTTTGGTGCCTGGTGCAGAAGGATTCCACAGATATTGACCTGAATGTGCGTTTTATGCAGCATATGGTTATGCCAGATTTTCTGGCTGATTGGACTGGTGAATCCACCTATTCTCCGGTTAGGCCATCTTCGCTTCAGAAAATGGAGACGGATACAAACATGTTGGACCAAATCCTGCTATCGGCTGACATTGTTCCTCCGCGCTCTGTCCGATTTTTGAGCGATTCTTTCATTTCAAGCGCCTTAAACGGGTTGCTTACCGGGACAACGACCGCGCAGGATGCGGCGCGGAACGTGATAGAGCAAGTTTATGAGGATGCGGACCGTTGAAAGATAAATTCCAAAATTACTTCAAACAATTGATCGAAAAGAAACCCCAATGGCTTAACGTGCAGAACGTGGTCTTTGTCATTGTGATCGCAGCATTTGCTGTGATTGTCATCTGGAGCGAATCGCTCTCAATTTATTTTCAGGGGGAAAATGGTGATCCGAATGCTTTTATATTTACCCCAACAACTTTGTTTGGCACGCCAACTCCTTTGCCAGATGATTATTTGACCAGTCCTCAGCAAACCAATGGCATTGTATTTGGCGCATTGATTATTCTGGTCGCAATCCTGGCCGGCACTGCGGCCATTCTTATCCGCGATCGGGAAAAATAAATCCAACCTTAATCCATTGTTAACAGAATGGTTGCGAAAAATGCAACCATTTCTATTTTAATTACGTATAAAGGATGAAGAATAAATTTAAATAAAAGGAGTTATGATGCAATACTTGAACAATAAAAAAGCACGCGGTTTGACCGCGCTCAGCCTGGTGTTGGTGCTGCTGCTCGCAACAGCAGGCACAGTCAGCGCGGCTGAATTCCCAAAAGGAGAAACGATCCCTGCCGGTCAAACCATTGATGATGATGTGTTGATCAGCGGAGAAAATGTTGCTGTTGATGGAACGGTCAATGGGGTTTTGCTGGCTACTGGCCAGACAGTCACTTTGAACGGCACGGTCAACGGTGATGCTTTCCTGATGGCTGAACGTGTTATTGTTGCAGAATCAGCCGTGGTTGATGGCAACCTGTTCGTTGGCGCGGCCGATGTCGTTGTCAATGGCACCGTCACCGGGACCGTTTTTGGCGGATCGGCGTCGATGATCTTGGGGGGAACAGCGGATGTGGGCCGGAACTTTTTCTATGGCGGTTTTAGCCTGGAAGCAGAACAAGGTTCCGCTATTGCCAAAGATCTGTTCAGCGGCACTTACCAGAGCATCCTGTCTGGAGATATTGCGCGTGATCTTAAGGTGGGAGCAGCAGCGGTTGTTTTGAACGGAAATGTCGGCCGCAATGCAACCATTGAAGTGGGAGATGTAGAAGCACAGGATAACCCGACCCAATGGATGCAGTTTAACCCCTATATGAACCAGTACGTGTCCGAGGTGATTAATCCAGGCATCCTTGTTTCGGAAGGCGCGTCAATTGGCGGAGAGCTTACATATACCAGCAGCGTTGATATGACCGGCGCATTGGAAGATGTCACCAGCGGCTCAGTAATCTACCAGACACCTGTACCCGCCGCTAGCTCCAGCGCTAAGGGTTATTCCATGGATCAGGTCAGGCCATTCGATCGTGATTTCGGTGGTGCGTTTGTGCGTGCTTCAGTGATGCAAACCGCACGCAATTTGCTCAAACTCATGGCAGTTGGCGCTCTGATCCTTTGGCTGCTGCGCAAGCCATTCATGGATATCGTTGATGCGGCATACAAACAACCAATGAAAGCGATGGGATGGGGCTTTATCATCATTGCTGTCGGCTTGCTGGCAGCCCTGATCGTTCCTCTGGTGTTCCTGATGATTGGTGTTCTGATCGGCTTTATCAGTCTTGGCAGCCTGCTGTATGTATGGTTCGGGATCGCTGGAACAGCGCTGACATTGGCAGCGATGCTGTTCTTCTTCGCCATATTCACAATCAGCAAGATCGTCGCAGCTTACATGTTCGGCAAGTGGATCATGAAAGCGGTCTTCAAGGAAGAAACTGAAAAAGTATGGTTGAACCTGCTGATCGGTGTATTCCTTTACACGTTGCTGCGGGCTATCCCGTTCATCGGCTGGCTTGCAGGGCTGGCGGCTACGCTGATCGGCAGCGGCGCTTTCTGGCTGGCACTGCCCTCAAAGAAATAGATCGCTTACTATTCTCGACCAAACCTCATCCTGAAAAGGGTGAGGTTTTTATTAATGGCAATATATACAAACGGATACCAGCTCTTTAAATAAGTATGTATAATCATCCTGAGAAGCAATTATGATGCGCAGAGAACTATTATCGTGGGATGAAGTCGATCGTTTAATTGATCATCTGGTTCCGCAATTTGATGTGGAATTTGACGGCATGGTGATCATCACCCGCGGTGGAATCGTCCCGGGTGGATTGCTGGCAGCCGTGCTGGACCTGGAGAATATTCTGATCGCATCGGTCGATTTCCCGGCAGAAGCTGAGATGGACGCAGTCCATAATCACAGTAAATTCATGGCCTGGCCTGAGTTCATCCAATTTCCCGCGCAGGAGGTGATCGTAGACCAGAACATCCTGATCGTGGATGATGTGTGGGGCTCAGGCAGGACGATTACGGCTGTAAAAAACCGGATCAGCGGATTAGGCGGAAGTCCATTCACCTGTGTACTGCACTTTAATCCCTTCCGTAACCTGTTTGGCAAACACCGACCAGATTATTATGGAGCGACGACGGATGCCTATATCGTGTATCCGTGGGAAGCACAGCGCGGGATGCAACAGGCATTTTACCGGGGTTAATCAACGTTCAATATCTTAGGAGCCCGGCAGGGGATCCAGAAGCATTTTCCTGTACTCTTCCACCATTTCCGCAACGCTAAACAGGGTCTCAGCCTGTTTCCGCGCCCCACGCTGGAATTCTCGATGGTTGGCGAGGACCTCGCAGGCAGCTTTAGCCAATGGTTCGCTCCTTGGCGCTTCCAGGTTCCAGAAATCGCCATTATACGGGACGATCATGCCCCCATCCTCCCCCACCAATTCAGGCAGCGAACCGGTGGCGTAACCAACGACCGGAAGCCCGCAGGCGAGCGCCTCGATCAGGGAATTGGGACAGGCAGCATTGATCTCTGCCGGAAAGAAAAGATGCGCTGATCGGTCCAGATCAGGGATGTCAGCATGCGGGACCATTCCCAGCCAATCGATGATAACAGAGGGGTGGGTTGGTATATCAATTTTGAATAGGTCAGGGACTTTGCCTGCGATCATCAGTCTAACCGGCGCATGCATGAGATCAGCCAGGTTATGTGCAGCTTCGACCGCATTGCGCAGATCGCGTTCGTGCCCGCCTTTAAAGCTGCCTTCAACGACCAACATGCGCACCTCTTCCCCATCTTTGTAGCTTGAATCACCCGGGTAAAACTCAGTCAGATCAACAGCATTGTAGATGACGGTATGGGGAGTTTTCTGTGAACCATAGACCGTGTGCCACCAATCGCGTGTAAACCTGCTTTGATAAACAACCGCATCCGCAAAAAACCGGCGGATGACAGATAATTGCAGGTTCATGCGTTCAGAGCGCAGATAATGCCTGATGCCCGTCTTCTTTTTTTTATGCAGCCAATTCATCCCATCCAATCGCTGGATGATGCGAATGCCCTTGCGTCTAGCATAGGCCAGGTCCTGCAAACGGCGGGTACCGCCAATCACAAGCAATGCGCGTGTTGATGGATCATGAATGTCGTGATGAACGGCAATGCCGGATAACTCCAACCCTTTTTTTAATTTCGCCTGAAAAGACGAAGGTCCCCCAAAACCTTTTAACTCAGGAAGAACACAGATCGATGTCTTCAACACTATAATTATTCCAATCCTGTCAAATATATGCACATGGTTCAATAGTCATGCAATTTTAATGGATTTAAAGATAAAATAGGGCACTTTGATGGCAAATAAACACAGAAAGATTGTAGTAAAACTGGGAACCTCCACGCTCACTGGCGGCGGCACTCACCTTGACCAGCCACGCGTGCTGGATATCGCACGCCAGACTGCGTCGCTGTGGCGGGCTGGAGAAAAGATCTGCCTGGTATCATCTGGCGCGATCGCAGCTGGAAGGGAAGTGCTTGCCTTTCCGCAGCTGCAAAAGACGATTCCAGCCAAACAAATGCTGGCTGCTGTCGGGCAACCGCGTTTGATGGATCTATACCAGCAATTTTTTAACATCTATGGATTGGCGGTTGCGCAGATATTACTGACGCGCGAAGATATAAGTGACCGCAAACGCTATCTGAATGCGCGAAATACGCTTAGTTCGCTTTTAGACCAGGACGTGATCCCGATCATCAATGAGAATGATACAGTCGCGACGGACGAGATCCATATTGGCGATAATGACAATTTATCTGCGATGGTCGCCAGTTTGATAGACGCGGATCTGCTGATCCTGCTGACGGACCAGGCAGGAATCTACACTGCTGATCCATCGCTTGATCAACGAGCGCAATTGATCGAAATCATTGATGGTAATGAGATCCCTGCCGCAATATGGGAAGCGGCGGGAGGGTCGAAAAATGGGCTTGGGACCGGTGGGATGCAGACCAAGCTTGAGGCAGCAGAAACAGCCCGGCGTTCCGGCACTTTGGTGGTCATCGCCAGCGGAGAATTACCGGATGTCATCTTGCGTATAGCAAATGGTGAGCAGATCGGCACGCGTATTATGCCAGTGGTGGATACGCTTGAGAGCCGGAAACGATATATGCTGGCCGGCGCGGGCAAAGGCAACGCGGTCGTTATTGATGCGGGAGCGAAAAAAGCTTTGGCTTCAGGCGGGTCATTACTCCCGGTCGGGATCAAGAAGGTGATGGGCAGTTTTGACCGGGGAGCGATCATCACCGTCGTGGATGAGAAAGATGAACCTATTTCACTTGGCCTGGCAAATTACTCCTCGGAAGATGTTAAAAAGATCCAAGGCAAGCAATCCGACCAGATTGAAAGAACACTGGGATATATTATCGGGGATGAAGTGATTCATCATAATAATATGGTCCTGCTGAAATAGGAATATGATGAAAAATGTTGAAACCCTGTGCCGCGAAATTAAAAATGCCAGCCGTTTATTGGCCACGATTGAAAGTGATAAAAAAAATCAGTTTCTGACCATCCTTGCAGATTGGCTGCTTGCGCGGCAGGAAATGATTGTCATGGAAAACACCCGGGACATTGCTGACGGGCTTGCAAACGGATTGTCTGATGCGCTGATCGACCGGCTTACGCTGACGCCGGCAAGGATAGAAGGGATGGCGAATGATGTACGGCATGTGGTTACACTGCCAGACCCGGTCAGGGAAGTGTTCGAAAATTCCACAACCCCGCAGGGGCTGCGGGTGCGCAAACAACGGGTGCCGCTGGGTGTGCTGGCTGTGATCTATGAATCACGCCCCAATGTGACGGTGGATGTAGCAGCCCTGGCGATCAAGAGCGGCAATGCCATTATCCTGCGCGGCGGGAAGGAAACCATCCGGTCCAATCAGGCCCTGGTAGACGGAATCCATGCTGCGCTGGAAGCAGCAGGCTTACCAAAAGGAGCGGTGCAATTTATTTCCGAACCGGATCGCAGTCATGTGGAAACGCTGTTGAAAATGCACACATACATTGATATGCTCATCCCGCGCGGCGGTGCCGGTCTGCACCAATATTGCCGCGAAAATTCCACCATCCCTGTCATCACCGGCGGGATCGGTATCTGCCATCTATTCGTGGATGAGAGCGCTGAACTGGCACAGTCAGTTGAAGTGATCCGAAACGCAAAGATCCAGCGCCCAACGGTATGCAACGCGCTTGACACCGTACTGGTACATCAGGCAATCGCCGCTGAGCTGATACCGATGCTGGTTTTGGAATTGCAAAAGGACGGTGTCTCCTTCCGGCTTGACCCGGCCGCGTTGGCGTATGTCAGCGGGATGGAAAACGCGATGGTCATTCCTGCTGGTGTTGATGATTTTGATACAGAATGGCTGTCGCTTGTACTTAGCGTCAAAGTTGTCGATGATGTTGATCAGGCGATAAACCATATCGCAGCCCATTCCACCCATCACTCCGATGGCATCCTGACCACAAGCAAAGAGAATGCGCAAAAATTCATCACAATGGTAGATTCTGCGGCGGTGTATGTGAACGCAAGCACGCGTTTCACCGACGGTTCGCAGCTTGGTTTAGGTGCGGAAGTGGCCATCTCGACCCAACGCCTGCATGCGCGCGGTCCGATGGCATTACGCGAACTGACTACGTATAAATGGGTGATTGAAGGGGATTACACCATCCGCCAATAAGTGCTTCAACCCAAATGCGATACGATCTTCGCAGCGGCTTTCCCGTCCCCGTAAGGATTGGCAGCTTTTGCCATTGAAGCGTATGTTTTGGGGTCGGTCAGTAATATTTCCGCGGCGGACACGATCGTTACCGTCACAGTTCCAACCAATTTGAGAATACCCGCTTCCACGCCCTCCGGCCGTTCTGTGACATCCCGCAGCACCAGGCAGGGAATACCCAGCCCGGTGGCCTCTTCCTGAATACCGCCGGAATCAGTCAGGATCATATACGCATTCTTCAGCAGGTGCACCAGGGAAAGATATTCCTGTGGGGGCAGGAGTGTAATATTGTCAATCTCACTGAGTAACGTGTTTACCGGCCGCTGGATATTGGGGTTGAGGTGTACCGGGTACACGATTTCGATCTCGTTCTTGTATCGCTCTGCCAGTGTTTTCAATACCAAACAAACCGCTTTGATCGGTTCTCCAAAATTTTCGCGGCGATGGGCCGTGACGACGATCAGCTTTTTGCCTGATTTGTGAATTTGCTTTTCATCCAAAAATTGTTGGATGTGGTCAGGGGCGGGTTTTTGGGTGATCTGCTGCAGGGCGTCGATGATAGTGTTGCCGGTGACCTTGATGTTCGCCTCTGGTACGCTTTCTTTAAGCAGGTTGTCCCGCGCCCATGGTGTTGGCGCGAAATGCAAGTCTGCCACCACCCCGGCGATGCGGCGGTTGATCTCCTCGGGGAAAGGCTGCCATTTATCGCCCGTGCGCAGCCCGGCTTCGACATGTCCGACCTTGATCTGGCGGTAATACGCGTTCAGCGCGGCAGCCATCACGGTCGTGGTGTCGCCTTGCACCAGCAGCCAATCCGGCTTCATTTCTGTCAGTACTGGATCAAGATGGGTGAAAATGGACGCGGTTAAGGAAGCCAGATCCTGATCCTGTTTCATCAGGTTCAGATCACGATCAGGCTGGATGGAAAAGATCTCGAGCACCTGATCGAGCATTTCACGATGCTGGCCGGTTACAACGATCTGCGTTTCAAAGCGCTTATCTGCTTTCAATTGCTGGATGACAGGCGCAAGCTTGATCGCTTCCGGCCGCGTTCCAAACACCGTCATCACGCGTACAGAATGCATTTTAGCGGTTCTTTCCGTCTCCCAGGCGGGAATATGAAAATCCTGCCTGTTTCCATTCAGCCCTATCCCACCCGTTGACTGTATCAAAGATGATGGCATTCTGAGCCAGGTTATTGATTTGCTCGGGTTTGATTGCAGTAAGTTGTGTGTGGGGTACGAGCAGCAGGATGATGTTTGCATCTTTAGCAGCCTCCGCCAGTGATGTGCATGTAATCGCGCCGGGAATGGCATGATCGGTGTCATACGGTTCATAAACACTCACCTTGCTCCCTGCCGCAACCAGTTCTTTTACCACTTCGATCGCGGGTGATTCACGCAGGTCATCCACGTTGGGTTTATATGCTAAGCCCAGTGCGGCGATTCTCTTGCCTTTGAGGCTGCCAGCCGCAGCGCTGAGAGATGAAACAACAAATTGTGGTTGCCCGTCATTTACCAGGCGCGCGGAATGGATGAGTTTTGCCACATCAGGCGCTGCTTCCACGAAGAACCATGGATCCACGCTTATGCAATGTCCGCCGACTCCCGGCCCTGGCTTCAGAATCTTAACGCGCGGGTGCAGGTTGGCAATATCAATCGCTTCCCAGATATCCACTTCAAAGCGTGCGGCGAGCCGCGAAAATTCGTTGGCAGCAGCGATATTGATATCGCGGTAGGTGTTTTCCATCAATTTCACCATTTCAGCCGTTGTGGCATCAGTGAGGATGATCTCACCCCGCACAAAGATGCCGTAAAGGGCTTTGCCAGCTTCGGATGATTCGCTGTCAATACCGCCGATCACACGCGCGTTTTCGATCAGTTCGCGCAGGATCTGCCCGGGCAGGACACGCTCAGGTGAATATGCCAGATGAAAATCAGCGCCGGCTTTCAGGCCGCTTTTCTCAAGGATCGGTGCCACGATATCCACGGTCGTACGCGGCGGTGATGTTGATTCAAGGATCACCAGATTGCCTTTTTCAAGAAAAGGTACGATCGCCTCGGCTGCTGAGACCACATAACTGAGATCGGCTGATTTTTCTTCCTTGAAAGGTGTTGGCACTGCGATGATGAACGCGTCAGCTTTTTGCGGGGCGCTTTGAATGGTGAGGTTTTTTGAGCCGATGGCGGCTTGAACCAGTGTTCGCAACCCCGGTTCAAATAAATGCACATGCCCGTTATTCAAGCTTTCGACAATCCGCGTGTTGGTATCAACCCCAACGACATTAATCCCATGGGTGGCAAATGTGCTGGCGGTTGGCAGGCCAATATAACCCAATCCAAGCACGCATAATGATTCAAAACTCACGTAAAGAACTCCTTATTTGATATCGGTCATATTATCCCATAAATTGGGTGCTCTGGTTCAATGCGTGCAGGCTGTTCTGGATATACAATTAAAATGCGATGGAAAGGTTTTTAAGCTTCATTAGAAAAGGAGATCACATGGAAAAAGAACAAAAAGAACGTCTGTTACAAGCTGCTGTAGAAGGATCCAGGAATGCGCATTGTCCTTATTCTCATTTTCGTGTCGGTGCGGCCGTATTGACTCGATCGGGAAAAGTATTCAAAGGCGGGAATATTGAGAATGTATCATATGGCGCGACGGTGTGCGCGGAACGTGTCGCGATCTGGAAAGCGGTATCTGAAGGCGAAATGGAGTTCGAGGCGATCGCAGTGGTTGGCCCCGGGACAAGTGAAGGCTATCCCTGTGCGCAGTGCCGGCAGGTGATGGTGGAGTTTGGTTTGGATTGGCTGGTCATCAGCGGAGACGCTGAAGGCAATTATATGGGTGAGATGACCGTGCGCGAGCTTGTCCCATTCGCTTTCACGCCTGATGCGCTGCTGGGAGCAGAATAATGGCCAGGCAATATCATATCCAGCTAGATGAAGGTGATTGCGCGCCTTATGTGCTGCTGCCCGGCGACCCCGGGCGCGTAGAGACGGTTGCAAGCATGTGGGATAACGCGCACGAGGTGGCCAGAAATCGTGAATATGTCACCTACACTGGCCACTACAAAGGGGTTCCAATCACCTGCACCAGCACCGGTATTGGCGCCGCTTCCACTGCCATCGCGGTCGAGGAATTGGCCCGCGTCGGCGCGAAAGTGTTCTTGCGCATCGGCACCTGCGGAACATTTCAGGATCAGGTCAGAAATGGTGATATGGTCATCTTTGATGCGGCTGCGCGCTATGACGGGACTTCAAGAGCGTATGCCCCGTTGGAGATGCCTGCAGTGGCACACCACACGGTCATTGCTGCCTGCATCGAAGCGGCGGAATCACTGGGTATCCGTTACCATGTTGGCACTACCCGCACCCACGACGGACTATATGCGTGCCAGCCCAAGCCAGGCGGTTCCTTCGCCAGCTACTGGCAGTCAGATTGGGCAACACATTACCAGGATCTGAAGCGCATGAACATCCTTGCGTCAGAGATGGAAGCAAGCGTGATCCTGCTGCTGGCAAAAATATGGGGGTTGCGGGCGGGCGGGATCGCTACATCCGTGATCAACGTCATCAATCCTGCTTCTGAAGAGGGCGAGTATGACCCGGCAAAGGATTTTGATCAGTCAACAGAGAATATCAAGAATTTATCCTTGATGGGAAGCGAGACTTTATTCAAACTAGCCCAGCTGGATATGGGCAATGTCGCATAGAAAATAGGAAAGTCCGCATCGCTCTTGAGCACCGTATTACAATCATCACAGAGGTAATCATGCCAAAAACACTTTATTTGATTGATGGACACGCCATTGCTTACCGGGCTTATTTTGCGCTAATGGCAAGCGGCGCTGGCTTTCGGTCGCTTTCGGGTGAACCGACTGCGGCAACTTTCGGGTTTACCAGCATCCTGCTCAGTCTGATGGATAAGGAACAGCCAGAATATTTGGCGGTTGCTTTTGACACCGGCAAAACATTCCGCAGTGAAAAATTCCCGGACTACAAAGCCACGCGTGAAAAGATGCCTGACGAATTACGTCCGCAAATCGAGCGCATCCGTGAACTGGTGGACGCGTTTGGTTTTCCTCGCCTTGAACTGGAGGGGTATGAGGCGGATGACGTGCTGGGTTCGATCGCGCGTAAAGCGGCTGAGAAAGGGCTGGGTGTGAAGATCGTCACAGGTGACCGCGACCTTCTTCAGCTGGTAACACCGCGCGTCATTGTCAATCTGGCAGGCGCAAAGCAATCAGAATCCAAGGATTATTTTCCCGAGGATGTTGTTGAAAAAATGGGCGTCCGGCCGGATCAGGTCGTCGATTTGAAGGCGCTCATTGGTGATACTTCGGATAATATTCCCGGCATCAAAGGCGTTGGTCCCAAGACAGCGTGTTCCTTGTTGGATGAATACCAGACGCTGGATAATATCTATGCAAATCTTAATTCGATCAAAGGTAGAACACGAACACTTTTGGAAGAGAATAAGGATGATGCATATTTAAGTTATTTTCTGGCAAAAATCGTAACTGACCTGGATATTGACATCGATTTGGAAATGGCCCGCACCGATAATATCAACCTGCCTGCTGTGACAGATCTCTTTAAAGAGCTGCAGTTTAAAACACTCACTGTGCGTTTTGGTAAACTTCTTGGCAAAGGTGTGATCAGCGGCGGGGAACAAATGTCTCTTTTTGGCGGGGAACCGATCAATCTGGAGATAACGCCTGACTATGAAATTGGCGTGCACATTGTCGATGATGACCAGAAACTGGCTGATTTGAGCGCCGTACTGAGATCCGCTCGAAAAATTTCTTTTGATACGGAAACCACATCCACAGATGCGATGCAGGCGGATCCGGTTGGTATTTCACTCGCGGTTTCCGAAGGCGAAGCTTACTATATTCCGGTAGGGCATACCGGGACAAACACACAGTTGGACCTGCCAACTGTGATTGAAGCATTGCGAGAGCCATTCACGAACCCAAAAATCGAGAAGATCGGGCATAATCTCAAATTTGATTGTCTGGTGCTGCGCAAAGCGGGGTTGGAGGTTGCGCCGCTCTCGTTTGATACCATGCTGGCGGCATGGGTGCTGGAACCGGAATCCAGGCGGCTGGGATTGAAAAAAATGGCGGAGGCGGAATTAGGCGTTTCCATGACCGAGATCACGGAGTTGATCGGCAGCGGAAAGAAGCAGATCACCATGGATCAGGTCGCGATCAAGGAAGCGGCGCCGTATGCTTGTGCGGATGCGGAGATCCCGTTACGGCTGGAAAAGATCCTGACGGATCGCCTGACGCAAAATGACCTTTACAAAATTTTTCGCGAGATCGAGATGCCGCTCGTGTCTGTTTTGATTGCGATGGAATTTGAAGGGATAGCAGTTGACCGCCAATTCTTTGTTGAGTTCTCAAAAGAATTGTCTGATCGGATCGAGGAAATAACTGAACAGATCTATCAGATGGTTGGCCAGCCGGTCAATTTGAATTCTACCCAGCAGCTGTCAGATATCCTCTTCCATACCCTCGGGCTGACGCCACCGGATTCGAGCAACAAAACCAAGAGCGGCCACTATTCAACCGCTGCATCGGTGCTGGAAGAAATGCGTGGCCAACACCCGATCGTTGACCTGCTTCTTGAATACCGTGAGATATCCAAGTTGGTTTCCACCTACCTGGAGGCGATCCCGAAGCAGATCAATCCGCAAACCGGGCGGGTGCATACATCATTTAATCAGACCGGTTCTGTCACTGGGCGCCTTGCCTCATCCGATCCCAATCTGCAGAACATCCCTACGCGAACGGATCTGGGCCATCGCGTCCGCAATGGCTTCATTGCCGAGGAAGGAAATCTGTTGCTGTCAGTGGACTATTCCCAGATCGAGCTGCGGATTGTGGCACACATGGCCAATGATGAAGGCATGTTGAATGCGTTCAATGCCAAACAGGATATTCACGCAACCACAGCCGCGGCAATCTATGATGTGCCTCTGCGGGATGTGACCAAGGATCAGCGCCGCCATGCGAAGGCGATCAATTTTGGCTTGATCTATGGCATGAGCGCGTTTGGGCTGACCCGCTCAACAAACCTGACCCTGGCGGAAGCAGAAAACTTCGTTAAGGCATATTTCACCAAATTCCCAGGCGTGAAGAAATATCTGGATGGCATTCGCAAACAAGCCGCCGATGTTGGTTATGTCGAGACGCTGTTGGGCAGAAAACGCTACTTCCCTCAGTTAAAAAATCCATCCACACCGCAGGTCCGCTCGCGCGCAGAGCGTGAAGCGATCAACGCGCCCATCCAGGGTACGGCAGCCGATATCCTGAAAATTGCGATGATCCAATTGCCGCAGGCGATCACCGCAGCGGGTTTAGGGGCGAAAATTTTGCTGCAGGTGCATGATGAATTACTGCTTGAGTGTCCGGAAACAGAAATCGAAAAAACGGTCAGCGTGGTCAAAGAGGTGATGCAGAATGCGTTCACCATTTCCATCCCCCTGGAGACTGATGCGGCCTGGGGCAAAAACTGGGGTGACCTGAAAGAATTATCGAATTAAATCCAGATGTGGAACTGCTAAATGATCCTGGGCATGGCAAAATCCAGCTGACCCTGATCAAGATGGCTGGTATCGTTCAATCTGCGGATGATCGGGATTGTCCCGAAAAAGTCAACGACTGAGATGGAGGCATTCTCAACCCAATAGGGCATATAGTTATGGATGGATTCGCCGGAGAAAGTGGTGATCAGGCATTTGATGAAAGTGCCGTGCGAAACAGCAGCAATCTGTTTTCCTGCGTGCTTGCTTAGAATCTCAGACACAAACGCGTTGATCCTGTTTTCAATTTGCCCAAGCGGCTCTCCATCGGGAATGATCGGCCGTTTTGTTCCCTGTTTGCGATTGGTCGCAATGAAATGCCGGAACTCATCAAAATATTCAGGAAATTTTGTTTCGATCTCATAGATGCTGAACCCGGAAAAGTCACCATAATCGATCTCGTTCAGATTGGGCGTGATCTGTAGTTCTTTATCAAACGTATCACAGATTTTCAGGGCGGTTTGCTGCGCGCGTTTTGCCTTACTGGCATAGACGACATCCACGTGGTAATTACGCTTGAGGTTCGCTGCCACCGCATCTGCCTGCTGCAGCCCGGTGTCATTAAGCGGGATGTCATCCAGGATGCCCTGGATCAATTTTTTCTCATTCCATGCTGTCTGTCCGTGACGAATCAGATGCAGGCGCGTGAACACTGGTTCATTATTTTCCATAGGAATCATATTCCCTTTTGATTATTGTGCCTGGTAAGGTGGTACGATGATCGGAATGATGCGCGAGATGCGCTTGTCATTCATCCGGCTCAGGATGCGCGGATCAATATCTTTAGAGTGCTCCGAAGTGGTGATGATGGTGGGCATGCCCGATTCATAGCGGTAATTAATGATCTGGTAAAGTTTCTCTTTTGCCCATGGCGTGGCATTTTGTGTCCCCAGATCATCCAGAATGAGCAGTTTTGCTGTTCGCACCTGATTGAAGATGCTGTCGTAGGAAACGGTGCTGGTAGGGCTGAATGTGGCCCGCAGGTGATCGAGCAGGTCCGGGACGACGGTAAAAATCGGTTCATCTCCCATCGCTGCGCGGTAATGGCTGATCGCCGCTGCCAGATGTGTTTTTCCGGTCGCCAATCCGCCCTTGAAAATCAGCCAGCCTTTGGGGGTGTCCGCGAATTTCTGGGCGGCATAAAAAGCCTCTTCCAGGCTTTTTCTTTCATCCTTGCGCAGGTTCTCGTCAGCGCGGATGGAAAAATTCTCAAACGTCCGATGGCTGCTGATCTGGGTGATGGATGAGATTGGCGAGATATCATCCCCGCCGAGCGGGTTGCGGTAGTCGGGTGCGTCAATTTGGAGTTTGATAACCAGTTTACGGTCCTGCAGGCGCGAGCTGATGCGATCCTCGATCTGGGTCATTTCCAGGTTGGTGGTGATGACGGTGGGGAGCTGGTGGATGTAGCGAAAGTTGATAATCTGGAATAATTTTTCCCGCGCCCAGGGAGTTGCATTCTGGGTTCCCAGGTCATCCAACACCAAAAAGCGGATATTCCTGATCTCTTCAAACCGTTCTTCGTAGGTTGTTTCTTTGGATGAGTAGGTAAAACGCAGCCAATCCAGCAGATCGGGAACTGTCAGGAAGAGGGTTTCGATATTGTGTGCCACAACTTCATTGGCGATCGCAGCAGCAAGGTGTGTTTTGCCGCAACCGAAATCTCCCATGATCAGGAGCCATCCGTTTAGTTTGTGGGAATAGTTTTGTGCGGTGTTAAAGGCCACTTCCAGGGTTGTGTTGGTTTGGTTGCGCCCGTCAAGCCCATGTAGATCGAAGGTATCAAATTGCATGTTCTCGTATGCGTTCAGATTGCTGATCTGGAATAATCGCGCCTCACTTGCTTGCCGCTTCTTCACCAGCTGGCAAGCGCATAACTCAAGCGTCCCAAATTCTGGATCATCAATTTGGCGGTCGCGGCGTACATAACCGATTCCCCCGCAGATGGGGCATACATCTTTATCGGTGCTTATGGTTTCTTTCGGTGTGTTCTCTATTTTCTTAGTCATCGAGGTAGCTTCGGTAATCCGTCTTATCGCGTCTTCGATCGGTTCCATTTCTTCCTTCCTTTTTCCAGCGGTCTAGAATGCTTTCCACGTACCGCCAGCGGCGGACGTTGTTCTCAACCGCTATCTCTATCGCTTCCTTGATCCATTGCGCGGGATATGTTCCTTCAGCATCACGCAGTGTATCTGCAATCATGGGTGTCAACGGTCCGATATTCTCCTCATAAATTTTATATATGTTCGGTTTGATCTGGTCAAGGGTAATCTGGGAAGATCTGGCTCCCATGCTTGCCTGATCGCGGGCAGCCTGCCCGGCAGCGCAATTGATGAAATACTTGCTGATTTTCTGTTGGTCTGAATGCCATTCTAATAGAATATGATTCTCCACAGCCTGCTGCAATAATGCATTCACCAGTGAAAATTGATCATTTGTGCCACCTGTCAAGCCATCAATGAATATTTTATCAAGCAATAAATCTTCAACCGTAAAACTGATCTGGTAGTCACCCACCATGTCTGCTTTCCAGAGTACATACAGACACAGCTTTATTAAGTTGGCATCCTGTAATGCGGGCATGACCGTGCGGAAGAAATCTGCAGGTATGCTGGTTAGAGCGTCTTCAGATACATTAAATCCTTCAAATTTCTCAGGCACGTCGCATCACTCGATTGTTGCGGCATTATGGAATTGCGCAAGATCTTTGATGAAAACCATGTCAAGGTCGCGGGTGGGGCCGTTGCGGTGCTTGGCGACGATCAATTCCACCAGAGAGGTGGGGGAGGTGTCATCGGGGATCTGGTCTTTTTTATGGATGAACATGACAATGTCTGCGTCCTGCTCCAGGCTACCCGATTCACGCAGGTCGGAAAGCATGGGTTTCTTATCCTGGCGCTGTTCAACCGCGCGGGAAAGCTGCGCGGCTGCGAGAACAGGCACGTTGAGTTCTCTGGCAAGTGTTTTTAGGTGACGGGAGATGTAGGAGACTTCCTGAACGCGATTTTCATTGCGTGAATCACCGGACATCAATTGGATGTAATCCACCAGGATCAGGTCGATCCGGTGCTCGAGGTCGAGCCGGCGGCATTTTGTGCGCATCTGGATCGGGGTCAGCGCCGGCGTATCATCCAGAAAGATGGGGATATCTTCAAGCACACCTACTGCGTGGGTGAACAGATCCCATTCGTTCCCTGAGAATTTTGCCGAACGTAATTTCTCCGTGCCAATGCCTGTTTCCTGCGCGATCATACGCTGCACCAACTGCTCGTTTGACATTTCAAGCGAGAACATAGCGACATGTTTCTTGTGTTTCATCGCCGCATTTTTCGCAATGGTCAGCAAAAAGCCAGTCTTACCGGAAGCCGGCCGTCCAGCGACGATCAGCAGATCCGATCTCTGCAGCCCGCCGAGAAGCCGGTCCAGATCAACCAGCCCGGTAGGTACACCGTAAATTTCTTCATCGCGCTGGTAAAGTGAGGAAACGTGGTCGTAGTATTTATCAACAACCTTTTTCATGCTCTGCATGTCACGCCGGATCCTACGCTCACTCAAATTAAACACCGATTTCTCAGCGGAATTGATAATATCTTCGACAGGCTTTTCTTGCTGGTATGCCAATTTGGCCATCTCATTCGCCGATGCCAGCATCCGCCGCCGAACCGATGTTTCTTCAACGATCTTGGCGTATGCTTCTGCGTTCAATGAGCTGGGGGTTTGATTGACAAGCATCAGTAAATAGGCCTGCCCGCCAACTTCGTCCATTTGGTTGCGGTTTTCTAATTCTTCACTGGTGGTGAGAATGTCGATTGGGATGCGGTTATTGTTCAGATGGGTAAATACTTCCCATATCCAGCGGTTGCGGATGATGTAGAAATAATCAGCCTCGAGGACCTGGGCAACATCGTAAAATGATTCCGGATTGATCAAGACTGAACCAAGCACAGCTTCTTCTGCCTGGCGGTTATGCGGCTGTGATTGGATCGTTTGGGACTCTTCTTCATGAAAAACATTATTATCGAACATCATTTTTCGCCTGGGTTATTCCCTTCTTCATCGTCGGTTTCATCTTCATCATCTCCATCGTTTGATTCATCCGCTTCTTTGCTGCTGAGATAATCGGCGAAGATTGAAAGGCGGTCTTTGTTTGACGGAATGCGATCGCTTTGTTCGGTATTCTCCTGCTCCAGTTCCGGCTCTCCTTCATCCAGGTCAACTTCTTCAGGAATGATGGAGGCTTCCTGCATCACCTTTTGCGAGACAAAGATGGGCACATGCGCGCGAATGGCGATTGCGATCGCATCAGAAGGGCGTGAATCCAGATCAATCTCATTATCTTGGCGCGCAATGCGAAGACTGCCGAAAAAGATATCGTCCTTCAGGTCTTTGATCTCCGCGTACATGATCCTTCCTTCAAGCAGTTCAATCGCGTTCTTTACCAGGTCATGCGTTTGGGGGCGGGAAATTTCCACTTCCTGGAGGGCGATCGTGATCGCTTCAGATTCGTAAGGGCCAATCCAAATGGGCAGATATCGGGAAGCATTAACCTGTTTTAAAACAATAATACGCTGTTGATTGGTAAGGCTTACCCGCAGGCTGTCAACTGTCACTTCTATGAGGTCGGACATGAATTCCTCCGCTGGACTAATAATTTTAACATGCTGGATTGGACAATCTTAAATAATGCGCTTTTTTAAGTTAAGGTATAATACCTCATGTTTGGTTTTATTAAGGTTTACACCGTTTCAGGTATATGTGGGTTATTTGATGTAGTGTTCAACCATCTACCAGATTAGACTTCTTATTTAATTGTAATTGATGAGCTATCAAATCTTATTAATTGAGGGAAAGAGAGTGGACCGGCCGTCGTACATGGCCGGTTTAAATAAGAAGGGCTTTCAGGTAATTTCGACGCCGAATGGCAACAGCGCAGTTTCAGAATTAAAAGAAATGAATCCGGATGCGATCATCATTGACGCTGCTTCTATGCGCACAACTGGCACGCGTATTTGCCGATCGATCAGGAAGATCAATGAGCAGGTCCCCCTCGTATTGATCCTGGCTAAGAACGCAAAGCGTGTGACCAATGACACGGCAAATGAGATCCTGTATTTACCATTCACACTGCAAAAATTATTGAACCGCCTGCGCCCATATATGGGCATGGATAATAACAAACACCTGACCTGCGGCCCGATTGAGCTCGATCTGAAGCAACGCTGGGTTACCTGCAATGATAAACAAACCCGCCTGACCCCGCGCCTGTTTACACTGATGGAAGCATTTATGCGTAACCCGGGAAAAGTATTAATGCGGGAGGAACTTTTCAGAAAACTATGGGAGACGGATTATTTGGGTGACACAAGATCACTCGATGTGCATATCAGCTGGTTGCGTAAAGCCGTGGAAGACGATCCGCGCCATCCACAATACATCAAGACCGAGCGCGGGATCGGCTACCGGCTTGAAGTGGAGAAGCCGCGCAGACCGAAAAAAAAGTTATCAAAGGAATGACTCCATAGCCCCACGGGGCTTTTTTTATATCGCTTGCAGGACCAGCGAAAGAAGCAAACCGCCGGCGATCACCGAACCTAGCTGGCCGGCTGTGTTTGATCCCATAGCGTGCATCAGGATGAAGTTTTCAAAATCCTCGTCCTGCGCCATTTTTGCTGACAATCTGCCAGCCATAGGGAAGGCGCTGATGCCGCACGCGCCGATCAGCGGATTGATCTTGCCGCCGGTGACGAATGACATTAATTTGCCAAACAGCAATCCCGCCACTGTGTCCATAATAAAAGCGATCAGCCCCAGAGCAAGGATGAAAAGCGTATCAAGCTGTAAAAAACTCTCAGCCGTCATTGTCGCCCCGATCGTCAGCCCAAGGAAGAGCGTGGAAACATTGATGATCTCGTTTTGCGCAGATAAGTTCAGTCTTTCTACAACTCCTGATTCTTTGAGCAGGTTGCCCAGCATCAACGCTGCAATCAAAGGCGCTGCGTCTGGTGCGAGGATGCTGATGATGACGGCGATCATGATCGGAAAAATGATCAGCGCTTTTTTACTCACTTCACGTGGAGAATACTCCATACGAATCAGGCGTTCTTTCCTGGTTGTAAGCAGTTTCATCACGGGCGGCTGGATGATGGGGATCAGGCTCATATAGGAATATGCCGCGACGGCAATCGGCGCTAACATATGCGGAGCCAGTTTTCCGGCAACAAAAATGGCGGTGGGGCCGTCGATCGCCCCAATGACACCGATCGAAGCAGCTTCCTGCAGCGTAAACCCGAGCGCAGTCGCGATCAGGAGCGCGCCATAAATGCCAAACTGGCCGGCCGCGCCGAGAAGCGCGAGATAGGGCTGCGAAAGCAGTGGGCTGAAGTCGATCATACCGCCCACACCGATGAAGATCAAAAGTGGAAAAAGTTCTGATTCGATTCCGGCCCGGTAGAGCACCGAAAGAAATCCTTCCCCATCCGGCGTGGCGGCCATTCCCAGGTTGGCAAGCAGACATCCAAAGCCGATCGGGAG
The DNA here is from genome assembly GCA_964612815.1 of uncultured Pelolinea sp. Lineage (GTDB taxonomy): Bacteria > Chloroflexota > Anaerolineae > Anaerolineales > Anaerolineaceae > Pelolinea. The sequence continues at coordinate 284,845 of CAZTCV010000002.1, read as the reverse complement.
CAGGAGTACGGGTTCATACTCTTTGACGATGGCAAGATAGATCAGCGTCAAACCAACTGCGATCATTAACAACTCCTGCCAGGAAAGATGGAGGAAGTTTGAAAGAAAATCAGATTGCAGCAGGGTCGTTTCCACTATGCATTCCCCCCATTCTCGAATTCAATCAGCGGCTGGCTCTGATGTACGTGTTCGCCAATCTTTGCGTGCACCGCCTTGATGATGCCGTCCCGATTGGCGCGGATCGAATTCTTCATCTTCATTGCTTCCAGAACACATAACTCCTGGCCATAGCTCACACTGTCACCCGGTTTAACCCTGACATCCACGATCACACCCGGAATGGGTGCCTGGACCTGGTCTGAATGCGTTGCTGCCGTGCTCTGTTCACTGACTACCTTCACAGCAGGTGTTTGCGAAAGCGCAGGGGTTGGGTTATTGGCGATATTGCTGGTTTTGACAGGTGTGTCCATTTCCTGCGGCCAGACTTCAATCACTTCACCATCCACTTCAGCTTTGATCGGGCGTTCGTGAATATCTCCAACACTGACCGTGTATTTCTTGCCCTGAATTTGTAAGTTGATCTTCATCTGCAATTCCTTCTTGGTTATTTTCTTCGTGGGAGGTTATGCATCTGGCGCTGGCGGCTTGTGCCTTGCCATGGGGTTAACCCTTGTTCGGAATCCTGTTCGGTTAGAACCGGAGCTGAACTGCGCAGCATAATTGCAACAGCCGTTGCGGCAGCAACAGCTTTTTGGTGATGCAGGTTGTCGATTTCTGCTGGGTCTTCATCATTCAGATCAGCCAGGGCTTTATTCTCTGGCATTTTTTTAATTCCGGTTAGCCGGACAAGCAGTTCCATCATGAACCACAATACCATCAGCCCAACAATCACCAACCCTGCGCCAATAAGTGAAATTCGATAAACGGTTCCCATCGGATGCCCTAAACTGGTGAATTCCCGTGTTTCTTTGCCGGGTGCAATTCATGCTTTTCCCGGATCAAGGACAACGCGCTGATGATCTTTTTGCGGGTATCCGCGGGCATGATCACTTCATCGACGATTCCGGACCGGGCAGCGTTGTAAGGCGTGAGATATTTTTCCTGGTACGCTTCGATCTGATTCAAGCGTTCCTTTTCAGGATCTTCGGCTTCTTTGATCTCGTTTCTAAATAGAATCTGGACTGCGCCTTCAGCGCCCATGACAGCTACTTCTGCGGTAGGCCAGGCATAAGTGATGTCTGTTCCAAGATATTTACTGCTCATCACAATATACGCACCGCCGAATGCCCTGCGCGTCACCACACTCACTTTTGGCACTGTCGCTTCAGAATAGGCATACAGGATTTTCGCGCCATGGCGGATAATGCCTTTATGCTCCTGGTTCACACCCGGCAAAAAGCCGGGCGAATCGACAAAAGTGACCAGGGGGATGTTGAAGCTATCGCAGAAACGGACAAAACGTGTGATCTTATCCGATGCATCTATATCAATGACACCCGCTATGGCGTTAGGTTCCTGGGCTACGATGCCTGCAGGGTTTCCGTTGAACCGTGCAAATCCGACGATCGCATTTCTTGCAAAATCCGGCTGAATTTCAAAGAAGGAATCGATATCCACGACGCGTGCGATGACCTCATGCATACTATAAGGTTCTTTCACGTCCTCTGGAACGATCGTATTTAAAACCGTGTCTGTCCGTCCGGGGTCGTCCTCGGGCGTGGTACTAGGCGGATTTTCCATGTTATTGGATGGGATATAGCTTAGAAGCTTGCGGCACAGGTTGATCGCTTCCGTTTCACTGCTCGCGGGCAGCGATGCCACTCCGCTGGTGCTGCTGTGCACCTGTGCACCGCCCAGACTTTCAAAATCGATCTCTTCTCCGGTGATCTCTTTGATCACGTCTGGCCCGGTGATGAACATATAGGAAGTTTTTTCGACCATGAAAATGAAATCGGTCAGGGCAGGTGAATATGCCGCGCCGCCGGCGCAAGGCCCCATGATCAGGCTGATCTGTGGCACAACACCGGAATAAAGGGTGTTCCTTCTAAAGATCTCCGCATACCCTTTCAGGCTGTGAACGCCTTCCTGGATGCGTGCTCCCCCGGAATCAATCAAGCCAATGATGGGGGCGCCGTTCTGTGCTGCAAGGTCCATCACACGGCAGATCTTATGGCTCTGCATCTCACCCAGCGAGCCGCCCATCACTGTAAAATCCTGGGCGTAAACGAAGACTTTGCGGTTGTTGATCAGGCCATATCCGGTCACAACACCATTTGCCAAGAATTCAGTATCATCACGGGAACCTATATCCTGCGCGACAAATGGTTCCAGTTCATTGAAACTGGCTGGGTCGAGCAGCGCATCGATGCGCTCGCGCGCGGTCATTTTTCCTTTGGCATGCTGGCTCTCGATTCGTTTCTCCCCGCCGCCCACCTTTGATTGATTGATGAATTCAGATAATTTCTTGTTCTCTCTCTCGCCCATAGTTGATCCCAATCCTTTTGTATTATTCTAACCGAGAAACTTTTTTGTTACCTTCCATCGAATGACGTTTTTGCGATTTTGAAATGCATAATTGAATCCCATAACTTGAAATATTACCAGAAATATTCTGACAGAATAGGAACTATTCAGGCCAGCCATTTTTATCGATCTCTTTTAGCGGTGTAATCCATCCACTGCAATGATTCGAAGGCAGATGGCCTGCGCGCATAAAATGACCGTATCCTGAAGATCGCATTATACCTTTTGCCTTAAAAACCTTCTTTTGATGCATGTCTCTGAATAAAGTGCGCATAAAAATATTAAAAAATGGGCCAAAGATTGACATTCATTTCTGACATATTGTATAATGTTCACGTGTGCATACCACCATCTGAAATCCGATATATTATCATATAGAGTAACGATCGTTCTAAATTAAAAGGAAAGTAAAGATGAAACAGTTTGACAGCAACTCATTAATCGTTCACCCGGGGAAATACCCCGATCCGGGCCTGGTTGTTCAAGTCCGGCGTGAAGAGGTGGGTTGGGAGACGATCGATTTCGAAGTCCGTACGCTCGCAACCGGCCAAACCTGGGAAGCATCCTTTATTGGTGAAGAAGCGGCGATTGTGCAGCTAAGCGGTACATTTTCTGTGGATTCTAATCAGGGTGCATGGAAAAAAGTTGGAGAGCGAAAGGATGTGTTCACCGGGCTGCCCTATGCGCTGTATCTGCCGCCGGATTCCGAAATCACCATCACCGCAATTACTGACTGCGAATTTGCTGTGGCAAAAACACCCGCGGATCAAGTGTTCCCTGCAAAGCTGATATCCCCTGAGGATGTTAATGTGGAGGTCCGCGGCGGTGATCACGCAACACGTCAGATCAATGACATAATACCCCCGGGTTTTCCCTGCCAGCGGCTTGTTGTTGTCGAGGTATATACCCCGAGCGGAAATTGGTCCAGCTATCCACCTCATAAACATGACAACCGGCGTGTTTCACCAAACGGTGAATTGTTGGAAGCCGACCTTGATGAAATCTATTTTTACAAAATTGATAGACCGGAAGGATATGCCATTCAGCGTGTATATACCGGTAAAGATTCTCCTCTGCAAGTGGCTGGACGAGGTTTTGATGCGGGTTTGATTTTACGTAACAATGATGTCGCGCTTGTGCCCGAAGGATACCATCCAGTCAGTTGTCCGCCGGGTTACACCGCATATTACCTGAATATCCTGGCCGGGTCTGATCAGGTTTTAACATCAAGTGATGACCCGGATTTCCAATGGATCAAAGATACATACAAAACAATTGATCCACGAGTTCCAATTTATCCTGTTCATCAAAAATCCTAGATAAGAAGAAAGAAGATGATTATGGCAGAGTCGATTACGCAACGCATGACAATGGCCCAGGCTGTTATTGCTTTCCTTAAGAGCCAGTTTTCAGAACGAGATGGAATTGAACAACCGTTTTTCTACGGTTGTTTCGGAATTTTTGGGCACGGAAATGTCGCCGGAATCGGCCAGGCGCTTCAGCAGAACCCTGACTTTCGGTATTACCAGGCCCGCAATGAGCAGGCGATGGTGCATGCTGCCAGTGGGTATGCAAAGATCAAGAACCGTTTGCAGACGATGGTTTGCACTTCTTCCATTGGTCCGGGCGCAACCAATATGATAACCGGGGCGGCGCTGGCCACGATCAACCGGCTTCCGGTTTTGCTGCTCCCCGGTGATATCTTCGCCCGCCGCAATGTCGCTCCGGTGCTGCAGCAACTGGAGTCTCCATATTCACAGGATATTTCTGTCAATGATTGCTTTAAACCGGTCAGCAAATATTGGGACCGTATTAATCGTCCAGAACAGATTATGACATCACTGCCAGAAGCGATGCGTGTGCTCACCAGCCCTGCCCAAACAGGAGCAGTGACGTTGGCTTTACCCCAGGATGTGCAGACTGAAGCATGGGATTACCCGGTTGATTTTTTCCGCAAGCGTGTGTGGCGTGTGCAACGGGTGCGCGCGGATAGGGATATCCTGGTTAAAGCTGCTGAAATGATTCGGGCTAGCAAGAAACCAATGATCGTCGCGGGGGGAGGCACAATTTATGCCGACGCATGCGAGCAGCTGAAAGAATTTGTTGATAAAACCGGCATTCCTGTTAGTGAGACAATGGCTGGTAAAGGCAGCCTTCGTTATGATCATCCGCTCATGATGGGTGGCGTTGGGGCAACCGGTACGCTCGCGGCCAATCGCATTGCCCGTGATGCGGATCTTGTGATCGGGATCGGTACCCGCTACAGCGACTTTACAACCGCCTCAAAAACCGCCTTCCAAAACCCTGAGGTTCGTTTTATCAATATCAACGTAGCTGAATTTGATGCATTCAAGCATTATGCCTTGCCGGTCGTAGCGGATGCTAAAGAGGCCTTGCCGGAGCTTTCTGCCTTATTGGAAGGATATCAGGTATCCGATGCTTACCGCGCGGATGCGGTAGCGCTGCATGATCAATGGGAAGCAGAAGTCGATCGCATTTATGCGATCCGCCATCAGCCGCTCCCCAGCCAGGGTGAATTGGTCGGTTTGCTGAATGAACTTTCTGGTCCGGAAGCGATCATGGTGAATGCCGCCGGGAGTATGCCGGGAGATCTTCACAAGCTGTGGCGCGCGCGCCATCCGAAGAATTATCACATGGAATATGGCTATTCATGCATGGGTTATGAAATTGCTGGCGGATTGGGCGTGAAGATGGCGGCGCCAGAGAGGGATGTGTTCGTGATTGTGGGCGATGGCAGTTATCTCATGCTCTCTTCTGACATCGCTACATCTGTTCAGGAAGGCTGCAAATTGATCATCATCATCTGGGATAATGGCGGGTTTAAAAGCATTGGATCCCTAAGCCGGTCTCTGGGCCAGGATGGATTTGGCACCCGTTTTGTATTTCCTGAAGAAAACCAGTTGCCCAGTGATGCGGATCAGGGAGATGTGCGGATGCTGCCGATCGATTTCGCGGCGAATGCGCGCAGTCTTGGCGCGGATGTGATTGAATGCAAAACTTCACAGGATTACGCCAATGCCATCGCGGCAGCAAAGAAGGCTGAGCGAACAACTGTGATTTACATCCAAAATGACCGTTATGAAAGCGTTCCTGGGTATGAAAGCTGGTGGGATGTGCCCGTTTCTGAAGTGAGTGAGATGCCTTCTGTCAGAGAAGCGCACAAAAAATGGCGTGAAATGAAGTCCAAAGAACGGTATTTTTTATAGATTTGCTTTTAGAAATCAAAGGAGCCATATTTTGAGTAGTCATTAAAAACTAACGATTAAGAAATAACAGGAAATGATCGAAAACACAGGGCTCAAGATTTACTGGAGCTCGCAAGGTATTATAATTTTCCCGAAAGGGGAACACTTACTTGACTCGGTTTTTGAGAAAAAACATCAATATAGACGGAGGTATAAATGAATAACTATAAAAGCCCATTACACCAGACTGTTGCGACGACAAAAACTGATGTATGGAATGACTCATGTTCAGTTGAGGAATTAACCTACGCGATCGAACATGGAGCGGTTGGTGCGACATCGAATCCAACCATTGTGTTGAATGTATTAAAGCAGGAAATGCCAACCTGGAAACCCCGCATTCTTGAGATCATCAAAGAAAATCCAACCTGGTCTGAGGTTGAGATCACCTGGAAGATCTTTGAAGAAATCGGGCTCAAAGGCGCAGAAATCTTAATGCCGGTTTTTGAAAAAACGAATGGAAAAAAGGGAAGATTATCCATTCAGACAAACCCAGCAAATTACCGAAATCCTGAAGCGCTTACAAAACAGGCTGTTCATTTTGCTGGCTTGGCCCCAAATATTCAAGTGAAGTTGCCGGTTACAAAAGCGGGAGTAGAAGCAATTGAAGAAGCGACATATCATGGCGTTAATATCAACGCAACGGTATGTTTTACCGTCCCCCAGGCATTGGCAGTGGCTGAAGCGGTCGAAAGGGGAATGGATCGACGTGTTGCTGACGGTAAACCGGTGGAAGATATGTCTCCCGTTTGCACCATTATGGTGGGCAGAACGGATGATTGGATCAAGGTTGTCGCGAAAAAAGAAGGTATAACCGTCACACCAGGTGACCTGGATTGGGCTGGCGTTGCTTGCATGAAAAAAGCCTATGATATTTATAATGCCAAAGGGTACCGAACACGACTGCTCGCTGCTGCTTACAGGCACCATATGCACTGGTCTGAATTCATCGGTGGTGATTTGATCTTAACCATCCCCTATGACTGGCAGCTGCTGTTTAATAAAAGCGATATTGAAGTAAAAGAAAGAATAGATAATCCGGTCGATCAAAAAATAATTCAAAATCTTTACAGCCACTTTAAGGATTTCCGCAAGGCGTATGATGAAGATGGCATGTCAGTCGAAGAGTTTGATGCTTACGGTGCGACTGTAAGGACCTTACGGGGTTTCATTGCCTCATATCATGATCTTCAGGCAGTCATTCGGGATTTTATGATTCCTGATCCGGATAAATAGAAATGGGAAACATGTCAACAGTCATTGATCAATTAATTGAAAAAGCAAGAAAAGCCCAGCACGAGATCGAATATTGGTCTCAGGAACAGGTAAACCAGATGGCCCTGGCGGTAGGCTGGGAGAATTGCAAGCTTGAAAATGCTGAGGAAATTGCCCTCCTGGCGATTGAAGAGACCCAGATGGGGGTCTATGAACATAAGGTTCAAAAGCACCAGGTTAAAACATTGGGAGTTCTCAGGGACCTCAAGGGTATCAAGACAACTGGCGTGATTGAGACGGATGAGGAAAAAGGGTTGGTAAAAATCGCCAAACCCGTTGGCGTGATCGGTGCTTTAACCCCGGTGACCAACTGTGAAGCTACTTTGCCGGTAAAAGGTATTTATGCGCTGATCACCAGAAACGCGATCATCTTTGCCCCTCACCCCAAAGCGAAGAAGACAGCTAAACTTGTCTGCGAAAAAATTTGGGCTGGATTGGAAAAGGTGGGAGCACCAAAGGACCTTGTCCAGATGATCGAGGAACCATCCATCGAATCATCCCAGGAATTAATGAGCAAGGTTGATCTGGTGGTGGCTACCGGGGGAGGGCCAATGGTCAAAGCGGCCTACTCCAGCGGAAAACCAGCCTATGGTGTGGGGGCCGGGAATGCGGTGGTCATTGTTGATGAAACTGCAGACCTCGCGGGAGCAGCGGAAAAGATCTATAAAGGAAAAAGTTTCGATAACGCGACCTCGTGCTCATCTGAGAACTCCGTTGTCATTCAGGCAGGGGTATATGACCGGATGATAAGCGAGTTGGAAAAACAGGGCGGTTATCTGTGTGATGAGCGGGAAAGGGATCAGCTCCAAAAAGCATTATGGCCTGATGGAATCCATTTGAATAAAGACATTGTCGCCCAACCGATAGAAACCATTGCTGCGATCGCTGGCCTTGAGATTTCCAGGGATGTGAAGTTCCTGATGGCAGATGGGAAACAGGTCAGTGAATCCAACCCATTCTGCAAAGAGAAACTGTCGCTGGTGTTGACTGTTTGGAAATATCAAGATTTTGATAAAGCGGTTCAAATCGTTGAAGATATTACTGCCATTAATGGCAGCGGACATAGCTGCGGTATCCATACCAGTAGGGAGGATCGCATCATTCAACTCGGCACGCGCGTCAAGGTCAGCCGTATCATGGTCAACCAGTCCCAAAGTCTGGGAAATAGCGGTAATTTTTCAAATGGAATGCCATTCACACTGACGCTTGGCTGCGGAAGCTGGGGTGGGAACATCACTTCTGAAAATATCACCTGGAAACACTTCATCAATACAACCTGGGTTTCCAAGCCGATTGAAATGGATCGGCCGTCTGAAGAGGATATTTTCGGAGATTATTGGAAAAAATTTGGAAAATAGTCTTTCGATCGGGTCAGCAGCTACAGACCTTTTGAATATTGGGTCTTGGTTTCATCTGAAACCGAGAATGAATACCAATAAGATCGAGAATGAGATTGGCAGGAACAGCGACGAAAAGAACACGATGTAAGCCGCGTTCTTAAAGCCCTCTTTGCGATATAAGTAAGCGCCATATCCCAGATCAACAAAAAAAACAAGCAGCGAAAGCAACGGAAGCAGGATCAGTCTCTCCGAAGGAGAGACTTCCTGTATTTCGGCAGTTGCTTCAAGTCCAAGCGGGACAGTTTCCATATTGGGGATAATGAAACTGACTGTGATCAGCATGAGCAGTGAAATAGCCAGGCTTGCCAAAAGAAGGTTACGGGCTGTTTTATCCCTGGAAAGAAGTGTCAGGATCAATTCTGGCTTTGAGGATTGTTTTCGGATTGTCGTGAAGGAACCCAATTCAGCACTGCGATGAAAGTCATTGATGAATGCATACGGGTTGCCCGGAGATAGCGCAAACACCTTGGCCGGCGTCGCGACCAGCACCAGCCGTTTCGTCTCGGCAGCGACATACTCGACCAGGCCGATATCTCTATCCATGCTGCTCGCTAACACAGCGCCGGGCAGACGGAACGCGGGCGGTGTGATCGCGTTCACAAAATCCTGTGGCAGTCGGATCCACTCAATATCGCTGATCGGGATATCTTCCGTACGAAGCCCCCACTGGATGGAAATTCCGTTCCTCGATATCACGTACCTGGCGCGGACGAGCGCAAACGCCTGGTAAAGAAGTAAGGGCATCGGTAACCCGCTGATGATACTCGCCAGCAGATAAAGGATAAAAACACCGCGCACAGCTGAAGCATAGGCCAGATAGAGAAAATACCCGCTGACCGCGACATTCACAAGCATCAGCGCAAGATGCACGGCCAACCCGAGCTTGCGGTCAGGGCGGTGTTCAATTCTCTCATCCATAGATACTTTTATAGCAGGGATAGTGTTTTTTCTATCACTTCACAAACCAGGTCAACCTGTGTTTCTGTCATGATTCCTGAGAACGGGACCGCAAGGCTTCTTCTGCCGAGATCTTCAGTGACAGGGTAATCCCCTTCGCGATATCCGAATTGTGATGCGATATATGGCTGCAAGTGGATGGGGAGGAAATACGGCCGCACAGGGATACCGGCATCTATCAACAAATCAGCCACACGGTCGCGGTTGAGCGATGGGTCAAGCCGGATCACATACACAAACCAGCTCATTCTGAAAGTTGCCGGTGATATATAAGGTGTTTCAACCCCTTTGATGGTGCCCAATTTCTGGTTATACCAATCAGCAACTTGCTGCCGTTTTTGCAACAGTTTCTCCACCCGCTCCATTTGCGAGATGCCTAGAGCAGCACTCATCTCATCCATTCGGTAGTTATAACCCAGGTATGTATGTTGAAGCCAGGTGTCCCCCGGCGCGCGGCCCTGGTTGCGCAGCGCACGCATCCGCTCGGCGAATGCATCATTATTCGTTACGATCATGCCGCCTTCGCCGGTGGTGATCTGCTTATTCGGGTAAAACGCGAACACGCCTGAATCACCCAGCATGCCGGCAGGTTTGCCCTCATACATCGCACCCAGAGCTTCGCACGAATCTTCGATCAGGGTCAGCCCATGTTTCGCTGCGACGGTCTGCAGTTTGTTGTAATCAGCGGGCTGCCCGAATACGTCCACTGGGAGGATCGATCTTAGGTGACCGCTTGCGTCAGCTCCCTGCCGCGGCATCCATTGGCTTGCTCTTTTCGCCTTGCCAGACCGGATATCCTCAGCGGCCTGCGCGGCCTGCTCTGCATCAATATTACCGGTTTGCGGGTCAACATCCACAAAGACTGGGATCGCTTTCTCAAACAGAATCACATTGGATGATGAAACAAACGAAAATGGGGTTGTGATGACATAATCTCCCTGCTGGATACCCGCTGCACGGACGCACAGATGCAAACCGGCTGTGCCGGAGTTGACGCCGATAGCGTGCTTCGCTCCGGTGAATTCGCAGAACATATCTTCAAAAATTCTGATCTTGGGGCCGATGCTGAGGTAGTTTGTTTGCAGTGTGGAAAGCACCGCCTCAATGTCGGATTGTTCCAGGTCGGGCGATGACATCGGTACAAGGTTTCTTTTCTGGACCATAAATATCTCTCTGAATTAGCTATTTTTTTTCCGAAGAATAATGATCAATTATTCTGGATTCTCTTCATTATCGAATTGAATATCACTGTCCTGTGCTGGACGGATACCCAGATCGACTTTTTCTTGCATGGTGATCTGCCCGCGCAGAAACCCGCCTTCCTCAGTCGAAAACGCCGCGATTGTCACATCTCCCCACACGCGCCCGGTTTTGCGGATCTCCAGTTTCTCGGCGGTGATCCCGCCATTCACACCGCCTGCAACAATGACGGTGTTTGCGCGTACGTTTTCGCAGGTGACCTTGCCGGTTTCCCCGACTACGACCATTCCTTCGATCGCAATCTCTCCTTCGAAAGTGCCTTCAATGCGCACACCACCCTGGCCGGTCAGTTTACCTTTCCAGATAATGCCTGAACCCAGAACAGACGTAACCCTTTCAATCCGGGCTGGTTGTTCTTGCTCCTGTGTATTGCGTTTGAACATAAATATCAGACCGTCCTATCTTTATTTGGGTTGTATTTCGGCCAGATGTCGCCGGCATAGACGCGGGTGCCGGGCGGAACATCCTTCTTGATCGTCGCGCCATTCCCAATCAGCGCTTCCTTGCCGACGCGGACGCCAATATTGATGGTCGCATTCATCCCGATTTGCACAAAATCCTCGAGAATGACATCACCGGCTAATTTTGCCCCTGGTGAGAGGGTGGTGCAGACGCCAAGCACATTGTCATGCGATACTACAACAGTATTGTTGATCAATGTCCCCATGCCCACAACCGCTTTTGCGCTGACGTAGCTCTGTGCGAGCACCAGCACGCCAGCTTCTAATATTGCGCTTTGATCGATAAAAGCAGTGGGATGTACGATGGCCGGGCAGACAAACCCCGCCTCAGCCAGTCGTTCAAACACCCCCCAGCGTACTTTATAGTTTCCAATACCGCCAACAGAATTGACAGCCATGCGGACACCGTTATTAAATAGATCGGGCAGTACTTCCTCACCACCCAGAACAGGCGCACCAATCACATCACTGCCTTGCGGCCGGCTGTCATCAATTACGCCGACGATCTGGTACGCGCCAGTTGCCCGCACCGTTTCAATGATCATTTTGCTCAATCCGCCACCGCCATAGATGATGACCCGTGTGGGGTCGAAAGCAAATGTTGGAATCATGTGTTTTCCCATTTCTTATATGGTTTGATTATAACCAATTCCGCATACAGCGATACATCTCAGCGAATATCAGCGATAAAGCGCCATGGTTTGCTTTTCCATGGTTCTGGCGCACGGTCAATTCCAATCCGCGGGGTCATCCTGACCTTTACATCCGCAATATCATCCCCATTTTCGATTGTGATCAATGATTCGATGCTGCAAAGATCGGCCCCATTGTGTTTCCCGTTAATGCCCAATGCCCGGGTCAGTTTGCCTGGCCCATCACACCAGTGCCTCTGTGGAATCGGCTCCCTGATCATGCGGATGGTCTCGATCCCCTCTGTGGGTATGATGGCCCGCACCAGTACCGCGGCGGGGCATCCGGCTGCGCCAGTCACACAGTTGAACATCCAATGCATGCCATAGGTAAAATACACATAAGCATGTCCACCTTCTTCGTACATGATCGCGTTACGCGATGTTTTCCCCGTTCGGGCATGGCAGGCTAAGTCCTGTTCCCCATCGTATGCCTCAGTTTCATAGATCATCCCCGCTACCCGGATGCCATGGGCATAGCTGACCAGGCGTTTTCCGATCAGATTGCGAGCGACAGCCAATGGCTCAAGCATGTAGAAGCTTCTACCAAGTACATCGCGCGTCATTTATTCAGGAAAATAACCTTCGCAGTTCAGGTAATCTGGTATGGGATGTGTCCGCGGGACAAGCAATTCAAGCGCGGTTGCCTGGGAGGTGTAGATCGGTTCGTATTGGCATAGCAGAGGCGCGGTAACCCATTTCACATAAGCGTCATTCTCCTCGCCAAAAGCATAATCTTCTCCGCGCGAGATCAGGTTCAAGGGTTCATTAATGATTAATGCAAACCGTTGTTGGCCTAGGTCTGCGTAGAAATTTTCGAAATATTCCTCATTACCGGTCAGGGCCCAATCCATCAGGTACTTCTTTTCGTAATCATCGATCAGCGGTACATTGTTAACCAAATTAAAGGTAAGTAATTGGCGATGGTCAATGAAAAGGATCTCGCCTTTTTCGCTGTACTCTTCAACCTTATCCCGGACAACAGCAATGGCTTCCTCGGTTTTTTCCTGCGGGGGCAGCACCAACCGTTCCCTCGCCCTGAGCGCGTAAGTGGCTGGTGAAATCAGCAGGATGATCGTCAGGGCGAATAATCCCCACTGGGATTGAATGAATGCGTCCCATCGATCGACGACCGCATTGATGGCTGCGGACAGGATAAAAAGCATCGTGATCAGAAACATATCGAGGTTGTGCAGGTTGCTGCCGCCGCCGATCTTTGTACTGGCGATAACCCCGACCGTCAAAAAAGCGATCGCGACGGCCGCGCTGGCAAGGTTGTGCATCCAGTTCGTTTTCCAGTATCTTTTGATGACCAGAGCGATGATGAAGAGCAGGGTTGGCAATACAGCCCACACCAGCCCCAGAATGATGCCGGGTGGATAGGTTGGGTTTGGCCACAGGCGCGCCCACAGCAATGGCTGGCGCGTGGTGGATGATGTGGGGTCGGGTAGTAAAGCCAGCGCTGCGCCCCGAGTGAAGAATCGGATCAATGAGGGCAGCAACTGTCCGCCAAAATATCCCGCCAGTCCAAGCGCGATCGGTTTGCCAAGCTGCTTGGTGTGTTCCTTTTGGAGTGACGGGTTTTGAATGGCAAGCAGGGCGAGCATCCCGGCCCATAATCCCGGCGCGTATGCCCATGTCCAGCGCGCGCTGCGCACATAGTAGGAGGCGACCGCAACAAGGATGACACCAATCGGCAGACGCTGGCGGACTGCGATGACGGTGATAAGTGCGCCGATCACCAGCGGTGGGTAGATTGGACCCTGGTCGAGGAACAGGTAAGCCCACAACGCGAAGATAATTGCGGCAAATTGTGCGGTTTTTCCTTTACCATTTTTTTTGATCGATGCATATCCCAGCGCCATAACCGGTAGGATCCACACGATCTGATACCAGAATCGGAAAAAACCGATTGAAATATTCGGCAGTAAGAATGGTATCGCCCATGGCAGCGCCATACCCCAATTGATAAAAGCTTGAATTTTCTCGCCATCAGGCCGGTTGTATCGAAAGCTGCCCAGCAGCGTGGAATAATCAAAAAAGCGGTTGCCTTCTGACCAGTAAGTGGTGAAGGGATAAGCGGTCACCTGGTTCATGCGGCTGAAGAAAGCATACCCAAAACCGCCTGCCATCACAAGCGCAGCGAGCAACAGTGTAACGGTCCATGTGTTGAGGTTTTCAATGAACAATGCTGTCACCAGCAGCGCGATGCTGTAGAAAAGGAAAATCAACATCCATGGGTGCAGAGAAAAGTCTTTTGGCAGGGGAAAGATCCACATCATCAATCCTGGCAGGCAGACAAGTACCAATGAAAGCAGATATTTCAAGGGATTGGGGATTGACCGAAGAAATCCCCATAATTTCTTTAATGAAGGATGCTCATGGGTGAAAAAGAAAGCCATCCATCCCAGCAGGAGGAAAACACAGGCGGCAATGTAAACGTAAAACCGTTTCGATTGCAATAGGTCGCCCGGTAAAACAAATGCCAGAATGTTCGTTGCCAAAAATTCCCGCATAGCCAGGAAACCCAGCAGGAAGAAAAGGACCCAATTACCAAAGACAGAAGGTTTAGATTTGATCTTGTTGGCCATAGTTTTTATGCACCATTCTTTTTTATACGTTTATTAATCACTTGCTGCAGCGCTTCACGGATAGAAGGATCGCGCAAGGTGACAACGATGTAGTAGATCACTGCAATCACACCGGAAAAACCGATCAAGCCAAGATTTGCCAGGGAGAGCTCTAGTGCAGTAACTGTTGTTTCGGGAAGTGGGTTGAATCGCTGAAAGAGATAGATCGCGGCCAGAAAGGGAGTGCATAACATTAGATTGTCGAGAAAATATTTGACCGTCCGTTTTAAAGGAATGCCGGATGCACCGGTTGCCCACAAGATGAGCCAGCCGTAAGATGCGACGCCAGTGACTGTAAACAGCCATAAGCCCAGATAAATATTCCCGGTAATCCCGCCGATCACTAACGAACCGGCACCGGTTATCACTTTAACCAGGTTGAGGATGACGCTGATCTCATTCCGGTTGAGGATGTTGGTCAGGTTGCCCAGCGGCGCAGCAATAAAGATGCTCAATGTCCAGATGCTCAGGATCTGTGAGTACACCCCCGCTTCCGCCCATTCCGCGCCAAACACCGTGCTGAAAAGCGGCTCTCCGATGAGCATCACGATCAACATTGGCAGCATGCTGAAAACGATCAGGCGTTTAAATGCTTCTTCCACTGTCGCGCGCAATTTTCCCTGATGATATGCCTGCGCGCCGCGCTGAAATAACACCTGCCCGATTGAGTTGCCGATCAACGCGATCGGTAAACGCAGCACGCTCTGCCCGTATGAAAAATAACCGGCGATAGTCGGTGAAAAATAGGCGGATAGGATAATGCCCGGGAGATACAGCGCAAGAGTGGAAAGAAACGATGCCCAGATATTGTAAAGCGGGAATTTTCGGTATTCTCTCATGCCTGCGCGGATCGTTTCCCATCGCAGACTTTCGCGGATGAACCTGCCATCCCGCCTGATTACATATAACCCCAGTGATAGCGAGCCTAACACCTGTCCGGCGATGTGGGCGAGGATCATCGTAAATCCGCCGGCTTGTCCGGCAAAACCAAAACCTGCTGTAAATCCATCCGCCGTAACTTCATTAACCACCTCAGCGATCGAGAGACGCACGAATTGTTCCTTGCGTGTCGTCCACTGCCTGAGAATGCTGAAAAGTCCGATCGCAAAAACGTGTAAAGGTATCAACCATAAATACTCAGCAAGATTTGGCGCATTGAGAAGGGCGGCTATGTCGTAACGGAATAACGCAACCAGCAGCAATGAGATCGGTGTGGTGAATGCCATCATTAATAGACTCAACCCGAATTGGTTGGCAGCTTTTTCTTCATCGCGCGGCAGCATGATGGTTTGTTCATAACGCAGGGAAGAGGTAACTGCCAGAATATTGGCTATTGAAGAGAAATTCTGGGTGATGCCAAAGAACGCGGGCAGGTAGAGCCGGCTGATGATCGGGGAAAGGACTGCCCTGAACAGCTGGACGAAGCCATTGCCGGATACCAGTTTGGCCACATCATAGAAAAAGCTGAAATCTTTTCTTGTTTGCGGCGTTTTTGTTTCTGCAGGTCTATCGTTGTTGTTGTGTGGCATAGTACGGGATGATTATATCTTTTTTTGTTTTAAGCGGATTATGTGGCAAACTGCATATTAATTCCAACATGGTCCAAAATCAGATAAGAATAGGTATCGCGCTTCATACGAATTAATGCATCTTTCATTCAACCAGCGACTGCTAAGATTTGATTTTTTGTGGTGCGCTAGGCTGCTGTGTGTTATTGCAGATCTTTTGACATGGTGAGCACATCTTTCCTGATCACCCACCCAGCATGATCCCAGAAGGAAATCCCGGCATGGTTGTCGTGATACACCATCAAATGGCATTTTTGGATGCCGGCTTTTTGAAATGCTTCCAGGCAGTGCGCCAGAAGCGTTTTGCCAATACCCTGGTTCTGCAGGTCTGTGCTGACCGCAAGGTGATAGATGTATCCGCGCCGCCCGTCATTTCCGCCAAGAATGGTGCCCACAACGGTGCTGTTTTTTTCTGCGATCCAGCATGTTAGCGGATTCATTTCAAGGAATTTTCTGATCTCATCTTTCTGGTCGGCCCCGCTCAATCCCATCCCGGGGAGCGAATTCCACAACGCGATCGCGCCGTCATAATCGCTGATCTTCATCTGGCGGTATTTCATATTTATTGTTCCCTTATTGTCATCTTTTATCAGGGTATTATCATACCGCTTTTGTCTCGATTCTTTACATGCCTGGAGATAAAAGCGATTGATTGATGATGCTGCCTGTCTGTAAACATGATATAATTTTCGCCGCTCGAAAAGTGGAGAGGTCGCGTAGTCTGGCTTATCGCGCGCGCTTGGAAAGCGCGTGTACCGCAAGGTACCGTGGGTTCGAATCCCACCCTCTCCGCCAGATGCCCCGAACAGGGGCTTTTTTTATAGATAGTTTCGCAGAGTTTATAATTATCACTTACAGGTGATTTAAAAGGCAGGCAGAATGGGTTCAAAGCGGATATTATGGATTGGATTGATCATAGGGGTACTGGTGCTGATCGTTACAGTATGCGTTTCCTGTGGCGCATTGGTGTCATCGCTGTCAGAATATGCCGGGCAGATCCCGGATGAATTCGTTGAAGAACCGGACGATTTGCCTGAACCGCTGCCGGGAGTGGATTACCAGAAATTACCAACCCCGGCATTAAAATTCGACGTACCGGCGTTTGCAGAGGGAGAGCTTCCGATCGGTGCAGTAGTGCAGATCATTGTGGATGGGGTTGCGAGCGGATTCAGTGAGCAGTGGAGTGGCAGCGGTACGATCATTTCACCTGATGGTCTCATCCTGACCAATGCGCACGTTGCCGTAGGTAATCGCTTCTATCAGGTTGACCGCCTCACGATCGCTCTCACCATCGCGGAGGACCAACCCCCTGTGCGTGCGTATATCGCTGAGGTCGTTCAGGCAGATGCCAACCTGGATATCGCGGTTTTGCGTATTGTAAAGGACATGAATGGCAGGCGTATCGATACATCCGATCTTGGTTTGCCTTATGTGGAAATTGGAAACTCAGATGATCTGCGCCTGGGTGACAATATCACCATCATGGGCTATCCGGGCATCGGCGGCCAGACCATCACCCTCACCAGCGGAAAAGTAAGTGGTTTCACTTCGGAAGCAGGTTATGGCAATCGCGCCTTCATTAAAACCTCGGCCACGATCGCTGGCGGCAATAGCGGAGGGCTCGCGACGGATGATGCCAACCGCCTGGTTGGTATCCCAACCCAGGTGGGAGCAGGCGATCTGGATGGGGATGTGGTAGATTGCCGCCCGCTTGCGGATACCAACCGCGATGGGTATATCGACGACGATGATACCTGTGTCCCAACCGGTGGTTTTATTAATGCGCTAAGGCCAGTTAATCTCGCCATCCCTCTTATCAATGCTGCCTTCGCTGGCGAAGAACAGTATATTGTTGCTGAAGATTCTCCAGCATCTGCCATCCCCTTCGATGGAGAGGTCGTTTACGAAGATGATTTTTCCAGCGATCAATCCGGCTGGCCTGTTGAGTCGGATACGAATGAAGCTTTTTATTACCAAAACGGCAGGTATTTCATCGAGGTGAACAAAACCAACCATCTACGCCCAATTACCGGTGGCGAATATCTACAGGATATGGTTATCAGCATCGATACCAGGGTGGAAGCATCATCTGGCAATGGTGATTATGGTGTGTTATGCCGATATGCTGATGGTGATAATTTTTATATGTTTGAGATCACTCAGGATGCGTTTTACGCGATCTATATGATGGTCAATTCGGAATGGGTTCCTTTAATCGACTACACTTATTCACCATTACTGGAAAACCAAAAGGATGCGGCCTTTGAAGTGGGTTGTGTGGGCAATAATCTCTCTTTCGCCGTGAACGATGTCTTGCTCGGCACAGTCGTAGATTCAACCATTAAAGCGGGAGATTATGGCATTTTTGTAGGCACATTTGATAGCCCGGGCAACACCATCTCCTTTGATAACCTCAAAGTCCAGCTTCCGTAACATTCATGATGAATCCAGAACACATTATTTCTATCGAAAACCTGGTTGCGGGTGGCAAAGGATTGGGCCGTTTGCCCGATGGCAAAGCGATCTTTGTCCCTTTCGTCCTGCCGGGTGAGCGGGTGCGCGTGCGAGTGCAGGAAGAAAAAAAAGGATATGCGCTGGGTGAAATGCTCGAGGTGCTGGAGGAAAACCCAATTCGCGTCAAACCAAAATGCCTGCATTACCAGCAATGTGGCGGGTGCCATTACCAGCACATCGCCTATGCGGATCAGGTGCAATTCAAGCGAGAGATTTTCATTGAACAACTGCAAAGGATCGGCGGATTGGCACAGCTCCCGCCAATTGAAGTGATCGAAGCGCATGCATCCTGGCTTTATCGCAACACCATCCAATTTCACACAACCAGGTCTGGCGAACTGGCTTATATGGATGCAGCGAATGCGCGGCCTTTCCCTGTGCAGGAATGCTGGCTGCCAATGAAAGAGATTGCCTCACTTTGGCCGCAGATCTCACTGGCTGAAGAACTGGACTTAAAACGTCTTGAAATTCGCCAGAATCAGGCGGGGGATATTCTTCTCATCCTCGAAAGCGGGGGAACAGAGATACCGGAGATGGAAATCACCCTGCCGCTCTCAGTTGTGCACGTAAGCGGTTCAGACGAGGTGGTTCTGTCCGGTGACCCTTATTTACTGCAAGTGGTTGCCCCGCATACTTTTCAGGTTTCAGCCCGTTCTTTCTTTCAGACCAATTTTCAAGGCGCGCAGGCGCTGGTTAAAACAGTTGTGCAAATGGCTTCTCCTTTAAAAGGCACACTCCTGGATCTGTATTGTGGCGTTGGCTTGTTCAGCCGCTTTCTGGCCGAGCAATTTAACAGGGTTTACGCAGTGGAGGTGTCTGGATCTGCCTGCGATGACTTTCTTATAAATCTGGGTGAATTTGAACACATCTCTCTCTACCAGGGCATGGTTGAAAGTGTGCTGCCTGAATTGGATGTTCAAGCGGATTGTGTCATCGTAGATCCCCCGCGAAAAGGACTCGACCGCTTCGCGCTGGATGCGATCACCGGGATGCGTGCACCAGTGATCATCTATGTCTCCTGCGATCCCTCTACCCTCGCACGGGATATCAAAAGGTTGGTCAATGCGGGGTATATGCTGAAGAGATCGGTACTGATTGATATGTTCCCCCAAACCCATCATATTGAATCAGTCAACTATTTGGCTTTGGATTAAAAGAGAACCGACGCCAGCTCTGCGCGGTAGGCGCGGGTGTCCGGGTCTTCCTCACCCATGATCTCCAGGATTGCGAGAATCACACTTTGCGCGGTCTTACCGCGGTAATGTTTTTCCTGGCGCAGGATATCTAACAGACCATCCAGGGCCATCGCATATTTTGCCTGGCTGGCTAGGCGGATGCTGTTATAAAAGATGGCGTCCAAATCATTCTCGTTCGGCAGCATTTCAGTGTGAAAGTCGATCAAAGTGCGACCGTAGGGTTTGAGGATTTCAACCGTGTTGAGAATCCGTGCTGAAGTGATTTCATTTAGAAGTTCCATCGCTTCTTGCGCTTTATCCTGGGCGAGCAGGGATTTTGCCAGCCCGGCCATCGCCTCTGGTGATTCTACATCCTGGTCAAGGATGCCGCGCAATGTTCTTTCCGCGTTCTCCCAATCTTGCGAAAGCAGCATACTGTTGGCCCGTGAGATTTCGAGTTCCAATGGGCTGGGTGGCTGCAGTTTATCGAGAAAAGCACGGATTTGGCCTTCGGGAAGCACACCCACAAATTCATTCGCAATGCGTCCATCAATAAAGACTTTTACCGTGGGGATACTGCGTACGCCGAACTGTATCGCCAGGTTGGGATTCTGGTCAATATTCACTTTTGCGAGCCGCAGCGCGCCATTCGCTTCATTGACCACTTTTTCTAGGATCGGGCTAAGCATCTTACATGGCCGGCACCATTCCGCCCAGAAATCGACCAAGACTGGTTTGTTCTTGGAGAATGCGATCACTTCGTATTCAAACGTCATCTCATTTACATCAAGCACGAATTGCGAAGCCATCATAATCTTTTCTCCTTTCCTAATCTTAACCGATTATTCTTCATCGCTGGCAGGCGCAGCGGGTTGTTCAATCTGGATCACGTCTCCATGATAATTGACAATGATCTTGAAGCCGAGTAATCCTAGATACACCCGCCCGTCTTCAGGGATGCCGTTCTGCATCAGGTGCTCAAATTGGTCATCCAGATTCTCCAGTTGATTCTTGATCATAGCGTGTGTGAAAAGATCAACGTCGCCAACCATTTTGATCGTTTGTTCAGCGATGAATTCTTTGTTTTCTTCAACCTGGCCACGCATTGCCTCCACCACCTGCCGGTCGATCTTGTCTGCTGAAATATGCCGCAAAAAGCCATCATCATCAATCACATAACAGGCATCCGCGCCAACAAATCGGGTCTCAAGCTGGCGGTCGAGATCATCAAAAACCAATCCTTCAAATACTGCTTTAGTAGCCATGGTGACTATATTTTAATATCACCTTATGAAACCGCTCTAAGAAATATCTATGAAAATTATATGACTTTTACTGATGTACCGTATCGCGAGACATGCAGCTTTGCGCGCGGTTCGATGATGGGGTCAGACCACAGGTACAGCCATTTTGCAGCCTGAATGGGCATATTGACACAGCCATGGCTGCGAGGTTGCGTATAGTCGTTGTGCCAGTAGGTGCCATGGAAGGCGATCCCGCTGTCGGTGAAGTATGAAACCCACGGCACCCCATATAACTCACTGTCGTTGATGCCGATCTTATCGCTGTGGACCATGTGGCGTGTGGGGCGTTTGTAGTTTATGAAATACTCTCCAGCCGGTGTTGTCAAATTGGATCCATTTTTAAACACACCGGTGGAAACCCCACAAGCCATGACCAGTTGTTCATCCTGGTACGCGAACAGCATTTGCCGTGCGTTATCCACAATGATCTCTTTTTGACCCAGATCAGCAGCAGGCGATATGGGCGCCAGTTCATCGTCCTCAATGATGCGCATATGCGTTGCGTCAACATAATAGGTTTCATTCCAGCGGTCTTCGATCACCAGGTAGTAGAGTTTTTCATCCACATCTTTACCCAGCCCGTGGACCCAATGCACTGACCCATAAAAGAAGATCTGTTGGGCGCGCGATTTCTGTTTATCAGCTGGCCAGGCTTCGGTAACAGGGACTGTGATCTCAGCTAATCGTCCAGATTTCGGGATATCTTCACGGGCGACATTCAGCTGGTTTTGCACGATTTGGATATTGGTTGACTGAATATATCCATTGTCTGAAGTTGAAAACCAGATCGCTTTTTGTCCGTCTCCAGTGCTCAGATTGATCGGTTGTGATAATTGCAAAATATCGTTGAACTGGTGGGTTCCGTTTTTTGTGGCGTTTAGGTCTGGTTTGTTGAATGTTGGCACGTCATTGAATAAGACCCGCCCCAGGATCTGATGATCACTTGTATTCAATGATGACAGCGTTGATAAGCGCGCGGGCCTTATCGCAACACCGCATATCGCGGCTGCTGATTGTTGCAGGAATTGCCGCCTGGAAAATGTATTGTTATTGCTCATTCAATTAGTAGTGCACAAAGACATACGTCCCTATCGTCGCTTGATTGTAAACCCATGCGGCGTCATTTGTGTGCATGTTTACGCATCCATGGCTCATCGGTGTGCCAAAATTACTGTGCCAGTATGTTCCATGAATGCTGTATCCCTTATGGAAGAATAATACATATGGCACATCCGGCAAATTATATCCCGGTCCGATCATCGTGTATGCCGGCAACTTCGCATAAACTTTATACGTGCCAGTGACGGTTGGGGTGTCACGCAAGCCAGTTGATACGACGAACGAGGCAAGGATCTGGTCACCGCGATACGCGTACAGCATCTGCCCGCTCAGATCGATTTCTATCCAGAAATCGTTCGTTCCGCTGACCTCTTCCGGGATATCCCAGGAATGGTAGTAATAGGATGAATAACTTGTATCAGGCGTTTGCGTTGGGGTTGGTGTTGGCGTAGGGGTGGGCGTTGGTGTTGGCGTAGGGGTGGGGGTCAGTGTGGGCGTCAACGTCGGTTTGATGAGCACGTTCTTCGAGCGCGGTTCATGATGAGCAGAAGCCTGCGCGTTTAAAAAAGGAATTCCAATCCATATAAGCAAGAACACGCCTGTGATCAGGATCGAAAAGAATAGCGGAATTCCCCATCGTCGTCCAGACACCTGTTTTTTATTTTTCCGTCTTTTTACATCGTCCCTGCCGGCATTCTCTTGCTGCTGGTCTTTCAATCGCTTTGCTGCCCAGCGCATGCCCGCCCGCGCCTTTTCACTTTCCGGGTTGATCTCGAGTGCTTTTTTGAGATATTGAATACTATTTGATGGCTCACTCAATGCCGCCATGATGATCCACGCTTCTTCCATGTTGGGGTCCAATTGGGATGCCTGTGATGCGTACTGCAGTGCCCGGTGCGCATCTTTTTCTTGCAGCGCATTCCTGGCAGCGTTTAGCGCATTGATGGCGGCAGTCTGTGTGGTGTTAGGCATGCTTATCCGCCTTTCCCTTCATCAGAAAAATAGCATTCAAGTCCTTCTGCAATTCCCGAAATAACAGATCCGGATTCTTTAAAGATCAGGTCTGCATCTGTTGATAATGCCCCGATTTCAAAGCGGACTGCCGGTGTGTTTGGGGAAATATCTCGAAAAATGTGATAGGAAGGATGCTCAGCACCGATGACTTCAAAGACAAAAGGCAAACCGGTTTGTGTTTGATATGAGGTTGCCAGGCAGGATGAGAGCTTATCCACTGCATCCAGATTTTCAACCGTCAGGCTGGACCCGACACGAAAGCCGCTGGGGGGCATGGGGTTAACCTCGCATGATCCCGCATATATCGCGATCAGCGCGTCGGCTTCATACCCGAACAATCTTTCATCGAATTCAGGAAATAAATCGACCATATATCCTTCGGCTTCAAACAATATCTGCAATTGATAGGCAACACTGTAATTGACGTCATGCTCCGTCCGCCCATCCCGGCAAACATTACCCGGTTTGTTTTGATAGTGGCCCGCAAGGATCCCAATTCGCAGAAGCTGCTCACCATCTTCAACCAGCAACTCCTGTTCTCTGGTAGCGGATTGGAACAGATCACCAATCTCCGGAGTTCTGAAGAAAGATCGGGGATTCCATAGGGTCAGAATGGTCGCCGCTAGAATGGCAACGCCAACTACTGTTTGCACAGCACGAAAAACCATCCGATCTTGATCCGTTTCGATCGGTGATAGGGAATCTTGCTCGGGAATGTTTTCCTTATTTTCTTCTATCATTTAATATGGATCCACTTTCATCTATTTTGTGCAAGAAGCTAGCCAAAAAGATATAATTGATTCAAGAAATTATAACTGAAGCAAATATCTATGGAGATGATGCGAACAACCCCGGAAATCAGATTGTCAGACCAGGAACGGAATACCCTCCTGCGAATTGCCCGCGAATCGATTTCAGCCGCGGTATCAAAATCTCCACTGCCTGAAATAGATCTTGAAAAACAACTGCCAGTGCTTCAAGCGCATGGGGCTAGTTTTGTTACTCTGACGAAAAATGGCGGTTTGCGTGGCTGCATTGGCACAATGCAACCCTACCAGCCGTTGATCATCGATGTGCAGGAACACGCGATCGCCGCAGCGTTATCAGATCACCGGTTTCCTCCGCTGGTGGAAAAGGAATTAGATGGCATCACGATCGAGATTTCACGTCTTACACCGTTACAAAAGCTGCAATATAATGGAGGGGATCAATTACTGAAATCATTTCGTGTTGGGGAGGATGGTGTTCTTATCAGTGCTGGCGGAAGGCGGGCAACCTTTCTGCCTCAGGTATGGGAGCAGCTTCCCCAGCCGGATGAGTTTTTATCACATCTATGCCAGAAGATGGGTGCCGCACCCGATTGTTGGAAAGATCAGGGTTTAGAAGTGTACACCTACCAGGTAGAAAAATTTTGTGAAAAATGATGGATAGCGAAAACAACCATACGCATCAGGAAAAACCGGAAGAAGAATCTGCAGGCAATCGCTTGCGGAGGATTTTGGCTTCTCAATCAGGTAAGCAACATGAACTATCCGATATCAGTTCAACACCTGAAAACGAAGAGCTGGAGTTTCCTGCCGATTCTGAAAATGAAGGGCAGATTACCGCGAAAATTGAACCGGAGCATGAACCCTGGGTTCAAGAAGAAACCCTTGCGGAAGTTCATAAAAAAAATGGTTCTATCGGAAAGAGTATCAAAACCTTTGTAACAGAATTTACCCAGCATGCTAAAGATTTTCTGGGATCGATGAAATCCAGAAAGCCAGCCAAAAGGCGTTCAGCAAGCCCTGGGCAGAAACCCCCGAAAAAGAAGATCATAAAAGATAAAAAAAGCTGCCTTGTCTACACGGTTCTCGGATTTCTTCTCATCGCGATTATGATCGCGATCATTATTGTGTCTTTCCTGATCATCCAATATTTTCGCATTGCGGCTGACTTGCCCAGCGTCGATAACCTAGCGGACTATGCGTCACAGTTTGAGACCACTCGCCTGTATGACCGCAATGGCAACCTGATCTATGAGATCATCGATCCAAACGCTGGCCGGCGCACGTATGTACCATTGGACGAGATCTCCCCCTATGTCATTGCAGCGACCATCGCGACAGAGGATAAGGATTTCTTTACCAACCCGGGTTTTGACCCATGGGGCATCATGCGCGCGTTATGGCAAAACTACACCAGCGGCCGGGTGGTTTCTGGCGCCTCGACTGTCACCCAGCAATTGGCCCGTACGCTTCTGCTTTCACCGGAGGAGCGCGCGGAAGTCAGCACACGCCGCAAAGCGCGCGAAATCGTTCTGGCTGCAGAGATCACCAGAAAATATTCAAAGGAAGAGATTCTTGAGCTGTACTTGAATGAAAATAACTATGGCAATCTCGCATATGGCATTGAAGCCGCTGCAGAAACGTATTTCAACACAAGTGCTGGTCAATTAGGTCTTGCCCAGGCATCCTTCCTTGCTGGCCTTCCCCAGGCACCTTCCATTTATGATATTTTTACCAATCGCGAAGCATCTCTATTGCGTCATTTAGATGTGTTAAATCTCATGTACCAGCTATCCAGCGAGCGGTCTTGCATCGATACGGTTGCAGGGCGTCCAGCTGTTTGCGTGTCTTTGGAGGATGCTGTCTCATCGGCACAGGTAATTGAAAACTATCCGTTTGTTCAGCGCTTGATCTCCATGCCTTACCCGCATTGGGTCAATTTCATCCGCCAGCAGCTTGAATCACAATATGATGCGCAAACCATCTATCGCTCCGGTTTTAAGGTTTATACCACCCTGGATCCGGATATGCAGGAATTTACTCAGGCTTCTGTACAGGAGCAGGTCAATGCATTGCAGGATAACGATGCGACCAATGGCGCGGTTGTGGTGCTGAAACCTGGCAATGGTGAGATCCTGGCGATGGTCGGCTCTGCTGATTTCTATAATGCGGATATCTCCGGTCAGGTCAATATGGCCTTGGCGCCAAGGCAGCCCGGTTCATCAATTAAACCGCTTACCTATGTGGCGGCTTTTGAAAAGGGATGGACACCTTCGACTTTGATCTGGGATGTTCCCTCGGAATTTCCTCCCTCAGGCAATCCAAATGATCCGCGAGCGCCTTATGAACCGGTCAATTATGATAGAAAATTTCACGGACCGGTGCTGCTTCGCACAGCGCTGGGCTCGTCTTACAATATCCCTGCGGTCAAAGCATTGGATTTTGTTGGCATCTATGATGACCCCAATACAGCTGAAATCGAAGGATTGATCGCTTTTGCTGAACGGTTGGGCATTACGACATTGACGCGCGATGATTATGGCCTTTCTCTCACGCTTGGCGGAGGTGATGTCACACTGCTGGAATTGACACAGGCGTATGCTGTGTTCGCAAATCAAGGCCGCAGCGTCAAACCTTTCGCTATCACCCGCATCGTCGACCACTTTGGTGAAGTGGTCTATGAACATGAATCAATGCCTGAGCAGCAGTTAATTGATGATGATCATGCTTTTCTGATCAGCGATATTCTTTCAGATAATGGCGCCCGCACTCCCGCGTTTGGTGCGAATTCCATATTAAATCTGCCTTTCACCGCTGCGGTAAAGACGGGAACGACCAACGATTTTCGCGATAACTGGACACTGGGTTATACACCTGAAATTGCTGTTGGCGTATGGATCGGCAATGCGGATTACTCACCAATGAAAAATATCAGTGGTGTCAGCGGTGCGGGACCGCTGTGGAATAGTATTATGCAAAAAGCGATCGAACAATATGCTGGTGGATCACCTGCGCCATTCAGCCGCCCAGAGTCGATCAAACAATATGAGATCTGCCGCGTGTCCGGCACCCTCCCATCAGATAAATGTTCCTTACGCCGAACAGAGATCTTTGCGGAAAACCAGCCCCCTGAAGATAGCAGCCATGATCTATGGCAGGAGATTGCCGTTGATACCTGGACGAATCTGAAAGCCAGCTCTGCCTGTTCTGAATTTACTGAGGAAAAGTTAACACTCAATGTTACCGAAAAATGGGCAATAAAGTGGTTGACGGAAAATGAGAGTGGAAAAAAATGGTTGGAAGATAATGGTTTCACTCAACCAGTTGTGTTTACACCAGAAGAGGAATGTACTGGTAATGACCCGCGTCCGACAATTGTGTTTGTGGGACTGCAGGATGACACAAGTGTGTTATCTTCACCTCTGGACATTTACGCCGTAGTCAGTGCGACTGCTGATTTTGAGAGCTTCAAGTTGCAATATGGCGTGGGTAACAATCCATCCAATTGGAAGACACTGCTGGATACCGACAAACAATACAAGGAACCAACCAAACTGATCACGTGGGATGTGTATGAAGCGAATGCTTCACGGATTACACTGCGGATTATCGTCCGCAGTACACAGGGGACCGAAGCCGAGAAGCGCATACAGCTCAACCTTGATGTGCCAACACCAACGCCAACCATCACACCAATCCCAACAGAAACGCCGCTGCCAACGGCAACACCGGAACCAACCAGCACGATCGCGCCTACCGCAACCTCCGATGTGCCGGTACCGAGCAATACTCCTGCGCCCTAAGACGCGCGTGAAATGCCTGTTTTATCCGTGATAAAATTGAAAACCCGCATGCGTAATGCGGAACGATTGTTTATATATCACATTACATAGTTGGAGAGAGAGCATGAAAGAAGCAAAAATAATTGTTGATAACAAAGTAGGTTTACACGCCCGTCCAGCATCATTGTTCGTTCAGGAAGCAGCCAAATACCAATCCGAAATCAGTGTATATTGCCAGGACCCTGAGACGAAGGAAGATAGAACGGCGAACGCAAAATCAATCCTGGGTATTCTTACCCTTGGTGTTTTTCAAGGAACAGAGATAACGATTACCGCAAATGGTGATGATGAGGAAGCAGCAGTGGAAGGCTTGGTTGCACTGGTGCAAAATAATTTCGGGGAAGAATAATGATCGAACTCACTGGCATTTCGGCATCCCGCGGTATGTCCATTGGCCCGGTTTTCCAGTTTGTTCGGCAGAAGTTAGAGATCAAAGAGAAAAGCCTGGTCAACCCCTCGGAAGAGCTGGTTCGATTCAACCTGGCGGCAGAAACCGCAAAAGAACAAATTGACCGTATTTATAAAAAAGCGCTGACAGAATCAACACACGCGGACGCGGAAATTTTCCAGGCGCATCAGATGATACTGGAAGATCCCGAGTTAATTACCTCAGTAAAAAAGAAGATTGAAAATGAAAAAATAAGTGCTGAAATGGCCATGCAGCAAACAGGCCAGTCGTTTTCAGACATGATGGCCGCGATGAATGATGAATACTTTGCCGCTCGTGCGACTGATATCATGGATGTGACCAATCGTGTTCTGCGCATTCTCCTGGATATTGCGGAAACCCCAACAGCAAATCTCAAAGAACCATCGGTTATCATCGCCGATGATCTGACTCCCTCAGATACGGTCATGCTCGATAAGGAGCTTGTGGTTGGTTTCTGCACTGCGCAGGGATCGGCTACCTCACATACTGCCATTCTTGCCCGCGGTTTAGGTATTCCGGCTGTTGCTGGCGCCGGTATGGAAGCGCTCAAACAGGAAAACGGAACCATGGTGATCTTAGACGGGACCAACGGGAAAGTTGTCTTTGCCCCCGAAGAATCACTGATCGCTGATTATCGCAAACGGATCGAAGCGACCAGGACCATTCGTGAAGAAGCCCTGAAATATGCCAAGGAACCTGCGAAGACAAAAGATGGCAGGGTTGTTGAGGTCGTTTCAAATATCGGAAATGTTGAAGGTGCACAATGCGCGCTTGAAAATGGCGCAGAAGGTGTTGGATTATTGCGAACAGAATTCCTGTATTTAGAACAATCACAACTGCCCACTGAAGAACAGCAATACCAGGCTTATAAAGGGATTTTAGAAGTATTTGGCAAAATGCCTGTCATCCTGCGCACGCTGGATGTTGGCGGCGATAAAGAGATCGCATATATGGGTTTGGAAGCGGAAGCGAATTCATTCCTGGGGCAGCGTGCTTTGCGCCTTTGCCTTGTCAGACCGGACATCTTTAAACCTCAGCTGCGTGCCGCCCTCCGCGCGAGCGTCGGGCATAATTTGAAGATCATGTTCCCTATGGTTGCGACTGCGAGCGAAATTCGGGATGCAAGAAAAGTGCTTGATGAATGTGCCGCGGAATTGACTAATGAAGGAATTCCTTTTGAAGATGATATCGAAATCGGGATCATGGTCGAGATCCCTTCTGCGGCGCTGGTTGCTGATCAGCTCGCGAAGGAAGTGGATTTCTTCTCAATCGGTACCAATGATCTCAGCCAATACACCATGGCCGCGGATCGAACAAACCCAAAGGTTGCTGCGCTTTCAGATGCCTTCTTCCCGGCAGTATTGCGCCTTGTGCGTGAGGTGATCAAAGCTGCCCATAAGGAAGGTAAATGGGTTGGAATGTGCGGAGAATTGGCGGGAGAGCCGCTTGCGCTTCCGCTATTGCTTGGCCTCGGATTGGATGAGTTCAGCATGGGGCCGCCAATGATCCCGCTCGCCAAACAGATCCTGCGCAATTTGGATGCGAAGGAAATGGAAAAGATCGCTGACCAGGCACTGAATTTGGAAAGCCCGGATCAGATCAAGAATTTCATCAAAGAAAAGATTCCATTTATCGCAGAGATAAGCGGATAAAACAAAATAGCGCGGAATTCTGCGCTATTTTCTAAATGATTTTCAGTTGTGCCGGCGCTTCGCGCATCGGAGGGTCGCTGTCAATCAGGTCTCGCCATACTTCAAGGGTTATCAAATCCCTTTCTGCCAGCCTCCTGATGTGCCTGAATTTGACCAGATGCCATCCTCCATCCTGTTGCGCTTCAGATAAACGATAATCCTGCTGAAAGCGCCAGTAGATCAGCGCAGCCCTGCTTCCCGGGTATACGAAGACATGCTGCGCGTTTTCGTGGCTGGTTGCCGCCATTAATGTGTTTGAGAAATCGGCTGTCAATGAAATGTGAAATTCATACAGCACTTCACCCGTTTTATGGTCTGACCAGGTAAACGTTCCGTCCTGCTTCACGGCTAACCCGATTCTCGTTCCGATATCTTTGATATGTCCGCTCATTTCCTGTGTATCGTTCTCCCGTGCCTTTTCTAATTCTGCCTCATGAAGGTGGACCATATTATCGCTTTGACCGACTTTTTTGGCATAAGATTGGATGATGGTTTGGACTAATTCTCCTGTGGGTGTCAGGTGACCTTTGAAATGCAGGCAGGCAAGCCGGTCAATGGACCGCAAGGATATCTCATTGACGTAATGCAATAATTGCACGGTGTGGGTCTCGATTCTTTCTGAAAGCGGTGTGAAATTTCCCCTTTGTTGGTGCAGAAGATATTTTTTCATGCCCTGTGTTTCAATCATGCCAAAACTCAAAATATCCGATCTTTCAGTGATTTGCTTGATCTTGTGGTTCAGTTGTGAATAATCGTTTTCTTCAATGACTGCGTCTTCTCCCAGACTATTGCTATCCAAAGATGCCTGGATGACTACATGCATGAGGATCTCCTGGAAGTCGATCGGTTCGTTGATGCCCTGTAGACAATGTGTAACAATCTCTTCAACATTGACTTCATGAGGTATGGAATCCGGGGTGGTTCCATCAAGCTCCCATTCAGCTTGCAGCAGTGCTTCGCCTTCTCTAAATGCTGCACCCTTTAGATCAAACCCTGCTTTCCGCATCCCCGCGAACAGCCCAAACGCCAGTGTAGGCGTGTAAAAAGGGAATAATCCGAAAAACCGCAATGGGCCAGAACCAGGAAATTGAATGCGCTGGGCTGATTGCTGAATCGCTTTGGCGTACCAAAACCAGCCATATCTTCGCCGGCGAAGTGCGCTGCGGATCGGATTTACTGCATTCTTACCCCATAACCAGCCCGACCAGATTGCCGAAAGCGTCCAATATGTTTGGCCCGGCCTGGGAAAAATAGTCAGGATCGCGGCGGAGGGGATATCTTCAAAGAGTTGCCTGCTTTCTGTCAGGCGGGTCTGGAAAAAACAAATTCCGCCGCTGTCTGGTGGAAGGTTGGGCCACGAGGATACCGGAATTGATTGATGCATTTCCGGCCATTGCTCATTTGCTGTCGTCAATGAGGTGTACAGATTCTTTTCAAAGTAGCGCTGGGGAAGGCTGAATTGCAGAAAGCGGTATTGGCGGATCGGCCAATGCCGCAGTGCATGCGCGTCATTGAAAACTGTCAGCAAAGCGGCTCTTAGAAATCTCTTCTGTTCTTTATCCATCTCAAGTAATTCAAACCGGTTGACAAGCAACATGCAAAAATACAGTGCCCGTGGTGGATAGCAGGATAGCGCCTCCAGGATGCTCTCCTTTTCATACGCCTGTTCAGGACTCACTTTCTGAAGCGCGCGTGAAAGGTGGATATCCAGCTTGCCGAGCCGGCCTAACCGATCAAGGTCTTGTTGTGTGATATCTCGTTCACCCGCATCCCCGCATGTTGGACAGTTATATACCCGTGCGTGTAGGACATCACTGCCTTTTTCCCAGATGAATCCTTCTGCTTGTATCTCTTTTCCGCACCCACTGCATCTCGTCAAATAGATCGGTTTCAGGATATCTTCCAGTGTCTGGCCGTCTTTTCTGCTGATCAAAAGCTTATTGGTTGACGCTCTGATGCGATCCCGAATCCCCTTTTGGCATATCAATTCGGTGATCAGCCAGTTAATCGGGTTGCTGCGTGCGGCAATGACTTTCCAGCCATTTTGTGCGAGCGAAACAGCGAGCATCGGGTTGGCACTGATCGGGTCGATCAGGTAGCTTTGCTCAAGTTGATTTTCACGCACCCAGGTACAGCATACATCTTTTGGAAAAGGAGGAAGGAAATTTTGCAGCGGATAATCATACCCCTCCCCGCCGCCGCCGATATACGCAAAATTGTTTTCCCGCATCTGACCTTGTTTTCAGTATACAGGATTAACTATATAAGGAAAATAATTAATCTTTGATATTAAATTGAAAAATGGTATGGATGGGGTCAAATTCAATGATCCCGATCTGCGATATCTCTGCCAGGATCGGTAGCTGTATGCTTAACGCGATTTGCAAAGCCTTTTTCAGGCTCTCCTCATCCAGATCATTCGCCAGTGTGCAATGTGGCACCCATGCATTTGGATGATATAGCTTCCATGGTGTTGAAGCGGAGCCAGATAGCGTTTCAAACACTTCTTTTTGCATTGTGAGCAATCTTTCGTTGGGTGTGGGTCCCAGAAACAGCACCTTTTCCCCATTATTAAAGATTCCAAGATGATCAAGGCTGACAGAATGTAATTGAAATTGCGAGGAAATTTCATTGATATAACATTCACAATCTTCGCAGTCGATCTGATCGAAAATGCACAGGGTGATATGCGGGCGAAACGCTCGCTGGGCTTTATTGGGCAGGTCTGCGTCATCCAGCATCTTCCAATACTGCTTTAGAAGCGATTCAGTGTGTGGATCAAAATAAATGTTGACAGCGAAAGCCATGATAAAAGGTCTTTAATTTAGTGGTATTTTAACGTGCTTCCGCCGATAAATTCCCTGATGACAGAATCACTCGGGACGAATTCATCACTCTGCAATTGCGGGATTTCGCTGAGTGTTTGGGAAATTCGCGCTGAGCGGATATAAGCGTCTTCTCTCACGGGGTCATCTTGATATTTTTCCGTCCATTTTAAGAAGTCATCAAATAACCTGTTTTTATAGATCGATAGTTCATATGGCATGGCGCTGTTGATGATGAAATCCGCATGAATATTGTTGGGAATAATGTTACGCATCTCGCCCGCGCGGACATAATGCCAGTGGGTCAGGGTGCGCTCAGTATCATAACCGCGGTAAGCCGCATCGCGCAGCATTCTGCGCATTAATCGGATATCGGTCCAGCGGATATATTGGCCATTGCTTTCCTTCATCTGCAGCAAGGGCTCCAGATAAAGTTTGAACTTCCTGGATGGGTCAATATCCTCTGTCATTGGCGGATAGAGCCCGTGCAGCGAGTCGATCAGGATGATGTCATTCTTGCCGATCTTCATCGGTGTGCGGTTTTCAAATCGTTTTCCCAGTTTAAAATCATAGAAAGGAATCAATACTTCTTTTCCCTCAACCAATTGGGCGAGGTGCGTGTTGATTAAAGCCAGGTCCAATGCTTGTGGCGTCTCAAAGTCATAATCACCAAATTCATCCTTGGGGTGCTTCTCCAGATCGTAAAAATAGTTGTCAACATTCAAAGCCACCAGGCTTAGGCCCATTTGCTGTAAGATTTGGCCAGTTTTGATCGTTGTTGTTGTCTTGCCAGAGGAAGATGGGCCGGAGATCAATACAATACGCAGCTGGTCACGCCTTTCACAGATTTCCATCGCAGCTAATTTAATATCTTCCTCATAAAACATCTCTGATTCTGACACAATTTGCTGTAATTCCCCCCGCTTAAGCCGTTCTTGATAGTGTGTGGTCGTATGTAGATTATGCGCGCTTGCCCAGTCCAACACTTGCCAGATCTTTGCCCAGGGAATGTTAGACGATTGGCGGATCGTCTCATCCGCTCTCGCCTGCCGCATACGCGCTCTTTCATCGCGATAAAGGATATATGCCTTGGCAACCTTGGCGTGGGCGTTCTCGATCAATATTTTCTCAGTGGCGTCCTGAATCTGTTCCACATGCGGGATCTCTCCCTCTGGTATCGTTTCTTCCAGGTAAGCGATTACTTCATCAGCGAGTTTTTCTGCTGTTTTCTTATCCCTGCCGCCAACCGCAACAGCAGCGCGGTAGATTGCGTTAGAAATGCGATTGGGTGTGAAGGGCACTTTTGCGCCGGAACGTTTGATCACATGTGTAAAACGGGCCATCATCCACCTCTTTCCTTGCTCATTATTATAGCAATCAGATCGCGTCTAACGTGCATCGGTTTCAGTGAAGAATTCCTGTTCAACTGTCTGCCAGGTTTCATCAGTGCATGGGGATAACAGTTCGCTAAACAGAGGGAAATGTTGTTGCAGTATTTCAGCCATACGCAATGTGGGTCTCCGGATCGCAAAATGGGCATTTTCCGCGCAACGCAATTTGATCAGGTGAATGGCAGAACGCAGGTTCATATCCAGCATCACTCTCCGGTTATATGCGTTCGGCAGCACATAGGCTGCAGCGGCAGGGTTTTCCTTTGCAAGAATCTCGAATGTCGCGAATGCCTTATCCATCATGCGCCTGAAAAGATCAGATAACCCATTGGTCTCGATCAGTTTTGGCATGGCGAAACCAAGATATGGGGTAAAGGCCTGCGCGGTCTGGGCCATCATGCGATGCCGTTTGAGCTCGAAATATGCGCCTTGATCTAATACCAGGTCGAAGGTTGCAGACCCATATTCAAACTCCCTTGGCGGTTGCTCGTGGGTTCCTCTGATCGAAGTGAATTGTTTTGCCAGTGGTCCTTTGTCTTCATCATCCAGCCGGTTGACTTTGTCTAAAGCTGCTGCCATGGACGAATGACTGAATCGATATATCAGTGCGGCCAGGATCCGCTCCTGCCCATCTCGGTCACAACCAATACAGCTGCACCATTCTTCTTTCTCAAAATGATCGCCTTCTGGTTTGGTAAATCTTGCAAGAGCAGGATTGTCGGTCAAGGAGATCAAATATGGACTTGGATTGGCATATTTCACAAGTGTCGGAACATGGTCAAGGGCGTTGCGTTTGATTTCTTCTCCAATTGCCTGCACTTCTTGCAACGGATGTGAAAGCATTTTGATAATAGCGTGTTCCAGCGCGCGCGCGTTGATCGAGATTCCAACATTGGCAAGCGAACTCGCAGGCAGAAAGTAACGGCATACATCTGCGCTTGTTGAGCGCACACGAGTTTGGAAACCGCGTTCACTTTCATCGCTCTTCCTCTTTAATTGTTTTGTCAATGATTCGCTGACAGTATTGAATGCATGCTGGTAAGCGCTAAACAGGGCGTTGCATGTTTGGCTGAACAATCCATGCAGCTGCTCACCAAGGAACTCTTCCGGAATATAAAAATGGTCTGCGTCCCACACCTGGTAGCGTGAGGATTTCTCTGTGTAAGATGCCAGACGATTGGATTCGAGGCATTCGATCGCCAGTCTGGATACATTTTCGACAGCGATATGCAATACAGCATGTTCAGCGACAGAGGAATGCCCGTAACCTACAACCCATTTCTCGTGAAAATCTGCGGAACGCGCATCAGATAATTCATCAGCGATGGCATCGAATGCCAGGGGGGAACGTGAGGTTTTGGCGAACGTAACGGCGATTGTTTCCGGACTCAGCTTTTTTGGATCAAGCAGGTATATTCGGCGGTTTTGTGGCATCAGATAATATCTCCTTTGCCTTAATAATATCGTATTTGATCTGAGTCATTAAAGCATCCACACCATCAAATTTGAGCTCAGGCCGCAATCTTTCAATAAAATGGATGCCAATCTGTTTTTCGTAGATCTCTTCTGAGAAATCTAAAACATGCGTTTCAATGGTTTGGATCGCATCTGTTGTGTAAAATGTCGGCCGATGTCCGATATTGATCACTGATAAATGCATCACTTCATCTATTTCAGTAAAGGCTGCGTAAACACCAGGCGCTGGAATCAGTTTTTTTGGCCAGGGAAACACATTGGCTGTTGGCAGTCCGATGTGCTTGCCGCGTCCGTCACCATGCACAACTCTCCCGGTAACAAAGAAGGGATACCCGAGCATGGCATTTGCCAGATCAAGGTTGCCCTCTGCAAGTGCCTGGCGGATCCGGCTGGAAGAGATCGGTTCATTGTCAAACAATGCCGGGCTGATCACATCCACACCAAACCCCAAATCTTTTCCTATTTCTTTCAAAGCCTCCTGGCCGCCTGCGCGGTCTGCGCCAAGCCGGAAATCATAACCGATCAGCAGTTTGGAAAAGGCCGATCTCTCCTGCACGAGTTGCACAAATTCACGCGGAGAAAGGCGGGAAAAATCTTTGTCGAAAGTAAAATTGATAATCTCGTTTACCCCAAACCACCTCAACAGGGAATTTTTCTCCTCAAGTGTCGTAATGTAGAATGGGTCTTCAATATCACGCAGGACCACAGCCGGGTGGGGATAGAAAGAAATGGCTGTGGCTTTTACGCGGTTTTTCAGCGCGCCATTCCTCAGTGTTTCCAGGATTTTCTGGTGCCCCAAATGGACGCCATCAAATGAGCCGATTGTGATCCAGTCAGAATGCGCGGTGATGTTACTGGGTTGTTTTTCCACTTCTTTAATTGAAGAATACTTTTTTCGGGAAGTACTCTTTATTTTCGCTGTCATACTCCATTAAGGCAACCAGTTCCGCCTGCTCGCTGATCGCCCGCACCATACCGCTCTGGCCTTCGTCTCGCGGGATGCGATGTCCATGCTTGACCAGTTCAATGTCTTCATTATTAAGCGTGATCGATGGCCACTCAGATAAAGCTTCGGCTGCTGGGATCAGGTATTGATACCAGGAATTTGTCTCAAATGCGTCAGTCAGCTTGCTCAACGAGGTCGCATCGCGCAGCGAAAACCGTCCGCTCTTCGTGCGCCGCAGTCCGGTCAGATATGCGCCGCACCCCAGCAGTTCTCCAAGATCATATGCCAGCGATCGCACATACGTGCCTGATGAGCAGTGTACGTCAATTACCACTTCTGGCGGTGTCCATTCCAGAATATCCAGGCTGTAAACGTTGATCAACCGCGGCTCCAACTCCACATCTTCTCCTTTGCGCGCGAGATCATATGCGTGTTTGCCTTTGACTTTTACCGCTGAATAGGGCGGTGGCACCTGTTTGATCTCTCCTACAAACCCTTTCAGTGCTTCTTCAAATTGTTCGTAGGTCACTTCAATGTCCGAGGTTCCAGTGATCGCGCCTTCACCATCGTAGGTGTCAGTTTTTTCACCCAATTTGATCGTTGCCTGGTAGCGCTTATTCTCTGCGGAAACATACTGCGAAAGGCGCACAGCCGGGCCTATCAGCACGACCAGAACGCCTGAAGCGCGCGGGTCAAGCGTTCCTGTGTGGCCAGCACGTTTGATGCGCGTTCCCTGGCGGATCACTTGCACAACCTGGTGCGATGTCAATCCAATCGGTTTATCAACGACCAAAACCCCCGAGATCGTATTATTCATTTTTGGGTTTCCTTCATTCATCACATACCTTCCATTTCTATTTTTTCCCCTTTAAGATCTTCATTGTTTCCACAATGACTTGCTTTTTAACATCATCTAACTGGCCGGTGACCTCTGCGCCGGATGCCTGTGGATGGCCCCCGCCCCCATAGGATGAGGCGATGCCGGTAACGTCATAGTGAGCGCTGGATCGCCAGCTTACTTTTACTTTATCATCTTTTTGTTCATTAAACAGGATTGAAATATCAATACCTTCAATTGAAGATAGATGATTAGTCAGGTCTGCATCATCCATTCCATGATAATCGGCTCGTTTTCGGTCCTCGAGCAAGATCGAAGTCCAGGCAAGATTGCCATCTGTCTCTAATCGGGAAAGGGCGAATCCCCATACCTTGCTTGATTCTGGTGAATGGAGCGTCAGGCCTTGATGGTACATTTCAGCCAGGTCAGCGCCTTTTTCCATCAACCCGACAGCGATGGTTAAATATTCCGGGGTGACGTTATCTGTTCTGAACCCGATCGTATCGGTGATCATCCCCATCAATAACGCATCCGCAATTTCTTTGGTGATCTTCAGGCCCCATTCCGCCATCCAATCAGCCAGGATGGAGGTGGTGGACGCATATTCCGGAAGCACCAGATTGATGTCTGCGTATCTTTCATTGGTTACATGGTGATCAATATTGATATGCACACGTTCAACAACTTCTTTAGGTGCGCTTAACCGTTCAGCATTGGCGCAATCCAATGCAATGATCAGGTCATGATCGGATACAACATCTGTGCTGATAGTTTCGCTTCCGGTCAGGAATCGAAAATTTTTCGGTAACCCGTCAGAAAATACCATCTGCGGGTTCTTATTCAGTTTCTTCAATGCTAATCCCATCGCTGTCACTGAGCCTACTGCGTCACCATCCGGCCGC
Source organism: uncultured Pelolinea sp. (assembly GCA_964612815.1). Taxonomy (GTDB): domain Bacteria; phylum Chloroflexota; class Anaerolineae; order Anaerolineales; family Anaerolineaceae; genus Pelolinea. Next base: position 246,642 of record CAZTCV010000002.1, on the reverse strand, counting down.
ACATGGGCAAGAATAAGCGGATTTTTGCTCTCCCGCAGTGCCTGTTGGATGGATCGATGGATCTGCTTATTTCTTTTCGTTGTTTGATTCTGCATTATTTTCCTGATCTGAAAGGGAATCGATCAAGCGTTCAATCCGTTCGGCGCGTTCAGGTGTTTCATCCCAAAAAAAACGCAACGAGGGAAAGCTGCGCAGTTGGATTTCCTTCGCCAGCGTGCTGCGGATATATCCGGATGCGTGTTCGAAACCGGCAAGGATCTCTTTCTCCCGTTCTTTCCCGGACAGGGATGAGACAAAGATCGTGGCGAAACTTAGTTCACGGTCTACTTTTACATCGGTGATGAATACACCGCTTAAACGCGGATCACTGATCTGTCCGGTAACCATCATCTCTGAAAGGAGCTGGTTGATCCGGTCGGCGATGCGTTCCAACCTCATTTTCGAGGGCATATTATCTCTCCACTTCTTCTATAATATAGGATTCGACCGTGTCGCCTATTTCAAAACCATTGAATCCCTTCATGCGCAGCCCGCACTCGAATCCTGTGCGAACTTCTTTTACGTTGTCCTTTTCATGTTTAAGCGATGCCAGTTCACCTTCAAATACAATCTCAGAGTCACGCACAACGCGTGTTTTGGCGTTGCGGCGGATTTCACCATTCATCACCCGGCAGCCGGCGATCGTGCCGACCTTGGTGATATTGAATGTCTGCAGCACCTGCGCCTGGCCAATCACTGTCTCTTTAATTTCTGGTTCAAGCATACCCTTCAGTGCTTTTTCAACATCTTCCAACAGCCGATAGATGATATCGTAAGTCCGGATAGAAATGCCTTCAGTATCAGCTAAGCGCACAGCTGCGTTTTCAACGTTCACATTAAAACCGAGTACGATCGCGCTGGATGCGGCTGCCAGCATGATGTCATTTTCAGTGATATTGCCAGTTTCTGAATGCAGAACGTTGATCTTGATCTCACTTTGGTCGATGTCATTGAGGGAATTGGTGATCGGTTCCAGGGATCCCTGCACATCGGCTTTCAGAATCAGGCGTAATTCGCCCATCTCACCCGCTTTAAAACGTTCAAACAGATCCTCAAGGCGTGCTTTTTTGCGTACCGATTTTGCCTCTGCCTCTTTCAGCTTTCGGTCATTGGCGATCGTGCGCGCTTCGCGCTCAGAATTGCTCACCTGGAATTGGTCGCCAGCTTTTGGCAGATCGCTCAACCCTAACACCAATACGGGCTGCGATGGGCCTGCTTTTTCGACAGGTTGACTGGTAAAGTCAAACATTGCTTTGATCTTCCCGCTCACAGTCCCAACCACAATCGGATCTGTCATCTTTAAAGTGCCATTCTGAACCAATAATGTGGTCGCGACACCGCGCGATTTATCCAATTGGGCTTCAATCACCGTTCCGATCACGGTGCCTTCCGGGTTTGCGAGGATCTTGATATTCTCAGCAACGATCAGGATCGCTTCCAGCAGGTCCTCGATCCCTTTTTTCTGTTTTGCGGATACTGGCACGATGATCGTATCCCCATCCCATTCATCAGAAATGAGACCGGAATCAGCAAGCTGTTGCTTGACATAGTCTGGGTTTGCGTCATCCAGGTCAATTTTATTCAATGCGACAATGATCGGCACTTTTGCGGCGCGGGCGTGAGCGATCGCTTCTTTTGTCTGAGGCATCACACCATCATTGGCTGCAACCACCAGCACGACAATATCTGCACCCTGTGCGCCGCGGGCGCGCATGGCAGTGAAGGCGGCGTGTCCGGGTGTATCCAGGAATGTAATTTTCTGGTTCTTATGCTCAATTTGATAAGCGCCGATATGCTGGGTGATCCCGCCGGATTCTCCCCCGGCCACGTCTGTATGGCGGATCGCATCCAACAATGTTGTTTTTCCATGATCCACATGGCCAAGGATGGTTACAACAGGCGGGCGGCTGGTCAGGTTCTTAGGGTCTTCCTGATCGATCAAGCGCTTCCACAGAGGGATCTCTCCAATTTCCTCTTCATTGAACTCGGGAATTTCCAACGCTGCTTCATATCCAAGCTCAGCAGCAACAACCGCGGCGGTATCAAAATCGATCTGCTGGTTGATGTTCGCCATGACACCGTTCGTCATAAGGATCTTGATCACATCAATCGGGCTTTTATCGATCAGCTTTGCCAGATCGCGCACAGTCGTTATTGATGGTAACTCGATTCTCTTTATATCATTATCACTCATAATTTCCTCCGAAATTTCCCCTTATATATTATGCGAGGTTATCCATGCAATTGGAATGAAGGTGACAATGAAAGAAAAATCTTACATTGTGCCTTCCTTCATGTTTCTTGCAATCAAACCCTGTCTAATCGCCATGGCTTGCAGCTAAGGAGTCCTTGATTTCACGCAAACTTTTGAGATTCTCCTCACCAATTGTAGTATGTAATGCCTTCTCCAGGCTGCCGCTTAAGGCTTTCTCCCAGCATTCGCGCTGGTCATGAATATAAGCACCGCGGCCATTTGCCTTCCCGCTTGCATCGTACAGCACACCATCATCTGTTCGCACGACGCGCATCAATTCACGCTTCGATAGAACTTCACGGCATCCCACACAGGTTCGCTGTGGTACGTGCTTCACCGGTCTCTTCTGCTTCTTAGCCATTTTTCAGTCAATTATTAAATATCGACCCATTCACTCCAATCATCATCGCCGCGCTTGTGTTTCTTTTTTGCGACAGTCATCCCAAGATCTTCATCAAATTCGATGCGCCTGGATTTCTTGGTTTTCTTACCCTTGCTCTTTGATTTTTCTTCATCAAATTCTTCAGGCTCAGGTTCAACATCCTCCAGGTCCAGTTTAAACAGCTCTTCAAAAGATTTCACACTTTCCACTTTTTTCTTTTTTGGCTCGTCTTTTTCTGAAGATGCTTCAATTGTTTCTTCTGCAGGTGCTTCGGTTTCTACCTTTGCAATAGCCACATCATCCGTTTCACTGGTTTCTATTGCCAATGTTTCTTCTGCTTCATCGCTCTCAAGTACCGGTTCTGCAATGACTTCAGGTTCTGGTTCGGGTTCGGGTTCCGGTTCCGCCGGGACCAACTCAGGAAGCCGCTCTCCGAATTCTTCGATTTTCTCCAGTGTTTTCGGGCCGACACCCTGAATCTCGAGAATCTTCTCCGGATCCATCTGCGCGGTTAGCACCAGGTTTCCAGCTGAAGTAAAACCTGCTTCTTGAATCGCTTCGATCAGAGACTCTGAAAGGTCCATCTGCGAAAGGTCCATTTCGAACGCTCCCTGCGGGATGGTATCAAGCACTTCCTTCTTTTTATCTTGATAAGCAGCGCGTTTGTTGGCGCGTTTCTCTCCGCTGAACTTTTCCAGCCGGTCAACAAATGCTGCCATGAAATCATTCTCTTCAATGGATAAAGTCCGGCCTTCAGCCTTCCTTCCCATGATCTCTTCCACTCTCTGCACCGCATCTTCTTCCTGTTCTGCCAGTGATTTCAGGTCTGCTTCGTTCTTCAGTGCGAATAGCCAGTCTGAAACAGATTCGATCAGGCTCTTGATGTCAATGCGCCAGCTGGTCAGTTTTGCTGCCAGGCGGGCGTTTTGGCCGTCTTTGCCGATCGCCAGGCTGAGTTGGTCTTCAGGTACGACAACCAGTGCGTTTTTTGCGCCCTGGACGGATTCATGCAGATACACACCCACCACGCGTGCGGGGCTGATCGCTTTTGCAATAAACTCGGTCGGGGATGGATTCCATTCAATCACATCAATCTTTTCGCCGTGCAGCTCACGCACAATTCCCTGGATGCGTACACCGCGCATACCAACGCATGCGCCAACCGGGTCGATCCCTTTTTGTGCCGCCGACACAGCAACCTTTGCCCGGAAACCCGGTTCACGGGCTATTGAGCGGATCTCGACTACCCCATGGAAGATCTCGGGCACCTCGTTCTCCAGCAACCGCCGCAGAAAATCGCGGTGCGTGCGCGAAAGCACGATCTGTGGTCCACGGCCGGTCTCTTTCACCTCGGCGACCAGCGCGCGCACACGGTCATGGATGCGGAAATGCTCATGCGGGATCATTTCCTTGCGCGGCATGCTCCCTTCCGCTTTCAATTCCAAACCGATCGTCAGCCCGCGCGGGTTTGCTGCCTGCACGACGCCGCTGATGATCTCGCCGATCTGTTTTTCATAAAATGCATATTGCGCGGAGCTTTCTGCCATACGGATCCTGGTTTGGATGGCTTGCCGGGCAGTTTGCGCGGCCACGCGCCCGAAATCTTCGGGCGTGCTGTCGACCATCACCAGATCACCCAACTGCGCTTCAGGATCAAATTCGCGGGCATATTCAAGGGTTGCTTCTGTAAGCGGGTTCTCGACCGATTCAACCACCTCTTTTTGCGCCATGATGGTGATGTCACCATTTTCCATGTTCAGGAGTGCTTCGATTTCCTGCGCGGTGGAAGCGTTGACCGATTTTCGGTACGCGGAAACCATCGCTGCGGAAAGCGCTTGTAAAATCGTGTCCTTCGGCAGCCCTTTTTCTTCTAATACTTCGTTGAAGGCCAGCATAAACTCATTTTTCATGCCAGTTTTTCTCCGTTTATCAACTATTTTCTATAAGCAGAAAAGTGGGGAATTCCCACTTCTCGATGAAAACCATAAAGCTGTTGCTAACGGATACATTTTAACACGCTTTATGCGTGCTGGCAAGAAAATCATCAATGAATTTACAAAGGGTTAACAAATTATCCCGGACCAATTGCCATCATATTTTCAACTTCAGTCTTTTCCAGGCAGCACATTCCCGCTGCCATTTTCACCAAATTGTTTCGTTTCAAGCAGGTTGTACAACTGGTGCCATAGCTTCATAAACTTCGGTGTTTCTGGCAGCCGAGGGCGATCAATGCTGACATCGATGATGTCCTTTATCTTTCCCGGCGCAGTGGACATCACCATGACACGGTCTCCCATCAGGATCGCTTCCTGGATATTGTGAGTGATGAAGATGATCGTGGATCCGACTTTCTGCCAGATGCGTACCAGTTCAGATTGCAGGATCGACCGCGTCTGCGCGTCCAGCGATCCAAATGGCTCATCCATTAACAGGATCTCCGGGTTAAGCGCTAACGAGCGCGCAATCGCAGCCCGCTGTTTCATGCCGCCTGAAAGTTGGTGGGGAAAAGCGCGCGCAAAATCCTTTAGATTGACCATCTCCAGGTAGTGCATGGCCCGCTCTTCACGTTTTTCTTTTTTCACGCCGCTCACCTTAAGTGCATAGGTGATGTTGCCGATTACCGTCCGCCAGGGAAACAACTGGTCAAATTCCTGAAAAACCATGATCCGGTCAGGCCCGGGCTCAGTCACCTTCTTGTCACCAAGGATGATCTCACCTCTTTCCGGTGATTGGAATCCGGCGATAGCGCGGATCAGTGTGCTTTTTCCGCAGCCGGATGGACCCAGAATGGTCAGAAATTCTCCCTCTTTCATGGAAAATGAGACATCGTCCAGCGCCTGGACATCTCCGTGCTCACCTTCAAACTTTACAAATAGGTTCTCAACAGATACTTTGTTTGCCATGTTTTATTTTTCTTTCTGGATAACCATGCCCCAGCGCTGAACTGTCAGGCGCTCTATTTGGGCGAAAACTACATTCTCAATGAAAATACCTACGATGATAATGACAAATAATGCGGCAAATACATACGCCGTTTCCAAAAAGAAACGTTTCTGGTAGATCAGCCACCCCAGCCCGCCCTGTCCGCCAGATGCGCCAAAGATCATTTCTGCCGCCACCAGCGAACGCCATGAATTCGACCAGGCGATTTTAAACCCCGTTAATATATACGGGAATGCGGAGGGTACCATCACTGAAGAAACCAGGCTTAATCCTCTTAAGCCGATATTCCTGCCAACTTCCAGCTGTGTGCGAGATACAGACTGGAAACCTGTGTATGTGTTCAGGATCAGTGGCCAGATGATGGAATGGACCAGGATGAAGATGATCGACTTTTCTCCAATGCCAAACCATAACAGTGCGATTGGCAGAAGGGCGACACCAGGAAGGGGATGGAAGATCGTGGTGATCGTTTTCATAAAATCCGCGATCCACGGTGATACCATCGCCAGCGCTGTCAGAAGGAAAGCCAGCACAACGCCAATTCCCAGCGCCTGGCCAATCAGGTAGAAGGAATACGAGGTGTGTTTTCCCATTTCACCGCTCGCGACCGAGTTCATCAGCGCGGTCCAGATCGAGCGCAGGCTTGGTAGCAGCAGCTCGGAATAATTGCCTGTGGAAACGACTGATTGCCAGATTAGTAGCAAAGCGGAGATGAACACAATCTGGCGAATGATTTTCATTTGAAATATTTGTTTGATGATTTTCATATTAATTTCTTCTCGATTTGAATTGCGGATGTTGCTGCGATGGCATGCAGAAAATATCCAGTATCTTGATCTCAAAAAACCGGGAGGAATTGGCGGGAACCATGATCACTCCCAGGTCAGCTCCGCGGTGGGTACCTGCGATCGCGATCAGCGCTTCGGTGCTGGATGCAAGGCCCGCATCGGCAGCCATCATCGCGATCTCGCATACCACTTTCATACCCTGCCCGAAAATGCGCAGCACGTGTGCGATGATCTCATCACTCTGGTATCCACCCAGCGATTTGCGGATGGCGCGGTTAACACCTGCAAACGCGTGTTGGGCTGTGAGCACCTGGGCTCCTTTTGATGTCGCGTAATCCCGTGCCTTGATGTCAAACTCCTGGCTGTCTGGCTCGATATATCCAGCCGCGTGGGTGACGATGGTGATATCCAAATCTGTCAGCAAATCCACAGCCAGTTTTGCGGTATGCCCGGTGGTTGAAGCAACCAGAACATGAGAAATGCCTGTTTTTTTTGCTTTGTTCCTGGTCAACCCCAGGGTTTCAAGTGTGTTTGCCTTGCCGGGTTTCTCAAAGTATGTGATCGATGAAGTGTATGCCGACATTTTTTCTCCAAGTCTTATTCCTAATTCTACCGGATAAATACAATAAGAAGAGCTAAACCGGTTGGTAGAGCTCTTCTTTGTGTTGCACCGACGAATAATGTATTAGGGTCGGACTTGCAGGGTTTCTAGCACCCCTGCATCTCCCTGTCCTTTGCCAATTGCAGCGAGAACATTCGGATGCGCGATTTCTGCAATGGATCCAGGAACTTTTCCAATGTATCCAGCATCGACCATGAATTCAGAGAATCCCATCAAACCGAGCGGGGTGGTGACGTAGTTCATGCCCGGCCAGGTCAGGTATTTGAGCGTGGTTTCTTCGTCCAGCTTGAACACTGGGGCCAGTATTTTGGCTGCTTCCTCGGGGTTTTCATTGATGAAATTTGAGGCATCAGCAATACCCATTACATATGCCGAATACGCTTGCGGGTTATTCTCGTACAGGTCAATTGAGGCAACCGCGACCAGGAAGGTGAATTCAGTGCCAAAAGCTTCTGTGCCATCTACCACGACCTTGATGCCTTCGACGCTTAATTCTTCAAAGTTGTAAGGCGGTGATGTAAAGTGCGCGGTGATGTCTTTCTGGTTGATCAGTGCGGCCGCTGCGTCAGGATGCGCCATCGCGACACCAATATCATCCAGGGCGGTTGGGCTGCCAAGCTGTTTCTCGGCGGCCATTGAGAGCAGGATGTGCTGGATGCTGCCAGGTGCGGGATAAGCGACCTTGTCTTCTGCGGTCAGGTCAGCCAGTGAGTTGATTTCTTCCTTATACGTCTGCAGCGAAAGCGGCATCACGCACATGCCGGAAGCGACTTTCCACGGGATTCCTTTGTCCCAACCGATCATGAACGGGGGAATACCCATCACGGCAATGTCGATCTCTCCAGCGATGAATGCCTCATTGATCGCCCCGCCCGATCCGAGCTGCAGCCATTCAACTTTCAGTCCGGGCATGTATTTTTCAAATAGACCAAGCTCGTCCGCGATTGTGTGCGCGGCGTAACCAAGCCCGAATTGCTCCGCGATGCGCAGAGTGGTTACTTCCCCGGTAGGTGCGGAAGATTCTTCAGCGCTGGTTCCAACGCTGGCCCCTGCGCAGGCGGTCAGGATAAGCGCAGATAATATTGCAATTACAATCGATTTTTTCATTTGTTCTCCTATTTTGTTAATCATTGGGATGGATTATAGTAAGCGAAGGCGCATGAAGTTAAATAAGAAAATCTTATAATCAGACGTGAAGTTATCTGCATGATCTCAATATGTATGGAGAAAAGTTGACGGTAGGAAGTTAAGGGAATGATTATTTCTAGGGAAGATGCTGCCGAATCAGATCGTTTTTCTGTTCTTCGGCAAACGCCAGAAAATTGGAAGCCAGGTTGCTCAATGGCACCATATGATTGAAGCAAAGGTATTGTGGCCGGCAAAGATCGACATCTTCGATCGCCACTTCGATCAATTCCTGGTTCTTCAGTTCGCTCACCCCACCCAGCTTGGAAATGATCGCTCCCCCAAATCCTGCCATCGCGGCAGCTTTTGCGGAGTCCTGAAGGCCCAGTTCCATCACAATATTCAGGTCTTTCAGGTCGATGCCCTGCGCGTTCAGGAGCGCGATGAAACTTTCTGTGATGCCTGCGCCGCGTTGCTGGATGATGAGCGGAACCTCAATAAATTCTTCAAAACTGATCAATTTTCTGGTGGCGTGGGGGTGTTCAGGCGAGACAACCAGGATCATATAATCTTCAAAAAAGGGCTTAAAGGTCAGGTGGCTGTCGCGCTGTTCCATCCCTACAAATCCGATCTCCAGCGATTGGTGCAGGATGCGGTCGATCACATCTGCCGAGTCCGCTGCTTTCAAAACGATCGAGATGTTTGGGTGCGCCTGTTTATACATTCCCAGCAAAAGCGGAACTGGAAATTCAGCCGGCCCGGAGCTGGCGCCAACCAGCAGCTCACCTTTCAGGTTGTTGCTATGCTTGTCCACCTCGCGCACAGAGCGGTCATACAGCGCGACCATCTCCTGTGCATAATTGTAGATATGGCGCCCGTTTTCGGTGGGTTTGATCTTGCTGCCCTTTCGGTGCAGCAGTTGGGTTTTATATCCCTCTTCCAGCGTTTTCATCTGCTGGCTCAGCGCGGATTGTGAAAGGCCCATAGCTTTTGCGGCAGCAGAAAAGCTCTGTAGTTCAATGATCTTGCAAAAGGAGGCCAGGTGTTCGATACGCGGCATATCTTTATTCTAATATGATAATTTGTTGTTCCATAAGGAAAGATACAGCTGCCAGACATCCTCGTAAATTGTTTCACGGTCAAAATGCTTCCTGGCGAATTCCCAACCCTCACGCCCGATCCTCTCCCGTTTTTTATTATCTTCAATAAGATCTCGTAGTTGGTCTTTGATCGTATCAATTGTACATTGCACGATCGGCAGATCGGGTATTTGTTTTCTGATTGATGGCATTACATACCCGCACACAGGTTTTCCAAAAGCCATCCCTTCCATCGCTATGGTTCCATAACCACCGCTAATTAGTTGATCAACCAGGATATCACCCTCGGTCAGCTTTTCCATCAGTTCGTCATGCGGCAGACCTTGATAGATGCGATAGGTGAATTGGAGCCCTTCTGACTGTAAATCTTTAAATGATTGCTCAATAAATGAGGTGCCTTTAGTATGGACGTCTGTTGGAGCGTGGATGACCAGCGGAACCTGATTCCGCGCATGGCCTGGTCGGGTCTTTGGCACATTCAGTGTCTTATTGATCCACGTATCACGGATGATCTTACGTTTAGGGATGCTCGTTTGGGCGTGCGTGTAGAGTTCCGGTCCGGCAAAACAGTAATGGAACCATAAACCCTGCCAGATCATGCGTGCGCGTTTTGCCAGATCAAAATGATCCCAACGGCTCTTGGCTTTCCGTAAACGGTAAAAAGGGTTTGCCTTGGATAGCAGCCGATACAAACGGATATCGCTGCCGACATAATTCATTATGATTTTTTTGCCTAACAATCGCAGGATGGGCAGGTCAATTGATGCAGGCAGCAGTGTTTTCCCAAAATAAAAATGGAACAGGTCGTATTTCTTTACAGCCCAAAAAAAGAATTGGATTTGTGATATTTGCCTTGCCCAATAACGCTTCTTTTCAAAGTGAAGGTTTTTATCACTGTTTTGGAAAGGCGTGTTATCGCTGAAAACAATAAAATCAGCTGAGGCGTTTTTCTCTTTTCTCTGCCATGCAGCAATATATCCCCCCATACCGCAGATGTTGGCAGGTCCATGAAAGATGCGCGGGGATGCAGTCATTTTGTGCTTATCCTATCGACGTAGTCGGGTCCACAACATTCCCCGCATCATCATAGACCAGCTGTTCGTAATATCTTTTATACGTCAATCGTTGATGATAGGCGATATCTTGCGGATCGATTGTGATTTCTTCGCCAGTCCACACCTTGATGCCCATTAAATATTCATTGATGGATTTGTATATGATGCTCGTTGACCAGCGCGGGTTGATCTCGATCAGCTTATTGCCGATAAATTGGCTCATAATAAAACCAGTTGTTCCCAGCGCTTTGGCGATTTGTCTGTTGATTTCAACGATCTCTTCATGATGAATGATGCTGCCGCCTGTGCTTAATCCCGCTGCCATATCCTCGCGTGTATGCACGCTTGAAAAGATCAGCTTGCCGTCCTTGGCGATGATGCTGGCATTGACGTTTGCGCCTTCATCCAGGTATTCCATCATGATCATCTTCGGTATCACGCCTTCCGCGAAACCGCGCCGTACGAAATCAGGCGATACGGTCAGGTAGGTGATGCGATTGTTGAAAACTCTTTCAGGGGACGTTTCCTCTCCAATCAGCACGAAACCGCGCGAACCGGATGTGCTGGCAGGTTTCATGCATAACCTGGTGCCATCCAGCGCTTTCAAACCCTCATTAAAATCCGCTTCATTTTCAATGGTTCGGAACAGCGGCAGCGGAATATCTGTTTTTTCCTGGAGAAATGTGAATAAAGCGCATTTATCGATCGCCAGTTCCAGTGTTTGTGTGTCAGCCGCGGTTGGTGTGCAGCCCAGTGCCAGAAAATCGTCACGCATGCGTGCCACCTGCAGCGATTCCTTTTCTCCGGCTGAAACATACACATCGATTTTCTCTTTTTTGATGATCTCGAAAATGCGGGTGAAATAATCTGGATCAGACTGCCACGGCAATTGGTAAAAAGCATCTGCCGTGAATCGGCCAACGGCATTGGGATTCGCGTCGCCCGCGATCACACGCCAGCCGATGGCTTGAAAGGCCTGGATCTTGTAATTCGCTCCGCCGGCATTGCTGACAGGAAAGAAGATCGATTTTTGCATGCTGCAATTCTAATCCATTTGTTGGGCTGATTCATTCTTCCAACTTTCATTTTGAATCTGCGTGATATTATGTTAACAGGTCACGCTCAGCTGGTGGCCATGCAGTTTTTCATCATTAACAAAAGCACGCTTGCGTGAAAAATGGCTATTGTGTTCCGTTTTTGTATACTTGTTTTCCAGTTTTTTCGATTTCCCATTGAGTATCTCAAGATGTTCTGAAGAACCAATCTAAAAATCTTATATTCTGTTAAGGTTGAATGGATACAATCAAACAGAAAAATAGTGAATTCTTCGGGATTTAAAAATCCTTCGGACATAGATTTGGTGCGGATGGCATCAGTCTAAAAATGGGTATAAAAAAGGAAAATCAAAACGATGATTAAGAATATTTATCAATTAAGCGAAACGAAGTTATTGAAGGAGCTCAAGAGCAGCCATTCCGGGCTCAGTTGGGATGAGGTCGAACAGCGCTGGCATCAGTTTGGGCAGAATCTGATCGAATCAACCCATAAGATCAATAAATGGAAGATCCTGCTTGATCAGATCATCAATCCCCTTGTACTCATCCTGATCCTGGCTGCCGGCATTTCCATCCTGGCCGATCATGCCATTGACGCGCTCGTCATTGGCGGTATTATCATCATCAACACCACTATCGGCTACTTGCAGGAATCAAAAGCAGAAGAGACGCTCGAAGCGCTCAAAAACCGCGCCGCGCCTGAAGCGACCGTGCTGCGCGTCAACCCGCAAACGGGTGAGAGCGTCGAACAGACCATCCATTCCGCCGATATTGTCCCCGGCGACATCATCCTGCTTGAGACAGGCGATAAAGTGCCTGCCGATGCCCGCATTCTCTCATCATTCAACCTGGAAATTGACGAATCTATGTTGACTGGCGAATCCGTCCCAGTCCAAAAAATCGATCAGCCGATCGATCAGGAAGCTGGCGTGGGTGATCGCATCAATCTTGCCTATGGTGGGACAGTGGTGACGCACGGCCGCGGCAAAGCGGTTGTGTATGCGACCGGGCTGAAAACAGAAATCGGCAAGATCGCGTCTCTGTTGCAGGACACCGAGGATGTAAAAACTCCTCTCAGGGAGCAGGCAAACAATCTCGGAAAATTTTTAGCGATTTTTGCGGTTGTCTTCAGCGCGATCGTCTTCGTTGTTGGCACATTTTCTCTGAATGGGGCGTCCCTGCAGGACCTGTTCCTGTTTGCGCTGGCATCAGCCATTTCCTCCATCCCGGAAGGGCTGCCGGCGGTGATGACCATCACCCTGGCTGTGGGTGTCAAACGCATGGCGGATCGTAATGCCATCATTCGAAAACTACAGGCGGTGGATACCCTCGGTGCTGCCACAGTGATCGTTTCCGATAAAACCGGCACACTCACCACCAACCAGATGACCGTTCAGCAGATCTATTCAGACGACGACGTGGTGGATGTCAGCGGGATTGGTTTTGTTCCTCAGGGAGATTTTTCGAGATCGAATAAACCCTACACCATCCAAAAACGATCGCCTTTGTACTGGACACTGGTTGGCAGTGTTCTCTGCAATGATGCCCGCCTGCAGTACAACGAAGAACATCCAGGCAATGAATGGTCGATACGCGGTGATCCCACTGAAGGCGCGCTGGTGGTTGCTGCGCAAAAAGCGCATATTTCCAAAGATGAAATGGAAGATAAATACCAGCGCTGGGATGAGATCCCCTTTGATTCACGCCGGAAATTCATGGGCACTTTCCACCGCAATTCCAAAGGTGAATACTTTGCCTATCTCAAAGGCGCGCCGGAAGAAGTGCTAGATTTCTGCTCCAGTGTTCTCACCAGTGACGGCAAGCAGGAGCTGGATCATACCTGGCGTGAAAAGATCCTCAAACAAAATGAAAAGATGGCTAAAAATGCGATGCGTGTGCTGGCCGTTGCCTACTGTGATGAAGGCAAATCCAACCTCAAAAAACTGAAAGAGGATGTCACCGCCGGAAAACATTGTTTGGCCTTTGCTGGTTTGATCGGTATGATCGACCCTCCACGTGAGGAAGCCAAACAGGCCATCAAAACCTGTAAACAGGCGGGTATCAAAGTCATCATGGCCACCGGTGACCATCCTATTACCGCCAAAGCCATTGCGCGCGACCTGAAGATGTTGAAGAAGGGCGACGATGTGCTCACGGGTGCACAGGTCGAGGAAATGAGCGAAAAAGAACTTGATCAGGCGGTGGAGAAAACCGCTGTTTTCGCCCGTGTTTCTCCTGAACATAAGTACCGCCTTGTAGAAGCGCTCAAACGCAATGGCCATGTTGTAGCCATGACTGGTGATGGTGTCAATGACGCGCCTGCATTAAAAACAGCCCAGGTTGGCGTTGCCATGGGTATCGCTGGGACGGATGTGGCCAAGGAGGCCTCAGATATGGTTCTGACCGATGATAACTTTGCCAGCATTGTCAGCGCGGTTGAGGAAGGCCGCGTGGTTTTCAAGAATATCCGCAAAGTGGTCAAATTCCTCATCTCAACCAATTTTGGTGAAGATATGGCGATTTTGGCTTCAATGCTCATCTTCCCGGGTTTGCCTCTCATTTTCTCACCTGTTCAGATCCTGTGGGTCAATCTGGTTACCGATGGCATTCTCGATATCACCATCGCGATGGAACCGAAGGAAAGCGATGTCATGCGAGAAGATCCCCGCCCTGTAAATGCAAAAATTGTGAACAAAGAGATCCTGCTCAACACTCTCTTGGTGGCAGCAGCGATGGCAGCGGGCACCCTCTTTATGTTTGGCAGAGGATTTTACGCAAACGGTATTGACCACGCACGCACGCTGGCCTTCGTTACACTGGCCATGTTCCAGGTATTCAATGCGCTCAATGTGCGTTCCAGAACGCAATCGGTGTTCAAACTTGGCTTGTTCTCAAACAAATACTTGAATATCGCCATCCCCGCGTCTGTTTTGCTGTTGCTCGGCACGGTCTATCTGCCCTTCATGCAGACGATCATGCAAACGGTCCCGCTCGCCGCAAATGAATGGACGCTGATCATCCCGATCGCGAGCACGATTTTCTTTGTAGAAGAGATTCGTAAGTTTTTAGCTTCCCGCAAAAGCCGCGCAATATTATGATCCAAAAAAACTGAGTACGTAATCGATTAATGAGGTGAATTTTCTTGATGGTTGAATAACGTCGTTATCAACATTCACCTAAGCACGGTTTTACTGAGAATAAGGGAATGAATTATCAGGTGATAACGATACCTAATCAATGCAGAGCATTGCAGGTTGCGGTATATGTAGAGGAAAAATCTTATTCTACCAATATCTAGGTATTGACTTTTATACATAATTTCTATAATATATACATTGACTCGATAAACGCAAACTAATCGTGAGGTTAGGGCGCAAAGCTATGGGTCTGATATTTGATCAGACTGCCAGGCCGCCGAATGTCTTTATATATATTAAACACACAAAGCGGAATTGGCAAAAGCCAGTGCCGTTTTTTTATCGAGTCAACGGGAAGCTGATGACAATTGATGATGGCTGTGTGGCTCGATGTGGTATTTGGTGTACTCATTTCAATCATTCTGCTTTCTGTTTGATCTTGATCGCAAGGAGTAGGAGAGATAAATGAGTAAAGATCAAATAACAGTTTTTGCAGTAGATTGCGGTGCCACGAATTGGCGCTTGTTCCGCTCGTCTTATGTGATTGACAAGGGTCGCGCCACGATCCTCAATACACCGCAATGTTCTCCTCTGACGAGTTTTTCCAACCGTCAGCTTCCAGCCGCCTTGTTTTTCAGCCCGGATAATGAAAAAGTGGAAATATTTGGAGAAACCGCGCTTTCTTATCTGGAAGATGAGGAAAAACGTCAGCAGGTGTGCTATTTTTTCAAACCCAGCATCGGCAATCACCTTATCTCCAACCCCTGCCCGCATCAGCTTCACTATGACCATCAGCAGGCGATGCGCTATACCAGCATCCTTCTGGGCCATCTGATCACGCAAATCCGCAAAGAGAAATGGCGGGCCAGCCAATTCAACCAGAATGCGCGCTTTATTTTTACCTATCCAGTCCACTGGGCATTTGAGAATGATGGGGAGATTCTGAAAGAATTTAAGCAGATCATCACTGACGCTTTTCTGGAAGAAATTGATGATTACATCACTTTTATATCTGAACCTGAAGGGGCGGTGCTTGCCTTGATGGAAACAGGCATTCTCAAAGATGTAGATACAGAGAAAGTGACGTTGCTTGTGGATGTCGGCGGCAGCACAACAGATATTGTGGCAGGAAAGATCAATGTCCACTCCGGTGGTTTAGATTTCCTGGGCCGATATGGTGAACCCTTTGGAGGTGGTTTATATGATTTTGAAATTGCCAGCTTCATCGCCGATCAATTGAATTTACCTGAACAGGCGATCGTTGAGGATCCTTCCATTCTTATCTCGCTCGGATTGCATGCCCGCCGGTTAAAAGAATCCGTCAGCCAGCAAATGTTGCAGGTCGAATCTGGTTCTGCCTCTGCCAACCGGACTTGTACTGTTATTCTTGGTGATAGCCAGATCTATCGCAGTACAGTGCAGATGACCGACAAGATTTTTGAACAGGCGACGCATGGCTTGCATGAACAATTCAAATCCCTTCTGAATAACGCGTTGAAGAACCTTCACGTTTCCGCCGAAGAAATCGGTCAGGTCGTGCTGGTTGGGGGTGGAGCGAAACTCTATACACTCGTGAATTACCTGCGCGAAATCTTTGGCCCGGGAAAAGTGCTTCTTTCGGATAATCCTGATGAATTGGTTTCTATGGGTGCCGGATATCAATTTGGAAGAGATTTTGATGACATCCCTCCCAGCATTGTTTTTTCCGTTGAAGAAATTACCGGAGAAGTAGCTGCCCAGGCAGCACCGGATGTGTATGCCTTGCAGGAAGTTGGCGGGCAGAAACACAAATTGCGCAATAGCAAAAATACGCTTGGACGGGCAGTGTCGAATGATATTGCTATAAATGATCAAAAATCATCCCGCTTTCATGCGGAGATCAATGTGCAGGGCTCGGAGGTATTCCTTGTTGACCTGGCCTCAACCAACGGGACGTTTATTGATGGAAAACGCTTGACGCCTGGCGAGGCCTATTTTATTTCACCACAAAACCAGATCCAAATTGGTGATACTGAATTTTTCCTCATCAGTGAAGAATGAAAGGGAGTAGATGATGGTGGATAGTGAAAAGACAATTGAAAAATATGAAGATCTGGAAATTGCAACCAATCTTCCTCCTTCAGCAGAAGATTTGATAAAAACCGGGGATCTTATCTCCCAATCACTCATGTTCGCGCTCAAGCGAAGTTACCTGCGAAGTGATGTGATTGGAAATCATACCGTTCAGATTGATGAGAATGCGCTGCCCAATCAGTTGGATGCGGCCTTCATCCGCATCGATCAGGTGGGAAAACCGGTTGAGGAAAATTTTGAAAATTATTTCTCTGCCATTCAAACCGCGCTTGCTGCTTCGCATGATAAGCGCTATACCTTTGTGTATTTCATCACCAATGATAGCGTTCACGCAAAAATCTACCTGGGTGTCGTTGCAAAAGAGGAAGGATCTCAACCGCGGATTTTTGCAGAACATATGGGCGAATTTCTCTGTTCAAATTGGCCCGGCACCAAGACGACGCTGGTAGAAGATTATTCTGAGGTTGTTCGTTGCTTTCACCAGCCAGTCGGGGAACATAAATATGCCCATTGCTTTACCGGAATTCCATCTCTGAAAAATGATGATAAACATAAGGATGCTTTCCAAAGCATTGATCAATTCATGCGCGGATTGCGAAACAAACCCTACGTTTATCTTGTGATCGCTGATCCGGTTGCTGAAAATGAGGTTGAGAATATTATCCAGAACACGCGTACCCTTGGAAATGAAGTCCATGCTTTTATTAAAACGACGATCCAAAAAAGCGCCAGCACAGGCACATCGCAAACAAAGTCAACATCCGACACCACCTCGGAATCAGAATCACTGACAGAAGGAACATCCACATCGGAAACAACAGGTAAAAGCAAAGGAGTTATTGGTACAACTTTGGAAAAAGCAAAAGGAGCAAAGAAAGGTTTGGT
Organism: uncultured Pelolinea sp.; assembly: GCA_964612815.1. Taxonomy (GTDB): domain Bacteria; phylum Chloroflexota; class Anaerolineae; order Anaerolineales; family Anaerolineaceae; genus Pelolinea. Next base: position 229,184 of record CAZTCV010000002.1, on the reverse strand, counting down.
TGGGTTAGGCGCTGCCGCATTAGGCGGCGCTTTTTATTCGGTCGGAGGAGCATTTCTTCTCTCCGGAATGATTGGAATGTTTGGCCAATTGCTTCCCTCAACAACTGCATCCGAAACAATCGGTGATACAACTTCCTCTGCCAGGACAACTGGCACCACCACCGGAACAACCGATAGCATCGGAGACACAACCAGCGAGTCGCTTTCATTTGGTCAGGACTACCTGAATAAGCATGCAGAGGCCAGTGAAAAATTGTTAGAAAAGATCGAGAAACGGTTTGAACAATCACTATCTGGCGGTTGCTGGAATGTTGGTGTTTATCTGATCAGTGACCAAATCGAATCATCTGCGCAGGGGCAGGCCCAATTAAAAGCGCTTGTAAGTGGCATAGATACCACCATGGAGCCAATGCGCTCACATAACATCAGCACGATCTGGAACGAAAGCGCGCAGGTGTTCATTGATGCTTTTCAGCAGCCCCCATTCAAATTAGTCAATCCCGAGAACCACAATAATATTTCCCATCCGCTCGGAAGTTATTTTTCAGGCCTGACCACTCCGCTCAACACATTGGAGTTGTCATTGTTGGCAAACTTGCCATTAAAGGAAATGACAGGTATCCCCTCACAACCGACTGCCTATTTCAGTCTAAACCCGCCTGTACCGCAGAATGGTGGTCAAATTCTGGAACTCGGGGATGTATTGGAAGGTGGGACGATTGTTGGAAACCTTAAATATGATATCGACCTGAATTCTCTCAACCGGCATATCTTTATCACAGGCGTGACTGGCAGCGGGAAGTCAAATACCTGCCGCTGGATGATCAATAACTTGATGAATAAAGGGGTCAACTTTATGGTGGTCGAACCTGCCAAAGATGAATATCTACAGATGGCGCTGGCAATCAACCAGTCAGGGAAATACAACCAAAAAATAGCAATTTTCACGCCGGGGGCTGATCAAGTGCGCGGGATCAAGCTGGACTCGCTTCGTTTAAATCCATTTGATATCATCCAGCTGCCGGGCGCATCGCCGCAGGTCATGGCTCACCTCGACCGTATAAAATCAATATTCAATGCCAGTTTTCCGATGCAGGAAATTCTTCCGGTTATCCTTGAAGAAGCGTTAGTTGACCTGTATGATAGCCAGGGTTGGCTGAAGGAAGAAATTCCCGATAGGCAATCCGTGCGTCCGACTCTTGAACAACTTTACAACAGCATCACACCACTGGTCAAGGCGCGCGGATATGACGAGCGTATCACGGGGAATATTGTCGCCGCGCTAAAAACCCGCATCAGCAGCTTGCTGCGCGGTTGGAAAGGTGAGCTCTTCAATCATCCCCACTCAACCCCATGGGAAGACATATTCGATAGACCGGTTGTGATCAACCTTTCCCGCATGGGTGATGATGCTGATAAGGGATTCACCATGGCATTGCTGCTGAATTTCATGTATGAGTATCGCCTGGCACAGCATGAGGCACAGGGATCTCCTGAAAATCAGGGTTTACGGAACCTTGCGATTTTCGAAGAAGCCCATCGTATCCTTCGCTATGTCCCAAAAACTGCTGAAAGTGCGAACCCATTGAACAAAATGGGCGAGATGTTTGCTGATATTCTTGCGGAAATTCGCGTTTATGGACAGGGATTGGGCATCATCGACCAGATCCCTTCAAAATTGATTCCGGATGTCCTGAAGAATACCAATATTAAAATCATTCACCGTCTGGTGGCAGCCGATGACCGTGAAGCAATGGCCAGTGCTTTGGCACTTACAAAAGAACAATCACAGGTGATTGCTCGCCTGAAAACTGGCCAGGCGATTGTTAGCGGTGTCCATGATGATAGCGCATCATGGGTACAGATTGGATATTCACCCATTCCTATATTTAAAAACTGAGAGGAGCGGAAAATGTTTGAAGATTTTTCATCACAAGAAGAACAACTGAGTGAACAAAAAGAAAGCCGTTTTGATCCGGTAGAGGAGAATATCATCAAAGAGATCGGTGTCCCGGTCGAAATGCCGCCGCAAGGTCGTGCCGAATCGATCTCAGAAGCGATCCTCGAATTACCGCCGGAATTACAGGTACCAGCAATAGAGATGGTTGTAGAAGATGCGCTCGATGTGAAAGTGGATTCAGCATTAGCAAACATCTTGCGCAACATTATAAAAACTGAACTCGGCCGCGGGTTGGAGCAGGATCTCAAGAATAAAATTGTAGATTTGGCCTATGAAATCAATGATATTGATTTACAGAAAACCCTGCTGGATGAGCTGGAAAAAGCAGGCATATTAGTCCGGAAATATAAGGGCTCAGAGGATATCAGGCGTGTCGAGGCAACCAAGAAAGTCATTCCGGTTAAAGAGGAAGTTGATGCTGAAGAAAGAATCATAGACGAAGCTGATGATATTGTAGATGAGGTTGAAGATTTTATTGATGAGGTGGTAGAAGAGGTTGAGATTATTGAAACAAAGAAATTCGATTTTTCTGGCGAAGTGCCTCCAGAGGGATGGGCGCTTGGTGGCGCAGCGCTTCTCACGGCAGAAAACGGGATCGATGAGATTGGCCAGGGGTGGCTCCGGATCACGGAGAATTCAAAAAATCAATTGGGCTATGCAATCTATGATAATCCGCTGCAAACAGATAGAGGTCTTACTTTTAATTTTGACTACTCTATATGGAGCCCAGGATATGGGGGCGGTGAAGGGATGACGTTCTTCCTCGTTGATGGCAAAACCGAGTTAGAGAATTTTAGTCCCGGCTCTGCGCATGCCAATCTCGGGTATGGTCCTAATTGGAGTGGAAAAGGAATGACAAACGCGATAGTTGCTATCGCTTTGGATGCGAATGGCAATTTTTCTACAGAAAGTAAAACGCGTCCAGGCGGACTCGGCGTTGTGAAAGATTCTGTATCAGTTCGAGCCGGTAGCAATGCGGAAGTTCCTTTTGATTATATTGCTGGAACAGATCAATTGTCTGACCGCGGTGGGAAAGGTGGAATAAATATTGATGCCCAAAGTGAAAGACCGGATCAATCTGGTGAAAATTACCGTAACGTCAATATTATCTTTACCCCTCACGAGGAACATTATCGTCTTGATGTTACGATCCAGATTGGGGCTGGAACAGAACCGCTGAAGGTATTGGAAAATATTGACCTGAGGTTTGAAATGCCGGAAACGGTCAAGTTTGGTTTTTCTGCAACGACAACAGGAGCCACGAGTAATCATGAAGTGAATAATGTCGTGGTTCAGGAAGGAGTTGGTCAAGAATCAGCGTCAAATGAAATGAAGGGCGAGAACATTGAAATGGTTGAAATTGAACAAGAACCAGAAAAAATTGAGCAGACAAAAGAAGTCGTTCAGCAACCAGCTCTGAGGGATACTCAGCAGGCTGCTGATAAATCATCAATAAATCCAGGCACAGCAGAAATATCGGATGGTAATGCTGAGTCCAACTAATCAGATCAATAAACGAATAGAAAAATAATAATTAAAGATAGGGATTATCAAATATAGAAAGGAGTTCAAGATGTTTGAAGATTTTTCATCACAAGAAGAACAAATAAGTGAACAAAAAGAAAACCGTTTTAATCCGCTGGAGGAGAATATCATCAAGGAGATTGGCGTCCCGGTTGATCTGCCGCCGGAAAGTCGTGCCGAGGTCATCGCGGCTGATATATTGGAGCTGCCGCCTGAATTGCAGGTGCCAGCGATTGAAATGGTTGTAGAAGATGCTGCTGAGGTGAAAGCAGATTCAGCCATTGTAAGTATTTTGCGTAATATCATCAAGACCGAACTCGGCCGAGGATTGGAGCAGGATCTCAAAGATAAGATCGTGGATTTGGCTTATGAAATTGGCGATATTGATCTGCAGAAAACCCTGCTGGTTGAGCTGGAAAAAGCAGGTATCCTGGTGCGAAAATATGAAGGCCCAACGGATACAAGACGCGCCGAAGTTACCAAAAAGGTAGTTCCGGTAGAAGAGGTGGTTGAAACTGAAGAGGAAATCGTAGACGAGCTTGATGAGGCCGCAGACGAAGTTAAGCAAGCTGATGATGAGGAAGTAGAAGTAGTCGAACAAATCGAGGTCAGAAAATTTGATTTTGCCGGTGAGCACCCGCCCGAAGATTGGGAATTGGGCGGTGGCGCAAAAGTAACCGGGGATGGCAAAATTGACGAAATTGGCAAGGGTTACCTTCGCCTTACGGAAAACACAGCTTATGATATGGGTTATGCTCTTTATGATCAGGCCCTTTCGACTGAAAAGGGGTTAGCATTTTCGTTTAATTATGTTTCCTGGGGAGGAAATGGCGCTGACGGAATCACATTTTTCCTGGTTGATGGAAAAACAACTTCAGAAGAATTTTCGCCTGGCGGTGTCGGCGGTTCCCTCGGATATGCCCCAAGACATAAAGTGGATGAAGGCATGACTAATGCCTATCTGGGTGTAGGGCTAGATGAATTTGGGAACTTTTCTGCACCGACCGAGGGACGAACAGGCGGACCCGGGCGGACGGCTGATGCTGTAACCATTAGAGCGGGAGGTGATGGGTTTGATGGGTATGATTATGTGGCTGGAACTGGTAAACTGGCGCAGGGGATTGATAAGACTGGTGTCAAAGAACGTCCAGAATCAGAAGTAAGAAAGGTCACTATTTCCTTGGATAAGACCGAAAACCAAACCATGTCTCTCACCATGGATATGCAATTCGGGGAAGGGGGAAAAACGGAGCGTTTGTTTGAGGGGGTTGAAATTCCCGGTGAAGTTCCTGAAACTGTCAAATTTGGTTTTGTTGCTACCACAGGCGGCTCGACAAATTATCATGAAGTGCGGGAAGTCACTGCGCAGGAAGCCTCAATGGAAGAACCAATTATTGAGGTCGCAGAACAAAAACCAGAAAAAATTGAACCGATAAAAGCGGTTGCTGAACAACCATCTGAAATTAAGGTGGAGCAAAAACCGGAAAAAACTGACGCCTCGCCCCCTTCGGTTGATAAAGCGGGATAACAAAAAAAATATTTGTAGTGATAATAGTCTTCCAGCAGGATTTCTTTAAAAAAACCTGCTGGATAAGAATTGGCAGGTGATAATGACAGATAGTGAATTGAATAATGACCGGACCTTTGTTGATCGACTGGATCAAAAAGAACAGGATCATACAATTGTTGATTTTATTGATGACACCCCCGCTCCTTCGGGATCTGACAGCAAACCACAACCAATAGGGTACCTCATTATTAAAAATGGCAGCTACCGCGGCAGGGTGTTTCAGCTGGTCGAAAAGACTACGGTCGGGCGTAAAGAGGGTAATATCATCGTCCGCGACCCGCAAATGTCCAGGCGGCACGCGTGCATCACCCGTGATCAGGATCGCTTTTTTGTAGAAGATTTAAGCACGATCAATGGGACTTTTCATAATGGAGAAGCAGTTAAAGATAAGCAATATCTACAACAGGATGACGTTCTTTTGATTGGTGAGACGGAATTTGAGTTCAAATATCTTGGATAAACACCATGGCTAAACTATTGCGGTTTGAATACGCCAGTATGACGGATCGCGGATGTGTCAGAGCAGAGAATGCGGATTATGTTGGTGTGTATGTGCCCGTTAGCAGCGTGGAGCAATTGACATCAGGGAGTTTGTTTCTTGTTGCGGATGGAGTAGGAAGTGCTGAGGATGGCAGGAAAGCAGGCAAGATCGCCGTTCACCATATATTCAGTAATTATTATGAAAATAGTATCGCGGATGCTCGCACTCAATTGCGGATGGCCATCGAACGAACTAATCAGGAATTATTTGCATTATCAGAACAATCAGGGGTACAAGGATCTTATGCCACGACAATAGTGGCGGCATTGATTCACCGTGAATCGCTCATTATTGCGGCTGTTGGTGACAGCAGGGCATATTTCATTCACACTGGTCATATAGAGCAGGTAACAGTTGATCACACCCTCGTAAACCATCTTTTACAAAAAGGTGCAATTACCAATGAAGAGGCAATCAGTCATCCAAAAAGAAACGTTATTACGCGCAGTTTGGGCGTGCGCGAATCGGTAAATATCGATTTTTTCCTGCGCGGCGCACTGCCAGGTGATATGGTCATCCTCTGTTCAGATGGATTATCACGCTATATTTCAATGGATGAGTTGCTGCGTGATTCTCTAGGGAATGATATAAAATCATTACCAGAAAATTGGATCGAAAAGGCAAAGGCCCGGGGAGGACGGGATAATATCTCAGTGAATGTGATACAGTTTTCGAGTGTGGAGGAACTATGAAAAAGGGCGATCGCGTTCTCAACAAATTTGTCATCGAAGACGCCTTATTCCAGAATGAGTTTTGTGAAGTATTCCTGGGATATAAAGGCCCGACAGCATACGATCTTTATGTGTTTGATCCTTCCTTGGTGCATCCGCGCCAATCCCTCCCCATGCTAAATCAAATGGCGGATAACTTTCTCTCCCCACCGTCTGATTCTGTCCAGCGCATGATCGAATTCGGGGCAGAAGGTGAGCATGTCATTATTGTTTACGAACATATACTTGGCGACCTGATCGCCCATGCCATGCCGCGCATGGGTTTTCCGATAAAAACTGCGCTAAATATTGCTGATCGTTCCATCAAGATTTTAGAAGCACTTGCCAAAACGGGAATTCCGCACGCGAATTTGAATCCGATGCACATTTTACTGGGAGTGGAAGGTGGCCTTAAAATCACTGGATGGGGTGCTGCAGCCGCTGCGCAATTATGCCATTTGATCAATTCAGGGGAAATGGAGCGCTCAAACCTGCATGCACCTGAGTTTTTGGGTGATTTCACCCCGAGTATTCAGACAGATATATACGCGCTTGGCGGAATCATTTATTGGATGGTGACCGGAAAAAAACTGAACACATTTGTTTCCGGTGATGACCTCAAAGAACGGCACAAAGAATGGCCCAGTGCCATCAAACCAGGATTGCCGCCTGAATTGGACGACCTGGTTGTTGGATGCGTTGCTCAGAACCAGGATGAAAGATATCAATCCGCGCAGGAAGTCATCGATGGCATCACAGCTGTCTTTCGCGGTCTGAGCGCGGGCGAAGATAAAACCGTTACCGGTGCGTCATTTGTACCTGCTGAGAAAACTAATACGGTTGGCAACTATCGGATTATTGAAAAGATTGGTCAGGGCGGAATGGCGGAAGTGTATAAAGCGTATGACCCGGCTCTTGATCGCAACATCGCTTTAAAATTATTGCCTACCCATCTTGCCCAGGATAAAAATTTCCTCAGCCGCTTTCGGCGCGAGGCGCGTTCGATTGCCCATTTAGATCATCCTTCCATCATCCCTATTTTTGGTTATGGCGAAGAGGATGGAAAGATCTATATTGCGATGCGCCTGATTGAAGAAGGAACCTTGAAAGATATCCTTGGCGAACCCCTGCCATTAAGGCGGGCTTGTATATTAACCCTTAAAATTGCGAGAGCGCTTAAGTACGCACATGAAAAAGGGGTTGTGCATCGCGATGTAAAACCCTCCAATATCCTTCTTGGTAACAATGATTGGCCGGTTCTGATGGATTTTGGGTTAGCGAGAATGGTTTCAGGGGAAGATCAGATCACGCGCACCGGGTCTGGCGTTGGGACTCCTGCCTACATGTCCCCGGAACAGGGTCGTGGTACCGATGTGGATGCCCGCAGCGATCTCTATTCTCTCGGAATCGTGTTATACGAAATTCTTACCGGAATGGTGCCCTTCAGGTCCGAATCTCACACTTCAACCATCATTCAGCACATTACGGAACCACTACCAGATCCAAAGATATATAATCCCAGCTTACCGGATTCTGTAGTCAATGTCATCTTTAAGGCCACTGCCAAGGATCCAGCGCATCGATACCAGTCAGCCGATGAATTCATTGCTGACTTGGAAAACGTACTGGATGGCTCTGCGGTTCGCAAAGCGCCAAGGTTCAAGCGGAATTCAATCAATGCATTACCAGCAAAGCCTTCTATTTGGAAATGGATCGCTCTGGGTGCCACATCTTTAGCGCTAGGTTTATCGATTTTATTTGCCTGGCCGTGGATCAATGAAATGCTTTTTCCAATTCGCGAGATCCCCCCTATGGAAATCTTGCCGGACGTGGTTACAGAAATTCTTTCTGGCGCGGAGATCATCTTCCATGATGAATTTGATGTTGATAATAGCCTGCGTTATGATCTCACAAATGCATCCTATTCAGAAGGCATGATCCGCATGCATACGCTTGGCATCCCGCCTATGGGCGCCTGGCTGGATACAGACAAAGTAGGACAGGGCGGGGTGGGAGCGATTGTCTCGTTTTACCTGGATGAACCCTCTGAGTTTTCAGTTGGATACCAGAGTGGACGTCATGGGTCAGGCCAATACTTATTATGGGGAATTGAAGCTTCAGAACAAGGCACAGAGAATTTTGTGTATTATATCGGTCCTAACTACCGGGAAATTCCTATCCCCGGCAACATTGTTGTGCAAACCAGGCGCTGGTACTACGTGCTGGCTGCAATTGTTGATGAAAACCATTTCTTTTTACGCATGTGGGACGCAGAAAATCCTTTTCAGCGGGCAGACTTTTATGTCGAATTTTCTCCGGATATTACAGAAGGGCGGGATTGGTCAGCTTATGCCATCCTCTTTGATCAGCGTGTGCATCTCGGGGAATATCTCCAGATCGGTTTTGATGGCTTAATTCCAGAGCTTGACCCACATCAAATCGGGTATTAACCTCATAATAGAGAACCTGAGTAGATTGTTTTTCGTTGGCCGCACATTTAATAAGGATCTCAATCTACATCTAATCTTAGTTGATGCAGAAATCACTAACCTATCTTCTTCAATTGTGTTATATCAAAAAAAATGAGCGGCTAAAACGCCGCTCTGGTTTTGACCTGTCTATTCTTTCGCCGGAATCGCTTCCAGAAATTCGTTCAGCACATTTTTTAGCATTGGCTCAGGCAGTGCGCCTACCTGTGAGTGGATCACCTCGCCGCCGTTGATGAACAACATGGTGGGGATGCCGCGAACGCCATACTTTTGCGCCCACATCGCGTTCTCGTCGGTGTTGACTTTCGCCACCACCAGCTTGCCATCATATTCTTTCGCGATCTTGTCCAGGATCGGGGCCACCATGCGGCACGGCCCGCACCACGGGGCCCAGAAATCCACAACCACTGGCAGGTCACCCTTCAATACAGTTTTTTCAAAATCTGCGTCTGTTACGTGAATAGGTTCACTCATGATAATAATTTCTCCATTTCTATATTCTAATCCGATTATTTTGCCCAATCAACAATTGCTTTCTTTCGCCCGCGTATCGCTTTTTCTGCGGACATGGCAGCCACCGCGCCTTCACCCGCGGCAATCACCACTTGCTTGATATGATTGCAAAGTACGTCGCCGATCGCGTAGACATTCGGGATCGCGGTCTGGTACTCCCGGTCGACGATCAGGCAGCCGCTTTCGCTCACCGCTAACTGCCCCTGCAGGAAATCGGTGATTGGTCTCCCGCCCTGAAGGTAAATGAAAGCGCCGTCGATCTGCAAAGAAACCGCGTCCTCGCCCTTGCGGGAAAACACGGCGCCTTCCACTTTTCCATTTCCCCGGATTTCTTTCAGCGTCGCTTCCGGGTAGATATGCACATTTTTCTTTCCGATTAACTCTTTCACCAATTCGTCAGGAGCATGGATTGCCTCCGCCGGATTGAGGAAATGAATTTTGCTGGCGAAATTGGTCAGGAACAGTGCTTCCTCCACGGCTTCATCACTGTTGCCCGCCACCAGCACTTCCTGGCCTTTGAAGAACGCTGCATCGCAGGTCGCGCAATAAGAAACGCCCCGCCCCAGGTATTCTCCTTCACCTTTAATCTGTTTTCCGCGCCCCATCGATCCGGTTGCGATGATCAGTGCTTTTCCGCTGTAAACACCATTATTACCGAAAGCGGATTTCAATTCCGATTGCAAATCCACCCCGATGATGCGGTCGGTAATGAATGCAGCGCCAAAGGATTTTGCCTGCTCGCGCATCGTCGTCAGCAGTTCAGCGCCGCTATGGCCGCTTACCCCGGGGTAGTTCGCGATCCTTCCGGTGATACCCAGCGCGCCAGTCGTCAGGCCTTTATCGATCACGATCGTTTTCAATCCGGATCGCGCGGTATACAGGGCAGCGGTTGCCCCCGCCGGGCCACCGCCGATGATCACGATGTCGTATATTGTATTTTCTGTGTCCATTTGATCCTAAGGTGTTTTATCCAGCAGATCGATCATGTCCTGCACCATCTGGCTGCGTTTTTCAAGCGAGACCGATTCGCCTTCTTGCATCTCGCCTTCCATCTCTGCCAGACATATCGCAGCATAATCACGGAAGAACACCCGGCTGGTCGATTGGACCGCTGAGTGGATCGCGGTCAGTTGCTGCATGATCTCCCGGCAGTCGCGTTCCTCATCCAGCATGGCCTGTACCCCCCGCACCTGGCCCTCGATCCGCTTCAAGCGCGTGATCAGTTTGGTTTTGGATGTTTCGTCTTGTATTTTCATCATTTGTATTTCTTCGCTTTTCCTGCGCACGGCAGGAATGATTTTATCCCGCTCAGGAAAAACCGCCTGAGCTACAGCTGCTGCCAGATGTGCTGTAGGATTCGCCTGTTCTCGATCCAAATGAGGCAGCCATGGAGATCTTCTTGTGTGTTTCTGCTCCGTTGCAGTGCGGACAGGGTGGTTTCATGTCAGATTGTGAAAAACTGACGATCTGCTCAAATTCCTCGCCGCATGTCAGGCACTGATATTCATATAATGGCATCGAATCAAATACTCCTATTTTTCGTATACTCCCCCCCAGTATACTAAAAAATGGATGCTTGTCAAGGGATATAAAGAAAAATCAGCGGGAAACCGCTGATTATGATGTAAATCTAATCCTCATCCTTTTTGGATTTCTTTTTCTTTTCCTGCGCGTTCCATGGCCAGCGCCCCTCTGTCTCAAAGATCAGTGTCCAGCTCAGGAACGTCCGGATCAGCACCAGGATCGTCAGCACGATCACGTTTTCCAATGTCGCGGCCAGCACAACAGTATTGATGATATCTGCAGCGATCAGCATTTCCAGCGCGATCTGAATACCCTTACCGACTGTGCGCTTGAATGCGTCAATACATTCCTGTGAAGGATCGTGCATCATGATATGCCGCAGGAAGTTGAGCAGCGCTGCAACAATTGCGGCTAGAATGACCAACACAGCGATGATCTCTAGTCCGAATGCGATATCGGCTATTAACTTTCCTACAATTCCCGAAGTCAATTCATCTAACATCTTTTTTCTTATTCCTCATTGGTCTACTTTTTTTGAATTATTAAGTGCAAATCAATCTGTTCGGAGTCTGAATAACGGCAGGTCGGGTTGGCTCAGCCAACCTCTCACCATCTCGAGTGTGTGCTGCCATTCGTCAAACATCAGATATTCCTCGGTTTTATGTTCATGATAATAGCCAATACTGAAGTTTACACCGCAAATTCTGTCGCATAAATATTTTATGTCGGTCGACCGCTCCCGGTCCGGCTCGCTGTAACCGCTCACTAGTTCAATATAGGCGCGGAACGCATCCGTTCCGACGTCATAGCACTTATAATCACGCCCATTCCCGCGGTCAAACTGGACCATGAATTGATGGGCATTATTGATCTCATCAATCACATCCGGCCGTTCGTCGATCAGCGAATTAACAGCGACAGACCCCTTTTCTTCACCGCTTGTGATCAGAATTGAATGGCCCAGGTCTTTCAGGATCCACACCAGCGCGCATCCTGCCCGGTCGTCTGCTCCCAACCCGCCCTGAGGGTTGTAAATTCGCTCACCATCGATCACCAACTCTGTGTTTCCCAAATAAGGGTTGCCGGAATCCCAGTATGTATCCGCATGCGCGATCAATATAACCTTGTTTGACCTGCTCCCGGCAATGTACAGCGATCGTTCACTTCCATATCCAAATGATCGCGCTCCGCGGATTGCCTGGAATTTCTCAAATATTCCTTCGGTGGTGTCGAGCGGATATCGCAGAAAATTGAGCAGAATTTCCTTTTCGGTCATACCGCTCCCAGATTGAAAGGTTTTATTGTGACCATTCTGTTGGTTCCCGATCCCAGCGGTGTTTCTTCAATTCCGCATGCAATTCATCGTCAAGCGGCCCTGCGTCGCTGGCAGCGATATTCGCATCGACATGTTTCAATGTGCGCATACCGGGGATGATCGTGCTGACCCGCTCCTCATTCAGGATAAAGCGCAGCGCCATCTCTGCCATGCTCATCCCTTCTGGCACAATCGGCCGCAGTGCGTCTGCGTGCGCCACAGAGCTCTTCAGGTTCTCCGTCACAAAATAGCTGCTGCGCCAGTCATCTTCCGGCCAGCTGCTCTCCAGCGTGATGGTGCCGGTCAGTGTGCCTTCATCAAACGGCACCCGTGCGATCACCGCCACGTCATGTTGAGCGCATGCAGGCAGCAGCGCGTCTTCCGGATTCTGGTCGAAAATGTTGTAGATCACCTGCACGGCATCGATCAAACCGCTTTCAACCGTTCGTACGCCATTCCAAGGTTCCCAGCGGTTGATGCTGATCCCGATTGCGTCAAACAAACCTTCACCCCGCAGCGCATCTACTTTTTTCGCCCAGCGCGCATCCTCAACAAAGTGGTCCTCCCATACATGAAACTGTATCAGGCTGAATTTTTCAACACCGGCGTTCTCCAGGCTGCTGTGTACATATTCCTCAATATAATCGGGTGGGAAACAGTCATCCAGCGTGAACTCTCTGCGGCTTGGCCATATCCGGTTCTTGGGCGGGATCTTCGTCGCCGTGAACACCGTCTTTTCCGGGTTTGCGCGCAATATCTCTCCCAGCAGATGTTCACTGTGCCCATCGCCATAAGCCCAGGCAGTGTCAAAGAAATTGCATCCGAGGTCAATCGCGCGTTGCAGCGAGCGCAGTGATTGTTCATCATCATACCCCGTCCAACCGGCCATTCCCCACATTCCATAACCGATCTCGCTCACCTGCCATCCCATCCTGCCAAATCGTCTGTATTTCATCGTGTCACCTCAATAATTTTTTCAATTGTATTTTAGCATTTGAAATGTTAATAATCTTTGCTGATCCTCTATGATAAATTGATGTTGTTAAAATCAAATAGCGATGATATGAATAAATATGTAGATTTTTTTCGTTATGACATTTGGCGCGTAATGCGCCCGCTCGCTTTTCACGGCGCCGGCAAGTCGGGACCTTTCTTCGAGGGTTGGTATTTCAAACTCGTTTCCGCGGATGGTCTCCATCGTTTATCCGTCATCCCCGGTATCTATCTCGGAAAAGATCATACTGATGACCATGCTTTCATCCAACTGATTGATGGCGTCAGCGGACACAGCGATTTCTACCCATTTTCACTGGATCAGTTTTCCTTTCAACCTGGCAAAATGGATTTGCGTATAGGTGAAAACCATTTCACCCGGAACCATATCTCATTGGACCTGAATCAGCCAAACATGCGCCTGGCAGGTACTGTGGATTTTTCCAGCCAATATCCTTGGCCGGTTACAGTTTTTTCACCGGGTGTGATGGGTTGGTATGCCTGGGTGCCGGGTATGGAATGTTATCATGGCGTCGTCAGTATGGATCACGCGCTGGCCGGCTCGCTCACCATGAATGGAAAATCGCTTAACTTTACCGCCGGGCGCGGCTACATGGAAAAGGATTGGGGGCGCGCCATGCCTTCCGCCTGGATCTGGATGCAGACCAACCATTTCGACCAGCCTGGTGTCAGTTTGTCATTTTCAGTTGCGGATATTCCCTGGGGCCGCCATCGTTTCACCGGTTTCCTCGGTGGCTTCCTATGCAATGGCCAGCTGCGCCGTTTTGCGACCTACACTGGCGCAAAAGTTTCAAACCTGACTGTGACCGATGATCTGGTGCGCCTTACCGTCAGCGATCGTAAGTATAGACTCGAAATTCATGCTATGCGCCAGCAGGGGGGCGTTCTGCAGGCGCCCACCATCAGCCAGATGGACCGCCGCATCATGGAATCTCTTTCTGCCCGGGTTATGCTCACTTTTTCAGAAAAAAGCAATGGCCGCTGGATAGAAAAGTTTTCCGGCACAGGAAATCATGCCGGGCTGGAAGTGGTGGGCGATCTCTCGATCCTGCAGTGATTTTGTCTTTCACCATCACAACAGCAACCATTATTCTCTGAATGTGTTTTATCATGGTGGATGTCAGGATTATAAAAAACACACCGCTTGAATGTTCATCTCCTGAAGTGTATGATGAATATTACCAACGCTTTGATTGACGCTTGTATACAGACGTTGTAAAATTAAAATAGGAGCGTGGGATATGCTTAGTGAATTTCACCGCGGCCTGGAAGGAGGACTATCGGATACGAATGATCAAATGAATCAGGATATACATCCATCATAGGAAATCAACCTATCCATTCAATTAATTATCATTTATCAATAGGAGTGAAAAATGAAAGACATGTTCAAAGTAAATACCCGTACAATTGTTGCCACCGGTATCGGTGCAGCGCTGTTCATGTTGTTATTCATGTATGTCAAAGTACCCTCGCCTGTGCCAGAAACCCAATTCCAAACAGCTTATGGTTTGGGAGGTTTTTTCGCGGCTCTCTTTGGCCCGATTGCCGGCGCGCTCATCCAATTCATTGGTCACGCGCTCAGTGATGCAGTCCAGTACGGTTCCCCCTGGTGGAGCTGGGTCATCGCCAGTGGTGTTGCCGGTTTCGTTTTTGGATGGGCATTCAAGCGCACCAAGGTCGAAGAAGGTTCCTTCAAAGGCAAAGATATCGTCACCTTCAATGTTATCCAGGTCATTGGCAACCTCGTTGCCTGGGTTGTTGTTGCGCCCGTTTTGGATATTCTCATCTATGCTGAGCCGGTCAATCTGGTCTTCACCCAGGGCGTTACCGCTGCGCTGATGAATATTGTCAGCACTGGCGTTTTCGGCACCCTCCTGCTGGTTGCTTACGCAGCCACCCGCACCCAGAAGGGTAGCCTCAAGAAGAGTTAATGGTTTGCTAAACACAAAAATCAGCCGCCTTCAAAAAGCGGCTGATTTTATATTCAAAAGTCCACATCTTCCAGACTGGTTATAATTACCAGGTTATAAAATAAAGTTAATCTTCCGGAGAACAAGCAGCAATCATACCTACATGAAGAATAAGCCGATCATTGCCTTTAAGGACTTCAATTTTCAATATTTTTCCCAGGCCGAGCCGACCCTCTTTGATATCAACCTGACCATTCATGAGGGTGAAAAAGTGCTTATTGTAGGTCCTTCTGGAAGCGGCAAAAGCACGCTAGGTCATTGCATCAACGGCCTTATCCCTTTCGCGTATAAGGGCGAGATCACCGGCAGTCTCACTATCAAAGGCGAAAACACCCTTGAGAAAAGCATCTTTGACCTCTCCAAAACGGTTGGTACTGTCCTGCAGGATTCGGATGGCCAGTTCGTAGGTCTCACCGCCGGAGAAGATATCGCCTTCGCGCTCGAAAATGACAATGTACCCTACGGCCCCATGCACGAACGCGTGCAGCGTGTCGCCCAAATGGTGGATATGGATACTCTCCTGGGTTCCTCACCTTTTGAACTGTCTGGTGGGCAGAAACAGCGTACCTCGTTGGCGGGTGTCCTGGTGGATGATGTTGATATCCTTCTCTTCGATGAACCCCTCGCCAACCTGGATCCAGCAACGGGCAAGACAGCGATTGAGATCATTGATGACATTCATAAACAATCCGGCAAAACCATCATCATCATCGAACACCGTCTCGAGGATGTCTTACACCGCTATGTGGATCGCGTTATCGTCCTGCGCGAGGGACGAATTATCGCTGATATGGACCCTCATGCGCTTGTTTCATCACCGATCCTTCGTGACACCGGTATCCGCGAACCGCTCTACGTCACCGCCCTTAAATATGCAGGTGTCAATGTCACTGCGCCAATGATGCCGGGTTATATAACCACGCTGGAGATGAATGGCGCAAAAACAGCGCTTTCCGATTGGCATCGTGGGATTGAGAAAGACAATCGCGTCAATGCCAACCCGGTTATTTTGCAAATGGAAGGTGTTTTCTTCTCTTATGATGGCTCCCGCGATGTGCTCGCGAATATCACCTTTAATATCCGTGAGGGTGAAATGATTTCATTGGTGGGCAAGAACGGCGCCGGCAAATCCACCCTCTCAAAACTGTTGTGCGGGTTTGAAAAAGAGAGCCAGGGTGTCATCCGCTATCAGGGCCAGGACATCAGTGATTTAACGATCAAGGAAAGGGCTGAGATCATTGGCGTAGTCCTGCAGAACCCAAACCAGATGATTTCAAAACCGCTGATTTACGATGAGGTTGCTCTCGGGTTACGCTTTCGAGGTATCCCCGAAGAAGAGATCAAGTCCCGTGTGGAAAAGATTCTTAAGATCTGCGGGCTTTCTTCCTTCATCGATTGGCCCATTTCAGCTCTCAGTTACGGACAGAAAAAGCGTGTCACCATTGCGGCTATTCTTGTCCTCGATCCCCGCATACTCATCCTGGATGAGCCCACTGCTGGCCAGGACTTTCATCACTACACTGATATTATGGAATTTTTAGTCGAAATCAACAAGCTCGGTGTCACCATCATCCTCATCACCCATGATATGCACCTCATGCTCGAATATACCCCGCGCGCCATCGTCCTTTCCAATGGCTGTCTTGTTGCTGATACCAGCGCTTCGGTCATCCTCACCGATTGTGATGTGATCGATTGTGCCAACCTCAAGGAAACATCCCTCTATAACCTCGCCCAGATGGCCGACATTGCGGATGAGACCGGGTTTGTGCAGGGATTTATTGACTATGAACGGAGGTTGAAAAACCGATGAACAGTGGCGGTATGAAATTATTCTCCTATGATCGCCTCGATACCCCCATCCACCGCCTGTCAGGCCTCACCAAGCTGATCTGTTTCCTGTTTCTCACCTTCGCGGTCATGTATTCCTATGATCTGCGTGTAATTCTGGTCGTGATGGCATTCTCGTTTGCTGTGCTGCGCATGTCGCGTATCAAGTTCTCTCAGATCCGCCTCATGGTCATTTATGTCGCCATCTTTATTCTCACCAATATGGTGCTCTCTTTCTTTTTTGCGCCGGAGTTTGGGGTTGAGATCTACGGCACGCGTAATGTCATCACGCAATTGTGGGGAGATATCGCTCTCACCCAGGAACAGGTCCTTTATCAGGTCACCAAACAATTCAAATATGCGTCTGTCATTCCGCTCGGGATGATCTTCCTCCTCACCACCAACCCCAGCGAATTCGCTTCCTCACTAGACCGGGTCGGTGTGCATTACAAGGCCTCTTATGCGGTCGCGCTTACCCTGCGCTATTTCCCGGATGTACAACGCGACTACCGCGATATCAGCCAGGCCCAGCAGGCGCGTGGTCTGGATTTATCGCGTAAAGCAAAATTCGTTGATCGCTTCAAGAATGCCCTGCTGATTGTCATTCCCCTCATCTTTTCTTCGCTCGACCGCATCGAGTTGATCAGCAATGCTATGGATCTGCGCGGATTTGGTAAATCAATAACGCGCACCTGGTACACCGCCAGGAAATTCGATCGCCAGGACTATACCGCTATCATCATCTCTGCGCTCATCTTCCTCGCGACCATCAGTGTTTCGATCTTTATCAACCGCAGCAGATTCTATAATCCATTTATTTAGGAGTGTCCCCATGAAACCAATTCTCGTCTTTCAAACAGATTTTACCTACAAAGAGGGTGCAGTATGCGCCATGTATGGTGTCGTCAAGAGCGTGGATCGTGAGTTGGAGATCATCGACGGCACGCATGAGATTCCCCAGTATGATACCTGGAGTGCCTCATACCGGCTTTTTCAGTCCATGAAGTTCTGGCCACAGGGCACCATCTTTGTTTCTGTTGTCGACCCCGGCGTCGGCACACCGCGCAAAGCCAGCGTGGCGAAAACTGTTGATGGCTATTATGTTGTCACGCCCGATAATGGTTCGCTCACCCATCTCTATAACTGGGTCGGTATCACCGAGATTCGCGAGATTGACGAGAATATCAACCGCCTCAAAGGAAAGGGAACAGAAAATGTGGGTGTTTTTCATGGTCGTGATCTTTTTTCCTATTGCGCGGCACGTCTCGCCAGTGGCATCATCACCTATGAAGGAGTGGGCCCTTCCTACCCTGTAGAGGATATTATGCTTCATCCTGTCCTCGAACCTGCGCCCGGCGAAGGTGTTGTGCGCGGCATCTTCGAGATCAATGATCCCAATTTCGGCAATCTCTGGACCAATATCCCGCTGGAAATCTTTCGACAGTGTGGTTTTGAATACGGCGATTTTCCGCGCCTCATCGTCCGCCATAATGGTGAGGTTGTCTTTGATGAGAAGATGCTCTTTGAAAAATCCTTCGGCTTTGCTGAAAAAGGCAGCCCCATGCTCTATAATAATGAGCTGATGCGCATCGCTGTTGCGGTTAATCAGGGCAGTTTTGCCGATACCTATAACCTCAAACACGGGCCCGAATGGCAGATCGAGATTCGTAAATACTAAAGATGAGAAGGAATCCCATGTTTGAAATTGTCAACAAAGCCAAAATTGCGCCGGATATATACCAGTACGAAATTTCAGCGCCGCTCATTGCCAACAAATTCCAGGCCGGGCAATTCATCGTTTTGCGCCCCCTTGCCGATAGTGAACGCGTGCCGCTTACCATCATGCGCGCTGATAAAGACAATGGCACCATCACGCTCATTGTCAAAGCCATCGGACTATCCACCAAGCAGCTTGCTTTATTAAATGAAGGGGACGCTATCGCTGATGTGCTTGGCCCGCTTGGTCACCCCTCAGAGATCGAAAACTTCGGCCGTGTTGTTGTCGTAGGTGGTGGCGTCGGTACTGCCGTCGCTTTTGCCGTCGCGGAATCGCTCAAACAAGCCGGCAATACTATCATTTCGATCATTGGCGCTCGCAATAAAAATTTCACCATTCTTGAAGATGAATTCGCTGAAATATCAGATCAATTATTCGTCTTGACCGATGATGGCTCTTATAAAAAGAAAGGGTTTGTCACCCAGCAATTACAGGAATTGTATGACAGTGGTGAGCGCATCGACCGTGTCATCGCAGCTGGCCCGCTGGTGATGATGCGCGCGGTCGTGGAACTGACCCGTCCCTATGCTACACCTACCATTGTCAGTCTCAACCCGATCATGGTCGATGGCATCGGTATGTGCGGTGGCTGCCGTGCGCTCGTGGATGGCAAGATCGTCTTTGTCTGTGTGGATGGGCCTGAATTCGATGGCCACAAAGTCGATTTCGAAAGTCTCATGCGCCGTAATGAGGCCTACCGCGGCATTGAACAGCGCAAGGAACATGACTGCAAGATCGATCAGCAGCTGGCGAAGGAAGATAACGCATGAAAGACATTCCTCTCAAAGATCGTATGAAGATCGGACGCCATCCCATTCCTGCCCAGATGCCGGATGAACGTATTCACAATTTTGATGAAGTCAATTTGGGCTATACGCCCGAACTGGCCCTGGCGGAAGCACAGCGCTGCCTGCAGTGCAAGGCGGCGCCTTGCACGCAGGGTTGCCCGGTCAATGTCCATATCCCACAGTTCATCCAGCATATTGTTGATGGGGATGTCCTGGCAGCAGCAGATGCCATTCTGGATGATAATTTTCTTCCTGCTATTTGCGGTCGTGTTTGTCCCCAGGAAAACTTGTGTGAGTCTCAATGTGTGCTCGCAAAAAAGGGCCAAGCTGTCGCCATCGGTCATCTTGAACGTTACACAGCGGATATAACAGCAGAAGCACGTGTTGCCCGCGATGAGGTCGTTGCGGCAACACCCACTGGCAAAAAGGTTGCCCTGGTCGGCTCCGGTCCCGCTTCACTGGCTTGTGCTGGTGATCTCATCCGTATGGGCCACCAGGTCACGATTTATGAAGCCCTGCATGCTTTTGGTGGTGTGCTCGTCTATGGCATCCCTGAATTTCGCCTGCCCAAGTCGATCGTCGCCTATGAGGTCAACGGTTTGCGCAAGCTCGGTGTTCGTTTTGAAAAAAATACCATCATAGGCAACACCATCGCGCTCCAGGAATTGATGATTGAAAACGCTTATGATGCTGTCTTTATCGGCGCTGGCGCTGGCTTGCCCCGTTTTCTCGGCATCCCGGGTGAGGAATTGGTCGGCATCTATTCCGCCAATGAACTCCTCACCCGCATCAACCTGATGAAGGCCTATCAGGATAACGCGATCACGCCTGTCTTTAGTTACAAAGATAAAGTCGTTGCTGTTTTTGGCGCTGGCAACACCGCTCTCGACTCAGCCCGCACTGCCCTGCGTATGGGGGCGAACAAGGTCTATATCATCTATCGCCGTACTGAAGAGGAGATGCCTGCCCGTGTGGAAGAGGTTCATCACGCCCGCGAAGAAGGTGTTGAGTTCATCTTCCTCGCTGCCCCGCTGGAATTCATCGGCGATGATAACGGCTGGCTGCGGTCCGCGCGATTGCAGCGTATGCAGCTTGGTGAACCGGATGATAGTGGACGCCGCAGTCCGGTGCCCATCAAGGACTCAAATTTTAGCATGGATATAGACATGGCCGTTATCGCCATCGGTAATGGCTCCAACCCGCTCCTGCGCGATACACCCGGTCTGGAGTTCACCCGCTGGCATACCCTCGTGGTGGATCCCGACACGCTCGAAACAACCCTCAAAGGTGTTTTCGCGGGCGGTGACATCGTCACCGGTGGGGCTACCGTCATTTCCGCCATGGGCGCTGGCCGCAAAGCAGCCCAATCAATTAATGATTACTTATCGCATCGATAGAGCGAGTGAAGGGGTCGGTTTGAGAAATTGCTTGTTTATGTTGTGTATTCAATGAAGCTTTTCCTTTCCTATTGCAAGCGGGAAAGGAGGATAAATAGAACTAATTCTGTTAAAAAATCTATTGATAATGAATCTCTCATGAAGAATTGACGGATACCAATAATGTGATTTCTCAATAGGCAACTTTAATTTCTGTTGTACTTTTTTATCTTCTAATCCTTGTCGCTCCGCCTTCACATGAATTAGGATTCCAAATCCGCGAAACCTCGTAAATATTTGAAGCCTCACAATCTCAGCATGTTTATTCACCTCATAAAAATTTGATACCGAGATAGATGAAGCAGGTGTGGACGAATTATTCATTTTTCTTATTCAAAACCTTTTATTAACCTTAAAAATATTTGCATCCATACTTTTTTCTTTGTATACTATTATCGATAATATTAACGATAATAAATTATAGGAGTTTTTTTGTCACCTCTAAACCAAACAGCAAAACGCTTGATTGATAAAACTTATGATCAACTTGTTAGATCGCTTTATTCAGGCAGGATTTTGCCAGGGGATTGGTTAAGGCAGCAATCTATCGCAGATGAGTATGCTGTCAGCCAGGCAACCGCCAGGGAAGCGCTTAACCGTCTTGTAACTGACGGGCTTGGAGAACGCGTTCCAAGGAAAGGTGTGCATATTCCGGTCATTACCTCTACTGATCTTATCGATATCTATGAATTGCGTAGCATTGCGGAATCTCTCGCTTGGGAAGCAGCTGCTGTCCTAATAACTGATAGTGAGATCCGATCAATGAAAGACCTTCTTCCCCTGACAAGCTCATCTGCTGACCCTGATTCTGTTGCTGTTGCGAGACAGAAAAATATGGAGTTTCACATGATTGCCATCAATGCCAGCCGACGCTGGACGCTCATCAACATTCTAAAATCTCTTCTTGGTTTAAATAATCTCTTTTATTTGTTATCTGCATCTGATGAAAACCAACGCATCCTGAACGGGCAAAAAAATATCGCCGAGCACCAAGACCTGATTTTTGCGTTAGAACAGAGAGACCCTGAGCAGGCAAAAAAGCTGATCATCAGTCATATCCAGAGTGCGAAAGAGGATCGTGTGGCGCTCCACCCAGAAAGGAAAATCGCATAATGGTATCTCCCAGGATTTCACGTATAGAAATATATAAAACAAGTATTGATTTTATTGAGCCATTTCGGATTGCAATAGGCGAGATCAAGCAGGGCAATGGGTTGGCCGTCCGTATCCATACCGACAATGGACTGGTTGGGACAGGGGAAGGAGCTCCTTACAGTTTTATCACTGGTGAAACCCAACAAACCTGTTTTGAAGTAGCAAATGCATTCGCGAATATTCTGCTTGGACGTAATCCACTGGCAATTGAAGCCAGGATTCGCGAGATGGATTCTTTTATTGTTCACAACAGCACTACCAAATGTGCTTTTGATAATGCTCTTTTTGATGTTCTTGCCAAACATGCTGGTTTGCCGCTTTATGCCTTGCTGGGTGGCGAAAAAGAGACTTTGATCACAGATTTCACCATTGGGATCGGTTCCCCAGAAAAAATGGCCGCGCGCGCAGTTGAATACATGCAAGAAGGGGCCCAATCAATAAAAGTTAAACTAGGAACGACTTATCATGATGACTTTGAACGTATCAAAGCTATTCGAGCAACGGTTGGCTGGGATGTCGATCTTCGTATCGATGCTAATCAGGGATGGGATACTTTTACAGCTATCAAGACTTTGAAGGCACTTGAAAAATTTAATATTGACTTTTGTGAGGAACCAGTTAAATGTTGGAACAATTGGGGGTTGAAAGAAGTACACGAAAACAGCCCAATACCGATTATGGCGGATGAATCCATTTTCAATCACCATGATGCCATCCGGCTTGCTTCAATGCGAGCGTGCGCCTACTTTAATATCAAACTTGCTAAATCAGGTGGAATTTATAATGGGCTTAAGATAAACGCTATTGGCGAGGGTGCGGGAATAGCTTGTATGGTTGGGGGCATGTTTGAAACCAGGGTTGGCATATCTGCTAGCTCCCATCTTATCTCAGCCAGAAATAATATTTGCTTTGCAGATCTAGATTCCATTCACCATTATGCGTTTGATCCTGTGATTGGAGGAGTGACCTTTGATGGGTGCAAGGTTACCCTGCCCGATGTTCCGGGGATCGGTGCAGAATTTGATCCTGCATTTTTACTAGAAATGGAGCATGTCACGATTGAGTAATACCATCAATAATTAAAAATAGAAAAGGAGAGAATAATGGAAAAGGAAAATAAATATTTTAGTTGGGGAAGAGTGATCCTGATTTGCCTGATAACCGCGTGTACAGAATTAATGTGGACGATGTATAACACTTACGTCCCGATCTGGCTGCAGGCAGGCAATCCTGCTTTTGATATGGGTCCCGGTCAAAACACGATCCTTGGATTTGGTTTTGGTGCCTTTGTCACCGGAATCATCCTGACAGTTGATAACATCGCTGGCCTTTTTATCAGCCCTGTTGTTGGATTGATGAGTGATTCAACTTACACAAAATTCGGTCGTAGAAAACCGTGGATTATCTTTACCATGCCTGTAATGATAATTTCTTTTACGCTAATTCCAGTGTTTGTCCTAGGAATACCAGCTGAATTGAGTGGCCAGACAGCACAATTAACCCAATATCTCATTCCATTTATTGCGATGCTGTTAATCATGCTTCTTGCTTATGCCGTAATTCGCACACCTGCAGATGTCATTATGTATGATATTACCCCCTCAAAACACCGATCTATGGCAAGCGCAATTGCAAATTTTATCGGCGCGGCAGCAGGTGTTATTGGTGGGATTATCGGTGCGATTTTATTTGATATTAATATTGGTTTGCCTTTCTGGGTCAGCTCAATTCTTTCAGCCATTGTGATTTCTTTTGTCGCAGTGCGCATCACGGAACCGACTCAGATTGAGGTCCAAGAAGGTAAAAAGAGTGAAGTAAAGATTAATGACACGATTAAAGAGCTGAAATCGCTTCCTAAAGATAGCCGGAAAAGTCTCATATTTTTATTCCTGAGCGTATTTTTCAGCTATTTCGCTTTTGGGCAGTTGGGCTCGTTTTCCAGTTCATTTGGTGTATCGGTTTTAAAGATGGATGTTGGTGCTTCAGGTATGTTGTATGCGGCAGGCGGAGCGGCATTCATTCTTGGGACAATTCCAACCGGATTCCTCTTGAAAAAGATTTCCAGAAAAACTTCCTCCTACATTGGTTTCGCTGCATTCGCTCTTGTCGGATTGATCATTTACCTCTTTCCCACTCCAGCTGTAGTATGGCCTACTCTCGCAGTGGGAGGATTACTCTGGTCACTTGTCTGGGTACCTCAGGTGCCTATGGTTATGGACGCAGTTCCAACCGATAGAGTTCTGGGCTCGCTGGAAGGAGTTCTGGCGGTGTCCCGTATGCTAGGTTACATCATTGGTCCGATGGTTGGCGGATTTGTTGTGGAGGCTTTTGGAAATAATTATTCCAACATTTGGCTTGTTGTTTTCGTTGGATCTATTCTGGGTGCGCTGATGCTAATCCCTGTAACTAGAGGTGAAGTTCGCCAGGAAACCATAAGCGAATAACCACAGGTCAATTAATGAAGAATAATGTAATTTCAGTAAATAAAATCGAAGCATACATTGAAAAAGCGATTGCAGACTGGAATATTCCTGGCGGTGCTATCGCCCTGATTAATGATGGAGAAGTAATTTCCAGTCGTGGATACGGGGTGCGCCTTCAAGGCGCACCTGATTTGGTTGACGAGAATTCTCTATTTGCCATTGGTTCTTGTTCCAAAGCGTTTACTGCTGCTGTGATTGGGAAATTAATTGATCAGGGAAAATTGATTTGGGACGACCGTGTCTTGGCCCATTTGCCGGATTTTCAATTGTATGACCCTTGGATTACAAACCAGGTAACAATCCGAGACATGCTTTGCCATCGCACGGGAACGAAACGCTGCATCAGGTTGCTTTATAAAGACCGGGTTTTCGATAGTACCGATCAATTAAGGAGGATGGAGTTCCTTCAGCCTGCTTCAGGTTTTCGCGAACAATTTGGTTACAATAATCCCCATTATATCGTAGCTGGTAAGATCGCTGAAAAAGTTTCAGGTAAGAGCTGGAGTGAATTGGTTAGGTCTTGCCTATTTAACCCATTGGATATGAATAACAGTTTTACCTGTTATCAAGAAATGCGCGAGTCAAATTCAAAAAACGTCTCCAGCCCTCACGCAAATTTATCAGATGATTTTGTTCCTGCTGAACTTCGGGTTTTGGATCCTGTCAAATCCATTCCATGGCCAAATCTTGGTCAAAATCCTGCTGGTGCGATTATCTCAAATTTGAAGGATTTGACAGCGTGGTTGATGATGCTAATCGATCAGGGTAATTATGCTGGCAAGGAGATTCTCAGCCAAACAACATTCAACCAGATGGTAAGCCCGCAAATGGTGATCAAACCTGGTGAATCGGAAATGGATCCTATTTTTGCTGTTGGACTCGCATCACAATTTCTTTCGTACGGGTTTGGCTGGTATCTAATGGATTTCCGAGGATATAAAATGGTGTTTCACCCTGGCCAGCTTCATGGTTTTGTCAGTGCAGTAGCTTTCCTGCCAGAGTTACGGATCGGTGGTGTGATTCTATTAAACACTTACCATACCATGCTGCACCCCATGTTGGGGTTTTATATTTTCGATGCCATGCTGGGGATTGAACGCGATTATAGTCAGGAGATGCTGGGTATGGCTAAACAATGGCGGTTTGGGGCAGAAAAAGAGATTGGAGCTATGCTTAGCGCAAAACCTAAAAATGAAGGCATGCCAGTTGCTCTTGAAAAATTCACTGGTGTTTATTCAAGTTCTCTCTATGGTGAAATTGAAATTCTCCTTGAAAATGAGAATCTTGTACATCGCTATGGAGAAACTGATCTCTTCACAGGTGATCTGGAGCTATGGCAAGGGTCTACCTTTGTTATCAAATACCGAAATAAGCTCAATCAACCAGAGTTTCTCACTTTTAATCAGGATGAAAGTGGAAGAATTCACCAGCTTATTATTAAAGATGTTGATACTTTTGATCGTATTAGTTAAAGAAATCCCATGAGAAAGATCGCGATCGCTGGTTTTCAACACGAAACCAATACTTTCTCTCCTCTTGATACAGGGATTAACAACTTCCATCAGGGAGGTGTCAACGCGAACCATATTCTAAAAGGAAACGAAATCAACCAATTCCAGATTCAGGAAATGAATAATGCTACCAGTGGATTCATGCGAACGATTGAATCCCTTGGTTATCAATCCAAACCGCTCATTTGGATGGAAGCGGAACCATCAAGTTGCATCCCGCTTTCTACGTTTGAACTACTTTTAGAAATGATTTTGGATGCAATTACCGAAATCTTACCCGTTGACGGGCTTTTCTTGGACCTGCATGGTGCGATGGTTTTCGGAGATCATCTGGATGGTGAAACCGAAATTCTGCGGCAAATTCGTTCTCAGGTTGGAAATATTCCTATTGTCGCTGCCCTCGACTTGCATGGCAATATCACAAAGGAGAGTTTTCAGCTAGCCTCAATGCTTATAGGTTATCGCACATATCCTCATGTGGATATCTATGAAACTGGAATGCGTTGTGCTTACATGATGGATTGTATGTTAAATGGTTGTCAATTCTCGAAATCTTTTATGCAATTACCATTTCTCATACCAACCTCACGACAGAATACTTTCATGAATCCGCTTCAATCAATTTTTTCCAATTTGGATTTATTGGAAAAGCAAGAAAAGATTCTCTCTGCATCAATTATGCTCGGTTTTCCTCCCGCTGATATTAATCACTGTGGTCCGACAATAATTACCTATGCAAAACAGCAAAACCAGGCAGATCAGGCAGCACAATTGTTGTATGATTCCCTGCTTGATTGCGAGGATGATTTTACACCAGCCTTAACCCCAATCCACAAAGCTATTGATGAGACGCTGTCTTTTATCTCGTCTAAAGAAGGAAAACCGCTCATTTTGGCTGATGTACAGGATAACCCCGGTGGAGGATCAGGATCTGACAGTATATGGTTGTTAGAGGCATTTCTTAATGCGGGTATCAAAAATGCAGCTTTTGCCCTGTTTTATGATCCACAGGCAGCAACCGTAGCACACAAAGCAGGTGAAGGATCTGAGATCACCATTGGTCTTGGAGGAAAAATGTTACCCGGACACACTCCGCTAACAGGCACTTTCACTGTCATCAAACTTCTCGAAGGAGAGGTCGTTGGAACAGGGCCTATGTCTAAAGGTATGGTGATTGATTTGGGAAAAATGGCCTTATTGGAGATAAGTGGCATCTATATCTCTGTTGGCAGTGCGCGAATCCAGGCAGCTGATCAGGCAGTCTTCACGGCTTTTGGTCTCGACCCAATGTCGATGGATGTGATTGTGCTTAAGAGTTTTATCCATTTTCGGGCGGCGTTTGAGGAGATTGCGGGAAAGATTATTGAGGTCGAGGCTCCGGGAGCGGAGTTTGACGACCCCTCAAAAGTAACTTACCATTATTTGAGGGAGGGAGTACGATTGTTTGGGAATGGGCCGGTTCATAGAGTTGTGTAAACGCTGATGAATAAACAATTAATAAGTGAATTCATTCAACAGACACATCGAGACCACGCGTTAGTAGGAATCGCGATTGGAGTAGTTAAGAATGGTCAGTCTGTATTTGAGGGAGGCGTTGGGAAACTAAGTGTCCAAAAAAACGATATTGTTACGGCAAAAACCATATTTCATACCGCTTCGGTTTCAAAGCTGTTTACATCATCTGCAGTGATCCAGTTGCATGAAGCGGGATTGATTCGATTGGATGACCCACCTCAACAATATCTGCCGTACTTAAAGATCTTGAATCGATTTGATCATGGATTAACCATCAGAAATCTTTTGTCACACACAGCAGGAATTCCAGATGTGATTGATTATGGCTGGGATCAGCCTCAATTTGATACTAATGCTCTTGAACGCTATATACGTAGTCTGGATTTAGACCTACTCTTTGAACCAGGTTCACAGTTTTCTTATTCAAACATCGCTTATGAAATATTAGGAGCGATAATCTCTGTTGTTTCAGGGATGCCTTTTGAGACTTTTATGATCGAAAATCTATTTAAGCCATTAGCAATGAAAAGCAGCACATTCTTAGTAAGTGATGTGCCTAAAGAAAATCAGGCATCCCCCCATACTTCTGATCTAGATATCTTAAAATCTGATATATATCCTTACAATCGTGCACACGCCCCAAGCTCTACCCTGCACACTAATATATTGGATATGAATCGATGGGCGATCGCCAATCTGAATAAAGTAACGTTATTCAACCACAAAACCACTTTCCAGGAAATGGTAAACCCGGTGATCAAACTTGGTGATTCTCATCGTCCGGAAAAACGTGTTGGTTTGGGTTGGTTTCTTGATGAACGCCACGGATTGGCTTTTCAGTATCACTCTGGTCACGATGTTGGCTTCACTGCTTACCACTTGCTCGTTCCTCAGTCCATGTTGGGTATCACTGTTCTCTGTAATACTGGCCCAGCTCCGGTTGAAGCGATTGCTTTTGGTATTCTTGATATTATCGAACGAGCCATAAAACCGCAACCGATAAAACCGCACATAATTAATAAACTCGGCCAGATTTTTCGTAACCAGGGTTCACAATCGATGATCGAACAATATGCGTCCATGAAAACAATACTTCTGGATGATTATGATTTTGAAGTTGACGGATTCCTGGGTGTAGCCAATGCATTGCTTGACCGGAACTGTAATGAAGCGGCTATCGGCTTTCTCTTAGCAATTCTACAAATTTTCCCTACATCTGCAAAAGGGTACGAAGCTTTAGCTCGCGCCTATTTTCAAAATGGGGATGTCGAGAGAGCTATAATGACCGCTCAAAGATCACTTCAAATTGAGCCAGATAACCCATTCCTCAGGCAGCAAATAGAGATGCTGCGATGAATGTCCAATATTTCGAACACTTTATCCGAAATTTTCAATCAAAATAAACTTTATTGCACTTTCATTTTTGGTGGGCCTGATAATATTCCCACAGCAACGCGCTCGCGTCAATCTCCTGCGTGGTTTTGCCAGCGATCCATTCCGGCAGGCAGCACCCGCCCGGCCAGGTATGCCCGCCCCCTTCGATCGTATATAACACCACCTCAGCCCCTTGCTCACATCCACTGTACGTGGTGCGTGTGACCGAAGCGCTGACCTGATCCTGATCCGCCTCCAGCGCACAACCATTGCGTTCCGCCCAGCTTGCCGCAAATTCCGGCAGCACCGGGAAGTTTTCTCCGGTGCGTTCGTAGAATCCACCAAAGTAAGGAACGATCTCATCTGCCGTCCCATGAAATAGCATCGCCGGGATCGGGTTGTTCGCCTCACATTCATCCCATGGGAATAGATAAAACCCTGCTATCCCGCCAATCGCGGTAATGTTGTCACCCATCTCGCAGGCCAGCAGTTGTGTCATCCCGGCCCCATTCGATAATCCATTCACATAGACCTGCCCCGGATCAATGTTGTAGGTGTTTTGCATCTCATCAATGAGTGTCTGTAGAAATGCCACATCCGCGTTTGGGCTTCCGTCTTCTTCCATCGTTGCGTACGCGTTCCAGCGCAGCGGAAAGCCGGTTCCCATCGGATATACCACGATGAACCCCTCCTCATCCGCGATCCGGTTCCAGCCGCTCATGCGCATGTGGTGCATTGGCCAGTCCGAAAATCCATGCAGGCTTAAAACCAGCGCGGTTGGTGTGCTAACGTTATACGATTCCGGTTCATACAACACATACCGCCGTGTCTGTCCGTCAACCTGGATTTTTCCATTGCTGCGTGTGACAATGCTATAAAAAACGATCGGGATGAACAAAATAATGATGATGATTGTGAGTAGGATTTTTCCGGTTTTCTTCATGGTGGTTTCATTTCCCTTTTCCTATACTAATTATCTACTTAAATGCTTATACAAGAGATTTTTTATATAATTCATATCAGGTCAAAAGATAAGCGTGACAGGAGGTCATCTCAATATGAATACGAATCCGCAAGCGGTTAAGATTCTGTGCTACGGTGATTCCAACACCTGGGGCTATATCCCTGTTAGCGAGGCGCGCTATCCGGTCGATGTGCGCTGGACTGGCTTGCTGCAGTCTCTGCTGGGTGATGGCTACTGGATCATTGAAGAAGGATGCAATGGCCGCACCACAAACATCGAAGATCCTGACTCTCCCGGTAAGAATGGCTTGCTGTATCTTTATCCCTGCCTGCGTACCCACAACCCCATCGATCTCATCATCATCATGCTCGGCACCAACGACACCAAGTGCAAGCTCAATCGGTCCGCAGGTGATATTGCCTTAGGGATCAACCAGTTACTGAATGAAATTCGCCAAACCGCTTGGAATGATAAAGGAGAAGCGCCGGCTGTTCTGTTGCTCTCGCCTCCTTACGTTGATGAAAACGTCGAACAGGCCCGTGAAGAATTTTCCGGTGCGGCGGAAAAGACCGCTCAGCTCCCCGCTCTGTATCGAAATCTGGCAGGAGAACACGATGCGATATTTCGCGATGTCTCGCAGTGGATCTCACCCAGCCCCAGCGATGGCATCCACCTGGAGCCCGCTGACCACCGTATTATCGCCGATAACTTACATAATGTGATCCTCAATCTGGATATATCATGAGATTATTAAACCGATCATTAAAACCAATATTTTTTACTTTGTTTTTTTGCAAACTGGATTTTGGGTGCTTTTTCCAAGCTTCTGATACTAATCGCTCAATATTCCGTTATAATCCAGCAAGATTTTAACATGACCAACAAATGGAGACTGAATGACCATCGAACCGAATCAGGAACAGCTTAATACTTTCTGGAATGCCTGTCGCGCCCAGATGTCCCAGGAAAAGATGGCTCATCTCCAGGATATGCCCGAAGCTTGGGGCTTTGGCGATGGCCCGCGCATGGCGGATGAACTCGGCGCGCTTGTGCTTGAAGGCCTTAAAACAGCCACCTGTGGCATCTTATGGGAATATGAAGCCGAAGGGGAAGCATTACCACAGCCCGGAGAATTCAGCATCATCCTCAACGGCGCCGGACAACCGATGTGTTTGATCGAGACCACTGAGGTGCGTGTAGTACCTTTTGACCAGGTGGACGCCCAGTTTGCCTACGAAGAGGGTGAAGATGACCGCACCCTCGAAAGCTGGCGCAGGGAGCACTGGAAATTCTTCAGCAGGTATTTAAAGCAAATTGACCGCCAGCCGGCAATGGACATGCCACTCGTGTGCGAGCGCTTCCGCCTGGTGATTAAAGCGGAAGATATCCTGAAGAGCGGACAGGATTAATCAATTAAATCTCTCTCTAACCTCAGATTGCATTTTTTTCAGCTCTGCCTGGATTTCCTCCACCGTCTCAACCAACGGCACCAGCCATTTTTCTTCCTTATCCCTGCGCTTGAACTCCACCCCGCCTTGCTCCAATGAGCGCTGTGCCACTGTCACCCGCAGTGGCATTCCCAGAAGGTCCGCGTCGTTGAATTTCACGCCCGGGCGTTCGTTGCGGTCATCATACAGCACTTCAATCCCGGCATCGTGCAAATCCTGGTATAACTTCTCTGCCTGTGGTTCTGCCACACCCTCCTTATCCTGCAGCAGCACCAATTGCACCTGGTAGGGGGCTACTGTCACTGGCCACGCCAAGCCGTAACCATCATGGTATTCCTCTGCGATGCATGCCAGCAGCCGTCCCACCCCGATTCCATACGAACCCATCACGATCAGGTGTTCCTGCTCATTCTGGTCCACATAGGTCGCTTGCATTGCCTCGCTATAACGGGTTCCCAGTTTGAAGATGTTGCCCACTTCCACCCCGCGTTGCGCATCCATCGCATTTCCGCATTCCGGGCATGCCGCGCCGTCTTCTGCCACCGCGATGTCCGCGATCACATCCGCCTGGTAATCTCTGCCGTAATTTGTGTGCAGCAGATGCATGCCCATCTCATTCGCGCCGGCTACCAGGTTGGGGGACTGCGGGATCAGGTCGTCAACGATTACGACGGCCTTACCTGTTTCCACTCCAATTGGGGAAGCATACCCCGGCTCAACCCCGATAGCGCGGATCTCTTCATCCGTGGCAGGGCGCAGATTCATCACACTTCCCTTTCCATTTATGCTTACCGCCTGCGCCAGCTTGGTCTCATTTAGCGTCATATCACCCCGCAGCACCGCGAATACAAGCAGCGGTGCGTCCCTTTTCGTGACTTCTGTGGCCAGGAACACCGCTTTTGCTGTCCGCGAGGTGGGTATATTTAAGAATGCAGCCAGTTCTGCGATCATGGTCACCCCCGGTGTTGCCACTTTTTCGATCTTCTGCGGCTTTTCTTCCGATGGTTTTTCTTTCTTGAAATTTGCCACCTGCCGGTTGGCTGCGTATCCGCATGCATCGCAGATCAGAAGTGTGTCTTCCCCGACCGGTGTCAGGTACATATACTCATGCGCTTCCTTCCCGCCCATCATCCCTGTGTCCGACCTCACTGCGATCACCGGCAGGCCGCAGCGTTTGAAGATGCAAAAATATGCGTCATAATGTGCCTTGTACTGCGCATCCAACCCCTCATCATCCCGGTCCAGGCTGTAGCTGTCCAGCATTGTGAACTCACGCACGCGGATCAGCCCCGCCCGCGGGCGCGGGTCGTCGCGAAACTTGGTCTGGATGTGGTAGATCATCTGTGGCAGTTGCCGGTATGAGCGGATTTCCTTCCGCGCCAGGTCCGTCACCACCTCTTCATGTGTCATCGCCAGCACCAGGTCATGGCCATTGCGGTCTTTCAGCCGCGCCATCTCCGCACCCACCTGTGACCAGCGCCCCGTCTCACGCCACACGTCCGCCGGGTGCACCACCGGCATAGTCAATTCCTGCCCGCCGATGCGGTTCATCTCTTCCCGCATGATATTCTCGATCTTCGTCAGCGCGCGCCGCGCAAGCGGCAGGTACGAGAAGATCCCCACCCCTGATTGCCGAATAAAGCCTGCCCGCAGCAGCAATTGGTGGCTGGCTGCATCCGCTTCGGAAGGTGTCTCCCTGATAGTCGTGCTGAACATCCGTGTCATCCGCATTTAATGATTCCTGTTTTTATTTAGTTGATTATCCCAGAAAGTGATCATACATTGTGAAAAACCACACAATTTTGGTCCGTATTCAGAAAGTAAGTTTGGCCAAAATTCACGCATTGGGGAGGGCTTTATCCCGATGAGCAGCCCAAACACAAACATACATCAGTCTGATCTTGATGAGTGTAAAAAAGATCATTAAAAATGATCGGCACTTACCCGCCGATTTGTTCTTTTCGCTGCCACACACCGCCGCCCACCAGCATTACCGGCAAAATCAATGCCATCCCGCATGGCAAACTGAATCCTCTTCTGGTATCCCCACTCTCAGGTGCAATCACCTCGCCAGGTTCTACGGCAGAATGGTCAGCTATGGCGCTGTTTTCACCCAGAAGTGCGATTTCATCCACCCAGATCGTGCCGGTGTTATTCGTGTCTGCATAGGTGCTCACCCCAAACGCCATCCCGCTTACGTTCTCCGGGTTGCTGAACGGGCTGCCGGCGTTCTCTTCCCAATCAACGCGGGTGAGGTCTTCCCAGCGCAGGCTGATCGGTATCCACCCCTCCGCGCGCTCAGCAGTTGTTTCGATCGTGTAGTGGAAGGTCTGCAACGCATCGCTCCCGCCGCTGTGCAGATCTAAATCAAACACCAGCCCCGGCTGCGATGCCCGCAGCATAAAGGTGATCCCTTCTCCAGCCGACCAGTCTTGTCCGCTATCATACATCAGAGCGCACGTCGCCCAGTCATTCGCCGCCACATCAAAGTCCACCACCAAAGACCGTTCTCCCGCGAATGCCTCCCCTCCCACCGCTGTGCACTGCATCGAGGTGTTGTTTGGGTCCCCCGTGAAGGCTTCCCATCCGTTCGTTCCGGGAGGGTTATCATTCTCAAAGTTATCGATCAAGCCCCCATCCAGGACTCTACCGGACGTACCGCTGCCAGCAGAACCAATATCACCAGACTTGATTTCTACCGTGCTCTCTTCACCGGCTTCGGAGGATATCGTCATTGGCTGTGGGTCGCTCGCTTGCCAGCGCTGAGTATAGATGTTCAACAGGGGGATGAATTCCTCGGTCGCCTTACGGCTGCCCGCTTCAGACGGATGGTCATCTCCGCTCGGATAAGCAAGCGTGTCGCTGTTTGTTGTCACATGCGTGATCTGTCCATTCTGGTAGCGGTGATGCGCGTTCTTTCCTGTCAGCACATTGTAGAAATCAAACACCGCCACATTCGGCAGCGTATAGCCATTTTCTTCCAGCCAGTCTTCCACCAGCCAGTTGTTGAATGCGCGTGCGTTCTTTGCGTTTGCCCGGCTGCTCACCGGTGGTGCCGTGATCACAATGAACAGCTTGTCCGGCCGGGCTGCGAAGTATTTGAGAATTTCGTTATACACAAATTTCGCGCCGCTCACTGTCAGGTCAGCGCTTGTTCCGGGCGGGTCATTCGGATTGCCGTTCAATTCTGAGTTCGGGTAGCAGGACTTAAACATGATGATCGAGTTCTCGCCGCCCGGGTCGGATAGAGTTCGCGTATAGCCGCTCATCTGATCGTTCTCGTTATAAAGCGCCTGTGTGATGATGCCTGTCTGTTCGCTGCGGAACCATTCCATCCAGTTTGGGATGTCGGTCCGGTCGCCGATATAATCCGGCCCCCAGCCATAATTGGTGTCGCTGACAAAATAGTTATTTTCACCCAGTTCGCGCCCCAGGTTGCCATACCCGTCCGTCAGCCAGTTTTCCCCGCATGAGTGATGGATGAATATCAGCTTAACCGTTTCATCCGGTGGGGATGCATCAATGTTCTGTGCCAGTGGTGTAAATGCGGTCAGGCTCCATATTGAACTCATTACAAGGAACATGATCCAAATTTTGCTGTTGGTCATCACACCCTCCAAGCGCTATCTCTCTATTTCATTATAGGAAAAAAATTCGCCAATGCAAATGACTTGATCTTCAAAAGAGCACAATCGAGCAATATTTGAAAGACCCCGCTGATATTTTGAAAGGGAACACTTCGGATCGAACCGCAATAGAATTTATTTCTGACTACATGGATTTCCGGGCTGCTTTATTCTCATACATGCGTTGATCAGCATCCATCACGGCCTGTTTAAGGCCGCCTGTTTTGCATGTTGAAAACCCATGCGAAATATGGATCGGTTTGTCGGGATTCATCTCATTGTATGCACGCAGGGTTTCACACATTCGCTCACATACCATTTTCGCTGTCTCTTCGTCGCTCTGCGGGAGAATGACCGCAAACTCATCTCCGCCGATCCTCGCCAGGATATCCTCATCGCGGAATGTCTGGCTGAGCAGGAGCGCCGTGCGTTGCAGCAGGTCATCTCCTGTTGCGTGTCCATAATTATCGTTCACTGCTTTCAGATCATCAATATCAGCGAAGATAATGCTCGCTGGATATTCCTTCCTTTTCTCCAGCAAAATCACCATCTCATCAAAGAATGACCGGTTATAAATGCCTGTCAATGGGTCGTGGATGTTTAAATGCCGCAGTTCAGTTTGCGCTTTTTCCCGCAAAGCAATTTCCTTTTGTGCCAGTTCCATGCTCTTGCGGATATTCTCCGCCAGTGAATCAGCGATCATGATCGCGACAAGCACAATGATGATTGCGATGAATAGATCAACCGCGGGTGATTCCTGGAACGGTTTGGTAAGGTACCACCCATAAGTTTCACCGAGGCCGATATAGATGAGAGCTGCCAGGATCAACGCGGATATCCACACGAAATCGCTGCGCTTCAACACCAGATTTGCGTAAAAGATGGCGATCGGGAAGGCCAGGATCGCAATATCATGGATGCCCTGCCCCATGACCGCGCTGATCGTCATAGTCAAAACAACCAGGACCAGCAAAACAACACAGCACATTCGCAATCGTCCGCTGAAAAGCAGGTAAGAGGGGAGTGTCAGCAAAAACCCGCCAATCAGCATAATGATGACCAGCGTCGTATCACCTGAGAAAAACGCGATCGCTGATACCGCGGCAAAAGCAGCCAGCAATGCCAGGATCGTTCTAGTAACGATCGTGGCTACGCGGAAATCTTCTGCGTTTGTGTAAATTGCATGCAGTGTTCCCGATCGTAATTTCTGAGCCAATTTGAGTCGCACTTTTCATCCACTTTTTGTGTTTACGTGAGCATATTTTACCGCCCTTCTAAGGGGTATGATTGGCGATTTTCCGGTAAACCCAGGCCAGCAATGTCTCAGGGCTTGCCTGAGCGATTGCTCAATGAAATGATCAAACCATTCAGTGTTGAAAAGAAACAATAGTTTATTTATTGCAGTCTGGCAAACTTTGTCAAAAAAAGTACAGTCTGCCTGGCAGGATTTGTGCTGTCACGAGGGACCATACCCAAACAATCCACTTTGTGCTCTATTGCAGGCCCAAAAATCACTGAGGTGGAATGATTATTCGACCAATAATATTTGATGATCTCGTCCTAATTTGGCGATGATCAATTATCTGGTTTATCCTTTAAATACGTCATCCTTCCCAAACATCTCCGTCCGCCGGGAATACCAGATGATCAAATCTTCCGACAAACGCGGAAAGAACGTATAGGCGAAGTTTGCCAGCTTTCCGGTCAGCGTCATCACCGTCTGCCGTTTGCGCCGCCGCAGCATCCGCATCACCGCCTCCGCCACGTCCACCTGCGTGGAGGCAAACTTCTCCCGTTTGGCCGGGATCAGCTCGCCCTTGCCATTAAATTTTTGTTTGTCCGGGTCATTCTCTGTGAAACCCGCGTATAGAATACCAACATGTACTTCCCCCTTCAGTTCCGATCGCAGCGATTCCGAAAAGCTCTTCAGCGCCATTTTCGATGCGCTGTAAGGCGCGCCTGCCGGCAGTCCCTTCAGCCCCGCCCCGCTCGAGATGAACACAATGCTCCCCTGCGCGTGCCTGATGTAAGGGAGCGCGAATTTTGTCATCGCCACTGCGCCACCGAAGTTGATATCCATCATCTTCTCGAACAGGTCCAGGTCGGTTTCTGCGAAGAATCCGCGCATCGACCGGCCCGCGTTATTGATCAGGATGTCCACGCCCCCGAATTGTGCCACAGCGCTCTCTACCAGGCGCTGGCAGTCCTCTCGCACGGTCACATCACTCGCCACGGCCAGCACTTCGATCCCCTCAGCTCTAAACGCGTCCGCGGTGTGCTTCAATGCCGCTTCATCCCTGCCGGATATCACCACCCGGCAGCCCGCCCGCCCTAACAGGCGCGCGGTTTCCCTGCCAATACCCTTGCCCCCGCCAGTGATGATCGCTGTTTTTTGTTTTAGATTGTTTTCCATTTCAGTTTCACATTTTTTATAAAATCGTTAAACACGAATTATCAGTTTATCAATACAACCCAAAGAACTCAATAAAGACGCGCAGAAAAAAACCATAGCAGACCAAATCATCTCACGCGCCGCACATGAATCAAATAGTGAACGCAGCACAATCCGTACTGCAATGGCCTCATCAAACCCGATACCAATTCTTGTGTGGATAAAAAAAGGAACAGTTCTCACGATTCCTTTTTTTCCTTTATTGCAAAATGTCCTGCCTAATAGTTTGACCGGTTGCTGCCGTATCCTCTGCTTTTCCCGCTGTTATTGCCACCCTTACCGCCGCGGTTACCTTTTGGCCCATTGAATGGCCGTCGGTTGTCTTCTTTCGGCTTTGCAGGGTTGACTTTTAATTCACGGCTGTTGAAGGAATAACCATTGAACAATTTGATCGCGTTTTGGCTTGCTTCCTGGTCTGCCATTTCAATAAAAGCAAATCCTTTTGATTGGCCCGAATCCCGGTCTTTAATGATCGCGACGGATGTGACAACCCCTGCCTGGCTGAATAGATCTTTCAGGTCCTCCTCACTCGCGTTAAATGGGAGGTTTCCAACGTACAATTTCTTTTCCATGTTTTTCCTTTTCTGATTAATAAAAAAAACCGCCACAATGTTGGAATGAGTGGTTGAACCATCCTTACTGTAGAGGCTTACTCTATCATTATATCTCACGCTGGCGTAATATCCGAAAACGAATAAACTCCGAATAAGTTTGAAAATATCCTGATTGTAATTTGACCGCGGAATGCTTGCGATTTGCCCGACTATCTTTCTGCTGGGGTGTGTTCCGCGGGTGTCTTCTTAGCTGGTAAAAAGGTACGAATTGGCACATCTCCCATCCGGGAACCAGATGGGAGTGTGGGCTAACTTTCTCTCTGAGCGTTTGGAATTCTGTGTGTTCCAGAAGCAAAAGGATCAACCAGTTTACCTGACGCTGCGCGGATGAAAAAAACCACCACTGCTTTTGCCCCCTGAAATACAACACAATTCAAGTGGTATAACTTTCTAAACCTGATATAAAAAAATGAACTACTGAATGATCAATTCCGATTAAATGCGTTTCACCTTTTATTCCTCAACAAAATGCATGAATACTGTTTGTTCACCGTCGCTAGATTCGATCATGAAGAATACAAATATCCCATCCTTGTAATAAGTAAAAGCAGTTCCCGGCGCGAGTTTTGTCATATCGTCGCGCGGCTGCCAGCCCAGATCTGTCATCGCCTCTGCGTAGAAGGTGGTTATTTCTTCTTTACCGCTATTGATCGTATAGAAATAATCTCCCAATTCAAACATCCCCGAGGTCGCTTCAGGCATCACCGGCACATCTCTCCAGTTATCTAATATTGGGATCATTCCTTCCATTTCCGGTGATGTAGTTGTTGGTTCGGGAGTCGCAGTCGGAGGAAAGAGCGGGGTTGTCGTGGCAACGGGTATCTCGGTTGCAGGTACTGGTGTTGGTTCGGTTGCGATTGGCGAACAGGCATATAAGATGGCGGTAAAACAAAGGAGCATGATGACGCTATGTTTCATTTTTTCCTCCAGGGAAAGGCGATATTTGTTTTATAGTTGCAAAATTAATCAGGGATTATATCATTCATCATTTACTTCCACTGACCAGAAAGTCCCTCACTTCGCCGAAATCTCTCCCTGCCTCGAAGTTGGATTGTTAAACAGATTATTGCTTGGAGCCTGATATTTTTCCTGATCCCTGCGCAGCCAGCGCTTGCAAAGCCGGCGATCCGCTGACCATCCTGCTTGTTTGCCTTTACGCTTGGTCCCCCTTTTGTTGATCCATTTTCGCATGCCATTATGAATGGCTGCATGACTGAAGATCGCCTCTCGGGCGCATGTGAATACATTTCCCACTATATCCGGGTACACCGCCTGTCAAAACACGCGAAAATTATTGATTAAGTACCAGCGCCGTGGAACTGGGTAGAACTACCCGCCGCTGACCTGCTCGGCCAATTTCACGCTGGTCGTCACGTACGCGAACCCAAAAGCGATATTTAACAGGCTTGCCAGGTGCATTTCCTCGTTGATCGACCCGCTCCCATCAGCGGGTAGGAAAACGCGGTAATCCCGGTAATAGGCGTCCCGCGCGCTGGATTCACAGCACATATTGGTCATCACCCCGGCAATCACGAGATCTTCGATCTTCAACACCCGCAGCACCGTCTCCAGATCGGTGTTGTAAAAAGCCGAATAGCGGTGCTTGCTGATCACTTTTTCACCGGGCAGCGGGGTGATATCCGCGTGGATCTCGCTCTCCGGGCTGCCCTCCACGCACATCCCTTCCCACCACCAGCCCATGATGCCGCTGTCCAGGTGATCGGGGTGGTGCACATGCTTGGTGAAGATCACCGGGCGCTCCGCCTCGCGGAACGCTTCGATCAGCCGGCGGATGTTCGGCAGGATCGGCAGCCCGCCGCATGTGAACGTCGGCGAGGTTGGGTCCAGGAAGAAACGCTGCATATCCACCACCAGCAGTGCGCTGGCGGAAGGGTTGAGCCTCATTTCATGCTGGTTAAATTCCCGGATGCGCGCTAGCCATTCTACAGTCTTTTCATCCAGGTTGGCCTCACTGACATAGGCTTCCATATCGCTCCTTTGCGTGGTTTGCTGATCATTGGGTTGATTATACAATTAAAGCGCCGTTGTCAGGTATTGGCTGAATTAACGAGGGAAATTATGTCTGATTTCTTTCCTTATCGTCGAAAAGATGAGTACGGTGATATTTGCGAATACCACAAAAAAGGTGCGGTCATGATTGGGATTTAAGAAATATCTTAATAAACACCCATGTATCCACTGCATATTGTATTTTTTCATTGGCATGCTATCATGATAGCAGCGGCTAAATTGATTCCCTTTGTCTATTAATGGAGGAAAAAATGGGTGCCCAAAAAAGGTCTCACAAGCTGTTTGTATTCGTGCTTGCAACTCTCTTTCTCTGCTCAGGTTCCATCGCGATTCCTCCAACAAATGCAGTCAACAGAAAAGTGGCAGTGATCTATTTAAGACACACTCCCCCATATTGTTACACCCAGGAAGGTCTCGCGCCCGCGTGTGAACCAAAGTTCCCGCCCGATATTGTTGCTGCGGTGCAGACTCCGCGCCACACAGCATCCGAATACACCACCCGCTTTAACGCGCGGGTGCGGGACTATTTTAAAAAAGTGAGTTTTGATCAGGTATTCCTGAGTTTTCACACCATCAGCAACCCGGATAGTGCGGATGGTTGGTTTGAAGCCCCCCACAAATTATGGCAATACAACAAGGAATCCACAACCGACGCATCGATCCATCAGGATGGTGTAGATCTGGCGTATTCCGCCATCGGTGATGCATTGTCTCAATACGATATCCTCTTGGTTGTGCATAACATTCAGTTCTACCCCATGGGCTACGCCCAGGTTTTTTCCAATGGGCTGCCTGCTCAGATGCAATATGTCAATGTTTTAACCGGCGCAAAGACCTTTAATATTGGATTAGCCACAGCGGCAGAAGGCACCACCAATGAAGAATTATTCATGGTTGTCGGCCATGAATTGGGGCATGTGCACAGTCTCCGCCATGTTCAAATGGGTGATTATGATCTGATGGGTGATTGTGACCAATTCACCCATTTCGGCGGATGGTCCAAACTGTGGGCTGGTTGGGATCCTGGCGTAACCGAAATGCCCTGTGTCCAGGGTCCGTGTGAGATCACCACCACGCTCACCCCTCTGGAATACAAAGGTAATAACATCCTGCGCATACCTTATGTCGAAAGTCCGTTTGTTGGATATTTTGTCGAATGTCGGATGCAGCAAAACCATGATGAAAACATTCCCAAAGAAGGGGTGCTGATCACGCATATCGATACTATTACAAATCCAGATACGGCTGCCACGCTAATTCTTCCCCAACGCGATGGCAATGTAGACAATGCAGCCCTTTCGCCGGGAGAATACTATCTGGATGTGCCACGCGAATTGATGATCAAATATGAAGCAAAAGAGGCCACGGGTTGCCGCGTCAAGGTTGTGCGCGGTCTGGTCACATCACCAGATCCTTCCATCCGCAAGGGCAATGCGGTCGAAACCAGTGCCAGTAATGTTCAGCATGAATCCCGCGATATCTGGATCGACAGCCCGCAGAATGGCTGGGATGTGTACCCCAACGGATTATTTGTTAATACTGGCGGAAAATGGGTTCCAATGGGCGCTGGTGATCCGTTCTGGGTTGGGCATGAGAACCGTATCCGTTTTGCTGTGTCAAATTCAGGCTATGGCCTTGCCGAGAATATTCAGGTCAAGGTCTATGTCGACCAGTCAGTCGTGGTCACAACCCCTGGCATCGCTTGCCTCCCGCCGCGCAAGATCGGGGGCCAGACCTTGGTCGGCTCAGTCACCATCCCCCGGCTGGAGATGGGTGAATACTATTTCGGTTATGTCCCCTGGACTCCTGAGCGTAATAATCTCGCAAAGGTCACAGTGGCGATTGATGACTATCCGGATGAACTCACCGACGTGAACAATATTGCTTATGAAACTTATCTTCCCCAGTATCCTTTCGCCGATTTGAAAGATTCCCTGATATCCAGCGTAATGCAAGAGATGATCACCAATAATGACATCACCTTGATTGAAGGAGTCACTATCCAGGCGGATGAGAACTGTCCAACCCCCAGTTCCTTCATCCTGAAAAAATTCGAAATCAAACCCGTCACCAAAAAGGATTGGGTCATGGAGCTTTTACCTGACCAGGCTGTCCTGGATCCGGGCATGCAAACGGAGATCCGCCTTCTCAGCACCCCGCCTGATAATGCCAAACCCGGCGATTGCCGTCAGATAGGCTTCACCGTCTATGCCTTGATGGATGATATCCATGTACCTGTGGATACGATCGCGTTTAAACACTGCGTGGTGGAGATGTCTCAACTGACCTGCAGCACCCCATCAGACCCGCTCGAAACAGGCTCCTCCGTTCCGGTTAGTGGTCTGCTCACCCCCGCCCTTTCCCGCGCCCGCATCGCGCTAGAATTCACCAGCCCGGCCGGCGAAACATTCCTGCAGAATCCGCTCGTCGCGAAAGACGGCACCTATCTATCCGAGTTCCTGCCTGAGGTGGGCGGAGAGTGGAAGGTGCAGGCCTTCTGGCAGGGAAATGATCGCAGTGCGCCGGCTGAGTCAGATCCCTGTTATTTCACCATTTCCAGCCCGCAACCCCAGTTCATCCCCTCTGGTAATATCAACTGCCGCTCAGGCCCGGGCACGGATTACGAGGTGCTCACCTTCGGCGGCAGCGCAGACGTGA
Organism: uncultured Pelolinea sp.; assembly: GCA_964612815.1. GTDB lineage: Bacteria > Chloroflexota > Anaerolineae > Anaerolineales > Anaerolineaceae > Pelolinea. Next base: position 186,389 of record CAZTCV010000002.1, on the reverse strand, counting down.
TGGATGTCGAAGCGCGCTCCCCGGATGCGCTCTGGTTATATGGACGCTTGAAGGGTCTCATGTGTTGGATTTCGTATGAAATGGGCACGCTCAATGTCGACCGCTGGACGCTGCCGGTGCAGCCGCCGCCTGAAAAACCGGCTCAAGCAACGGTAGATTGCGAATCCCTCGCCTCGGAAGCGCTCTGCCTCCGGCACTCGGACGTCTGCAAATGGCAACCCGCGGCTTTGGTGCCAGGCCAGTGCGTGAATAAATAACCCGGGAGATCCCGTGTTCAGTTCGTAACTGGTCTGCAAGGTCACAATTCAGCCAAACGGCGCTTGTCCTCGCGAGGACAGGCTCTGATTACTTATTAAAAAATAATTCATAAAAATATAATTACCCATCTAAGGTATTTCTTAACGCACAGACCACACTTCTCATTAAACGACCTCATCGTAAACAGCAATTCTCATCAATCACGCGTTCTCTCTTTTTCGCTAGAGCACCTCATTTCCGCAATTTACGTCACGCGCAAATGGGATGAACCATCTATCATTGCATAAAAATGATAAAGGAGAGAAAAAATGAAAAATAGCATTGAATATCATCTCAATCCGATCGGGGAGGTCATAGCGAATGAAGGGGCAGGTGTGTTCCAGATCCAGCTATATCCGCTCTACCGCGATGGACTCAAGATGCTCGCAGCCTTCAGCCATGTGATCGTATGCTGGTGGGCGCATGGTCACGATAACCCTGCCAGCCGTGCACTTCTCACCACTCAGCTCCCCTATGCGCCGGGCGTTGAGGCCGGTGTTTTTGCCTGCCGCAGTGAATACCGCCCCAATCCCATCTGCATCACCACGATGCCGATTCTCAATCTGGATCAGGAAAGCGGCATGGTCACATTGCCCTGGATTGACGCGCATGATGGCTCGCCTGTCATCGATCTCAAACCCTACATTCCTGTTTCCGACCGCATCCGCGATGTCCGCGTCGCGGACTGGATGCAGGAATGGCCGCAGTGGATGGAAGAAGCAGGCGCGTATTTTGCCGAACACCCCGTAGATTTTGGCGAATAGTATTTCCAGCTCCCAATTCCAGCAGTCATCCGGAATTGGGAGTAATATATTGTTTAAAAAAAGAGCGCCAGAAAGGAATACCCTATGCAGCCTAAAATGACCGGAGAAATGCAGATCATCCTTGCCGGTATGAGCTTTTTTGGTGATCCTTTTGAGTCACGTTCCGGCTGGGATGAGGAAAACGAGATCGGGCATTTATGGGCTCGCTTCACATCCTTCATCCCTTCTCTGCCCTCGGGCTTTTTCTCGCGTCCGGATGCGGCCTATGAGGTCCATATCGCTACCGGTGAAACTGCGCAAAAAGGCATCTTTGAAGTCTTTGTAGGCATGGAATTTGACCTCTCCATGCTGAACGCTAGCCCAATCGAATTTTGCATCAAAATCCTGCCCCCTGTGCGTTACGCGGCTTTCACCTTCCAGGGTGACGAGATCGCCTCTGATTGGGAAAGAGATATCCAGGCTTGGTTGGCAGCGAGCGAATATCATAGCCCGTATGCCTATAATTTCCAGCTCTATGATTCCCGTTTTAAGGGCATGGACCGTCTGGCGGATTCTGTCATTGATGTATATGTACCGGTAAAGATCAAATCCTGAAGATGGCATCCCGGCTCGAGAGCATCCATCAAACCCTTCAGTTTATTGAGGAGCACCTGCGTGACCAAATATCTGTGGCAGATATGGCAGACCACTGCGGTTATTCCATTTACCACTTTATCCGTTTGTTCAACCATTTTTCCCGCCAGACACCATATGATTACCTGATCAGGCGCAGACTGAGCGAAGCCCTCAAAGACCTGCGCAATACAAAGCGCTCCATCACAGATCTCACCTATGACTATTGTTTTGAAACCCCCGAGAGCTTTTCCCGCGCCTTCAAACGGGTGTTTGGCCTTCTGCCAAGTAGTTATCGTGCCTGCCAGCCGCTGAAGGGATGCCTGCCTATCCCGCCTAAGTCCCGCTGCGATCTGGAATTCGCGCAACAGCAAAGTTTTGTACAGCCCCAGCTGATCGAAAACGATGAAATGATCCTGGCCGGGTTACCTTTGCCTGCGGGTGACCTCAGCCAGGCAGTGCATGAGAACACTATTGACCAATTAAATGCATTACCGCATCCTGAAGCTGATATGAGCGGGCTTTTCTTCTTAGTGATATCTTATACCGATGATCCCTTCAGCCCGTCCTACCAATTCCTCGCTACTGCGGCTCTAGATGCTGCCGTTTGCCCTCCTGTCAGCCTCCAGCGCATCCCTTCCGGCCATTACGCCCGCTATTCATACGATTTGCCTGATCGGCATTCAGCCTTGCGTTATCTTTTCTACACCTGGCTGCCCAATGCCCGCCTGACCCCCAGTGGTCACTTTTTTATTGAGGAATTCTGTAATGACCAGGAAAAAACTCCCCACAGAGCCATCCTTATACCTGTTAGTGTTGAATAAGCCAATTATTCACAAGAATAGGAAAAAAACTTCGGGGCAACCTTCCCGCAGGGTGAGAATGCGCAACCCTTTAATCGATCAGCGCCTCAGGCACAACTCGTTTGCCTGTAACCTATGGATATATCCTTTGGATGAACGCGCAACTATCTGGCGCATACCTCTGAAGATGAATTGATATCGCTTGCCAACACTGTCAAATCTGGCTTTTCAACCGTTTTTGCATTAAGGAAATAGCACAGTAATATGATAAAGTGAAATATAGAGTGGCAATAATCCGGTATCAGGAGGCCCCTTATGGGTATAGTGGATAAAATATTTGGCAGGCGAGATAGTAAACAAGCTAATGATCATTCGGATGTACAAGACCTTAAGCAGATTAAAGCGCTCATCAGCGCCCTAACAGATGATGCGGCATATAAAGATGCGCAGAAAATGCTGGTTAAAATCGGTGAGCCTGCGGTTGAACCATTGATCGAAACCTTACACAGTGAAAATGAAGATATCCTTTGGTGGGCAGCGCGCACATTGGGAAGTATAGGAGATGACAGGGCAGTAGGTCCATTGATTCAATTATACGAAAATCCTCCCAGCGCAAGGATCCGTACGGCGGCAGGATTGTCTTTGGGAAAACTGGGCGATCCTCATGCAATTCCAGAGCTTGTTGAGCAATTGCAGATTTCAAACTTTATTACAGAAGTAAAAAGCATGCTCCTGGCGTTTGGGCCGGCTGCCGTGGAGCAAATTATTGCTTTCATTCAGCAGAAAGATGAAACAGGAAGCTTGGCAGGTGTTGCCAATGCGATTGAAATGTTGGGAAATATCGGTGATCCCCGTGCTGAGGAGATCCTCAGAGATCATACCTCGTCGGAAAAATACCCGGAAAATATTAACAACCTTGCTGCGCAAGCCCTCGCCAAACTTGGTTTGAAAATCGAGATTTCTCAAGATGAAATCGGAAAACTAAAAATTGGGCTGCTCAGCAATGACTATGACATCCGAAAAACCACGCTGGACCGAGCGCGTTCGGCAGCGTCTTCGATTGATGACCCGGAATTCCATACCGCTTTGCAGGCAAGCGAGAAAATCAGGTTTGCATATGACATGCAAGTCCAGGCCGCTGTGAACACGAAACCAATTCAGGCCTGCCTGTATGCGATCGAACTAGAACCCTGTTTTTCAGCAGCATATGCGTGTCTTTCATACCTCTATCGCCAGTACACAACCGAGAAGCATAAAGCCGTTGAATGGATACAGAAAGCGATCGAGATCGATCCCGGAAACATGCAGGCCTGGACAGAGATGGGTATGGTCTATGTTGCCCTTGGTGATGTTCCCGCAGCCGTGCGTGCCTTTCACCATCAGATTTCCATCGCGCCATCACAACGAAACCTTGAGCCGCATTGCCGCATGGCAGCTGTGTATCGCAAATTGAATATGCCGAATGACCTTGCCAAAGTCTTGGCATACCAATCATCGCAAGGAGTGGGTTTGGATCCCGCGGCAGAAAGAGAATGGGAGCAAATGGTGATGGCAACGGACAAAGCGCTTCTAAAACAAGCCATCGACGGCAATATCTAAAGCGAATTGAATAAAACACTGATTGGTATGAAATACACCAAAAAAATTGTATAAGTGGTTGTATGATCAAATAGTGAAGTTGGAGGAAATTTGAACAAGATCATGTTCTTCATCGGTATTTTTGTTTTATTAATTGCGCTGGTCTTTCTTCTTTCCACAGGCGATATGGCAAACGCGCGTTACATTTTTGCGGCAGGGGTGATCTACTTGGTGTTTTCTTATTCCTACAAACAATATCCAAAAATTTCGAAAATTCTGCTGATCATCTTCTCTATCATATTTATCCTCGCGATGACAATGGTGCTGGTGGCTATATTTTCTTAGCGATCTATTGCAGATTGTTTACTTACTAAACTACGGGAGAAGGAAAAATGTCTGAAACTGAACAATTGAATAACCTCATACAAGCTCTATCGCATCAAGATCGAAAGGCGCGTATCGATGCGGTCAACGCCCTCGGAAAGATGGGTACCGCTGATGTGGTTGAACCATTGATCACTGCAATGAAGGATGCGGATTTTGGCGTTCGCGCTTTTGCGGCAGAGGCGCTTGGAAAAATTGGGGATCACAGGGCGCTGGGGCCGCTCATTCGGGCTTTGGGTGATGTTTTCTATAGTGTCAGGCGCGACGCGGCTATTGCGCTCGGGGAATTGGGTGATATTCGCGCTGTGGATGCGCTCACGGCGGCCCTGATGCGGCACAAAACAGGATTTAGCCATGAGGATGACCGTGTCCATGACGCTGCAGAGGAAGCGCTGGAGAAGATCCAGATGAAATGACGGATCAGGTTTACACCCTGATTGACCAATTATAGATTTACAACATCCGGCTGATTTCTTCCGGTGAAGTCCAGATGTCATCAACAAAGCCGCGTACTTCTTTTCCGTCTAACCAAAAAACTTCACCCTTTTCTTCATCGCTAAACAAACCGCATACCCCGTGAAATCTTCTTAACAATTCAATAAACGTCTTTCGTATTGATGTGGAATTTCGGAACATCAAGCTCATTCTTGTTCCAGTCGTCCCAAAATCAAATAACACGAGATCTTTGAGCTCTAATTTGATTTCAGGAGAATAAATCGATAGATCATTGTAAACGGTCAGATAAATATATCCGACGGATAGTGGACGAATATAATCCAGGTCGGGTGGAAGGTGAACAGAATTATCTATTTCCTGGCCATGTCCCCAATCCGCAATGGCTTCATCCTCGTCAAAGATGAGAACATTATCAAAGGTGAGTTCAGCGTCATCGTATTGATAGACATTGTCTTCAGGAAAAGGCAGCAACTTGCCCAGAGGGATGGTCAGTACATGGTCAGGGAAATGGATCTGCGTCGGTGGATGATGCGGTTCACTAATATCTGCTACACCCATAAGGACGTCCGCGAGTCGCTCACGTTTGAAATAAAGCATATAAGAGTAATCCAGACCCATGCGACTTCTTTCTTTATATAAAATCTTCCAGACGGTTCTGATTAAAATTTTAAATAGATCTGTGAACACAGATTTTATTAGATTTGCAGTGTTTTGCTTCTTTTATAAATTCTAATCCCAAATTACCGTACCTTTTTTAGGTAATGATCAAATTAGAGTGAGGTTTGTAGAAAAATAAAGAATTCTACGCCGAGCCTACCCGCAGTGGGTCTGCTGCTCGCCTGCCTGTGCCCTATGGGTATATCTTTCGAGCGCCCTCGATTAGGGTGAGCGCGCACCCAACTGACACCCGTCCCTGTAGGGGATTCGAAGTCAGCATATTATTCTGCCAACGCTGCCACTCAGTGCCGTTTACTTTTTCATCCTCGCCCTGCTTGCGATTCCCGCCTCGCTTGCCATTCCCACTTTTCTTGTCATTCCCGCGCAAGCGGGAATCCATTTTTCTGCACTCTTTTAGGCACCCTCGGTACGGGTGAACGCGTAGAATCCTGAATTGAGATCAGTTTGTAACCAAACCTGTACCTTGTGATGCAAAATTCTGAAACTACCCAGAATCACTGTCAATTGTAGCTACAAATCGATTCACCTTGACTGGTTAAGTTCTGAAAGTTTCTTTTATAAATATTTTCGTTAGATTTTCTTGAGTGGTATTAATTTAGATGTGAATTCGATCAGTTTTCTTTTTATAAAACTCCAAAAACCTTGGTTGAGGTGTGGAATGATCGCATTTTCGGAAAACACGGTCTCTGATCATCCAGTTGCATGAATCGGTGGTTGTTCTCTAATCATGCGAGAGAAAAACGTACTATTGTAAACACATACAAATAATGCTATAAAGTAATTATCATCATCCCCCCAATCCAATTGATGTCCAGCATCATACTTTAACTGCAGTCATCCGCCGATAATGAATAATGCTATAGGAGGGCTTATGGTCGGTGTTAAACGCTTTGCGTTGGTTTGCTTATTAATTTTTCCTGTCATTTTAATTACAGCCTGTGGAGATCCGGGATGCGAGGTGATCTGTGATGTTGATGAGACACAATGCACGATTGATATCACCTGCGAAACTGGCAGCGCGATGTGCAATATGGAGCGTTCCACAGTAACCGGTCCACACGGTGAGCTGGTTATGTATTCTCGCAATGATGACTGCACGTATGATGATTCTGGAAACTCATACCATATTGAAGGCGAGATCAATTTTGATGCCAGTGAAAAAGTGGAAAATTATTATTTCGAGGTGACCGGTGGAGTATTTGGGGACACACCGCAAATTTGTGCGTATCCATAAACAGATAATTACAGGAGAAAAAAAATATTAAAAAAATCAATCAACTAAATTCTAAATTAATGGAGGGTCTGATGGAAAAGTTAACGAACATCATTTATGGTCTATTTGTTTTTCTAATAATGCTTCTTGTATGTGGATGCGGGCAAACGGTTGATTCAGTACCATCCCCCGCGCCCGTTTCCTATGCGGCTTCTGATGATGACTGGGAAATTGAGGTGAATTCCATACAGTTGGGAACTGAAACAATACGAAGTGGAGATGGTACATCACTGAGTTTGGTTGGCGATACCGTTTTTGTTTTTGTGACAACTAATCTCACCGGTCTAAATCCGGATAAGATCTGCGTATCTACTGGTGAAGCAAAGGTTACGGATAGCAACGGAACCGTGTACTACAATCTGGCGGTCGGTGGTGATAGCGATTATTACTCTATCGCTCCTCAAGGTGGGCTTTCAGTGCATTGTGCAATGAGTGGTTTTGAGGATGATGTTATTAGGTTAGTGTTCATCCTGCCAATCGATGCCATCCCAAATGTATTTCAATTCAAGGGTTTATCACCAATTAATATCGCTGATTTACCCATCGATTAGGTTGAATAAATAATAATGGTCAGCGATTCAGAAAAAATTATCAGGGATTTTTTGGCAGTATTTACTGACTACCTGAATTTATGAAAAGGATGCGATCTAGATAAAAGGAGGAAAGGAATGAAAAAGAATGGGCTTTTGATGCTGTTGATTGGGCTCATGCTCGTTGGGTGCGGATCATCGGGAGACGATACAGAGCAAGGGCTGGCTGAACCAGATCCCACGCAGGTTCCTCCGAAATCAACCCCGGCCGTGCCTACGCCGACGCCAGTGCCCTGCCTGTTCGCTTTTACATCAGGCACCGAAGAGGTTCAGAATATTTATGTGATGGATGGAAGTGGCGGTGCTGCTCGCCCACTGAACACGCATGATGGTATGGATGGCTATATCTCATGGTCTCCCGATGGAACGCAATTCGTGTTTGATTCGCGCCGTGGCGACCAGTGGAATATCTACATAATGGACGTCAATGGTTCTAACGAGACCCAGCTTACTTTTACCGAAAAAGCCAGCCGTCACCCATCATTTTCACCGGAAGGAAACCAGATCGTTTTCAGTCAGTCGGGTGAAGACGAAAAAGCACATTTGTTTATTATGGATACGAATGGGGGCAACCAGCGCCAGCTGACTTTCGGCGAGGCAAACGATTATGATCCGGTCTGGTCGCCGGTCAGCTCGCAAATTGTCTATATATCAGACGCTAACTGGGCAAAGGGTTTATTTGATATTTTCTCCATAGACGCAAGCGGCGGGGATCAAATACAACTCACCAATTCCCCTACGTTTGACTGGAATTGTGGTTGGATGCCTGATGGCTCTAAGATCTATTTTAGAAGCAACTCTTCACTGGTTGCCATGGATCTGGATGGATCAAATCAGGAAACATTGTTTGAACAAGAAATTTTCTTCCCCTCCTGGTCGCCAGATGCAAGCCAAATCGCATTTGATCTTGAGGAGGATGATGGCACAAATCACATCTATATCATGGACGCAGATGGGAGCAATATGCAGGTATTCACGACGTTGGAGGGAAGCCAGTGGTCAGGAGTATGGTCTCCTGTGTGTCCATAAATTTGTGAAATTAACGATCTGAATAATAAAAATGGAGGAAAAATGCGAAAGCTAGTAGATTTGAAGGCGGAAGAGTTCCCGGGCGTCGACCCGGCTCAATTTGCGCAGTGGAAAGTCTTGCGCGCTAAAGGCGAGAAGACAATGCTTTTCTTGATCATTGGCATCTCAGTTGTGCTGCTGTTAATCGGGGTGCAAGGCGCAATCGGTTATTTCCTGATCGCGTTTTTGATAGTGCTGACACCCTTGCTCGCCCGCGTGATAGGTCTCTCGTCTGCTAACCGTTATGCACAACAGATCGGCCTTAAAGAGGAATCCGTTCGGGCAGCATTGAAAAAATAGCAAGATAAAAGAGGAGATAATATGACTCACGATGTTTTTGTCAGTTATACAAAAAATGATAAGGTGGTCGCAGATTCGATCATCGCTACGCTCGAGAAAAATGATATCCGCTGCTATTACGCGCCACGTGATATCAAGCCAGGGGAAGATTGGGGCAAAGCTATCACTGATGCGATCAGGGATTGCAAAATATTTCTGCTCGTTTTCTCTGGCAGCTCTAACAAATCTCGCCGCGTGCTTGATGAGTTGAATTTGGCTATTTCCACAGAAAAGATAGTCCTTCCATTTCGGATCGAGAACCTGGAACCCAGCGATGCCATGATGCTCCATTTGACATCTCGCCATTGGCTGGATGCGTATTCACCTTCGTGGGAAAAACACCTCACTAACCTTGCTGGTGTGGTCGCCTCAAATTTGGATAAGCCGATCATTAATAGCGAGTATAACGCGCCGAAAAAACCAAAGATCAAGAAACAATACATCTATGCGGGCGCGGGGCTCGCTGTCGTTGCGCTGATTACTTCCCTGTTCTTGATATTTTCGGGAAAACCAGACGAGCCCGAGCCAAAACCAGAGCGCGAGATCGCTGCTGTCCAACCGCTGCCTACCGATACGATCGAGCCGCAGCCGACCGAAACCGAACTGCCCACGCCAGAGCCCACCCAAACACCGGAACCGCAAACCGAAGGCGGAGTCAGGGAATTCTCGACGGATAATATGTCCATCATGCTTCCCGATGATTGGATGTCATTTGACCTCGATGAGGAGAGCATGGGAGCAATATTGACCCTGCTGGAAGAAGTAGATCCGGAAATGGCTGCAAGCGTTGGCCCGACCTTGAGTTCCGGTGAAATGCAGGATATGGGGGAGTTTTGGGCGATGGATAGCAAAGGCGTCGCTAATGCCAATCTCGTCAGGCAACTGATGCCCATGCAGGTCGAAAGCAGCCTGCTATGTATGATGATGCCAGAAGCATATCAGCAGATGGGTATGAATGTCACTAATTCGCGCTGCGGCCTTAACGTCAATGGTATGGATTCTGCCTTGTTTGAGATCGAAACCAGCGTTGGTGCAATCGTGATGTCGCAGTATCAGTATATCTATCTCGATAATTTGGATATGTGGATTTTAACATTGAGCGTGGACAAATCGCAAAAGAACGAATATCGACCGATATTTGAGTCAATTGCACAAACGTTCACCATTAAGAATTAGCTGTTTACAGATAGACCCGCGTAAGTCTGGAGGAAATAATGTTAGTGATAAATAACAAGGTTATTTTGTATTTGATTGTGTGTAGTCTTCTCATCACGGGTTGTGGGCCGGGTCAGGTTTTCGGTCCGACCCCCACACCGACCCTCACTCCCACCCCAACGCCAACACCCACTCCTACCCCGCTCCCTGGTGGCACGGTCATCGGCAATGTCTCTCTCACTAATCGTGGCCAACCTGTTCAGACCACAATCTATTTAATGCTGTGGGAGGGAAATGAAGAAGTGGATCGGATCGATACGGATAATGAAGGCAATTATGCTTTTTTGGTTACCGAGCCAGGGACTTATGCCATCAGTGTCTCAATTTTCGATCTGTTAAAGTCATGTAAGGATCTCAAGTCTTTTTCAGCCAACACCATAGATTGGAAAATGATGACCCAGATTTATGGTGGGTCTGGAATGACCGATGCCCGCATTGTTTCTGCACCTATTCAGGTGGAAATAGGGGCGGAGGTGATTAAGGACTGCGAATTGATCTGTGATTAAAGTAATTTTTTAGTTTCTTTCCGGGAGGATAACTGATGAGAAAAATTAGCCCGAAAGTTTATATATATCTTCTTGCAGCGCTTCTTCTGGCAAGCTGCAATGCAGGTGTTATCACTGAACCGACACCCACTGAAGTACCCACCCAAACACCAATCCCAACCAACACACCCCTGCCAACCCCTACCTACACACCGACGGAAATACCCACCCCAACCGTCATCCCAGGTACACTCATTACAGGTCGCGTCTATATGGCGGATACCAACGCTCCCGTAAAAACGCACCTCTACCTCGAAATGGATGACGAGGATCGGACCGACATTACCAGTTTTCGAACAGATGATGATGGGTATTATTCCTATGTGATCGAAGAACCAGGCACTTATTACATCAATGTATCCGTTCTGTCACTTGTCAATTCTTGCAGTAATTTAAGCATTGACCCTGCGGATGGCTGGTCGGAGATGTTCGAGCATTATTATGGTGATATTTTAGTGGAGCTGTCAGTCAACCCGCCCCCCATCACTGCCATTATCGGAGAGGAAATTACCCTAAATTGTAGAATCTACTGTGACTGAGTGCACCATTGATAATATGTTATGAAAATGTATTAATTTCAAGCTAGAAAATCTAACCATGTTTGGAAAAACGTCACGCAAAAATATCGCTAACAAATTTGTATCGAGAAAAAATTGGAACTTAGGAGGAAAGGTGAAATATTTCTGCATAAAGCAAAAATACTTGACCATACTTGTCTTAATGATGATAAGTATCTTGGTCATTGGTTGTCAACCAAAGGAAACCCTTGGTATTGATTCTCCAATGAGAATTGATGAGATCGATTTGCAGGTCATGTCCGTGATAAAACAAGATAAATTAGGCGAAGAATACGGGATGAATGTTCCAGGAGGTGTGGGTTTGCAAGATGGCTATTGGTTGATAACCGAAGTTTACATTGCAAATCTTAAAAGTATGGAAAAGTTAACTAGCCTATCATCTGCTGTATTTCTAGTTGATCCTAATGGATCCCAGGAAGATGTTTTCATGACCAAATTTGCCTCGGATGAGGAGGATTTTCCGAATGCACATGTATATTGGGTCTTTGGTGTATTTAATGTCAAAGATGATGCCAGGCAATTTGAACTCCTCCTTTCAGATGGACAATTGATCAACCTGAACGCTTTGCTCAGCCCTTGAGTGATCCTGTCAGCAATAGGTCCTGGATCTCTATACTTTCATGTGGCATATCGCGCGGATTAAAGAATTTATATGGAATAAAATGCTGGCTAAGTCAAAGAAAGTCGTGTAAATCCGTTCGATAAGCTGCATGGTTTTCCCTCAGCCAGACCCTCATTGAACCGGTGGTCAAGGTGATACTGTTCATTAAATGATGATGAATTATCTAAAAATCTCTTTCTCCCTCATAATACTACCGCTCGCCTATACCCTTCGGGCGTCCTAGAGGCACGGGGGAACGCATAACCAAAAAAGATCATCCAAATAACCCGTTAAATGGCGAGCGCCCCCGGCTGCAGCTTGTCAATCCTGCCTTACCTGTCATCCCCGCCCTGCTTGTCATTAGTATGATAAAGGAGACACGGCAGATCGATTGTCATTAGGTCCAAAAAGACCGTGCGGGAACGCCGATCGCCGTGTCCACCAACCTTTTGCCCGAACAGTTGTTTGGTCCAAAGAGACCGTATTTTCGCTAACGCGGGCAAGGATATTATACAAGGAGCATCAAATGACAAACAAGCAAGAATATGTGGGAATAGACGTTTCAAAAGATACACTCGATGTAGCTTGCAATGGGAGCAAAGCATTCAGACAATTCAAGAATACAAGCAGAGGGATATCCAAACTGATTGAATGGATGGAAACAATTCAACCCAAATTGATCGTGCTGGAAGCGACAGGTGGTCTGGAATTGGCATGTGTGGCAGAACTTTCGCATGCTGACCTGCCAATAGCAGTTGTCAATCCAGGCAGAGTGCGAGGCTTTGCAAAATCCATAGGTCAGTTGGCAAAAACGGACAAGCTGGATGCGATGGTCATTGCTCATTTTGGCCAGGCAACGAATCCAGTTCCCAGAAAACGGCCCACAGAACAAGAAGAACGGCTTTCTGCGCTTATTACACGCCGCAGACAGCTGATTGAGATGCTCACAGCAGAAAAAAATAGACTACATTCTGCCCGATTCAACACCCGATCACTGATCGAGAAGCATATTGATTGGCTCAAAGCGGAACTATCTGATCTTGACGGTGAGATCAGCACCTATATTCATCAATGTCCTGCCTGGAAACACAAAGCCGATCTTCTCATGTCTGTACCCGGGGTCGGAAAGGTCACTGTGGCTACCTTATTGGCTTTATTGCCTGAGTTGGGGACCATCAATCGCCAGCAAATTGCTGCACTGGTTGGTGTGGCTCCTGTCAACAAAAATAGCGGGAAAAGATCCAGAAAACGTAGAGTGTTTGGTGGAAGAGCCAATGTGCGTTCGGTTTTATACATGGCTGCATTATCAGCATCCAGCCATAATCCCAGGATCAAGGCTTTTTATGATCGCTTGTTGGAAAACGGAAAGGAGAAGAAGGTTGCACTAACAGCCTGTATGCGTAAGTTATTGGTCATGTTGAACGCGATTATTCGATCTGATAGATATTTTGAGGTTTTGATGTCTTGACTTTTATCACAGTTGTTCCCGCGTAAGCGGGAATCCATTTTTCTGCACTCTTTTAGGCACCCTCGATACGGGTGAACGCGCATAAACTGGTTCGAGGTGAAACTTTGCATTTGCACAGCCGATCGCTGCACTTATGATGATGTTCGCGTCTATAAATCAAGTAAGTGGGAAAGGTTGGTTTTTGATTCTTTCCTGACATTTTCATGCAGGCTTGCGCCGTGTGCATCCATCGTGACAATAGCGGTGAAATCCTTCACCTCGATCACCCACATCGCTTCTGGTACGCCAAATTCCAGCTTGTGTACCCCTAAAACGCGGACGACAGATTTCGCTATCAGTGCCGCTGCGCCACCGATGGCATGAAAGTAGGCTGAATGGTTCTGCTGGCAGCTGTTCAGCGTCTCCTGCCCCATCCCGCCCTTGCCGATCACCCCGGCCAGGTTGAAATGTCTGATCACATCACCCTGATAAGGTTCTTCACGCATGCTGGTCGTTGGGCCTGCTGCCACAAAAGAGTATTGCTTATTTTCCAGCGCGCGCACAACCGGCCCGCAATGGTAGATCAGGCCGCGCTGCAGGATCGGTTTGATATCCTTATACACTTTCCAGTCCGCCTCTGTTGGCTCTATCGTTTGATGGATGAATCGTTCCGCCAGCCACTTGTGTGCTGTGTCGCGTGCGGTGATGATCTGCCCTTCAATTGCTACCGTATCGCCAACACTGAGGGCCAGTATTGCCTCAGGAGATATTGGTATGGATAATCGTTGCTTCATGCGTATCTTCCTACTCACACACCACAGTGCCACTATCAGCCACCATCCGGCGCTGGCGATAAGCCCAGCACATATACGATACTGTGACAAAAAATGAGGCGGGCAGCCGATGCGTTTTCAAAATGGAGGTTCCCAAAATGGTTGCCTTTCCGCCAAACCCCATCGGGCCAATGCCGAGCTGATTGGCTTCGAGGGTGATGCGCGCTTCAAGATCAGCCAGAACAACATCTTCATGGCGTTGTCCGGGCTTTCTGAGAAGCGCTTTTTTCGATAGGAAATACCCGCTGCCCCGATCACCGCCGATCGCTACCCCAAGGTAACCTGGCGCGCAGCCCATCCCTTGTGCCTGGAATACCGCGTCCAGCACCACTTTTCGCACGCCTTCCAGATCGCGCTCTGCCTGGAGTCGATGGTCGGGCAGGGAATATTGGGCGCTCACGTTTTCACAACCCCCTCCTTTCAGCATCAGATCGATTGTCAGCAGGCCGCCATCCGTTTCCTCAAAATAGATGGATGGAAAGTGCTCATCCCCCAGGTTATTGCCGCTATTCACTCCGCTGACCGGGTCCACCGCGTTAGGCCGTAAATAACAGGCGTGTGTGGCTGCGGCGGTCGCTTTCCTGATTTGCTGCCGTAGATCATTGGCCCGGTATCCTTGCGGATAGGTCACAAAGAACAACGGGGTGCCGCTGTCCTGGCAGATCGGGGTGGATGCGCGGCGTGCCAATTTTATGTTTTCGAGGATGGAATCAAGCGCGGTGTGTGCGGCACCGCCTTTATCTTCCGCTTCCATCGCTTTCGTCAGGTCTTCCTCAACACCAGCCGGCAAATTGGTGGAAGTGATGCGGATCAATTCCAGGATTTCAGCGCTCAATTCTGGCATGGTTCAATTTCCATCACAGCTTGATATAAGAACATAACCGCTATCTGCGGCACCACCGCGGCATGGCTGCCGCTGATCCCTGAATCCGTGAACGCGGTAACCACATACGATCCTTTCAATTCCCTAATAATCCGATTCGTTCTCATAAGACCGCCACTCTCGCGCCAGCTCGGCCGGGTTCTCGTTCCCGAAGAAATTCCCTTCCGACAGCCAGCGTTCGATCTCTCTAATCTTCGCCCGCTTGAATTCCTTATCACTGCCAGGATAGACAATATTGCATATCTCTTCCGCCGCTTTCTTCTGGATCGTGTGTGTCTTTGGAATGTGGTTCAGTGAGCGGTTCTTCGCCATTTCTCTCTCCTAATGATTACTTTCCCTTTATTTTACTGCCCAAAATTTGTTGGTAAATCGGCTATAAATCCAAATTGCGTGCCAATCGAAAACAAGACCATTAATAGCCGCCTTTTCTATCCATCACGCAAAAAAGCACCCTGAATAATTCAGAGTGCTTTTGAAAATTCTTTGCTCAATTTAGTTCAAACAATCCGATCTTAACCCGGATATGCATTGGTCATTGTAATATGGCTCCGGGGCGGAATTCTTCAGGTAACACACCGCCTTGTCACCACCTTGATTTCCGGGGAAGACGAAGGAGTAAGAGACACAGTTCGGGTCGTTGACGCACGACTGCATGCACGGTGTCGCATCATACCCATCGAGCAGGAAGTTGTAATAATCCGAACCCCAACGGTCCGTGTTGGGTGTCATGCAAGTGCCGGAAGTAGACGAGGACGAAGATGAGGGGTACCACCAATTGTCACTGTCGCATGGATGGCCTTTTGCGGATTGGTATGGATTCCCACACCATTTTCCGCCGATCCCTCCGGCCGCGCCATCGCATACCTTGACAGTGTCAGTCCGACCGAGAAACTCCACGTTATCCCACGGGTCGTACCCGCTGTATATCGTTCCATCCAGCACATGCCGGTTCATCGTGGCGTTCGATTTGGCTTCACCAACGTTGAACGCAAAAGTGACATCAACAAACACTTCTGGTCCCTCGCCGCAATCCTCCATCTTCGGCGTGACCGGAATATATATGAAATCCTCCAAAATGCCCGGCACCAGATATCCCGCGGCACTTTCCAATTTTTCCTGAACAACATCCGTCTTGTAGTTCTCGCAGGCATTAATTGTCGGGTACATGCCGTGCTTGTCTTCGGAAACATATATAACAGGATGTGAGTACCCGAACCCATCGTTCATGTCCATATATAACACGGCATTCTCGCTCGTTTCCTCGTAAGGATCATAATGCCGCTTCCAGTAAATGCTTTCCAGGCGATTGTTCGTCCAGTTCCCGTAATTTGCGACGAAAAAATAGATCGCTTCGGTATCCCCGCAATGTTTACCGAAGAACTGATCGAACGGATCCATGATCAACCCGGCAGCGGAGTCGATCGGGCTGGTGAACCAGTCCGACCAGCTCCGGTCAAAATCCGCCCCGTTGTCCATGTCATACAGAAATACATACACAAGCATCGCTCCCTCCTGCCCGCTGTGGTGGATGACAGGTGACACCTGGTGCAGCTGATATACCGTTCGGGTATCTTCCTGTTCACCTTCATCAAAGATCAGGTAAGGAGAATATTTCCGCGCCAGCATCAATTCCGTCGCGTCATCGATCCCATCATCATCCGAATCCTGCCCGCTCATTTCTGCTTTGATTGCTAGACCAGGATCGGCGGTGGTTTCTGTGGCTGCTGCTGTGCTTCCGGCGGCAAGTAAAATCATCAAAAACGCAATCGTTATCGATAAAATTCTCTGTTTCTTCATGAGGCCCTCCAATGACATAAAAAATCTCACATCCTAAACATCAATCTTCATAAAACTTGATACCCTTGTTTAAAGTGATGATGGAGGAATATTTGAGGGTAGCTGCAGATGTCTATTTAGGATAATGAATATATGCTTATTGTACAAACATAAAAACGGTTTTTCAATAGCTAATATTTGAATACAGTCCACGAGATTATAAGATATGAACTTCTGTTGTTAGGGTCTTTGACTGCCGTCCTGAACCGATTTCTTTTCATTCCCGCCTTGCCTGCCATCCCCGCCTTACCTGTCATTCCAACGAAAGCGGGAATCCACTTTCCCCAACCTCCGGGCTGCCATGGAACGGGGAATCCCACAACCAACAAAAATCTATCCCCCGAGAGGGTTCGAAGTCAGCATATAATAGCCCCAGCTGCTTAAGTGGTGTGCATTGCCTGTCCATGAGATGTGGTCATAATTTGCGGGATATGACTGGTACGCATAAATCATAAATCTGTTGTATATTTGTGGAAAAGATTACGAAGGGTGATGTCGTGGAACCTAATCGTCTTTCAGTATATGAACTTCTGGGAAGAATTTGCTTTGCTCTCTTTTTCACGATGACCGGGTCACTGATCATCATCGTTTTTAGCCAGTATCGGCCACTAATATCCGGAGTTTCCGATCTCCTGGGGAGGATAGGGCTCATCCTGGTTCTGCTGATCACAGCTTTATTGGCACGCCGAAGCATTTCCCTGCGCGCTTATTGGCCGCTGACCTTTGGTCTTTTTATCATGGCATGTGCGGTATCTTTCGACTGGTGGGCAGCACGATTCATCATACATTTCCTGGGAGGATTTCCCGAGACACCTTCTGGTTTGGCCTTGGAAAAATTGAAAACTGTATTCGTTGTTGTGCTGACCGTCATCGTCCTCACCCGTTTCTCCGGCCAGACCCTCAGCTCTATTTACCTTCAGCGCGGTGATTTGAAACAGGGCCTCACTATTGGGCTGGTTTCTTTCGGGTTAGCTGCGGTTAGTTCGGTTCCGATATCACGGCTTTTTTTCGCGGGTCAGGCAATCAACCTGGCTGAATTACTTAAATGGGCTTCGTGGATATTGATCATCGTTTTTTCAAACGCAGCTAATGAAGAGTTGCTATTCCGGGGATTATTCTTGCGAAAGCTGGAGCCATTTTACGGCAAATTCCTTTCAAACTGCTTGGTCGTCCTGGTATTTACGGGTTTACACCTCGGCGTGAACTACACGAAGGATCAAATGCTCTTCCTGATTCTTGTTGTTTCGCTCGCCCTCGCTTGGGGTTACATCATACAAAAAACAGACAGCATATGGGGCTCGATCTTGTTCCATGCTGGCATGGATATTCCTATATTCCTTGCCATCTTCTCAACACGTTTTTAGGCACTAAAGCACAAGAATTGAACCACCCTTTTCGTAATATCACTTTGTTGTCATCCCTACCCTGCTTGTCATTCCCGTGCAAGTGGGAATCTTCTTGTCAGCACCCTTTGCCATTCCCGCACTACTTGTCATTCCCGCGCAAGCGGGAATCCACTCGCCAGCACACTTTTTCATCCCCGTTTTGCCTGTCATCCCCGCCCTGCTTGTCATTCCCGCGCAAGCGGGAATCCACTTGTCTGCACCCTGTGGGTAAACGCGGAGCCTATTAAAAGAATAGAGCCCCCGGCTGCCGCTCGCCTGTGCCCTGTGGGTAAACGCGCAACCTTTAAAAACCGAGCGCCCCCGGCGCGACTCGAACGCGCAACCAACTGATTCGAAGTCAGGTACTCTGTCCATTGAGCTACGGGGGCTTCACGCAAATTATACCCGAATCTCCTCCCTCCACACCCCATCCTGTTATACAATCATACTAAACACAGGAGGAATTCCATGCAGCAACAATCTCTCTGGTGGCGCGACGGCGTCATCTATCAGATCTACCCGCGCTCCTTCAACGACACCACCGCCAGCGGCATCGGCGACCTGAACGGCATCACCGAAAAACTCAGCTACCTCGCTGATCTCGGCGTCGACGCGCTCTGGCTCTCCCCCATCAACCCCTCGCCCGATGTCGACTTCGGCTACGACGTCGCCGACTACCGCGGCATCGACCCCAAATTCGGTACGATGAAAGACTTCGATCGCCTCGTCAAACAGGCCAACAGGGCCGGCATCCAGATTGTGCTTGATCTCGTCCTCAACCACACCTCCGACCAGCACCCCTGGTTCCTCGCCTCACGCTCCGCGCGCGATAACCCCCTGCGCGACTACTACCTCTGGCGCGACCCCGCCCCCGGCGGCGGCCCGCCCAACAACTGGCAGGCGGTCTTTGGCGGTCCCGGCTGGGAGTGGGACGAAGCCACCGGCCAGTACTACTACCACATGTTCTACAAGGAACAGCCCGACCTCAACTGGCGCAACCCCAAAGTGCGCCAGGAGATGCTGGATGTGTTCCGCTTCTGGCTCGATCAGGGCGTGCGCGGCTTCCGCCTGGATGTCTTCAACGTCTATTTCAAGGACAAGCGCTTCCGCGATAACCCCTTCGCCCTGGGCGGCATCCGCCCCTTCGACCTCCAGCGCCACCTCTATGACTTCAACCAGCCCGAGCTGGTCGGCGTCCTGCAGGATATCCGCAATGTGCTGGATGGTTACGACGCCGCCTACGCCATTGGCGAGACTTTCCTCTCCACGCCCGAAAAGGCGGCCGAATACGCCGGTCCCGACCGCTTGCACGCCTGCTTCAATTTCGAGGTCACCAAAGCCCGCTATCACCCCCAGGCCCTCATGCGCCGCATCCTCGCCTGGCAGGAGGCGCTCGGCGAAAAGTGGCCCAACTATGTCTTCAACAACCATGATGTCATCCGCTCCGCCACCCGCTACGGCCAGGGCGAGGACGACCAGCGCCTCAAGGTCATGGCCGCCCTGCTGCTCACGCTGCGCGGCACGCCCTTCCTCTACTACGGTGAGGAGATCGGCATGCGCGATATCAAGGTCAGGCGCAAGGACATCCTCGACCCGATCGGCAAGCGCTACTGGCCGATCTACCCCGGCCGCGATGGCTGCCGCGCGCCCATGCAGTGGGATGCCTCGCCCCAGTCCGGCTTCACCACTGGCGAGCCCTGGCTCCCGCTCCACCCCGGCTACCCCGCGCGCAATGTCGAACAGCAGTCCAGCGACCCATCCTCGCTGCTCGCCTTCTACCGGCAGTTGATCGCTCTGCGCCGCGCCCAGCCCGCCCTCATCCAGGGTGATTTCGCGCCGGTCGCGATCAGCAAGCGCAGCGTGATGGCCTACCGCCGCGCGCACGCTGACGACGCCTTCCTGATCCTGCTCAATTTCAGCAGCGTGTCCCAATCGCTTTCCCTCCCCGCCGGACGTTCCTTCACCCCCGCCCTCTCCAGCCATCCCCGCCCCGCGGACCAGCCCCTCACCGGCGCGCTGCAAATGTCAGGAAATGAGGCCCTCATTTTACGTGAGGGATGACCTCCTCCCGCGCGCGCCCATCAGGTATACTTGCAGCGATAGATAGGAAACCGAATGGAAAAAGAGATCAAAGACCAGCACGACCAATGGCAGCGCGAGACGCTCGACCCCGTCCTCAATAAGTACCCCGAGCGCAAGCCGAAATTCGAGACCACCTCCGGCATCGATGTCCCGCGTGTTGCTCTCCCGGCTGAGCGCGGCTACCTCGAGCAGCTCGGCTTCCCCGGCCAATACCCCTTCACGCGCGGCGTCCAGCCCACCATGTACCGCGGGCGCTTCTGGACCATGCGCCAGTACGCCGGCTACGCCACCGCCGAGGAATCCAACCAGCGCTACCGCTTCCTGCTCGACCAGGGCCAGACCGGCCTCTCGGTCGCCTTCGACCTGCCCACCCAGATCGGTTATGACAGCGATGACATCATGGCGGCGGGCGAGGTCGGCAAGGTCGGCGTCGCCATCTCCTCCATTCACGATATGGAGCAGCTCTTCGCCGGCATCCCGCTCGACAAGGTCTCCACCAGCATGACCATCAACTCTCCCGCCGCCGTCCTGCTCGCCATGTACATCGCCGTGGCCGAGCAACAGGGCGTGGGCGCGGATCAGCTGCGCGGCACGATCCAGAACGACATCCTCAAGGAATACATCGCCCGCGGCACCTACATCTTCCCGCCCAAACCCTCCATGCGCCTCATCACCGATGTCTTTTCCTACTGCAGGGAGAAAGTCCCGCGCTGGAACACGATCAGCATCTCCGGCTATCACATCCGCGAAGCGGGCGCCACCGCCGTGCAGGAGCTGGCCTTCACCTTCATCAACGCCATCGCCTATGTCGAGGCCGCGGTGGCCAAAGGCCTGGCGGTGGATGACTTCGCCGCCCAGCTCTCCTTCTTCTTCGCCTGCCACAACAACTTCCTGGAAGAGATCGCCAAGTTCCGCGCCGCCCGCCGCGTCTGGGCGCGCCTGATGAAGGAACGCTTTGGCGCGGCAGATGAACGCTCGATGATGATGCGCTTCCACACCCAGACCGGCGGCTCGACCCTCACCGCCCAGCAGCCCGAGAACAACATCGTCCGCACCGCCCTGCAGGCCCTGGCGGCCGTGCTCGGCGGCACCCAGTCGCTCCACACCAACAGCATGGACGAAGCCCTCTCGCTGCCCACCGAAAAAGCGGTCCAGATCGCCCTGCGCACCCAGCAGGTCATCGCGCATGAGTCCGGCGCGGCTGACAGCATCGACCCGCTGGCCGGCTCCTACTACATCGAACAGCTCACCGACGCCATTGAAGAAGGCGTCATGGCCTATATCGGGAAGGTGGACGCGCTCGGCGGCGCGCTTGAGGCCATCCAGAACGGCTACATCCAGGGCCAGATCGGCGAATCTGCTTACCAGTTCCAGAAGCGCGTCGAAGCGGACGAAGAAATCGTAGTCGGCGTGAATGCCTTCGAACAGGAAGAGGAGATCACGCTCGACCTGCTCACGGTCGACCCCGCCCTGGAGCAGGCCCGCCACGCGAAGCTGGCCGCCCTGCGGGCGTCCCGCGACCAATCTAAAGTCGATGCTTTGCTGGCGGACATGCTCGCCGCTGCCAGGACCGATGACAACCTGATGCCCCATTTCATTGCCTGCGTCACAGCCGAGGCCACCCTCGGTGAGATCTGCGGCGCGCTGCGCGGATTGTGGGGCGAATACCAGCCGCCTGTATGGGCCTAAAGGAGGAACCATGCCGTACATCACCAAAATGAACCACGTCGCCATTGCTGTGGAGGATATCGAGAGCGCGCTCGCCTTCTGGCGTGACGCGCTCGGATTGGCGCTCGACCATGTTGAGGACGTCCCATCGCAGAAGGCCAGGGTCGCCTTCCTGCCGGTCGGGGAGAGTGAGCTCGAGCTGGTGCAGCCCACCGCCGAGGACACTGGCACCGCCAAATTCCTGGCGAAAAACGGCCCCGGCATGCACCACCTGTGTTTCGAGGTCGATGACATTAAGGGCATGCTCGCGCAGCTGAAGGGCAAGGGTGTGCGCCTGATCAATGAGGTACCGCTCGAGTTGGAGGGGAGACGAATGGCCTTCATCCACCCCAAAAGCGCCAGCGGGGTGCTGGTCGAGCTGTATCAGTTGACGGGGGAGTGATCTCTCCTGCTCGCTAATCAACCCCTCTCAACGCTAGCATCGCTCCGTAGGGTGCATTAGCAGAATTTCTCACGAATCAAATAACGCATTTTCCCTGTAGCAATTGCTCACCTTGGCCAATTTCGAAAAGCTCTTACGCGAATGAATCATCTGGATTGTTAAAACAACTTTTTTCACACCTATAATTAAAACCAGAAAACTTGGGTGGCGCCCCCAGTCCGGGTTATGAATAAATTCACAGTGCTATAATATTAATCTGTCAGGGGCAATTAATAGTGACTAAGAGTGAGGGAATATGGAAGGATTATGCGAGATTATTGCATCTGAAAAAAATTATCAATCTTACAACGATTCCTCTCGATCAGAAATAACTCTGCCTCGCAGGAAGATTTCCTACTGAAGATTTGAGTGACATCATGATTTATGTTCCCTCTAATCATGTTTTAAAGAGGTTCCTGTCAATAAAAAAATGGTTGGGATTTTTACCAAAAATTAAATTTTGTAAAAAAAATAAGTATTTCAATATATTTTAATTAGGATTATTAAATTGACAAATTTTCTATTTCTTTCTTCAACAAGCTCAGATGATTGTCCAACATTCGGCTGGCAATCCCCAGACCAGGCACTTTGGGGTGTGAAAGAAGGTTTTAAAAATGCTGCCGATGATTTGGTAAAAAAGGCCCTTCGAGAGGGGAAGAAGAACAATATTCGTGTTTTTGATACCTATATTTTCCCTATCATGTATTTGTATCGTCAATCCTTAGAAGTCAGCCTTAAGAATATTTATTTACGGTGTTTCGGAAAAATCCCGGGTGGTGGGCATGATTTATCCATTATTTGGAAGAAAGTTAATCAAGAAATCATAAAAGATCATATTCTAAATGAAGAGTTTCTCGAGCGGGTAAAACTACATAAACAAAACTTTTATAAGTTTTCTTTAAAGGGGATTGATTTTTCAAAAATAACTCAAGTGTTCATTGAAATTCAACAATTCGATAGTAAAGCTGATGTATTTCGATACATGGTTGATAAAAATGGAAAGACCTATTTTAATCAAAACCAATATATCGATTACAAAAATCTCAAAACTGTAATAAATGAGATATATGAAAATTTAGATTACATTCACCAAGTAATTGACGAATATATGTCAAGTTGAATTACCAGTAGAGATAATTTATGAAACCTGAGGAATGCATTCCGTTAGTTATCATAATTGCGTTTGGATGTGATCAGTATAATCACTTACAACCATTAACTAAAGTTAAGGAAGATCTTCAACGAGTAAAAGAAATTTTTTGTTCTTCTAGTTATTCTATCTATCCAGAGCAACGGTTTATTGAAATTTATGATAAAACTTCCGTGGAGCTTCGGAATGAGATTCAAAAATATATTTTTTCTCGAAGTGCTGACCAAGATATATTAATTTTATACTTCTGTGGTCACGGAACTGCCATTGGTCGGGATGATTTTGGGTTCTGTATGAAGGACACGGTTCTTCATCCTGAAAATAATGTTATTTTACCAACAAGTGTAGTTAAACTTTCTGAAATTGTTGGTAGCTTAAATATCAAAAATATTTCCTTGATGTTATTTGTTGATTCTTGTTATAGTGGGCAAATATCAAAACAGTTAAAAATCTCTTTCCCTGTAATCACCGTGGAAATAACGAAAACTTTAGTAGCATATACAGGCAGTTTCTTTGGTTTGGTTTCTTCTTGTTCAAGTTTAGAGCAAACTTATGATATTGGTGTCATAAGTAAAGGGTTGAAAGATATTTGTGAACAAGGGTCCGAAGAAAATATCCCCTTTTTAAATTTTGGTTTTTTACCAGAACAATTGACTGAACGAATAGATCGTCATTCAAAAGGAGATACAAGATCAAGAATATTTATTCCCTCAGGCCGAATTTCTAATCTTCCTCTGTGTAAAAATATTCAATTTTCCGAGCCACCTGAGCCAGTGAACACGTACTCATTTACTAATCCTTACTTAAAATTGTTACTTGTTATGTGGAATGGAGGAAATCCAATAGCATTAACTCCTAGTGAAATACTTGAAAAAACTGGTTCCCAATCGGCCTATGCGAATCACAATAAATTAAGCCTTGAGCAATGGGAGCTTGTGAAAGATACAAAAAATGGGAAAAGAGAGCTTACCAACAGGGGAATTGAGTTTGTTAAAGGTGGTGTAAAAATTCCGAAAACCATCATTGAAAATAAAAATACAAGAATATGTGTGCCTGCACCTGGGAGTCCTTCTTTAATGATCATAGAAGATAAAGACCTATTGGGAGACATCAATATCCAACTTAAAGAAGTACCACCTAAGTATTAAAAAGACTGAATTACTTGATTACACGTGCCTAAGTACATCCCCATTTGGTTATTGCTTTCCAAGAATTGCCCGCGACAATCGTCCAGCCACGCTCTACCGGATTCCTGGAGATTCAAAACATTTAGCGTCTTGTGTTTGTTGTTTTAGTTGTATCTCCATGAATTATTCTCATTTTCAATTTATCCCCTCTATTTTTCTCATCTTCCAAATTCGCAGCTTTAATCGCAGTTCCTCGGATGGGCAAATCTGACTGCTTGAATCATAAATAATCTAATCTATAATTAGGGTGTGTTGAATCATTTTTCAACACACCACATTCACGTGTCATTCCTCACAAGGCGAGGATGCGCAGCCATCCTTGATCGGATGTCATAGCATATGATGCCTATTGTTATTAAGTCTAGGCATTTTCTGCACAATCTTACGGCTATAATTTATATATCTATTTCACCCGGAATCTAATATTTGAAATAAATTCAAATTATAGAATTCTTCTTTTATATGTTTTAAATTCTACTTAAGGTAATTAAGGAGGGTTGTAATGGAAAATAATTATAAAAAAATTGAACAATTAATTAGTTTAGTCCAGGGGCGCTATCCGGGTTGGGAGGATTTTTCGGATGAAACTTTCAAGGTTGAAGAAATCACCTATAAAGAAGAGGCGAGTCGCAACGCAAAAGAAATACTCTCGAAAGAAATACTCAATGCGTTCCTCGAATCAAAAGATTATCAGGGGTTTATTGAATCCTTAGAACGCGTAGCCCAAAGCACTAATCTACTCTATCTTGGTGCTCCAAGAACCGGAGATCTTTCAATTTTGTATCAAGAGGATTTAGATAAGGGTGAGTTGTGTCAAACAATTTTTCAACTACTTTATGGGGAAGGCCCTATTAACGATAGGTTCCAAAAATATCTAGATTTTATTCAGAAAAATGATGCGAGTTTTAAATGGACTTTTCCAACTTATTTTCTATATCTTCTATTTCCAGAGACTGAAATTATTCTGAAGCCATCCACAACCCGCTGGTTCCTGGATTTCATCGAAAGTGAAATTAAATATTCAAACAAAACTGATCTTAATATCTATACCACTTTTCGAGGTTATGCGGCTAAAATAAAAGATACCTTGAAAGATTTAAATCCCAAATCCATGATGGATATTCAGGCAATGTTATATATCGCTGCCAAGGTTGCCACTGGTGAGGAAAGCGGAGTGGTATCGATCCAGAAACGGAAAGAATTTAAACGGCTATTCGAGGAATTTATTCAAGATTATCCAAAAACCCAAGCCGGAAAAGACCATATAAAGTTTTATCGAACGCTACGAGAAGAAGCTGAGCAGAATTACAAATGTATTGCTGCAAATAATGATCAGGGCGAAGATATTACCGATGAAGTTTTATTAAAGTTGCTTCCATATTCAAATTCAGAAAACAATCGCAAGAATGGCGCTTGGACTCATATTGCCCCGGCAATCCAGGGGAACATCAAAACTTGGTATGAAAATGTTGGCTGGCAAAAATCAGAAGATTGGCCGCTGGTATCTAAAGCCATCTTTAAATTTATGACCCAATGCCTTGATGATCCTGATTCGCTGGACGATGCTTGCCGGGATTTTTCAGACTCCCCTTATAGCAAAGGGCTTCAAACCGGCATGTTGACCCCTTTTTTAAACGCCATCAATCCAGAAGAATTTATTTTGATAAACAATAAATCAAGATATTTCTATAACTATTTTTCCGAAGCAGTGTTTTCAAAAAAGCTTGTTGAGTACCCTGAATTAAATGCAACTGCGAAACAGCTCATACTAGAAGTCGGAGAAGATATCTCTGCCACTGAAGACCTTCCAGACCTTAACTTTTCAGATCTGTTGGATATGTTTTCCCATTGGCTCAAAGCAATTAAGAAATTCAAATATTTTGGAGTGGACGATTTGGCAGAACCTTTCTCAAAAATGTTTTCTGATAGAGATCAGGCGGATTGGGTGTTTGATTGGGTCGCCCAAGCGGCCGGTGTTCTCGGAATCGAAAATGAAAATGACCCTTTGTCAGCCTTCACTTTGCGTCATAAACAAGGGATCCATAGCATTCGCTTGGATTATGGCTCGTGGTTGATTTTAGGTTTTGGTGGTAAAAATCAATCTCTCGATCAAGTTTATATCGCGCTTTTTGCAAATGATTATGGATTGGACCCAATTGGTGAAGGAATATTCAGCCAACCTGAAAATGAACAGCCAATCCATCTTTATACATTTTCGTATGAAGAATTTTTGGAAAACGAAGTTGAGATCAGCAATGCTTTTTTACAAACATTAGAGATTATTAGACGAAAATTTAGTCATTGGAGGGGTTCTCCGTATAATCGCTATTCTATCAGTCAGCTTGGCCAAGCAGTATTTAATATCGATGTTCGAAATCAAATTCTCACAGATGGTCTAAATTTTCAGGATGAAGAGACTGATGTGGGTTTAGAGGGCGTTGTTCGATATTGGAAAATATCGCCCGGTGAAAATGCATGGAATTGGAATGCTTGCAGAGACGGTGGGTTTATCGCTATCGGATGGGATGAACTTGGTGACTTATCCAATACAAGCCAAGAAGAATTTGAAATATTGAAAAACAAACTAGCCGAATCATTGTCTGAATATTCAACAGCAGGCATGGATCAGGTGTGGAAATTTAGAAATATCAACATTGGTGATATTGTTATTGCAAATCAGGGAACTACAAAAGTGTTGGGTGTTGGCAGGATTACTGGTGATTATAGTTTTACTCAAGGTGTTCGCCATGGCCATCAGCTTCCCGTTGAGTGGTTTGATCTGCAAGAGAAAGAGGTGAATGAGGGTGGGTGGAGAAGAACTTTGATTGAGATCGATAAACAGAAATTCGATCAACTAAATCCCATTGAAATTTCAGACCATGGTGGGGCTTATACTAGTTATCCATCCGATAAACACATCACTATTGATACTTTTAGTTTGCTAAATGAATTACATCAAAATCCAACAAAAGACTTTTATGCAGAAAACAAGACAAGATTCAAGCGGTATTTATTCGATCCAATTAAATTGATGTATTCACAGGTAGCTCAAAAATTACCTTTTTCAATAAGAGAAATTTTAGAAACAGAAAAAAAGTTATTCTCACAAATAAATAAGAATGATTTTGGAAAAGGTGGAGCTTACGATTTCTTCTGGGGGGCGTTTTATTCGAAAGGAGCAAATCGGGCCGGATCTCCTCAACTTTCAATTTGGATAAATAAAGATCGTCTTGAATTTGGTTTCTACATTGGTGTGTACGGGAAAGAATACAAACAGCGTTTTATTAAGAATTGTGTAGAAAATAATCAAAAATTGCTGGATTTATTGAAGGACTCACTTGCAGCTGAAAGGCTAATCTTTGGTTCTGCTGATTCCTACGATATAACACCAGCTGGTGAAATTGTTGAAAACACAAACCTAACTTTTGAGGAGTTCCTAAAAAACCCAGAGTCCGCTGACTTTAACGTGACGTATGTTCTTCCGAGAACAGAGGTGTTGGAGTATTCAAATCAACAACTAATTGATTTGTGTTTAGAAACTTACCTTCGTGTTTATCCATTGATTTTGCTTGCAATGTATGATAATCCACTGCCTCTAATAAACGAATTCCTGGAAATGGGTTTAAAAGATGATGTAGAGATTAATCCTCTTTATACCCTCGAACAATGCGCACAGGAAACCTATTTAGGGGAAGAGCAAATTGCTCGATGGGTAAGTGCAATTGAGCGCAAAGGTCAGGCAATATTGTTTGGGCCTCCTGGTACTGGAAAAACATTTATTGCGGAACATTTGGCGAGACATCTTATTGGTGGTGGTGATGGGTTTATTGAATTCGTGCAATTTCATCCATCGTATGCCTATGAAGATTTTATGCAAGGAATACGCCCGAAAACATCTGAAGATGGCAAATACTTAGTTTATCCTCTTGTACCAGGAAGATTTGTAGACTTTTGCAAAGAAGTACGACTGCGAGATGGGAAATGTGTTTTGATTATTGATGAGATAAATCGGGCAAATCTTTCTAGAGTGTTCGGTGAATTAATGTATCTTCTAGAATACCGCAATCGTGAGATACCATTGTCAGGAGGGGGTGTTTTTCGAATACCTGAAAACGTTTTTATATTAGGAACTATGAATACTGCAGACAGATCGATAGCGTTAGTAGATCATGCGCTTCGCCGACGATTTGCTTTTCTAGAACTGGGGCCAAAATATGAAATATTGGAGAGATTTTACGAAGACAAATCGTTTAACCCTATTGCCCTTATCGAAGTTTTAAAGGATCTTAATAAACAGATAGCTGATAAAAATTTCGAAATTGGGATTTCCTTTTTCATTGTCCAACAGGGCAAGATCCAAGATTATTTAGAGGATATATGGAGAATGGAAATTGAACCATACTTAGAGGAGTATTTTTTCGATCAACCGGAAAAAGTTAATAGTTTCAGGTGGGATAGGATTGAAGGAAAATTACTCTAATGGTTCTTCAAGGTTTGAATATCGATCTAACTGAATATCGACCAAAATATTTCCCCGCTGATTATTTTCATGAGGAAACAGCCAAATTTATTTGGCAAAAATTTGGTAAATATGTTTCCATTGAACAGCCATGCTGGAGAACTGAAAACCAATGGGAGTTGACCTCGAACGGGTGGGTCGGCTATATTCCTTTAGATGAAAACATCACGATCAAGCTCAATCCGAAAGTGCCTATAGGGAATTTGTTTAGGATGCTGGAGTACGCATATAGATTGAAGTTGGTGGTTGTTGAAAGATTATTTGAAGCTGAGACACTTGATGAATTCTATGAGAGACTAGCAAGAATATTAGCAATGCGAATTCTTGATAGAAAGACAAAGGGTTTATATCGACAATACATTGATATAAAGGAGGAACTCCCGTTTTTAAGAGGTCGGATTCAGTTTCAGGAAATTGCCAAGAAACCTTGGGGAGTGAATTTACCAAGCTATTATCAGGAGCTTACACAAGATATTTCAGATAATCAACTGC
This sequence comes from uncultured Pelolinea sp., assembly GCA_964612815.1. Classification (GTDB taxonomy): domain Bacteria; phylum Chloroflexota; class Anaerolineae; order Anaerolineales; family Anaerolineaceae; genus Pelolinea. The sequence goes on along the minus strand of CAZTCV010000002.1, from coordinate 156,645 downwards.
TAGCTTGGACAATGTTTGTTGTGATTAGAAGTGGAATCTGCAGCTCTAATACCATTCCTATAGTGCGAAAGGCGTATCGAGAAATGCAGCGGTTTGTTGAAGTGCTTCCTTTTTCCTCGAAGGATTGCATTAATAGGTTATATCATCGATTAAATGAAGATTACGAGCCGATGCATGTGCTATGTCGATTTTTCCTTGAAAATTCAGGTCCGACAATAAATATTGGCGATCATTTCATGCTGCCCTTTCTTATTGATATGGCAAAACTTTTTGAGTTGTTTGTTGCTGAATGGCTCAAAAAGAACCTGCCTGATGAATACGATCTTGTAATTCAAGATACGGTGAAGTTTGGAACTCTAGGTGAAATTATATTCAATATTGATGTAGTGATCAACGAAAAACAAACTGGAAAAACTATTTATGTACTTGATACAAAATATAAAATTCCAGATTCACCGGCAAGCCCTGATATTCATCAAATCGTTTCCTACAGTGTAGCAAAACAATGTAATAATGCCGTTCTGGTTTATCCTGCTGAATTAGAGAATCCATTTGACGGGGAGTTACAGGGGATAAATATTCGGACTTTAGCTTTTTCAGTGGAGGGTAATATCGAAGATGAAGGAAAGAAATTTCTCGATCAACTTTTCTCGTGACATCAGAAACAATATTTTTCGGGAGAGTGAAAAATTAATTAAGAATATCAAGTAACCTTGATTTGCCTTTTATAGAGTACATTCCTGGTTTTTCCTTAATTACCACACAAAGGTGTGTAAGTATTGCTATAATGACCGCAAATCCGCACGGTCCCGGTTGGCTTGTTCTTGGGCATGTATCTATAAAGCTTTTTCTGGTTATTACAGAGTTTTCAATTGAATTATTCAACAACTTTTCAAATTCTTTTAAGTAGATAGTTTTTCTATTTTTAAATGTTTTTGTTTTGTTCCAAAACCAATATCGCAAGATTGGTTCTTTCGTTGTTTGGTCATTATCCCATTTTAAGAAGTGATAAGGTTCACCCTCCCCTTTTAATTTCGGGAAACTTTCGATTTCCTTAGGAATTATTAGTTGAAGATTCTTAATAAACATTTTTTCCTCACTTAATAGTATAGCAAATTACGTTTTCCTTTTCCCCACCCTCCCCATATCTGTCAGTGCTTCAGTCAATGACGCGATCACGATCTGCCGCGTCTCCCCCTGATGTGCTATTATATTTCGTCGCTGATTTGATCTTCATCTGATAAATGCGCGAAGATCGTCTCCATCTGCCTGGCCACTTCCGCCACCACCGCCTGCTTCTCTTCAAGCGTTGGCAGGATGATTGGGATGAATATCTCTTTTCCTATTCTTTGTATTGGTAGCGGGTCCTTCAGGCCGTATGCCCTCAGCTTTTCCTCTGTCGCTGGCAGGTATACCCACTCCATCTTCCCTTTTTCTTTAATGCGGTTGGTAATGTTTATCCAAATCGGTGTCGGGTATTTTTCTCCCCATAACTTAAAATTGAACATCAGAATGCATCCAAAATTCTTGTGCTTGAAGTATCTTCCCCACCCATCCGCTCGCGTGGTTGCCCGCAGCCCTTTGGTGGATATCGTCCCTTTGGATTCCAGATAAGCGATGCTGTCATTCACCACGTCGATGTAATGCCCGATGCGCTTTCCGTGTTCACATGCCATTTCCTCCTGCCTCAGCGGCAGAAACGCGCTCGCGTCCATCCGCTCGCATAGCCCCCGCAGTTGCGCCAGGTCAGATGCCGTTCCCTGCTCATTGTTCGCTTCTGCGGCCGCCTGCAGCGTGTTCAGGATCGCCCGCCAGCTCGTCATTCCCATCTTCACCTGGCTTCCAAATGCCACCGCGCGCAAATTCTTTCCCGTCAGGTTTTCTTCGTGTTCCAGCTTCGCTTTTTTACACAGCATCAGCAGTTCTGGCCACAGCGTTTCAAAGCGCGTCCCGGGTGCGATAAAAAGCAGCAGTTTGCCTTTATTCTTCTCCAGTCGCCGCAAATAACTGACCGGTTGGTTGCCCGTCAGCCCCGCCCAGAATTTCGCCTCCCCCAGGAATACCTCATTCCCTTCCGCGTCCAGCCCGATCAGGTCAGGGATCTCTCCCTCGTCGCCGGCCGCCTGTGTTTGGAATGTCAGTGTTTCTGGCAGCTCTGGTGCGATTTGCCGCAGCAATTGAACAAATGCGTCATGCGCTGCGTTCGACCCTTCGAGGATGAAGCGCAATCCCTCGGTTGCCAGGTTCTCAGGTGATGCGCTGAATCTTAATGCCAAATGTCCGAAAATGCTTTCATTGTCCATCTCTTCTCCTTGATCTGCTTTGGGTGTTTCTTCACTGTCCGGCTCAGTTGCCTCTCTCAAGGTATGCGTGAGCATGGCAGAAGATATCCAGGATCTTTTGCCGCATCTCAGGTCGCGTGTTCACGTTCAGTGGGCTCGGGTGATAGCTGCAGAATATTTCCGCCTCCGTCATCGCCATGATCTCCGCTTTCGCTCTTTGCGCCGACAATCCCACCAGCACGATCGCTTTCAGCTCCGGCAGCAGCCCGATCAGCGCTGCCAGATGCGCCTTCCCCTTCTCAACCTCGCTGCGCAGACCTGCTTTTTTCGGCGTTGCCCACGGGATGATGTTCCATAAGATCGTACGCTCGCGCGCCAGCCCGGCCGCCTCCTGCGTCCGCAGCATATTCTCAGCGGTCGCGTCCGGGTTATTGCGTGAAACAAAGCCCGTCTTGATCGCTTTCGGCCCCGGCGCTTCCAGCAGGAACAGCGCCTCGGCGTCAACCCCGCCATCGCAGGGATCAAAATCAGGTATCTCTTTCCCTGTGCTCTTCCTGATACCCTCAGTGTATTTCCGCAGCGCGGTCATGTGCGCCGCCGCAAGCATCGCCTGTCTTCTCTCCCTTTCCTCCGCGTTCGCCAATTCTCTTGGTGTGTTCGCTTTGCAATTCAATTCTCCTCCCGTGTTATCTTTCCCTTGATTATATATAAACTTTTCACCGGGTTTACGTGTGTTCAGCCTCATCGTTCAATTCAATTTCCTCTCCTTGACCATCCAATCTGCGTCAACGCCACCGCCCGCATGTCATCGCGAGGAGGGTGAAACCCGCCGAAGCGATCTCCCTCTCAGTCAGCGCATCGCCCGCCAATTCACCGCTTTTCCATCTTCCCCCAAGGTTCAGGAGGTTTGCCACTCTCCAGTGGAGGGTGCAAGGTCTTTTCCGAGAAAGGAGGGGGGTAAAATAAAGCTAAATGACCACAGAAAAACTATGGCTCCAATATCAGTCTCTCGCCCCGTGTTTACTGTCCACCTCAAAACCACTTTCACAGTGAAGTAAGTGAGGCAACTCTATGAAAGGAGCTTTTTACCGCATCATCAATCCACCATCCGTTTAAGTGGCTTTCCTGCTGCCTTTCATACCCTGTTCTATCGATGGTTCGTTCTCAATTTTGGATATACAATAGGGTAATAAAAGGGATTCAAGGAAAAAAATGGCGGGCCAATCTCCAGTGATTTACGCGTTTATCGATAGTCAAAATCTTTACCGCGGGGTCCGCGCGTCTGGTTGGAAGATAGGTTATCTCAAGTTCAGAAATTACCTTCGCACAAAATACAATGTCACCAAGGCTTTTCTTTTTATTGGGTATGTGCCCAAATACGCCCGTCTATATCAGCATCTCCAGGAATGTGGTTTCATCCTCGTTTTCAAGCCTGTTTTAGAAATCCATAGGAAGGATAAAGACACCTATAAAGGCAATGTCGATGCCGAGTTGGTTCTGCATGCCATGATCCAATTCCCAAAATACGACCAATGTATCATTGTGTCTGGGGATGGTGATTTTCTGTGCCTGATCGAGCACCTTCACACCAATCAAAAACTATACAAGATCCTTGCGCCAAATAAAAAATATTCGTCGCTGTTAAGGGATTATGCCGCGTCAATCGTGCTGATCGATTTGTTGAGAAGTAAACTGGAGAAAAAATAAAAGAGGCATTCCCGCGGGAAGATAAACTTGCCCTTTGGTAGTCCTCTTATCGTGATAACAGCATCATAGCAAAAGCACCTGCGCTTGTCAAGTAACGCATCATAGAAATTTGTAAATTATTCTTTATATATTGGTTGAATGGGTAAGTTGATTTCTTGGATTTATCTTCTTTTCCCCACCCTTCCCATATCTGTCAGTGCTTCCGTCAGCGACGCGATCACGATCTGCCGCTCGATCGCCTCCCGGTCAACGCCTTTCTCCCGCATCGACTCTGCCAATACCATTCATAACCTATCTAAAACATTAAAGGCCGCTAATTGCGGCCTTTGTGTGTTAAAAGAGGATTTTCAGGCTAACTTTTTTTAATAATTCTAAAGTTACTAGGTTCCTTAGGCAATAGTCATCCTGTTGTGGTCTTGTTTTAAATTCTCTAAATTGAAAAAAGAGCGGTTAGTTCGTCGCCAAGTAGATCGGTGTACTGTTAAAGCTTAACCATTCTTCATACACAATGAGTGGTGCCGGATCGTCTACATAGGTGGTTACTGTTATGAATCCTTCTCCATTTCCACCAGGAAATAAGGTTAGATCTAATCGTGGCTCTGGGTCAACAATGGAAGGGGTTTCAACAACTTGGTTCATCGATACGCTTTTGAAAGAAAATCCATCAATAGATAGTTGATAATCTGGATCGGTAGACGTCTGATATCTAATTCCTATTTTCGCAACAATATATTCCATCCCGTCAATGGGAGGGTCATTGAACATATTCGCCTGATTGACCATTGTCCATGCGGTTTGTCCCCTATGGATTTCTAAGACAGTCATTTGAAAATTCGCAATCCCGTCATATACAAGATCAATGGGCTGCCCTAATGGAACTGGATTATTTCTTGTTCCGAACTGAGGAGCTTCTGTTGGGGCTGGCTCATCAGTCGGAGTTGCCTCCAATTGTGCTTGTGCCTGTTGGGTGTAATCAGCGATTACAGTTTGGGCAATTTGTGTATGCACAATTTCCGGGTTTTCATTCACTTCTACGGTGCTGCATGCGCTTAGCATGCACAACGCAACAAAAATACCAAATAATTTTTTCATCATTAGCTCCTTTTTTAAATTGATAATATTTCTAAGTATTATTCTTATTCTTAATAATGATTGAAAGAATATAAAGAAATGCGAATATAAAACTTAAAATAGACCAAATCTGTAGATCTGCAAAACTTCCGTAATTTGCTAATCCTATTAACCCCGCCAAGATGTAAAAAACAATTGAAGTAATGGCACCTCCTTTGCCTCCTGATTTTCGTGTGGATATGCCAACAATTCCGGCGATTAGGAACAGGGTTGAAAAAACGAATCCAGTAAAACCTGACGTTTCCTCTCCACCAGACATTACGTTGCTAATTCCAGCTGCGCACGATTGAAACAATATTACCAACACCAACACGATTGTGATGATTCCTACAATGAGCCGCATATTCTTCATAGGTTCCCCTTTCTGCATCTATATTTGATTTGTAAAAAATATTTCGCTCGATCTCTCTGTTACTTTAATCTTTTCTGAATTCTTTTTTGGAGAGCAATATTTCCGCAACCTTATTAAAGTAATTATACGTATATAAAAAGAAAAATCAATGTGTAAATATGCGAGCATAATCTCTTTCAGCGCTTCCGTTTTTCCATCCTCCCCATTTGCGCTTCTCAAAGGGGGGCTTGCCACTCTCCAGTGGAGAGTGCAAGGTCATTTGTTTTGAAAGGAGGGGGTTTTGTTGTCCGAATGTGGCTACATTTCTTGGTCATCTAAAGGTTTTCGATTATCTCCTTTTCCCCACCCGCCCCATATCCGTCAGTGCCTCCGTCAGTGACGCGATCACGATCTGCCGTTCGATCGCCTCCCGGTCCACCCACGAAAAGACAAATCCTCCCACCTCGGGAGGGGGGAGGAGAAAGGAGGGGGGTTCTAATGTCCAATTGAAGGAGTACTACTCGGTTTCCAATTGGTTGCAGCTTATCTCCTTTTCCCCACCCTCCCCATATCTGTCAGTGCTTCCGTCAGCGACGCGATCACGATCTGCCGCTCGATCGCCTCCCGGTCCACCCCCTTCTCCTTCGCGATCCGTGTCCGTGCCTCGCACGCCTTCAAAATGATTGCCGCCGCCCGCAGCCGCACATACTCGTTCTCGCTCCGCATCGCTTCCTTCAATACCCCCATCGCCTCCGTCGCCATTGCCTGCAGCGCGTCCGCCGTCTCATCCCGCAGCGCCTCCCGCCCCGCCGCCAGTGCCGCCCTGAAATCATCATCATGGTTGCGCCACGTGTTCACCGTCTGCCGGCTTGTCCCGATCGCCAGCGCGATCTCCCCGTCCTTCTTCCCGCTCAGCGCCAGCGCGACCGCCTGCTCCTGCTGCGGTGTCAGTTCGTTCTCAAACATGGGTGCCTCTCCTTTTTCCCGCTCCCCCCATCATACAGAAACCCCGCTCATTAGGCAATCATTTTCCGCCGTTTTCCCCCCTCTTTCCCCCATAATTTTCTGTAGGGTGCGTTGGGTTTCATCCAAGTGCGAAGCCTACCCTTGGGTACGCACCAATTGTTTTTCATGATGTAGTTGGGTTTCGCTTTTCAACCCAACAAGATTTTCTGACATGCGGGGAAGGTTGGGTTGCGCTTTTCAACCCAACAATGAATACGCCGCGCTGGCTTTTTGTCATCGCGCAATGGGCTCTGTAAGCTGGTGGCAGGCCTTGATCATCAAGAATGGAGCGCGGTCAAGCGCGTGCAGGATTTTCGCTTATGCTCCTAACCGCTAATATGTCTGTGCGTTATTTTCAGCTTATCTATTGTAGATATCTTTTACCATATTCCAATATCTATCTTTATTTTCACGCATAATTTCATGGCGCAAGTTGGCGCTCAGTATTTTTGAAAGTTTTTTATGGATGACGGCGTGACAGTCGTTGCAAATAAATATTATGTTTTTTCTGTTTGTATCACCTCCCCACGAATGTGGCAGCATATGGTGCGCGATCATTTCGCCATTCTTATTTCCACACATCTCACACACATCAATATGTGAATACTTATCTTTTATTCTTTTCCCCTTTGTAGATGCCGCTCGTCTACTTGAACCAACCTTCTTGCTTTTATTAACACGCTCGATAGTGCCATCAAATCCATTCTTTTTTAGGTTTATTTTTACATTTTCTCTAAACCTATTCCAATCATTTTCCTCTTCCTTGAGCAGGCCTTTCAATTTTAGCAACTCGCGTATTGTTATGTGTTGCTTTTTATAAAGACTAAACAAATATGATATTCCATCATCGGTATATTTTAGCGCTAACGATGAGCAAGTGGAGCACCGCTCTGATCTATAATCTATTACTTTGCCACAGTTTTTACATTTCATACGGTAATTAAAACATATGTTCTACCGAATATGTTGGTGTATTTGCCCGGTTGTTTTGCGTCACCATTTGCTATTTAGTGATGATCTCCGACTGATACCCGCCCGTCATTTGAAACAAATTCGGTTGCATCTGCGCTTCTTTTATCCGCTTGATGGCGATGTCAAAGTATTTCTTCTCTATCTCAACGCCAATAAATTTACGGTTGGTTTTTACGCAAGCAACGCCTGTTGTGCCTGATCCCATAAACGGATCGTAAACGGTGTCGCCCTCGTTGCTTGAATGTCTAATGATGTTCTTTATCAGTTCTAACGGCTTCTGTGTCGGGTGGTATTCGTTACCTGATGTTTCATAATTCCATACGCTATTATGTGTTTTTTGGTTGTTGAATGTGTAACGCTGGTCTTCATATTCGCGGCGTAGGTCTGCATATTCGCGGCGTAGGTCTTCGTATTCATGGCGTATAAATTCATATTTCAGCGGTAGTTTGTCAAGCTCTGCGTATGTTTCTGGCGTTGGTAAATCCCATTGAGTAGAAACCCACCTGAAACAATGGTCTGCGCATTGCCCTATTTTTTCTATAATCGCCTTTTTGGTTAGCCCTAATGCCTCTTGATAATCCCTGAAATATTGGCGCAACGGCTGAAAGTTCGCAATGTCTAACTTGACTTTTTCTAACCTCGTCCCATCTTGGAATGTGTTGGTCGGATTATTGGGTTAATTTTGCAAGGAGGTCCATTACCTTTTGCGTGCATTCTGCTGGCGCTTCGTCTTCGATCCGGAATTGCCGCGCTTCCCAGTCGATCGTCCGCACCTGGTCCGACAGTACCACCCCTGTCACTTTCAGCCCTTTTGGGATATCCACCTCAAACGGGTAGCCCTTCTTCTGGTTGGTGATTGCGCATACAGTCGCCAGCCCGGTCTTCCGGTTATAAGCCAATGGTGAGATCACGATCGCCCTCCGGTAGCCGGCTTGTTCGTGGCCTTGCGTGTTATCGAAATCGAGTGTGATCAAGTCTCCCCGCTTGGGTGCTTCCATCTTAGATCATCTCCCGCCCACGCTGTTCGCCAAAGTCTGCCAGCGTATGTTTGTTTTCATCATTGATTTGTGCCAGCATATCCTCCAGCGTCTCTTCCCGCCGAATGATCAGGCGGTCATCGCTGATTTCAAGCGAGACGTTGGCGTTCTCGTCAAACCCAAGCTCATCCGCGTATGCGCTTGGAATGCGGATCGCCAAACTGTTACCCCATTTCTTGATGGTTGATTTGATCATGCTGCCTCCGGTATATACAATGTATATACACCCATTTTCTTTCAATGTCAATACACTAATGATCTTTATTCACCATTTAATAACCCCTCCGTATCCCCCCTTTCTCACCCCTGCCCGCGCCAAACTGTCAAATTCTGTCCAATTCTGTCAGGTCGCGCGGGTTTGGTTGGGTTATGTGATCGCCGCACGCGCCTTGGCCAGGTCGTCCACCACGAAGGCCAACGTATTGTGCGTGGTCAGGTAGGCCACCTCAATGTTGATGCCCGCCTGCGCCAGGCGGCGCGCCTGCTGCCCGAGGAAGCCCGGCCGGTCCTCGACGCCGATCAGGATCACATCCTTCTCGGCCAGGATCTCGACCCAGTTCGCCTCCAGCGCGGCCCGCGCCACCTCGGCGTCATTCACCAGGATGTGGATCGGGCACTCGCCCTTATAGGTCACGGCGCAGATGCCTTCGATGTTGATGCCGGCTTCCTCCAGGATATCGCACATATCGGCCAGGGTGCCGGGGCTGTCTTTCAGGTTGATCGTCAGGTCTTTATGCATAGCTGCCTCCTTCAGGTCTGTCTGTTCAATCGGGCTGCGGCGCGCGCTGCGGTGGGTTTTCTTTCATTATATATAATCAGGCGCGGGCAGGGAAAGAAGAATGCCCGCGCTTTGCCTGCCATCTGTCAGTAACGCAGGGTGGCCGCGATCAACGCCTCTTCGGGCATGTCGGCTGCCGCGAGCACATGCACCGCCCCGCCGTGGATGAGCGTCTCTACCGCCGCCCAATCCAGCAGGTCGCGGTCATGCGCTTCCGGTTCACGGTGGATGTGCAGCGTCCCGCTGTGTTCGTCCAGCTGTCCCCACAGCTTCTCTCCGGCGCTCACGAAGAGCGTATCCACACGGCCGTGGCGCGCCGCCTCCAGGATTGGGCGTATCTGCGCGACCGCCTGGTCTGTGCCGGAAAGGCTGCCAAATTTCCCGAGCGCCTCCTGCTGTTCACGCTGGAAGATCGGCTCCACCAGCGGCCATGCTTTGTGGTGCAGTTCATCCGGGCGCATCTCCTCCGGGCTGCCGAAGATGGCCTGGGCGACCACCTGCCCATATCCACAGGCCTGGCGATACAGGCGCACGATCGAATCCACACCGGCCAGCACCAGCGGCGATGCTTGGCCTTTGAGGAAGTCACCCAGCTGTTCATCCACCGTATGCAGCCAGCCCAGGATGCGCTTCTTTTCCTCGTCGCTCGGGTTGTGGCCATGGAACATGGTGATGTGCTCGCCGGAGACAGAGCCTCTGCCCGCAGAGCGTGCCTGCACCGTATCAAAGAACGCGTCCGCGCGCATGGCCTGTGCCAGTTTGGGGTGCGAAAGCTCCAGGTCGATCTCTTCCACTGTGTGGCGCGTGCCTTCCAGCAGGCGGATGCGGTTCTGGCTCAGCGCGAGGATGAAGAAATGGCCGTCATTGGCGAAGTAGGGCAACAGCGGTTTGAGATGGAAATGGTCCGCCACCGCGGCGGTCTCTTCAAATGGCAGGGGCAGGCGATAGGTGCGGAACATGCCCGCGGCGGAGAATAATGCCAGGCCGCTGCTTTGCCGTTCCCAGAAGAAGGGATCCTGGGTGAGCTGGCGGGCGGGTTCCAAAAGGGCTTCGATCTGCGCGGGTTTTGCGCCCCTGGCCTTGAGCGTCTCTTCCGCCTTTTTCAACAGGTTCTTGAAGCGGATCGGGTCCTGCTCTTTCTCTTTGCCGGCCGGGTGGGTCGGCATCAAGATCGAGAGGTGGCTGCCGTTGGAGTGGCTGATCAGTTGCTGCAGGGCTTGCTGGGTGAGGATATCCATACCATCTATTCCTTTCTATTCGTCTGGTTTATAGTTTGGTAAGTCAGTTGCAGTGTTGAAGGGAGGTTGACAGGTGTGTTTCCTGTGCTTTTATTATAGCAACACGCCAGGAGCGGGCGCAATAGGAAGTGGGGGAGCGGGAAAAAAGATCTAAATTAAATGCGACAATTGAAGAGTCCGCATTATAATAATCACGATCCATCAGGATCATCATGATTGAGAGGAGAGATCGGATTATGACAAAAAACAAATGGGTCCCAATCATCGCGGCGGTTGTTTTACTGATTGCGATCGGCGCTTCGGTTTATGGATATTTGCAGCAGAGCGACGCGGGCAGCGTGGAAATCAACGGCACGACTTACAGCTCTAACGAGCTGATGGAGATGGGCAGCGAGCGAACGGTGGGGGAATATAGCGGCGCTGCGCTGAGCGAGGTGGTGATCAGCGCGGGTGTTGCTGCGCCGGAGGCAAAGCAATATACCCTGATCGCGGCAGATGGATACCAGAAGACTGTCACCTGGGAAAACATGCAGAACGGGATCCTGACGCCAGAATTAATGTCGGTTTTCTCCGACCTGGCCAAAGCATTTCAGGTAAAAGATATTATTGAGATCAAAGCGGAGTAATGATGAAAAAAGGAAAACTATTTGCGGGAGTTCTATTATTCGGTTCATTGTGGGGATTTGCGGAATGCATCATCGGTTCAGCACTGCGATCCGCGAACCTGCCGGCAGGCGCGATCATGACTGGTGTGTTTGCGTTCGGGTTGATGCTGCTGAGCCGGCTGCTTTTTAAAACCAAAGGGATGCAGCTGGGGATGGGCGTGGTGGCCGGGCTGCTGCGTTTCTTTAATCCGTTCGGCAGCTGCCATATCTGCTCGGCGATCGCGATCATGGCGGAAGGGCTCATTTTTGAGTTGATGTGGCTCGCCCTTTCAACAGACAGCGAAGAGCGTACTTCATTGGTGATGAAGACCAGCCTGGGTGTGGTCATCACCTATGGTGTGTACGTGGGCGGGTATGTCATCACCCAGGTGCTCACGCCGGTTTTCTCGACTGCTGGCTTTTACCTCGCGGATCTGCTGCCTTTCCTGCCGCAGATCATGGCGAGCGGGCTGCTGGCCGCGGTGATCGGCGGTGTGGTTTCCCCGCTGGTTTACCTGCTGCGTGAATTTGATGTGCAGAAAGTCAAGAATAGCGTTTATTATCCGCTTACACTGGCGCTATCCGCGCTATGCTGGGCGGTGGTGATCGCGATCTAAGGAAGGATCGAAGATGAAAAAAGGGAAAATACTGACCGGCACGTTGCTGCTGGGTTCGTTGTGGGGGTTCGCGGAGATCGTGATCGGCGACTGGCTGCGGGTGTATGACCTGCCGGCTGGCGCGATCCTGACCGGTGTGTTTGCGCTGGGGCTGATGTTATTGAGCCGGATAACCTTCAAGACGCGCGGCATGCAGCTGGGGATGGGACTGGTAGCGGGATTCCTGCGCCTGTTCAACCCGATCACGGCCAGCCATATCTGTTCCGCGATCGCCATCATGGCAGAGGGGCTGATCTTTGAGATGCTGTATCCGCTGCTGACACCGGCGGATAATGAAGATTTTCCACTGGCGCTACAGGTGAGCAGCGGGGTGGTGCTTTCGTATGGCGTGTATGTGACGGGCTACATCGTCTCGCAGATCCTGACGGCAGCCTTATCCACGGCTGGTTTCCACCTGGCGAATCTGTTCCCGTATCTGCCGGTGATCTTCAGCAGCGGTCTGCTGGCGGCGGTGATCGGCGGGGCAGTCGCACCACTGGTGATCCGCCTGCGGAACGCGGATGTGCGTAAGATCAGCAATACGGTCTATTACCCGGTCTCGCTGATCGTGTCTGCGCTGTGCTGGGTGGCTGTGCTGGCGATCTAACATCAATCATTTTTAATGCAAAGAAACATCATCCCCCGGATTTTACGGGGGATTTTTTATTGTTAGACTTACAATTAAGGTCAAAGTTTTGCTAAGATGGTTTTGTGAGTGAGTAGGATAGGATTGCGTGGATGAAAATATTAGCGGTCAGCGATGTGGTCAAGAAAGCGCTTTACAGCGAAGCGACTAAGGAGTTGTTCACTGATGTAGATGTGGTGGTCGGGTGCGGCGACCTGCCATATTATTATCTTGAGTTCATCGCAGACGCATTGAACACACCGGTTTTGTTCGTGCGCGGCAACCATGACCCGCGGGTTGAAATGGGAATGGAGGAGGAGCGGCGCGGACCGATGGGGGCGGTGGACCTGCACCGGCGTGTGGTGATGCATGACGGTATCCTTTTTGCCGGCCTGGAAGGCAGCATGCGCTACCGTGAGGGCGATCAGATGTATTCCGAGCAGCAGATGTGGAGGATGGTGGTGTTGATGATTCCGCGGCTGTTATGGAACAAGGTGGTGCATGGGCGGTACCTGGATATCCTGGTGACACATTCTCCGCCGGAGGGCATCCATGATCAGGATGACCTGCCGCACCGGGGGTTTGCCTCGATCCGCTGGCTGATCAAGACTTTTCAACCTGACCTGCACCTGCATGGACATGTGCGGGTATATCAGCGGCGAAGAACAGAAACACGATTGGGCAGAACACGGATCATCAATACATACACCTATCAAAAGATCAACTATGATCATGCGTGCTCAGGCAAAGGTGGAAAGGGCGGCAGGAAAAAATGACGGAGCAGCATGCGAACCTCGTAAAAGCACAACAGGCATTTGAGCGTGCCCGGCGCAGAGCGAAGGTGCAGGCGCTGATGGGCGCTATCACTGGCAGCAAAAAGGAATTGATATCGTATGATGCGGTGCGGCAGAAAGTGAAGGCGTACGGATTGCACCGCCAATATCGCGATGATATCCCGCTGGATGCGATCGTGGGCAGTGTGGGGCGCTACCAGGATTTTAATGAAGAGTTCCTGCCGCTGACAGACAGTGACGCGCAGCGTTGGATCCGGTTGAAGGTGGCGCAGGAAGAAGAAGGACTGCCGCCGATTGACGTTTATAAGATCAGCAATGTGTATTTCGTGCTGGACGGCAACCACCGCGTATCGATCGCGAGGGAGATGGGGATGGAGACGATCGAAGCCAATGTGCAGGCATTCCGCTCGAATATCGATATCACACCGGACGACGACCTGGACCAGGTGATCTTGAAAGCGGAACGGGCAGAATTCATGGAAGAGACGAAATTGGACAGCTTATATCCTGACCTCGATTTTTCGGTTTCCGTGCCTGGGCGCTATCCGATCCTGTATGAGCATATCCGTGTGCACCAATACTATCTGGGATTGGAGCAGCAACGTGACATTAGGTTTGAGGAAGCGGTCAGAAGCTGGGTGGAGAATGTGTATCTGCCCGCGATTGAAGACATTCGCCAGGCCAGGGTTTTGACCGAATTTCCCGGCCGCACGGCGACAGACCTGTATCTGTGGCTAAAAAAGAACGCTTCCCGCATCACCGAAGCAAAGGGCTGCAGCGGATGGTTGCAGCATTTAGCGATTGTTTTGCAACAATTTAATAGCAGGAAATAAACAAACAATGCGGGCGGTTTGAGGCTGTTCAGTGTGATATTCGTTTTCACTGGTCATACTGTTCGCGATGGAAAATCGAACTCGATCAGAAATAGCCTCCGGCAGCTGCCGGAGGCTTTTGGATGTCAATAACTGAATGCCTAATTCAGGCTGAAGGGAGGGTATTGGTCGGTGATCAAGAGGAACGCGTAGGCATTGACGCGCAAACCCCAGCGCATGACACCAAGCACAAAATTGAATAATCCCTGCGGGTATTTGCCGGTGAACAGAATGGCAAACCAGGCGAAAATCACCGCGAAGAACGCGGCGATTCCAAGAAAAACGAGGACGAAATAGTGCGGAATGGCAAGGAACCATTTGACAAGCGGCATACCGCGTTTAAGGTCGTTTTTCACATCAGGGTAATCTAATTCGAGATGCACGGTCTGCGCATCAACTGTTGAGGGATACTGGTCAGTCATCAACATGGCGTAAGCACCCACACGCGTTTGGAAACGGCTGAGTTCGCGCATGAAATCGAACCACCAGCGCGGATAGACTTGACGGAAAAGGATCATCAGCGCTGCTGCAAGCATGATGCCGCTGGCGATGCCGCCTACTGATTCGCTTGATCTGCGGATGACGTTACCGGCCTGGTCCAGGAAGACGGTATTGCTGACCGTTTCGCCTGTGCCGGATACGAGCGCTAGGATGATGCCGATCGGAATGAGAAGGAAAAGCCGGAAGAACGTTGACAGACGGTCAAGTTGCTGGGGATAATCAATCTCTAATCGTGCCGCGTAATCTATGGTTTGTAATTCTTTATTTTCTACCATTTTTTTACTCCTATTTTGTCTTATGATTACTTGAATTTTCATCAAGATATACGCAATATGGATGTTTTGGTTTCCATGCACAGCTCATTTGCCAAGCGCTTTAAGAGATAGTTATTGCAGGATGGTGAATATGTGAGCATGGATGGCATCGTTATCCGCTGCGCGAGAATACCGTGCGCTGGCAGAACCGATACCGAGGGCAATCGTTTGGCCGTGAGTGAGGCCGGGTTTGGCGATGACATCGAGGGCATCATACTCCCAGGTGAAATACTGCGGATGGATGACGGCAACTGCGGCGACGACATCCCAGATCTTGAACGGTCCATCCGACCAGCCGAGGGAACGCTGCCAGAGCGCGCGCAGGACATCCGCTCCGACCGCATCCGAAGCAGCCAGGCGGTCGAGGTCATCCTGCGTGATACGCAGATCATCAGAGCCATCGAGGGAGACAACGGTGATGGGAATGCCGGCGTTGAATACCTGTTTGGCGGCGAGCGGATCGACGAAAATATTCCATTCGGCGACGGTGTTATGCGCATGGCCGGACGCTTCCCCAAGATTACCTGGGACATTGAACGCGCCGCCCATGATGACGATTTGTCCGATGTTTTCTGCGATGGCCGGCTCTTTTTGCAGGGCAAGGGCGATATCGGTTTGTGCGCCAGTGACGAGCAGGGTGACCGGGTCTGAGGCGCTGGTGAGGAGATGGATGATGAGGTCCACGCCGTGATAATGATCATGAGCGGATGACGCATCAGGGAGAGGCACACCCCAAAAATCATCCGCACCGGCGCGCCAGGTTTCGGGGAACTGGTTCCCGGCTGGATCGAGAGGGGTGACCGCGCCGACGCCAATGGGGACACTGTCGTAATCCAGGACGTCATAGATGAAGCGCTGCCACTCATCCAGTGAGCGGGTGGGGCGCTGCTCGCCGTAGCTCTGGATGACTCCGATCACATTGATATCGGGATGGTTGGTGAGATAGATCATGGCGGCGATATCATCCGGCGCGCCGTCGTGCGAGAAGATCAAGGGAATTGCGCCATCCGATTTGGCAACAGGGGGAGGCGATGACGGCGGGAGAACGATTCTCTCATCCGCAGCGCGGCCTGGCGCAGGTTGTTCCTCGGCAGGGGCGGGGGTGGAAAGATCTGGCATGGGGTTGAGAGTGCAGGCGGCAGCACCGCAAATTATAGACAGGGCCAGAATGCTGCCGATCTTGGTAAGCTGTCTGTGCAAGGGTGCCTTGATCAATAAATTCCGGGAAAGAGTTTATATCTCACCTGTTCTCGATATGCAGCGTAACCATGCATGCCTTTGAGCAGCATATCCTCTTCAAATTCGATGCGCCATACCAGAGAGAAGCAGGAGATCAGTGCAGGGATGAGGCCCCAATATGAACCCAACGCGACCGGGAGGCCGAGGATCATCCAGACAGCACCCGCGTAGAGCGGATGGCGTACTTTGCCATACAGGCCGGTGTCAATCAGCTGCTGTTCCTGGTTGATATCGAGGATCTTGGATGCATGCGCGTTCTGGTACATGGAAATCAGTACGAGCGTGGTACCCGCGCAGGAAATCAAAAGGCCGATCAGAGACAGCCACAGCGGTAATTCTGGCCAACCGAAACGCCGGCCGAGCGATGGCAGGAGCAGGGCAGCAAAGAAACCAGCGGACATGATGGGCATGATGAAGCGGTCTGACCCCGCTGATTTTTTGGTGGCTTCCGTAAGGCCTTTCTTTTTCAGCTTCATGCGGTTACGCAGCACGCGCGGGTTTTCTTTGTTTATGCGATAATAGCCTACGCCTAAAATGAGACTAAATGCGACCACCACGAGCCAGGCTTGCAGCCAACCCCAATCCTGTGCGATCGGAAAAAGGAAAAGGCCGATGAAAAACGCAGTATAAAAAGGAATGATGGCGATGAGGAAAGGTGAAAGGGGTTTATCCAATTCGTTCATTTCTTCTGCCATCATTCTAAATCCTTAGCTCAAGATTTGTATTCTATTCCACCGTCACCATTTTTGCGTCTTCCGCCTTTGCCACTTCCACTCCGCGCTCAATGTTCACTTTGGAGAGCAGCAGAATGCCACCGATGAAGAAAATGACAAGTGAAATGATCGCCAGGCGGCTGTTGCCTGTGACCTGGTTGATAACGCTGAAGAGGATCGGGCCGATGACAGTATTGAATTTTTCGGAAACGCTGAAGAATCCATAGAATTCCGCTGATTTGCTTTTAGGCAGGAGAGTGCCCATGAGCGAGCGGCTGAGGGCCTGCCCGCCGCCCTGCACTGTGGCGACGGCGAAGCCAAGCAGGATGAAGTGCCATTCTTTGCTCATGAAATAACCGATGATGGAAATGCCTGTGTAAACGATGAGGGCGAGGTAGATGGATTTTTTAACGCCCAGTTTTTTGGAGATCTTGCCAAACAGGATGGCGAATGGCGCTGCCACGAACTGCACCAGCAGCAGTGTACCGATCAGGATGGTGGAGCCGAACCCGAGATCAGAACCGAATGCGACCGCCATTGTGATGATGGTGCCGATACCATTGGCATAGACAAAGAACGCAAGCAGGAACAGGAACAGGTCGCGGAATTTACGAATTTCTTTCAGTGAATTAAAGAATCGCTGGAAGCCGACAGTGAGGACGTTCATACCCTCTTCGCTCTTCTCGATCTTGCGCACGGGTTCTTTGACATGGCGGAAGATGGGAATGGAGAAGATTGCCCACCAGACGGCGACACTGGCCAGACTGAGGCGCATCATCAGTTTGATGGCTTCTTCGCCATCCATGTTGGGCAGGAAGATGCCGGGGCCGACGAAGATCATGGCGACATTGATCAGGAGCAGCAAGCCGCCGCCAATATAACCCATGGCGTAACCGCGCGAGGAAACCTCATCGATCTCATCATCATTGGCGACATGCGGCAGAAGGGCGTCATAGAAGACGAGCGACCCGGCGAAACCGATCGTACCGAGGATGTAGAGGATGCTGCACAGGAGCCAATCATCGGGGGTATCGACCAGGTACATGAGCGCGGTGGAAATTACACCCAGCGCGACAAAGAAAGCCATGAATGATTTCTTTGACCCACGAAAATCCGCAATAGCGCCCAGCACGGGGCTAATGACTGCGGCGATGAGGGAGCCGATGGCAACGGTGTAACCCCATAGCGTGAGGGCGGCATCGGTGGCGATATACATGCTGAAGTAGTTGGGCAGGATGGACGCCATGATGGTGGTGGCGAATGCGCTGTTGGCCCAGTCGTACATCGTCCAGGCGCGGATCGCTTTGGCTTTCAGTTTATCGGTCATGTTAATCTCCTTAGATAATTTCTATTTATGTATGATACCTGAATAATGGTTAAACCTGTGTTAAGTGTGTGTTATCGACGGCTGTTTATTTTTTCTGCCGGGTAAGCGAGGATAAATTTACGCCCCCATTCTTCATTATTGCCTTTCTTAATGCATGTTTGCAGGATCACATGATGCTTCCCCTGGTATACGCGCTTGAAAACATCGGAAGCGGTGCAGAGCTGGTTGGTCTTGAGATCGATGAAGTTTGAACGCGTATCGCGCGGATTGACGGCCTGATATTGCAGCACCTCCCTGACTTTATAGACGCGGGTATGCCCATAGCCATCCATGACGTGAATATCATCACCCAGGTTGACATCATGAAAGAGGCGACCACCGAGGTAATTGTGGGCGATGAGGCCGATATTGCCGTATTTATCCGCCAGCTGAAATTTGGTGGCAGTGTTGGAGATGCTGGAGACATATTCCGGACGGCCGGCGGGTTGTTCGACCACGCGCAGGAAACGGTCTTTGCCGAAGTAAACACCGCTGACACCCTCGACGGGGTGTTTGCTGATTTTGCGTGTTGAATCCTTACTTTTGAATATCATTTAGATTAATTGTATCTATGAAGATTGAAAAATCAACAGTAAAATGCGGTCTCAGCCAGAAGCATTGGGGTCGATGTAACGATATGGGTTATTAAGGATCGTGCTTTTCCAAAACAACATCGGATGATTGGGTTAGCTGATGATGGTGAAAAGCAGGATA
This sequence comes from uncultured Pelolinea sp., assembly GCA_964612815.1. Lineage (GTDB taxonomy): Bacteria > Chloroflexota > Anaerolineae > Anaerolineales > Anaerolineaceae > Pelolinea. The sequence goes on along the minus strand of CAZTCV010000002.1, from coordinate 137,726 downwards.
TGATTAAAAGAGGCACAGGTAATTATCAGATGACTTCAGACGGTAAACCTAACAGAGAATATCGTGATTATGAATTCAACCTGCGTGAACTGGCGGGGTCGATGGGGGATTTTGGGACATTGTTCCCGCTGGCGGTGAGCTATATTGCCATCAACGGGTTGGATCCGGCCGGGCTGTTTGTCATGCTTGGGTTGACCAACATCGCGCTGGGCCTGATTTACCGTTTACCGATGCCCTTACAGCCAAAAAAGATCATTGCAGTGACAGCGATCACACAGCAGTGGGAGCCCTCGCTCATTTATGCTTCGGGATTTGGATTGGGAATTCTATGGATCATTCTATCCATTAGCGGGTTGCTGAAGAAATTGGTCCGGATCACGCCGGATTTCCTGGTGCGCGGGGTGCAACTTGCCCTGGCGCTGACGCTGGGCTGGCAGGCGCTGCAATGGATGCGGCCGGCTCCGCTGCTGGGAATTGCTGCGATCGCGATCGTGCTGGCATTGCGGCAAAACCGATATGCGCCAGCATCGATCGTGCTGATGGTGGTTGGTTTTGCGATGATCGCCCTTGAGGGAAAGATGCCTTCCACGCTGCAACCCGCATTCACGCTGCCATCTGTTTCGCTGCCGCGCTTGAATGACATCTGGCAGGCGATGCTGCTGGCCGGATTCGCACAAATCCCGCTATCGATCACCAACGCGGTCATCGCCCCGGCGGCCATTATCCGGGATTATTTCCCGAAGAAAGCGGTGGAAGAACGAAAATTGATGCTGAACATGGGCGTGATGAACGCGATCGGATCGCTTTTCTCGGGCATGCCGATTTGCCATGGCGCGGGCGGGCTGGCCGGGCAGTATTATTTCGGCGCGCGGACGGGCGGGGCATCCATCATGGAAGGAGTGATCGAGCTGGCGATCGGCCTGTTCCTGAGCCAATCGATCGCGGAAATCCTGACGCACTTCCCAATGGCGCTGATCGCGGGGATGATGTTGATGGTCGCGATTCAATTGGCGCTGCCGATGCGCAAACTGAAAGGGATGGAACTGGGCCTGGCGATCGGTTCGGCGTTGATTTCGGTAATCACCAATATCGGGATTGGATTCATGGCAGGGCTGGCAGTGACCTATGCGCTGCGTTTGGCTCGATCGATTAAAGATTAGAAGGATGAATGGCAGGAAAGAGCTGGATGGTTGTGTTAGTGGTTGCATATGCCGTGACCATTGACGCTATGAGAGCGGATTGAGAGTAATTTAAGGATATCGATGACAACAAACCAGGATGACGGATCGTCCCAGCGCGCATGCCTGTGTATCTTTGCCCATCCGGATGATGAAGTATTCCGTTGCGGGGGGACGCTGGCATTATTAGCCCAAGCGGGGGCGCGGGTGCATGTGGTTTCATTGACGAGCGGACAGGCGGGTTCATGCGGTGAGCCGCCGATCTGCCAACCAGAAGAATTGGGCGCGATTCGGAAAGAGGAATTGCGCTGCGCTTGCAGAACACTGGGACTGGATGAACCGAGCGTTTTTGATTTTCAGGATGGAGGTCTGGAACAATCCGATAGAAGCTGCGTTGAAGCTGTCATTGCCGAGAAGATCCAATCACTGCGGCCGGAAGTGATCATCACATGGCCAGCGGATGGATTATCCGGCCACTGTGACCACTGCGCAGCCAGCGCGCGCACGAAGGCAGTTTTTGAGCGAATGAAAACCGGAAATCCTTTCTTGAAGTCGCTTTACTATCTGGCAGTGCCGGATTCGATAGCGAAGCGGCTGGGAATGGACCAACTGCACAGCACGCCGGACAATGAAATCTCAGTTGTGATTGATGCGCTTCCGGTCTGGCGCCAGAAAAAGGCAGCGATCATGTGCCACCGGACACAGGCGCAAAGTTCGCCAATTCTCGCGCAGGATGAAGCAACGCAACAGCTGTTTTTGGGAGTAGAATATTTTGAGCGGGAGGGCAACCAGGATGGCGCGGATTTACTGACTGAAACATATATTTCTAACGGAGCATTTTTATAGATGGAGAGAATCATTGCCGCTGAGGCATTATCCAAAAAATTCAATGATGTGCAGGCGGTTGATCAGGTTACGTTTGACCTTTTCAAGGGAGAGTTGTTTGGTTTTCTGGGGCCAAATGGGGCTGGCAAGACAACCACAATCAAGATGTTAACGGGGCTAGCACGGCCGACAGACGGCACAGCATGGATTGATGGCGTGGATATCAGCAAGGAACCGAAAAATGCGCAGCGATTGATGGGGGTGGTGCCGGATGAGAGCAATCTCTATCCTGAATTGACCGGTTTTGAGAACCTTGTTTTTTGCGCGTCATTGTATGGCATGCATCGGGAAGAACGCCGTATCAGAGCACGGGATCTGCTGGATATGTTTGACTTAAACGCTGCTGCTGACCGTAAGTTTGAAACCTATTCCAAAGGAATGAAACGCAAATTGACGATCGCAGCAGGGATCATCCATAACCCACCACTTTTATTCCTGGATGAACCAACCACCGGAATTGATGTTGCCAGTGCGCGGCAGATCCGTACCATGATATCTGATCTGCACAACAGCGGGACGACCATCTTCCTGACTACCCATTACATTGAAGAAGCCGAGAGATTATGCGACCGGATCGCTTTCATTGTAGATGGGCGGATCATCCGGAATGCGCCGGTTTCGGAATTGCTGCAGCCTATCAAAAATGACCATATATTGGAGATCAGCGTATTATCCGGTAGCGAAAAAGCAGAGAGCAGCGTTGCGGAAAAATTCCCGGAATACACAGTTGAAACGCGAGCCGGCCAAACGATGCGGTTTCGGGCAAAAACGACGATTGCTGTCGCCCCACTTATCAACCATTTGGAGGCAAGCGGAGCAGAAGTGCTCGATGCCAGGCGCATCGTCCCTTCGCTTGAGGATGTTTTTGTTCAGGTGACCGGTCTAGAGAAAGCAGAAATGGAAAACAGCCGGAATGGAAAAGGATGATCTCGATGAAAAAATGGACTGCTTTTTTCAATATTCTGCTGAAAGATATTCGCGCATATTATTTAAAACCACCGAATATCAGCTGGGGAATCATTTTTCCGCTGGCCTGGACCGGAATGTTTTTCATCCGATCCGGACAGGGGCTGGACAGCATTCGATCGCTGCTGCCGGGGGTGGTATCGATCTCGATTTTGTTTGGGACAACCTCGATGCTGGCAGTAACAGTCACCTTTGAAAAAAAGAATGCCTCCTTTGACCGGCTGTTGCTATCACCGATATCGCTGGAATTATTGATGCTGGCAAAGACCAGCGGGGCGATATTATTCGGGATGATGAACGCGCTGGTGCCGATTGGGATGGCGGCTTTTTTTACTCAATTATCCGGTTTTGAGTGGGGGAGTATCCTTGCGGCGATCCTGCTGATCGCGATCGCCTCCACCTTCATGGGGTTATTTATTGCTGTATCGGTGAGCGAAGTGTTTGAGGCGCAGACATTTTCCAACTTCATCCGCTTCCCTATGATCTTCTTGTGCGGGTTATTCTTCCCGATCGCCAACCTACCCAATTTTCTGCGTCCGCTGGCTTATGCGCTCCCGCTAACTTACGGCACGGATATCCTGCATGGGGCGATCCTCTCTGAGAATATGCTGCCGTTGTGGCTGGATTTCATCGCGATCACGGTTTTCTGTGTGCTGCTTTTTGTAGTCAGTTTACGGAATGTGCACAGAAAATGGATCGTATAGGATTAATTTCACAACAAGCATGCTTTAATTTGGAGCAATGGCGGTCAATACGATTCAGGCAAAATGGAAGTATTGTGTCTGAATGAAGTGTTATTTTTCTGATTTTAATGTGTTGAAATGCAAAATGTGGGCCGTGACCGCGATGGCGATGGCAGCAAGCAACACGCGCAGATAGATCAACCGAACCACGAAGAAAATCGAGAAAAGAATCGTGATCCAAAGGAGGGAGATGGCGAAAATTTTTGTCCTGAGCGGGATGGCCTTGTGTTCGCGGAAGTTGCGGATGTAATCACCAAACAGTTTGTGGTTCATCAGCCAGCGGTACATACGGTCAGACCCTTTCAGGAAGCAGGCAGCCGCTAACAGGAGGAAGGGCGTGGTAGGCAGAAGTGGGATCACTATTCCGATGATTCCCAGTATTAAGGATAAGAAACCGAGGACGATCAGGAATTTTTTCATAAAATCAGGGTATTCTCCAAACGAATGGGTTTGATCATGACCTAATCAACCTCCGGCGCGGGCTGGCATTGGTGCAGGAGATGGCGGATGGCAAGCAGGGGGTGGGTGTAGATCATGCGCGGTCCGGAAAAACGCATGACCTGCCTGACGCGCTCGCGATAGGCCGGCGCGTAGCAATGGATGGGGCATTTGGCGCAGACCGGTTTGCCTGCGCCCCAGGGACAGCGCTCTAAACGGTCGCGGCAGTATTGACTGAGATCGCTGCAATCCGGGCAGATACCATGCTCAAACGCGTGATTCTTACGGCAATACAAAGCGATCATGGCGTTGACCGTCTTGTGCTCATAATCCATTTTCCGTTTTTCCTGTTTAATGGTCATCTGGAATCATCTATTGCTTTCAGGCATTCTTGTTGTTAATTGATAATCGGACTTATTATATCCAAATCGAAAGCGATATAATGGTTCTATTAAAAAAACCAAATACAGGTGCGCATGGACAAGCAAATGGATAAGACCCGAAAACTGGTGATCACAGCGCTGATGGCGGCGATCGCCGTTGTATTGGGGTGGACGCGGATCGGTTTCATCCCCTGGTTCGGCGGCGTTTCGTTAACGATCCTGCATATCCCGGTCATCATTGCCGCAGTCATTGCCGGGCCTTATTCCGGTTTGCTGGTCGGGTTGATCTTTGGCGTTTTCAGCATGATCCAGGCCGCGGTCGCGCCGACCGGGCCCACGGATGTGTGGTTCACCAACCCGCTGCTGGCGGTTCTGCCGCGCCTTTTTATCGGGCCGATTGCCTGGCTGGCAGCAAAGGCGTTTGGAAAATGGCCGCTTGCCGCATTGTCCATCAGCGGGGCGGTGGGAAGCCTGACCAACACCGGACTGGTATTGGGGATGATCGGCCTACTCGGGTATGTGCCCTGGCCGGTACTGGGCGGGGTGGCGGTGGCCAATGGGCTGCCGGAGATGCTCGTCTCCGCTGTGATCACGTCCGCTGTGATCGCCGCGTATTGGAAGATCCCCAACCGCAATAAAAGTGGAGCGGATCTGGATTAGGTATGTCCTCAGGGGAGGAAAAGGATCACACACGCAGCTCCCGCACACAGCAAGGTAAAGAGCACATCCTTAACCGTGAGATGATATTCACGTAATCCCGTGCGGCGATTGGAAGCGCCATAAGCGCGCGCGACCATTGCCCTGGCGAGTGTGTCCGCCTGCTGCAGGCTCGTGCTGATAAGGGGGACGATCAGCGGCAGAATTTGCCTGGCGCGCTGAAAGGCCCCGCCGTGGGGATCATCCCAGCTGGCACCGCGTGACGCCTGTGATTTGGCGATCTTTTCCGCGTTGAAAATCAGGTAAGGGATGAAGCGCAGCATCATCTGGATGGTCATGGTGAGGGAGTGGGGGTGAATGCCGATCTTCTGCAGCGGTATAAAGAGCAGGTCAATTCCATAGATCATATCGATGGTGGAGATAGTGGCGCCGGCAGTGGTAAACAACCATACCAGCGCAACAAAACGCATGAACAACATAGCTGCCGCGCGCAATCCGGTTTCAGTCAGATTAAGCACCCAAAACGAGAACACCTCCTTATCACCGGGCGCATGGCGGGAGATGAAAAGCTGCAGCAACGCCAGCAGGAGGATGAGCGGCAGCGGCACGCGCAGTTTGCTGAAGGCATCCCGCAGAGAGATTCGGCTGAAGAGCAATAAAAGGATGGAAAAGAGGATGGCTGCCAGCAGTCCGCGCACGGATGGACTGAGCGTGACGGCCATGATGAACATTAAGAAGATGGTGATCCTGGTACGCGGATCCAATTTATGGACGGGCGACGCGGATGGAATATACTGCCCGACCGAGACGCGTTGGAGATTATCAAAGAATGCCATCAGGCCTCCCCTGGATCACGCGGTCTAATGCTGCATCCAACGCTGCCTGATCTGCGATGGCGGCCTGGATCGGCCAGCCCTGATTGCGCAGCGCACGCGCGGTTTGGGTATGGAAGGGCGGTATGATGCCGGCTGGGGCCAAGATTTCCTGCTGGGAGAAGACGTGCTGCGGGGCGCCATGCAGGATATCTTTTCCCTGATGCAGGAGACTGATGGCATTGAAGGATGCGCCCAGTTCCTCATACTGGTGGGTCGAGATGAGCAGGGTTTTGCCGGATTGATGGAGTGTGCCCAGCAGGCGCAAAACTTGCCGGCGCGATTGCGGATCGAGCCCGGCCAGCGGTTCATCGAGCAGGAGAATGTGCGCACGGACCGCCAAAATGGAAGCCAGCGCAACCTTGCGCCGTTCGCCACCGCTGAGTTCGGATGTGAGGCGATCCTTGTAGGTGTCAAAATCCAACCCAACCGCGCGCATCGCTTCCCGCACAACGTCCGCCAGCCTGCCATCGTGGCCCAGATTACGGGGCCCATAGGCGATCTCGTCGCCGACATAGTGCTCAAAGATCTGGTCTTCCGGCTGCTGAAAGGTGAGCGCGACCATGCGCCTGAGCGCGCGGGTATCCAGGTCTTGATCGTTGAGGTGATAAGGCCCCACCGTCACATGCCCGGATTGGGGACGGATGAGGGCGTTGAGGTGCTGGAGCAGGGTGGATTTGCCGGAGCCGGACATGCCGATCAGGGCGTGGGTGTGTCCTTCCTGAACCTGCAGGCAGAGATGGTCGAGCGCGGGGCGGGATTGCGCTGCGCCGGCAGGGTAAGCGTGTGACAGTTGGTCCACACGGATGACCACAGGGAGATCGAATGGTTTTTTGGATTCTTGTGGTGTGTTATTGATCGCTGAAACCGCACGCTGGTTTGGGGGTAGCGCGTTTATCAATTCATCGATAGAAAGGATATTCCGGCCCATGGCTGGAAAGAATTTTCGCAGATGATCGGCCGCCTTAAGCGCGATCGGTTGATCGAGCCCGAGGGCTTCCAGCTCAGATGCGCGCGAGAATACCGTGGATGGCGGCCCATCCATGGCCAACTGCGCCTGATGCAGGACGATGACGCGCCCGCATTGGGCGGCTTCATCCATGAGATGGGTGATCATGAGAATGGTGATACCCTGCTGATTAAGGATGATTGCCTGATCCATCAGGGCGGCGCGGTTGGCGGGATCGAGCATGGCCGTACTTTCATCGAAGATGATACAATCCGGGCGCATGGCCAAGACACCAGCGAGCGCAAGACGCTGGGCTTCTCCCGCTGACAGGAAGAAGGGATGGCGCTCACGCAAATCCTGCAGGTTGGCCTGGTCAAGGGCCTGTTCAACCCGTTCACGCACCTCGCGCGGTGGCAGGCCGAGGTTGGCGGGCCCGAAAGCAATTTCCTCCTCGACGGTGGACGCGACGATCTGATCCTGCGGACGCTGAAAGACCATGCCGACGCGCGAGCGGATGGCGGTGTGGTTGGCGGGATCGGCAGTATCAAGACCAGCCGCAATGACTTTTCCGCTGGTGGGAAGCAGGAGGGCGTTGAGCAATTTGGCAAGCGTGCTTTTACCGGAGCCATTGGTGCCGATCAGCGCGACCATCTCTCCCTGGCTGATGGTCAAGTTCAGATGCGCGAGCACAGGATTGGATTGCGCGGGTGGGTAGGAAAAAGTGACGTTTTCCAGCCGGATGAAATCTGCCATGGGTTGATTGTACCGAAAAAGGCGGGAAACCTTACCAGTTGGTTAAAGCTGGATATCGAGCAGATTCTCTTCCACAAGGGGATAGAGTTTGTCGATTTCTTCCTGAATCTCGATCGTCCTGGCGAGGGCGGTGACGATACGGCAGTAGGTCTGGATCTCATCCAGCGAGAGGCGGCGGTCGTAACGGTCCTTGAGCCACTTCTCACAGACCTGGTAACCGCCGATTTGGTATTCCCACACTTCCGGTGGGACAGGAGCGAAAAACTGGGTTTCGTTGATGAAAACACGCCGCTGGTCAGGATCATAACGCAAGCCTTTAGTTCGGCCACGATTTACATTGTTTTCTCCTGAAATATCGAATTGAACGATGGGTGGATTTATTTCATTCGATTCAAGCAAATGTAATTTTGCCAGCCTATTTCCGTATTTCGCCATTTTATTGAAAACGTCAACATTTTCTGTAAAAGGAATTCTTGGAAAATCTCTAATTAATAAATCACTATATCTATTTTTATATACTTGTGAAAAAAGAACTCCATAACTATAAAAAAGAATATTTTCGAAATCTCTTTCAATTTTTAGCTTTGTAGATACTTCTGTTAGAAAAGTCTCTTTTATATTTATTCGTGGTCCTTTAATATTAGAAGATTCAAACAAATCTATTTGTTCATCACCCCTGAATAAATATAATGGAAAAACATAAGCTGAAGCATGGGCAGTTTCTAAAATATGTAAATCAACGATATCTCTAGTTATCCATGTGTGATTAATATCACTAATGGCTATTTGTTTATTAACAATTAGACCGATGTTATTAGATATATTAATAAAATGCTTCATCACCTCAGAACGAGATCTGCAATGAAAACCTCTTGAATTACCCGTGTAATATGTATACCTATTATCAAATGGTCGATAAGCGATTCTTTGGATATTTTTTCGATTTATACCAGAGTCGATAATGTCTTTTTGTGCCATTTTTATGCTCCAGTCCTTTGAATCACCTCTTAATTTGAAAGTTGTCCTGGCTAATCCTGGATCCAAATTACCAAAAATACTGGCAGTTCTAAAAGCTTCATTTTCAGACCACTGAATGGTTAGCGAATCGCGAGCGGTAACAATACCGACACTATTTACAAGAAAAATATCCTCAATAGATGGGAATTGTTGATATTGATCTGTTAAACATTTGTCATAAGGAATAAATAAATAGAATGGTTTAATGGGTTCGATTTGTTTATGATTTATATTGGAGGACTGGTTATCGTTTAACCAACCATATTTTGATTCGCGGTCGCCGTGAATATCGTAATAATTAAAAGTCTTTCCACTAGATTGATATTTTTTAATCAAAATAGCTATTGCAACCCCCTGACGAATATCGAACACATTTTCATCTATACTTCCATCCGGTGAAATTTCTTTTTTGAGAGTGTTTCCATGTAAATCAAGAATAACAATTTCATCAAATGTTTTCATCAACGACTGGCGCATGCCTCGAAAGGTAGGGTTATCCAAATAACCATGGTTAGTGATCATACCGACGACGCCGGAACCAGCCTGGTCGATCTTCCACTGGGCGAAACGCAGGAATTTAACATAGTCATCCTGCAACCACTTGGGATTGCGCTCCCCCAATGGTTTTCCATCAACCATCTTATAGGAATCGATAAGCCCTTTGATCCATTCGCCAGTATTGGTGGAATGGCCGGAATAAGGTGGATTGCCAAGGATGACGAGAATTGGGGTCTGCTTTTTGACCACACCAGCCAAACGCGATTCCTCTGCCAACGCGGAAAGGCCGGGCAGCCGGCTCTGGTCAAGCTCCTCATATTCGAGGGTGTTGGTGAGGTAAAAGGGCATACGTTCATCATCCTGGAGGGTGTGGCCGAGTTCTTCAAGGAAGAACCCCATCTTGAGGTGGCCGACGGCATAGGGAGCCATCATCAGCTCAAAGGCATAAAAATCTTTAAGGACATGCTCGCGGATGAACTCCTCCTTGCCACCATGGCCGTACTTGGCGGTGAACTCATCGACCGCGACCTGGGCAGCTTTGGCGATAAAGGTCATCGTGCCGGCAGCGGGGTCGAGGACTGTTACGCCTGTGTCTGCCAACCCATCGGCTTTGCCGAAGTGGGATTTAAGGATCTCATGGATGGACCGTACAATATACGAAACGACCGGCTCGGGAGTGTAATAAACGCCGCGGCGTTCGCGCTCCTTGGGATCATATTGGGCGAGGAATGTCTCGTAGAAGTGGACGATAGGGTCGCTGCCCTTGCCAGTGCGGTAATACTCGGAAAGGATACCGGGGGCGTCGGCGACCGCCAGAACCTGAGCGATATCATCGACACACCAGGCGAGCTGGTCGGGCATATCCCCGAGGGATATGAAACGGAACAGGTCGCGCAGGACACCGATGGTATGGGGAATGTTATTGAAAGCGGTGGCACGGGTGAATTCCGATTTGGCGCGAATGCGTGCGGCAAAGAGGCCATAGGTGATGGTCTGAGCGAACAGGTCGGAAAAATCTTCAATATCCAACGTGCCGATGAGGTAGGTCTTGAAAGCTTCATAGAAACCCGCCAGCATATCACTGCCGCTGGTGTCCTTTTGCATCTCCTGCTGGACAATATCACGCAGGAAACGGGTGCGTTTGGCGAGCTCGATGGCAAGCGATTCGGCAGTGAAGGTGCGCGGGAGAGAGAAATCGAGGAATCGTTCTAAAAGGGCAGAGAGCTCATCTGGTTTTTCGACCTTTGTGGTCACTTTGAGCTGGTTGAAAACTAGAGGAGGAATAGCGGTAACCTTTTCCACACACTGCCCATCACGGTATAAACGGAATTCGAGGAAGTTTGTGAGAATGAGGTTGGGGAAGGTATCGCGGTAACGATTTAGCTGTTCGCTTTTTTCGATCTGGTCGAGGTTTTCCTCGGTCGGTTTTTTGGCTTCAATATACCCGGTAATGCGATCAGCACCATTCCAGACACGGAAATCGGGGTTGCCGGCATCGGTCGGTTTGGGTAGCGTAGTGACATGCACCTGCGGTTTACCAGTTTCCTGCGCGAATGATGTGAGCATACGCTCGCACGCGCTATAGAAACTTTCTTCGCGCGCGTCTCCCTGCCTGGCGGCCTGGGATAGGTCCTTATAATACTGATTAAAAATTGTCTTTTCGCTCATCACTCTTTGCATCCCATCCTATTTATGATCATAGCCAATAGATATATTATATATAGCAAACAGATAAAAACCGGCTTTTATTCTATGGATTTTTAGTTAACATTTGACAAGCGGATTTTCGATACAATCGGCATCCTGTGGTAGAATATCGCGTCAGTGCGTTGTACCCTTCGCACAAATCCAAGACACACAGAAAGGGCTTATAAAAGATGAAGGTACTATTAATTAAAGACGTTTACAATCTCGGCCGAGCGGGGGAAGTGAAGAAAGTGGCCGACGGCTACGCAAGGAACTTCCTGTTTCCGCAAAAAATGGCATTGCGAGCATCGGAAGGCGCGCTGCGCCAGATCGAGAAGATCGAAGCGGCTGCCGCAAAACAGCGTGAGATATTAAATGAAGAGATGCGGGGATTAGCAGAACAGATCGCGGCTCTGGAACTGGTATTCAAGGCAAAAGTTGGCGAAACCGGCAAGCTGTATGGTTCGATCACGCAGCAGCAGATCATTGACGCGGTGAATGAAAAATTGCGTGTCAACCTTGACCGGCGCCAGATCGAAACGCAACCGCTGCGCCAAACCGGCGAGCATATGGTGCGCATCCGCCTGACCTATGACCTGATCCCTGAGGTGACGGTGTGGGTGGAAAGCGATGAGGAAGTGGAAGAAGAAAGCGCTGAAGGGCGCAAGCAGCGCACCGCCAAGATCGAAGAGATCGTCGAAGCAGAAGAAACAATCGTTGAGGTAGAAGCGGTTGAGAGCGTTGAAATCGAAGCGGCGGAAGCTGATGATACTGAGGATGACGAAGCTGAAATGCCTGATGAGGACGACCAGGCCGAAGCTTAAGCGCTGATGCATTAAAATCTGCCGGCCTGAGATTTATGATCAGGCCGGTATTTTTATAAACTCACATATAATCTATAGCAATGAAACCGACAGTCGGCGAGCAACTGCGTTTCGCACGCGAATCGAGGGGGTTGACGATCGAGGACGCTGTTAAAGCGACCAATATCCGGCGCGCGTACTTGCAGGAGCTGGAAAATGATCATCCCGAGTTACTCCATTCAGACGCGCAAGCGCGCGGATTTTTGCGGTTGTACGCATCTTATCTGGGCATGCCTGCCGCGCCGCTGATCGCGTCCTGGGATAACCCCTCAGACACCTCCGCAGACGAGCACGGCAGCGATGAAGCACGCGCTGATGGTCCTGATGAAAGTATGGCGGCGGATGGGAGCGAAGGCAGTGGCGGGGTTGGGACCGGGAATGGGGAGAAGGCGGATGCGCAGCCTGGTGAACAACAGGACGCGCAAACCAGCGAAGAGGAAAGCCCTGCCGCGGCGGAGCAAGATACCGGCGTGGTGGGTCAACCTGGCGCGGGACTACTTGGAAGGATGCGTGCCGCACTGCAGCGTATTGCGAAGTTTTCACAGATCCTCCCAAAAAGAGAGAAAACCCGATCGCAGCAACAACCGCAACGGATAGCACGGCAGGATCAAACCCCAATTGAAGAACCGGACCAGGTGGTGATCACACGCTCTTCGCAGGAGATCCTGGCGGATATCGGCAAAGCGCTGCGCGAGCGGCGGGATGCGTTGGAGCTGACGTTAAGTGACGCCGAGACATTCACGAATGTGAAAAGGATGTATCTGGAAGCGATGGAAGCCGGCGCGTTCGAGCGGATGCCATCGACCGTGCAAGGGCGCGGCATGCTGAATAATTACGCGCATTTCCTGGGCGTTGACGAGACCTGGGTTACGGATGCTTACGCGAAAGCGCTGCAATCTGTGCGCATGGAAAAAGAAGCGCAGCGGCCGCCCAAACCAGCCCCGCCGTTGACCGTGCGCCTTAATATTCCTGAAAAATGGCGGCGCATCCTCAACCCTGACCTGATCATCGGCGGACTTTTCATCATCGGGCTGTTCGCGTTCATCATCTGGGGCGGCGCACAGGTTTTCTCTGTGGCTGAACCGGATCCGACCGACGCGCCATCGATCTCCGAAGTGCTGGCGCAAACACCCACGCCGACAGAGGTGATGGCTGAAAGCACCGTAGTGAATGGGGATGACACGCCGCAGGAGACGGCGATCCCGGGCGTAACGGTTGCGGAGGAAACACCGATACCTGCGGCGACGGTCAACCCTGCACCGCTGCAAGTGTATATCATCGTCAGTGACCGTGCATTTTTGCGTGTAACCACGGATGGCCAACCAGAATTTTATGGACGGGTGGCGGCAGGGGATGTGTTCACATTCTCCGCTGAGGAAGAGATTACGCTGTTAACCGGTAATGGCGCCGCTTTGGAAGTGTATTTCAATCAGGAATACCTGGGCAGCCTGGGAACAGTCGGTGAGGTGGCGAACTTGATTTTCTCACTGGACGGACTGCGTGCATCTGCGCCCGCACCGACCGCGACACCTGAAAGCGCACAACCTCCAGCGGCGGAAGACGCGATGGAGATGATGGGGGATGGTTAACCCAGTTTTGGATCATGTAACAGACCGATGCGGTCCGCTTTGACGGCGGCCTGCAGAGTAGAAAAACAATCCAGCTGAAGCCGGGCGCGGCGCAGATGCTCATGCACCGTGCGCACCGAGAGGCCCAATTCGAGCGCGATCTGCATGGTGGTTTTTCCTTCGATCAGCAGGCGCAAACATTGGCGCTGGCGCAGGGTGAGATAGGGGCGGATACGGAATGAAGAAAACTCTTTCATCGCAATTTGAGGGCATACTGCCTGTTTAATCATTCTTGTTCTATCCATCAAGCATGCCCCGCATTTAGAACAATAATTCTATAATAGGGAATATGATTTAAAAAACAAGGGTGAATTGTAGGTGGATGGCTGACTGGGATACCTGGATTTATACAGAGTTTGGATGATTGATTAATGATGAAGAATTGATGTAAATACGGTATGTTTTATATGAAGAAGCGAAGGCGGTAGGTTCACTGCTGTATAATGCAAATATGACAACAATTTTGGTGATCGAAGATGAAAAAGAACTGATCAAGGTGCTTCAAGCCTACCTGGAACAGGCCGGCTATGCGGTGTTGACCGCTGACCGCGGAGACACTGGCCTTTCGAGCTGGCAGCACCACAAACCAGATATGGTATTACTGGATTTGAACCTGCCGGGCATGGACGGTTTGGATGTCGCCAGAGAGATCCGGCGCCAGGGCGATACACCGCTGGTCATGGTGACGGCACGGGTGGAAGAGGTTGACCGATTAATTGGACTGGAGTTAGGCGCGGATGATTACATCACCAAACCTTTCTCGCCGCGCGAAGTTGTGTCGCGGGTAAAAGCGGTCCTGCGGCGCGCCGGAGCTGCAAAGATCGAGGCGCATATGATCCGGATTGCAGACCTGGAGATCGATATCGATGCATTCTCAGTTAGACAATCGGGAGTAAGCATCGACCTGACGCCGACTGAATTCCGCCTGCTTGCCGCGGTTGCCAGCCAGCCGGGGCGGGTTTTTAGCCGGATGCAATTACTGGAAGCAACGCAGGGTGAGGCGTATGAGGGGTATGAAAGGACGATTGACGCGCACATTAAGAACCTGCGTCACAAGCTATCCAACAAAGAGAAAGATTATATTGAGACAGTGTTTGGAGTTGGATACCGCTTTTCAACAGAATAGAAGGTAATTTTGTGCGCATTCGATTAATCCTCAGTTTTTTATTGGTCATTTCCATTTCGCTGCTGGGTGTATCCATTCTGGTGCGGCAAAACGCACAGCAGGAGGTGCAAACCTTCCTAGGGCGGGGTGGATTGATCGGCGCGGAATCGTTGGTTGATGATCTGGAAGCGTGGTATCGGGTGAATCAAAGCTGGGCAGGCGCCGAAGCGTTGATGCCGGGAAGTGACCACGATGCGAGCGGCGGCACAGGCGCAGGGGGCGGCTCTGGACAAGGAGGGCCGCAACAGGGACAGCGCCGATTGAACACGATCCGATTGGCGGACGCGGAAGGCATTATCATTTATGACCCTGTCTACGCTGCCAATATAGGCACTGTATCAGCGAATGATGCCGCAAGCATTGCGCTGACCCAGGATGGCGTGGTGGTTGGTTATCTGCTGCCACAGGAAGATAGTTATGCGCAGGAAAACGCGCTATTTGAAGCGCGTTTTTTAGAGCGGATCAATCGCGCTTCCCTGATTGCCGCGATGATATCAGGCGCGGCAGCGCTGGTGCTGGCGTTGCTGCTGGCGTATTTTTTAACAAAACCGGTTAATCAACTGGTCGAAGCGACAGAAGGGGTGGCGCGCGGCAATCTCTCTTACCGGGTTGATATTGACAAACCAAAAGAGTTTGCGCGGCTGGGCGAGACATTCAATCGCATGGCGCAGGAACTGCAAGAAGCGGAAAAACGGCGCAAGAATCTCACATCCGATATCGCCCATGAGCTACGCACACCGCTGGCTGTGCAGCGCGCACATCTGGAGGCGATGGTTGATGGTGTTTTCCCGATGACAAAAGAGAACCTGCTGGCAATTCAGGACCAGAATCATCTACTGAACCGACTGGTGGAAGATCTAAGACTGCTCACTTTAGCTGATGCAGGACAGTTGGAGCTGGACCTGCAATTGGTTGATATGTATCAGGTAATATCAGATGTGATCGAACAGTTTGGCGCAAAAGCCAGAGAGAAGAAGATCGTGATCAAAAAGGATTTGCAGCATTGCCCGGTGGTGCGGGCAGATGCGCAGCGCATCCAACAGATCATACAGAATTTGCTTCAAAATGGCGTTCGCTACACACCGGAGGGCGGCACGCTTTTTATTCAACTGATGTATCAGGGAGGAAAGGTGATCTGTTCGGTACGCGATACGGGTGAGGGTATCCCTGACGCAGCGCTGCCATATATTTTTGACCGATTTTACCGGGCAGAGCGTTCGCGCACAAAGGTGGCGGGCGGAACTGGATTGGGGCTGGCGATCGCACGCAACCTGGCCGAGGTTCATCACGGCACCTTATCCGCAAAAAACCACCCTGCGGGCGGAGCGGAATTTGTCCTTACCCTTCCCGTTGGTGAACAAGCCCGCTAACCTTCACCGGTTCCGTACGTTTTCTTCATGATTTCTTCACACCCCTGGTTTATATTTTGGCATATCAACAAGGAATGAAAGGTAATAAAAAATGAAGAAACACACCATCAAGAGATCAAGCATTGCCATATTCGCATTAATGCTACTGACTGCAAGTGCCTGCACACCGGCAAATGTGTCGGCTGAGCGAGAGCCGGCGGTCGCTGTGACAACGGAAGAAAACGAGATCACTGATCAACCACATTGGACAGTGCAATCCGATACGGAGAATGCGCTGACGGAAGCTGAGATAGAAGGTTTGCGGTTCATGCGCGAAGAAGAAAAACTGGCGGGTGATGTCTATCGGTATCTTTATGCGCAATGGGGCAGCCCTGTTTTTAGCAATATTGCAGAAAGCGAAGACATGCACGCACAATCGGTACTTGCTTTGCTGAACGCGTATGGGATTGAGGACCCATCCATGACGGAAGCTGGCCAATTCAGCAACCCTGTGCTGCAGGCATTATATGACCAGCTGACCGCGCAGGGCAGCCAGTCATTGCAGGATGCTTACCTGGTGGGCGGGGCGATTGAAGAGATCGATATCCTTGACCTGCAAGCGCGCATCGCTGAAACAGATCGGGGGGACATCATCCGTGTCTATGAAAATTTGATCAAGGGATCTGAAAGCCACCTGAGAGCGTTTGTGCGGGTGTATGAAAATCAGGTGCGCCAGACTTACGCACCACAATATATGCTTCAGGCGCAATATGATGCGATTATGGCTGGCGAGAACGGGATAGGGCAGGGTATGGGCGGCCAGGGCGCGGGGCAGGGACTTGGCCAGGGGAATGGCGCTAGAAATCCATAGAAATAAATTCTTATTGAAGTATGCGATAGAGCCCATGATTTTTTGTGGGCTTATTTTTATTAGGACTATTATTAGTTATTTACATCAAAGTCGTCCAAATCAGACCGATAAATAGTACAAGTTTATGATTTGATCTGCGTCATTTCATTTAATCAGGAAAAAGTAATGCAGGTCTGATAAAGCCTGGTATTGCCAGCAATTTGACCACGCAGCCAGGTATGGTCGTTGTTCATATTGATCGGAGAGCTGTAGTAAACGAGGAGAAATTTATCATCATCCATTTGCGCGATGGCGGAATAACCAGTGTCGCCATGCGAGGGCAGGTCCTGGATGTGATCGATCTGCAGGGTGCGGGGGTCGAAGCGGTAGAGCGCGGTGCGTTTCTTGCTGAGGGAATAGCGGATGACATTGCGCAGATTGCGCCATCCGTTGAAGAAACGGAAGGGCTCGGTGCGCAGGCGGTAAAACTCGCTGCGACGGGCAACAAGATAATAACGCCTGCGATGTTCGAACAGCCGGGGGCCATCGCATTTAAAACGGTCAACACGGATTGACCAATCTGATGGATGTTGTGTGTTGATGGAGAAATTGAGATTGGGATAGATCAGCGAGCGGATCGTACCGAAAATGTTACCGTGATGATCAAAGGCGAAGGTGGACTCGGAGGTCTGGTAGCTGCGCAGGCGTTCACGCGTGATGGGCGAGGTGAACACGGGCTGCCAATCCTGCAGGTCATTGGAGGAAAATAGGGCAAAGTGGCGTTTGACGCGCCGGTTTTGCTCGCCATTGCGGGTATAGAGACTGATGTAGACTGTGCCATCTTTGGCTTTGATGTTCCAGAATCCAGAATGCTTTAAAGGCAGAGTGACCGGGCCAGACCAACCACGCTGTGTTTTCCTGCTGTAGCAGATCGACACTGGTTCGTGGTTAAAAAGCTGCATGCTGTGGTTCATATAAAAAACATACAGTGAACCATTGAAATGCAGGAACTGCGGGTCGCGGATATCGAGGTCAGCGGTGATGCTGTGTTCGGGCTGCCAATCGTTGAGGTCGCGGGTACTGAAGATGTGAATGTGTGATGATTTCGAGGGAAAATGGGATGGGGCAGCGCGGAATGCGAGGTAGAAGCGATCCTGAAAGCGCACCAGGTCGGGAAATGCGTGCGCGCGGTTATTCTCCTGGCCGCTGACAGCCTGGTTTGCGAACGCCAATTCCCTGGGAGGGCTGATGGTTATGTTAGTATTCTTCGCCATTCGATTTTGTGATGCTGGTAAGTAATGTTACAGAATTATAAATTTTAATGGCGGTCATCCAAAAAGGTATTAACATAATCTCTATAAATAGGAGAGGTAACACCATGGCGCGATTTGACCATTTTGACCTGTTAGCACCATTGTATGAAGCAGTGATCAAGCCGAAGGAGCCGGAGGTGCTGTGGGGCTTTTTGGATCTGCCGGTCAGCGGCGCGCTGCTGGACGCAGGCGGGGGAACGGGACGGGTGGCGCAGCATATGACCGAAAAAACAGATACTGTCGTGGTCGCAGACCTATCGTGTAAGATGCTGGCGGAAAACCGCACGAAAGCAGGGGTATTTCCGGTGTGTTCACCTTCAGAGCGGCTGCCTTTCCTAAGCGGATATTTTGCGCGTGTGATCATGGTCGACGCGCTGCATCATGTCATTGACCAACAGGGGACGATCGACGAATTGTGGCGCGTGCTGGCGCCGGGGGGCGTGATGGTGATCGAGGAACCGGATGTGCGCGTGTTTGGGGTGAAGCTGATCGCGCTGGGTGAGAAGCTGCTGCTGATGCGCAGCCATTTTCTTTCCCCGCCGCGTATTGCCGAATTGTTTCATTATCCAGATGCACAGGTGCGAATCGAACGGGATGGACCGATTGCGTATATCATATCAACCAAAACGGTGTAATCAATAAAATCGAGCACCGGGTGTGTGATTGTTTCTTTTCCACGGCCAGGAAATGTAAAAAGAAACATAGTCAGCTACGCATCAGCATTATTTTGTAAATTTATCCATTTACCAATTGGTTTATTTGTTCAAGCAGCATCATAGCTGTCATTGAGGTCATAATCGCTAATGAGGATTTCGGCCGGGATCCCAAGCTCATCATGCAGGTTGCGGATCATTTTCAAGCTAAGGCCACGCTTATAATGCAGAATTTCAGATACTCGAGATTCCGTGCCCAACATATCTGCCAATTCTTTCCTGGAAAGCTGACGGCTTTCGAGAAAATAACGAATCGCCTCAACCGGATCAGGCACGGGAATAGGAAAATGATCTTTTTCGTAGGCTTCGACAAGGGTAACAAGAATATCCAGATCATCACCCTCGGGGGTGTTTTCCTGCGCATGGAAAATGCTTTCAATTTGCGCTAATGCTTGCTGATAATCTTCCTCAGTCCTGATCGGTTTTATTTTCATTTTTTCTTCCTGCGTATTTATATGGAGGTCGCGTCGATTCTATCGTATTCAGAATGTGTGCCAACCCAGCGGATATAGACCAGTTTCTGATGGTAATTGATTTCGACGATGACCCTGTATTTATTTCCTCGAATATTGAAAACAGCTCTGTTATTTGGGATGGGGTCTGCAGTGGCATATTTTTGTTTGATGTCTAATGGCTGGCTCCATTCCTGTGCTTTTACGTCATAGAACCAGGCCCAAAATTGATCTGCTGCATCCTTGTGCGCACGCGCATACTTCTCTAATAATCCACTGTTCAATATTCTCATATGTATAATAGCATATAATTCCCAAATTGGGAATTGTGAATAATCATTCTACATCATTTGATTTTATCGGAAATATCGAAATATCCGATTAATCAATCTCTCCTTTAATCGTGGATACTTTCGATAATCTCAGCGGCATGGTCAAAGCGGTTGAAGGCGGGCATGAGGTAGATGCCCTGCGCACGTGACTTGAGCTGCTCGATCAGATCAACGGCGATGCGGATGCCTTCAAACGCGCCATTTTCGCCGGCGGCGCGCATGCGCTGGTGGACATCGTCCGGGATGGTGATACCGGGCACCTCCTGATGGAGGAAGGCGGCGTGTCGGTCGGACGCGAGCGGAAGGACGCCAACCAGGATCGGGATCGGAAATGCACCATGCTGTTTCTGGTAAAGGGCGACAAACTGATCCAAAAGCGCGGTGTCATAAATAGCCTGGGTAAGGAGGAAATCCGCGCCGGCGGAGATCTTGCGCTGCAGAACCTTGATCTCACGCTGCGGGTCGGGCGCGTTCAGGTTGAGGGCTGCGCCGGCAAAAAAGTTGGTGGGCTGACCGATATCCGTGCCGGCATGGTCGACACCAGCGTTGAAATTCTGTTTAATGAGTTTGACCAGGCCAGAAGGGACCAGGTCATAGTTATCCATCGCGTCGGGATAGTCACCGATGGCGGTGGGATCGCCCATGATAACGAAGATATTGCGCACATCGAGGGCATGGGAGGCCAGCAGGTCGCCCTGCACACGTAAGAGGTTGCGCCCGCGGGTAGGGAAGTGCAGCACGGTTTCGATGTGGGCTTTGCGCTGGATGAGGCTGCACACGGCCCAGGGACTCATGCGCATGCGCGCCATAGGGCTGTCGGCAACGTCGATCACATCCGCGCCTGCATCTGCCAGCAGGCTGGCGCCAGCGAGGAGTTTTTTTGTGGAAAGCCCGCGCGGCGGATCCATTTCGACCGCGATCACGAATTTTCCTTGCGCCAGTTTGCGCGCCATGTCTGTCGGGATAGCTTGCTCCTTCTCTGTTTCATCGTCCGCGGCGGATGATCCTGCCAGGTCAATCTTTTCGATCTGATCGGTCTGATCAAGCGCCGCGCGCATGGAGCGGATATGGGCAGGGGTGGTGCCGCAGCAGCCACCGATCACATCCGCGCCAGTTTGCCAGAAAGAGAGAGCGTAATCACCAAAATATTCTGCAGAGGCAGAATAAAAGATGCGCCCACCCAGTTGTTCCGGCCAACCGGCATTTGGTTTGACCCAGAACCTGCCCTGGGGGAGTACCGCGCGCATTTCCCGCAGGATGCGGTTGAGCTGATTGGGGCCGCCGGAGCAATTGATGCCGATCACATCCGCACCGTAATCATTTAATGCGCGGGCTACTTTACGGGGATCATCACCAAGCAGGGTACGGTCGTCGCGCGTGAAAGCCATGGATGCGACGATGGGGAGCTCGGTGGTTATTTCTTTGGCGGCATAAATCGCTTCGCGTATTTCATATTTATCCGTGAAGGTCTCCAGTACGAGCAGGTCAACATTGGCAGCAACCAAAGCGGCAATATGTTGAGAGAATATGCGGCGTGCGTCTTCCGGCTGGACGCGGCCAAAGGGCGCCAGGCGTACACCGATCGGACCGACATCCCCAGCGATGAGAACTTCTTTAAAGGAAGTGCTCACCACCCGGCGGGCCAGTTCAACGCCCGCAGCATTGATTTTTACCAGATTATCCACAAGGCCATGTTTGGCGAGCTTGAGGGCGTTAGCGCCAAAGGTGTTGGTGAGAATGATCTGCGCGCCGGCTTCGATGTATTCACGGTGAACATCCGCGATCACGGCTGGCTGGCTGAGGTTGAGTTCGTCAAAGCAAGATTCGAAGCTGATGCCATGTTCATGCAGGTAGGTGCCCATGGCGCCATCCGCTAAAATCGGCTTTTCTTGTCCGATCCAATGCAAAAATTTATTCTTGGTCATACGGTTCCTCTTGTGTGATGCGGAAATAAGCCGCTTCAGGGTGGTGGATGAAGAGGGCGGCGGTGGTGTATTCCGGAATAAACTGATAAGCTGACGTGAAGAAGATCCTGAGATTATTAGGCGGGTCCAGCAAGCGCATGATGGATACCTGTTGTGAGAGATCCGGAATGGGTTCGTATCCCCAGGAATAACGCTTGCCGCGCACGCTGTCGATGGATAGTTCTTCGCGGATCGTTGCAAGCGTGGCGATCGCCGCAGCCTCTGTGAGCTGGGTCAGCAGGCCATGCGCAAAGAATACTTCAACGGTATCCTGTTGCTGTTTTAGATATTGGATATATTCTATAGCCGCAGCGCCCATGGTGACAACCTGTAAGGCAATCACATCGCCTTGGTGATCGCCCTGAGGCAGGAAATAATCGCTGAGCGACCGATAGGGCGGAAAAGACTGGCGCGGGACAGGTAACCTGAGCGTATTCGAATCCTTACGCCCTGGATCGGGAAAGATAAGGATGGCGCCATCTTCACTGGCGCATTGCCAATACCCATAAGCCGCTTGTGGCAGTAACGATTTATCATTCAAAAATGATTGTTTCATTTTTGACAACCTGGTGGAAAAATCTGCCTGATACCGGGCCCATTTTTCTCCGCTGGCGCGGCCAGCACCCCATCCGATTCGATAAAGAGCAGGCAGGTTGAGGTGGTCGAATAACCGCGCAAGCGGAAGATCAATGACCTTCGCTCCCCAAAAAGGAGGTGAGGGGGGTGAAGCAACGGCAATGTGTTTGTTGATATTCATGCGTTTTGTTTTATTACTAATAAAAAACCTCTCTGGGTTGAGAGGATTGGGTTTAACCTTCCTCATCTTCCAGATCCGTAATGGATCTGCCGGAGTTGGCACCAGTCATTGCGGTTGCCGAGGTTTCAATGGGCCGGTCCCTCAACCTCTCTTGATGAGCTCGTATAACTATGGCGCAATCTTACCATAAATGGTGCTGGATGCGCTAGAATGGAGTGTTTCGCCTGGCAGCAGAGGAGAAGGCAAAGATTTATATGAAATTAATCATAAATAACCCGAATTTTTTGACTTTTATAATCATTTATGCTATTAATATCGTTTGAAATTTTGTTTAACAAGGATACGATAAAAAAATAATGATCAGAGAACGCATAGCGGATAATGTTTATTGGTTCCAAAGTGAAGTGTACGCGCAAGTGACTGCGAGCGCGATTATTGGGCCGGAGTGGGTAGTCATGATCGATTCACTCGCCAACCCGGAAGAAACCCTCGAAATGCGCAGTTACATTGAGGATGTTCTTAACGTGCCGGTACGATACGTGATCAATACGATCTATCATGCCGACCATACTTTTGGAAATTGTTTCTTTCCCGGGGCAACCATTGTCGGCCATACGTTATGCAGAGAGATGATGGCGGAAAATAATCCGCACACACTTGAAAATGCCAAAGCACAGGACGCTGTATTTAATAAGATCGACCAAATTGTCCTTCCGGATATCACCATCGCAGAGGGAGAAATGACCATTCAGATCGGTAAAAGAAAAGTGGAGATCTTCCCCACGCTTGGGACAAGTTCTGACGGGTTATCGGTTTTATTAAAGGAAGATAGGGTGCTGTTTTCTGGCGATGCGTTCCTGCCGGTGCCGAATATCGTGGAAGGTGATGTTGATCAGTTGAAAGCGACAATCCGATCTTTCACTGAGATGGGCCTGGAGAACATCGTGCAGGGACATGGGGATGTGATCCTGCGCGGCGAGATTGACAATGCCTGCCAGAGCAATATCGACTATCTCGATCAGATCGAACAGTATGCGCAAAAAGCGGCAAAGCGGAAAGATCCAATGGAAATTTTGGAAGAAGCCACTTTACAGGCATGCGGGAAAAGCCGGGTATTGCTTGCCGGGTTGGTCGAGGAATTGCATCAACGCAATCTTTCAGTTTTATACCAGCGCGAAATGCAAAAAACTGAAGCGTAATATTCTATTTGAATCTGTTTGGGGTGAAGATACGGGCGAGCAGATTGACCCGCCGTTCTGTTCCTTCCTTCAAGCGCTGAATGTTTGGGCGCAGCGCGATCACGACAACCGCAACTGCCGCAAGCCCAAGGCCTGCATAGATCCAGGGCAAAACGCCCTGAATGGCTTTAACTGTGAATATTCCTGCAGTTGAAAGCGCGATGCTGATCGTCGTCAATGATGCATAACCGATCAACAGATATACCAAAAAAGCAATCGGCAGGATGATCAGCCAACTGTTGAGCCAAAGTCCCATCGCAACACCCAGTGTGGTTGCGCCGCCTGCTCCGCCGCGGAAATGGAGCTTATTATCCTCACCGCGTTCCAGAAGGAATGCTGAATAATTATGGCCAATGATGGCGAGCAGTCCATTCAGCGCGATAATCCAATCCGGACTGGGGATGAGGGATCGGCCAACCCAAATCGCCGCGGCACCTTTGCTGATATCCAAAACAGCGGTAAATAGGCCTGCCAGCGGGCCGGCAGCGCGCATGGCGTTGGTGCCACCCGTGCGACCGCTTTCGATCTCGCGTAAATCTTTGCCGGTCGCAACTTTAACTACCAGTAAGCCGGAGGGGATCGAGCCCAATAAATATGCCAATAAAATTGTTAGAATGTTTATCATATCCTATGCTATAAACCCAATAGTTCCATAATAGTTGCTGTATTATCTGACAAAAACCGCCAGCAGGATGAGCAGGGCGAAGACGATGAGCGGCTCCAGATAAACCTCATCAAGTGATGCGTGCTCTTCTACCGCTGACGCGATCCCGATCAGCGCATACGCTGGCCCCAGAAGCAATAAACCGAAACGAATCGGTGAAAGCGGCCAATAATAGAGCGCGATCGTCACCTGCGTAATCACCAGAACCACGACAAGCGTCCATTTCAACGGCCAAACCCCACCCAGCCGGAGTTGTAAAACGCGGATGGCAAAGAAACCATACACAACAGGCAGGATGCTCGCTGTGAGGAATAAACGCAGATTTGCGGCACGAATGGTGATGGCTGTGATCAAAATTAATCCAAAACTCAATGCGGTTAGAAGCATGATCGCGATCGGGAAGTAAGGGTGCTGTGTATCGACAGAGATGAATTCACCCACCAGGGTAAGCAGCACGAGCAGGCTACCGAACCCAAGGATGACCCACCAGTCCAAACTGACAGCGATCACGCCAAGCGGTATTCCGATCGATCCGGCTGTGAGGGCGGGGAGGATCAAATGCGGGATTGATTCGCGCAGCGGGATGTCACCGCGTTCACGCAGAATCCAATCCATTCCGGCTGCTGCGATACCAGCGGTGATGAGGGAGACCAGGATCGTAAAATTAAGGTCGAATGCGATCAATATCCCCAGGAGGGAGAAAGAAATTTGCCGGGGCGGCACATTAACGAAGGGCAGCATGGAATAACCCATCATAATACTTGCCAGCACAAGGCTCAGCCGGTCCGTTTTCGGGAAGTTCGCACGGATTTGCATACTTCAATTCTAACCGATGGATTAAATGAGAGAAGAAAATGAAAAAGTGTCGCTATGGTAAAATTAAGTTTTGTATGCCGAACGTATTGAAAGACACCAATTACGATCCACCCCGGATGATCCCCTCTCTTGTAGAGGGTTTTAATGCTGTCGCAAATAACGTCTATCTCATTTTGTTCCCAATTTTTTTGGATCTTTTGTTCTGGCTTGGCCCCCGTTTCAGGGTAAAACAGTATTTCTTACCGCTTGTCGTGGAGGCTGCAGAGCTATCCGCGGCGACATATGGCGAGCAAGCTGCTGGATTTGTGGAGACTTCGCGCGAGATTTGGACGGCGATTCTGAACCAATTCAACCTATTTTTTAGCCTAAAAACTTTCCCGGTTGGCATTCCTTCCCTGCTCGTGAGCTACATTACTGAACGGAATCCCTGGGGTATGCCGATTTCGATCGAGGCGACCTCGGGCAGTATGATCGCGACTACCGCGGCTATCCTGATGCTTGTAGGTGTCATTATTGGCAGTGTTTATTTCGCAATGGTCGCGAATGCTGCCGTCGGGCGCCGCCCTTTGGATGCTTCAATTATCCTGAACCAATTTATGCAAACATTAATTCTTTCATTGATCTTACTGGTTGCTTCCGTCCTGCTCGCGCTGCCGATCTCATGCCTGCTTTCATCATTGGCTATGATCATGCCATCTTTAGGAACATTTCCATTTGTTGTGCTCGGTTTGATGCTGGTTTGGGTGCTGCTGCCTTTGGTGTTTTCTCCACATGGAATTTTTGCTGGAGACCTTAAGGCGACCCGTTCAATTGTGACCTCGTTCCGTCTGGTGCGCTCAATGACCGCCGCAACCGGCATGTTCTTCATTATGCTGATCATCATTAGCTATGGCCTGGATTTTCTTTGGACAACACCGGCGGCTGACAGCTGGCTGTTATTGGTGGGAATATTTGGCCATGCTTTTATTTCGTCCGGCTTGCTGGCTGCTTCTTTCAAATTCTATGATCAAGGTGTTAAATGGCAGCAGCAAATCCTTCAGGCACATCAAATAGATCAATCCAGCGCTGCTTCTAGCAGCGACCAATCAAAATAACGGAGGAATCTGTGGTAAAAACCGCTGACAATAATCGATCGTATGGAGCCAACGACATTCAAGTCCTGGAGGGGCTTGAAGCTGTCCGCCGGCGTCCGGGCATGTATGTTGGCGGTACAGACCAGAAAGCGTTGCATCACCTTGTTTATGAAGTTGTCGACAACTCGATCGACGAAGCACTGGCAGGAGCATGTGATCGTATTCAGGTCATCCTGCATGCTGATGAAAGTGTTACTGTGAAAGACAACGGGCGCGGTATTCCGGTTGATCTACACCCCGGGAAGAATGTGTCAGCGCTGGAGGTCGTGATGACCATTCTGCATGCTGGCGGTAAGTTTGGCGGTGACAGTTACAAGGTCTCCGGCGGTTTGCATGGTGTTGGCGTTTCAGCCGTTAATGCACTTTCGGAATGGTGCGAGGTGCGGGTTTATCGGGATGGAAAAGAATATTTCCAGCGTTATGAACAGGGACGGCCACAGGAACCGGTGAAAGAGGTTGGCAAAGCACCTAAAGGTGCGAGTGGTACCACAACGACATTCATGTACGATAAAGAAATATTTAAAGAAGAGGTCGAGTATAAATTCAGCACGTTAGCGCAGCGTTTTCGAGAAATGGCTTTTGTAACGCGCCAGGTTGAGATCAGCCTGGTTGATGAAACAACTGAACCCAATCGACGGATGAAATTCTATTTTGAAGGCGGCATTGCATCATTTGTGCAATACCTCAACCGTAATCGCGAAGTGCTGCATCCGGTTTTCTATGTTGAAAAAGAAGAGCAGGGCGTTGGTGTAGAGGTTGCCATCCAATACACGGATGCTTACGCGGAATCGGTATATAGTTTCGCGAATACGATCAACACCATTGATGGCGGCACACATATGACGGGTTTTCGTTCGGCCATCACGCGTGCACTGAATGATTACGCGCGCAAGAATAGCCTGATCAAAGACAATGACTCGAATTTTACGGGTGATGATACACGTGAAGGCATGACCGCCATCATCAGCATCAAACATCCTGATCCCCAATTTGAAAGCCAGACCAAGGTCAAGCTGATGAACGCAGAAGTTCAGACTATCGTACAGCAATTGCTGGGAGAAGCGTTTGTTGAATTTCTGGAAGAGAACCCCCGCGCTGGAAAAGCGATTGTCAGCAAATGCCTGACATCTGCAAGGGCGCGCGACGCAGCACGCAAAGCGCGCGACCTGGTCATCCGTAAATCCGCGCTGGAGAGCATGACACTACCCGGGAAACTGGCAGATTGCTCTGAGAGGAATGCGGACCGCACCGAACTTTATATTGTTGAGGGTAACAGCGCTGGCGGATCTGCCAAACAGGGACGAGACCGTCATTTTCAAGCGATCTTGCCGCTGCGCGGTAAGATCCTGAATACAGAGCGCGCCCGATTGGATAAGATTCTTTCCAATAAAGAAGTTAAATCGATGATTTCCGCGCTGGGGACAGGCATCGGTGAAAGCTTTGAACTGGAAGGCCTGCGGTATGGCAAGATCGTGATCATGACAGATGCCGATGTGGATGGCAGCCATATCCGCACATTATTACTGACCTTTTTCTTTCGTTATATGCCGCAATTGATCGAAGCCGGGCATATTTATATCGCTCAACCTCCGCTTTACCTGATCTCCTATAAGAAAGATCAGCGATATGCATATACTGAGGATGAGAAAGAAAAGATCATCAAAGAGATGGGGGCAAAAGAAGATAAAGTGAGCCTGCAGCGTTATAAGGGTCTGGGTGAAATGAACCCGGAACAGCTGTGGGAGACGACAATGAACCCGGCTAACCGGACATTGCTATTGGTGACGATAGAAGATGCGGCCGCATCGGATCGTACCTTTGATATGCTGATGGGCGCGATGGTGCCGCCGCGCAAGCGTTTTATCCAAACACACGCGAAAATGGTACGCAATCTGGATATCTAAAAAAATCGGGCAGGAACTACTGCCCGATTTTTTTTATCGTTATCTTACGCTATTTATTGTGGCAGTTCTGCCAGTGTCACGCTAATGCGAAGCGTGCGTCCGTCCCGAAGAATGGAGAGGACAACCGTATCGCCTGGCTCGCTGTTGGTGATGATTTGCACCAAATCTTCCATTGAAGTGATCTGTTCGCGATCCACACGGATGATCACATCGCCACCGATCATCATTTCCTGTCCATCAATCTCTACCGGGATAAAGCTACCGCGCAAATCTGCCTCCTCGGCCGGGCTGTCCGCTGTGATGGTCTGGATCAGCACCCCTTTGGTCTCTTCCGGGAGGTCCATGGCCAGTGCCAATCCTGCTGTCAGATCCATGCCGGAAATACCGAGCCAGGCGCCGTTATTGACCTGTTCTGGTTGCACTGCTTCTTCTGTTATAGCGCTACCGGGACGCGCTCGCAGCGTGAGCTCAACATCAAGCGTTTCTCCGTTTCGAATGACAGTCAGGGTGATGGTTTGTCCGACAATCGCCTTGCGCGCGAGGAAGGTAACCAGGTCCTCCATATCTTCAACCGGGTTATTATCAGCAGCGATGATAACATCCCCGCCAAAGGTGACTGGAACGCCATCGATTTCACCTTCAACGCTGCTGCCCACCAGGCCGGCTTCTTCCGCGGGACTATTTGGGAGAACTTGATCGATCAAGGCACCTTTTTGGGTTGGATCAAGCTCCATTAGGCGTGCAAATTCAGGGTTGAGATCACGGCCGCTGATACCGATCCATGGCTGCAGGTAAAGCCCATCACGAATCAGAAGCGGGACGACCTTGTTGACGATCACGGAAGGGATAACATAGCCGACGCCAGAACTCGCCCGCACGGGCGATTCGATGGCGGTTGGGACGCCAATAAGGCCGCCATTGATATCAACCAATACACCTCCTGAATTACCGGGGTTGATAGCGGCATCGGTTTGGATGACATCGGGAATCGAATAAAAAAGTCCGGAGCCATCGGAAGATCTCACATTTAGTGAACGGCCTAATCCACTGATAATTCCAGCACTCATTGAGCTTTCCTGAAGGAATGGATTTCCAATAGCAACGACGATCTGTCCGACCTTTGCTTTGGTGGAATCGGAGACGGTGATTGGGACCAATTCATCTGCTGGCAGTTCGACCTTCAGCACAGCCAGGTCACTATCAGGGTCAGCGCCAACCAAATCTGCAAGAACGCTACGGCCATCCGAGAAGTCTACTCGGACGATATTGCTATCTTCAATCACATGATTATTGGTGACGATATGACCTTGTTCATCCCAAATAAAACCTGATCCATAAGATGTCGAACCAACTTCTTTAATTGAAGTAATGAATACTACCGAAGGCAGAACTTTTTCGTATATTGCAATATAAGCGGATTGCAAATTCTCAAGATTGTCGAGGTCAAGCGGCTGTGGTGGCTGCGGAACGACCGGGAGCCCCTCAGTTGGATCAATTTCCGATTCATTTGTGCTTGATGCTCCTGATAAGGGATTGAGCTGCAGATCATCAAGCCCTGGTATCTCAATCTGCAGGGCACCGCTGCACGCGGTCAAGCTGAGGACGATAGCGGCAGTGATAATGCCAAATAATATTTTCTTTTTCATTACAAACACCTCCGAAACAAGTTGTTGGCAGTATGCCAATGATAGTTTAATCGGAGATGAAATAGAAAATAGTAAACAATATGTAAAATAACTGTAAAATCTATTATTGTCAGGTTATCTCGCGGATGAGGACATGCACTAATTCCTTGATCCTGCTGATCGTTTTTTCATCATTAATGACCCCATCATTTGTGATCAGGTCTTGTGCGCGGGAAATAAACACTTCCGGTTTTCGGATCACATTCGCATTAACCGCATGCAGAACCTGGCGTAGGTGGATCTGAGCGCGGACGGTTCCAAAGATTGTCCGCGAAGCACCTATGATGGCTATTGGTTTGTTGGATAGAAGATTGCTGATCGTATTGGTTGCAGCCCAATCCAGAGCGTTTTTGAGCACGCCTGTGATCGTGTAATTGTATTCAGGTGACGCGATCAGTAAACCATCGGATTGCGCGATCGCCTCGCGAAATGCCAGCACAGATGCTGGCGGGTTTTCCGCAGCCAGAATGTCATCGTAAAGCGGCAGCTGGTGCAGATCATGGACCGACATTTCCACATTCACGGGGAGGAGCTCGCTGGCCTTTAGAAGGATTGCTTTGTTGTATGAGCCCGCGCGAAGGCTTCCGGATATCCCTAATATTTTCATCTTCCCTCTTGATTTTTTAAATTTCTTATTTCATTGATGACAGATTTGTTAAATAA
This sequence comes from uncultured Pelolinea sp., assembly GCA_964612815.1. Taxonomy (GTDB): domain Bacteria; phylum Chloroflexota; class Anaerolineae; order Anaerolineales; family Anaerolineaceae; genus Pelolinea. Next base: position 107,212 of record CAZTCV010000002.1, on the reverse strand, counting down.
TGTAATGAAAATAACCTATCATTAGTCTAAAGCATATTTCATAATTTATTATTTCTTGAACCTATATCAAATCATATCGCGCATTGTAGTTTGCTGCAATCTTTTACAGATAAGCGTCATTTGCTGATTCGATTTTTCCGGGTTTTGTAATTTATGATGTTAAATGAAATATATAATTTTCAGCAACAGAATTTTCCTGAAAGGGGTAAGCAATGAAGAATTCAGATTTGATCTGTAATGGTTTTTTTCTGAAATATTTTCAGAATCTCACGTTTTGCATCTTCGATCGTTTTCAGAGGCTGACCGCAAACTTTGTCATGGCAGATGTAGATCTGTGTTTGCTCTGAACTGTAGCGACCTGTCAGGATCGGCAGTGATGACGGATTTATGCATCCGGAGACGCGCGTGTTGGGGAGATAATCTTTGCTGAGCTGCTGTAGATATTCGCGGGCATTGGCGCCGGTGATCGCTATATCAACGGATGGATATGCCAACTTAAGCACCAATGATGCCCAGTGGCTGTAACTGCCCGGATGGTGTTCCAGCTCATCAGCCATGTTTAATGCCATCTTCTGCGCATGTTCTTCCCATGCGGATATCTCGAAATAAGTGGATAAGGCATGCAAGGCGTGGCCGATGACACTGTTTGCGGATGGGATCACCCCATCAGTCAGGTCAATATCGCGTTTTATCAGCGGGGATTGATTGACAGTTGTGAAGTAGAAGAATCCGGTTTCTTTATCTGCAAAATGCGCAAAGACATATTCCGTCAATGATTTTGCATGGGTAAGCCAATTCTGATCCAGGTCAGCCTGGTAAAGAGATATCAATGCGGTGATCAAGTGACTGTAATCCTCGAGAAAACCGGGTGTGTATGCCTGGCTCTTTGCGCGAAGATGGAAAAGGCCGCCATCTTGCATGCGCACATTTTCCAAAATGAACTGTGCAGTTTTTTGAGCATAATCAAGATAGATTGGCTCTTGTAAAGCAATCGCAGCATCGACTAGCCCCTGGACGGCGAGGCCGTTCCAGGACACAATCGCTTTTCCATCCAGCGCGGGAGGGATTCGTTTCTGCCTGTGCTGGAAAAGATCCTTCTTAATCTGCATCACTGACTGATGAAGAGTGCGTTCAGAAATCTGCAAGTTCCGGGCGAGATATTCATAATCACTTTTCATTTGCAGGATATGCTGTCCGTTTTCCCAATAACCATAGGAATCAATGCTGAATACCTTTTCTGCTAAATGATATTGATCACCCAAGATTTGTTTGAGCTCACCTTTTTCCCATGTGTAATATTTCCCCTCAATACCTTCACTGTCCGCGTCCAAAGAAGAAGCAAATAGGCCATCTGCGGTTCTCAGATCGCGCGATAGAAAATCGGCCGTTTCGCGAATGCGTTCCGAAAAAAGCGGGGAGGGGCAACTGCGATATATTTTGCTAAGTAATGAGAGCAACTGTGCGTTGTCATAAAGCATTTTTTCGAAGTGAGGGACTTTCCAGCGGGAATCAACAGAATAGCGGGCGAACCCGCCACCGACATGGTCATAAATACCGCCCATTGCCATTTTTTCAAGTGAATGTTTGATATGCTGGTTGGTGGTGTGGTCATCAGCCAACAAGCTGTAATCGTACAGAAAGTTAAGCAGGGATGGCATTGGGAATTTAGGCGCGCCAAGAAAGCCGCCATTCTCATTATCAAAACGATCCTGCAGGTTGATGGCAGCTTCCTTGAGGGTGTTTTGATCAAAATGCGTGTCTTCCTGTGAACTGATGACCGGGACGCGCACTTGCATCCCTTTTTCAAGATCATGGGCGTATGCTATCAATCGATCGCGGTTGTGATGAAATTCATGGGTTGCGGAACGGCAGAGATTTTGCCATTGATCGGTGGGGAAATATGTGCCGCCAAAAAATGGCCGTCCATCTGGAAGCGCAAATACGTGCAGCGGCCAGCCCCCGCTGCCTGTCATCATTTGCACTGCTTGCATATAAATCGCGTCGATTTCAGGTCTTTCTTCACGGTCGATTTTCACGCAGATGAAATTTTCATTCATGATGCGCGCGCTGGTTTCATCTTCAAATGTTTCATGTGCCATGACATGGCACCAGTGGCAGGCGGCGTATCCGATGCTGATCAATAGCGGTTTATCCTGTGCTTTTGCTACTGCCAATATCTGATCATCCCACTGCTGCCAATGCACCGGGTTTGAAGCGTGCTGTTGGAGGTATGGGCTGCGCGATGATTCAAGATTATTTATCTGGAGAAGGTTTTTCATTTCTTTGATAATTCTATGGTGGGTGTGTGTGAACTTATATAAAATATGTATATGAAAAAGATCAATATTGATGGCATCCCATTCGTTACACGATCGCAGATGAAAGAAGTGGATCGGTTAATGATCGAGGAATTTGGTATCAACCTGTTCCAGATGATGGAGAATGCTGGTAGAAATCTGGCTGATCTTGCCCAACATGTTTTAGAAGACAATCTATCCGGTAAATCAATAGCGGTAATTTGCGGAGGCGGCAGCAATGGCGGTGGCGGATTGGCTGCAGCACGGCACCTGATCAACCGCAATGCCAGTGTGTGTATCGCGCTGCCTGTTGAGAGGCCGGAAATGCGGATGGTCCCCGCCCAACAGTTAGAAATTTTGGAGCGAATGGATGCGGTGATTGTTCATGATTTCCCGAGAGGTGAGTTTGACCTGGTTATTGATGCGCTGATTGGATATGGATTGCACGGCGCACCGCACGGGAGGATTGTGGAATGGATTACCCTGATCAATCAGCAGAAAAGTTGGGTGTTGTCACTGGATATTCCATCCGGGCTGGATGCAGATACGGGGCTTGTGGTGGGTGAATGTGTGGAAGCAACGGCAACGATGACGCTGGCACTACCGAAAAAAGGGATGCTGAATGAACAAACAAAAAGCAAGATCGGTGATCTTTATCTGGCGGATATTAGTGTGCCAGAGGCATTGATGTTCTCGTTAGGCATAGAGGCGAAAGCATTGTTTGAGGAAGGGGCAATTATCCAACTCGGGAACACATGTTTATAAGAACGCAGAATCACAGGTTGCGTGGATTCATGATTGATATCTTTTATATGCTGATGATAATCATTTTCCTGGCGTAGAATTACCTTATGGAAACGATAGAGAAGACGAGCGATGTTTTTATTGTCGGGGGGTATTTTTGTGACCTTGTGTTCACCGGGCTGCCGGAATTGCCGCGCTTGGGACATGAAGTGTACAGTAAAGAATTTCATCTTATTCCAGGCGGTGTGTATAACGCAGCCATCGCGCTCCATCGGCTGGGTATAAATGTTATCTGGCCGTGCATGTTTGGTGATGATCCATTCAGCCAATATGTGAAAAATGAAGCGATCAAAGAGGGCGTTGAAGCCCGCTATTTTTCTGATCTTGATCATCCCTCGCTACATATCACTGCCGCTTTTTCTTTCCATGATGAGCGCGCTTTTCTCAGCTATTCGGATGCAGAGCCCAAGATAGGATATGCGGATCTGATCCGGCTGACGCATCCACGCTGGATCTATCTAACACGGCTTTTCCTTGGGGAAGCACTCGAATTGCTGGTGGACGCCGGCAGGTCCATTGGGGCAAAGATATTCATGGATTGCCAGGCACATTCGCATTCACTGGTGGAAATAAAGGTGCAGGAAGCGTTGCGGATGGTGGATGTTTTTTCCCCCAATCGTGCGGAAGCAGAAAAGCTTACTGGAAATGAAAAGATTTCGGAGATGCTGGGAGCCCTCGCAAAATATACCCCAGTTGTGATCATCAAAGATGGCGCTCATGGGAGTTACCTGAAGCAAGATCAAAGGGTGATCCATCAACCCGCAAATTCAGTATCTGTGATTGACACAACCGGCGCAGGGGATAATTTTGACAGTGGGTTTATTTATGGGCAGATCAAGGGATTTTCAATGGAGAAATGCCTTCAGATTGGCAATTTTTGTGGCGGTTTATCCGCTCAGGGGTTTGGCGGCACCTCGACATCGCCAACCGAAAGGCAAGTACTGGAATATTTTTCATGAAAATCCGCTGATTTTTTTGGTGCTGCGTTTACATCAGGATCGATTGTGGTACGCTTATCCATTATTGAAAATAATATATTGTGAGGGCAATGATGCAAAAAATGAAGGACTTGATTCTCGAAAATGGTACATATCTTGGCAGCGGAATATTAAAAGTGGATTCATTTATCAATCATCAGGTTGATCCTTCTTTCATGATGGCATGTGGTGAAGAATTCGCCCGGCTTTTTTCCAGTGTGAACGCAACCCGGATCCTTACTGCGGAGATATCCGGCATCGCACCGGCAATAACCACAGGCCTGGCGATGGACATTCCTGTTGTTTTTGCGCGAAAAAGCAAACCGGTGACAATGCCTGACCAGGTTTACCTTACGATCGCACCCTCGCACACCAAAGGGATCAATGTGGAGCTGATCGTCTCTCCCGAATATCTGGGTGAAGGTGAGCGCGTGTTGATCATTGATGATTTCCTGGCAAGCGGCTCAACCATTATGGGGCTTGTGCGGCTGATTAAAGCTGCCGGCGCGACACTGGTGGGCATTGGCGCGCTGATCGAGAAAGATTTCGAAGGCGGACGGGAATTGCTATCCCCGTTGGGCGTGCTGATCGAATCGCTGGCTTGCATTACGCATATGGATGAGCACGGGATCGTTCTGAAGGATTAAGGCGATGAGCATTGCCATCCTCGATTTCGGATCCCAATATTCACAACTGATCGCGCGCCGGCTGCGGGAATTGCAGGTGTATTGCGAATTATTTCCCTGGCATACAGAGCAAGCGATAATCGAGGCGATCCACCCACAGGGATATATTCTCTCTGGCGGCCCTTCTTCCGTTTATGATGAGAACGCGCCAACCCTTCCCGAATTTGTGATCAACAGCGGTTTACCGATCCTTGGTATCTGTTATGGAATGCAATTGTTGGTGCATCACCTGGGTGGGGAAGTGGCCGCTTCTGATGCACGCGAATATGGGTTCACCACTGTTACAGTGATTGAGGATAATGCGTTGACCACGCGGGGAGAGCACCAGGTATGGATGTCGCATGGCGATATCGTGCGGCAGCTGCCGCCGGGTTTTTCACAGACAGCTGCCAGCCAGAATGGCATCATCGCTGCGATGGAAAACGCGACTACAAAGGTGTTCGGTTTGCAATTTCACCCCGAAGTGAGCCACACGTCAGGCGGACTGCAAATGCTGAAGTATTTTACGCACGGTGTGTGTGCGGTGGCAGCGACCTGGACAGCCGATAAGATCATTGATGATGCAATTCACGCTATTCAGACACAAGTGGGCGACAAACACGTTCTGGCGGCAGTCAGCGGGGGGGTGGATTCCAGCGTGGCGGCAGCGCTGGTGCACCGCGCGGTCGGGCCGCAATTGCACGCGCTTTTCGTTGATAACGGTCTGCTGCGGAAGAATGAACGGCAGCAGGTGGAATCAGCATTGCGCAACCAACTGGGGACTGATATCGAGATCGTGGATGCGAGCGAGCGCTTTCTGAGCGCTTTAAAGAGCATAACCGATCCGGAACAGAAGCGACACATCATTGGTGAGACGTTCATCCGTGTTTTTGAAGAATACGCGCAATCCATTGACCATGCAGAATTCCTGGTGCAAGGGACGATCTACCCGGATGTGGTCGAATCCAGCGCGCCGGATCGCGCGCAGGCGCAGCGCATCAAATCTCACCACAATGTAGGCGGTTTGCCAACTGATATGCAGTTTGGGTTGGTCGAACCGCTGCGCTACCTATTTAAGGATGAAGTGCGCGCAGTTGGCGAAGCGCTGGGGCTGCCGCATGATCTGGTGTGGCGGCAACCTTTTCCCGGCCCAGGACTGGCGGTACGCTGCCTGGGTGCGATCAACAGAGAAAGACTGGATACACTGCGCGATGCAGACCACATTTTTCGTGAGGAATTAGTCCAGGCAAAATTATTGAACCAGAAGGAAGGCACTGAAGGAAGCGCTGCGCAGGCTTTTGCGGTCCTGTTGCCGGTGCAATCGGTAGGCGTGATGGGTGACCAGCGCACCTACCGGGAAGTGATTGCTTTGCGCGCTGTAAGCAGTGATGATTTCATGACCGCTGATTGGGCCAGACTGCCGCATGATCTGCTGGCGCGGGCGGCAACACGAATTGTCAATGAAGTGCCCGGGGTAAACCGTGTGGTGTATGACATCACCAGCAAACCCCCAGCAACGATCGAGTGGGAGTAATATTTATTTTCATAAATAATATAACAGGAGGTGGGTTGTGTCATTTTCAGAAACAACAATCTTAGTAACGCGCAATGGCATGGGGGATGCGGACCCTGAACTGCAGGAGAAACTGATCAGTACTTATTTCCGATTATTGGATGAGAATGAGATCCTGCCTGCTGTGATCTGTTTCTATGCTGAAGGGGTTAAATTGGTAGTAGAGGGGTCTCCAGTTTTGGAATCATTGAGATCGTTGGAGTCCAAAGGTGTACGGTTGGTGTTATGTAACACATGCCTCAATTTCTATGGGCTGGTCGATCAGGTTGCGGTTGGTGTGGTTGGTGGAATGGGCGATATGATTGAGGCGCAAGTAAAAGCTGCGAAAGTTGTTACGATATAACAGGGAAAAATCATACAGAAGATGAAAACTATCACCATGCGATTAAAACCGGGTCAGGACCTGTTGCTGGAAATGGACCGGCTTGCGCGGGAACGCAAGCTCGAAGCTGCTTGTGTGGTGACATGCGTTGGCAGCCTGACCACTGCCGTGCTGCGCTACGCAAATCAGAGCCACACCGACATGCTCACCGGCCACTTTGAGATCGTTTCGCTGACAGGGACGCTCTCCATCCATGGATCGCATTATCATATCTCCATATCGGATGAAACAGGCAAGACGATCGGCGCGCATTTGATGGAGGGGTGCCGGGTGTATACAACAGCGGAGATTGTGATCGGTGTGATCGAGGGCGTCAGTTATCTGCGCACCATGTGTGAAGAGAGCGGCTATCCTGAACTGGACATTCGACCATCTTAAACCCAAGAATTTGATAGAAAATTCTATATCCTTCATCACCGCGGTTTAAGCCAGAATCTCTCTATTCTTTGGTGTAGATCAAAGTCTAACCCTTGTTTGTGCCCGCTGGAGATAAACGTGCTACAATCCAGCACACACCAATCATCATTTTCCACATGCAATCCACATTATTGACGTGTGCCCAGTTCTTTTACTCTATAGCGAATACCCCAGCGGAGGGACGATGAAACAATGGTATGAACAGCTTTATGAAGATTTTGATACCTATGGCCAGGAACCCTACACCCAAAACACAGAAAAAGAGGTTGATTTCATTATTGATGTGCTTGGGGATGATTGCGGATTAAGTATTGTGGATGTGGGATGCGGAAATGGACGGCATACATTGGAGCTGGCGCGCAGAGGGTTCGATGTGACCGGGATTGATCTTTCAACATCGATGCTGACACAGGCAAAAAACGCAGCACAAACGGAATCCCTTGCATTGCATCTAATGCATATGGATGCGAGAAAGATGAACTTTGAGCAGCCGTTTGATGCGGCAATTATGCTATGTGAGGGCGGGTTTTCCCTGATGGAAACTGACGAGATGGATGAGGATATACTCAATAGTGTTTTTCGGGCCCTGAAGCCAAATGGCACATTGATCATGACCGCACCAAACGCAATGTTCATGTTTTCGCAAAAATCCAACCGTAATTTCAATGTCCTCACATTTCGTGAAGAATTCAAGCTTGAAAAAGCCATTCCAGGCGGCCGAACGAAAATGCTGCACTGCAACCAGCGCTATTACACCTGCCCCGAACTGCGGAAGATGCTGATTGAAGCCGGGTTTGCATCAGTAGAATTTTTTGCCTGCGGTCGCAGTAATTACATGCGCGGTAAAGAGCCAACTACCAGCCATTTTGAGTTTGGGGCGATTGCGAAAAAATAAAACTGGCGCGGCAAGGCCGGGCCAGTTTTTTACGATAAATTATTAGCTGATCCTGTTACTTATTTTGCCTGGCCTGGTTACGGCCTTTATGCGTATTACTTCCATTGTCTGGTTTCGGGATCTGGTAATCAAACGCATCAACCGTTTCACGCGGTAATTTTTGTTTCATCACCCGTTCAATGCTTCTTACCATATCCATGTCTTCCGGGGTGCAGAGGGTGAAGGCATCACCTGTATGTTCCGCCCGGCCAGTGCGGCCGATACGATGGATATATGCGTCTGCTGTATCCGGCATGTCATAATTGATGACATGGGAGATGCTGCTGATATCCAAACCGCGGGCAGCGATATCGGTGGCCACCATGATCTGATAACGTCCCTGCTTGAAACCATCCAATGCCGATTGGCGCTGATTCTGCGACCGATCGCCGTGCAGGCTGGTGACCTGATAACCGTCTTTAGAAATCTGCTGTGCCAGACGCTTGGTGCGGTGTTTGGTGCGCGCGAAGATAAGCACAGAATCTGTGTCAGTTTGTTTCAGGATGCGGACCAGCAGGTTTCTCTTGAGATGCTGCGGAACCGGATAAAGTGTATGCGAAACAGTATGTGCGGGTTTGCTGATCCCGATCGCAATTCTCTGTGGATTTCTGAGTGTCTTTTTTGCCAATGCTTCGATCTCATCGGGGAAGGTTGCGGAAAAAAGCATGGTTTGACGCCTGGAGGGAAGGTGATTGATGATACGTTTGATGTCTGGCAAAAAGCCCATATCCAGCATACGGTCTGCTTCATCCAATATTAGGAATTCGATCTGATCCAGTTTGACGTGTTTGTTATTGATATGATCGAGCAGACGGCCCGGGCAGGCAACAATGATCTCGCATCCGCCGCGAAGCAGGTCGATCTGGCTGGCAGCTCCCACGCCGCCATACACAGACACACTGCGGATTTTCCTGGATGGGCGCAATTGATGTACGGTTTGGTGAATCTGTTCCGCCAATTCGCGGGTAGGGGTGATAATCAGCGCGCGCGATTGGCGCAATTGACCGGTCAATAGCTTATTGAGGATAGGTAGTACAAAGGCAGCTGTTTTACCTGTGCCGGTTTGTGCGGTTGCGATCATGTCCTGGCCTGCTAACGCAATCGGAATTGCTTTTTCCTGGATCGGGGTCGCCTCGACAAACCCTGCGCGCTGAATGCCATCATACAGACGCGCATCAAGGCCAAATTGGTTGAATTTCATTTAAAAATTTCCTTTTCTAGAAGTCACGCGGGTGTTAGGAAAATCGAGATGGTCTCAATGGATAACAGCGGCAGGACTGCTGATGAATGTTAATAAGCGGAGCTAAATGTAACCGATTGATAGACGCATGTCAAGCAGATGGTAAAAGTGATGGTGGGTATTGACAAAACATTAACACACAATTCTAGAAAATAGGGTACACTAATATTGCTTGATAGACAGAAGTTCTGATGCAAAATGTAAATGTTTGATTTGGAACCCATGATTGACTCGGCAAAAAATGATAAAGAAAGGAGTTCCAAATCATGTCTGAAAAAGAAACTGGTGTTGTAAAATGGTTCAACGGCGCCAAGGGCTACGGTTTCATTGAACGTGAATCTGGCGAAGATGTTTTCGTCCACTTCAATGCAATCCTTGCAGACGGTTATCGCAGCCTCGAAGAAGGTCAGCGGGTAGAATTTACCGTCACGCAGGGTGCCAAAGGCCCCCAGGCAGAGAGCGTTATCGTTCTCTAACCAAAATCAAAACGAAACAGGACTGCAAAAGCAGTCCTGTTTTTGCTTAACACAAAAAACATTCCAAATATTTACTAAGGCTGAATAAAAGTGCCTGCTTGCAGTTGCTGAAAGGCGGTGCGCAGTTCCTCCTGCGAGTTCATAACGATCGGGCCGCCCCAGGCGATCGGTTCATTGATCGGTTTTCCGGCGATGAATAAAAATCGAGCGCCTTGATCAGAATGGACGCTAACGTGATCACCTTTCGATAGCAAAATGCCGCGTGTGTTGGTTGATGAAAAAACTCCCTGCTGATGGAATTCGATTGCGCCTTCTAAGAGGAATAGGAAGACCGTGTCATCTGCAGGCACATCGATCGCGAAGGTACCGCGCGGATGAACCGTCACATCAAAATATAACGGGTCTACATAAGTCCCTTTCACCGGTCCAACACACCCGTGAAAATTTCCCGCTAAAACGCGCACCAGTACATCACTTGCATCGTAGACAGCCACATCCGCCGCGGTGATTTCCCGATAGGCAGGTTCAGTCATTTTGTTTGCTCTTGGGAGGTTGAGCCACAGCTGCGTGCCCAGGATCGGCACACTCGCGTCGGGCATTTCCTGATGCAGAATGCTGCGCCCGGCTGTCATCCACTGGCAGCCAAGCGGGGTGATGATCCCTTTGTTACCCAGTGAATCTTCGTGCGCAATTCTCCCCTTTATTAAATAAGTGATCGTTTCTATCCCGCGATGCGGATGCATTGGGAATCCGGCGCTGTAATCCTGTGGATCGCTTGCGTCGAAAAAATCAAGCAATAAAAAGGGATCCAGGTCTTTTACATCCGGCTGGGAGAATATTCGGGTCAGACTGACACCTGCTCCTTCAACGGTGGGCGTACCGGTATAAGATTTCAAAACGGTTCGCATACTCATGTTTCACCTCATGATCATTTCCTTTATTGTAAGGCAGACTTAACCATGCGTGTATATTATTATTCTAAATAATATTAAGGATGAAGCGGTGAAGCGGGGTAAAGAGGTGTTATTTATTAATCGCGTGCGATGATATATATTTATAGGTTGAGCAGGTTTTCCAGTTCCGCGAGAGCTTGTTGGCGTGTCTGGTAATGAATAGCATGCAATCCAAATTGGCGTGCCCCGTCAATGTTTTTGATACGGTCATCGATCAGTACTGCTTCGGAAGCGGATACACCCAGGCGGGAGAGGGCTAATTCAAAAATTGCCGGATCTGGTTTGATCAACCCCACCTCATAAGAAATGATGATGTCATCAAAAAGATGCGTAATCTTCCATTCTTTTTCGATTTTCTCGCGCATCATATCGGTGTAATTTGAGAGAAGACCGATTTTGTATTTCTGTTTTAATTCCATGATTTTTTCGACGAGAACCTGATCAATGAAACATTCCTCATCGATCACCTTCTGGACCACTGGCAGCATTTCCATACCCAACCCGAGGGTTGTGATGAGGTAACGGTCAAAATCCGCCTGGCTGACATCACCAAGATCTGCTTTGTCATTCATTTCCCCATAGAAAACGTCATGCACGGCATCATAAGGGACATTGAGTGCCTTTGCCCAGCAAGCAGAAAGGTCGATCTCATTGTTTATCATCAGAACGCCTTCCATATCGAAAATGATCGCTTTGATTGCCATTTAATAATTTCTCCTGATTGATGTGATTCTGTGGTCAGCAAACAGCTTGAATTCTAACATCAGCTTGAAATTTACCTGCCATAAATGAAAAACTGTTCCGATATTCGGAACAGTTTTCTTTTATAGTCTTGCACTTTGATTATTGAATCCAGCCCATGATGATCGTTTCAGTTGGATTACTGATGCCCATCCGGTCGAGGAGCAATCCGCCAACGATCACGAACAATAGGACAGCTAAGACAAGATAATCCTGGCGGTGGAATGTGAACTCGCGCCGATAGGTGCGCTCGCTGATGTTGTAATCGAAGCCGCGGGAAAGGATCGCGATGGAGATGTCCTGAGAACGCTGCATCGTGGCCAGGAAAATAGGGATCAGCAACGCTGTCAGCACTTTCACCCTGGCAATAAGATTCTTAGGTTGGACATCATAGCCGCGCGCTTTCTGCGCGTTGGTGATCTGTTCGGTCTGCTTGGCCATGATGCCGACTGTGGCAAACCCGAGCATCAACGCCACGCCCATTTCTGCTGGCAGCCCGCGCCCGAGAACCTTGAAAACGATCCACGCGAAGGCGAGGCAAGCCGCGCCAAGCGCGGCCAATTTCAAGCCCGTTTGCTGAATCCCAAGAAAGGCACCAGTGTCAGTTGCGTAAGGCAGCGCGGTGATGAAAAAGACAACGCCAAGCAGGAGAATGACGGCGAGACTGGTTTGCAGTGTGCGTTTTTTATCGCGTTCTGTGATAGTGAGCGCTAATTCAACCGGGGGTGTGGTATAGAGCATGAGGTGCACAGCCAACACAACACTGAAAAAACGGAAGAAAACAGCGACACCGCGAATAAGTCCTTGAACAGTAACCGGAATCCAATTCTTCCAGGGAATCAAATAAAAAAGGAAATAAGAGTCCTTTGGCGTGAACCACAGCACCTGGAACAGGGAAAAAGTGAGGAAGATGACGACCAGCACTTTCAGGTTGTTATTCAACAGGTCTTTGTCAATCGCGTTGCGTCCAAGAAAATAAAGGGTGAGGAAGAGGATCCCCATCAGAATGGGGTCAATGATGATCATGGCAATCACAGTGCCGCCGACAAAGATCATCAGTTTGGTGCGTGCGTCCAAATTATGCAGAAATGAATTCCCTTTTTTATACTCAATTGCCATGGCGCACCTCCACCATTTGTTGTAAATATTTTTCCATATCTTCGAAAAAGACCGTATCTGCAGGCACTCCATATGGGCTGAGCTGCTTGGCTAAACGGGTGATGTGCGGAAGTTCCAGCGAATTTTCCTGCATTAATGGTTCATCTTTCAAAAGATCGTCAATGGGGCCATCAAATTTCACACGGCCGTGGTTAAGAACGATGGCACGCTTTGCGTACATGGCCGCATAATCCACATTGTGGGTGATCAATAATACAGTGGTGCCGTTCTGGTTTAGCTTTTTGATGATCTCAAAGATTTCTTTCGCCATCTCCGGGTCCTGACCGGTGGTTGGCTCATCGATCACGAGCATTTCCGGTTCCAGCGTGAGAACAGACGCAAATGCGATGCGTTGTTTTTGGCCTTTACCCAGATCGAATACTTCCGCGTTTGCGTATTCCTCCATGTTGACGATGCGCAGTGCTTTATCTATGCGTTCGGGATATTCACTCTCATCGATTCCGTGTGCTTTGAGTCCGAATTTCATCTCATCCTGGATGGTAAATGACACGATCTGGTGGTTGGGATTCTGGAAACAGAAGCCAACATGACGCGCGAGGATATGCGTGGGGGTATTGATCGTGTCCTGCCCGACGACAAGCACTTTTCCTTGCGAGGGTTTCAATAATCCGATGATATGGCTGACGAGTGTTGTTTTCCCAGCCCCATTACGTCCCATCAGCGCAATGAACTCGCCTTGATGGATGGTAAGGTTGACATCATACAGGGCGTTCACACCCGCCTCATAGCTATGGCTGACATTATCCAACTCGATCACTGGCGCACCCAGGCCATTCCCGCGTGGATGGTCGAATACTTCTTTGACTTTTCCCAATTTATATTTTTCCTGTAGTTCTTCAACCAGTTTCTCCGGCTGCAGAGGAAACCCAGGAAGGCCAATCGCCTGCGCGAGCCGTGTGATATCTGGTCGTTTGAAAACGTTTTTGATGTCGCCCGCTCTTAACACTTCTTCGACCGTGCCATCTCGCACGATCCGGCCCTTATCCATCACCACGACGCGATCAACGTAAGGCAGTATTTCTTCCAGCGCATGTTCAACGATGATCATTGTCTTCCCGAATTCCTGGGCGATGTCTTTTACCAACTCCAGCACTTTCGCGCGCCCCTGCGGGTCCAGGTTGGCCAGCGGTTCATCGAGGACGTAGATCTCGGGATGCATGGAATAGGTAGCGGCAATGACGCAGGATTGTTGCTCTCCGCCGGAGAGGGTGTGGGGTTCGCGCTCCTCGTATCCAGTCATGCGCGTGGCCTTGAGTGCTTTGGCAACACGTTTATTGATCTTTTCGCGCGGCACGCCAAAGTTTTCCGGACCGAACGCGACTTCATCAGCGACGCTGTTGGTGACCAGCTGGCTTTCAGGGTCCTGGAAGACCATGCCGACGATCGAAGCCAATCCACCAACGCGTATATTTTTGGTGTCATACTTGCCAATTGTGACCTTCCCCTCCAGGTTGCCTTCATGGTAGTGGGGGATGAGCCCGTTGATGCATGAGCAAAGAGTGGTTTTTCCACTCCCTGCCGGACCGGTGATCAGTACAATCTGACCGGAATTTATCTCCAGGTTGATATCTTGCAGCACTGCAGCGTCGCTATCAGCATAGCGGAAAGATACCTGGTCAAACTTAATGTCATACTCCATTGAATAATTCCTTCATTAAAAAATTGATGGATCCAAGCCGCTTTGGCGTACGGCTTGGATTCCAAAAAATAGGATAGAAAAAAATGAAAACTTTTAACAGATTACCAAAGCGGGCGGCGGAAGCGTTCCGGCAGCGCAGCCATGATGATAGTGGTAACCACTGTGGTGATGGCGGCTTCAGGCAGTGCGCCTAATTCTAACGCACCAAGAAATGCGAAGAAGCTTCCGTATTCAGGATCCGGATAGAAGGCCATTAATCCAACCACGAAACCAGGGACGACCACCAGCACGTAATACCCCAATACCTGGGCAGCCCACAGCGCAAGCGATACGACCTTGTTATCCTTAAAGCGCCAGCTCGCGTTTTTATAGACGAATCCACTGAAGACGCCGCCCGCGACATGCGCCAGTAAGCTGGCGAGGGGGATGCCGGGTTCTGCTATGCCAGCCAAAAGGCCGACGACCACACCACCAATCGGGCCGGTGAGTGCTGCGCCGATGGTGGTAAAGATCTCGCGCGGATCAGTGACAACCGGTGTGCCGGGGATCGGAATGGTGACGCCTGCCAGAACGAGCGCGAGCGCTGCACCGCCGAACGCGGCAGCGACGCCAACCTGTCGAGCTGACAGAAGCGGTTTTTTTGTGCTTTCAACTTGATTTGCCATGATTAGTTCTCCTTTATTAAAAAATGATGTTTTGTATTTATAAAAAATTATCTATTTCCGCTCATTAATTTCTGCCATTCCGATACGCATCACCTCCTTTTGTATTTTTGTAAACATTAATTTGTCTGTTCGATTAATCATCCTCTCCTCCTCAAGAGAGGGGAAATATTTAAAATACAGTTTGATATAAAAAATCCACCCGATGGTTTCGGGTGGATGTGTTCTCTTACCTGCTAATGTTCTTTTACTTGAACATTCCAGCCCGTAACCGTTGATTGCCCATGTACATAAAAATGTACAGGGCGCTGCTAATAACGATGGTAAGGGCGAGTAAGTTCACTTGTTTCATTTTTCTATATATTACATTAGTCTTAATTAATTGTGACAATTATACATATAAACCCCGATTCGTCAATAAGGATTCATTTATTTCGATTTTCTTTCCAGATTGAAGTATAAACCTGAATGAACAAAATTGACAAAAGTATCGTGAAAAGAAGTTGTTTGACATGATTTCAATTACAATGGCATCATTATTTTAAAATGATTCAATGATGATGGAGAAAAAATGGAACCGATTTTTGATGTGAATAAGAATGCCTGGAATCACAACGTGCAGGCGGGCAACCCCTGGACTCTTCCGGTGACGCACGACCAGATTGAATCGGCGCGCAAAGGGGAGTGGGAGGTGTTACTGACAACCTGCCGTCCAGTCCCGCGGGAATGGTTCCCAGATTTGCAGGGTGTGGATGTATTGTGCCTGGCATCCGGGGGCGGTCAGCAGGGGCCGATCTTCGCGGCCGCTGGCGCGAACGTGACTGTGTTGGATCTTTCTCCTGCTCAGCTGGCGCAGGATCGTATGGTGGCGGAGCGGGAAAGTCTGCAGTTGGAGATCGTCGAAGGCAGCATGGATGATCTTTCTATGTTTGCAGACGCATCATACGACCTTGTTTTTCACCCCATTTCTAATCTGTTTTGCCCGCATGTGCGTCCTGTATGGCAGGAAGCTTACCGTGTCCTTCGTCCTGGCGGATACCTATTGTCCGGGTTTGTCAACCCGGTGCTGTTTCTGTTTGATAAGGAATTGGAAGAGCAAGGCGTGTATCAGCTGAAATATTCTTTGCCTTACGCGGACCATACCAGTTTGGGTGAAGCGGAGCGGATCCGTCTATATGGGCAGGATTCTGCGATCGAATTCAGCCATACGCTGGAAGACCAGATCGGTGGGCAGACCGACGCGGGATTCCACATCATCGGTTTTTATGAAAGTTATGTGGATGATGAAAAGATCAAGGATTATATGCCGACCTTTATGGCAACCAGAGCCCTAAAGCTATAATCGCCTGCGTAAAGCAAAATATTAAATTCCTCTGTGCGCAGGTGATGTCATTAGATCTCGAATTATGAGCAGTTCTTTGTAAGATCTTGTTTGTGATCAATTGAAAACAGGATTATCTGGCTGCGATTTTGAAGTCCCAGCTTATTAAGGATAGTAGATACGTGCGACCGTACGGTACCCTTCTGGATGGATGCTCTTTGGGCGATTTCATTATCTGATAAACCCTCACCGATCCACAGCAGCACTTGTTTTTCGCGAATGGTCAGGTTATTGAGGTTTTTGGCGCTTAAATTTTTACGCTGGATCTCCAGCAGCAACTCTTTCTGGATTTTTTCTGGCATGATATTTTCTTTGATGACTGCTTTTTTTGCCGCATTGATGATCTCTTTCACAGAACTGAGTTTGGAAAGGTAGCCGGTTGCACCCTTCTCAAAGGCATCTAGAATATGACCGCCATCATCTGAGTTGGATAAAACCAGGATGGGAGTATCCTCGTGTTTAGCACGTATAGCCTGGATTGCGTCCAAGCCGGAGATATCCGGCAGGCACAAGTCCATCACGATCAGGTCAGGTGCAACCTCTTCCACCATCTTGATGGCTTCCTGCCCGGAGTTGGTCGTGCCGATGATTTCGAAGTCATGATGGTCGTTGAAAATAATGGAAAGGCCTTTGACGAAGGCAGGGTGGTCTTCAACGATCATTACTCTGTATGTAAGTTTCATATTATTAATCGGTATATTGTTATATTTAAGAAAATAATACCCACGGAGGCTAATCATCAATAACCGGTAGCGCGATGGTGAAGGTTGTTCCTTTTTCACGCTCACTGCTAACTGAAATGGATCCGTCATGCTGGTCAATGATCGATTTGGTGATGAACAGACCCAGACCGGTTCCTTTTAACTCTTTTCCGCGGGTATTCTTACCGCGCATATAGCGAGTGAAAATATGCGGCAGGTCTTCAACATCGATACCAATGCCATTGTCACCTATTGCAATTGTGAATCTATCCTTCTGCAGTCCAAAATCAACATAGACCGCCGGTTGCTGTAAATTGTACTTCTCTGCATTATCTACAAGATTGGAAAGGGCAAGCGAAATGGATGAGAAATCCATTTTTACTTTCAATCCATTTCCATCGATGTGTAAATTACTAAAAGAAATATCAATTTTTTTGCTGTTAGCGAGGTTCTGTAACATGTCGATGATTTGTTTTTCTACATCTTGTAATGGTAATTTGTAAAAATCGAATACATATCGACCATTTTCTAGTTTATTACTTGACAGGATGTTTTCAATCAATAAATATTGGCGGTCTAATTCATGATTAAGTATCTCCCAGAATTCCTTTTGCTCCTCGTCGGCTGGTTTAAAGGAGATCAGTTCAGTCATTAACTTCATGGTTGAAACCGGGCTGCGCAGTTCATGCGAGGCTATGTTCATGAAGTCGATTCTTTCCTGCTGAAAATTCTTCTGGAAGGTGATGTCTCTTAGCACCATAATGGCGTGGTCTTGATCCATTTTTGAAACACGTGCTTCAAACCAGAAACTTTGCCCCTTAGTATTGATGTGATTTACTTCCTTTCGAAAAGGTTTATCCAATTCGATCGTTGTATTAATGCTTTTCAAGAAGCCATCAATCTGGGTTTGAGTATGTTCATAAAAAAGATTCGGCAGAAAATCAACCGAAAACGCTTTTTGTTTGAATGAAACTAATAAAGGATTGTCGCCATCGTACACAAAATCAGTGACTTTACCCTTACGATTGACGAAGACCAACGGATCGGGAATTGCTTGAATAATGGCAGCATTTTTTGATTCACTCGCGCAAAGCTTTTCTTCTTGCTCTTTTCGGTCAATCGCTTTGGCAACCATATCAGCAGCCAGACGCACGAGGTATTTGCTATTCTCGGAAAACTTGCGTTTCTTAATGACCGAATCAAAACCCATGAAACCAATCAGTTTTTCATCGCAGTTAATCAGCGGGACAACCAATAGCGACACAATATCCTGCATTTCCAGCACTTCCCTGGTGGCAATTTCATCGGGGGGCAAATCATTGATGTCATCGAGTTGGATTGTTTCAAACTTATTCAGCTTTTCAAACCACCATGGAAAAATGGACTTGGGCAGGTCTTGCAGATTGTCAATTTCAGGGAAAATGCCTTCAGCGCACCATTCGTGTGTGTTGCTGAGTGTTTCCTCATCAGGAAATAGGAAAATATATGATCTATCCGCGAGGTCGAAGCACCCAATCCTCTCCAAAATACCATTGATCAAATCATCGATCTTTTCCACCGGTGCTTTAATGAAATCGGTGGACAGCTTGACCAGGAAATCTAGAAATTCCAGGTTCTCTTTTTGAGAGGTTTCAAGTTTTCTGCGCTCCGTTTGATCACGGCTGATGCCGATGATGGCGGGCTGGTTGTCCCATATTCCAATGCTGATCTTGGTTTCCACCGGTATTCGTTCACCATCTTTTGACATTATCTCAAGCGGGCATAGGATGGACTCTCCCTCAACCATATCTTGGAAAATTCCGATAGCCTGTTGCCTGAGTTCTGGTGGATGGACCATCAGGAATTCATTACCGATCAATTCTTCATTGCTATATCCCAGGCGGTCATTGACTGTCTTGTTGACGGAGAGCAAGGTTCCATCCATGCCTACTATAAAAATGAGATCAGCCATTGAATTAAACAGCAACTGGATCTTGTTTTGCTGCTGTTCATTGGCTTCATGCAGAGAGATGCGGTCGATCGCCAATCCGACCTGGGGTGCCAGGTGCTCCAGCAGTTGTTGCCTGTGGACATCGATCCTTCTTTTTTCGTGGGAGGCAATGTTGATACATCCGATCACTTCATCTTGGCTGCTTATGGGTATGATAGAAATCGCCCGCAATCCCTCAGCTTCTTTGATTGAATTATCATAACTACCGATTTCTTTAGGCAGGTCCCCATAAGCGATATGGATCGGATACCCTTTACGGATTGCACGGACAGCTTCTGATGACTCAGAATAATTCTGCGTTTTGTCGATAAATGACTCACTCAAACCCTTATGTACAATGAGTTCTAGTTCCTGGTTTTGCCGGTTAAATAAATACACGCCCCCAGAATCCATTTCCGATATCTCAATTGCAGCTATTAAACACATCTCCAATGCGTGCTGAAGATCTGTTTCTTTACTGAGCTGGAAAGCGAGTTCGTTTTCGATTTCCAATGCGTCATAGAAAGCCGCTTTCTTTGCCATTAGTCCCATTATCTTTATTTTTCAATATTCTAATATAAATTCGTTGCGGTTTTCCAGAAAGACAGATAGTATATTCGGGTCGTAATGATGTTGCTCCGCCCTGATAATCTCAATGCTTTCATCAGGAGAGTATGCAGGGCGATAAGGTCTTTCTGAGCATAACGCATCCATGACATCGATTATTGCGAAAATACGTGCGGCCAGCGGTATTTCATTGCCTTTCAAACCAAAGGGGTAACCCGATCCATCAAAATGTTCATGATGATATAGGGGGATCTCAATCATTGCACCCATGCTCTTCACGTCTTTGAGGATGTCGTTTGCCAGCAAGGGATGCGTACGCATTACCTCCCACTCTGCTTCGGACAACTTGCCATCCTTGAAAAGAATAGCGTCTGGGATGCCAATTTTGCCTATATCATGCAAGATGGCACCGCGACGCAGGTCGTTCATCTTATCCGTAGGATAGCTGACCAATTCGGCTAAACGAAGAGTTTTCTCAGTGACTCGTTCCGAATGACCGGTTTCACCAATCATGCGTGATTCGAGGGCGTTGACCCATCCGATCAGTGTCTCTTCGATCGTTGACTCCTGTACATCTTTCATTTCGGAACGAAAGGCGTCAAAGGTTTCCTGGCGGCGTGCTAGAATTCCTTCGATCTTAGCGACCAGGATTTCGCTGTGGAAAGGTTTTGTGATGTAATCGTACGATCCCATTGCCAATCCCTGCTTGATGGTGGAAATATCCGATCGGGCACTGACAAAAATGACAGGGATGCTTTTCAGGATAGGGTTTTGATTAAGGATGGTCTTTATTTCTAACCCATCCTTGTTTGGCAAGCCAATATCTAGTAGGATGAGATCGGGATTATCTTCTATAGCTGCAGATATCCCGGCATCTCCCTCGTGGGTCATTTGTACAGAATAGCCTTTTCTGGCGAGAACTTTGGACATGCCAATCACCAGGTGCTTGTCGTCGTCAATGATCAATATCTTTTTTGCAGAGCTGCTCATTTTTGTTTTATGTAAAAAGTAATTGATAAACAAAAACCAGCCGGTACAGTGAACATTCCAAGCCGCCTGAGCATTGATTTGTCAAACCACCGGCTGGCAGACCAAACTTATCGGTAGGCAAGTGATGAAGGAGTAAATGATATCCGATAAGTTTATGTTACTAGTCTAATCACTTTATCTGTGCAAGCAATACAAAACTGCTTAAAATACAGGATAAATATGAAGAAAAGAAATCAACAAATGCAGATTTTGGAGGGTGAAGATTGGCAGGTTATGATGGAAAAACATCATTCGGTGCGCGGCCGGTTTCAACTGTTTCGAGTGAATAGCCAGCTGCCACCAGACTTTCCACGATCTGGTAAGCCTGGGTGACATCATAATAGCGATACATGTGGGATAACACAATGGCGCCATTTTCAACATTGCGCATGACGGTGTCATGCGTATCCGGAATGGTGCCGTTGCTGCCCATACTCCAGTAGATATGCTGCAAGCCCCACTGGGCCACAACCCGCAGGATGCGCTCGCTGCCAACGCCGGAGCCATACGGGAAGCGGATAAAGCGCATACGGTATCCGGGGACGACCTCATCCATGGCTTGAAAACTTTTCTCAATGCGGCGGTTGATCTGGTCATCTGTCAGGCGCATGAAATCCTGGTGCGCGTAGCCATGGCATTCCAGGAGATGACCTTCATCCACAATGGCGTGAACCGCTTTTGAACTGAGCGGGATCTTTTCACCAATGAAGAAGAAAGTGGCTTTCATATTGAATGTTTTATACGCATCCAGAATTGTCCTGACCTCATCATAAGTGCCGTTGTCATCATAGGTCATCATGACCACCGGGCGGGATGTGTCGCCGATGCGTACTTCATGTGTTGCGAAAAAATCTGCTTCCTGTGGTGTAACCAGTCCCGGGAACTGGGATGGATGAAACGTGGCGGTGGGCGAGAGGGTATGGGTTGGAGAGGAAGTGGCGGTGGCTGTTGGGCTGCTGGCCGGCGTTTTTGTTAAGTTCAGCGCCGGGGCAGCGGAAGATTGATTCTGCTGCTGGCAACTGGAAAGCGCAAAACCAGCAAGGCCAATTCCCGCGTGCTTGAAAAATTCTCTGCGCGATATTCCCATCTTCTAATTATATGCAGGTTGTCTGTTTCAACACGCGGTTCGCAAGCGATCAGCATTCCTTGTCATAATACCCCTTGAAATACTCCTTCAGTACCTGTCCGGTGAAGGATCGCTTATTCTCACACACCTCTTCGGGCGTGCCTGCTGCGATCAATTCACCGCCGCGCTCGCCCCCTTCCGGGCCGAGATCGATCAGGTAATCTGCTGTTTTTACAATATCCAGGTTGTGTTCGATGATCAGGACCGAATTACCCTGATCCACCAGCCGCTGCAATACTTCCACCAGTTTATGGACATCGGCCGCGTGCAGCCCGACGGATGGCTCATCAAGTACGTAGAGGGTTCTGCCAGTCGCACGGCGCGAGAGTTCTTTGGAAAGTTTGATGCGCTGCGCTTCACCGCCTGAAAGAGTGGTCGCGGATTGGCCGATGCGGATGTAGCCGAGACCGACATCAAACAGCGTTTGCAGACGGTGCACAATGCGCGGGATGTTTTTAAAGAATTCCATGCCGGTTTCGACGGTCATATCGAGGATATCCGCGATGGACTGCCCTTTATATTTAACCTGCAGGGTTTCGCGATTAAAACGCGCGCCGTGGCACACATCGCAAGGGACATACACGTCAGGCAGGAACTGCATTTCGATCTTGAGCTGCCCGTGCCCGCTGCACGCCTCACAACGTCCGCCATGCACATTGAAAGAGAAGCGGCCCGTTTTATACCCGCGCATCTTGCTTTCGGGAAGGTCCGCAAACAACTTACGGACCTCATCCCACACACCGGTATAAGTGCCGGGATTCGAGCGCGGTGTGCGTCCGATGGGCGCCTGGTCGATGTTGATGATCTTATCGAGGTGCTCAATCCCAAGAATGCGATCATGCTCACCCGGGTTGGTGCGGGCGCGGTTGAGAGCGTGCGCCAATGATTCATACAATATGTCGACCATCAGCGTGGATTTGCCAGAACCGCTGACGCCTGTGATACAGACCAGTTTTCCCAGGGGGATGGTGACAGTGATATTCTTGAGGTTGTTTTCACGGGCTCCCACCACTTCTAAATGCATCCCGTTGCCGTTGCGCCGCTTTTTTGGTAAGGGTACAGTCATTGTGCGTGATAGATAAGCACCGGTTAGCGAACGTTCGCTTCTGATGATCGCATCGACCGTCCCTTCAGCAACGACTTCACCACCATGTTCACCCGCGCCGGGACCCAGGTCAAGGATCCAGTCCGCAGTGCGGATGGTTTCCTCATCATGCTCGACCACCAAAACGGTATTGCCCTGATCGCGCAGCTCCTTTAGGGTTGCCAGCAGGCGCGCGTTATCACGCGCGTGAAGCCCGATCGAGGGTTCGTCCAATACATAAAGAACACCCATCAAGCGCGAGCCGATCTGTGTCGCCAGGCGGATGCGCTGGGCTTCACCGCCGGAAAGGGAGGCTGCAGAGCGTTTGAGCGTCAAATAATCGAGGCCGACATTCACAAGGAACTGCAGCCGGTCATAGATCTCCTTCAGGACACGATCCGCAATGGCCTGGTCGCGTTGGTTGAGGACGCTGTCCTCTCCCATAAATGAAGCGACCCATGGTAGCGTGCGTTCTACTGGCCAATCGGTGACTTCCATGATGTTCCTTCCATCAATGGTGACTGCCAGTGATTCCGGGCGCAGGCGGTCACCGTGGCAGGTGGGGCAGGGGCTGTCATTCATATATTCGGAAATGCGCGAACGGATATATTCTGAATTGGTTTCGCGGTAACGACGCATGAGGTTGTTGATGACACCTTCCCACTTTGTTTTAATGATATGGCGGTGGGTGCTGCCCTGCAGGTCCATCTCGATCTCTTTCCCCGCAGATCCATACAAGATAATGTCCAAATCCTTTTCTGGCAGATCCATAATAGGTTTGTCCAAATTGATGCGGTACGCTTTTGCCGCGGCGGAAAGCATCTGCCAGTAATACTTGTTGTTCTCACGAGCGTCATTCCATTCCATACCGGAAATTGCACCATCGTTGAGAGATAAGTTCTTATCCGGGATGATCAGGTCGGGATCGATCTCCTGGCGAAAACCAAGGCCCTGGCAATCCGGACAGGCGCCATGAGGGGTGTTAAATGAGAAATTACGCGGTTCGACCTCAGGCAGGCTGACACCATGTTCCGGGCAGGCGAGACTTTCAGAATAGAAAAGGTCCTGCGGGGGATTGATTGAGATATTTTGCACGATCAGGTATCCCTCGCCGAATTTCAGCGATGTTTCCACTGAATCTGTAAGGCGGGTGATGAAAGCGTTGCGCTCCTCCTCATCCGCGTTGTCCGGCACGACGATTCGGTCGACCACGGCTTCGATATTGTGGATCTTATACCGATCGAGTTTGATTTCAGTATCGAGGCTTGTCACTTCACCATCCACGCGCACACGCACAAACCCTGCTTTGCGGATCTCATCGAACACTGCCTGATAGGTCCCTTTTCTGCCGCGGATGATGGGTGAGAGGATCAATAATTTGGTCTGCGGCGGCAGGGAGGCAATGATATCCACGATCTCCTGTGCGCTTTGCTTGACCACCGTGCGACCGCAAACAGGGCAGTGCGGGATGCCGATGCGCGCGTACAGCAAGCGCAGATAGTCATAGACTTCAGTAACGGTCCCAACCGTTGAGCGCGGGTTGCGCGAGGTGGCTTTCTGATCGATGGATACAGCCGGAGATAATCCTTCAATATAATCGACGTCTGGCTTGTTCATCTGGCCCAGAAACTGGCGCGCGTAAGCGGAGAGCGATTCGACATAACGGCGCTGGCCTTCGGCAAATATGGTATCGAAAGCAAGTGAGCTCTTTCCAGAACCGGAAAGCCCGGTGATGACAACGAACTTGTCACGCGGGATCTCGACAGTGATGTTTTTGAGGTTGTGTTCACGCGCCCCCACAACGCGGATCTTATCTTTTGGCATGTGATTCCTTGATTTAGAACATATTATCTATTATAACGGGCAATTGATAATTATATCAGTTGGACGCAGACAGAATTATTTTATTAAAAATCCCCCATCGTGAAAGATGGGGGATGGGAATTAAAGGAATTCAAATCTCAAGCGTGATATTTTTTCTGGTCCTGGTCTTCGCGTAATCCCTCCCAGGGGTAGTGCTCCGTACCTTTGGCTGCTTCGCGTACTGCAGGATCGTTTGAATACAGGCCCGCTTTATCTGCCGGGATCAATGGGGCAATGTGCTGCATTATCTCATGCCCGATCTCATCCAGCTGCTGGCGCTGTTCATAGCGCGAGCCAGACGTCTTAAAAGGGCCAAAAGGTTTCCCGATCTTCACTTTTACGGTTGCGCGATTGAATTTTCTTAGTGCTGGGAACATCGCTGGAAAGTTATGCAAACCGATCGGGAGGATCCTGGCGCCGGAATTTGCTGCCAGCAGCGCCGCACCGGGACGCGCCGGGCGCAGGGTTTCAGCCCAGGAACCGCCTTCGGGGAAGATGCCGATGATGCCTTTGTTATTAAGGATCCGTTGGGCTTCTTTTAAAGCAAAGGTTGAACCGGTTCCGCGATACACCGGCAGATACCCCCATAATTTTGGGATGAAACGAACGATGCGGGGCGCATGCGGGTTAAAGGCACCGCCAATGAATTCCATCGGCCATGGTGTTACGGCGATAAATGCCGGGGGATCAAGAAAACTGAAATGGTTGCCGACAACGATCAACGGTCCGGATTTCGGAAAGTTTTCTTCGCCTTCCACTTCGAAGTTTGAAAGGAGGTTAAACAAACCGCGGGTGACTCCCTGCAAAATACGGCGCAAGGTGTAATTGGGTTTATATACCTGTTCTGTCGCAGTGACCATGATTGATCCTTTCTTATAAATAGTCTATTCGATGGCTTTTTTCGCAGCGCGCAGACCTTCTTCTTCATTGACGAACATCAAAGGGATCAGCCCGACCAGCAGGAAGAAGATGATGGTAGCGATGGCAAAACGGTGGCCGATCTGTTCGGAGAGGATCAATGCCTGCGGATCATTGGCGACAGCCACACCGGAAGCAACCATTGACTTCATGACCCATACTGAGATGCCGGTTGCCGCAACTCCCATGATTCCCGGGCCAATGATGGATGAGGTTCGGCCTGTGAATGCATTGAAGCCGAAAAATTCTGCGCTTTTTCCCTCAGGCGCAAAAACGCCAACCATTGTACGGCTGAGCATTTGCACACCTGCCATCGCATATCCGGCAAGCGATCCAACAATGAAGTAACCCAGTTTATTGGGCACGAACATCAGCCCGACAACCGAGATGATCATCAGGATCAATGCTTCGATCAGGCTCTTTTTCACCCCTCGCTTTTCGCTGGTCTTGCCATAGATATATGCGCCGGCGACATTGGTGACCTGTATGACGATCACAAAAATGATCAGTTCTGTGCTGGTCACGCCAAACAATACGGCGCCAAGAATGGCAGCAAAATCGAGCGCAGCGATGATACCGTTGTTATAGATCAGATCCGCAACTGTAAATTTGATGAATTCGCGGTAATCTTTTACGGATCGTATGGTAGTGGCAAGGCGGTCTATCGCGATTTTGAAATAACTTTTTCCTCCGCGGTCGCGCGGTTGCCTATCTTCCTTGATCCAGAAGAATGCCGGCAAGGCGAAGATGAGGAAATACGCCGCTGTGATCAACATCGAAAAGCGGATGAAAAAATTCTCTCCAGGATTGAATTGAATCAGCGCCAGAACTACAATCAGGCAGATGATTCCACCCAGAGATCCCAGTGCCCATCCATTGCCGGATACTTTGGCAATTTCATCTTCATCGGCCACATCAGTCAGCAAGCCATTATAAAAGGTCTGCCCGCCGCGATACCCGATCTCGGCCATGACGAACAGTGCGATTCCCCAAAAAACATCGCCTGGCTTTACCAGGAATAATAGCCCTGTAAAAACAACTGAAATGATCGTCATCACGATCAGAAATTCTTTTTTCCGTCCGGAATAATCGGCCATCGCGCCAAACACGGGTGAGATGATTGCTACCACGAACATCGGGATGGTGAGCGCCAGCCCCCACAACGCAGATCCTTCCGCACCGCCAACAACACCCTGCTTAAAGTATGTTGCATACACTGCCAGGAGAACAACAGCGGCATAAGCGGAGTTGCCAAAATCATATAAATACCAGGCCCACTGCGCACGCTTTTTTTCTTTATTTCCTGCTAAATTTTTCATCATAATTTCCTTCATTTAAATAAATAAAATGGTTAATAAATACCCGCTTATTCTATCATTGAGATTAACACTAAAGGAGAAGGAAACGATACAAAAAAGTAGATGAAAAAATGAATCTTAAATCTTAAAAACTCCACCTTAAAAAATGAAAAATACGGTTTTACCTTAAAAAATACGGCTGACTTTGCTGGTTATGCAGAAGTAATTCCATTGATGTGATTGCCCTGGCCAATCCCGAAGTATGTGAAACCGATCTGCCTGAGCAGATTGCTGTCCCACTGATTGCGGCCGTCCACGATGACAGGGGTGCGCATCAATTGATAGATTTTCTTGAAGTCCAGCTGCTTAAATTCATTCCATTCTGTCGCAAGGATCAGCGCGTCTGCGCCACTGGCTGTCTGGTAAGGGTCTTCGCATAAGGTGATCTCGGGCAATTCTTTGGCAGCATTCGCCATTGCCTGCGGGTCATAGGCCTGGACTTGGGCATTTTCATTCAGTAAGAGGTGGATGATCTCTGTGGAAGGCGCTTCACGCGTATCATCGGTGTTGGGTTTAAAGGAAAGCCCCAATATTCCAACCTTTTTATGGGCGAGCGAACCGCCCAGCACATTTCGCAGTTTGTAAACAACGCGCCGGCGCTGGTTGCGGTTGATATCCATCACCGCCTGCAGAAGCTGCGGATGGCTGTTGTGCAAAACAGCCATATGCGCCAGGGCTTTCACATCCTTGGGAAAGCACGAACCGCCCCAACCCAGCCCAGCATCAAGGAAACTGCGGCCGATGCGTTTATCCAATCCCATCCCATCAGCAACCTCACGCACGTCTGCCCCAAGCTCATCGCAGATATTGGCGATTTCGTTGATGAAAGAAATGCGGGTAGCCAGAAACGCGTTGGAGGCGTATTTGATCATCTCTGCGGTACGCAGATCAGTGATCAGAACGCGCGAACGCAGAGGGGTATATAACCCTGCCACTTTTTCAGCCGCTTTGCGGTCCAATGAGCCAAGCACAACCCGATCCGGTTGCATGAAGTCATTGATCGCGCTTCCTTCCCGCAAGAATTCCGGGTTGGAAACGACAGAAAACGCGTTATTGCGATCGCCGCGTGTGCGGGTGATGATGTCCGCAACCCAGTCTCCGGTTCCAACCGGTACGGTGGATTTGTTAACAACAATGATGGGATGGTTAACCACGTTGGCGATCTCTTCTGCCACAGCCCGCACATATTGCAAGTCTGCTTCACCATCGACGCCAGAAGGGGTGCCGACCGCGATAAACGCAAATTCTGCGTTCGCCAGAGCTTCCTTATAATCTGTTGTGAAGAAAAGCCGGTTGGCTTTGACATTTCGTTCGACGATCTCTTCCAGGCCAGGTTCGTAGATCGGCATCTTACCAGCTTTCAGGTCTTCGATACGATTTTCATTAATATCCAGGCAATATACTTCGTTACCAAGATCGGCAAAACAGACGCCAGTCACCAGGCCCACATAACCGGTTCCAACCACACAAATATTGCTCATAAATTTCCTTTTGTTCTGGTCGAAAATTATAGCTTAATCTATACCAGTCCGATGTGACGTTTATCACCTGCGGGATTGCCATCATGCTACAATGGGCGGATGAAACAAGCCAAGAAGATGGATACTTTTTTCATTGAATCGCTGGGATGCGCCAAGAACACCGTTGATTCACACGCCATGGCTGCTGTTCTTTCCCGCGCTGGCCTGCAGCCAACCCGCGACGCCGATCTGGCTGATGTGATCATCGTCAACACCTGCGGTTTCATCCGCCCGGCGCAGGATGAGTCTTTGCAGGTATTAAATACGTACATCGCGGAAAAAAGAGCTGATCAATATGTCATCGCCGCGGGCTGTTTGAGCGAACGGGAACGCGGAAATCTGCTCAAGCAAGTTCCCGGGTTGGATGCTGCCCTTAGCACCAGGCGCTGGGTGGATATTTTACAGGTGATTCAGCATTTACAGACGCATGCTGACAGTCCCTACCTGCATTTCCCGCCAACTGATAATTTCAGTGTGTCAATAGAAGGAATTCCCGCTGTGGCGCTTCAAGGCAAAAGCGCTTACTTGAAGATCGCGGATGGATGTGACAGGCAATGCGCTTTTTGCGCAATCCCTTCAATCAAAGGCCCGATGGTCAGCCGCCAGCAGGAAGATATCCTGCGTGACGCGCAATTTCTGCAACAACAGGGTGTGAAAGAGATCATCTTGATCGCCCAGGATTCCACCGCTTATGGGCGGGATCTCGGGTCTGGTGACAATTTACCGTCGCTTTTACAGGAACTGGTAAACGCCATCCCGGATGTGCCCTGGGTGCGCCTCATGTATACATTCCCCGGCTCGATCAGCGACCAATTGATCGCGGTCATGCGGGATGAAAGAAAAATCTTGCCTTACCTGGATATCCCGCTGCAGCATGCGCATCCAGACGTGCTCAAGCGAATGCAGCGGCCGTCGAATATGGCGCATGTACGGGAAACCCTGGAAAAGATGCGAAGAGAGATCCCTGACCTGGCGCTCAGGACAACTTTCATTGTTGGTTTCCCCGGAGAGACTGAAGAAGAATTTGCCGCATTGCGTGCGTTTATTGAAGAAATACAGTTTGACCATGTTGGCATATTCCCCTATTACCATGAAGAGGGGACGTTGTCGTTTGCGATGGAAGATAATGTTCCTGAAGCAATAAAAAATGAACGCATTCAAGCGCTCGCGCGATTGCAGGAAGATATCTCTCAGAGCAAGAATGCAGCGTGGGTGGGCCGGACAATCGATGTGCTGGTTGAAGGGAATGGCGATGGTATTTCGGTCGGCAGGTCATTCCGCGACGCGCCTGAGATTGACGGGCTTGTTTTTCTTGATTCGCTGGTTGAACCGGGAAAGATGGTGCGCGCGCATGTGACCGGATCGATGGTACACGATCTGATAGCGGTTGTCAAATAGCGTACTTTCCACTTCTATTTCTGATTGCTGATCTGGTTTCTAGCCGGGCTAAGGTGCTACAGTCGGTTCTACCGTTGGTTCCACAACCGGCTCTTCCGTTGCAAACTCATCCAATGTTGGAAGTGGCGCAGGGGTTGCGGTTGGCGGGTAGCATTTCAAATACGATGCGTTGTATTTATCAAGTACAGGTTCATTTTCACCGTAGTTCAACACATTCTGGTATTGCTGGATGGCATCACAATGGTTGCCTTCACCTGCCAGCTGATCACCATAATATTCTGAACCTTTCAGGTAGCGGTCGGTGGCGGTCCATCCAGTTCCGTCGTGCAGATAAGGAAACGCGCCAGTCAACTGGCCAAAATAATTGACGACCTGTGGCCAATCGATCTCCCAGAATGAAGCACCAGTGAGGTAGAGGCGTGCCCATTGGGCGTAGTTGACGACATCACGGTCGGGGATCATATATTTCTCAGCGATGGCGAGGAAGTACAGCCCCTCTTCGAGGTTACCTTCATTGACGATCAGCTCAATGGCGCGGTGGCGCAGGGTGGTGAAGAACATACCATCTACTTCCAGCGCACGGTAGGTGTAATCTGTATCCCGCAGCGCTGTCAGTGTTTGCATGGCTGCAGCCCACTGCTGTGTTTGTACTTCGCCGACTGCCTGGTTGAACAGCACTTCCGCGCCGCGCGTATCCGGTGTGGGGGTTACTTGAATGTCTGGTGATGATGGATCACCGGAAGCTGCCAGCTGCACCAGTGCTTCGGTATATTTCTCTTTCGCATCAGGAAAATTCGGATAGATTTTCAATACATACTCAAGCTGGGTTTTGGCACGGGCATAATTCCCGGCAGCCAGGTCCTGCACACCATATTGAAAGTGTAACGCCGCTTCTTCCAGCACTGTTTCGCGTTCGCGCGCGATGCGCTGGTTGATGCCGCGCATATATCCCAATCCGCCGCCTGCAAAAGCAAAGAGGAGGACTGCCAGAATGCCGATGAGAATCACTTTCCATCGCCTGGGTTTTTTCCTTGCTGTGATGGATTGGGTGTCAGCCAGCGATCCTGATTCTGACTTGGTGATTATTTGGATAGGTTGTGTATCGTCTAATTTCCTGCGTGCCATGCGCGTTATTATACCTTTTTTATTGGAGGCCTAAAGCCTGAATAAAAGCTTTACCTCTTTCATAATGAATGGAACCATCACCAGCATACCGGCGAAAGCTGCGATCGAGCCCGAGATGAGCGGGTGAAAACTATCTGATAGAAGGCGAAGGGCAACCAAGCCAATGGCCGCGCCAATCACACTGCCTGCCAGGGTTCTGAAATAGGTTTCTGCTTGCGGTTTGTCCGGCAATATCAGGTTATTGCCTGCGATGCCTGCATTTTCGGATGTGCTCAAGACCCTGCGCTGATGCTTATAGAAAACAATCAAGAATAGCGCCTGACCAGAAAAAGCGATTGCATCTGCCAACGCGATGCCGGGCGCGCCCAGCAAGCTGTCTAATAAGACACCAGCCGCCAGGAACAAAATTAAGTTGATAGCTGATCCGATCAGCGGTGTCTTTGCATCTTGCTGTGCGAAGAAGATACGTGCTCCCAGTTCTATAAAAACATGCCCAAGCAGACCGGCCAAAAAGGCGCGTGTTGTGGCGATCATCAATTGTGTTCCCGCGGCATCAAAACCAAAGGCAAATGTCAGGAATGGCTTCAGCACAGCGGATAAGATGATCGCAGAGGGCAGAGCCAGAGCGATCAGGATGCGGCTGACATTTTGGATCGTATGGACGAACTGGTCCTTCTGGCCCTTTGCGATCTGTTCGGATAGAGTGGGAAGTAACGCTGTTCCGATCGCAGTGCCAATAAGGGTTTCAGGCACCTGCAGGATCATCCAGCCGTAGGTCAGCGCGGTCACTGAGCCCAGAGGCAAATGGGAGGCGAGGTTATCGCGCGCGATAAAGGTCAACTGATAAAAGAGCATGCCTGCCAGGCGCGGGCCGAGCATGACCAGGATTTTCTTGACATCCGGGTCGCGGAAATTTAATCCGGGGGTCCATTTAAATCCGTGGATCACCAGGGCAGGGATCTGGATGATGAAATAAAGGAATGATCCCAGTAAGACACCATATAGGAGTCCATCGATGCCTAATCCGTAAGCAGGCAGGGAGATGCTTCCGAAAGAATATCCTGCATCCGGCGAGAGAACCAGCGCGCCAAATATTTGGCCAAAGTTGTAAAGAATTGGGCCGATCGCTGGCAGGAGGAAATGCTGATTTGCCTGTAATCCGGCAATGAGCAAACCAGCCATTGAAAAAATGATCGTGCCGACCAGGTTCAGGCGCATCAATCGCACGACCAATGTTTGCTGTTCAAGATCGAAGCCAGGGGCAATGCCGAGCGGATGTTGAACCATCGGCCAGGCGAAAATAACGACGAGGAGCGACAATGCCAGCGTGGTCAGAAAGGCAATGTTAGCGATCTGGCTGAAAACGCGCCAGGCGGCATCGCGGTTCTGTTTATTCATCACCTCTGTCATCACTGGAATGATGGCGACAGCCAGCGCACCGCCAGAGATGAGAGCATACAGAAGATCGGGGATATTGTTGGCAACGTTAAAAACGTCCAGGTCGGATGAAAGGCCAAATTGGCGCGCGATGATCAGTTGGCGCAGAATGGCAATGATCTTATTGATGCCAAAACTGACTGCCACCAGAATGGCGGCGCTGGAGAGCTTGGTGATTTTTTTCATTTTTTTTATCCTTACGGAGCACAGAGGATGATCATGGCGGAGTTTGCCAGCATCATGCCTCAGTCTGCTCTATCGATACTTGTGCTCAAAGTCTCTATTGGTAAATATATTAATGGCCATCTTATCATGATCCCTGGCTCAAGACCAAATAATCGTCAAGTGCCTTGCGTTCCAAATTATTTAATAAGAAAATTGTTGAAACCCGCAAGGGAGAGCTTCAATCCTGAAGCGGGAAGCCCGCAAGTGGGCTTGATATAGCAGGTTGCCTGTGTAAAAGAAGAGGTCATCATAAATGTATACGTCTCAGATAATTATTATACTGAATTGAGGAATGTACTATTAATATATAGTTAACGCAATAGAGGATATAATGCGTATAGCATTAACAGTAAAAGGTATAAATTGATGACAGGAAAATTGTATATTGTGGCAACACCGATCGGGAATTATCGTGACATCACGCTGCGCGCCTTGGATGTGATCAAAGAAGCGGATGCTGTGATCTGTGAGGAATACCGCCAGGGCAGCACATTATTAAAAAAGATCGGGTCGGGTAAAAAGGACCTGATCCAACTGAATGAGCACAATGAAGATGAAGTATCAGAAGAAATCGCACGCGAAATCTTGATGGGTAAAGTATATGCGCTTATCTCCGATTGCGGCACCCCCGCGTTTGCCGACCCGGGCACCAGCCTGGTGCGCACATGCATCGAATACAGCATCCCGGTCATTCCTGTTCCAGGCCCGTCTTCATTGATGGCCGCAATATCCGTTTCACCACTCCCCCTGGAAACATTCTTTTATGCCGGATTTCTTTCACGAAAGACAGAGGAACGCAAGCAGCAATTACTTCAGTACAGAAACCTGCAATCTCCTTTGGTTATTATGGAATCGCCATATCGCCTGGAAAAATTGTTAGAAGAAATTTCCCGTGTTTTTGGGAAAGGACGGCTAATTACGCTTGCGTACAATCTAACGTTAGATGGGGAACATGTTTATCATGATTCTGTGGCTGAAGTGCAGAAGGCGGTAAAAAATAAAAAAGGGGAGTTTGTTATTATTGTTCACCGCTAATGTGAAGGCAAGAAACTTTATCGAGCAATTTCCGTATTTATAGCAGAAAGGAAATAAAATGGATAATCGAAGATCAGGTTGTTTGGCAGGTATCTTTAAATTGTTTTTATTGGATAAAGCGTTCGATTGGCTACAGGAGCGTTTTGGCTATAAGAGCGGTTCCTGTATGGGATGCGGCTGCGGTGTGATCTTAATGGTCATTTTTGTGATGCTTGCTGCATCTGTCATTTTTAATACCAACTGGCTGCGATTGTTCTAAATTAAGGGTTTAATATCAATGAAAAAACAAATATTATTATTTTTTGGCATGGCGGTTATATTAACAGGCTGTTTTTTCCCCATGCGGATGACCCGTGTGATTGGGTCAGGAGAGGTGATCACGGAATCGCGGCGTATCAATAATTTTTCCGCGGTTGAATTAAGCGGTGTCGGCACGCTGATCATCACACAGGGCGATTCGCCAGCATTAGAGATCACAGCAGAAAAAAATATCATGCCTTACCTGCAAAGTACAGTCCGCGGTAATAACCTTGAGCTGGGACTGCAGGATTTTGTCAGTGTTGACCCGCGCGCTGAAATTATCTATCGCCTGACGGTGACCAATCTTGAGCGAATTGAGACGAGCGGCTTGGGAAATATTGAGATCGGCAGTCTAGAAACAGAAAAGCTTGATCTAAAGATCAGCGGATCTGGAAATGCGCGTGTCGGCGAACTGATCGCGGAACGCTTCAAGCTGGAAGTAAGCGGCCTGGGTAACATTGAAATTGCAGGCCGAGTACGTGACCAACGTATTAACCTGAGCGGTGCGGGAAATTATGACGCTGGTGATCTCTATTCAGAGGCTGCCAGTGTTGACATCTCGGGCACAGGGCACGCCACCGTCTGGGCGGAGAAAAATTTGACCGTCGAGATGAGCGGTATGGGATCGTTGCAATACTATGGCAGCCCAACCCTGAGCACTGAGATGAGCGGGGCTGGCTCGATCCAATCGCTCGGTGACAAATAGATCCATTTCCAGGATTTCTCGATACTGAAACAGCGAAAATCCTAACCATCACCATAGGTGTCGAGAGCCGAATGGTTGAAGTGGCAGGTTACAAGGATTGTGCGCTGGAATAATTCAATCCAACAAATTGCGTTGAAGATTCCGATAAAGATAAGCCAGAATTTTCTTTGGTGTTCAGTATATACTTTGCGTCCGGAACACAATTTAGGAATTGATTCACCAAATTAATTTTAAATTACTTTATCCTGGCTGGAAATATTTTCAGAATGGCATCAAGCCTGGTAATCACCGAACTTTCTTAATTGTTCGTATCGCAGGTGGTTATCATCCACCAAATGCCGAAATACACGACCAAACTGATCATCGGTTATAAAGTTGGGATCATTAATGAAAATCCCAGCATCAGAACTCATGAAATCAATTGGAAAAACATGCAAATGGATGATTTCTGATCAGATTATATGAGTTTAACCACAATGAACACCTGTCCGGAGAAAAAAAGTTGGCTAAACAGGTCTGAAGCAGGATTTTGGATATAGGCAAATTCTTAATAATATTCCCCTATAAATGCGATTCTAATAATAAGATGTTATAAATTTTAATATTCCAGGAAGGAATCGTATCAAATATGAAACGTTATGTGTTTGTATCCATGATCTTGATATCCCTGCTGGCAGCAGCCCCAGTATATTCCGCCAGCCAGGATCAGCCCGTAGTGGTGCTGGAGGTGGAAGGGGTTATTAACACCTTCTCTGCACAATACCTTGCTCGCGGAATAAACGAGGCACAATCCCGCGACGCGCAGCTGGTGGTGATCGTACTGGATACCCCCGGCGGCCTGGAAACTGCCATGCGTGATATGGTTCAGCTGCTGATGTCAGCACCCATGCCAACGGCGGTTTTTGTTTACCCGGATGGCGCACGTGCTACCTCCGCCGGCATGTTTATCCTGCTTGCAGGGGATGTCGCTGCAATGTCGCCGGCTACGCATGTCGGCGCAGCCCATCCGGTTCCAATGGGCGAGGAGGTCGGCGAGGTGATGGAATCTAAAATGACCGAGGATGCTGCCGCGCTCATCCGCGGGATTGCGGAGAAACGCAGCCGCAATATCGAATGGGCGCAGCAGGCGGTACGTGATAATCTGGCGGTCACTGCCAGCGAAGCGCTTGAAATTGGTGTGATTGACCTGATCGCAGCAGACCTGGGTGACCTGTTGGGGCAATTGGACAGGCGCGAAATCAATGGGACAGACCTGAATCTGGTCAATGCGCCGCTAGAAACATTTCGTATGAATTTCACAGAAAGATTCTTCCATATTATCACTGAGCCGAACATCGCCTATCTGCTTCTCTCGCTCGGTACTTTGCTGCTTATGGCTGAGATCGCAGACCCGGGTTTGAGCGTTGCCGGAATCGGTGCGGTTATCTCCTTTATCATCGCATTCCTTGCTTTCGGCAGCCTGCCAGTCAATTGGGCGGGTATCGGATTGCTGGCTGTAGCCATGGTCTTTTTCCTGGTTGGTCTGTTGACCGACACAGAATTCATTGTTTCCATCGTTGGGCTGGTTCCTTTCGTTATGGGCTCTCTGCTGCTTTTCTCGCCTTTCTCTGTCACTTCCTCTGCTGCTCCGGAGGTGCGCGTCAGCCCTTGGTTGATTGCGGTGATGGGTCTGAGTATTCTGGGTTTCAGCTTTTTCGTGCTGCGGGCTGTTCTGGTGGCAATCCGCCGGCCACCGCAATCAGGGGCGCAGAAGCTGATCGGGATGGAAGGTCTCGCGCTTAAGGACTTGAATCCCAGCGGCCAGGTTAGGGTCGGGCTGGAAAACTGGAGTGCGGTTGCGCTGGAAGAGAATATTCTGAAAGGCGCGCTGGTTCGCGTGAAAGGGGTAGCCGGGGTACGTCTGCAGGTGGAGCTGCTCAAAGAAACCAGTAAAAAAAATAATGGCGCAACGGAGGTATAAAAATATTTAGACAGACTTTTCATCAATTGACTATTATAGAAATGGAGAAAAAATGGAGAATTTTGTAAACATCGCAATATTCAGTTTTCTACTGCTGATGGGAATGATCGTGCTGATCATGGCAGTTCGTATTGTGCCGGAATATAAACGCCTGGTCGTTTTTCGGTTAGGGCGCTCGCTGGGTGAGCGCGGTCCCGGTCTGGTGGTTATGATCCCTTTTATTGACAGCGCTGTCACGGTAGATATGCGTGAGGTGTACTTTGATGTGCCGCCACAGACCTGCATCACGGCGGACAACGCTTCTGTCAGTATTGATTTCATTGTCTATGATAAGGTTATCGACCCTGAGCGCAGCGTGCTGGAGGTGGAGGATTTCTCTGGCGCAGCGCGCGGGCTGGCCATTACCACTTTGCGCGCGGTTGTTGGCGCAATGGATCTGGACGACGTGCTTTCCAAACGGGATGAGATCAATCGTGTGCTGCATGAGAAACTTGACGATGTCACTGACCGCTGGGGCATCCGCGTGATGGCTGTAGAAATCCGTGAAGTGACCCCACCGATTGATGTTTTGGAGGCGATGACACGCCAAATGGCAGCCGAACGCAATCGCCGGGCGATGGTAGCGGAAGCCAACGGTACACGTGAATCTAAAGTGATCGTGGCGGAGGGTGAAAAGCAGGCCGCTATCCTCAGCGCTGAAGGTGATCGCAAAGCCGCCATTCTGCAGGCAGAAGGCTTCTCGCTTGCGCTGAATGAGATATATAAAGTTGCTCAGGGTGTGGATAGCAAAACACTGACGCTGCAGTACCTGGAGGCGCTAAAGTCATTGGGTGAGGGTGCGGCAACCAAGTTTGTTATCCCGATCGAATTATTCAACCTGGCGCAGCCACTGATGGAAAACGCAAAATCAGCGCTCGAAAAAAGCAGATGATAGATCCAAAAAAATGCAGTCCCTTTGGCCAGAAGTCACTGGGACTGCCTAAACATCTGGCAGGTAAAGCGCTGCACCAACATGGCGTTTTTCAGTTCCTTCGGAGCAAAATGATTGAACGTAGCCTGTGCGGGCATTATGTGGGAAAAATAAAGCAGAGCTGTTTGAAAAGCTCTGCTCAAAAGTAATCATTTTTTTGGTTAGGCAGGATATGCAGTGATCCCGAGTGTGCCCGGGCCAAAATGGGCGGCCAGGGAAATGGAGATTTCTCCGATGATCACTTCAGCGCAGTTAAAGCGCTCGATCACCTCTTTCATCAGCCGTGTGCCGGCTTCTTTATCGCGCGCGTATGCCACACCAACGATCAGCCGTTTATCGCCAAATTCTTTTTCCAGTTTCTTCAGCATCAGTTCGATTGATTTTGCCCTTGAGCGTACTTTTTCACCCATTTCGAGCGTCCCATTGCGTAGTTCGATGATCGGCTTTACTTTGAGCAGGGATGCTAGCGCAGCCTGAAGATGCTTGATGCGTCCGCTCATGCTGGCGTATTTTAGGGTATCCAGCGTGAACATCAGCCGGTGCTGGTTTTTGATCTCTTCCAGCCGTGTGATAATCTGATCGATCGTTTTACCGGCGCGGTCCAAAACGCGCGCTTCTTTGGCCATCATTCCCATCACCAGTGTGCCGGAAGCAGAATCAAAAGGTTGGATCGTGTATTCCCCTGCGAGTTCCTGCGCGGCGCTTTTTGCAGATGCCATTGTGCCGGATAGTCTCTCGGTTACGTGAATGGATAGGATCTTGTCGCCTGGTTTAGCGATCTGCCGGTAGAATTCTGTGAATTGATAGGGCGTGGGTTGGGAGGTGGAAGGTATCGCGCCTTCATTTTCCACTAGCTGATAGAAATCTTCGTATTTCATATCGATGCCCTGCAGATACGTTTTCCCGTTGTGGATGATATTGATCGGGATGATATCGATGCTAAATTCTTCCTGCCACCCTTCAGGAAGATCCCCTGCTGAGTCTAAAACGATTTTTAACATATTTTCACCTTTTATTTGAAAAAGAGATTGTATATTAATTCACTTCACGATATACAACCCGCTCATTACGTAAAGGTTACTGGTTATGCATCCAATTCCAAATAAATGCGTTTGTTGATTTTGCCTTTGCTTTTGTAATCAGTGACATGGATGTGTCCAACTTCGGATGTATTTCTTACGTGCGTTCCGCCATCTGCCTGCAGATCGAGCCCAACAATTTCGATCGTGCGGATCTCGGTGACGTGTTCAGGTAATAAATTAATCTTGGTGCGGATCAGGTCCGGTATCTTAAACGCTTCCTCTCGTGTGTGTATGGCGACTCTTACTTCCCGCGCGGCCTGCACTTCTTTGTTGACAGATTCTTCAATCACGGCAACCAATTCTTTGGTCAGGTGCTCGAATTCGAAGTCCATCCGCCCGCTGAGAGGATCCATATTCCCGCCAGTCACCAGTGCGCCATAATCGCGGTAGATCGTACCGCACAGGATGTGCATCGCGGTATGGGTGCGCATCACTTTATAGCGATGGTCCCAATCGATTGATCCGTGAACACTTTCTCCTGGCTGAGGTAATTGCTGCCCTTCATCAAAAATGTGAAGGACGCCCTGCGGGCTGTGCTGAATCCGTTTGAGATCTGCACGGCAATCACCGAAGGATAAACAACCAAGATCATGGACCTGGCCGCCGCCACCAGGAAAAAATGCGGTTTGGTCAAGAACAACCGCATGAGCCGCTGGGTCAACAATGGAAACGGTCGCATCAAATTCTGACAGATAACTATCCATCTGATAAAGCAAAGTTGTCATTTATATCCTCCTTATCATGCGTGTGCCAGGCTGCTTGTTTTGGGGAGCAGGAAAATGAAGGGAAGCGCCAGGATCAGGATTGCCCCGGTGAAGAAGAATGTCGGCTGGCCTCCGATCGTGTCGTACAGAAATCCAGTGAAAACACTTGCTAACGCGTTGATCCCAAACATAATGGAAAGGTATAGGCCATTTGCCAGGGAGCGATTATTTGGAAAACTGCGCTGGATCAGGGCCATTCCCACTGGCAGGATCATTAATATGGCCATGTTGAGAATGCAGAAGAATATCACCTGAACGATCGCGGTTGTCAGAGATGCAGCGACCATAGCAATCGACGAAAGGATAAGCGCGATGATCATCGTAAAGCGATATCCGATGCGATCGCTGAGAATCCCTCCGCTGATCGTGCCGATCAGTCCGACGCCCTGCATGATGCTCAGCACGATGCCGGAAAACCAGACACTCGCGCCATTTTCCTGTAAGAATACCGGCAAATAATGCAGTGAAGCCGATCGGGCGGGCGAGATCAGGAAAGTGATAAGCGTAATGGGAAGTAGGATGGCAATCAACTGCTTAACCGGAATTTCCGTGCCATTTTTCGATGCTTTATTGTGATAAGGAAGATCCTTCAAAACGATGCTGAGAATGATCGCGTATAGAATACCGATGGTCATTAGCCAGGGTGTTGCGTTGATGGAAAAAAGAGTAATCACTGCGGTGAGAATGAGAGGGCCAATCATCACGCCCAATTCCCCGCCGATCATCCAAATACTCATCCCCTTGCCCACCTTTTCGCCTGAAAAGCTGCTGACCAGCGCGGGAAGGATAGCATGCAGTGTTGCGGAGGAGATTCCCGCGATCAGATAGAACAGGATCACGGTCCAATAGGTAGGCGCTATCCCGACCAGACTGATAAAAATAGCCGTGATAGCCGGCGCGATCAACGCGTATTTTCTCAGGTTGGTGCGGTCACTCACATGGCCAATGACCGGCTGCAGGATCGAAACGCCTTGAAAAACAAGGATGAACACACCCGCCTCCGCTTTCATCAGTGAAAGCCGTTCGATCAAAAATGGCAGCAGCGGCGATGAAAAACCGGAATACATGTCATGGATGCCGTGCGCGCTGGAGACGATGATCGATTTGAGCGTCTGGGGATCAACTTTATCCAGAAATTTTGGTTTGGTTAAGCGAAATGTTCCTGCCAACGGGTTCCCTTTCTTGATGTTCAAAAAGAATGATTATACAGCTATCGGATGCCAAATTCAATCATGGCTTAATAAATGGTTGAAATTTAATTTACATTTGACGAATTTGAATTAATCCGATAGAATTCAGCGTCTTAATGAGAAAAATTGGAGGTAAAGCTATGATCTACACAGTTTCTGCAAATAACCCGCATATCTTGCTGCCTCCTGCCATGCTTTAACCATGTTTTTGATCGCGATCTAAACCGCAGGAGACACAGCCCTGCGGTTTTCTGTTTAATTTCCACGACAGTCATCTCCCGCAGCGGCCGCATTGAACGCGCTGTCAGAGCGTATGGATTGGAGTGTGAGATTGAAAACTCTCACAGATTTGATTTATTTTTTTTTGGAGTAATCATGTTTATTCGTTTCAAGAAAACTTATAAAAAGTTTTCAAAAGATTTTTGGCTGTTGATGACAGCTTCTTTCATCGATATGCTGGGCAGATCGCTGGTCTTTCCTTTCTTCTCGTTGTTTCTAACGGAAAAATTTAATGTTGGTATGACCGAAGTAGGGGCCATGTTCCTGGTGTGGGCGTTGACCTCTGGTTTAATCGGGAATATGGTTGGTGGTGCGATGGCTGATAAGTTTGGCCGAAAGACCAACATCATCTTTGGCTTGCTTGCCAGCGCGTTATCCGCGTTGATGATGATTGTGATCGATGACCTGAAACTTTTCTATATTGTGATTGGAATCATCGGGATCTTTGAGGATATCGCTGGCCCTGCCCGCCAGGCAATGGTTGCTGATCTGGTTCCGGAAGAATTGCGCGGCGATGCGTATGGCCTGCTTCGGATCGTGTTTAATCTGGCAGCAGCGATTGGTCCGGCGATTGGCGGATTCATGGCGACACGCTCCTTCGCGATGTTGTTTATTGCCGATGTCATCATCAGCGTTGGGGTCGCGGTATTCGTTTTCTTTCTTCTTCCGGAAACGAAACCGGAATTGGCTGTGGATGAGCAGGATTCACAATCCGTTTTAGCGACATTTAAAGGATATGGGGTTGTGCTCAAGGATAAAGTGTATATGGTATTCATTCTGTTTTCAGCCCTGTCAACGCTGATGTATTTCAACATGAATAGTTCTTTGTCTGTATATCTGGTGAACTTTCGCGGCATTTCTCCTGCGCAATTTGGATACATCCTGACGCTCAACGCGGGCATGGTGGTGGTGCTGCAACTGCTGTTTACACGGATTACAGCGAAATGGCGCCCGATGGTTGCGATTGTGGTGGGTAATATCCTGTATGTGATCGGGTTTACGATGTACGGGATCTTTTCCACCTATGTGATGTTTGTGATCGCGATGATCATTATTACGATCGGGGAGATGATCTACGCACCTAAAGAGCAAATGGTATTTGCCAACATCGCGCCCGAGCATATGCGCGGCAGGTATATGGCGATTGGGAACTTCTCATGGATCCTGCCGATCTCGATCGGTCCGTTAGGCGCGGGTCTGATCATGGATCATCTCGATCCGCGTTTTGTGTGGTTTGCGGCCGGGATTTCTGGCTTGCTGGCGGTTTTCGGGTTTTTATTTCTTCACCATCGCTCCAGTGCGCGGTTTGAACCCAATTCAGCAATGCCCGAACAAGAAAAGACAGCGCCGCGGCCAGAATTTGGGCATCAAGAGCCAGTGGTTGCGTGTGAGTGATCCAGATTGCGATCAAACGATCAAAAGATCAAAAATTTCCATTAGAAAAGGAAACGGCGGTTTTTTGTGGATTGAAGGTAAAGAAAACAGGCCGGTAATGTACCGGCCTGTTAAGTGGATCTAATTTCTTGGCAATATCAAATATACACCGATCGCCAGGATCGCCAGCCCCGCAATGCGGCGCAGGTCGAGCGGGATCGGAATGGAACCGCCCCAACCCATCGTGTCGGCGATGACGCTCAGGAACATCTGGCCGAGGAAAACCGAGGCGCTGCCCGCGGCAACGCCAGCCAGGTCGATCGAGAACGCGATCCCCATGATGATGGTGATTCCCAGCGCGCCGGAGATAAAAATCATCGACAGTGTTTGCAGGGGAATGGCCTCGGCACTTTGTTTGCTGAATAACCTGATGCCAAGGATCAGAACCCCGGCTAGCGCGCCACCCAGAAAATTCGTCCAAAGTCCGGTTTTGGTGGGGCCGATCAAGCCGCCAGCCCGCCCGCTGAAATAGGATTGCAGGCTGATCGCTAATCCTGTTGCGAAGGCAGCTAATCCGCCGATGATGATCGCATTTTTCATGAATTCCTTTTTACATCGCAATTTGATATAAAAAATTAATATTGGTGAATTATAGTTTGATTATTGGGGAAATTGTTAAACTGGCAAATCAACAGCAAACCATTTTAAAAATATTGCGTATATGGAGAGGTGAAAGGAAAAAATCGAAAATGTTTGAAATAATTAAGCAGTTCATAGCGAGAAGTTTCCGCCGGAGGGTTTATCGCAACCTGGTGTTTAAAGGAGGAGGTGTGCGCGGTATTGCTTATATCGGTGCGTTGGAAGTGCTGGAAGAACAAGGTGTGATGGATGGGATCGATCGGGTAGCGGGCACCTCATCCGGCGCGATCGCTGCCACATTGCTTAGCTTTAGAAAGAATATTCCCGATACATTGGCGTTGTTTAATTCGCTTGACCTGAGCAAAGTGCCGCAGAAAGCAGCCAATGGAAATGGGCGAAATATTGTGCTTTTAAAAAACTCAGCGAATTACTCGCGCTTATTCGAGAATTTCGGGTGGTATTCCAGCGAATACTTTCAGGAATGGATGGGAGATGTGATTGCAGAACACTGCCGCGGGAACAGGCGTGCCACATTTAGTGATATGCAGCAATTCGGTTACCGGGATTTGCATATTGTCGCGACCAACCTGTCACGGCGGCGTGCTGAGGAATTCTCGGTGCTGACTACCCCTGATGTAGCAGTTGCTGACGCGGTGCGCATGTCCATGTCAATCCCGCTCTTTTTTGAAGCCCTGCGCTTCGATGGAAAAAGGTTTGGCAGCGGAGATTATTATGTTGATGGCGGTTTGTTTAACAATTATCCGATCCACTTATTTGATAAACCCCACTTTGCCAGTGAAAGCAGGTTGTATCGGGACGGTATTAACTGGGAGACATTGGGCTTATTTCTGTTCCCGAACCAATTAAACGGAGATAAAATCCCTGCTGAACCAGATAATCTATGGGAATTTATGGATCTGACGATTCGCAGTATCTATGATTCTCATCAACTGGCTAACCTGGTGGAAAGTGTTGCCGATAAAAAACGAACGATCCAGATTGATGATTGCGGGATCGCGTCCACGCGATTTGACCTGTCTCCGTATAGTATTGAATACCGCTGCCTGTATGAGGCGGGCAGGAAAGCTGCTTATTCTTTTTTTGATCGAAAGTGATTGGTTGAGAATGCGCAGGCAATTCGAAAGAAGCCCTGCCTGCGCGGTTTAGCAGCGGGCGCGGAAATTAGCTGTCGTATCTGCTGCGCTGTTTTGCGCGGCGGATCGCTTTTTTCTTATCCTCACGGCGCTGTTCGGTTTTCGATATAAACCAGCGGCGTCTGCGCACTTCACCGAGCACTTTGCTGCTGATGACTTTCTTGCGGAAACGGCGTGCCAATTGCTGTTGCGATTCTCCATCTCTAAGGACTA
The DNA here is from genome assembly GCA_964612815.1 of uncultured Pelolinea sp. Classification (GTDB taxonomy): domain Bacteria; phylum Chloroflexota; class Anaerolineae; order Anaerolineales; family Anaerolineaceae; genus Pelolinea. The sequence continues at coordinate 62,906 of CAZTCV010000002.1, read as the reverse complement.
CTGAAGGCAATATATTCTCCTTTCTTGAATTAAAAAATAAAAATTGTCTCAAAAGAGACAATTTCAATGCGAAAAAAATGATAAAAATGTAAAATTTTTTCTAAATTGTTAGCTGACCAAACTTTATTGTGTACCTCTCAAAAGAATTTAGCCGTAATGTTGTCTCCAATGACATAAAAGATTTTATCATAGGATAACGAATTGAATGGCTGGATTAACATTTTTCTGATCCGCCATTTTAAAGCCAGGAAACACGAGAACCGTAATCACTACAACATAGGTGTGAAAATGACTTAATATTATTACCCGCACTCCCCATTGTTTTATATAATAAGAAGAAACTTTTATTGGGATTTGTCGTTATAAAAGGAAAATGTGCTTACGCATACTTTGATCATGAGTGATACTAAAAAATAGTTTTGTGAGCAAATTAAAATTGTAAGGATATATCCATATGAAAAGGAGCAATAGCTGAAAATGAGTGAACGAAACTCTTCTCCAACCGGTCATCTTTCCGCATCAAAGATCATGCTTTTTCTGGCAAGTTTTGTGGTGGTTGTGTTTGGCATGCGCGAAGCTTCAGCGATTATTGCGCCGATCGTGATTGCGTTTATCGTATCAGTACTTTTTACACCGCTGCAGACCTGGCTGATCGATCACCGCGTGCCGCATTGGCTGGCGCTGGTGATTGTGCTGCTCATTATTCTGCTCGTGGTGAGCGCGATGGTGGGAATCACGGTGGTATCCATCACCCAATTTATCAATCGTATCCCGCAGTACTCAAGTTCACTGCAGGGTTTGATCGATAACGCGCTCGATTTGCTCGAGATGCTGCCGATTGACACGACCAATCTTTTGAATTTTGAAATGTTTGATGTGTCCCAGATCATCAATTTCAGCGGGAGTATTCTGGGTGGTGTGGCTGACGCATTTTCAAACTGGTTTGTCCTATTCTTGTTGATTGCGATGATGCTGCTGGATTTTGCATACCTCCCACAAAAATTCCAGACGATGTTCAAAAATGATCAGCAAATTTTTGCTTTCTCAGAGTTAGTTCTCTCTATCCGCCGTTATCTTTCCATCACCACTTCAACCGGTCTCGCGATCGGTTTGCTGAACGCTGTGCTGCTGATTATCATGGGGGTGGACTTTGCAGTGTTGTGGGGCATCCTGGGATTCCTGATGAACTATATCCCCAGTGTCGGCATCATCATCTCTTTTATCCCGCCCACCATTCTCGCTTTGCTGAAATATGGCTGGCAATCTGCCATCATCACCGCTGCGGGAATCATCGTTATCAATGCTGTTATCGAAAACGTGATCAAACCACGTATCATGGAAGAAGATCTCAATATTTCCCCACTGTTCGTGCTGATCTCTTTGACGCTGTGGACTTATGTGCTGGGTCCGATCGGGACCATCCTGGCGGTGCCGCTGACGCTGATCGCGACCAAGCTGCTGCTGGAGGTGTCAGATGAGACCAAATGGCTTGCGATCCTGATCACGGCTAATCCCAGACCTAAGCGGAAGGAAAAAGAAGAGAACGCAGGCCCAGGAAAATGATTCACCTTGGTTTTCGTATTAGAAGCTGCCAGCCCGTTTTTGCGCGTGTATGCCATGCGCCAATCTTGCTCTAATCTCTTAACATAACTGGATCCTGAGGCGCGTCCTGTTTGAATAAGGCAAGCGCTGTGGCGAGCAACTGTGCTTGCCCGGCGCTGTCATGCGCTTTACCGATGGTTGCGCCGCGTTCCGTGTTTGCCAGCAGTGCACGCGGTGGTTTGACAGCACGGATGATGCTTGCTTTCCAGGAGATGACGACCGTTGCAATACCATTCAATTCCAATCCCCGTGCGATCAGTCCCACGGACTGGCAGCATATCGGTCAGGAAGGCACCAGCAGCGCGGCCTGCGCCTGTTCCTTCGTGGCAAATTCGAGGATAGATGGCAGTGTTTGATGAATGACGCGCGAAAGATCCGGCTGGTAACCCATGAAGCTGGCGATGTTGGTCAAATGACCGATCATGCCTTCGGCTGCGAATCGGCGTAAATGATCCGCCGGGAGCAGGACCTGCGGGTCGGCGTTTACCGCTGTGTGATCAAAATGATCATGGGCGTAAGCAAGCTGCTTCAGATCGGTTTCAGCAGGAATCTCCCGCACAGAATAATCCCCGATGGGGTTCTGCGCGTCAAATGGATCTTGTGTGCGGGGTAAATAGGCACCAGAGGAACTAATCAGCATCAAGCGCGATGCTGCCAGATCGATCCCGGCACCCGAGATGGGCTGCCGGTTAACCGGGGGGCGGTATTGTTCCCAATTAATTACGCCTGTCTGACGGTAGGATGCCAGCCATCCTTTTTCAAATCCGTCCTGCCAGGCATCCAAACCTTCAACAATATCGTTTGCTGCATTTGCCATTTCCCTAAGTATCTCATACATTACACAGTACTTGTAAAGATATTTTCCTGTGTGAAATTTATCAACGCGAAAATCAGACCGCGCCTGCTTGTGATTAATGCCAAAAACACCCTCCACCGGTACGCGGGAAGGTGTTCAAGTAATCAGGATTACAGTTATTGGATGATCGTTTTTGCCCACGCCATGATCATATCCCAATCACGGAAATCGCCGATAGGCGCATTCACTTTTTTGATAATCCATTTTTCGAAACCACTCAATTTGGCCAGGTCGATGGCACCGTGAAAAGCGGTCACATCCACAGGTTTGATGACATCCATGGCAGGTTGCAGGTTGGGCGGGTAGATCCTTCCTTCCAGGTCTTTGACCGGGTCGCCCTCGTTGGTCGTGCCGCTGACGAAGATCCATACTTTTTTCTGAGCCAATTCGGCTGCCTGCTTTTTGACAAAACGCGCCATCTCTTTTCGCCAGAATCCCATGTAGAGCGCGCTTCCAAGGACTACCGTCTCATATTCGCTCAGGTTATCCAAGTTCCGCACATCTTTCATGTCCACTGTGGCACCAGTTTCTTTCAGTACACCTGCAATCTTCTCCGCGATCTCAGCTGTCGCGCCGTACTTTGTTGCGTATACTACCAATATTTTTTCACTCATAATATCTCCTGGTTAAAGTTTATTTCTTCAATTTTGTTTACGCAAATTTTGTTGTTAAGTTGCAAAAAAAGAGCAGGTATGTGCCTGCTCTTTGGTAGTTGAATGTCTTTTAGTAACTGGGCTCTTTGAGCTCGCGATAAGTTTTGATGCTGACTTCGATGATCGTGCCAACAATTCCCAGGCCGATCAGAATTGAGATGATCGTGTTTGCGGCTCCATCAAGGTTCGCGATGTTCACGTTCAGCCAGGCTGCGTTGAGCTTTTCGAGTGAGATGATCGGCATCGCATTCAGCGTGAAGCCCATCAGGATCACATTTGTGATCTGGGTTGCGATATGCCACCAGTTGGTCACGCTGCTGTGATGGCCCTGCACAAAGAGTGTGATGCTGCGGGCCAATTCGAGGCCAGTGATTCCCATCGCAAAGGGGATCAGCGGCAGATAATTATCAGTCAACACCTGAATGAACTGTCTGCCCTCTCCCGCACCAGTGCGGACGGGGAAAGCCCCACCGCTGGTCTGGATATAGGTCAGGAATGCCAGACCGATCATTCCGAATATGATCTCGAATATTGTCTCCACACGGTCGAATTTCTTTTCGCGCTGTGGCAATTCCGGCAATTCGCTGGCTTTATACTCATTCATCTCCTTTAGGTCTTCAAAATCTTCCATCTCTTCCCAGGATTTATCGCCCACTGCGCGCTCGATGCCGGCGAAAATCAGGGTGACTACGCCAAACGCAGATAATGCCCCGCTCCACGCAGATCCAAGGAAACTGCCTAAAACATGCCAGAAGCTTTGCGGTTCCCCCACCGCTGTGGCAATGACGCTGCTCAGCAATATTGCGCCAACGACGACAGCGACCAGGATGCGGGCAACGATGACATAGATCGGGAAGAAACGCGGTCCGATCAGTGATTGCTGCGAGCGGTATTGCCAGGCAACCTTGCGCGGCGCGCCCATTTCACGGAAGATCTCTTCCAGGTTAACTACGGTAATTTCATCTAATCCCGGGAAGCGTTCTTCCAGTGTGTCAAAGATGTGCGACTCAATTTCTTTGGCGATATCCTCGCGGTCTTTTCCGCTCAGATGCCTCCTGACACCCAGTAGATAGCGATCTAACAGTTCTCTTGCTTTTACATCAATCTTCATTTTATGATCTCCTTGATTACTTCAACTTGGTCTCGCCACTCAGATTTGAGCTGTTTGAGCAACTCGCGCCCGGTGTCGTTCAATACATAATAGCGGCGGGGACGGGGGTCCTCCACACGCCATTCGCTGTCCAACAGTTCCTGCTCCTCCAGACGACGCAGAAGGGGATAGAGCGTATCCTGCCCAACCTCGAAGCCCTTATCATTCAGCTCCTTGATGAGAGAATAGCCATACTGCTCCTGCTCGAGCTGGCTTAGCGCAGCCAGCACGATCACGCCCCGGCGCATTTCCTGCCTCAGCTTTTCCAGTTCTTTGTTCTGTTTGGCGTTCATCATGCAGCTATTATACTGTATATAACACAGTAATGTCAAGAGGAAATAAAGCGAATAAAAAGTAGTGAAAATTGCCAATAAATAGAAAAAAAAGAATATGTGATATTCAGCTTACTTTTTCGGAAGTTAAATTAGTGGAAACATTTAAACAACTTTGAGATTATGATGACTGGTCTGTGCACAATGCTAAAATAAAAAGCGCAATAACACGATTGCAAACTTGAATTATTCAATGGATTGCATATGAGCGCTTGTGAATAAAAAAGGGGAGATATTTGTGACAGGGTTAATAATCGATAATTATTGGCACATCACACACGATATACTGCACCCACAGGTTGATGTCATCCTCTCCAAAACCACCCTGGTACACACCAGTCACTTCGCTGATTTTCTGTAAATGATGGTACAAAGCGATGCCGTCTGCCATGGCAATCTTTTCGACCGTGTCAAATCCGGACACCAGCAGCAAATGCGCAAACTTCGGCCCGACCCACTTCAACCGGCATAGGTCGGATAATTTCGTCAATATCAGGATTTTCTCTGGGGGGATGCCGCTTTCAGACGCAAGTTCAGCGCGCAGTGTTGGCGTCTTTACTCTGGGGAATAGCTGGAGCGTATCATTGATGCCCATTACGGCTAACCGCGTAACCGTATCCGCATCAACCGGCGGCAGATCAGCAAGCTTGACAGGTTTAGGGTGGTAGCCGTTCACCCAGCGCCGCAGCACGGTCAGGTAATCCTGCGGCAGCCCGCTCGCCTGCGCGAACGCCGATACTGCTTTCCTGGTTTTCAATACTTCCTGCAGCTGGTGCAGGTTGTGGATGCCATGCGATTGTAGTATGGCAAAGCGATTTTCCAGGTCCTCTTTGAGGATCTGCTGGCTGGGAGTCATGTGGATATACCGCAACCGGGATTTCAAAGTTTCCAATTTGAAAGTGGCCAGGTCGATGGTGTAACCAGCTGAATCATATTTCATATTGCCTCCTCACATAACCCCATTATCCCCTATTTCGCTTTTTACAATAGGATTAAAATTGGGTGAAAATTTTGAGGGATGACGCAATGGAAATCAATCGTGAACCGATCAAAGTACTGTACAAGGAAACGAAGGATACACCCACTGGAATTCAGGGTTTGTTTGATGCGCTGTGTGCATGCGTTGATAACCTGGAAAACCGCCGTTTCTTTGGCGCCAGCACGGGACCAATCGGCACCTACCGCGCCTGCGTGGGAAAACTTGCTGGTGATGACCCCGCTGCGTTGGGATTGACCGAATGGGAGCTGCCAGGAGGGTTATTCGCGGTTGAGCGGGTGGAAGACTGGCTCAGCGATACCGGCAAAATCGCGGCTGCCTTTCAGCGTGTGCTGACCGAATATGACGGCCGCGTCAGTGATTGGGGCTGGGGCATTGAAGAATATCTGGCCGATAATGTGGTGAATGTATTAATAAAAATCTACCCTGCGTAACGATATTTGTGCATACAAAACAAGACCCCACTGTATACCAAAATGGATATACAGTGGGTATATGTTAAATTGTTTACCGCTGATTTATCGGCTATACAGCGGTAATTGGCTCAGGTCCATAGGCATTCTCACCCGGATCGCCTTCTTTTGCCAGCAATACCAGCAGCCAGATCACGCCAACCAGGGGCACGAGGCTGATGAATATCCACCAGCCGCTTTTGCCGATATCGTGCAAGCGCCTGATCTCTGCCCCTAATGCTGGCAGGATCATCACCAGCGAATATAATCCGGAAAAGATTCCATAACCGCTGTCGCTGCCTAACCCAAGGATATTATCCAGGATGACCGCAACAATGGAAAAGATGATGTTGAACAGAACAAACATCCAAAATCCTTTTCGGCTGGTACGTCCATTAAAAACAGCATACTTCTTGAAAGCATCGATGTAGTATTCCATCTTAGACCTCCTGTTTCCCTAATTACTCGCTTTGATCAGAACATCCTTAATATCATTATAGGTAGTTTATGAACTGGTTACAATGGGTTTTAGTAAGCATGATGGGAAATGGTCGTGACCATAGGGAAATAAAAAAAAGCCCTTACGGGCTTTTCCAGGTGCCCCCAGGGAGATTCGAACTCCCGTTTTAGCCTTGAAAGGGCTGCGTCCTGGTCCCCTAGACGATGGGGGCATCAGGTGCGTATTTTATCATATTTTCTTAAAAAGCAAGAGTGATTCGCGCTAAACCGGCAGCGGGCGGATGCATTCTTCACTGTCATTTTTGGGGTTGTTGACCGCCAGCCCGACCGGGTGCGCGCGCATCTTTTCCGCCGGGTAGGGCACGAGCATGGCCTGCAGGTCATCAACTGGCTTCTCTTCCAGCCAGTTCCACATCATGCCCTTATCCAGGATGACCGGCATGCGGTCATGCGCTATCGCAACCAGCTCATTCGGTGTAGTGGTGATGATCGAGCACGACCGTACCTCCGCATCCTGAGGGGGGGTCCACGTCTCCCAGATACCGGCGAAAGCGAACGGCGCGCCATCTGCCAGCTGGAAGTAAAAGGGCACTTTCGGTGCGCTGCCGCTCTGTTTCTGCCACTCGTAGAATCCATCCGTCAGGATCAGGCAGCGGCGCTGCTTGAAGGCATTGCGAAAAGACGGTTTTTCCTGGATCGTTTCGGAGCGGGAATTGATCATGCGGTAACCGATCTTTTCATCTTTCGCCCAGAAAGGGATCAATCCCCAGCGCAGCATTTCCACATCGCGTGTATCTTTATCGAGTACGACCGGGATGTCCTGGGTAGGCGCAGTATTATAGCGTGGTGTCCATTCCGCCGGCACCTTGCCCAGGTCCAGCTCTTGCTGGAAGAAGACCGGTTCGATCGTGATCGTGAAACGTCCGCACATGGCAACTCCTTTTTCCCTGATTATAGCGGATGTGGTGTACAAGTTTCCGAATATTCCCTTGACTATAATATAGGAATAGCATAATATAAGAATAAACATATATAATAAAGTGCATATAGGAGAAAACATGTCACTGGATTTCGCCATTTTAGGTTTCTTGAATTACAAGCCGATGACCGGGTATGACCTGAAGAAATTCTTCGATGATTCTGTGCGCCATTTTTGGCACGCGGATCAATCCCAGATCTACCGCTCGCTTGCCAAAATGAAAGATGATGGCTGGGTCGAGATGGAAGTGGAGGAGCAGGATGACCGCCCGGACCGTAAAGTGCACAGCATCACATCAACCGGCCGGCAGGCGCTGCTGGAATGGATGCAGGGTCCGCCGCCAATGGGCCATCCCCACAGCGCCCCCCTGATCCAGGTCTTTTTTTCCGGAATGTTCAGCGACAATCAGGTGCTGGAAATGTTCCAGCGCAACCTGCAGATGATGGAGGGCATGCTGCACAGCTATGACCCTGTGCCTGCCGTGATCGAGGAATATAAACACCTGTTAGGTTCCGAACGCGAAGCCTTCTTCTGGGAGCTGACCTATGACCTCGGCATGCGCACCGCCCGGGCGCAGATCGAATGGGCGCAATCCGTGATTGACAGGATCGAAAGCGGGCAAGTTCCAGAAAAATAACTAATCAGGAGAGTAAAAATGACAAAAAAGAAAAGTAATCGACAGAATCTAAGGCGTGTTGTGATGATCGTGTTCCTGCTGTTGTTCCCGGTCATCATGAATTACCTTTCCCCGTACGTGATCTTATTTGCTGCGTCTGAGGGCATCATCAATGGCAGTTTCATTCTGTTCGCGCTGTTGTTCCTGTCGTCCCTCTTCCTTGGCCGCTTATGGTGCGCGTGGGTTTGTCCCGGCGGCGCGCTGGGGGAGGTATGCACGCTGGCAAATAACAACCCTATCAGGCATAACTGGCTGAACTATATCAAATGGGTTATTTGGGTTGTGTGGTTGGGTCTGATCGCATTCTTTGCCTGTAAAGCAGGCGGTTACACCAGCATAGAGCCATTCCTTATGACGCAGAATGGCGTTTCGGTTTCCGAACCGGCTATGTATATTATTTATTACATTGTCACGGGCACATTTTTCCTGCTGGCAATCTGGCTCGGACGGCGTGGCGGTTGCCACACCATTTGCTGGATGGCACCGTTTATGATCATCGGGCGCAAGGTCCGCAACATCTTCGCCTGGCCCTCTTATCGCCTGCGGGCTGTGCCGGAGACCTGCATCGCCTGCAAGAGATGCACGCGTGCCTGCCCGATGTCGCTGGATGTGCAGGGCATGGTCGAGAAAAACAGTATGGAGAACAGCGAATGTATCCTGTGCGCAAACTGCGCGGATATCTGTCCGACCGATTCCATTCACTTTGAATTTTCATCAGGAAAATAGGAGAATCCATGAAGATCGTAATATTAGATGGGCAATTGGATGCAACCCCAAAAAGCTATCGTATCTATCTGAATAATCTGAAGAATGAACTCGAGAACCAGGGTCATTCGCTTACCCATCATGTGCTCAAAGACCTGGGTCTGCATCACTGCATTGGCTGCTGGGATTGCTGGGTCAAGACCCCCGGGCAATGTGTGTTTGATGATGCCTCGCGTGAGATCAACCGCGAGATCATCAATGCGGATTTTTTGCTGTTCGCATCACCGCTGGTGATGGGCTTCGTCACGCACGAATTGAAGCGTAAAATGGATCGCATCATCCCCCTGATACACCCTTATATCACAATGGTCGAGAACGAATCACACCACCGCTCCCGCTACGATAAATATCCGATCCTTGGATTGTTAATGTACCCCGCCACGGGTGACAATGATGACGATGTCTATATCACCTCGCAAATGTTTGCCCGCACCGCCTTGAATTTCAAAAGCCGGCTGGCGTTTGCGGTCACCACGGATGAATCACCTGCGCATGTGGCCAATCTTTTTGCCAACCTGGATCAGCACCATTATGTTTTCAACAGAAATATTCCGCAGGCAAAAAGAGCGCCGGTTAGCGCGTTGAATCAAATGGTCGTTTTTAACGGCTCACCGCGCGGGAAAAAGGGCAACACTCCCGTTTTGCTGGATCAATTTACGCGAGGCTTTCAGTCTGTGCCTGATCGCAGTGTTGAGATCTATCATCTTTCCAAAACCAGAGATATTCCCCGCTTCGTGGAGGCATATCAAAATGCGGAAAGCGTCTTGCTCGGCTTTCCTTTATACACGGACGCCATGCCTGGCATCGTCAAGGAATTCATCGATGCACTCCAGCCCCTGGTTAGGCGCAAGAACAACCCGCCGATGGCATTCCTGGTCCAATCAGGTTTTGGTGAGAACCATCATTCGCGCTATGTGCAGCGTTATCTGGAATCGCTGGCGGCGCGTATGGGAAGTCCCTACCTGGGGACGCTGGTGCGCGGCGGTTGTGAGGGGGTGCGCATGATGCCAGAGCAGATGAACCGCAAGACCTTTGACGCGCTGCGTACACTCGGCGTACAGTTAGCGCAGAAAGGAGAATTCACACAAGCAGCTATCGGCGCCTTCGGCAATCATGAAAACATCCCGCGCTACATGCTCCCGGTGTATTGGGTCATGACCCGGCTTCCGCTTATCAATTGGTATTGGAACAGCCAGCTAAAAGAGAATGGGGCTTTTGTAGAGCGGTTTGCTCAGCCCTACAGGTAAGATAATTTCGATGATGCAAAAACCTGCTCGTGAAAATGAGCAGGTTTTTATGATTACCGTTTCTCTTCGCGCACAAAAGGGATGCCGAGCGCGGTCGGTGTGCCCAGCCGTTTTCTGAATTTCTCGGTCCAGGTGATGAAGATCAATACCAGGATGGTGGCGAGATAGGGCAGCATATTCAAGAAAGAAGAGGGCAGGGTAGTGCCGGCGGCCTGCATGCGGAACTGGATGGCATTGATCCCGCCAAACAGGATCGCGCCCAGCACCGCCCGCAGCGGGTTCCAGGTGGAGAAGATGACCAGCGCGATCGCAATCCAGCCGCGGCCGCCGGTAATGTTATCCGCCCAGCCCTGCAGGTACCCAAGCGAAAGGTGCGCGCCGGCAATGGACATAAAAACGGCTCCAATGATCGTGTATGTAAATCGCAGCCGGGTGACATTGATTCCTAGCGCATCCACTGCCTGGGGGTTTTCACCAACTGCCCGCAATTCCAAACCCTTTCGTGTTTTGTAGAAATAAAACCATATAATCGGGATGATCAAATAAAGGATATAGATCAATAGATCCTGATTGAAAAGGGAAGGCCCAATATAGGGGATCTCTATCAGATAAGGAATCGGGATGCGCTGGAACGATGGCCCTTGCAAACCAACCATGGTGGTGCTGCCCGGGCCCAACCGCTGGCCCATAAAACTGGCAAGTCCACTGCCGAAGATGGTGATCGCCAGGCCGGAAACAACCTGCTCCGCCCTGAGCGTGATGGTTAGCAGGGCCAGGATCAAGCCCAGCAGGACGCCGGTGAGAATGGCCGCGCCAACGCCGATCCAGGCGCTGCCGAAATGGAATGCTGCTGCGAACGATACCGCTGCGCTGGCGATCATGATCCCTTCCACGCCAAGATTTTGGATGCCCGAACGTTCTGTGATGATCGCGCCAAAGGTTGCGTAGAGCAGTGACGCACCTGCGCGAATGGTTATCACCAGAATAGAGATGAAAAATGCTTCATTCATGTTCTGCCTCTGTTTTTTCTTTTTGTTTGCCAGAAATGATCATCAGCTTATATCGGTTAAAGATGGATCCGCCTAGCATAAAGAACAGGATTGCGCCTTGCAGGATCTGAGCGACAGCAGCCGGGGTTTGCATCGCGACCTGCAGCTGGTCTCCGCCAATTAATAGCGCGCCCATCAGAAAGGAAACGATCAGCACGCCCCACGGGTTCAGGTTGGCGAGCCAGGCGACGATGATGGCTGTATATCCATATCCGACTGTCAGGCCAGTATATAAGCGCCGTGAGATGCCTGCCACCTCCGCCATGCCTGCAATCCCCGCTAATCCGCCCGAGAGCAGCATCACGATCACAATATTGCGGCCAATGTTGATGCCGGAATATCTGGCAGCCTTTGGATTTTCACCGATCAAGCGGATCTCGTATCCTAATTTGGTGAATTTCAGGATCAACCACAGCAAGACCGCGCCGATCAGGGCAAAGATCAACCCATAGTGGATGCGGCCGGTTATTGCCGGCAGCCAGGCGTATTCAGGAAATTTGGCTGTACCCGGAAAGCCATATCCCTGCGGGTCTCTCCAAGGCCCCAGATAAAGATATTCAACGGTCAGAATAGCGATGTAGTTCATCATCAATGTCGTGAGGATCTCGTTTACCCCCAGCGAGGATTTCAAAATCGCCGGGATCAAACCCCAGATCGCTCCCGCGATGATTCCAAGAATGATCATTGTTGGGAGCATGAGAGCAGGGGCTATGCTATCTTGAAGGAACAGCGCCGCGAACGCGGCCGCAATTCCGCCCATCGCGAGCTGACCCTCCGCGCCAATATTCCAGAAATGCATGTGAAATGCGATCGATACACCCAATCCTGTCAGCATCAGGGGGATTGCTTTTACCAGTGTTTCCGAAAGCGCGTATGGAGAGCCAAGCGATCCTTTTAGCATGACAGTATATGCCTGGATGGGATTGATACCAAAAATGATCAGCAATAATGCATTGAAAAGAAGCGCCAGCGCAAAAGAAACGATCGGTATCGTCAGGTTTGTGATACCTTTCGGGTTCGTTTTCTTAATCAGTTGGATTCTCAATGGTCTATCTCCTTTATTTCAGCCCCGGTTTGCCCGGCCATCATCATCCCGATCGTGTCGATTGAAGCTTCTTCGGATTCAAGGATCCCCATGATCTGGCCTTCATACATGACCATGATCCGGTCTGAGACCTGTCGTATCTCATCCAGATCCTCGGAAATCAGCAGGATCGCGCGGCCGTTATCGCGCTGTTCGATCAATGTCTTTCGCACAGATTCTGTCGCGCCGACATCCAACCCGCGGCTGGGATAAACAGCAAGGATCACACCCTGGCTGGCTGTGATCTCGCGCGCCAGAATCAGCCGCTGCTGGTTCCCGCCTGATAGCAGCCGGACAGCAGTCTCTTCAGATGGTGTTTTAATTTGGAATTGTTCGATCAGGTTTTTGGCAAATAGCATGATGTTTTTCTTCCTGACCATGGGTCCCTGTGTGATGGGTGGCTTTCGATAGGCCTTCATCACCAGATTGTCTGACACGGCCAGGTTGGAAGCCAGGCCAACTCCGATGCGGTCACCGGGAACATGGCTCACGCCAGCATTGATCACTCTGATCGGAGAAGCGTTGGTGATCTCTTCCTGGTTGACCCACACGCTGCCGCCGGTTGCGGGGCGCAGCCCGGCCAGCACCTCAGCCAGCTCGCGCTGGCCATTGCCGGCCACACCAGCCACTCCCAGAATTTCACCGGCACAAATGGTGAAGCTAACTCCTCGTAACGCTGGCAGCCCTTTATCATTTTTTGCCCGTAAATCATTCACCGAAAGCATGGCGCTGCCCGGGCTGCATTTGGATTTTTCCAATTGAAAAAGAACTTCGCGCCCGACCATTTCCTGTGCTAATTCTTTACGGTTGGTTTCCCTGGTGAGGCAGTTAAAAACCGCTTTTCCCGCCCGCAATACACTGACACGGTCGGAGAATGCAGTCACCTCGTTGAGCTTATGCGTGATAATAATAATTGCTTTGCCTTCATCAGCCATGCGGCGTAAAATGCGCCCCAGATCTTTTGCTTCATCTGGTGTAAGGACAGCGGTGGGTTCATCCAGAATGAGAATATCCGCGCCGCGATAGAGGAGCCGCATGATCTCGACCCGCTGTTGCTCTCCAACCGATAATTGCCAGATAGCCGCATCCGGATCTACTTTTAAATGATATTGTTCAGAGAGTTCACGCACCCGTGCAGTAACTTGCTTGATAGGCAGAACCAATCCGCTTTTTTCAAGGCTCAAGATGATATTTTCAACCACGGACAGGCTTTCAACCAGCATGAAGTGCTGGTGAACCATCCCTATGCCACGATCGATCGCATCCCGTGGCGATGAAAATATGCATTCTTCTCTATTAATGATGATTTGACCGCTATTGGGCCGGTATAAACCGGCCAGAATGTTCATCAATGTTGTTTTTCCAGCCCCATTTTCTCCCAGCAGGGCAAGAATCTCATGTGAATAAATATCAAGATCGATATGGTCGTTTGCGAGCACACCGGGAAATTGCTTGGTGATCCCTCTTAATTGAATGATCGGTTTTTCGTTTTTCTCTTTTTGAACCATGATACCGTCACTTTCAAAAAAGCCCCCGGGATTCATCATCTCGAGGGCATTTCTACCAATGTGTTTTAATTTCCGGGAATTGTCCCTTCAACCCCTTCAACAAACCAGGCAAAACCCAGCATGTCGCCATCCGCCATGCATTCGCCTTCAGTGACCTTCAATTCGCCATTCTGATCAAAGATTGGTCCGCAGAAAACGTCAGTCGTACCAGAGACCAGTTTCTCCTTTTCCGCTTCAACCAGGGCTCTGACATCGTCACCAACTAATGGGCTGAAACCAGCCAGTTGAACCACATCGTCATTCAGACCGCCCCAATAGGAATGTGTTTCCCAGGTGCCATCCAGCACTGCCTGAACGGTGGCAATGTAATATGAACCCCAGTTCCAGATCGGGCTGGTCAGGACGGTATCTCCGACGAATTGCGCCATATCAGAGTCATAACCGATGCTCAGTTTGCCGGCTTCGGCTGCTGCTTTTTGAGGCTCTGTGGTGTCCTGGTGCTGCGCAATCAATTCTGCGCCTTCATCCAGCAATGCTTGTGCCGCTTCTCGCTCAATGACCGGGTCGTACCAGGTGTTTGTCCAGACGACACGGACAGTGGCATCCGGATTAACTTCGCGCACACCCAGCGTGAAAGCGTTGATCCCGCGCACAACTTCGGGGATTGGGAATGCCGCGACATAACCTATAAACCCTTCTTCAAGAAAAGAACCAGCTACCAGGCCTGATAAATAACGCGGCTGGTAAATACGGCCGAAATATGCTGCCATATTATCGCTGGTTACATACCCGGAGCAATGCTCGAAAATAACATCCGGATAATCCGCCGCTACCGTCGCGGTCGGATCCATGTAACCGAAGCTGGTTGTGAAGACTACTTTCGCGCCTGCTTCAACAACGTCGCGGATCGTCTTCTCAGCGTCCGGGCCTTCCGGCACATCCGGAATCGTGATGGTTTCGATCTGATCGCCGAGCGCTTCTTCTAACATGAGCCGCCCTCGATCATGTTCGTATGTCCAACCCAGATCACCCGGCTGGCCAATATAAATGAAGGCGATTTTCAGCTTTTCCGCCATGGGTTCAGCCACAACTTCTTCGGCAGGTTTTTCTGCTTCCATCGGCGCTTCTGCTGCCGGTTCTGCAGGTGCGGCACACGCACCTAAAAGAACTGAAAAAACAAGTAACAAACTAATAACCAACAAACCTTTTTTTTGCATCTTTCCTCCATACTTTCTCTAATTTGTTCAATAGCCAGTAAAGAATTTCTTTCGTGGTACTCGCTGAATTTCACCTCCTCGTTTGGAAATCTAGTCCCTTAGGTTTCATTTACCTATTCCTTAGACATTATTTTATATCAAGAAGTGCGGCAAATGCAAATAAGTGAGGACGACAATAATTTGACCCTCATCATAAATGATTTAAACATTTCTTTACAAATATATGTGTTATATATGCGGATCAATTAGCGTCGTTTTAAAGGTTATAATTACTCAAATAAATATAAGGTAAAAAAAATGAAAATTGTTACAGATAGCGCAACTGATACCCAATTGCTGCAAGATAAAGACATCAACATCCCTATCATTCCGCTCAAAGTGAATCTGGGCGATACAGTCTACCGGGACGGAATTGATATCACTCCCGATGATTTCTATGTTGAATTACAAAAGAGCAGCGTACTTCCAGTCACTTCGCAGCCTTCTGCTGGCGAATTCGCTGAACTTTACCGCAAGCTGGCAAAAGAGGATCCCGAGATCCTTTCCATCCATATGAGCTCCGGTTTGAGCGGTACATATACCTCTGCTGTTCAGGGCGCGGCGTTGGTGCCTGAGGCGAACATCACCGTGATCGACACCAAGACGCTATCTGCTGCTGCGGGGTGGCAGGTGTGGGCAGCAGTTAAAGGGCTCAAGCTTGGCTGGTCCAAAGAGCAGATCCTTGCAAAAATGAAAATGATTGCCGATTCCACCTTCAGCTTTTATACACTAAAGGAATTGAAATATCTAATCCATGGCGGGCGTATCAGCCACATCAAAGGGTTGTTGGCATCCATGTTGAATATCAAACCGCTGATCGGTGTGCATAAAGAGCTTGGCAATTACACCCAGGAAGGACAGGCACGCACTTTCCAAAAAGCGTTGGATGGATTGGTTAAGCTGATCGAAGAGAAAAATCCGCTCAAAGAAAAAATTCGGGTCCAGGTTGTCCATACCGGCAACCCGGAAGGCGCGCAAAGCTTGCGGGAAAAGATTGATGAGGTTTTTGACTGTGAGTGGTTTCCTAGTGGCCAAATTTCTTACGTGCTTGGCGCTCACACCGGACCAAGCATGGTAGGCGTTGGTTTTTCCAATGCGTCCGCGTTTGAAGGTCTTGCCTGAAAATTTTTAATATCTGATAATATTGCAGACAGCGTTTGATTGATCACACCTCGGCCAAACGAGCCGAGGTTTTTATGTGGAACGGAAATGATGAAAGAGAAAAGAACAGATTTACGCAATATCGCAATTATTGCGCATGTTGACCATGGCAAGACGACCCTCGTGGACGGTATGCTCAAACAGGCGCGCATTTTCCGCGAGAATCAACATGTAGAAGAGCGCGTGATGGATTCAAATGACCTGGAGCGCGAGCGCGGTATCACTATTTTGGCGAAGAACACAGCGATCAGCATCTGGGATGAAAAGAGCAACCAGCAGGTGAAGATCAATATCGTCGATACTCCCGGCCATGCCGATTTTGGCGGTGAAGTAGAGCGTGTGATGAATATGGTCGATGGCGTGCTGTTGCTGGTGGATGCGGCGGAAGGACCCATGCCGCAAACCCGATTTGTGCTGAAGAAAGCGCTGGAAATGGGGCATCAGGCTGTGGTTGTGATCAACAAGGTGGACCGCCGCGGCGCGGACCCCGAAAGTGCGCTGAATAAAACTTTTGATCTATTCATCGAACTGGGCGCCAGTGAAGCGCAGGCAGATTTTCCCGTTGTTTATACCCAGGCAACCGAAGGCCGAGCTGGGCTGACCCCCAAACCGGGCAATGACCTGAAGCCATTGTTTGAAACGATCATGCAGCATGTCCCCTGTCCGGAAGTAGAAAGGGACCAGCCGATGCGCCTGCTGGTCACGGCGCTTGGTTACGATGATTATCGTGGCGTGACTGCCGTCGGGCGCGTTTCATCCGGTGTGATCAGGGTCGGCCAGCCGCTGGTGCGCATCACGCTTGACGACCGCTTTATCCAGGAAGAGGTACGTTATCTCTATGTCCATAGCGGGTTGGATAAAAAGGAAGTCGAATCCGCGGAAGCGGGTGAGATCATCGTTCTGGCCGGGTTGGAAGATATCCAGATCGGTGAAACGCTGGCAGACGCGGAAGTGACCGAGCCGCTTCCGCGCATCCATGTGGAAGAACCCACTGTGCGCATGACATTCGGCGTCAATACATCCCCATTCGCCGGGCGTGAAGGTCGCTGGGGCACATCCCGCCACATTCGCGCACGCTTATTCGAGGAATTGCGTTCCAATGTTGCTTTGCGGGTTGAAGCGACAGAAACAAGCGAGAATTTTCTTGTCTCAGGCAGAGGCGAGTTGCATCTGGCGATCCTGATCGAAACCATGCGGCGTGAAGGATATGAATTTCAAGTTTCACGCCCTGAGGTGATTTTCAAGACCGATGCGGATGGCCAGACGCTGGAACCATTTGAGGAAGTGCATATTGAGACCAGCGCAGACACGACCGGCACTGTGGTCGAGATGCTGGGCAAACGCCGCGGTCGTATGGTGGATATGCGCGAGCTGGATGACGGTCATATGCGCATGGTGTATATCGTACCCACACGCGGTATGCTCGGTTTCCGCTATCATTTCATGACAGCCACTCGCGGGCTGGGCGTCATGAACACGCTTTTTCATGGCTATCAGCCGCTGGTGGGTGAGATCTCATCGCGCACCAACGGGTCACTGGTTGCGTGGGAGAACGGCACCACCAATACCTATGGATTAAAGAATGCCGAAGATCGCGGCATCCTGTTCTATCCCGCAGGTGTGGAAGTCTATGAGGGCATGGTGGTGGGTGAATATTCCCGCAATGAAGACCTGACGCTGAATGTCTGCAAGAAAAAACAGCTGACCAATATGCGCCAATCCAATCGTGATATTGACGTGCGCCTTTCTACTCCGCGTGTGATGAGCCTGGATGAAGCGATAGAATATCTCGCGAATGATGAGCTGCTGGAGGTTACACCGGTCGCGTTTCGGATCCGTAAACGCATCCTGAACACAGAAGAGAGAACCAAACAGGTCAAGAAAGCAAAAGAACTGCTGGAATCGCACTAATCGCTTCGTTTCATTCAAGCCAGCCCTGCTCCGATTTCTTCTTTCAGCTATAATTTTCCTTATTGCATAGGAGGCATCATGGCACGAAAGATCGTTGAGTGTATTCCAAATTTTTCTGAAGGACGCAGCCAGAGCGTGATCAATGCTTTGCTGGATTCGATCCGTTCAGTCAAAGGCGTGCGTGTGCTGGACCAGCATGCCGACACAGACCATAACCGTACCGTGATCACATTCTTAGGCGATCCGCAGGCGGTGGAGGAAGCAGCATTTCAGTCGATCAAAGCGGCATCACAGTTGATCGATATGGATCAGCATCAGGGAGAACATCCCCGCATCGGAGCAGCAGACGTAGTGCCTTTTGTGCCCATTCAGAATATGAGTGTGCAGGAATGTGTACAGATGGCAGAACGGCTCGGCGAACGGGTCGCCAACGAGCTGGCTATTCCTGTTTATCTTTATGAAGATGCCGCGCGCAAACCGGAACGGACCAACCTGGAGCATATTCGCAAGGGGCAATATGAAGGATTGAAGGCCGCGATTAAAACAGATCCGGAGCGCATGCCGGACTTGGGCCCGTCTGAGATGGGCAAAGCCGGTGCCGTTGTGATCGGAGCACGCGCGCCGCTGATCGCTTTCAATGTTTACCTCAATAGCGATGATGTCTCCATCGCTAAAAATATTGCACGTACAGTCCGTTACTCATCAGGCGGCCTGCGTTTTGTAAAAGCGATGGGTGTGGAGGTGGATGGGCTGGCACAGGTTTCGATGAACCTGACCAATTTCAACAAAACCGCGATCCCGCAGGTGGTTGAGCTGATCCGGAATGAAGCACGGCGTTACGGTGTACAGGTGCGCCACAGTGAACTGGTTGGATTGATCCCACAAAAAGCGCTGGTTGACACAGCGGTATGGTATTTGCAGCTGGACCAATTTGAAAGTGACCAGATCCTGGAAAATAAACTGGAGCCGGCTGAAGAAGCTGCGGATTTTTCATTTCTGGATGCGCTCGCCAGTGCTGAGCCTACCCCGGGCGGTGGCTCAGCCGCCGCGTATGCGGCAGCCAGCGCAGCCGCGCTGGTTGCGATGGTCGCGCGGGTGAGTACGGGCAAAAAGAAATATGCTGAGATTGAAGCAGAGATGAAAGATATCGCCGCGCGTTGTGATACATTGCGAAAAACATCAACTGCTGCGATTGAACTGGATGCCATGGCGTTTGATGGGGTGATGGCGGCATATAGAATGCCGAAAGATACGGACGATGAAAATGCAGCCCGTTCACAGGCAGTCCAAAACGCGATGGAGAAAGCCGCTGCAGTGCCGCTGCAGACATGTGAGAACGCATTGGCTATTCTGCGCCTGGCGTGCACTGTGGCTGATAAAGGGAATTTGAACGCCATCACAGATGCAGCCACTGCTGCGTCGCTGGCGGTTGCGGCCATCACCAGCGCTGGCGCTAATGTGCGTGTCAATGTCCAATCACTGGATGCGGGGAATGAGGTTGGCGTGCAGATGTCTGAGCAACTAGCCGCGATCGAGAATGAAACGCGCACATATCACACCATGATTCGTGATATTCTTGCCTCCCGCGCGGATATAAAACTGTTCTGATACAATCTGCTTTTATGAAAATGAAGATTAAGCGATTGGGGTTGTGGATTTGCGTGGTAGCAATTGTATTTTCCGCCGCAGCGTGTGCGCAACCGGAGGAGCCAGAAGAAATCATCACCCCGGAACCGACCCCGTTCCCGGAGACTTATCAGATCTTTTTGCCACCCTACCTTCCCGATGCGCTCACCACAATGGCATTATCCAATCCAGTGTTGGTGGAATCCAAAACTAGTGAATCTGCGCATTTTCAGCTGGACGTGGGCGGCGATGGGGCAGAGTTCCAATGGGTGTATGCGCTTGCTGCGCCATTTTCATATATCGGAACAGGCGTGCGTGCCAACAGTCTGAAACATTTTTGGGCCGGTGAAACTGTCATCGATTTTCCAGCGGATAAAATTGTGGTGGATGAAAATACCGCATATATCTTTGAGATATTATGGGGGATTTCAGACCGGGATCGCGTCCAAATCGTCAGCACCGCTGACCTCCTGGAGAATGCCTGGGAAATAGGCAATGCGTTTTCAATTCTGCCATTTGAGCAGCTCGAACCGTCCTGGCAGGTTTTGGAGGTGGATGGCCTCTCGCCAGTTCGCAAGGATTTTGATAAGGAGCGTTATGCCCTGGTCGTGCCCTTCACCATTGTTGGAAGCCCGGCAGACCTGGTGGGCTTAAATTTTCGCATGGCACAGGCGCAGATTAGTACCGATCATTACACCAACCGGCATGCGGACCAACTGACGACAGTGATCACCACCGGCGTTACCGCGTTGGTGCGCGCGACAGCGTTTATCATGGAAGCCAGCGGGATGACATATCCTGCCATCAATATTGGCGATATCCTGCGGGAAGCGGACATCCTGCATATCAATAATGAGGTTCCCTTTGCAGAAAATTGCCCAAGACCATTTGCAAATCCATACAATGACGCCAATATGATCTTTTGCAGTAAACCCGAATATATTCAATTGCTTGAGGCCATTGGCACGGATGTCGTCGAATTGGCTGGCGATCATTTTTGGGATTGGGGTGAACAAGCGATGTTGTACACGATCGATCTGTATGATCAACGCGGCTGGCAGTATTATGGCGGCGGCAGGAATTATGCTGATGGTGTCGCGCCTGCACTGTTCGAGCACAACAGCAACAAGATCGCCTTTTTAGGGTGTAATGCCAAACCACCGGGTTACGCCACAGCAACGGAAATCTATCCGGGCGCTGTGAGTTGTGATCTGGACCTGATGGCAGATCAGATTGCAAGCGTAAAAGCAGAAGGGTATCTACCAATCTTCACGTTTCAGCACACCGAATACTACAGCTATCGGATCGTTGAATCGCTGCAAAGGGATTTTGAGCGGGTAGCTGATGCGGGGGCGGTGATCGTGCAGGGCAGCCAGGCCCACCAACCGCACGGGATCGCGTTTTACAATAATGCTTTTCTGCATTATGGGCTTGGTAACCTTTTTTTCGATCAGTATTTCGAAAGCGCAGCCCAGCGGGAAGCGTTCATCGACCGGCATGTAATTTATGATGGAAAACATATCAGCACAGAATTGATCGCGATTCAATTTGTAGATAACGCGCGTCCGCGCTTGATGACAGAGGATGAGCGGGAATCTTTATTAACCAAGGTGTTTGCCGCCAGTGGGTGGTAGAAAGGGACACTATGTCGATATTAGCAGACAGCCGCATCAGAGAATACGCAGTAAAGGAGAAAATGATCGATCCATTTGTGGATGGCCAGATAAAAGATGGCGTCATCTCTTATGGATTATCATCGTACGGTTACGATATCCGTGTCGCGGATGAATTCAAGATTTTTACCAATGTCAATTCCGCTATTGTCGATCCCAAACGATTTGACAAGGCCTCCATGGTGGATTTTAAAGGCGATATTTGCGTGATCCCGCCCAACTCTTTTGCGCTGGCGAAGACGGTGGAATATTTCCGGATTCCGCGTAAGATCCTGACGATCTGTGTTGGCAAAAGTACCTATGCACGATGCGGCATCATAGTCAATGTGACACCCTTTGAGCCAGAATGGGAGGGATATGTGACGCTTGAGATCTCAAACACAACCCCGCTGCCTGCGCGCATTTACGCGAATGAAGGCATCGCGCAGGTCCTGTTCTTTGAATCGGATGATGTGTGCGAGGTATCATACGCAGATCGCAAAGGGAAGTACCAGAATCAGCAGGATATTGCCTTGCCAAAACTATAGATATAGAGGTTTTTATCAGCCAGAAATCGCGGAAATGGATCCTCTTCCGCGATTTCCTTTAATCCAACAAAAAATTAATCTGCTTGTTTTTTTAACCTTCCAGCATATAATTATCAGAAATTATTAGCATATACTAACAAACATGAATCTTCTCAACGTTGAAAACGGCAGATGGGTGGTGATACATAGTTTTCGTGGAGGTCGCGGTATCCAAAGGCGCCTGGCGCAGCTGGGTTTCCTGCCGGGGAATCAAGCGCGGATTATCCGCTCCGCACCTTTTCATGGGCCTTTGCTGTTGGAAGTGGAGGGAAGAGAGATTGTTTTGGGGCGCGGTGTTGCCGCGCATATCATCGTGGAGTACGTCTAATGCGGTTCGCGCTCATTGGCCAGCCAAATTGCGGCAAGAGCACCCTTTTCAATCAGGTGGCGGGGTATAAAGCTGAAACAGGCAATTTCTCAGGGACGACCGTTCAATATAAAGAAACCAAAGTACGTGTGCTGGGAGATATTATCGAATTGGTCGATCTGCCCGGGACGTATTCTTTGCTGGGCACGAACCCGGCGGAACGGGTTGTGCTGGATTATTTGGTCGACCGGCAGGTTGATGCCATCATCAACGTGATCGACGCAACACACCTGGTGCAGGGATTATTGCTCACGCTGGAGTTGATGGAGCTGGGCCGCCCGATGGTGCTGGCGGTCAATATGATGGATGACGCTGTGCGCCAGGGTATCTCAGTGGACGGCGAGAAGCTTCAGAAACTGTTGGGTATCCCTGTGTTGCCAATGATCGCCTCGCGCGGACAGGGTGTGCGCGATACTTTCCGCCAGGCCTGGCAAGTAGCAGAAAAGAAATCAAAACCAATTCCGCAGCCCTATAGCGATGAAGTTGAAAAGGCCGTTCAGGATATCAGAGACCATCTAAAGAAAAAAGAATTTCCGGTCAGCCGGCGCGCGATTGCAATCAAACTGCTGGAAGGTGACCCGGATATCACCGCTCGTGTCAGACAGTTCGACAAGGCAATCGGGGATCGCGTTGTATCATATCTGGATGCGTTGTGTCATAGTTCGACGCGTCAGGCGGTTTGGATGATCGCTGGCGAGCGGCAAAAATCTGCCCGCGCATTATCCAAAAAAGTATCCAGCCACGGGGAAGCGCAGTTATCGCTGCGTGACCACCTGGATGATTTCCTGTTGCACCCGGTACTGGGTTATGTGTTTCTGGTGCTGATCATGGGATTGTTCTTCTGGTTGGTGTATGGCATCGGCAGCAGGCTGGAAGAACCGCTGCTTTCCTTTTTTGATGGATTAACTGCGCAAATCGTCAGCCGTTTCTCCAGCGGCGGGCTGCTTCCCCAGCTCATTGCCGGAACCATTCAGGGTATTGCCGGCGGCATCGCGATTGTATTGCCCTATCTGGTGCCATTTCTGGTCGGGCTTGGGTTGTTGGAAGATGTCGGCTACCTCACGCGCATCGCGTTCCTGACGGATGTGCTGATGCACAAAATGGGATTGCATGGAAAAGCCATCGTGCCCTTCATTTTGGGCTATGGATGCAGCGTGCCTGCCATCATGTCCACGCGGATCATGGAAGATAAACGTGACCGTTTCCTGAGTGCTGCGCTGGTGACGATGGTCCCCTGTGCGGCGCGGTTATCGGTGATCTTCGGCCTGGTGGCTTTTTACCTTGGACCATGGGCAGCGCTTGGTATCTATTTTTTCAATATTTTCATCATCGCCATAGTCGCGAAGGTGTTGACGCGATTCATGCCGGAAGATTCTCCCGGATTGATCCTCGAGATGCCGGTCTATCGCATGCCCACGCTGCGCACAGTGACAGCGAAAGCCTGGTTCCGCATCCGTGAATTTGTGGTGGAGGCCTGGCCGCTCTTGATTGCGGGCAGTATCCTGCTGGCGATGTTGAATTATTTTATGGTTACGCCTTATTTGGACCTTCTCTTCCAGCCGATCACCTGGTTGCTTGGCCTTCCATCACAGGTTGGCACCCCGCTCATTTTTGGCATCTTCCGTAAAGAATTGTCCATGGTGATGCTTGCACAGGCACTGGGGACGACGGATTTTGGATCAGTATTAAGCGCGCAGCAAATGCTGGTTTTTACGGTATTTGTTGTATTTTATATTCCCTGCATCTCAACCATCGTCACCATCCGCAATGAACTGGGTACCAAACACATGTGGTTTATCATCGGCCTTTCACTGCTGGTGGCAGCGATTGCCGCGTTGATGACGCGAGGTGTGCTGATCGTATTTTAAAATAATTGCTTTCTATTTAATAAAAGCAAAATAGGCGATCAGAATTAATGAAATGATCGTCACCGCGTACACGTAAATTTTCGAATTCCTTTGTCTCATGGGGCTCCTACGCGAATGAATACCTTTCAGAATGGATCTGCTGTTGTGAGTAACCAACTGCTAATAATTCCTTTTCGACCGCGACCATCATCGGCGCTGGTCCGCACAGGAACACACCCGTGCCATTCGCAATCCATCCTTCCGGTGTATATTTCTTGAGGATGTCACGATTGAGAAAACCTGATTCACCTCCCCAATCTGTGGGTGGTTTCTCGATGGTGTAAACGGTTTTCAGGTCCAATTTTCTTTCCAGTTCGATGATCTCTTCTTTAAATGTGACAGTCTCCCATTCGCGGTTGCAGTAGAATAGCAGAATGGGGCGTTTGTCAGCCCGATCTGCCATGGTGCGTAACATGCTCATGATCGGCGTCACTCCGATCCCGCCCGGGACCATGACCAGCCGCTGCGCTTCAGGATACCGGTCCAGGTTGAATGAACCATAGGGACCGTCCACAAACACGCGTTCACCTGCTGTTAGTGATTGAATGCGTTGGGTAAACGGGCCTAGATTCTTGATCGACATCTGAAAGCTTTCCGAATTTTCAGCGCTGGATGCGATCGAGAATGGATGCTCTGTATCAGAAAAGGGGGTCTTCCAGGCAGTCAGCCAGGCAAATTGACCGGGATGGAAACGAAATCCTGCGTGTCCGTCAGGAACCATCGTCAGTGTGAAAACATCACCGGCCTCCATTTTGGTTGATTTGACCAGGAACGAGTGTTTGATCAATCGCAGGGGATACATGATGCGCGTGTAAATGAGCATGCCGACCAACAAAACCGAATAACCGATCCACAATGCTTTCTTCCATGGCAGATTGACATAATTCCCAACCAGAAAAATATGGGTAACTGCAGTGGCGATCATGGCTGTGGCCATGATCCCATGCCAGATTTTCCAAAACGTGTAAGGAATTTTAAACCTGGCGCGGTATTCAGCGCCGAGAACAACGCCAATCAGCAGTAAAACCGCAACTACACCAAAGCGCGCACGCCAGGGGGCAGTGAACAGGTTCAAAAATCGCACATAACGCGTGTCCAGGAGGAACAGTGTGATCGGATGCGCGAATACCAGCAGGAATGCAGCAATGCCGATCTGGCGGTGGTAATGGTACACAAGATCAGTCCCAAAGGGCTTATTGAGTGGTTTTATGCGCGCAGTATTGACGAATTGCAGCGTCATCATCGCTAAACCAATAAATCCCAATCCGACCGATATATCAAGGATCGGTTGCCGCCCCTCATTATTTGGACCGAGAATAAGGATGATAAGCGGGGTAGTAATTAGCAACGCATTAATGATCATCAAAATGATGGCGGTATTCTTGTTCTTCTTCAAATTATTCCTCATGATTTTTTAAATTTATTTTAATGGTGTAGATATTTTGTCATTGTAGTAATTTTATAAGATTTTCAGCTTCTTGATAACCCTTAAAGCGTTTTTCTGCCTGATGAAACGCGGAAGTATGTGCATACCGCCGTCCGTCGCGGTGCTCGATGCCAAAATATTGATGCAGCATCTCATGATACAGAATATATTCGACCAGCAATCGTGGAATCCTGGCGCTGTCCAATTTCTGGTTGACAGCGATGGTCTGGATCTCGGGATGGAAATATCCCAATCTGCGCTTGGCGCGCGCACTGCTCCACACCAGCCGCGGTTGAGTGAGACTTTCATCAAAATATCGTTTATTCAGGTTCTGGAATATTAAGGAAAGGTCTATATATTTTCCTTTGCAAATGAGTTTATTTGCGATCGGATCGCCGGCGATTGATTCGGTCGTCTGCAGATATCCCGCTGAATTGGCATAAGCCTTGATTGTCGAAATTGATATTGTTTTCCGATTGGCAAAAGCCGCACGGATAAGTTGGGATTTTATGCTTGTCGGCGCTTGAATGAAACTTTCGTTGATCAACAAACGTGTCACCTGGCGAGACGTCCTACGTTGATATAAATAGCCTGAATAATCGATTTTCAATTGAAAAT
Organism: uncultured Pelolinea sp.; assembly: GCA_964612815.1. Lineage (GTDB taxonomy): Bacteria > Chloroflexota > Anaerolineae > Anaerolineales > Anaerolineaceae > Pelolinea. The sequence continues at coordinate 36,586 of CAZTCV010000002.1, read as the reverse complement.
TGGCAAGATCGCTGACCCCGTCGATTTTTTTATCCGTGATGATCCGGATAAATTCTTCTAACCCTTGCATATGGACTGAGAGATGGTTGGATGTGGAAAGGAACCTTAGCCACAGGTATTGGCGGTAGGAAGGTGTCCCTAGATCCGCTGCAGTACCGTGGTGTTTTGCGCATAGGTGTTCGACCTCTTGCTTTGAATGTAGTATTACCTCCCTAAGGTCTTTAAGTGGATTTTGTATATTTTCCCTGATACAGCGATACATCTTGTTGTGAATAAATTCAGTGTTTTTGCGAAGGTTTTTGATCTGAAGCACGGTTTCCTCAATGATGGGTTATTATCTATAGGATTATACGGGAAAGTGATGATAGAGCGCTTACAGAATATCCGTCTGGTGGTTTCAGATATCGATGGCACACTTTTGACCGTGGAAAATGACCTTCACCCGCGGACATTATCATCGATCCATACGCTCGTCAAAAATCAGCAGCTGGCATTCACCCTGGCCACTGGGCGTGCTTTCCCGCTTACGTATCCTTTTATAGAATTATTGGGTATTCATTCACCGATCGTCTTTTCCGGCGGCGCGATTTTTGATCCAAAAAGTCAAACCATGATCAGTGACCATCATATCGAAGGTGAGCAGGTCAGCTCGCTGATGCGATTTGCATGTGAGCGTAATCTGGGTTTGATCGCGCATACCCCCGATTGCATGTTATGCCTTATGGATGATGATGGCTGGGATAGTATCGCGCGTATCGAATGGATCAAAGGAAGGAACACTGACCACGCCAGGCGTGTCAGCGACCTCACTTCAGTGGATGATGGGAGAATTATCCGCATCGATATTTTTTCAGAAAAACACCCTCTCACTGCTGCATATATCCAGGTTTGTCATACATTTCCAATGTTGCAAGCGGTTCAAATGACCCGGTCGATTGAATTGACACCAGTCGAAGTGACCAAAGGCAGTGCGCTACTGCTTCTGGCAGATTTTTTGGGAGTGAACATGGCGGAGATCATGGCTATTGGGGATAGCCTGAATGATATGGCTTTGCTTAAAGAGGCGGGGGTGAGCGTGGCGATGGGCACTGCGCCAGAAGCGCTGAAAGCCATAGCCGATATTATTGTCCCTTCATCAGACGATGGAGGATTCGCTGATGCGCTGGATATTGTTACGTTATTAAAATCAAATTAATCTGTACAAAACACAGAAATAGGGGTAATATTCACGCGACTTTGCGCTATGGGTTTCGTAGCAGGCATATCGATCGTTCTGGTTTCGCAAAGAAAATTGAACCCGGCCATATGCCTGAATTTTGCATCAATGTTTATTGATTAAGAAGGAGAAAAACAAATGCGAAAAGCGGAATGTCCGCAATGTGGAAAGCTTGTTGCGGTAGGGGCACATCCAACTATGGGCAAACCAGTTGAATGTGAAGCCTGCGGTGCTGAGCTCGAAGTAGTCTGGTTGGAACCCCTCGAACTTGATTGGCAAATGATGGAAGAGGAAATGGACGATTTCGATGATTTTGGGTATGAAGACGACTAAATCCTTTAAAATGGTTGGTCTGACCAGCCATTTTTCCACGAATACTCATCAACACCGTTCGATTTAAAATAGCCTCATCATTGTGGTGATGATTGCCGCAAAACTGTTGTAATAAACAAACCTCGCGAAATAGGGCAGTAAACGCGAGACAAATTATTGGGCTTCAAAATAACTGTAATTGTGCCAGCAGGCATGATTATGGTTATTCTTTTTTTGAAAAGGAGTTGAAATGAAAATGAAATATGTTCAAAAGGTAGTTCTATTTTGTTTGATCACTGTTCTGATCAGTGGTTGTAGCCCCAAGGGGCAAGGCCCGGTGCTTTTAGAGTGGTCCGGTTATGAACAGGAAAGTTTTTGGGAGCCATATAAAGAACAACACCCGGATGCATTGCCGGTCTTCAGTTTCTTTGCTGATGATTCCGAAGGATTCGCAAAAGCAAAAAGTGGGTTTGCGTTTGATCTGGTACACCCCTGTTCGTCCTGGTGGAAGTTGTATGTAGATCATGGGCTGGTGCAGCCGATCGACACATCGCGCATCACCCATCTGGATACTTTCTATCCGGATATGCTCGCGATGGGGCAATTCAACGGTCAACAATATTTCCTTCCATGGGAATGGGGTTATGAATCCATTCTCGTTCGGACAGATCTCGCGCCCGATATCCCGGAAAGCTGGGCAGACTTGTGGGACCCGCAGTATTCCGGGCATATTTCCATGTACGATGCGTCAGAAGCCGCATACCTGATCAGTGGCATGTCTCTTGGCATTGATCCTTATAACGCGACACCGGCTGAGCAGGAGCAGATAAAACAGCATTTGATCGATTTGAAACCCGCTTTGTTGAATTATTGGCTGGATTACACAGAGATCATCCAGCTGGTAGCGCAGGGCGATGTGTGGCTGGCTTCCCACGCCTGGAACGATGCCTATGGTGTCCTTCTTGAAGAAGGATATGAAGTGGAATTTATCAACCCAACGGAAGGGCGCTTAAGTTGGATTTGCGGCTTTGGCATTGGGGCAAACGAAACGAATCTTGACCTGGCGTATGACTACCTGAATGCGGTCACTGCGCCGCAGTCAATGGCCAATATGGGCAATGAATTCTATTATGGTGTCGCCAGCCAGCAAGCGACAGACTTGCTGGATCCGTTTGTAGTCGAGATCCTGGATCTTGAAGACCCTGCAGTCCTTGAAAACACTTTCTTCTACCAGCCATTGTCAGAAGAGCTGCGGACAACGATCGAAGCAATCTGGTCGGATGTCAAAGCCAGCAACTAGGTATCCATAAGATGAAATTAGGAACCTGTTGGTGAATACAAAAAAGCGGTTGCTGGCTTTAATCTCGCTGCCATCTGTATGGTTATTGGTTTTCTTTATTATTCCATTCAGCATGATGGCCTTATTCTCGTTTCGGGATAATAGCTTTGGCCCGCTCTTTCCGCCGACACTAAAGCATTACCAGGCATTTTTTGCTTCAAAGAATTACCTGCGCATGCTGGCTGAATCTTCCTGGATCGCTTTCCTGACAGCGCTGATCTCTATCCTGCTGGCGTATCCGCTTGCCTATTTCCTTATTTTCCGTGGCGGAAAACACCGGTTGATGCTGCTTTCTTTACTTATCATCCCCGCCTGGACAAGTTATTTGCTGCGTATATTAGCCTGGAAGGTGATGCTTGGCTCTGGCGGGATCATTAACAGCATCCTCATACAATTTGGGTGGATCTCGGAGAGGATCCCGTTGATTCTGTATAGCCGATCTGCGGTCATCATCACGCTTGTCTATATCTGGATTCCCTATGCAGCGCTTCCCATCTTCTCTTCACTCGAAAGGATCGAACCGCACTTGTTTGACGCTTCATCTGATCTCGGTGCCAATCCGTGGCGTACTTTTTTCAATGTGACATTACCATTAAGCATTCCAGGCATAGCCGCTGCTTTCTTCTTTGTCTTTATCCCTACGCTGGGGGAATGGGTTACACCAGCTTTGGTCGGCGGCGTGGATGGGATCATGTATGGCAATCTTATCCAAAATCAATTCCTGCGGGGTTTGAATTGGCCGCTGGGGATTGTGATGAGCCTTGTCTTGATGGTGATCGTCAGCATTTTCACAATATTGCTCTACCGATTTATCAGCATACGGGATATGTCCTCGATCGCATGATGGTGCAGGAATGAAATTTTCACGTTTGCTCGGCCCTCTCTACTACATCCTCCTGGCAGTCTTTCTCTATCTGCCGATCGTTTTTCTGATCATTTTCTCTTTTAACGATTCGATCCTGTTGGCATTGCCATTAGAAGGATTTACGATGAAATGGTATCGGGCTGTATTCCAGACTCCTGAGTTGTTGACAGCCGTATCCAATACGATTTGGGTGGCATTCGCTTCATCCTTGATCTCAACTGTGATCGGAGGAATGATGGCGATCGTAACTGTACGTTACTCGTTTCGCGGAAGGAAATTGTTTTCCAGTATCGCCACCTTTCCAATGGTCATTCCTTATCTTGTGTTAGGTATAGCGCTGCTTTTATTCTTTAACGCGCTGGGAATTCCCCTTAATCTTTGGACGGTAACGATCGGCCATGTTGTGATCAACCTGCCCTATGCCATGTTAATAGTCGGAGCAAGGCTTTCTGATTTTCCTGCGCATCTCGAGGAAGCTTCGATGGATCTTGGTGCAACATACTGGATGACGCTGAAAAATATCACGATCCCGATCATCACCCCGGCGCTTCTCTCGGCTTTTCTTTCATCTTTTACCACCAGTTTTGATGAGTTCGCGCTTACCTTCTTCTTGACCGGTACAGAAAACACCCTCCCGATCTACATCTATTCACAATTAAGATTTCCCGCACGTTTGCCGCTCGCGATCACTGTTGCTTCGATGGTTATCGTGGCGTCCAGTATTCTGATTTTGATCAGCGAATGGCTGCGGACGGTTGGTCAGGTTAAAAGGAGCATTTACTAATGGCGCAATATTCAGTCGTTCTAGAAAACGTACGTAAAGTATTTGATGATGACGTACAACGAGAAGATTTCGCTGCTGTCGATGGCATCAGCATTAATATCGAAAAAGGCGAGTTCTTCACCATGCTTGGCCCCAGCGGTTGCGGGAAAACGACCACCCTGCGATTAATCGCAGGGTTTGCGGAGCCAACCGAAGGCAGGGTGATCATCGATGGAATGGACGCTACCAGTCTTCCTCCTTATAAGAGACCCGTCCATACCGTATTTCAAAACTACGCCCTCTTCCCGCATATGACGGTAGCACAGAATATCGCTTATGGTTTGAAAATCGCCGGTATCAGCCGCGATGAACGGGAGTCGCGGGTGAAAGATGCACTCAGAATGGTGCAATTGGGTGATCTGGGAAATCGCAAACCCGCCCAGCTTTCTGGTGGTCAGCAACAGCGCGTAGCGCTGGCGAGAGCATTGGTCAATAAACCAGCAGTGCTATTATTGGATGAGCCGCTCGGTGCGTTAGACCTCAAATTACGGAAAGATATGCAATGGGAACTGAAGAAGCTCCAGCAATTAACCGGAATTACGTTCATATATGTTACCCATGATCAGGAAGAAGCCCTGACAATGTCCGACCGCGTTGCAGTGCTCTCCGATGGAAAGATCGTGCAGATCGGAACACCGCATGAAATCTATTCTTACCCGAAAACATATTTCGTTGCGGACTTTATTGGCGAAAGTAATTTTATCAAAGCGCAGATCACACATTCCGATAGCGATGGTATGACCGCGAATTTTGCCAATCAAAATTATCGCTTTACATGCGCTGTTGAAACACAACAAATTGAAGGAGATACAGCATTGCTGGCAATCAGACCAGAACAGCTTGTCCTTTATCAGGATCCAAAAAAATGCAAATCTGACTGGTGCATTCCGGCACGGGTGTCAGCAAATATTTTTATCGGCTCCGATGAGCGGGTGGAAGTGGCGCTCGCTGATGGTCAAAAACTGAGGCTATTATTGCGTTCATCCGAAAAGAATCAGGTTGGTTCATACCAAGAAGGCGATGATGTCTTTATCGGCATCCATTGCACGGATATCCGTATTTTCAACCAATAGGAAACCTGCCTTCAACCCTTATTGAAAAAAAGCCGTTCTCATTTGAGAACGGCATTTTTGTTATTCCCGCGAAAGCGGGAATCGTCTTTAACACAAGCGATTAGATAAAAATTGTCGCATTCGATTCATCGGACGCATGGATGAACGTTGCTACACCTACTGTATCTATGCCATCAATCAGTTCTTCTTTCTGAATACCCATCAGATCCATCGACATCTGGCAGGCCTGGATCGTGACACCATTTTCAAGCGCGCTTTGAATCAATTCTTCGAGTGAATTCACATTCTTCTTTTTCATGATCCCTTTGATCATTGAGGTTCCCATACCAGCCATGTGCATCTTGGACAGGGTCAGCTTCTTTGCGCCGCGCGGCATCATGAACCCAAACATTTTCTCGATCAGGTTTTTCTTCACTTTGGGCGGGTCATCCTTGCGCAGGATGTTCAATCCCCAGAAAGTGAAGAACATGGTTACTTTATGGCCCATTGATGCAGCGCCATTGGCGATGATGAAGCCAGCCAGCGCTTTATCAAGGTCGCCTGAAAAGATCACCATTGTTTTGTCTTGTGTCATTGTTCCTTTGCTTTCTTCCGCTTCTTTCTCGGCACCTTTTTGTATTTTTGCTGTGATCACACCGTTATCCGAATCGAGTGAAAGCAGCTTGTTTCCTGTTCGGTCAGCCCATGCGCCAACGTCACTCGTGAACCCGAAATCCGTTGCTTTGACGGTAACGACGTCTCCAACCTCGATCTCCTTTACCTTCTGGTACAGCTTGAGGATCGGTCCCGGGCATTGCAAGCCGCATGCATCCACCTCAAACTGATTGCTATCCTGCGGGTTGTAAGGGATCTTTTCAGTGATCTCTTCGCGGCTGCTGATGGTGACATGTTCAAAAGTGTCAAAATTGGATTGCGGGCAGACTGCATGCGAATAGGTTTTAAAACCGCCATTTAAATTGATTGCCTCAAAACCCATCTGTGTCAACACACGTGCGGCAAAATATCCGCGCTGACCAACCTGGCAATAGACGAGTATCTTCTTGCTGCGTGGGAGTTCATTCACCCGGCCGCGCAGTTCACCCAGCGGGATATGGATCGAACCTTCGATCTCGCCGATAGCCAATTCTTCGGGGTCACGCACATCCAGGATCGCGTATGCGGAGCGGTCTAACCTATCCACATCTTTCCAATCCACGGTATGCAAATCACCGCGCAAGATGTTGGCTGCTAAAAAGCCAATGATGTTGATCGGATCACGGGCTGAGCCAAAAGGCGGCGCGTAGCCAAGCTCCAGATCTTCCAGGTCATACACGTTCATTCCGCCTTTGATTGCGGTCGCAATCACATCAATGCGTTTGTCTGCCCCTTCCAGGCCAACCACCTGCGCGCCATAGATCTTTCCATCGGGCGCGAATAGAAGCTTGAAAGCCATTGGGGAGGCGGCAGGATAGTAACCGGCGTGATTGGAAGCGTGGATGATCGCACACTTATAAGGAAGACCCAAATGATCAAGCTGTTTGGCGTTGAGGCCGGTGCTTGCCACTGTCAGATCAAAAACCTTGACAATTGAAGTGCCCTGGACACCACTGAATGAGACATCTTTTCCGGCGATGTGGTCGGCGACAATTCGTGCCTGTTTGCTGGCAGGTCCGGCCAGGGGTAAGTTCATCTCGGTTTCACTGATGATGTTTTTCACCGCTACCGCGTCACCAATCGCGTAGATATCTGGGTCGTTGGTCTGCATATGCTGGTTCACTTCAAAAGCGCCACGCGCGCCTAATTTCAAGTCAGCGTTTTTTGCGAGGGAGGTCTCGGGCCGCACACCGACTGACAGGATCACCAGATCGGTATCTACGGTCTTCCCGCTTTGCAGGGAAACATGCAGGGTCTCGTTTTGCTCGATTCCGCTGATGCCATCTCCCAATGCCAGGCGTACGTGTTTGAAATCGAGATGCTGATGCACCATGGCCGCCATTTCATAATCGATCGGCGCCATCACCTGATCCAGCATTTCAATCACCGTGACTTCAATGCCGCGATGCGCCAAATTCTCAGCTAATTCAAGCCCAATAAAACCACCGCCAACCACAACCGCACGCTGCGGATTTCTCTCTGCGATGTAATCGCGAATCCTGTCCATATCCTGCATGGACCGCAGCGTAAACACGCCCGGCAGATCCACACCCGCAAGCGGCGGAACGATCGGTGAAGCGCCGGGTGAAAGTACCAGCTTGTCGTATTTTTCGTTGTATTCCCGCCCGCTGGAAAGCTCTCGCACCTTGACCGTTTTATTCTTGCGGTCAATGCTAACCGCCTCATGCCGCACGCGCGCATCGATATTGAATGTCTCACGTAGTTTTTCCGGCGTTACAACCAGCAGCCGATCACGATCGGGGATCACGTTGCCAATGTGATAGGGCAGCCCGCAGTTGGCAAAAGAAATATATTCACCGCGTTCCAGGATGATGATCTCTGCGCTTTCGTCCATTCTTCTCAGCCGGGTGGCGGTGCTTGCGCCGCCAGCAACCCCGCCAATAATGATCGTTCTCATTAATTAGTTCTCCTTTTATTCATGAATTGATTTATTGTTTAGCCCGGGTGATTGCTGCTTCTGCCTGGATCTGGTCATTGAGCAGCGAACGCAGGATGTCCAGCGCTTCAATGATGCGTGCATCCTTTAGTGAATACTGCACCGAGGTGCCCTCACGATCCGTGTTTACCAGGTTACGCTCTCTCAATATGCGCAGATGGCGGGAAATGGTGGATTGGGGGCTGTCAAGTTTTTCTGCGATCTCGTTCACAAATAGCGGGTTTTCAGCCAAAAGATAGAGGATCATGATGCGGGTGGTGTCACCCAGGGCAGAGCACACCCGTTCATGCAGTAAATTGATCTCTAATTCTAATGTTTGATGTTTCATCTTACATCCATCCATCACTATATGCGGAAAAACGGATATATAGTATCACGAATTATAAAACTGTGGCCTAAATCGATCGAATTAACAGCCGATTTCCCCCAAAACTGTTAATTTGGTTTGGATTCGTTAGAAATACAGATGCTTGACGGTTAGGCCGTTATTGATCAGCTCTTTCAACGCGTCCACGCCGATTTTCAAATGCATATCGAGGAATTCCTGCGTAACGAACCTGTCGCTTTCAGCGGTTTTGATCCCCTCGGGCGTCATCGGTTGGTCAGAGATCAGCAGCAGAGCGCCGGTAGGTATTTCATTATAAAAACCCGTTGTGAACAGCGTCGCAGTTTCCATATCGACCGCCATCGCGCGGATTAGGCGCAGGTATTCCTTAAACTTTTCGTCATGTTCCCAAACGCGCCGGTTGGTGGTATAGACCGTGCCAGTCCAATAATCCCGGTTATGGTTGCGGATAGTGGTGGAGATGGCTTTTTGCAGGTTGAAAGCGGGCAGCGCTGGCACTTCTGGCGGGAAGTAATCATTGGATGTGCCCTCGCCGCGGATGGCTGCGATTGGCAGGATCAGATCTCCGATGTCGTTCTTTTTTTTCAATCCGCCGCACTTGCCAAGAAATAAAACTGCCTTGGGGTGGATCGCTCCCAGCAGATCCATCACGGTCGCGGCATTGGCGCTTCCCATTCCGAAATTGATGATGGTGATTCCGTTGGCGGTGGCATTCGAGAAGGGCTTTTTTCGCCCGCGGATGGGCACATGGTACCATTCGGAGAACATAGTCACATAATCTTTGAAGTTAACAAGCAGGATGTATTCGCCAAATTTATTTAGTGGCGTGCCTGTATAGCGCGGCAGCCAATTCTCAACGATCTCTGGTTTTGTTTTCATCATTCACAAGATTTAGTATTTAATTCCTGCTAATAATATATCAGATTGCCGGGTTTTGTATCCGCTTATGATACCATTGTGCCCTGTTCGTCTCATTCAAAAACACGGATTAGAAAGGTCAAAAAAAATATGAAGAAAATTCCAACACCCCACATCGAGGCAACCTCAAAAGATGAGATTGCAAAGATCGTCCTCATGCCGGGTGATCCTTTGCGCGCGAAAAAGATTGCGGAAACCTATCTGCAAGATGTAACCCAATTTAACCAGGTGCGCGGCATGCTTGGTTATACCGGCACATATAACGGCAAAAAGCTAAGCGTTATGGGCTCGGGTATGGGTTTTGGCAGCATTGGCATCTATGCCTATGAACTATATCATTTTTATGATGTGGATGTCATCATCCGTATCGGTTCCTGCGGTGCATCCAATCCTGATCTGGATATCATGGATATAATCCTTGCGGAGAAATCATTTTCTACCGAAACATTCGCGAAAGATGCTTACGGAATCAGCGAGAATGTAATAGAAGGCAGCCCACGCGTGTTCAAGGCAATCCAGCAAACAGCCTCCAGCGTTGGAATCGAGGTTCACCCGGGCATTATCGGATCCGGAAATGTATTCTATTCAACCGTCAAAGGCGAGTGGGAAGAGATTGAGCGTGAACATGAAGTCATTGCTGGTGAAATGGAATCGTTTGCGTTATTTGCTACCGCCAAAGCGCTCAAGAAGGAAGCTGCGTGTTTGCTGACAGTGTCTGACAGTAAATTCAAACAGGATCAGAATCTTTCCGCACAAGCACGCCAGAATGCATTTGACGAAATGATGCTGTTGGCATTGGATACCGCGGTCACGCTGTTCGATTAGGGAATTTGGATGTATTAAAAAATCACAACAGCCTTTATTTAGGCTGTTGTGATCTATGAAGGATCTTACAGGGATTTCACCACTTCCGGTGAGAGCCGGTTGGAGTTCATCAATCTGAAGTCCATGCCAGTCGGTTCCTGGAAGACATGCAGGTCGAAGTGGTTGGCGGCTGCCAGCAGGTGGTCGAAGATCTCTGATTGGATGGCCTCATATTCTTCCCAAACGGTCGTTTTTGTAAACAGGTATAGCTCAATCGGTAATCCCGTTTGTGTAGGTTCCAGATTGCGCACCAGGAAAGGCAACTTATCATGATGGATATCATCCCGGTTATGCAGATAAGCTTCAATATAGCGGCGGAAGATTTCAGTATTGGTCACCTGTGGTCCGTCAAGGGGAGAATCATAATCTGAGGCATGTTTCACTTTATGATCCCTGATCATTTTCATCCGTTCCGATACGTACTCACAGATCAGATCAATCCTCGATAACCGGTCCAGCATCTCTTCATTACAGAATTGGATGCTGGTCATATCGATCAGGATTGAGCGTTCAATACGTCTGCCGCCCGCTTCTTCCATCCCGCGCCAATTGCGATAAGCGGTCTCCATAATCTTATGCGTAGGAATGACCGCAAAAGTCATGTCAAAATTCTGCACTTTGATCGTATGCAGGCTGATATCAACCACGTCACCATCCGCGCCAAACTCCGGCACTTCAATCCAATCCCCCTCGTTGATCAGGTCCATGCTGTTGATCTGTACACTGGCAACCAGCGACAGGATCGTGTTTTGAAAGACAAGCAGCAAAACCGCGGTAAGCGCACCTAACCCGGTCAGCAGCACAACCGGCGATTCCCCTGAAAACAGTGAGACCGAAAGAATGATCGCGACCAGGAATAAAAGAATCCGCACGATTTCAAGATAACCCTGAATTGAAACCCCCTTGTAATTCGGGCGGGATTCGTAGATTTCATTAATGGCGTTTAACAGGGATGAGATCGTGATCGTTCCGAGCCAGAGGATGCCAAATAACGCGCCGATTTCGAGGAAGTACTGGTAGGCGGGGATCTGCTCAGCGATAAGATATAGCGCGATCATTGGCGCCAGCCAGGCCGCGCGCATGGGCTTGATGTGTTTTACAAGCATGTCGTCCACCCTGGTTTCAGTGCGCTTTGAAAATGCGATGATCCAACGCGCAATGATATTACGCGCGATCACCAGAATGACGACCAATGCTGCCAGGATGAAGAGGATAGTATAGAGTGGTCCGGAAGCGGTTAAAGAAGTAAAGAAATCATTCATTTTATGCCTCAATAATTTACTTATGAGAAGAATTGTATGAGGAATATCAGAATAGAATTATTTGCAATTTATATGTAATTTCAATGTTGGTTGAGCAGAAAAACAAAGTGGCGCAATAGAATTGTGGGCGTTTCAAGGTTTTTGAAAAATCTCAAATCGGTATCCGTCAAAACCATGAAAATAGATCGCATACGCCCCTTTATTAACCCCCGCAGTAACTTGAGCAGGTTGTCCGACAAATTCCACCCCTGCTTTTTTCAATGTTTCATAGTCTTTGAAAATATCATCAACTTGAAAACAGTGGTGCAGGCAGCCTGGGTGTTGGTGACCCATATCTACTAGACCACAGGCCTTGAAAGGAAATTTCCGCAGTTCGATCATGAAGTCATGGTTCGGTATCATTAACATTACAAACTCATACTCTGTATCAAATTCATTACAGAGAATATCTTCTCTCTGTCTGCCCCGAGTGATTTCGACCAGTCCAAGGTTTTTTTCCAGAAGCTGCTTCGCGGCTTCCAGATCACTGACTGTCAGCCCGGTATGATGAACCCGAACCGGTGAAAGATGCCCCGCGTTTTGCTTGGAGGAGATGATCTTGATTGGGATACCATCCGGCGCGGTAATGCGAAAACTTTGATATTTTCCCCAACAGGCATGTTCTTCGTGATGGATCTCGCTGACTTCAAGGTTGTTCACAATGCAATTGTTACGAAGCGCATGGATTTCATCGCTTACGAATCCAATATGTGAATAACCAACACACCCATACTGATGATTTTGTCGGGACCCTATTGGATGAATGTATTCAATGACTTCAAGAGGAAAGGAGTCCACCCCAAATTTTACAAACCCGATTTTTAGCTTCGCCATGTTTAAACCAGTTACCTGTGACAGGTAATCCTGATCACTGACCTGGCTTTGGATATGGCAGGCTCCTAGATTGTTGCGAATAAAAGCCAACCAATTCTCCAAATTGCTTGTGGTGATACCGGGGTGTGTGAGGCCGGTGATCATTTATTGCGCTGTCATTCCGCCGTCAACATTTAATACGATTCCAGTGACCATGGATGCTGCCTGGCTGGCAAGGAAGACTGCCGGCCCAACAATCTCATCCACTTCGCCAAAGCGATTCAGAGGAATCGCATCCAGGAAGTATTTGACTGTCTCAGGCTTTTCGAGCAGAGGTAAAACCAGGGGGGTTTTAAACTGAACCGGGGCAATCGCGTTGACACGAATGTTGTATTTTGCCCATTCTACCGCTAAGAGACGGGTGAGTGCGATCACTCCGCCTTTGCTGGCGCAATAGTTCGCATTGCCAGTCTTGATCCCTACCTGTCCGGCTATGGATGCCATATTGATGATGCTTCCGCCCGTTTTTCTATCGATCAAATGCTTTCCAATTGCCTGGTCGAATAACCAGACACCAGTCAAATTTATATCGATAACCCGTTTCCATTGCTGCATGGTCATATCTTCAGCCATGGCCCGATCACCAATTCCAGCAACTGTGGCTAGAATGTCGATCTTGCCTAATGCTCTGATCGAGCTTTCAACCGTTTTTAACACCTGATCTTCTTTTGATACATCACATCGAAACGCAACTGCTTTTCTTCCCAAGCCGGTAATAGTGGCGGCCACTTCATCAGCTGTCTGCTGATTGATATCCACAACAGCAACATCCGCGCCAAACTGGGCAAAACCCTCGGCAATCGCGCCGCCCAACCCCTGGCCGCCGCCGGTGACCAGCGCTGTCTTGCCTTCCAAAGAAAAGACGCCCGATAGATCGCTAATGATCATAATAATCTCCTTTATCCGGCAAAATCTGGTTCTGGCATACCGCGGACATCTGTTTTGACCATGAATAGATCGCCAGCCAATGGTTCATTTTCTTTTTCTTCCGCTGTAAGCCCATCTGCGATGGAAGTAATATACAATTCGTTCAGATTTTTACCTCCGAACATGACCGAGGATGGTTTTGAGACCGGCATTTTGATCTCGGCGGATACTTCACCTGTTGGAGCGTAGCGCATCACCTTCCAGCCATTGTAGATCGCGCACCACACGCAGCCTTCGCTGTCTACAGTCAAGCCATCCGGTATTCCAAAATCCGCATCCATCTGCACAAATGGACGCTGATTGCTGATCTCACCCGTTTCATGGTCATAATCAAAAGCATTGATCACATAACGGATCGAATCAACAAAATACATGATGGTGTTATCCGGACTCCAGCCGATGCCATTTGAGATCGTAACCTCATCGACCATTTTTGAGACATTCAGGTCGGGATCCAGTCGGTACAGCGCGCTGGTTGCCCCCTGCGGGGTCATGGTGCCGGCCCACAGTCTGCCTTTACGGTCCACTTTGCCATCATTGAAGCGCGCGCCTGTCTTGCCTTTTTCGGGATGCGCGACGAATTCCATTTCCTTCGCGCCAACCTCCCAGAAATAGAATCCGTCTTCTGTGCCGCAAACCAATCCGCCCTTTTCGCGAAAAGCCATCAATCCTACTTGTAGCGGGACATCAAATGCCTCATATTTCCCAGTTTCTGGAAAGTAGCGCTGGATCTTTTTGCCAATAATATCGACCCAGTAAATCGCTTGTTCTTTTTCATTCCATAAAGGACCTTCGCCAAGGATATTCTGGCTGGGGTATACATGCATAGCTTGCATTTCTTATCTCCTTATCCCAATTTACTTTTTATCCAGTCGTTTTTCCGCTTCATCCAGAATCCGATTCCAGTCTTTGACAAAGCTATCCCGGAATTTGATCACGGGTCCAAATTCTTCATATTCATGTGCGCTGATCCCGCCTTCAAAATATCCGCGCTTAAAATCTGGCAGTTTCTCACATAATTCATCCACGACATATTGTGGGACCGGGTTGAAAAGCCGTTCCATGACCGGTTGGTTCATTTCTAACAATTTATCCGCAGTTCCGGTCCAGTTGATCGTGATGCAAACATCGCCGCCCACCATTTCAGTGAAATGCTGCGTGCCGCGGGCGCCGCCGCCGATAAATGTGACAGCGTATCCCCTGTCAATGTATATCTGGTACAGTTTGCGCGCAATCACCAATCCGGCTTGATAGAGAACATCGGGGGAAATATCAATATTGTCCCGTTCAGTGACTTCTTTTAGATAATCATCGTAGATGCCAGTGATGTGCGAGATATAGAATTTGGGTTTTTTGCCGCTCTCCTTGCTTACCTTTTCGTACAATTCACAAAGGTCGAGCGCCTGCTGGATTGCGAATACTTCGGTCGCGTTGATCGGAATGTCCTCTGCTACCAATGTTTCCATTGCCTTCAGTCCGGGTTCGGTCGTGGGAATCTTGCAGCAAATGTTATCTGCCACCGCGCGGTTTTTCCGTGCTTCACGGATGATGACTTCAGGGTCTTCTTCGTTGATCGGGTCGCCCTGAATACTCACGTATCCGTTCTCTTTCGGCGCAGCTTGATATAGCGGCATAAAGATCTCCGCGATTTCTTTTACCAACCGACGCTGCAGTTCTTCTTCCGCGCCGGTCGCGCTGTCCGCATCTTGAATGACTTCATCCAGTAATGTGCTGGCATATTCTTTTTCCGCGGGCCGGTCAAACAACATTTTTGCGCAGTAGGATGGATTGCAAGTGCATCCCACTGCACTAGCATCAATTGCCCAGTGTGCTTCTTCCCGCGTTGGGTTATTGATCCAAAATTTGGTTGGTGTCAATTTTGCGACTCTTTTAAAATAATCATTTGCCATTTTTTTATCCTCCTACAGCTTTAACAATTCTCTTTTCGGTGTGATTAGGATCTTGATCTGATCCCGATTCTTTGTCAATTCTTCAAATCCTTTTTCAATCGCATCAGCGATATAAATCCGGTCGGTGATCATCGGGGTGGGGTCGACGCGCCCATCCGCGAAATATTGCACGGCCCATGCGATCTCTTCATTGAATTGATGTGCCACGGTTCCAATGATTTCTTTTTCGTTATACATAATGTCAAGCGCGTTTAATGGAACATCATCATCCAGCACGGTGGTAACGACCACACGCCCATGCCTTTTTGCCAGTTCTACCGCCTGGCGGATCGCGGCCGCATTCCCGCCACAGTCAAAAACCACATCCGAGCCTCTCCCCTGTGTCAATGCCATGAATTCATCATGCCATCCATCCAACTTGGAATTAAGAACATGATCCGCGCCCATCATCTTTGCCACTTCCGCCCGATAGCCGCCATGGGCGATCATGATCACCTTGGTCGCCCCAGCCACGCGTGCTGCGGAAATACCAAACAACCCGATTGCACCTGCTCCGATGATCGTAACCGTATCGCCCAATCCCACCCGGCCTTTGCGGGCAGCGCGCAGCATCACCGCAAATGGCTCGGTCAGCGAGGCAACTTCAAACGACATCTCATCCGGGATCTTGATGCAGTCATAGGCGGGAATATTAAAATATTCTGCCATGCCGCCATCATCGTGCTGGCCGATGGATACCTGATTAAGGCAGGACGCATATTGCCCCCGCGCGCAAAACTCGCAATGGTCACAGTGGCGGATGCATTCCATCGCCACCCGGTCACCGGGCTTAACATTGGTCACATCCGGAGCTGTTTCAACCACAGTGCCGGAATATTCATGGCCCAGCACCAGCGGGGCCATGCGGCCGGATTCCGGATGCGGAGTGCCAATCGGAACAATCGCGCCATTGCGCAGGTCTTCCATATCGGTCCCGCAGATGCCAGCCCAGGCTGTTTCAATCTTCACTTCCCCCGGCCGCAGAGGGCGTGGGTCAGGCCAATTTGGCTCATACCGGACATCATCAATGCCATGATAAACGATCGCTTTCATCTTATTACCTCCGAGTTATCATATTAAGATTCTAATACCTTGCGAACTGCCTGCAGGATATCTTTCTCCGCAGGAATCACTTCAGCTTCCAGGATCGCGTTGTATGGAATTGGAACATCTTCTGCTGCGACCCGGATAACTGGCGCATCCAGATCAAAGAAACACTGATCCATGATTTTCGATGAAACCTCGTTGCTGAATCCTCCTGTTGTTGGACCTTCATTGACAACAACAGCGCGATGTGTTTTTGCGATCGATTGTGCGATGGTATCCATGTCCAGAG
This sequence comes from uncultured Pelolinea sp., assembly GCA_964612815.1. Taxonomy (GTDB): domain Bacteria; phylum Chloroflexota; class Anaerolineae; order Anaerolineales; family Anaerolineaceae; genus Pelolinea. The sequence continues at coordinate 19,854 of CAZTCV010000002.1, read as the reverse complement.
GTTTGATCGTACGCGGATCTATGAACTCCACTGAGACACCTTCTTTTTCCAGTTTTTCGATCGCCGACTCAGCGAACTGGCACATCCGGCTGGTGGCGATCAGCGTTACATCACTGCCTTCCTTGCGCACCGATGCTTTCCCTATTGGTACGGTGTAATCCTCCGCCGGTACATACCCTTTGCTATTGTAAAGTTGCTTATTCTCGATCACGATGACTGGGTTATCGTTGCGGATAGCTGATTTTAATAAACCTTTTGCGTCATAGGGTGTTGATGGCATCACAACCAGCAATCCCGGAACATTCAGGAACCAGGTTTCCAATGATTGTGAATGCTGGGCCGCGTTCCCGCGTCCTGCGCCAAAAGCGGTGCGAATAGTCAGTGGGACTGTGGCATGGCCGCCGAACATATACTTGACCTTTGCGGCCTGGTTCACGATCGAATCCATCGCCATGCACATAAAATCAATATACATGACCTCAACAATTGGGCGCATACCGGTCAGCGCGGCTCCTACACCTGCGCCAACGATCACGGATTCCGTCAAGGGGGTATCTTTGACTCTGCCTGGACCAAATTCCTCAAACAGTCCTTTCGTCGCTCCAAAAGCGCCGCCATGCAAACCAACATCTTCACCCATGATAAATACACGGCTGTCCCGCGCCATCTCTTCCGCGACCGCTTCTGCGACTGCTTCCTTATAAAGTAATTGTCTCTCTGTCATGATTGCCATTCCGTGTATACATCTTCGAACATTGAATTAATCGCCGGCTGCGGACTTGCTTCAGCAAATGAGACTGCGTCATCCACTTCCGCCTGGATGTCCGCTTTGATTTTCTCGATGTGATCCTCACTTTCAATATTGCGTTCAACCAGTATTCTCTCTACGCGTGCGATAGGATCATTCGCCCGATATGAATCAATCTCTTCTTTTGTGCGGTAGATCATCGGATCGCCATAATAGTGGCCTTCATATCGGTATGTATCCGCCTGCATCACGATCGGCCCTTTGCCCGCGCGGGCATGGGCAATAGCATCCTGCGCGGCGAAATAAACTTGCTCGAGATCCATCCCATCCACCTGCACAAAAGGAAGGTCATATCCAGCAGCGCGTTTTTCCATGCTCCCGCCCATGGATCGCGTGGTGTGGGTTGATACAGCATACTGGTTATTCTCAAACAGGAAAACGACTGGCAGCCGCCAGGCAGACGCCATATTCATCGATTCATGCGTGTTGCCTTCGTTGGCTGCTCCATCACCAAAAGATACAACCGTTACCTGATCTGTTTCACGCATCTGTGCTGAGAGGGCTGAGCCAACTGCGATGGGAAGCCCGCCGCTGACGATGCCATTGGCGCCCAGGTTCCCAAGTTTGATGCTGGCGATATGCATGCTGCCGCCTTTGCCTTTGCAATATCCATCTGCACGCCCGAGAATCTCCGCCAGCATCGGTTTCAGTTCGCCGCCCTTAGCGAGCATGTGACCATGTCCGCGATGCGTGCTGGAAACATAATCATCGGGGCGGAGCTGTGAGACCACTCCTGCGGCTACAGCTTCCTGGCCGATGCAGAGGTGGGTTGTGCCGCCGATCTTTCCCTGTGTGAATAGGATCTTGATCGCTTCTTCATGCAGGCGGATCTTTACCATCAGGCGGTAAAGAAAGATCAATTTTTCTTGTTCCAGTTCTCTTCCCATGTGATTATGCGTCCCTTGATCGTGCTTCCACTTTTGCTAAATCCTCAATGATATTGATCACAGCGCTATGGTCCAGGTCACCGCGTCCGGATGCGATCATGGCTGTGAATAATTCATGTGCCACAGCTGTCGCGGGCAGGGGAACACCCAGATTTTTGGCTGTTTCCATGATGATATTCAAATCCTTATAGTGAAACTTGCTCTTGAACCCGGGTTCAAATTCACCTTTGATGATCTTCGGGCCGCGTACGTCCATGACACGGGTTTGCGCGTAACCACCGCTGAGGACCTTCAGGATGACAGCCGGGTCTACGCCTGCTTTTGTGCCCAGGACAAACGCTTCCGCCATCCCGATGAAATTCATTGCTACCTGGATCTGGTTGCAGGCTTTCACGGTCTGTCCAGCGCCATTAGCTCCGCACAAAGTGATCGTCTGTCCCATTTTTTCAAGAACGGGCATCACTTCATTAAATACATCCTCGTCACCGCCAACCATGATCGATAGTGTGGCGTTCTTTGCCCCAGTCTCTCCGCCGGATACCGGAGCGTCCAGGCAGCGTACGCCTTTTTCGCCAAGCACCCTGGCTACTCTGATAGCCGTGTCAGGTGCGATCGTGCTCATATCAATGTAGATCAATCCTTCGCGTGCGGTTTCAAAGATGCCATCTTCACCCAATGCTACCTTTTCCACATCCGGGGAATCTGGCACCATCGAAATGATTACATCTGCTTCCGCTGCTGCATCAGCGCAATTGGAAGCTGCCTTCGCGCCTTTTGTAACGAGGTCATCAACACGCTTTGGTGTGGTATCGTAAACGGTCAATGCGTAACCCGCATCGATCAAATGGGTGGCCATATGATGGCCCATGATCCCCAATCCTATAAACCCAATCTTTTTATGCATGTTTCTCCTTTTTTAGCTAATCCAGTTCTTCTATCAGATGTTTGATCTTCTGCAGGAATTTTGCTGCCGCAGCGCCATCTACCAAACGATGGTCAAACACCAGAGTTAATCCGATCCTGTGCTGGGGGATGATTTTTCCATCAACTACGGCTGGTTTCTCCTTGATCACGCCAACACCCAGAATGGCACACTGCGGTAAATTGATGACGGGTACGAATGATTCGATCTCCTGCGCGCCAAGGTTGGTGATGGTGAACGTCCCACCGCCCAAATCCTCTGAAGTAGCCCTGCCATTCATCGCCCGTTCTGCCAGCGCGTTGAATTCGCTTTGCAGGGCGCCAATATCTTTGTGCGCCGCATCTTTCAATACGGGGACGAACAAACCCTTTTCGCTGTCAACAGCGATTCCGATGTTGATTCTCCCAAACTCCCAGATCTGGTCACCCGAAAGCTGGGTATTCATGTAAGGGTGATCACTGATTGCCGCCGCAACGATCTTTGCCAACAGGACATTGAACGAAATATTATTCCCTGACGCGGTTAATGCATTCCGTTGCTGGATCAACCCTTCCGCATTAGCTTCCAGGAACAAAGGGACGCGAGCCGTGGCTGTTGTGGATGCTGCCATCGCGTCTCCAGTCAGTTTGCGCATACCGGAATAGGCTCTGGCTGTGACCCCTGCCGGGGTTTTATTTGGATGAGATGCGTTCATTGATGCGTGCGCGCGTTCCACATCCTCTCGTTTTATCTGGGATCCAGCGCTAGTGATCTTGGAAAGGTCAACCCCAAGTTCTTGCGCTAATTTTTTTGCTGACGGGGAAATACGGATACGGTCCGCGCTGGTGTCCGCGGGATACGTTGCGCTTTGAACTTCAGCGCCGCTCGCCCTGGACGCTTCAGCTTTCGGCGTGACTTCTTCACCAAGCATTTCAGGAATCGATGCGGGTAATGTTTCACCTTCATTCAGGATCACCGCCAACACACTGTTGCAGGGAACATCCTCACCGGCTGAACGGATAATTTTGGCAAGAATTCCCTCTGCGGGCGATTCCACCTCGTTGGTGGCTTTGTCCGTTTCAATTTCCAGAATTACCTGTCCGTTTTTGACCTGCTCGCCCTCTTTCACCAGCCAGCTGACGATGTGCCCCTCCACCATATTCATGCCTAATTTCGGCATCGTAACAAAAGTCGCCATTTTTTTCTCTCCGCTTATACCCTGTCCATCAATTGCAGGACAGTCTGTTTAATGTTTTCTTCATTCGGGATCACCATGCTTTCCAGGCTGAGACTATAGGGCATGGCAACATTTAAACCAGCGACGATAACCGGTTTTTCATCCAGTTCTTCAAATGCGCGCTCAACGACCTGTGAAACGATCTCCGCGCCGATTCCAGACCGGCGGTTGGCTTCATGGGTCACGATCAAACGATGGGTTTTACGCAGTGATGCGAGCACGGTGTCATAATCAAACGGATATATTGATCGCGGGTCGATCACTTCACATTCAATTCCTAAAGCGCTCAACTCTTCGGCGGCTTTGAGTGCCCGGTGCACCATGATCGATACCGCGACAATGGTTACATCACTGCCTTCGCGCCTGATAACCGCTTTCCCAAATGGGACGGTGTAATCTTCCTCTGGCACTTCACCAGTGATCTCATACCCGCGTTTGTGCTCAAAGAATAAGACCGGGTCATTGCCGCGGATCGCTGTTTTCAACATTCCCTTCGCGTCGTATGGTGTGATCGGCATCACCACCTGCAATCCGGGAACATGACTGAACCAGGCTTCAAATGATTGTGAGTGCTGGGCTGCCTGTCCGCCGCCGGCGCCGACTGGAGCGCGAATGACAAGCGGTACGTTGGTTTTTCCGCCAAACATGTACCGCAGCTTCGCGATCTGATTGACGATCTGGTCCATTGGGATGGTGATCCAATCGGAAAATAAGATCTCGCCGATCGGACGCAGGCCGGTAATAGCCGCGCCAAGGCATGCGCCAACAATGGCTGCCTCAGAGATTGGTGTGTCGCGCACCCGATCCGCTCCGAATGCGTCGAAGAGGCCCGCAGTGACCCCAAAAGGGTTGCCGCGGATGCCAACATCACATCCCATGATAATAACGGAGTCATCTCGGGCAAATTCCTCATGATGGGCTTCGTTGATCGCTTGTTTGATTGTGATAGTCCTGCCCATTATTTACCTCCAAACATTTGCATGAATTCGGCTGAATAAAGACCATCCCACAGGATCTCTTCTGTTGGTTCCGGCGCGTTCTTTGCGTGTTCGACAGATGCGGCAACTTCGTCGACTGTCGATTGGTAGATGGATGCGACCTCTTCCTTGCTTGCTGTGCCTGATGCGATCAAGTAGTCGCGCATGCGGTTTATGGGATCCATTTCTTCCGCCCAGGGGTCGTTGGTGGTCGTGTCGCGATAGCGCTCATCATCCGCAACAAAGTGCCCGATATAGCGGTAATAACGTGCCTCAATCAATGAGGGACCTTCTCCAGCGCGTGCGCGCTTGACAGCGTCTCGTACCGCTTCATATACTGCGAAGGGATTGAAGCCGTCAACAGTAACGCCGGGAATGCCATAACCGTTAGCCCGGTCTGCTACGGCAGGATTCCCGGTTGCGCGGTCGTAATTCATGGAAATTGCCCACTGGTTGTTTTCACACAGGAAGATCACCGGCAGTTTCCATGCTGCAGCCAGGTTGATCGATTCATGCCAGACACCCTGGTTGGTACCTCCGTCTCCGTGGAAACATATGGTGACATAATCTTTTTTCTTAACCGATGCGGTCAGCGCTGCCCCAACGGCAATTGGCATGCCGCTGCCAACAATACCGGTCGCGCCCAGCATGCCATCATCCACTGAGGCGATATGCATGGAACCGCCTTTGCCTTTGCAATACCCGTCTGCCTTTCCCATCAGTTCGGACATCATCTTATTGACATCGCCACCCATCGAAATCACATGTCCATGCCCGCGGTGCGTGCTGGTGATGTAATCCCCTTTTTTCAGCGCGGTACAGGCGCCTACGCCGACGGCTTCCGCGCCTAAATACGCGTGCGCCAGCCCGTAAATATAATTTTGCTTCCAGAGTGTTTTCACCTGTGAATCAAATTCCCGGATCAGGGCCATTTTCCGGAACATTTCCAGGATTTGATCTCTTGATAGGTCATCAGGCGCTTTGAGTTCTTGCATCACTTCTTTTTTAAAGGTGTTTAGTTTGGCAAGTGATTCTTCCATACTGATGGCGCTAGTGTTCATAAAAACCTCTCCATTGTTAAATTTCCAGGATCTCGCCCGGATCGATCACGCTGATTTTCGCGTTTAACCGCCCATCACTTTTAGCGGTATTGGCTAATTGGGTAAATTTTTTCACAGCTGGCGCTTCTTTTGAGACATAATGGCTGGCGATGATATGGTCCAACCCCAACCACTCGCTTGCGAGCACTGCTTCTTCTTCGGTTAATTCACCGCATAAATAATTCTCCATATGTGGCAGTGAATTCTCTGGCAGGGCGACATGCATCAATCCGACAGTGGGTTTATAAAGGTCTTTCCACATTTTCATGTCAAGCGTCAGCGCGGTGTCACCGGGATGATAGATGCGCACACCGGGTTCAGTCTCAACAATAAAGCCCATTGCCGGCCCAGATAACATCTGGCCATTTTTTAAGAACCCGAATGACCAGTGGTGGCTTTCCATCGGGCGGACATGAATGCCGTCCACATTCATTGCCATTCCCCAGATCGTCACGCGCAGCAGATCGGGATCAACATTAAAATCGGTCTTAAGGCGGTGCAGCACATCCAGCGCACAAATCACCTTGCAGCCATAACGATCGATGATCTCTGGCGCATCGCCAAAATGATCATAGGCATTATGGCTGATCAACAGCAGGTCGACCTGTTCGAGCTCGGCGGGGGTGAGCGGCGCGACGGGATTGCCGGTCAAGAATGGGTCGATGACGATATGCTTGTTATCCGGCGTGATGATCTTATATCCGGCATAACCGAAAAACATGATTTTTGTTGCCATTATTCTCCTTCTGAAGGATGGTTTTTCAGACCAGCAGAAGTAACGCGATAGGCTTGCTCAAGGTGCCTGGTCATCACTTCCACAGCTCCTTCGCTGTCTTTATTTTTGATATGGGTTAGGATTTGTGCGTGAAAATCACAGGCCTCATCTGCGGCGCCGGGCGTTGAAGTGCCCGTCCAAATCAATTCAAAAAGAGATTCGGTCAAAGGTTCCAGAATGATCCCAAATAGGGGATTTCCGCTGGCTTCACACAGCTGCAGGTGAAATTCGAGATCCCACTTGGAAAATTCCTCCGCGTTGTTTGTTGTGCCGCACATTTTTCTCAAGCTGTTTTCCAAATGGCTGATATCTTCCTGACTGGCGCGATCCGCTGCCAGGCGCACCATTTCAATTTCAAGCACTTGCCTGACTTCCATCAGCGCATCAAGCGAGAAAGGTTTATGCCTGGTGTTGATGTACATACCCAGAGAGGATGCGACATCAGACCCCTTCATGGCACGCACATATGTCCCGGAACCGGTCTGTGATGTGACCAGCCCGCGCGCTTCCAGTGTGCGGATCGCTTCGCGAATGACAGTGCGGCTGACTTCGAAGGTTTCTCCCAGTTCGCGCTCGGTGGGCAGACGGTCACCGGGCTTCAGGTCGCGGGAGAGTATTAACTGCTGAATTTGTTCAGCAACCTGAGAGGAAAGCTTTGCCTGCCGTTTGATGGGTGTGTATCCATTATCCATAATTGGTATGACAATAATATAGCATGCCAAAAACGAATATTCAAGAAATTTTAAGGTTAGGTATCGGAATAGATAGAATCTTCTTTTTCAAAAGGAATACGAGATGAACTTGCGCGTCACCAAAAAATGCTGCTGGAAAAAATGATTTTAATTATTTAATAATCCGAAATATCAACTGAACCTGATTGTCCTGCGCCAGGGTCAATTGGTCGTTCTCAATATTGAACTTATCTGCTTTTGATAATACTGTCAGGTATTGCATCTCTTGCTGCATGCTCCCCTCAGGTTCCAAGCACGCCATCTCCGTCATCGCCAGCGGCCCGAAAGATATGCGCTCATCATCTGTTTGGTAACTTCCAAAATAGGTATTGCATCCTGATCTGCCATGTACCTCTCCATTACTGAACGCGATGGTGACCGTCGTTCCCGCGATCGGCGCGGAATCCTTGATCGAGACCAGTTCCCACTCCGTGCCGTCTAACAACTTTTTATTCAGATTTGGTAAAAGCGCGCACGCCTGCAAAACGAGCACGATCGCCAGGCCTGATAGGAAAAAATTTCTTATATTTTTCATCGATATTTCCTTTCCATATTGTTCTAACGACTTATGAAATCGTGTAGTTCCGGGATTGTGTATCTGACGTATGTTGGAAAATTTTAACCTACTTCCTCACTGATGATCAATTCGATCGATTGGCCAGGTTAGGGCTTGGCATGTTCTGTGAACCATGTGCTTTTTCTGATTTTTGGATGTAAGATAATGGAAACGACTAACCCAGGGCAGAGGAAAAATGGATTATTGTGTAGTGTATTTCACCAGAACGTATGTCAGCAAGCGTGTCGCGCAAAAGATTGCTGAAAAACTATCCTGCCCGATGGTACAGATCACCGATCATAAAAACTGGTCCGGGCTTTTTGGTTATATCAAAGCCGGATTCTATTCTACGATCAACAAAGAAGTGAAAATTGAATTGCTTGGTGATCCCGGCCAGCCGGATGCCTATATCGTTGTCACTCCCTTATGGGCCGGTGGGATCGCGCCCGCCGGGAAAGCTTTTCTTAAAACAGTCTCGCCAGATAAGGTGCATTTGGTGGTTACCTCGCTTGGGAGCCAGGTGGAAGAACGGGAAGGATTTCTCTCGGTCAGTGATGTCATCGACCAGCAGAACAACGAGGATCAAGTTATTAGTGATTTGCTCAAACGTATCAAGTAATTATTTTGCATTTCCTTTGCTGCACGTAATAATTAATGTTGGTACGATACCTGCAATCATAATGATTGAATTGAGTGATTGTTTTAACGTTTAAATAGCATCAGATACTAACGAGAGAAGGCAACCGCATGGCGAAAATATTCGGTGTAGATTTCAGCCACTGGCAGGCAAACGTAAATTTTGAAAAATTGGTCGCGAACGATGTCCGCTTTGCGATCTTTAAAGCGGGTGAAATACCCACTAAATCAAAAACTGAATTCACGGACCCCAAATATGCGCGCAATATCGGTGAGGCGCGCAAATTCAACATCATTTCCGGAGCATATTATTATTTTCACCCTTCAATTGGTGCCAGCCGCCAGGCACGTCATTTTGACGCTGTCATGCAACGCGATGGGCAGCCGGATCTGCCGCCAGTCATCGATGTCGAAGATACGGACAATCGCACACCGGTCCAGGTGGCAGATGTGCTCAAAGCGATGATTGACTACATGATGGAACGCGGCTATCGCCGCCCGATCATCTACAGCCGCTGGGGTTTCCTTGTCAATCAGGTGGGGGAACCATTCTGGCTGAAAGAGTACTATCTTTGGCTCGCACAGTATAGCAATCAGTTGATCTATAAACCAGCGGATATGTCGAATGTAATCATGTGGCAGTTCACAGATAAGCTCAAGCTGCCCGGGGTTGGTGTCGCGCTGGATGGAAATTACTGGCTGAAAACAGAACAGGAGCTGCTTGCTTTAGTGAAAAAACCAGTAACGCCGATAGTGGTGGAACCAGTAGAGGTCCCCCAGCCAGCTATTGAAGAACCTGAACCGATTCAAATACCACCCGTTGATGTCGAACAGGATCCTGTTGAGATCATTCCAACACAAGACGCGCCTATTCCCCAATCGCCGGAGTATGAATTCCCGATTGAAGAACCAATCTATGAACAAGATCCATCACCCATGACAGGAACTTCTCCCGAGCTTGCGCCTCAAGCGCCTGATGACGCCTCTGAACCGCAGAATCCTGCGCCTTCCACAACCACACAAACGATTTATTGGACCGAAGAAGGTTTTTGGGCGTTTATTAAACAGATAATTCGTGCGATCTTTGCTTCAATCAAATCATAGAGGAAATTAAAATGCTTGATCTACTATTAAGAATCAGTATCGACGTCATCGCTTTTTTGCAATCCCAGCTTGCGTTCCTCACACCGCTGATGCGAATTTTCACATTCCTTGGTGATGAAGAATTCTATTTGCTGATCATGCCTTTTCTGGTGTGGTCGGTGGATTACAGGCTGGGGATGCGCCTGGGTGTGAGTTTGATGTTGAGCGGCACCATCAATTCATATTTCAAGGTGATAATACGCCAGCCAAGGCCTTATTGGATCTCAACGGAGATCAAGAATCTGGCCTCCCCTATGGGGAGTTTTGGCCTTCCTTCCGGCCATTCACAAAATGCCGTCGCTGTGTTTGGATTACTGGCAACAGCGGTAAAGAAAACCTGGGTCAGGATATTTCTGGTGGTTACCATCATCATGGTCGCTTTGTCACGCCTGTTCCTGGGTGTCCACTCCATTGCCGATATCGTGTTGGGCTTAGCGATGGGCGCTCTTTTCTTGTGGATTTTCGTCCGCGTAGAAAAGAGGGTTGCTGATTACCTGAACCGCCAGCAGCCGTCGAAGCAATTACTCCTGGTTTTTACGTTTTCGTTGATCTTGCTCTTTATGGGAGCGCTGATCATTGATTTTTATCAGCGCTTTCCGTTCCCGGACTTATGGCTCGAGAACTTCCGATCGGCTCATCCGATGGCAGAAATGGAGCCATTTTCCATTGAAGGATTGATCACAACAACCGCGACTCTGTTTGGGCTGGCGGCTGGTTCTATCCTGATGCGATCAAACGGAGATTACGATGCCTCAGCTGGAAAGGTCTGGCAGCATCTCTTCCGATTTGTGATCGGAATTGCCGGGGTTGTCTTGATCTGGAAAGGGCTTGGAGATCTTTTCCCGCGTAATGGTGATTGTCTCAGCCATAGTTTGCGCTACGTGCGCTATGCGCTGATTGGTGTGTGGATCACCGGGTTTGCGCCGCTGCTTTTCATCAAAGCAAAGCTGGCGCAAAGCAAGCCCTGAGCGAAACTGAAGCTCAGTATTTTCGCAGGTAGAAAAAGGTGTCCTTGTAGAGAACCCGCCTGATCAATCCTTCTTCAATCAGGGTGTCCAGTTCATTGGGGGTCATTGCGTGCTTCTCTAAATAAGCATCAATATCAGTTTGGCTGAGCGGATGCACCGCCAGTGTTGAGAGCAGGATCCCAGCCGCGTCTTCTCCGGATGCGAGTTCGCTTTCCGGCAGATCCATCATCAGCTCAACGTGATCAATGTGCGCCGTGAAAATATCAAAGATTTGCATCAAATTTTCCGCGTCCGGCGCTTCTACCCATTCTTCAGCGGGCGGGCGCAAGGGCAGGGCCAGATAGGCTGCGTCAGGATCCAGGTCGGCGATAAAGGTCGCGGCTGCTTGTGCTTCTTTTCGTGAATCATTCAATCCTTTAACCAGCATGGTTTCCGTTAATAACCTACCCTTGAAAATTTGCGCGAACCAGTGGATGCCATTGAAAACCTCGTCCAGATTGAGGGTGCCATGCGGACGGTCGATCTTGTGCCAGGTGGATTCGATCACGCTGTCTACTTTGATCGATACGATATCAGCGTGCATCACCTGCGCGCGGCATTCCGGGTGCCATAGTAATGACGCATTGGTGATGACGGCGGTTGGAATGTCTAATGGCTGCAATTTATTGATCACTTCTCCAAGGCTGCGGTCCAGCGTGGGTTCACCATTGGGAACAAAAGTGATCGTATCCGGCCGGATTCCTTCCGCCGCCAATTCATCCAGGCGCTGGTGGATGTGATCGCTGAGTTGCTGCGCATCACTGAAGGATGAGCGGTTGGTGGTCATGAAACTGGTGCGACCGAGCTGGCAGTAGACACACGAATAGGTACATGTTTTGGGCGGCAGGTGATTGACACCAAGGCTGAGCCCCAATCGGCGTGATCGTACTGGTCCGAAAACATCCATGTCGCTCAACGCTCCTTTCGTCTTGTCATCGTGATAAATTTGAGTATATCATTATCATCGTGCGTGTTCGTTCTTATGACCCGTGATTTAGCTCCCTTTTTCTTGAGTTATCCGTTCAAATATAAAGATTAAACCGCGTATATCTCAATCCACATTTGATTGAACAGGGAAAGATACTCTGCTGGTAATGACCGGGTCAGCGGCTGCTGCTGCAATTGGGCGGCCATGATCGCTTCATCGTATGGAATCATGCCGGCCAGGCGCATTCCACATGCGTCAGCAAATGCCCGCATTTCTTTCTGGATCTGCCGATTGAGATCACACTTATTGATCACCAGCTGGGTGGGGATATGGAAAAAGTCAGCGGCAGCTTTGATGCGCTGCATGTCATGGAAGCCCGTCAGCGTGGGCTCGCTGACGATCACCGCGCGATCGACGCCATTCAAGGCCGCCGTGACCGGGCAGCCGATGCCCGGCGGCCCGTCGATCAGCAAGATGTCTGCCTGTTCCCTTTTCGCATAGGAACGCGCGTCTTCCTTTACCTGGGTGACCAGCTTGCCGGAGTTCTCCTCACCCGGATAAAGATTCGCGTGGAATAATGTGCCATAGGCGGAAGATGAACGGTACCACTCTCCAGATCGGTGCGATCGCGAGCGGATCGCTTCCACCGGGCATTGATGGACACATGCGCCGCATCCTTCGCAAAAGGCGCGGTCGATGGTGTACGATTTTTCTGGTGCATATCGCACCGCGTTAAAGCGGCACACTTCTTCGCATCGGCCGCAAGCAATACACAATGCCTGATCGATCTCTTCAACCTTGCCGCCGATAAAGGGAAAAGTTTGCTCAATGCGAGGGTCAAGCAGTAATTCCAGGTTGGCCGCGTCCACATCCGCATCAACCAGCACGAGATGATGACGTACCCCTGCGATATCTGCCAGGGCGGCAGTAACAGTGGTTTTGCCTGTGCCTCCCTTTCCGCTGATGACAAGGATCTCTTTCATGTCTTTTCCTTGGTTGCATGCAGTTTGATCTTATGAAAAAGATCAATGAAGTCGCCTCCGAGGGCAGGCGAATCCTCCGCTAATAAAATCCCGCTGGAATATGCTTCGGCAAAATGTCGTGACAATGGTATCCGCATCAATATCGGCAGCCTTTTTTCCTGCGCGAATTGCGCGATCAGGGCATCGTTTTCCCCGCTCTTGTTGATCACAATCCCTGCTGGCAGATTAAACTCCTTTTCATTCAGCGCAACCACTAATTTCAGGTCATGCAGCCCAAAAGGGGTTGGCTCGGTTACGAACAGCACAAAGTCACTGCCGCGCATTGTCTCCACCACCGGACAGGATGTCCCTGGTGAGGCGTCCAGTATGAATATATCATCGGATTGTTCTGGCAGGATCCATTTTTTAAGGGAGCGGATGACCGGAGTGGGGGAGGAAAAACCGACTTCCAATGTGCCCTGCGCGAAGTGTAAAGGACCGCTGTACCCTTTGTGCATCTCACCGACCAGCTCCGGTTCTTCGCGGATCGCGCTTTCCGGACAGATCAGCGCGCAGCTGCCGCAGGCATGGCACAATTCCTTAAAAAACAGCACCTTGCCGCCGGCGATAGCCAGCGCGTTCGATGCGCATGCACGCACACAAACGCCGCATGCCGTACATAAATCATGATTGATCACTGGCAGCAAGCGTTCAACGGATTTCTCCTCGATAAATTCCGGCTTTAAAAAAAGTGCCGCGTTGGGCGCTTCCACATCGCAATCAACCAGCCACGTGGGATGTTGTGCGTCCTGCGCGATCATATATGCCAGGTTTACAGCAACCGTCGTTTTGCCGGTGCCTCCCTTGCCGCTGGCGATCGTGATGACCATCGCTCTATAGCGTTCCGGTATGGGCGCTGGTGTTGGGCGCTAGCAGACATTCAAGAGTTTCTTCTTCGAACGCCTTCAGGATATCGGTTACGCTGCCGCCTTCATGTCGATATGCTGCCGCGCTCCCGGCAGAAAGGACATCAAACGCTTTCGGCCCGAGATTGCCGCTGATGACAGTGGCAGCTCCCTGGTTCAGCACCCACTGCGCCGCCTGAATGCCTGCGCCGCCGCTTGCCTGCCGCGCTGGATTTTCGATGATTTCAAACGCCATGCTGGTTGGGTCAATGGTCATAAAAAACGGGCAGCGCCCGAATATCGTGCTGGCCGTGGAGTCTAACCCGTTGTTCTCTTCCAGTGAAATGACAATTTTCATACGAGGTTCTCTCTTCCTTATAACATGCAGCCAGGCGGGATATTGTGCATCCCGCCTGGCGATGGTTGTTTATTCTTCTTTTTTCATTCGGCTGCGGATTGCTTCAAGCTGTTCCTGCAGCCAGGATTCTTCGGCTTTGAGCGCTTCCTGTTCCTGCTCCTCTGTCATCGGGGCGGGTGGCGCGTATGCTCCGGCAAAGTATGTGGGGGCTCCCCATCCCATGTGCATCGGGCCGCGCTGCCATCGCTGGAATCGCCGCCGGCCTGCCATTCTTCCGCGGTGGTATCCGCGCGCGAAAGCCATGTTTTCATATCCGGGTTGGCCGTAGCCGCCGCAAAAACCTGCGCCGCGTCCGCTTCTGGGGCCCATACCTTCTGGTCCTGTTCTATCTCCTGCTGGCATAATTTTTTCTCCTTCTGTTCTGATCTTATAAAATTCTCTTGTGAATGGCCTGGCATCGGGGGTCGGTCAACTTTACCGCCCTGATCCGCTGCTGCTGCCTTTTCCGCAATCTCCCTGTCCGCGACCTGTGCGCGGGCCATCCCCATTGGGGCCTGTTCCGTCACCTGCTGGCATATTACACATCTCCTTTCCCTGGTGGATGGCCTGTGCTTCCCGGCTGGTATCGCTGATAAGTCTCGATCAGCTGGTTGATCTGGTTGCTGGTCATGCGAAGTTCATCCATGTAGTAAGCGAGGGCTTCTTGCCCTTCCACTGAGAGGGTGTACACACGCCGGGGCGGGCCCTGCGTTTCCTGCTCATCCCATGCCGAGGTTACAAGCCCATCTTCCTCCATTCCGCGCAGAGCGCGGTAGATCAGGCTGGGGTCGATATCCTTAACGCCAAATTTTCCCATGCGTTCGGTGAGATCATAGCCATGGGCAGGGCCTTGAAGCATCAGCAGTAACAGCGTAGGGCGCATCAAGTTGCGTCCGCGCCGTCTTCCGCCACCAAATCCGTGTCGATTGTGTCCTCTCATGTTTCTATTTTCCCATACTAAGTGCATTAAGTCAATAGACAATATGCAATTATAAGATAATATTAATAAAGTGCGTGCGGTTTTGTTGAAGCCGGGGTTGCGCTGTCAGCGTCCTGATATCACCGGTAGCAGGTGATAGGGTCACCGCTTATGGAGACGGTTTCTCTTCCGTTGGTGGGGTATGAACCTGGGTATGGATCATCAGCGGCAGAAAGTGAACCGCCTGTTCGTTGATGAAGATCTCGACATGGTGCTCACCTTCTTCTTCGAATTTAACGTTATAAAATCCAAGCGGCAGCACACCCTTTTGCACCTGTCCGACGCGGTCTCCCTGGGAATTTTTCTTTAATTGCACCCTTGCGACCTGTTTGCCGGATGGGGCGCTGATCGCGGCCCCGATGGTGAAGGATTCGCTCATATCCGCCATATATTCCATCGCCAGGAACATCTGCGGGTAGCGGAATGGCAGGCGCGGCCCGCGGATGAAGGTGAAGGTGCGGATAATCGACGCGCGCCCGTTCGCATCCACGTATGCGTAATCACATAAGAAGGTCCAATTGATCGCTGGCATAATGTCTCCTTATTAATGATTATATATGAGCGAAACTGTCCAGCCTGTGCCTTGTGTTGAAAACAGTGTAATCGACCGCCAATTAAAACTGTTTCCCCACAAGAAGTGATTCATCATACCGGACGCATGCGGCATAACCATCGCACACCAGATGTCTTCGTTGTTTTGGAAGCAATATAAAACTGACACCGATTCATTCTCGGTGTCAGTTTTGTGAAATTTAGTTATTGAAGGCTTTATTTATTTTTCTTTCCTTATTGGGCCGCTCCCATTGCCCAGGAAGATATTGTTTGTATTGGTGAACGTGAATGGGGCAGCGTAATCCCAGTAAACAAACCCGTAACCATTGTTGAGCATGAACGTGCTATTCATCAGTCTCAGGTTGTAGCCATGGGTGTCCACTTCGGCCCCGTCCTCCCCGTTGAACCATGCGCGAATATTGTTAAGTGTGGTCAGGCCATAGCTCTCAATATCAAGGCCTTTCAAGCTGTTTTCCATGCTGGTGACGTTTAGCAGCGTGACCGCCTTGCCAGTGCCGTTTGCTCTAATGTATGCGCCACTCTGCCCGTTGTTGGATACATTCACGTTGGCTACATTGACAGCGCCATTCGTGTCGATGCGCAGCCCTTCCCAGCCATTGCCGCAAATCTGGTTGTTCCCGGAAAGGGTCACATTTTTGGTGCCCCCGGTATTATCCACGTACACACCTTCAGTGCCATTGCCCCGGACGTTCAAGTTGGTCATTGATACCGTGCCGGTATTAAAGCCGATCAGCCCACCTAGCGAGTTATTGTGGAACATGCTGCTGCCGCTGACAGTCACATTGCCGCCAGCGCCGTAGCCGAATCCGCTCACCCAGAAACGGATATCTGGGTCACTCGGGCTGGCGTCATCAAACGACACCCGGTAGAATCCATCCGCGTCCGCGCTGGCCTCCAGGTAATACCAGCCGCTTTCGCCGCTGCCCGGTGTCCAGCCAATCTGGTAATAGGAGTTTATGGAGTGACTGGTTGAGATCAAGCTTACAATGCTGCCTTGCTCGTCATACAGTTCCATGTATGGGTCCATGTCCCAGCGGTTGAGCAGCCCCGGGGTTCCATAACCGTTCGCTTGCATCAACAAGGTATAGCTCTCTCCTTCCTCGGCGTAGAACCACCAGCGGTCAGGGCCGCGATTGGCATTGTAATAATCCTGTGTTGTTTCATAACGCTCAAGCCCGCCAACCGTTTTGACATTGTTCAGGGCCATGATCGAATTTGCCACTATCGAACCGTTGGTTTGGATGTTAATGCCGGTACCATTGTTGCTGTCTGCGGTTAGGCTGGTCACGCTGACGCCAGCTGGCCCGTAATTATTGATCAGCTCAATTCCGCCGCCGCCATTCCCGTTAGCGATCATGTTCCTGGCAGTGATTGTACCCATACTGAGCGCTTGCACTCCGAGACCTCCATTGTTGTCAAAGCTGCAGTCGGTCATTGTGATCACCATTGCAGTAGGCGCGCCAGCGTTGTCCAAATACGCGCCCAAACCGCTGTTATTGCTGATGTGGACATTCTTCAGCAGGATGGCCCCATTGGAAAATGCTTGCAGTCCGTCACCATTGTTGCTGCTGTTGATCGAGACATTGCTGATGTTGATGGTGCCTTTGCCGGCCATGGCGTTACCCAGCGCTGCCCCCATGCTGTTATTGCTGTCCATGGTTAACCCATTGATGGTGATGGTGCCTTTCGAGTGCACCAGCAGTCCCGCTCCCCAATCTCCCAGGTTTTCGTTGATCGTGATATTGGTCATCGTAACCGGCATGAACCCGGCGGCCTGGTCGTTATATAGCGCAACGCTGTTGCTGCCGCCATCCGTTCCGTTGCGGGTGTCATGCAGGTTGCGGACGGTGATCGAACCCAATGTGTCGATCTCCAGCGCGTGGTAGCGATTCTCCCAGGTATTCAAGCCGATCACGGAGACGTTGCCGGCGGAATAGATGCTCACACCCAGGCTGTTCTCGTTTGCGTTATTGTAGTTATTGGGAATGGATGCGCTGATGGTGACTGCGCCGCTGCGCCATAGCACCGAAAATCCTTGTGCCGGGTCATACAGATATGGTCCGCTGATAGACAATCCTTCATTCTGGTTTTGGCCGACGTCGAAATTGCTGATGGCCACTGCGCGCTGGGTGATCAGGTAAATGCCAGCGCCGCCATTGTTCCAGTATCCGTTGGACCAGCCCAATAGGGTGGGGTTGGTGATGGTGATCGAAGCCGGGCTGGCCATGGCCACCCGTTCAAACCCGCCACCATGGAACTCCTCCGTATAGATGCCTTCTACCATCAGGCCGTTTCCGCCATTAACATTCGCATAGGTGCTCACGATCCGCACCGCGCCGCTGGTGGCAATGAAAATACCGTTACCGCCGCTGTTGTTGTCCGCTTCGCAATTGGTGAGCGTTACCGCGCCGCGCGTCTTTACCCAGATGCCGCCGCCGCTGTTATTGTTCGCGTCCACATTTTTCATCGTGACGTTAGCCAGATAAGAGATCTCATTATCGCCGCTATCTCTGAGTTCCAGCCTGATGCCATCCGAGCCATTACCATTTGCGAACGCGTTTTCCAGCAGCAGCGACCCACTGCGTAGTTGCACGTGAATACCATATCCGGCGTTGTTGTTGGCGATGACGTTGCGCAGCGTTGCTCCCCCGCTTCGCACGCGGATGCCGCTGCCACCATAAGTGTCATTACTGTCGTTTGCGATCACGCCATTCAGTGTCACCAGGCCGTTGCTCCAGATCGACAGGCTGCCAGATATCCCTTCAGTCAATCCATTATGGTTAAACTCAGAGTTCTTGATGGTGATGTTGAATTTTCCCATCTGGTTCAGAATGCCGGCGCCGTTATGCCCGTTGTCATTCGCGGTCACATAATCGAAATTGAAATGCCCGGCGTGGTTCAAAATCAAGATGCCCTCCAACCCATTATTGTTTGCGGTGACGCGATTGAGGGTGATATCACCTTTGCTGTTGCTGACGTAGATTCCATTGCCCGTATTGCCGCTGGCATCCACATCGGTCATACTCACTTTGGCGGCTACGTTCTCAAACACGAATGGGCCGCTGCTGTCTTTGACGATCACGCCGCCCTTGATGGTAAAACCATCTAAGGTGAAGCCGTTGATAAGGTTGATCAACGTCAAGCTTTTTGACAACACCGGGTATAGTCCGCTGCCACTCATTTCGCCTTTCAAGCCCAGCAGATTATTCAGGTATCCGCCTGCTAGGCCACCGTCAATAGTGACCAGATCAGGATATGTACCATATTCCACGTACAGGAATCCGTCATCCGGCGCGCCCACGCTGTTATCTGCGATCAGATTGATCGCGTTTTGGATGGGTGTGGCGCTGATGAAGCAGGTTCCTGCTCCCACACTGGTGCCGGGATAGCATAGGGCGGCACTGCTCACGGATGAATAAGTGACCCCGCCGGAAATCCAGTAGGGGTCACCGGCTGGTTGCGTTGCCATGTCCAGCGGTTGTCCGTCTGCGTCCACCAGGAACACTTCTGCTGTTGGCTCAACCGCTTCCTCTATCGCATTTTCCATCGGAGCATCCTCGCTGAGCTCTCCTTCGATGTCGATTGGCTCTTCATCAGACACAGCGTCTTCAGCCGCTGGTGCTTCTGGTGCCGGTTCCGCTACGAGGGTTTCCTCCGCCAGCTCCTCTGCGATTGTCTCCGCTTCTGGCAGTGGTGATAGGATGTTTTCTTCTGGCGCGGCTGGTACCTCAGGTGTGTCCTCACTCTCAGCGAAGACAGTGGTGCTGAACACCAGTGCCGCGATGAGCGTCACCACCGCCAGCAAGAAATACTTGCCTTTGCTTTTCATTTTTATCTCCTTATATCGTAAAGAACGGTTATTAAGGTAAATGATTTACGTATCTTGTCGATATGTCTTCCTCCTTAAAGTGTCAGATGGTGAGCTTTGGGCTCGAGATAAAAAATGGCAATCTGGTCAAGGTGACGCGTTCAATGTCTCCCCGATTGGTCGATTAACCCCGTGATTTGCTACTGCATCCCCTTTATCTGAACTTTGAGTTGATATCATCAGCCCTCCGAATTGTTTATCACCATCTTTGTCTGATAATCATGATTATTGTGATATCAATTAAATAAAAATCCGGTCATGGTAACCATATGACCGGGTTCGCTATTGGCTCGGCTGCGCCTGTAATGGGTTTGGCGGCTTACCCCATAAAAGCGACCATTTATGCGCGCAGCGTCAACGCCTTCAGAAAGATTCTTATTTATTTGTATATACTATAGCAATTAATCACTATTAAAGTCAATATGAAACTGTGCGGTGTCCAGGACATACTATACACTCCGGGTATCAAGAATATATCAGGTTA
>CAZTCV010000001.1:0-475870 GCA_964612815.1 uncultured Pelolinea sp. | reverse complement strand
AGCTTGGCTATTATATTGCTTATGCTGGTTCTCTCTAAGATACAAGGTTGGGTTGAGGCACGAAACCCAACAACTGAGCTTTACTCAACGCACCCCGATCTTGTCTTTGCAAGGAACCCGGCGCGGTAGGGTGTGTTGGCGTGCTTTTCGCCAACGCACCACCCACCATTCTTGTCTTTGCGAGGACCATGGGTCCGGTTGAGGCACGAAACCCAACAACTGAGCTTTACTCAACGCACCCCGATCTTGTCTTTGCAAGGAACCCGGCGCGGTAGGGTGTGTTGGCGTGCTTTTCGCCAACGCACCACCCACCATTCTTGTCTTTGCGAGGACCATGGGTCCGGTTGAGGCACAAAACCCACCAACTTGCATGGACAGCACACCTACGGCCTCCATAACGCCCTCTACGACTGTGTCGCCCGCATTGCCCTCACCGGCCAGCTCATCGATGGTGCTGCATGTGAAATCCCCCATATCGAAGAACAGCTTTACGCCCTTTCCCTGCAATTTGCGACCGTGAAAACTGGTACCATCACGGTCAATGGTGAATTACTGCAAGATCTGTTGGACCTCAGCGATTGATCGGTTATACAAAACTGCCCAGGACTAAAACCAGCCCATCCACACCAATAATGCCGTGAACAGCGGCGCCAGGAACAGCGCCGGCAGCGCGTTGCCCGTGCGTATTTTGCGGATATTGAGGATATTACTCAGCGCGATCCCGGTCAGGATCACGCCCCCCGCCGCGCTCATTTCCGCGATCATCGCCGCTGTGATCACGTTCTGCACCTGCACCGCCAGCAGGCTGATCCCGCCCTGGAATAAGAACACCGCGATGGAAGAAAAGATCACCCCCACCCCCATTGTCGATGCGAACGCCAGCGCGGCAAACCCGTCCATCACCGCCTTGGTCGCCAGCAGCGAAAAATCGCCGGTCAGCCCGTCCTGGATCGAGCCCAAAATCGCCATCGGCCCCACGCAAAACAGGATCGATGCCGTCAGAAAACCCTCCACAAAACGCGACAGATCCTGCCGCCCGGACACTTTGCTGAAGCGCGCTTTCAGCGTCTCACCGAACCGCTCCAGCCATGATTCGATTTTCCACCACTCGCCCAGCAGCGTCCCCGCCAGCAGCGCCGCCAGCACGATCAGCACGTTGTTCGTCTCTAAGAACATCTGCAGGCCCAGCCCCATCGTGAATAGCCCTAATATGGAAAGCACCGCCTCGCGTACGCGCTGCGGCAGTTTCCCGCCAAACAGCAAACCCACAATACCACCAACTACCACCAGGATTACATTAATGATCGTCCCAATCATGCGCACTCCGATATCTTCACCCTAATCTTCAAATAAATCGTGCCACTCCTGCCACTTCGCGTCCAGCGCCGCCTGCAGTCGCACATATTCTTTTCCCAACGCTTCCACCGATTCAGAGGCTTGCAGCGGGTGTTCCAGTTTCTTGCTCACCAACGCGATCTGTTCCTCCAGGTCTGAGATGGCTGCTTCCAGTTCCCGCAGAACGCGCGGATTGATGCGCTTGCTTTTTTGCGGTTCATTCCCGCCAGATTTTTCCGCTTTCCGCTCCGGTGTTTTTTCCTGTTGCGCGGTTTTGCGTGCCTCCAGTTCCGATCGCAGGTCACTGTAATTGCCTTTGAAAACGATCAGGTCTTTCTCTTCCGGCCGCACATGCCACACCTGCGTAGCGACCGCGTCCACCAGGAAGCGGTCATGCGATACCAGTAAAATCGTTCCATTAAATTCCGCCAGTACGCGCTGCAAAATCTCCTGCGAGGGCAGGTCCAGGTGGTTGGTCGGTTCATCCAGCAACAACAGGTTCGCGCCCTGCAGCGCCAGGCACGCCATCGCCAACCGCCCGCGCTCGCCGCCGGAGAGCACTTTCACCTGCTTGAACACATCCTCACCCGTGAACAGGAACGTCGCCAGGTAGGAACGGATCTCCCCTTCCAGCATCTTTGGCGCCGCCGCCTGGATCTCTTCCACCAGCGTCCAATCCTCATGCAGGTCTTCGTGTGCCTGCGCGAAATATCCCACGCGCACACTCGCGCCCATCTGTGCTTCCCCATCCAGCGCTGCCAGCTCTCCCAGCGCGGTCTTCAAAAATGTCGTCTTTCCTGCCCCATTCGGTCCCATTAGCGCGGCGCATTCCATTCTGCGCAGCACAATATCCGGCACATTGATCAGCACCTTGCCATCATCGCTGTAACCAACCTTCAGCCCAAACGTGCGCAGCACCAGGTCTCCCGAACGCCCGCCGGCATCCAGGTTGAGATGGATGCGCTTGGAATGCTGCGGCGGGGCTAACCGCGCATCCCGCAGCAATCGTTCCAGGCGTGTGCGCCGTCCCTGCGCCTGGCGTGTGTTTTGTCCGGCGATATTGCGCCGGATATAATCTTCTTCTTTCTCAATGAATTGCTGTTGTGTTTCAAACTCTTTCAGCTGGCGTTCATAGCGCTCCGCGCGCTGATCCAGGTAAGCGCTGTAATTTCCGCGGTAAACTTCGATCGCTGGCGTCATCTCATAGATCATGTTGACGCTCTGGTCCAGGAAATAGCGGTCATGCGAGACCAGCAGCACCGCCCCATCCCACGACCGTAAATATCCTTCCAGCCACTCCATCGCCTCAATATCCAAATGGTTGGTCGGCTCATCCAGCAGCAGCAGGTCCGGGTCGGTCAGCAGCAGCCGCGCCAGCACTGCGCGGGTGCGTTCCCCACCCGAAAGCATCTGCAGCGGTTTCTGGTAGTCGCTCTCCTCAAATCCCAATCCGGTCAGCGTACGCTCGATCCGGTTCTCATAGGTATAGCCATCCTTGCGCTCGAATGCGCTTTGCATGCGCCCATATCGCTCCAGCAGCTCCGCATCCGCGCTGCCCTCAGACATGCGCGTCTCCATCTCCCGCAGTTGTTCTTTCATATCGGTCAGATGCGAGAGCGCCAGCCGGCATTCCTCCCACAGGGAGTGCTGAGATTCCAGCGATGATTCCTGCGGCAGGTATCCGATCGTCAGCGCTTTCGCTTTCTGAATGCTGCCTTCAGAGGGCAATTCCTCACCGAGCAGCAGCCGCAGCAGCGTTGTCTTGCCCACGCCATTCATCCCCACCAGGCCGATGCGTGCGCGTTTGGGTACGCTGATACTGACCCCGGAAAAAATATCCACGGGGCCATATGCCATACCCAGATTGGAAGTCGATATGAGTGCCATAGCAAACCATGATTATAACTTTTTAATCCGCCACGCATTATGCAGGTAAAATACCTGCATGAAAACACCACCTGTCATTGACTACGAAGGCTCCGATTATCAGGAAAGTTTCTGGGAAAAGGGCGGTCGCGCCTACGAAGACGCCGCCGAAGAGATCGCGCTCAGGCGTTTGCTCCCGCCAGCGAGCGGCCGCCTGCTTGAATTAGGCGCCGGCGCCGGCCGCAACACCCACCGCTACCGTGGTTACGACCACATCACCCTGCTCGATTATTCCGCCACCCAGCTCGAACAGGCCCGGCAGCGCCTTGGCTTGCAGGAAAAATACAAATACATCGCTGCCGATGTCTACCGCCTGCCCTTCGCGCCGGGTGCGTTCAACGCGGCGACCATGATCCGCACCCTGCATCATCTCGCCCAGCCATCCCTCGCCTTTGGCCAGATCAATCAGGTGCTGGCAGCCCGATCGATCTTTTTGCTTGAGTTCGCCAACAAACGCAACATCAAATCCATCCTGCGCTACTGGCTCGGCCGCCAGGATTGGAGCCCCTTCACCCCCGAACAGGTTGAATTCGTCAAATTGAATTTCGACTTCCATCCCAAAACCGTCAAACAGGATATGGCCAAAGCGGGTTTTGTGATCCAGGACCAGGTCGCGGTGTCCTACATGCGCGCTGGTTTCTTCAAGAAGGTTTTTCCTCTGTCTCTCTTGCGCGGATTGGAGCATCTCCTGCAGCGCTCCATCTCATGGGCAGCGCTCAGCCCCTCGATCTTCCTGCGGTCTGTTGTGGAAAATGGCCAGCAGCCAGCCCCGGCCGGGGTTTTCTTCCGCTGTCCTGCCTGCGGGCATCACCCCCTGCCAGACACACCGCCTGTCATCCATTGCGATAGCTGCGGCCGCGATTATCCCGTCAAGGAAGGTATTTACGATTTTCGCCTGGATGCCTGACCCGCGCCTGTCAATCTTTGCGCAGTACCCACAAATGCGATAAACCCATCCGCTGCAAGGGTGTTCCTTCCAGCCATTGCAGGAGCGCGCGCAGCGCTTTTCCTGCCGCCGGCATGCGCTGGACGATATTGTCATACCCGCCGAAGATCGTACGCTTCATTTCTATCGTAAAAGGCAGCCCTGCCACCAGCGCGGTTAGGTCGCGCCGCGAATACACGCGCACATGCGGCGCCAGCTTATCGCGCCAGCGTCGCGGCAGGTAATTCACGAACAGCTTATTGCCAAACCGGTATTTCCCCTTGCGGTAGATGCCGTGCGTCTCGAACGGGTAACCGCGGTTCGGGCAAAACAAGATCAAGCGTCCCCCGCCAACCAGCGTACGGCTGATCTCCTCCACCGCCTGGCGGTCATCCTGCACATGTTCCAAAACCTCATTGCTCAGCACGCCGTCAAAACACCCCGCTGCAAAAGGCAACTCTTCTCCCCTTGCGCACACCAGCAGCGTATTATGCTGCTTCGCTTCCAATAAACGCGGGAATTCAATATCCAGCCCGACGATCAGCTGCGCGTCTTGCGCCATCCTTGACTGGTACGCGCCGATGCCGGTCCCGTCCACCAGCACCCGCCCGCGCATGCTCTCCGCGCCATAGCGACGGATCATTTCCAGCCGCCGCCGCTGGCCATCCCGCCAAACCGCGGATGGTTCTCCGCGCTGCGCTGCTTTGTCCACATCTGCAGAATAATAATGTTCAGGCATTTATTTCCTCCTGCTGGATATAAGGCATCCATGCAGTCAATGTCGTTCCCTGTCGCCGGATCGAGATCACTTCCAGCCCGCCTCCCACGCCTTCCGCGCGCGCCTGCATGTTGGTCAGTCCATGCCCGATGCGCCGGTTTGATTTTGTTTCTTCAAATCCCACCCCGTCATCCTTCACCCGCAGGAAAACCCTGTTATCCAGCCGCCACAACCGCACCGATACCTGTGTGGCTTTGGCGTGTTTGGCTGTGTTCGATAGAGATTCCTGGAAGATATGATAAAGCGCGTCCAATTGCGGTTTTGCCAATCCTTCCACATCTTCTGCTGAGCCGCTCAGCTCCACCTCGATCATCGTATTCGCCCGGAATTCCCGAATCAGGCTGCGCATGCCCTCCAGCAGGTTGCTGTGCCGCAACTGCCGCGGGCGCAGGTCCAATATGTACGCGCGGATATCAGCGATTGCGTTTTCCAACGCGCTTTTCGATTTCTCGATCTCATCGATCGCGTTCCCTTTCTTATTGATCAATCCCAGCCGCGCGTTTTCCAGCGACAGGCCGATCCCGTAAAGCGATTGGATGATTCCGTCATGCAAGTCCATCCCGATCCGTTCCCGCTCTTCGGTGATGATCTGGGTCCGGATACGCTGGTTCTCATGTTCATAATCCATCATGCCCGCGATCCAATCCGTGATCGTTTCCAGGAATTGCAGTTCTTTTTCCGAAAAACTGTTTCTGCGTGTGTGCGCTGCGCAGATCACCCCCATCGGCCGGTTATTGAGAAGGATCGGTAAGCACAGCACCTGCCCGAACGCTTTCTCTTTCAGGCGCCGCCCCAGCTCTTCCAACCGCCGGTTCGGTAAATTGATCATGCGCTGTTCTCCCCGATACAGCGCTTTAAACAAAAAACTGTCCTCAATATAAGCTGCTTCGGTCCAGATCCCTTCCAGTTTCCCCGCATGAAATAGTTTCTGCACCCGTTTTCCATCCGCTGAGCGGATGAACACTTCAAACGCGTCAAACTCCTGCATATCCGCCAGCGCGGTTAAGATACGGTCTACATATTGCAGAAACAGCGGGTCTGCCTGGTTGTCTGCAAGTTGCAGAACGGAAAAATCGTTCTCCAGTTCTTGTTTATTCTCTGGCTGGTCGGTTGAATTCTTTTGCATAGCGTCTCTGGCATGATTGTAAACCAGCCGGCATATCCGGTCAATTAATTGGATGATGTCTGAAAAGCTTTTTGCGAATGTATAATCAATGCATGATGACACCGCAACCTTCGTTTGCTGAAAGAAAAAAACGTGAGGAGGTTATGCGCAAAGCCGGCCGGCTTCCGCCCGGCCAGGCATTAACAGAAAAGTTTCCCGTCCTCCACTATGGAGCGATCCCCCAATTCGACCCCGATACCTGGGATTTTCGTGTCTGGGGTGAGGTGGAACAGCCGCTGCGCCTGACCTTTAATGATGTCATCCAGCTCCCCCGTGTTGAAGCGGAATATGACTTGCATTGCGTCACCCGTTGGAGTAAATTTGACACGCACTGGAGCGGCGTGCGCTTCAATACGCTGGTCGAGATGGGTTTGGTCACGCTCAAACCACAAGCCCGGTTCATACTGCAGCATGCGGAAAATGGTTACAGCGCCAACCTGCCCATCGATCTTGTCCAGGCCGAAACCTTCCTGCTCGCCACCCATTTTGACGATCAGCCCCTCACACCCGAACATGGCTTCCCCCTGCGCGGCCTTGTGGGCGCCATTCCCGGCCGCAAAGACCTCAAGGATGTTTACCTGTGGAAAGGGGCCAAATGGCTGCGCGGCCTCGAGATCCTTGCCCACAACCAGCCCGGTTTCTGGGAGCAGGCTGGTTACCATAATGAAGGCGATATCTGGGAAGAGCAGCGCCAGGCATAAAAAAAGCACCGCGTTACAGCAGCGGTGCTCTCAACTTCCCTTGAGAATCGACTAACGTTGAAGCCGGCGCACATAGAACCACAATCCAATCCCAGCAGCAATGAAGAAGATCCCCAATCCAAGCATCAGCACAGATGGCGGTTCATCACCAATGACCGGCCGCAGCCCCGAACCAGGTTGCGCGCCAAAATCCACGGTCGAAATTTCTCCTGCGCCGATGGCAAGCGCATAGTTCATCACCGTCGTTGGGTTATAACCCTCGGGAATGGCAACACTGATGTTGTAATCGCCTTCCGGGATATCCGCGAAACATAATGCTTCGCCGCTGTCATCGGTCGTGCCTGTCAGGTTGACCGTGTTCAGCCGGTTGGAAATACTCACCGCGCCGCCGGCAAGCGGCAACTCATTCTCCTCAGCCAGCGCGTTCCCATTCTCATCATTGAATAAATACACACACACAGTGCCGTTACCCTTGAAAGGCGTGGCGGTGGGTTCTAGGATTGCTTCGCTGGTCGGGACAGGCGTGTCTTCCGGTTTAATGCCAATCAGCAGTTCGCTGCCCACAAACAGGAATTGGCAATCCCCGGCTTCCAGGTTGTTCAGTTCACGCAGCTCCTGCTCACTGATCCCCATGATCAGCGCAATGCTGATGCAGGTGTCATTTTCTTTCACAATATAGATAATGCGCCCATCCTCTCCTGGTGTCGGGGTAGATATCACTGCCTGTGGCAGTGGCGCAGCGGCTGTCGTCTGCACCAGCGTCACAATGGAAATGATCAGCACGGTAAAAACGCCTAGTATGCGTTGGGTTTTCTTTTCCATAATTTTTCTCACTTTTGTCGGGATTATAACATCATCACCAGCCCCAATTGAAGGTGAAGACTGCCGTCCAATTCCAAAAACTGCACGTATAATATTCTAAGAATATTGAATCCATAGTGAAAGGGAATAGATCATGAGTTTTCATACCATCATTATTGTCGGAAATCTTGGGCGTGATCCTGAAATGCGTTATGCGCCCAATGGTAACGCGGTCACAACACTCAATGTCGCCAGCAATCGCCAGTATACCGATTCCACCGGCCAGCGCATAAAGGAAACAACCTGGTTCCGCGTGTCTGTGTGGGGAAAACAGGCCGAAAGTTGCAACACCTACCTGCAAAAAGGCAGCAGCGTGCTGATCGAAGGCGAGTTAAAACCCGATAAAGAAACCGGCGGCCCGCGTACTTATACCCGATCCGATGGATCTACCGGCGCTTCCTTTGAAGTTACCGCCAGGACGGTGCGCTTCCTTTCCGCGCGCGGTGAGGATGATAATATCGACACCGGTCCCATCGCTGACGAAGATATTCCATTCTAACGAAGGAAAGATAAAAATTCAATGTTTGATGATCTCACTGATCGCGCCCATCAGGATTTTGAAGCACGCCACCAGGTCCGCGAGAATGCCCTCAAGCAGACCCGTAAACTGACCCGTTTTGCCGCCAATGCCATCCGCGCTATCCATCGCAATGAGCAGGATACGGCGGAAATGAACATGCGGGAAGCGGAAGCCATTGTTGATGAGCTGCTTGAATCGCTCAAAGATTACCCTGAGTTCTATTTTTCCGGTTACACCCAGGATTCACTCAAGGAATATATCGAAGCCCGTCTCACCATTAACCTGCTGGAAAACAAACCGCTGCCGATGCCGGAAGACCTGCGCATGGAATACAGCACCTACCTGCGCGGTATTGCAGAAACCATCGGTGAAATGCGCCGGCGTTGCCTCGATATCCTTCGCCAGGGGTATTCCGATGAAGCCGAACGTCTGCTGGATATGATGGATGAGATCTACGCCATGCTTGTCACCATTGATTATCCGGACGCCATCACCTATGGCTTGCGGCGCCAGACTGATCTTGTGCGCGGCATCATCGAGCGCACCCGCGCTGACCTCACCATGAGCCTGCGCGAACAGCATATGCAGCAGGCGCTCAAGGATTTTGAGAAGCGCATCAATACAGATGTCGCGGACTAAGCGCACGATTCGCGCGTCGGAGATTGGCTCTTTCCTTTATTGCCAGCGCGCCTGGTGGTACCGCAGAAAGAATGTACCCGCCATCAACGCTGCCGAATTGGCCGGAGGTGAAGACTTCCATCGCCTGCATGTCGGTCAGACCCGTGGCGCGCGCGTGCTGAAAGCTGCCGCCTGGATCCTGCTCGCGCTGGCGCTCAGCCTCGCCATCCTTTTTCTTGGCAGATAAAGAATACAATGATGCCGCTTTCCTCCCCTTTTTTCCTTCTCATTGCTGTGCTGTTCCTGCTTGCACTCTTCCTCTTTATCATCGCCCGCATTCTTGCGCGCCGCAGCGGCATCCCTGCCGGACGCATCATCTACTCAGATCACGGCCAATGGCAGCGCGCCAGCAAACCGCTCTATGATGCGGAAGTGGGGGTGACCGGAAAACCGGACTATCTCATCCAGCGGGATGGCAAGCTCATCCCGGCAGAAGTCAAGTCCTCTTATGCGCCGCGCACGCCCTATGACAGCCACATCATGCAGCTGGCTGCTTATTGTGTCCTGGTCGAACGCGAGTTTGGTGAGCGCCCGCCCTATGGTCTGCTGCGCTACCGCAATCGCACTTTCGAAGTCCCGTTCACCCCCCTGCTGGAATCACAGGTGCTTGATCTGATCAGCGCCATCCGCCGTTTAAAAGAGCATGAAGATATCCCCCGTTCACATAACAGCAAAGCCCGCTGCGCACGCTGCGGGTACCGTAATACCTGCAACCAGCGTCTTTAAGCCCCCGTTCATTGCGTATAATTAGATTGTGGCAAAAGAAAAGAAACTGAACCGCTTTGCGATCGCCTTCAACGGCCAGATTCCGCATTCCCGCGGCATTGCTGAAGAGATCCGCGCCTTCTTTCTTGACCAGGGCGCGCAGGTGCTTAACCTGAGCAAGATCGATGACCAGCAGCTCCAGCCATGCATACATCCCCAGAAGATCGATGCGATCATTGTTCTTGGCGGGGATGGGACCATGCTGCGCGCTTCCCATCTCTGTTCCGCGCCCGGCATTCCCATTGTCGGCATCAACCTCGGCACAATGGGATTCCTGATCGAGTTACAGCCCGATCAATGGCGTGAATTTCTGCCACGGCTCCTTTCCGGTGATTACCGGCTGGAAAAACGCATGATGTTGCGTGCCGGTCACTGGCGCGCGGGCAAACAGATTGGTGAATGGCAGGTCGTGAACGAGGTGGTGGTCTGCCGCGGCCAATACGTCCGCCCGGTGCGCCTCACCACCGAGGTCGATGGATACCCGATGGCGAGTTATGTGGCTGATGGCATCATCGCAGCCACCCCCACCGGCTCCACCGCTTACGCCCTGGCGGCCGGCGGCGCCATCCTCCCGCCTGATATCCGCAATATCATCATGGTCCCGATCGCGCCGCATCTCTCACCGGATCGCCCCATCGTCCTCTCGGAGGGTGCATGCGTCAAGATCAAGGTTCACGCGGGTTATGAAGCAGTGCTCAGCATCGACGGCCACCCGCCCGTCGTCACCCGCGAAGATGACAATATCAGCGTTACAGCCAGTGACCACAACACCATCTTTATCCGATTCCATGATCCCGGATATTTCTACCGCTCCCTTAACCGCTATCTCGAACAAAACCCTGCTTTTCCAGATCAATAGCGCGATCCAGGCCTTTTTCAGTCACAGGTATAATTGCATCAATGGAGAAATCATGACTGATCCCGATACCCTCTTTTGCGCCAATCACCCCGACCGGGAAACATTCCTGCGCTGCAACCGCTGCGAGAAACCGATTTGCATGCAGTGCGCCGTCCAAACCCCGACCGGTTACCGCTGCAGGGAATGTGTGCGCGGGCAGCAAAAGGTATTCAATACTGCGCGCGCGGCCGATGTCATCATTGCGCCTGTCATCGCGGCTGTCATCTCTTTCATCGGCGCGAATTTTGTCAGCTTTCTGGGTTTCTTTACTTTGTTTGTCGCCCCTTTTGCCGGTATGCTGATCGAGCGGGTGCTGCGTCTTGTGATCAAGAACCGCCGCTCCAATGCGCTCTTTCTTACCGCGGCCGCTGGCAGCGCGCTGGGTGCGCTCCCTGTTTTTCTCGTATCCCTTCTTTCATTCCTGCAATCATTTGCCATGGGCAGCTTCAACATCTATGGTCTCCTGCCGCTCATTTGGCGTGGCGCCTATCTGGTCATGGTCACCTCGGCGGTCTATTACCGCCTGAAAGGGATATCATTTAAGTAACACCAACCATGCTGAAAGAATTGCGGATAGAAAATTTTGCCATCATCGATCAACTCGAGCTGCTCTTTGGCAGCGGGCTGACCGCGTTCACAGGTGAGACCGGTGCCGGCAAATCGATCCTGCTCGATGCGATTGAAGCGCTCATGGGCGGGCGTGCCGAAGGCACCATGATCCGCTCTGATGCAGACCGTGCCACCCTGGAAGCAGTCTTTACCATTCCCGATCAAAACCGCAAAGAGATCATCGCCCTCCTCGCAGCGGAAGAATTGCTGGATAATGATCAGGAGATCATTTTTAATCGTGAGATCCGCCGCAATGGGCGCAATGCTGCCCGCATCAATGGGCATGCGGCCAGTGTCACCCTCATGCGCGAGATCGGCAGCTATCTGGTTGATATCCACGGCCAATCCGAACACCTTTCTCTGCTCACCGTCCGCGAACATCTCAATCTGCTCGATCGCTATGCCGACGACAGCCGCCTTCTGGAGCAATACCAGCAGGTGTATGAACAGATGAAGAAGGTACGCGCTGAATTGGAAACCCTGCGCAAAACAGAACAGGACGCCGCCCGCCAGACCGATCTGCTCACTTACCAGATCCAGGAGATCGATGCTGCCCGCCTCGAACCGGGAGAGGAAGATACGCTCCGCAGTGAACTCACCCGTCTCGCCAACGCGGAAAAACTGGCGTCCCTGGCCCAGACCGCCTTTACCCTGCTGGAAGAAAGTACGCCGGATACGCAATCCATCAGCGGCATGCTCGGTGAGGTAACCCAATCCATCCAGCGCCTGGCGCATATCGATGATAGTCTCCAGGATCTCGCTGACCAGAGCGAGGCCGCCGCTGCCCAGCTGGCGGATGTCAGTCTCTCGCTGCAGGAGTACATGGATCAGATCGAATTCAATCCCCGCCGCCTGACCGAGGTGGAAAATCGGCTGGTGCTCATCACCACCCTCAAGAAGAAATATGGCTCCGATGAACAATCCATTCTGGATTTTGCGGATCACGCCCGCCTTCAACTGGAGAACATCTCCCACGCGGAGGAACGCATCCAGGAAATGGAACAGCACGAATCAATGCTGATGCAGCAGCTCAGTGAGGTCGCGTTAGCACTATCCGCCGCCAGGCAGTCCGCGGCCCGGTCGCTCAGTGAACAGGTCGAAAAGGAGCTGGCTGACCTAAAGATGGCCGGTGCACGCTTTTCCGTTTCTCTAGAGCATAAACCCGATCAGGATGGCGTTCCCGTCGCTGATGGAACCTGCGTGCGCTTTACCCGCAGCGGCATCGACCAGGCCGAATTCCTCATCGCACCCAACCCGGGCGAAGGTCTCAAACCGCTGGTCAAGATCGCCTCCGGCGGTGAGACGTCACGCCTGATGCTCGCCCTCAAGAATGTGCTTGCTAAAGCGGATACCATTCCCGTGCTCATTTTCGATGAGATTGACCAGGGCATTGGCGGCCGCGTGGGGGCGATCGTAGGCGAGAAATTATGGCAATTGGGTAACAGCCACCAGGTCTTATGTGTGACCCACCTCGCCCAGCTCGCTGCCTATGGCAACCAGCACTTTCATGTTTATAAACGGGTCGATCAGGGCCGCACCCACACAGTGGTGGAAGAGCTGCGCGGCCAGCAGCGTCTGGGTGAATTGGCCCTTATGTTCGGCAGCGACTCCGAAGCAAACCGCATCGCCGCGCAGGAAGCGCTGGCAGTGGCCGATCAATATAAAGCATCACACCTGATTTAAATATTTTTAGTGTTTATTAAAATAATGTAAATTCTATTTGCATTTATCGCCCTAATATGATATAAAATGATTACCAAACGCTTGGGTGCCCCCCTCACCCAGGCGTTTGGCTTTATATGCAATTCATCCCCGTTTATGTATATAATAGAAAATAGAAATCAATATTCATTACCATTGAGGAGGTAATCATGAAAAATAGATTTGGCGTACTGCGCATTCTCGCAACCGTACTCAAAGTACTGGGCATCATCACCGCAGCGCTCTCTGTCCTGGGTGCCCTTGGCACTCTGGTCGCTTCATTTGCCGGCGGCAGTCTGTGGTCCATGCTTGGCTATGATGCAAATGCGGGGTTCTTCGTCGGCCTTGTTGGCGCGTTCGGCATCCTCATCCTGGGAGCGCTGTATGCCGTCATTATGTATGGCTATGGCGAATTCATCATGCTCATGATCTCCATGGAAGACAACACCTTCAAGACTGTCAAACTGCTTGAAGATGTGATCAAAGACGATCAGGCCTAATATCAGCAGTAAATATTGCAGAACCACCTGCGCCACCCCGCCGGTGGTTTTTTGGTTTTCTTATGTTATACATAAGCAGCGGAAGGAGTAACCTATGAAGAAATCTGATATCGGGCTGATCGGGCTGGCAGTCATGGGCCAGAACCTGGTGCTTAATATGAGCGACCATGGCTTTTCGGTTGCTGTCTACAACCGTACCGCGGACAAAACACAGGATTTCATCCGCGAACGCGCTGCAGGACGAGATATCGTTGGAGCCGAATCGCTGCCGGAGCTTGTCGACCATCTGGAGCGCCCGCGCCGGATCATGCTCATGATCAAATCCGGCAAGCCGGTTGATCAGACCATTGAGGCCCTGCTCCCTTTGCTGGAAGCGGGAGATATCATCATCGACGGTGGTAATTCCTTCTTCCAGGACACCATCCGCCGCCACCATGACCTGGCGGAAAAAGGTATTCATTATATCGGTGCGGGGGTATCCGGCGGCGAAATTGGCGCACGAAACGGCCCTTCCATCATGCCCGGCGGGGCGCGCCAGGCCTGGGAAAGCGTGCGCCCGATCCTGCAGGGAATTTCGGCCAAAGTGGATGGGGATGTGCCTTGCTGCGAATGGATGGGCGAGGATGGGGCCGGCCACTATGTCAAGATGGTCCATAACGGCATTGAATACGGCTTCATGCAGCTCATCGCTGAAACCTACGCGGTTATGAACCACATCCTGCAGCTTTCCTACCCCGATATGGCATCCGTTTTTAAAGAATGGGACCAGGGTAAATTGAATTCCTATCTGGTTGAGATCACTGGTGATATCCTCGCCTTCCAGGATGCTGATGGCAGCCCGCTGGTGGAGAATATTCTCGATGCGGCCGGCCAAAAAGGTACCGGGCGCTGGACTTCAGAGTCCGCCCTGTTGCTGGGCATCCCGCTCACCCTCATCAGCGAAGCGGTCTTTGCCCGCGCCCTTTCCGCTCTCAAGGAAGAAAGGGTACAGGCCGCGACGCATTTTAACACGCTGCCCGCGCTGCTGATGCAGGATAAAGGATCACTCCAAATGGACCTGGAGAACGCGCTCTATGTCGCTGAGATCATCTCTTATGCCCAGGGCTTCATGCTCTTCCGTGAAGCCGCTGCGGAATATGGCTGGAACCTGGATTACGCGTCCATTGCCAACATCTGGCGCGACGGCTGCATCATCCGCTCCGCGCTGCTCAAACACATCCGCGATGCTTTTTCCCTCACCCCGGATCTAAAAAACCTGTTGCTGGCGCCATTCTTCCAGCAGGTTGTCACCCAAAACATCGCTTCCCTGCGGCGCGTGGTCACAGCCGCGGTCGAGGCGGGTGTGCCAGTACCGGCTTTCTCTTCCGCGCTCGCGTTCTTCGATGGCTATCGTGCCGATGTCCTGCCTGCCAACCTGATCCAGGCTCAGCGCGATTTCTTCGGCTCACATACCTACGAACGAACCGATAAACCGCGCGGTGAATTCTTCCATACCAACTGGACCGGTGAGGGCGGCGACGTGACCGCCTCCACCTACACGGCTTAGCGTCATTCGGCAAATAGGATATCCGTCATTGTATTGGCGGATATTTTTTGCTATAGTATAAGTGGTATGACCTCTTATCAGTGAACATGAATTTGAATCAATCCTGGAATCCGATCCCAAAACCGGGCCAACTGGTGGAAACCCGCCTGGTCAAAGCCCTCCTGGATGGCACTTTTCCGATCAATTCAAATCTGCCGCCCGAACGTGAGCTGGCGCAGCTGCTGGGTGTCACCCGTCCCACCCTGCGCGAAGCCCTCCAGCGGCTCGCCCGCGATGGTTTCATCGATATTCAGCATGGTAAACCCACCCGTGTGCGCGATTTCTGGCTCGAAGGCAACCTCGGCGTCACCCTCGCCCTGGCGCAATATCAGGACCCGCTCCCGCGCAACTTCATCACAGACCTCTTCTCCGTCCGCATCCTTCTCGCCCCAACATATATCAGCACAGCCATCCTGCGCGCGCCATTGGTGATTGCCGCTTTTCTGGAAACATCGCCTGATCTGCCGGATGACCCGGCGTCATTTGCATCCTACGATTGGGAGCTGCACTGGCAGCTTACGGTACAGGCAGGCAATACCTTTTTTATTCATTTCATGAATAGCGTCAAAGGGCTCTATCAGTGTATCGGTGTTCCTTATTTTAGCCACCTGCACACCCGTGACCATTCTCGTGCTTTTTACCAGCAGCTCCGGTCGTGTGCCCGTGATCAGGATGCAGCCCGTGCGGGCGAACTAGCCCGGCGCATTATGCAGGAAAGCGCGTCCTTATGGGAAAGGATATCCAATGAAAACCATCCGCTGGGATGATGCGTGGCGCAGCGAGCTTTTCACCCGCATCGAACAAAAATACGATCTGATCATCATCGGCGGCGGTATCACCGGCGCGGGTATTTTCCGCTCTGCTGTCTCAGCAGGTTTAAAGACCCTGCTGCTCGAAGCCAGCGATTTCGCTTTCGGCACTTCCAGCCGCTCTTCCAAGCTGGTCCATGGCGGATTCCGCTATCTCTATAACAAACAGTATCAAGTCACTTATGAATCAGTCACCGAGCGCCAGCGTTTGCTTAAAGAAGCCCCCGCCCTGATCGATCCGCTTCCCTTCAACCTGCCCAATTATGCCGCCTACAACTTCCCGTCATGGCTGTTCCAGGTAGGGTTGGCAACCTACGATCTCATGGCGGCCAGCTGGAACCATCGCGCGCTTTCCTATGAACAAATGCAGCAGAGCATCCCCGGTTTGTCGCCACAGGGTTTTCTGAAGGGGTTCCGCTACTATGATGCGATCCTCGATGATGCCCGCCTTGTCTTCCGCATCATCCGTGAGTCCGTTCAGGATGGCGGTACTGCGCTCAATTACGCCAAGGTCATCAACCTTCTGCGTGACGCGCATGGCAATGTCTGCGGTGTTGTAATGCAGGATATGGCGCGCGGACGGCAGGGCATCTGTGAAATCCCGGCTAAAGTGGTTATCAACGCGGCTGGTCCGTGGGGTGACGAAATACGCAGCGATCTGAACGCCATACGAAAAATACGCCCTTTGCGCGGCAGCCATATCATTCTCTCCGGCAGCCGCTTGCCCGTCAGCGAAGCGGTTACCTTTTTTCACCCGCGCGATAAACGCGCCATGTTCATCATCCCCTGGGAAGGAACCACCATGGTCGGCACCACGGATATTGACCATTCCGGCAGCAATTTCCAGCCCGGGCTTGAACCATTTGCCGCTGCCGCGGAGATCGATTACATCCTCGAAGGCATCTCCACCCTCTTTCCTGATAGCGGTATCAGCCATGAAGATATCCTGTCTACGTTCTCTGGTTTGCGTCCGGTCATCGATTCTGGCGCGGCCACACCGTCAAAAGAATCCCGCGCCCACCAGGTGTGGGTTGAAGATGGGCTCGTCACGGTCAGCGGCGGTAAACTGACAACCTTCCGCATCATGGCGCGTGATACCCTCGATCTGGCCTCACAGGTGCTCGGTCAGCGCATCAAAGTCGACCGCAGACTCCCCCTGATCCAGCCCATCAACCGCCGTCAGTTGCAATCACTCACTGCGCCGAAAAGACGGCTGTTCGGCCGCTCCGGGCAGGAGGCAAATATCATCATTAACCAGTCATCATCCGCTGATCTGGGCCCGATCAACGGCTTGCCGGCGTTATGGGCAGAGTTGAAATACGCCGCGTCAGCCGAAGCGATCATGCGCCTGGATGATCTCCTTTTGCGCCGCACGCGCATCGGCATGCTTCTGCCCATGGGAGGACGTGAACTAATGCCAAAAATCCGTTCAGCGGTGCAGCACGAATTGGGCTGGTCACATCAGCGCTGGCAGCACGAGCAGGCCCACTATTTGGAGATCTGGCACAAATATTACAGCCCCAACCCGGGAGAATAAATAGAATATGCATGAGGAGGATCAGGATGGCAAAAGATAAGCGATTCACACCCAACTGGTACGAAGGAGAACTTCCGGCGCAAAGTATGCGCGCCCTCTTTAAATGGCATGATCCGCGTGCCTTCAAACACCCCAACCATGGTTTCTACGCGCTCATCCGCGATACGTTTGAAATGTCGGATGCTGATTTTGTCAAGCCGGAACTCTGCCTGGACCAGGTGCCATCTCAGCTTCCCCTCAAGCTTGACCCAAAGCACATCAAACACTTCGAGCGCGTCTGCGGTCAGGAAAATGTCTTCACCGGCGTATATGATCGCATCCGCGCCAGCTATGGCGCCGGCATGATCGATGCGCTGCGCTTACGCGCGGGCATCATTGAGAATATCACCGATCTCGTCATCGCGCCCCGCGACACCGATGAGATCGAAAAGATCGTCTCCTATTGCGATCGTCACCGCATCCCGATCACGGTCTATGGCGGTGGTTCCACCGTCACCCGCGGTTATGAGACCCCGCTCGGCGGTATCTGCCTCGATATGAGTGTGCACATGGTGCGTGTGCTCGATTTCGACCCGCTCAATCAGACCATCACCGTTCAGCCCGGTATCTACGGCCCCGCCCTTGAACAAGTGCTCAACCATGCGCCGGAGCGCTTCGGCGCTGACGACCGCTATACCTGCGGCCATTTCCCGCAATCCTTTGAACATTCCAGCGTAGGCGGCTGGGTGGTCACCCGCGGCGCCGGCCAGAATTCCACCTACTATGGCAAGATCGAAGATATCGTCATCGCGCAGGAATACATCACCCCGGCCGGCACCTTGCGCACACAGGATCACCCGCGCGCCGCGACCGGTCCTGATTTCGATCAGATCATGATCGGTTCGGAAGGCTGCTTTGGCATTCTCACTTCGGTCACCCTGCGCGTGTTTAAACATCGCCCGCATAATACCCAACGTTTCAGCTATCTTTTCAAGTCATGGGAACAGGCTGTCGAAGCGTACCGCGAGGTCATGCAGGGTGAATTTGGTTATCCGTCCGTTTTCCGCCTTTCCGACCCGGAAGAGACCGATACAGCCATGCGCATTTACCACATTCACGATACCATCGCTGATAAATTCCTGCGCTTATTCGGCTATCAGCCCATGCAGCGCTGCCTGCTGCTCGGCACAGCCGATGGCGACCGCGAATTCACGCGCCTGGTTAAAAGTAAGATCCATCAGGTTTGCAGCGAAAAAGGAGGTCTGCAGCTGACGCCTTTCGGCGTCACCCAACGCTGGGAGCATACTCGTTTCACCGACCCCTATATGCGCGAGGACCTTAATGATTTTGGCATCATCATCGATACCCTCGAATGTGCCGTCACCTGGGAACAGTTGCCCAAAGTCCATGCGCAGGTGCGCGCCTTTGTCAAACAGCGCCCGCGCACCATCTGCATGACCCATATTTCCCACGCCTACCCGCAGGGCGCCAACCTCTATTTCATATTCATCATCCGTGATTCCGGCATCAACGATTATCTCACCCTGCAGTATGGCATTCTTGATGCCATCCAGGCTTCCGGCGCGGCTATGAGCCACCATCACGGCATCGGTAAACAAACCGCGCCCTGGCTGGAAAACCAGATTGGGAAAGAATGCATGCATCTCATCCGATTGCTTAAACAACACTTCGATCCGCATAATATAATGAATCCAGGCGGAACACTCGCTCTCGATATGGACCGTGTGCAAAAATCGAAACGCTGGGGTTTCATCAAATAGAATAATATCGGAGGACCTATGGCAGAACACTTACTGGCGATCGACTGCGGAACCCAATCCGTTCGTGCGCTTCTTTTCAACCTGCGCGGCGACCTGATCGCCAAGCAGCGCGTTCCAATCGAGCCTTATTACTCTACTCGGCCAGGTTTGGCTGAGCAGGATCCGCGGGTCTATTGGGACGCGCTCTGCCAGGCCTGCCGCGGCTTGCTCGCCAAAGATGGTGTCGATAGCAAACAGATCGCTGCCGTCTCCCTCACCGCCCAGCGCGCGACAGTGGTCAATCTGGATAAAAACGGCAAACCCCTGCGCCCCGCCATTGTCTGGCTCGACCAGCGCCGGGAGGAAGGTTTCAAACCTGTGCGCGGTTTATGGGGGTTGGCATTCGATCTGATCGGAATGCGCCCCACCGTCAATTACCTTCAGGCGGAAGCGGAAGTCAATTGGCTCGCCAAGAACCAGCCTGATATCTGGAAGCAAACCCATAAATTCACCTATCTCTCCGGATACCTGATCCATCAGCTCACCAGCCAGTTCATCGATTCGGTTGGCAGCCAGGTCGGGTACATGCCGCTCGATTATAAGAAACAGGCCTGGGCCGCCCCATCGCATTGGTATTGGCAGGCGCTTGCCATCGAACCCGAAAAACTGGTCACCATCGTTCCGGTCGGTCAGACCCTGGGCGAGATCACCCGCGCAGCAGCGCAGGAAACAGGGTTGCCGGCTGGCCTACCGTTGATCGCCTCCGCTGCCGATAAAGCCTGCGAGGTGCTTGGTGCCGGCAGTCTCGAACCAAATGTGGCCTGCCTCAGCTATGGCACCACCGCCACCATCAACACCACCCACAAGAACTATATCGAGATCATCCCTCTCATCCCGCCCTATCCCGCCGCCGTGCCGCACGCCTATAACATGGAATTGCAGATCTACCGCGGCTACTGGATGGTCAGCTGGTTCAAACAGGAGTTTGGCTTGCGCGAGCGCAGCATGGCGGAAGAGAGCGGCGTGGAACCGGAAAATCTATTTGAAGATCTTGTCAAGCAGGTGCCGCCCGGTTCTCAGGGGCTCGTCCTGCAGCCGTTCTGGTCGCCCGGTTTGCGCTATCCCGGCCCGGAAGCGCGCGGCGCCATCATCGGTTTCAACGATTCCCACACCCGCGCCCACGTCTACCGCGCCATTCTGGAGGGGCTTGCCTATGCCCTGCGCGATGGCAAGGAACGCACTGAAAAACGATCAAAAGTCCCCATCGATCAGCTGCGCGTGGCTGGCGGCGGCAGCCAGAGCGATGCCGCCATGCAGCTCACCGCGGATGTGTTTGGCCTGCCGGTCTCACGCCCTCATATCTATGAAGCGTCTGGCTTGGGCGCGGCTATCAATGCCGCGGTTGGGGTCGGGCTGCATCCCGATTATCCCAGCGCCATTGCGGCTATGACCCGCCTAGGAGATACCTTCCAGCCCCAGCCAAACGCCCATGCCGTCTACGACCAACTCTATCGTGAGGTCTATCTGAAAATGTACAAGCGCTTGCGCCCATTCTACCGTTCCCTGCAAAACATCACCCTCCCGCAGGAATAAGCCGCAAAAACAGCCGCCTGGCCTGGCTTTTCTTCTCTTGCTTGACGGTTTTTGGCCCCTGCGGTATAGTATGGTTGAATGGTTCCCATGCCCTCGTAGCTCAATTGGATAGAGCGTTTGCTTGCGGAGCAAAAGGCTGCAGATTCGAATTCTGCCGGGGGCACTCATCAATCCGGAGCGGATCAACCGCTCCGTGTTCTTTATAGAAAAGGTAAATCATGAAAAACTCAGACATCCACATTCTCTTATCCAATGACGATGGAATCGATTCTCCCGGCCTGTGGGCCGCCGCCGAAGCGCTCGATGATCTCGGCTATGTCACCGTTGCCGCCCCGCGCGACCACATGTCAGCCACCGGCCGCGGCGTATTAAAGAACGCAGACCGTGTCATCACCCCGAAAAAACTCACCGTCAACGGTAAAGAGTGGGATATTTACGCCGTCGGCGGCTCTCCCTCCCAGTCTGTCGCCCATGGCATTTTTGAGATCGCGCCGCAAAAACCCGATCTGGTTGTCAGCGGCATCAACTTTGGCGAAAACTTCGCAACCGATATTACCTATTCCGGCACTGTCGGTGCTACCATCGAAGCGGCTTCACTTGGAATCCCGGGATTGGCAATGTCCCAGCAGATTCTTTTTGAAACCTGGGACGAATACCATGACGAGGTTGATTTCACCATCGCTGCCCACTTCACCAGGCTGTTTGCGGAATTGATGCTTGCAAAACGCATGCCGGATGATGTGCATATCCTCAATGTCGTTGTGCCGGTTGGCGCGACAGTCGACACCCCCTGGCAGGTGACCCCGCTGGCCGATGTCCGCTATTTTCACCCTTCCCTTGGTATTCCTAAGCAAAAGAAAGAGAAAGACAAAAAACCATCCCTTATTTTGGATGAAAGTGATATGACGCCCGGCAACGATGTATACACCGTCCGCATTGAGAAAAAGGTCGCTGTGACTCCGCTCAGCATCAACCTCACCTCTCGGACAGACCTGCCCGCGCTGGAAGAATATTTAAGAAGCTAGTGTCTAAGCGCTAAAACGAACAGAAATGATATCCCCGTCCTGAACGGGGTATTGCTTTCCCTCCAGGCGCAGCTTCCCCTTCGCCCGTCCCTCTGCCATCGAGCCGCACGCCATCAGGTCATCATACGTGATCACTTCCGCCCGGATGAATCCTTTTTCCAGGTCGGTGTGTATCTCTCCTGCTGCTTCCGGTGCCAGCGCCCCTCGGCGCACTGTCCATGCCCGCACCTCATCTTCACCCACAGTGAAGAACGAGAGCAATCCCAGCAGCTCATAGGAAGCACGGATCATCCGGCTCAGCCCCAGCTCCTCGATCCCATATTCCGCCATGAACATCTCCGCATCTTCGCGGGATAACCGTCCCAGCTCCATCTCCAATTTCCCTTGCAATCCGAGAGTGCTGCTGCGCTGGTGCGCGTAAACGATATCCGGCTGCGCTTGTCCGTCACCCAGATTTAAAAGGATCATCAGCGGCTTGCGGCTCAAGAAACCAAAACCAGAGATGATCTTCTCATCCTCATCCGTCAGTGTGATATCACGTAATGGTTTTCCCTCTCCCAGGAACGCCTGCAGGCGCTCAAATAACGCGATCTCACGTTCGATCAATCCCTTGTCGCGCCCCGCGCCTTTCTTGCGCTCTTCCGCCAGCCGTTCCAGCTTGCGTTCCACCATGATCTGGTCATTCAGCAGGAATTCTGTATCCATCTGCGCGATATCGCGCAGTGGGTCCACACTGCCATGCACATGCGGCACCATCGTGCTTTCAAAACAGCGCACCACCTCAATGAATCCGTCCATCTGCGTCAATTGGTTCAGCAGCTGGCCGCTGATCTCACCCTTATCCTGTCCCCCGCCCAGCCCGGCCACGTCAGCATAATTCACTTTGGCATAGATCGTTTTCTTCGGATTGAACATCGCCGAAAGATCATCTACCCGCTGGTCAGGCACATCGATCACCGCGGTGGTCACCTCCATCCGCCCGATCGACGCGCCGACTGGTTGGTCTCCGCCGGTGAGCGCGTTAAATATGGTCGTTTTTCCTGCCTGGGGCAAACCGATGATCCCTAATCGCATAATTTCATTTTTCCTGTTTTTTGAAACAATTATATGCCCATCTCGCCTTTTCCACGTCTTGACCGCGTTAATTTTCTTGGATATACTTCCATCACACTAGCCGAAGTGGCGGAACTGGCATACGCGCACGACTCAAACTCGTGTTCCCTTGGGATTGTGGGTTCGATTCCCACCTTCGGCATCAAAAACCCTCCTGTGAGGGTTTTTTTGTTCAAATTTCGAATCCGGAATAAGAAATCACGGGGTGTTTTCTTATCTGGAAATACTTGAAAACACACGATAAATTTGATATGGTTAAGTCGTAACCACCATGCGTAAAGTGTGTTTATTAAAAGTACATGATGACCGTCACTGAAGTTAAGCCAAATTTCATGGTCAAAAATTCGGTGGTTTCTTGTATAATGATAATAACAAAAAGGGAAGATTAACATGGATCAATACTCTGGAACCCTTTCAGCTCTATTTGCTTTTATTTGGATTCGCCGAATCCTTTCCGTTCAACATGCCAGCACCTTGCTTCAACAGCAGGGTGTTTTATTTTCCAGGGAGTTTGCACTTATCGTTTCATAATCACACTTTATAAAAATTCATCTGAAAAAGGAGGTGCCTCGGGACGCGATATATAAACGTGTTGTAGACCAATCAATTCTTATCAATCTTATTAATTAAAAAGGAGTAAGTCAAATGCCAGAAAAAAAGAAAAACTGGGCAGATGCCATGACCGGCTTTATGGAGAAATTGGCTCCCGTGTTCGATCAGCCAATCCTTGCCTCCATCCGTGATGGTTTTGTCGCCCTCATGCCGCTGATCATTGTCGGCGCGCTCGTATTGGTCGTCCTGCAATTCCCGCTTTGCTTCCGGGATGAAGCAGCATGCTATTTTGAGAGTGTCCTGCCAGAGAATATCTCCGGTTCACTATGGAGCGTTTTCAGCGTCACCTTCGGGCTGCTGTCACTGTATGTTGTTCTTTCAGTGTCCTATTCATTGGCCCGCCGCCGTGGCTTGGATGCCCTCATGCCGGTATTCTTTGCTTTCATGTCCTTTATCCTCGTCGCCAGCCCCGGACTTCCGGATGGCGAAGCCGGCACATTCCTGGACAATTCCGGTATGTTTACCGCGATCGTGGTTGCTGTTATCTCTGTTGAGGTGTTCAACTTCTTCATGAAACGCAACATGGTCATCAAGATGCCCGATGGCGTTCCCCCGGCAATCACCGCTGCGTTCGCAGCCCTCGTCCCCGGTGCCGTTTTGGCATTCGGCTGGTGGCTGATCCGCTTCGTGCTCAACTTCGATCTCGCGGCCGGCCTGTTCCAGGTCCTCAGCGCGGTCGTTCCCGCTGCTTCCACCTATGTCGCGGCAGCCATTGCGGAAACCTTCCACGCATTCCTGTGGACCATGGGTATCCATGGTGACCTCACCATCGGTATCGCCCTCCAACCCGTCTGGCAGGCAAACATCGCCGCCAACGCGCAGGCAGTGGCAGCTGGTATGAAACCAACAGCGATCTACACCGAGCTCTTCCGCTCCTTCGTAGTTCCCGGCGGCTCCGGCGCAACCCTGCCGCTCGCCATCTACTTCACCCGCTCCAAATCTGAGCGGCTCCGCAGAGTCGGCTGGTTGGGTGTTTGGCCCGGTATCTTCAATATCAATGAACCGATCACCTTCGGTGCCCCGGTCATCTTCAACCCCGTTTTGGCCATCCCCTTCATCGTCATCACCTTCCTCAACACCACGGTTGCATACCTCGCCACCGCGGCTGGGTTGGTCAACCCGACCTACATTGCAGCGCCTTGGACGCTGCCAACACCGATCCTGATGTTCCTCGCCACCGGCTACGACTGGCGCGCGATCATTCTTGCATTGCTTGTTGAATTCGTCATTCCAGGCATCATCTGGTTCCCCGCCTTCAAGGCCTGGGAGAAACAGGTGATGGAAAAAGAAGAAGCAGCCGTCAAGCACTAGGCCCGCTTTTTCATCGTTCGATCAGGGGATGCGGCGTGCCGCGTCCCCTTTTTTATAGAAGGGAATTATGAAACTAACATTTATTGGTGCAGGGGGTGTGCGCACCCCGCTCGTCATTCAAAGTATTCTCAATTTTCAGGATCAGCTCCCACTCGATACAGTCTGCATGATGGATATCGACCCCGAACGCCTCGAGCTGATCAAGCTCGCCTGTAAACCGCGCCTGGTCAAGCAGCCCAAATTCGACTTGCAATGGACCACCGATGCGCGCGCAGCTATTAAGGGCGCGGACTATATCGTCACCACCTTCCGTGAAGGGTCAATTGCCTCACGGGTCATCGATGAGCAGGTGCCGCTCAAATATGGTGTCCTTGGCCAGGAAACGACCGGTCCCGGCGGTTTCGCCATGGCGCTGCGCACCATCCCGG
Organism: uncultured Pelolinea sp.; assembly: GCA_964612815.1. Taxonomy (GTDB): domain Bacteria; phylum Chloroflexota; class Anaerolineae; order Anaerolineales; family Anaerolineaceae; genus Pelolinea. Next base: position 450,756 of record CAZTCV010000001.1, on the reverse strand, counting down.
TCATTCTCGATTATGTCCATCTCATCAAAGAACTTGCGCCGCATGCCTGGCTGATCAATTTCACCAACCCCGCCGGTATCGTCACCGAAGCCATCACCCGCGTCGCTGGTTTCGAACATACGGTCGGCATTTGTGACAACCCCGCCAACATGATGCGCGGTGCGTCCCAGCTGCTCAATGTGGATTACGACCGTCTTTTCCCCGATTATTACGGCATCAACCACCTCGGCTGGATGCGCGCGCTCTATCTGGATGGCGTTGATATGCTGCCAAAGATCTTCAGCGATGATCCCGCCGTGGATGAATACCTCGATCACATCCATGTCACCCGGGCGGAAATCGCGGCGCGCGGCGCGCTGCCGAATGAATACAATTACTTCTATTATCACCCGCGCGAATCAGTGGAGAATCTGGTCAAATCCGGTATCAGCCGCGCCTTGCAGATCCAGCCCTTTAATGACGAGCTCTACAGCAGTCTCGCCCGCATCCGCGATGAGGAAGACGACCCCGCCAAGATCCACGCCATCTACCTGCGTTACCTCGATCAGCGCCACGGCACCTACATGTCGCTTGAAACCGGTAAAACATTTGAACAGGTAAAAATGGAATCGGCCAATGAGCTGGATGTGGAACAGGCGATGGATGAATCCGCTGAAGGATATTCCGCAGTTGCCTTAAACGTCATCAAAGCGCTCACCGATGCGTCTAAACTGATGATCCTCAACGTTCCCAACCGCGGTGCTATCCCGGGCATGGATCACGACGCTGTCGTTGAAGCGACCTGCCTCGTTTCCAATGGCGTTGTGCGCCCCTTTGCGGTTGGAACTATCCCCGCTGAAAATTTGGCGTTGCTGAACGCGGTCAAAGCGTACGAACAGCTCACCATCCAGGCTGCGGTTGAGCGCTCATACGATCTGGCCCTCAAAGCGCTCACCATCCATCCGCTCGTACCTTCATTCGAGATCGCCCGCGCGATCCTTGATGATTATCTCGACCAGCATGGTGATTATTTTCCAAAACTTAGATGATATACTAACCATCAAGTCAAAATATTTTCATTTTCGGAGAAGAAATGGCAGAAAAAAAGAAAATCAGAGTTCTAATGGTTTGCGCGATTGGCATGTCATCCAGCTTGATCGAGCAAAAAACCACCAAAGTGGCCGAAGAAGCAGGCGTTCCTTTTGAGATCAAAGCGATTGACGTACCAGAGATTGGCCGCTGGAATTTCGCGGAAGACCCGGTCGATATCGTCCTCATCGCCCCCCAGGCGCGTTTCAAGAAACGCAGTATCGATCAGGTCGCTGAACCGCTCGGTATCGTCGTTGAAAATATCGATTCCGTTGCTTATGGCATGATCGATGGCGAAAAGATCTTTGAACAGATCATGACCGCCCTCAAAGGACAGGAACAATAGATTTTAAGCTCAACTACAATTTAAATACAAAGGGTCTCCTATGTTTTTGCGTGCCTTGCTGGTGATCGCCAGCGGTTTTATCTTCATCTTTTCACCCGGGCTGCCGATGGGGCTCATCAGCCGCTATAGCCCGGACTACAAGCGCGACCTGGTCTATTGGGGCATTGGCCTTTGGCTCGTCACCAATCTCATTAATCAATTTTTTAGCAGTATTCTGCGCCAGGTCATGTATCAAGGCGCTGCATCAGTTGGTTTTACCGGACAGCCGCTCGATTTTTCATTTATCTTTTTCAGCGCCCTCATAGCCGCCCTTTTCATCGGGCTTGGCATGCTGATCGTGCTCAGGATCAAAAGTAAAGACCAGCCTGCCCCCGCCCTCATGGCGGACGGCTTGGCGCTTGGTTTTGGCGCAGGGCTCGTAGCGCAGGTTTTTACCGGTATCATCCTTGTTGGCGCTGGCTTCCAGGTGTTGTTTGGCAACACCGCATCCAACATCACGGTCGAAGCGATCTCTACCAGTAATGCCTTGCTCCTTTCAGCCAGTATCATCGCCCTCATTCTGTTCCGCGTCGCCTTTCTGGCTGTCAGCGCCGTCCAGGGCGTCCTCACAGCCCAATCCATTGGCCACAAGAAAGGACGTTTTTGGATCGCTGTGCTTGCCATGACACTCTTCATGGCGCTGGTTATCTCCATCCAACTTATTCTGGGCGGAGCCGAAGCCGGACAGGTATCAGTCGGTATCACCCCCGCGCCTATCTCCATCGCTACCGCAATTTATTATCTTGCAGCGTTTATCGCTGCCTATTATTGGCTTATCAATACGTTTAAAGATTAAGAAGAAATGATTTCTTAGGAGTAAAAAAATGGCAGAGAAAAAACTCCCGCTCTTTAAGGCAGGAAAAATCGAAAAAGCAATGGTTAAGATCCCCGCCGGAGAATTCCTTTTTGGCGAAGATCAGGAAAAACAGCAGACAGCGGAATACTTCATTGACCTTACCCCGGTCACCAACGCGGAATACAAACTCTTTGTCGATGCCACCGGGCATGACCAGCCATCACACTGGCGCGGAGTGACCTATCCCGAAGGGAAAGCCGATCACCCGGTCGTGGAAGTGAACTGGTTTAGCGCTACCGCATACGCCGAATGGGCCGGAAAGCGCCTTCCCACCAATGAAGAGTGGGAAAAAGCCGCCCGCGGCAGCGATGGCCGCACCTGGCCCTGGGGTAACGAGTGGAGCATTGACAACGCCAACGTCTTTTCCGGCGATACCACTCCTATCGGGAAATACTCCCCGCAGGGCGATAGCCCTTACGGCTGTCAGGATATGGCCGGCAACGTGTGGGAATGGATCGGCGGCGGCCAGCCCTCCCAGCTGCGCGCGCCGCTGCGCGGCGGAGATTGGCTCGATGGTCCGGAGGAAGCGCAAACTTTTCACATCCGCATGCACACCCCCCGCAGAAAGAATCCCTTCGTCGGGTTCCGCTGCGTGGCAGATTCAGCACAACCGCTAAATTAAGAACGGTTTTTTCAATGAAACAATCAACACAGGTGGTGTTAGTTCGCCACGCCGAAACGCAGACCATCACCAGCCAGAAGATCCACGGCCAGACCGATGGCCCCCTTTCTGAAAGGGGTTTACAGGACGCGCACAAAACAGCGCAGCACTTTCGCGGTCAATCTTTTGATGCTTTCTACTGCTCACCCCTTGGGCGCGCCATGACCACAGCCAGCATCATCGGTAATGCCATCAATATGGAACCCGTTCCGGTTGATGGTTTGAAAGAGCGTTATTATGGCTGGCTCGAAGGGCAGTCAATGAAATGGTTTGAGCCGGACCTTTCCGGTCCAAAGCTCACCCTGCCGCTGGTCAAATTTGCCCTTTGGGCTTCCGGTGAAAGCGCTGATAATTTTGTCAACCGCGTCACCACCACCTTTGACGCTATCGCTGAAAAACATCACGGTGAACGCGTGCTCATCGTCCTCCATTGGGGACTGCTCAGCGTGCTCACCCAGCATCTGCAGGAAAAAGACCTCTCAGTTTGGCGCGCTGTCGGCCCCTGGATCGCCTGCGGCATCTCCGAATATCACCACAACAACAACGGCACCTGGAAACCGATTCAATTTGATAATGGACAACATTTACAATAAAATGGAATTATACAAGGAGCATTAATGGCAATCTCACAGGAAATGGAGCAGGTACTTTTTCAACTCATCCTCCACGCGGGCAGCGCCCGCAGTTTCGCGAAAGAAGCGGGGCAGTATGCCGAAGAAGGCGACTGGGATGCGGCTGAAAAAGCGCTTGCGGACGCCAATGCAGAACAAAATCAGGCGCATAAGATCAACACCACCATCATCACCAAAGCGGCCCGCGGGGAAGATGTGGAACTCTCCGTGCTGCTCATCCACGCGCTGGATCTGCTCATGCTCGCCTGGAGCGAGATCGATTATGGCGAGCAGTATATTCAGGTATTAAAACGGGTAAAGCAGCTTGAAACGGAGGTACAAGAATGGAAAGACCAGGCATCGAAAAAATAGCAGTCATCGGGGGCGGTAGTTCCTATACCCCGGAACTGATCGATGGCTTCATCCAGAATGAATCCAACCTGCAGGTAGGCGAGATCACTTTGTATGATATCGATCAGGAACGCCTCGATATCGTCGGTGGCATGGCCCAGCGCATGGTGCGATATGCGGAGATGGACACCAAAGTCACCCTCACCACCAACCGACCGCAGGCGGTCGAAGGGGCAAAATTTGTCCTTTCCTCCATGCGTGTCGGAAAAATGGCGGCTCGCATCCTTGATGAAAAGATCCCGCTCAAATACAACGTCATCGGCCAGGAGACCACCGGGCCGGGCGGCACATTCAAGGCCTTCCGCACCATCCCCGTCACACTCGATATCGCCAAAGATATGCACAAATACGCCCCGGACGCGTGGTTCATCAATTTCACCAACCCGTCCGGCATCATGACCGAAGCCATTCTCAAACACACCGATCTGAATGTGGTCGGTCTCTGCAACAATCCCATCAACATGATCGCGGGTATGGCGCAAGCCTTCCATGTTGAACCGCGCGATGTGTTCCTGGAATGGGTTGGCTTGAACCATGTCAACTGGGTCCGTAAAGTATTCATCAAGGGCCAGGATATGACCCAAAGCCTGATGGATAATCTCGAGAAATTTGCGGAAAATGAGGAGATGCCCCATCTGGAGCCGGAATTGATCCGCACGCTGGGTGTGATTCCCACCTATTATCTGCAGTACTACTATTACCACCCTGCCCGCCTGGCTGAAGCCAAAGCGGCGGAAAAATCTCGCGGCGAAACTGTGCTCGCGGTGGAACAGGATCTGCTCAAAAAATACGCGGATCCCCATGTGTTGGTCAAACCGGAAGAGCTTGCCCAGCGTGGCGGCGCCCGTTATTCAGAGGCAGCCGTCAACCTCATCCTCTCGCTCATGCTCGACCGCCGCGATGTCCAGATCGTTGTTGCCCGTAACGGCGACGCCATTTCCGATCTCCCGCCGGATGCGTCCGTTGAAGTCCCCTGCGTGGTTGGCGCCCATGGCGTCACGCCGCTGGTGATGGGCAAGCTGCCGGATTCCATCCGCACACTCTGCCAGCAGGCCAAGGCCTGGGAATCCGCCACTGTCAAAGCGGCCGTCAGCGGCTCCCGCAAAGATGCCATCCTGGCAATGCTGCAAAACCCGCTCGTGCCTGATTACCCCACCGCCGTCGCGCTGGTGGATGAGATGCTCGAAGCGCATAAAGAATTCCTTCCGCAATTTTTTAAAAAATAAAAACAGGAGTAGAACATGACCAAGATTGACCTGAGCAGAAAGATTGAAATTCCCGATTGGGTGGAAGCGCTCACAAAACCGACCAAGATCGGCAGCGGCCATCTGGAACGTCAGTGGGAAGAGATCGGTGACGAGGTGATGGAAGCCGTCAAGAAAGTGCTTCCGACCGGTAAATACACCCTCGGACCATATCTAAGCAAATTTGAAGAGGAATTTGCTAAGTATAGCGATAGTAAATACGCGATCGGTGTCTCCAGCGGCACCAAAGCGCTGCATATCATCCTCGAAGCGATGGAAGTCGGGCCCGGTGACGAAGTCATCACTGTTTGTAACACCTATGTCGCCACCGCTTTCGCCGCCTCATATTGCGGCGCAAAAGTCGTTTTCTGTGATGTGGATCCAAAAACCTACAACATGACCGCGGAGCTGGTTGAACCGCTCATCACCGAGAAGACCAAAGCCATCATCCCTGTTCATCTCTATGGCCACGTCGTCGATATGGACCCGCTCATGGAATTGGCCAAAAAGCATAACCTGTGGGTCATGGAAGACGCGTCTCATGCCCATGGTGCCTATTACAAGGGCCGCCGCACCGGTTCCCTTGGCCATGCAGCCGCCTTTTCCTTCTACCCCAGCAAGAACATGGGTGCCTACGGCGATGGCGGCATCATCACCACCAGCGACGACGAGCTCAATGAAAAGATCCGCATGTTGCGCTATGTCGGCCAGCGGGTCAAATTCATCCATGAAGTGGTCGGTTTTCAAGACCGCCTAGATGAGCTCCAGGGTGCCATGCTCAGCGTCAAACTGAAATATCTGGATGATTGGAATAACCGCCGCCGCAACATTGCCGCGATCTATGACAAAATGCTCGCGGATACGCCCCTCCAGTTGCCGCATGTTGAGGATTACTGCCATCACGTCTATTATTCCTACGCCACCATCGCTCCTACCGAGGAAGAGCGCAAGCAGCTGCTCATCTATTTGGCAGACCATGATATCGGCGGTTTTGCCATGTATCCCATCATGGTTCCCATGCAGGGAGCTTATGAACATCTCGGTTACAAAGAAAGCGACTTCCCGGTCGGCGGCCCGTATGCGCGCCGCGTTTTCAATATCCCCGTCTTTGAAACCATGAGCGAGGAAGAAGCGGTCATTACGGCTGAAGCGATCCTCGCCTTCTACGACCGCGCCTGATCGCAGGAAGCAGAAAGGTTCTGATGCAGGAAAAAAAGAAACTAGCAGTGCTGGGCGGCAGTTCCATTGCCTCTCCGGTGTTGGTGCAGGATCTGCTTGCCCGGCCAGACCGCCCGCCATTGGAGATCTGTCTGATTGGCCGCACCAAACCCAAACTGGAACAGGTAGCGGCTGCCTGTGCGGCGCTTGTGCAGGGCGCTCAGCCTCAGCTCACCATCACCCACGAGACAGATCTGTCCAAAGGCCTGGATGGAGCGGACTACATTCTCAATCAGATACGTGTGGGTGGATACAATGCCCGTGCCTATGACGAACGCTTCCCCAAACAGTTCGGCATCCCGGGCGAGGAAACTTTCGGGCCGGGCGGCATGAACAACGCCAAGCGCACCATCCCGGTCGTCCTGGATTACTGTCAGGCGATCGAAAAATACGCGCCGCATGCGCTTGTATTGAACCTGACCAACCCCAATAGCTTCATCCAATACGCGGCAGTGACCTACTCTAAGGTCAACATGATCGGTGTCTGTGATTCGCCTGTTGGCATCGGCCAGGGCATCGCCGCCATGCTTGGTATTCCCTATCAGTCGCTCTGGTTCCAGTATGTCGGCATGCACCATTTTGGATGGATCACCGAGGTGCATTATCAGGGTAAAAACCTCATGCCCACAATCCTTGAAAAACTGGACCAGGTCCCCGGTCTGCCGGTCGATCCCGAGATCGCCAGGGCGATTGGCGGCATCCCCACCTCCTACTTCAAATACTATTACCATGCCAACCGCATTTACGAAAAGCAGGCACAGCAGGAACAGGTGCGCGCCGAACAGCTGCTTGCGTTTGAAAATGAAGTCATGCAGGCCTACCGCGACGCCGATGGCAAAGTACCTGATAAGCTGGGAGAACGCGGCGCCCATTGGTACCGCGATATCGTTGTGCCGGTCATGCTCGCCCACGCCAATAATACCAACCAGGTCTTCACCATCAATGTCGTCAACGCTGATACCGTCGATTGGATGCCGCCCAATGCCATCATCGAAACACCCACCCTCGTCAGCGCGCATGGTTTCACTCCGCTCCAGCCAGGCGAAACCCCGCTCGACCTGCAAGCCATGGTCCGCCTTAACGCCACCTTTGAAATCTTATGGGTGGAAGCAATCGTGGAAAGGGATTACAACAAAGCCTTGCGGGCAATGATGCTCAACCATCTCGTTCCTGATCTCGACACTGCAAAAGGCATTCTCAACGAGATCTGGAAATTTGAGGATTGATCACAATATTTCCTTATCAAAAGGCGCTCTTCAGCGCCTTTTTTGATGAGCGCCAACCAATGGCGACTTCCCTTTTCCTTTTATCCGTAAAACCAAAACCGCGCTCATGATCAGCACCGCTCCGCCGATCTGTGTCGCGGAGAACAGTTCGCCAAACAGAAAATAAGCGATCACGGCAGTGAACACCGGTTCAATCGTCACGATCAGGTTGGTGATGCTCGATTCAAGGTGTTGCAGCGCCGCATTATACAATCCATATCCTATCAGGGTTGGCCCGATAGCCAGCGTGATCAGGATCAACCAGCCTGTCCTGTCACCGCCCGGCCAAAAAATATCAGCGGGAGTATCCGCTGCGCCCGGGATCATCCCAAAAGAGAATACGTTGAACGACAACATAAACACCGATGCGATCGCGAAGATGACCATCAGCGTAGTCCATGTGTTCAGGCCTTTTTCACTCGCCGCGCGTCCCATAATGCTGTAAAGTGCGTAAAATATGCCGGCAGCAATGCCCGCCGCCATGCCCACCAAGTTGATCTCCCATACATCTGGGTTAAGCGCGTCTACCACCAGCGCGCATCCGGCCAGGCTCATCACGGTGGCGATGATCTTTTTTGTGGTTAAGAGTTCACCCAGGATCAGCCACCCCAAAAGTACCGCGAAACCGGCTGATGAATAAGCCAGCACCGTGGCAACGGCAGCTCCATTCAGTGAAACGGAAAGCGTCCACAGCGCGTTAAACACAGCCAGCACCAGACCATACCCTGTCAGCAGCCTGCCATGGCCTTTTATCCCGCCGATCAGTTTCGGATTTCGAACCAGAAAAAACAGGAATAAACCAGCTGCCGTGAAAACTTCACGCCAATACGCCAGCACCAGCGCCGGCAATGCATAGGCTTGCGTCAGATGACGGATGAAGATCGCTGTCAGCGAAAGCACCAGCGCGCTGCCAAACGCCAGCGCAAACCCCTTATTCTTTTCATCAATATTGGATCTCAAATCAAGCTGCCTTTGAAAAATAAAACCTAATTATAGGGGTTTTCATTCAAATGACCAGCAGATACAAGCGTGGGTTTTTTAAGAATTAAACCCTTTTTATCTTTGTATAATATGATTACTGAACAATGATTCATTCAACGGGGGTTCATCACCGCTTCATTATTCATCAACCTAACAGAAAGGAGTACGAATGGCGCAGTTAAAATTTTATTCATTGAAGGATAAGAAAGACGTCTTTGTGGATACCAGCAAAGTAACCATCGAAACGCTCAAGAACGGCCGCAAAGCCGCTCGCGCGGTTGACCCTGAAACAGGCACAAAGCTTTATAAATTCTTATCCAAAGACGATTTAAAATTGTTCGAATAAACGTGTAATTCGGGCCGCTTATCCGCGCTGGTTAACCGGGTAAGCGGTCCAAAAGTTCAGACAGGAATCGCGCCGGACCTTGTTCGTCAACCCCGCCAATCACCAGGTCGGCTGCTTTTTTCGCGCGTGCTGATGCATTGGCGACAGCGATGCCCAGGCCAGCGGCTAACAACATCTCCACGTCATTATCAAAATCCCCAAACGCCATCACACTCGACATCGTGATTCCCATTCGTTCTGTCAACTTTTTCAATCCAATTAATTTATTGATCCCCCGCGGCATCACCTCAACCAGCACCGCGCTGGTATGCAGAACATCAACCGCGTCCCCAAATGCAGCTTCAAACATCTCTCCCATCTGCAGCAAATGCGCGCGCTGGGTTGTATCCACCACCAGGCATTTATTGATATCCCCCATCCGCCCGGCGATGCTCTCCCATGCACCAACCGGGTGCATCCCGTCGGTCAGGTGCCCGTACACCGGCCGCATATTTTCGGTCATTTCTTTAAAATAGATCACGTCACCGTCATACATCACCAGGTCACGCCCTTCCTGCTCACACAATGCGATCACTTCGCGCACAACTGCCTCCGGCAGCGTGACCGCGTCCAGCACTTCGCCTTGCCGCGTCTGCAGCATCGCCCCGTTGATTAGTACCAGCGGCAGGTCTGCTTGCAGCAGGTCCGCCTGCGCGATTGTGCCCGGCAGGCTCTTACCGGTTGCCAGCGTGAACGGGAAACCCGCCTCCCGTAATCGCGACAACGTCTCCAGTGTAAAAGGATGGATGATGTGATCCTGCCCGGATATCGTCCCGTCAATATCGAATACGATCAGGGCATAATCACGTAGGTTGATGAGTTCCTTTTTGGTCATTTTTCTTCTGTCAGATAATCTAACCTGGCACAGTCAATGATAATACATCAGCAAGCATTATCAATAAGATGAATTTTGAGTTAATAAATGAGAAGCGTTTACTTGCTTTTCAAAAATGTCTTGATCTGCTTGATCGCCCAATCATAATGGCTCGACATCGCGGACACCGTATAGGATCCGAGCGAGGTCGTCCCTGTCCAGGTATATTTTTTCTTCGTGAACAGCTCTTCATCCGAATGGTTCTCGATGATTTTCATCACTTTGTGATGGGTCTCATCCAGTAGAATCAAAATCTCTCCAAGCGCCTCATCCTTATAGCGTGCATAGATTTCCGCGTTCAGCGCGGGTGTATTTGCCCATGTATATCCCGACGCGGGCATCTCAGGCTTCTCGCCCGCCATCCCCTCTTCATACCAGCGCAGGTACATCAGGTGCCAACCGTGCAGGTGCGCCAGGATATCTTTGATGCTCCAATGCTCACATGCGCCCGCTTCAGATAACACGTCGACCGTGACCTCATCAACCATCTTCAATATCTTTTCGTAATTGGTTCTGCTCAAATCTATCAGGTCTTTTCTTGTATTTGGTCGTGCCATAAACTAATTATAAATTTATTCGATTGGGTTCACGGCACAGCATGGGGGATTAATTGGTGATGGGATAGCTATGGATATTGGCCATTATTTGCTAAGAAACACACTGGTCAATTATTTCAAATTGCAACGTCCACTTCAGCCGTTTTCTTTCTCAGTTTTCCGATTTCTGATCGGATGAAAATCCATCGCTAAAGGAATGATCGCAAATACGGTCCCAAACAGTCCAAACAGGTAAGGATTCGATAATCCCAGCAAATTGCTTCCGATGATCGGCCCTATCACCATCGTCAGGCTTTCTGCGGCAGATGCCAGTCCCATCATCTCGCCCATTTCCCGCTTCTCAACCGCGTGGCTCATCACCCCCGTCATCACATCAATGGCGGTCGAAGTGGCAAAGCTCATCACCATGTTGATCACCGCAAACTCCCACACGCTATTGGCGAAGATCAGCCAGGTAAAAGCGATCAAATACAGGATAAAACCCAGCCGTACCGTCATCTCATCCCCCAGCTTTCGTAACACATACGGGAATAGGATGATGCGGATCACCAGGTTGACCACGCTGATCAGAGTAAAGAACGCGCCGATCTGTGCTACGCCGAAGCCATATCGGATCGTTACAAATAGCGAGGTCGTCGTCACGAACATGAAATAGGGGATGCGGTTGAACAGGCTCTGCAGCAGCAAGTAGCGCGGTAGCGGTTTCTTCAGCAGCCCGACCGAGATGATCGCTTTTTTCTCGTCTTCCATTGATTTCATCTGCCCTTCTACGAAATCCGCGTGCGTTTCTTTCAGCATGAGCAGCGTGATCAATATCGTCGCCCCGATCAGGATGAAGTTGATCATCCCCAGTCCGAATGCCCCGCTCCCTGCCACCAGCGCACCCAGGAATGGCCCCAGGATACTCCCCACCAGCCACCCAGCCCCCACGTTACTGAGTTCCAGCGAACGTCTTTCCGGAGCGACCACATCATTCACAACCGTCAGTGATACCGTCACCACCGAGTTGAAAATCCCCGCGACCACCCGCGACAGGATGATCATTGTCATATCCTTGGCGAATACAAGCAGCAGATAGCTGACCAGCGTCCCAATCCGCAGCATCATGATCACTGGTTTTCGCCCAATGCGATCCGAGAGCGAGCCCCACAGGATGTTGGTGAAAAAGCCGATAAATGGCGGGATCGATAGAACCAGCCCGATCACCCCGATTGGCACGTCCATCGCGAGCATGATCTGCGGCATATAGGGGGTCAGCATCGAATAGCCCAGAATGTCCACAAATACACAAACCCACAAAGGGGTTAACGGATTAAGAAAGGATTTCTTTAGTGATTCAGATAATTTCATTCGGATTTCAGGCTCAATATAATATCGGACAAGTTTACCCCAATATCCATTGCGATGATGAATCATTGACAACTTTAATTATGCGTGTTAACCCCGCAAGCGTAAAAAGCCCGGCCTTTTCTTTTCCAACCCCGCTTAACAACAGAAAATAAATATATGGTCGTTTGATTTCTCTAATTTGAGAACTAATATGCAGGTGCGATCCAATGATTTTTCTATGCGTTTTCTCGATTTGCTTAGTGAATTACAGGTCCACCAGCCCGGATAATCCCTGCACATAAACACTAAAAACTTTCTCGGCCACATCTTCAGGCAGCAGCGCGTTTGCTGGCAGTTTGAACGGAACTTTTTTCCAGAAAGGTGTGTCTACTGCAGACGGGCGGATCAGTGACACTTTCATCCCGCGCAATTCCTTTTCGATCACAGCAGAATATGCCGCCAGCGCGGCTTTTGACGCTGTATATGCGGAAAGCCCTGGCATCGTCAGCCGGTCTGTATACGCGCCAACCATCATAATGTGCGCTTCCGCCGCTAATAACGGCAGGCTCTGCTTCAGTGTTTGTTGGGCCCCGAACAGGTTTGCATTAAACATGCGCATCCAATCATTTGCGTTTTGGTTTTGCGCTGTTTCATAGTGAATATCGCCTGCGGCGTAGACCCATAGATCGATCTGATCCACCTCTTCCGCCACAGCCCTGGCCATCGCGGCCGCATCCTGTTCAGATGAAAAATCTCCTTCAACGATCACATCCGCGAAAACAAGTCCGTTCCCATTGGCGTGCCGCACGCCCGCGACAACCGCGGATCCCCTGTCCTTAAAATATTTTCCGATGGCGCTGCCAATCCCGCCTGCGGCGCCATATACCATGATAGTTTTCATTGTGACTCCATTTTTTATCTAACTATATCCCGGCCAATCACCATTAAATGATGTCCTCATTCGGGGTTTAGTTGGTAAATGGTTGGCTGTGATCATCGTTCGTGCGTTTGAAGCTTTAGCTTGATATTGATACAATTATTTTCAAGGTGAACCCTATGGATAGATCCGCACAAATTAACCAATTAACCTCCGCGCTCGGCATCTCCCTCGTTGAGCAGGTGGAAGTCGCTTTGAACGCCAACGACATAGCCATCCTGCAGGATTTCCTCTGCTGGAAACGCACCCGCTTCCTGAGCCAGGGCTATACCGAGCAGGATGTGGCTGACCTTTTCGATACTATCCGCGCCACCTTTTCAGATGGAATGGACCATGCCGCAGGTGAAAAGGTCACCCAATTCATTGATGACGCTATCTGCAGCCTGGATTGTAAAAATCAAAGTCCGGATTCAACCGATGATCCTCTTTCAGAGCTCTCTGCGAATTATCGCGCCCTCTTGTTGGGCGGCGATCGCAAACAAGCCTCAACATTGATTCTGGATAGCGCCGCTTCCGGCGTCCCTGTCCGCGATATCTACCTGCATGTGTTCCAGAATAGTCTCTATGAAATTGGCCGCCTCTGGCAGACCAATCAGATCACCATCGCCCAGGAACATTTTTTCACCGCCGCCACCCAGATGATCATGTCTCAGCTTTACCCCTATATCTTCGCGAATCAAAAGAATGGCTTGCGCATGATCGCCGCCAGTGTCGACTCTAATATGCACGACATCGGCATCCGCATGGTGGCGGACTTTTTCGAGATGGACGGGTGGGATACATATTATCTCGGCGGCAATGCGCCGTCACAGGCCATCCTGCAGGCCTTAGATGAAACCAGCCCCCATCTCCTCGCGCTGTCAGCCACCATATCCAAACAGATCCCGATTATCGAGCAGGTCATCCAGGGCGTACGGGAACGCGATCAGGCCAATCGGGTCAAAGTGATCGTGGGCGGTCCGCCTTTTAATATCTCTGATAATTTGTGGAAAAAAGTGGGCAGCGACGGGTTTGCCACATCAGCCGATGAAGCTGTTTCCCTTGCCAATCGTTTATTCGGTTTGGGTGGATAGCCGTAATGGACTTCGTTATCAATTCAGATGCAAGCGCCCACCTGCTTTCCATCTCCCACGCCTCACGCGAATGGGCCGAAATGCTTCAACCAGGCATCGATCTATTTGGCCTGCTGGAGAAAGGCAGCCGTGAAAAATTCACGCGTTTCATCCAGTCAGGCTGGCAGGAGGGGCAGGCAAAGAATTGGGAAATTTTCTTCGAGCTGAATGACGAGGCGCATTATTTCATTCTGAATGGCGTTCTCCTGGGTGACGCCCTGTGTATCGTCGCTGCTCAAAATCAAGAGGACCTCCAACTGCTCACGGAGAAATTTTGTGGTGCCCCTGATCAAACAACAAGCATTTCCCGCACAGCAGAAGAACAGGCCCTTCCAGAATCAGCGCCAGTTTCACACCCCGATCAGGAATTGTTTGATGATATCGGTGTGCTTTACGCCGAGATGGCCACCCTCCAGCGCGAATTGACCAAAAAACAGGTCGAGCTGGAGAAATCCAATCAAATCATCAATGATTATGCTGCCAACCTGGAAGATATGGTGCGGGAAAAAACGAGAGAACTGAGCGCCAGCGAGGCAAAATTCAGAGGTATTTTTGAAAATTCGTCCCTTGGTATCGCGATCACGGATACCGGCGGCAGCATCATCACCTGCAACAATGCTCTTATGAATATCATCGGGTTGAGCAAAGAAAAGATCTGCCAGTTCTCAATGCCGGAATTGTTCTTTAAGGAAGATCTCGCTTCTTTTTCAAAAATCATGGCGGATTTTTTGCAGAAAAAATTCACCACAAAAGAAATGGAAAAGACGATCAGCCAATCCGGTAATCAAAACAGCTGGGTCAATATCAATATCTATCTACTGCAATTGCCTGATGCGGACCAGCCCAACATTATCTATATCATTGAAGATATAACCGATCGCAAATTGAACGAGCAAGCGCTTCTGCAGTCAGAAAAACTCTCTGCGGTAGGGAAAGTGGCTGCCTCTCTCGCTCATGAGATCAATAATCCGCTCCAATCGATCATCGGTTATCTCGGGTTGGCATCTGAATCGCTCGATCCAGGCAGCCCGCTCAACGAATACCTCGATATTGCCGCCCAGGAATTAGACCGCATCAAGAATATCGTTGCCGAATTACGGGCTGCCAGCCGAAAGCCCCAGTTAAAAGAAAAAAAGCCCGCTGATTTGGATCATGTTATTCATCGCGTCATCAATCTCACCCGCAAAAAAGCAGATGAGAAACATATCGGCCTGGTCTATCACCCGGCGGACAAACTGCCGCTCGTCCTCATGGATACCGAACAAATTCACCAGGTCATCCTCAATCTGGTCATCAACAGCATCGAGGCGATTTGCGAGCATGGCCAGGTCGATCTTTCCGTAACGCAATCACAGGACAAAAAAATGGTCAACATCATTGTCGCTGACGATGGCCCTGGCATCAAGCCGGAACAGATCAATAACCTTTTTCAGCCATTCTTCACCACCAAAAAGGAAGGGCTTGGTCTTGGCCTGCATCTCAGCAAGGCCATCATCGATGCCCATCACGGGCAGATCAGCGCCGAAAACAGGCAAAACGGTGGTGCGGTCTTCACAGTCGCGTTACCCATCGCTTGATTTTTTCATCGATTACTATACAATCAATATAGGTCAATCATGTATCAAACACTCATTGTCGATGATGAACAAAATATCCGCACTTTCATTGGGCGCGCCCTCGAATTGGTCGGGTATGAAATCGAGCTGGCAGCAGATGGCAAACAGGCGCTCGATCTGATCCGCGATAAACATTACGATCTAGTTTTTCTGGATCTCAATCTGGGCGGCAAGGTCGATGGCTTGCGCGTCCTCGAAGCCATCCGCTGGCGTTGGCCGGATACGGCCGTCATCATTCTTACCGGGCATGGCTCGCTCGAATCCGCCATGCAGGCCATCCGCGAGGGTGTCGATATTTATCTGCTCAAGCCAGTCGGGCCGGATCAGATCCGTGATGCTGCCCAGGAAGCGATCGAAAAGCGCAAACAGTATTTCTCCCTCAAACAGGAGCAAGCCGAGCAGATTGAGTTGCGTGTCGGCCCGGTCTACGTGCATAAGGATAAACTGATTGTTAAAAAGAATGATCAGGAAGTGGATCTAACCAGTCGCGAGTTTGGCCTCCTTGTTTACCTGATGCAAAACACCCACCGCGTTGTCCCGCCCAAAGAACTTGCCAGAGAGGTGGGCGGCTTTTCGCCCGAAAGCAGCCACGAAGCGCGCAACTACATTAAATGGTACATCCACCAGTTGCGCCAGAAGATCGAAGAAGATCCCTCCGATCCAACTCTCGTCCAAAACATCCGTGAAGGCGGCTACCGCTTCATCCCGCCTGCCGAAACCAGCTGACCCCAACCAATTTCCAACCGTTTCAATCCATTCCCAACCTGTTTCTATCGTATCCCGTCTTTTTCATGGTGATTGCTCTTCTATCATATGTGCATAACCAAATTAATAATAAAAAAAGGAGTAAATCATGAAAAAGGTTATAGTCGCATCAGTAGTTTTAGCTCTACTCATCACAGCCTGCGCGGCCCCCGCCGCAGAGCAGGAAGTTGTACCAACCCCCATGCCTGAAATGGAAGAAGAGGTTATGGAGGAAGTGCTGCCCGATATCGTGGATACAGCCATCGCGGCGGGTTCTTTTGAAACCCTCGTCGCCGCTGTCACGGCAGCAGAATTAGCCGAAGCCCTCAAAGGCGAAGGCCCCTTCACGGTATTCGCGCCTTCTGACGAAGCGTTCGCGAAACTTCCCGAAGGAACCGTTGAATCACTGCTCGAAGATCCAACCGGTCAGTTAGCCCGCATCCTGCTCTACCATGTGGTACCAGGCAAGGTTATGGCTGCCGACGTGTCTGACGGTTTGGTCGCCGAGACCCTGCGCGGCGCGGAAGTGTCCTTCTCCGTGTCTGATGGCAAGGTCATGATCAACGATGCAGAGATCGTCGCAACCGATATCGAGACGTCCAATGGCGTGATCCATGTCATTGATTCTGTCATTCTGCCTCCGGCAGATATCGTTGACGTAGCAGTTGGCGCAGGTTCGTTCAATACCCTCGTCGCAGCCGTACAGGCCGCCGGCCTGGAAGAAACACTGCGCGGCAAGGGCCCCTTCACGGTCTTCGCCCCCACCGACGAAGCATTTGCCAAGTTGCCGGAAGGCACCGTGGAAGCGCTCTTGGCAGATCCGGAAGCATTAGCTGACATTCTCCTCTACCATGTCGTTCCCGGTAAGGTCATGGCAGCGGATGTATCCGATGGATTGGAAGCGGAAACCGCTCAGGGTTCCACAGTTTCCTTCGCCATTCACAGTGACGGTGCGCCCGCCATCAACGACGCGCTCATCACCGCCACCGACATCGAAGCGTTCAATGGTGTCATCCACGTCATCGACACGGTGATCCTGCCCCCCGCTGACATCGTCGATACCGCGATCGCGGCCGGCAGCTTCGAGACACTGGTTGCCGCTGTCCAGGCAGCAGGGCTGGAAGAAGCATTGCGTGGCGAGGGACCATTCACGGTCTTCGCCCCCACCGATGCAGCGTTCGCAAAACTGCCCGCGGGCACCGTGGAAGCGTTACTGGCTGACCCCGAAGCGCTGGCAAATATTCTGCTCTACCATGTCATCGATGGCAAAGTGATGGCAGCCGACGTGAGCGATGGTCTCGAAGCGGCAACCCTCCAGGGTTCCACCGTCTCCTTCGCTATCCACAGCAATGGCGTCCCCGCCATCAACGGCGCGCTCATCACCGCGACAGATATCCGGGCTTCCAATGGCGTGATCCATGTCATTGACACCGTGATCCTGCCGCCAGCATAATAAACATATAATCAATATTCACAGATAGCAAAAGCGCTGGCAATGCCAGCGCTTTTCTGTTTAGTAATACGTAGTTCTCAGCACCGCATGTTTTCGTTAACAGTTCAATCTCTTTAAATATTTCACATAATCAAAACATAAATCGATTAAATGAACTGTTATCATGATATAAAATCTAGTAAGACTCTTTACATCTTTTACAATCAAAATGAACCTCCGATTTCGAGGGAAAAGTATTCTACTCAAAGATAATTATGCCAACACCTGAGATCCCTTTCATCAAGCTGCTTTCAGAAAAGATCCTGCCCTTTGAAGGGCCGGCAGCTATGACCGTCGAAAAGGAGCGCTTTCCAGATGGCATTCTCATTCTCCAGCCGGATTTCACCGTCGTCTTTGCCAATGCCCAGGCAGGAAAGATCTTGGGCCAGCAGGAGGTTAATCTGATTGGTGCCGTCATCGATATCGAGGGCCTCAACGAAAACGCTAATCTCATCCACGCCCTCGATATTGACCAAACCCAGAAGATCATTGAGCTTCGCACCAGCCCGATCAGGATTTCCAGTAAAACCTACATCCTCGCTATTCTGCAGGATGTCACCCGCCAGTTTGATATCATTAACCGTCTGAACCTGGCCATTGAAGCCACACAGCTGGGTCTCTGGGATCACCAGTTCAAGACCAATACCACCTCCATCAATAGTTACTATGCCACCATGCTCGATTACACTTTCGAGGAGTTTGAAACTGGCAGCTGGATCAACCTCGTGCATCCGGTGGATATTCAAAATCTCTGGGATGTATGGAATAAACATATCGCTGGTGAAGTCCCCTTTTATGCGGTTGATTACCGTATAAGAACCAAAACTGATCGCTGGAAATGGATTCGCGCGCGTGGATTGGTTAAGGATTCCGATGAGAACGGAAATCCCTTGCACTTCATTGGGTCGCACCAGGATGTAACTGATCAGAAACAGGCCCAGCGTCAGTTGCAGGTGCTTTATGCCATCACAGCCATCTCCAACGAATTCTCCCCGCTCACCACCAAACTCGAGAATGGATTGCGCGAGATCGTCACAGGTCTATTCGCCGATGCAGGTGTTATCCTGCGCTATGGTGGTGGTCAGGATGATGATCGCCTTACTGTATCTTTTGTGTCAGATCCATCGACTGGTATCCTTCTTGATCAGTTTCCCTATTCGCTTGAATTGGAAATGACGCGGTCTGCAACCGTGATTCATAGCAGCGAGAAAGGTACGCTGCCGCGCCTGATCGCACAATGCAACTCTACGGTTGCGCTGGCTTTTCCGCTCAAAGCCAGGGGAGCTGATTTTGGTGCAATACTGATCCTCTGGGAAAAAGAACAACCGATACCTGATCTTGAACTGGAAATTGCCGCCGCGGCGACTAACCAGCTTTCTGAGATGATTGAACGCGAACGCCTGCGAGAGATCGCCCGAGTGGCGGAGGTGGACCGTGAACGCCAGCGCCTCGCCCGCGAGTTACATGACTCACTCTCACAATCGCTTTATAGCGTTTTACTCACCGCGGATGGTGGTCAGGACTATGCCCGCCAGGGGGATATCGAAAAAACACGTGAGATTTTCGCTAGTATCAAAAGCACCATCCGGCAATCGTTAAAAGAGATGCGCTTGTTGATCTACGAACTGCGCCCATCCATCCTTTCCAATGCGGGGCTCGAAGGCGCTTTGCGCCATCGCCTCAATACGGTTGAAAAAAGAGCGGGGATAAAAACATCGATCCAATACACGCTGGATTTTCGGCTGCCAGCAGATCTTGAAACAGAACTGTTTGGCATCGCGCGCGAAGCGCTTAATAATGTCCTCAAACACTCCCATGCTGGCACTGTATCTTTGACAGTCAAAAATCAGGAGGATAAAATCATCATGGAAGTGGCCGACGATGGTACCGGGTTTGATCATCCTGCCGACCCTGCTTTGGCAGGATTTGGATTGGCAAGTATGAGCGAACGCGCGCAGAAAATTGGCGGCTTTCTTTCTATTCGCTCATCCCCTGACCACGGAACCAACGTTCATGTAGCTATCCCGCTTCCAATCAATCCTGATAGGTGCAAACCATGACAGGAACGATCCGAATCATTATCGCGGATGACCATACCGTAGTGCGCCAGGGATTGCGTATCATGCTTGAGCCCAAACCTGAATATCGCCTCATCGGTGAGGCCAGGAATGGAAAAGAGTTGCTCGAGTTGGTTGCCAATCAACAACCCGACCTCATCATTCTCGATATGCTGATGCCTTTGATGGATGGAGCTGAAGCCATCCGTATCATCAGAAGCCAATTTCCGGATATCAAGATCCTTGTTCTCACCAGCTATTCCGAGGAATCTATGGTCATGAAAACCATGCGTTCCGGCGCAAACGGTTATATTCTCAAAGAAACCTCTCCCGAAGAATTGATCCAGGCGATAAACGCCGTCATGCGCGGTGAAATGTGGATTTATCCCAACCTGATGACAGATCTTCTTGCATCACTAATTCACCCAGAAAATCGTGCTTCCGAATTGGATATACTCACGAAAAGGGAACGCCAGGTTGTTGCCCTCGTCGCGCGGGGCTTATCAAACCCAGATATCGCCGCAAGTCAGGGCATCAATGAAAGCACCGTCCGCTTCCATCTTTCCAACATATATTCCAAGTTAGGATTGCAAAACCGAACACAGGTTGCGTTGTATGCTTTGCGCACCGGCCTGGCAGATTTGGATCAACCGGACTAATCCATCATCAAAACCTCACATTATGTTGGGTTTTTTACTGGTTTTTCCAGCGTTAAACGGTTGCCGAATCAATGGATTATCTCTATTATTCTTCTTTAGTGATGGACTCATTAATCCTGGTCGAGGAGGTGCATATAGGAAAAATTGTTTTTGACATTAACGATCAAACAAAAATATCAAATAGGAGAAATTGAGATGAAAAGATACACAAAATTCGCATTTGCCTTCCTTCTGGTGTTCGCGCTTTTGCTGACCGCATGCAGCGCCCCGGAAGCAGCACCTGCCGAAGAAGTAGCAGCCCCCGCTGATGAAACAGCGGCTGAAGAACCGGTAGCAGAACCGACCGGGAAAATCTGCATCGGTCTCGATAGCGGTGGCGTTGATGACAAAGGCTATAACCAGTCCGCCTGGGATGGCGGTCAGCAGGCTGCTGCGGATCTCGGTTGGGATGCAGTCTACCTCGTAGCTAACCAGCAAACCGATTGGGAAAAGAATATCAATGAATTCCTCGATTCCGATTGCTCGCTTATCGTTGCTGTTGGTTTCGTTGGTGGTGATGCCCTCAAAGTTGCCGCGGAATCAAATCCTGACCAGTACTTCCAGCTGATCGACTCAGTTGTTGATCCCCTCCCTGAGAATGTTTGGGCCCAGCTCTACAAAATGGAAGAGGGGTCCTTCCTTGCTGGTTATCTCGCGGCTGGTATGACAAAAACCGGTATCGTTGGTGGTTTTGGTGGTATGAACATCCCGCCAGTTGCAGATTTCTTTGTTGGTTTCCTCGAGGGTGTAGATTACTTTAACGCCCAGAAAGGCACCGATGTCAAGATGCTCGGTTGGAGCAATGAAACGCTCGATGGTAATTTTGTCGGTTCCTTTATCGATACCGAAGGCGCCCGCCGCTTCACCGAATCCATGATGGATGAAGGTGCGGATATCATCCTCCCGCAATCCGGCGTGGAAGCCCTCGCCGCAGCCGCTGCCATGAAACAGCGCGGTGGTGTCATGGCTATTGGTGCGGATGCTGATCAGTTCCTGGCGGACGAGGCCAGCGGTGAAGTTTACCTCACCACCATCATGAAAAACCTCGGCTTGGCTATTATCGACGCAGCTAATTCCGTAGCCAATGGCACTTTTAAATCGGGGATCTACGTAGCCGATCTCGCCAGTGGTGGCCTCGGTTTAGCGCCTTTCCACGATTATGATGGTGCAGTCCCCGCAGACCTCAAAGCAGAACTTGCAGAAGTGCAACGGATGATTGTTGACGGCGAAATTGTTGTCAATAACTGGTTCGCCCTTTCCTCCCAGTAGGAAGGCATTCGTCGCATTCCAGTTTAATAAGAGCCCTCTCCAGTGCCGCAATGGTAACTCGGCGAGGGCTTTTCTTATAAAATAAGGATCAGTATGCCAGCAAAATTAGCAGTATTCAATATTTCCAAATCCTTTGGCCCGGTCCAGGCCAATCAAAATCTCTCTCTTACATTTGAAAAAGGAAATATCCACGCAATCCTTGGCGAAAACGGCGCGGGAAAATCCACCCTTATGAACATCCTCTACGGCCTCGTTCGTCCGGATAGCGGCGAGATCCATCTTGATGGAAAACCAATCGAGATCACCAATCCGCGTATCGCCATTCAACACGGTATCGGTATGGTCCACCAGCACTTTATGCTGGCTGGTGAACTATCAGTACTCGAGAATGTTATCACCGGTCTTGAACCTACCAGATTCGGTTTCATTACCGACCGCGCTGCCGCACGAGAGAAAATATTGAATATTTCTGATCAGTTCGGGCTTGAAGTCGATCCAGATGCCATTATTAAGGACCTACCGGTGGGAGTCCAGCAACGCGTTGAGATTCTTAAGCTACTCTACCGTAGCGCAGACATCCTCATCATGGACGAACCCACCGCTGTCCTCACCCCGCAGGAGACTACCAACCTCTTTAAAGTGCTCAAATCGCTTGCCTCCAGAGGGCATACTATTATTTTCATCACCCACAAACTAAAAGAAGTCATGGAAATCGCGGATGATATCTCCGTCTTGCGTAATGGTGAACTTGTCGCCACCCGCACACCATCACAAGTCGACGAGAACAAGCTGGCAGCATTGATGGTCGGGCGTGGTGTCTCTCTCACCGCCCAAAAATCTCCAGCCAAAGCCGATAGCGTGATGCTCAGCGTACGAAACCTTGAAATCCTCGATGATTTACTCAACCTTGTAGTCGACGGTGTTTCCTTCGATGTTCACTGTGGTGAGATCCTCGGTATCGCTGGCGTCCAGGGTAATGGTCAGACCGAGTTGGTCGAATCCGTCACCGGATTGCGCCCTCCACTTCTCGGGCAGGTCTTCATTGACGGCATCGAAACCACCAACCTCCCCCGCCGCCGCATCATCGAACGCGGCGTTGGCCATATCCCTGAAGATCGTCAGCGGGATGGGCTCATCCTCTCTTCACCCATTTCAACCAATCTCGTCCTTTGCTCCTATTACAAACCCCCATTCACAAAAGGGTTGGAACTACAGGAGCAGGCCATTCTTGAATACTCCCAAAAGCGGGCAGGCGATTTTGATGTGCGTACACCCGATGTGCGTAATTCTGTCGAGTCACTCTCCGGCGGCAACCAGCAAAAGGTCATCATCGCACGTGAGTTCTCCCGCGACCTTAAATTATTGGTCGCCTCTCAACCTACGCGCGGCCTGGATGTCGGCTCGATTGAATATGTCCATAAACAGATCATCAATAAACGCGACGATGGCGCAGCCGTATTACTCGTGTCGACTGAATTGGACGAGATTATGTCCATGTCAGACCGCATCGCGGTTATCTTCCGCGGTAAGATCGTGGCTATCATCGATGCGCAACATGCGCTGCGTGAACAAATTGGGCTGTTGATGGCAGGGGTCATTCCAGAGAATTTGGATCAGAAGTATATCGTCAACGAGGCTATCTAATGCGAAAAGAAACATTGAACCACAATAATCACAAACACTTACTTACTTTTTGGAAGTCTATTCGTCTGCCTGTCCTGGCTTTTTTGGCTGCGTTTGTTGCCGGCGCCATTCTCATCATCATCACTGATCTGAGTATCTATGCCACTTTAGACGAAGCCTTTGCTCGTCTTAACGCTCCCAGGATAGTCGCTCTCGTCTTTGGACTGGCGTCTATTCCGTTAGCTGCCTGGTTCATTAAATCACGGCTATTAAAGGATCTTCTTCAAAGAAAGGATCTGAATCCGTTTTTGGCTCACTTTATTCATGTGGCTGCCATTGTCGTCAGCATTGCAACCGCGCTGGTCCTCATCATAGCTGCTGGTTTTGGCCCTTTCTTGGCCGCCGCTGTCAAGATCGGTTATACAGCGTACTACGCTCTCTTCGAGGGGTCTATCGGTAACCTGCAGCGGATTGCTGCAGCTTTCAATAGTGGTGATATTACGCTCATCACAGAAGCGATTAATCCCTTCTCTGAAAGTCTCGTAGCTGCCACGCCCTATATTTTTGGTGCGCTTTCCGTCGCTGTCGCCCTGCGATGTGGCATCTTCAATATCGGTACTGAAGGTCAGATCTACATCGGCGCGCTGGCTTCCACCATCGTTGGTGTCTATCTCGTCGGATTACCCGCATGGCTCCATATCACCCTTTCCATGGGTGCTGGTGCCCTGGCTGGCGCATTCTGGGCTGGCATCCCCGCCATCCTTAAAACCCGCTTTGATTCCAACGAGGTCATCAACACCATCATGCTTAACTACATTGCCTTTAAATTTGTCGAATGGATGTTGATCGGGCCTATCCGGCGCCCGAATGCGCCCGAACCCTTCAGCTCTTACATCCAACCCACGGCGGTACTTCCGCGTTTCTTGCCTTATCCTAACCGTTTCCATATCGGCTTTTTCGTCGCAATCGCAGTCGCCATCTTCATGTTCTGGCTGCTCTTCAAAACACCCACAGGGTTGGAGATCCGCCTGGTAGGTCGCAATCCTAATGCCTCTAAATATGCCGGTATCAATATCAAGAATAAATACATCCTGGCATTCCTGATTTCCGGTGCTATGGCCGGGCTCGCTGGCGCAAATGAAGTTCTCGGAGTCAATCATTATCTCTCTGGCACTATCTCACCTGGTTATGGTTGGGACTCCATCTCACTCTCTATCCTTGGCAATAATCATCCCATCGGGGTCATCTTCACCTCGCTCATGTTCGGATTCCTGCGCAATGGCAGCACCCGCATGCAGAATCTCGCGCGTGTCCCGATCGAGATCATCACCATCATGCAGGCGCTCATCATCGGTTTCATCGCTGCCCCAACTATCATTCAGAAACTCTTTAAGCTAAAACAGGAAAAAAACGAGCGCATGGTCGTCACACGCGGATGGGGTAAATAATGGGAGACACAACAATGACAAATCAACCACATTCATCTATGACCAAATCTGATCTGGTTTTCCTCGCTGAGCGCAGGCGGTACCGCACAATTGGCTCGGTCATGATTCTGATGGCGATCCTCTCGGTTGTTCTCTTTGCACGCGGCATGGATCCACAGCTCGTCAGCACTTTTGCTCTCAAGTCTCCCGGCCTTGTTGAGACCGAGATTGCCGATCTTGTACTTCCGTCACACCTATCCATCATCGTACTTTCATCAGTTAATACGCTCTTGGGTATCTACCAACTCGTTAAGAGCTTTGGTAAACGGTCTAATATGGTACTTGGCCTCTCCATCCTCATGTGGGTTTTTTCATTCATGATCTGGGCAACAGCCGGGAAAAGCACCAATCTCACCGGTATGCTGCGCCTCTCTGTTGTCCAGGCAATTCCGCTCATCTTCGGCGCGCTTTCAGGCATCATGAGCGAACGTGCCGGGGTGGTCAATATTGCCATTGAGGGTCTCATGCTTATCTCCGCCATGGTCGGTGTGATCGTTTCCAGCGCGACTGGGAATATTCATCTCGGGCTTCTGGCTGCTCTGGTCGCAAGCGGTCTCACCGCCTTGTTGCATGCTATTCTCTCCATTCACTATAAGGTCGACCAGATCATTTCCGGTATGGTTATCAACATTTTTGCCACTGGTATCACCAGTTACATCGGCATTAAATTTCTGATCGATTTTCCCAATCTCAATCTATCAGCGCTTTATCCCAATTTCGCGATACCCGTTCTCTCACAGATCCCGATCCTCGGCCCGATCTTTTTCAATCAGAATATCTTCTTCTATCTCGCCTTCTTTATGCTCGTCTTAATGCAATTTGTCCTCTTCCGTACTCCCTGGGGATTGCGCACACGCATGGTGGGCGAACACCCGCGTGCAGCAGATACGCTTGGCATCAATGTACACCGTAAACGCTATGTTGCGGTCATCCTCAGCGGTATCCTTGCTGGTTTCGGTGGTGCTTATCTCACTCTCGGTGCTGTCGGCCGATTCAATCGTCTCATGACAGCGGGACGCGGTTATATCGGGTTGGCAGCTATGATCTTCGGTAACTGGAAACCCTTTGGCGCGCTCGGCGCCAGTCTCATCTTTGGCTTCTCCAGTTCGTTGGAAAGCAAGATCTCAATTCTTCAAGCGCCCATCCCGTCCCAGATCCTCGGTATGGCTCCATACCTCGCCACTATCATCATTCTTGTCGGTGTGATCGGCAAAGTGACCGCGCCGGCTGCCGACGGCCAACCCTATGACAGTGAAGGATAAACTTATGATCAATGCGCTCAAAATCGCATACAACGTTCCCTGCCAATTACGGGATGGCACGACGCTGATGGCCAATGTCTTCCGCCCTGACACAAACGGGGAATACCCGGTTCTTCTCACACGCACCCCATACGGTAAAGACTATATGACCGGATTTCCCTATATGGATGTCGTCCGCCTTGCCAAATCTGGCTTTATCGTGGTTTTGCAGGATGTCCGTGGTCGTGGAGCATCGCAAGGTGAGTGGGATCTTTTTGTCAATGAGACTGAAGATGGGTTCGATGCTGTCCAGTGGGCGGCAGATTTGCCGGGCTCCAACGGCAACGTCGGCATGTGGGGTTTTTCCTATCTCGCTTACACCCAGTGGGCTGCCGCCATCACGCAGCCACCTGCGCTCAAAGCCATCGCGCCCACCTTCACGCCCCTCGATTTCACCAACGGTGTTTTCTGGCGTGGCGGCGCACTTGAGCTGGGTATTATGACACATTTACTCATCAACTCACTTGGAATGGAAGACATCTTTAGAAAATTTTCCTCACATCCCGAAAAGCTTGGGCCAGCCTTGAGTACTTTTATTCATGAGGTTGACCGAATCCCCTTTGGTGGTTTGGATGCTTTCAATCTCCATCAGTTGGATACATTCAACAACACTGGTGTTGGTATCGATTATCTTAACAAGGTGCTGAATAATTATCTCCTCCCCACCCTGACCAATTTTCCGCTCGGTCTAAAAGACCGCATCGCCCAGGTAAAAATCCCCTCTTTAAACATCGCCGGTTGGAATGATATCTTCCTGCAGGATACGATCGATGCTTTCACCATCCAGCAATCGCGCGGCAACCCGGCCAAATTACTCATCGGTCCCTGGTCACATCTCAACTACACCAACACCATCGGAGAATTGGATTACGGCATGGCCGCCAACACCGCCTTAATCAATAAAGAATACGACCATGTTGCGCTCCTGCTGAAATGGTTCAGTCATTGGCTCAGTGATGGGCAAAATGGCATCATGGATGAGCCGCCAGTTAAGGTCTTTATCGGAGGCAAGAATCGTTGGATTACTGCGGATCAATGGCCCCCGCATGATTCAAAGCTGGTTGAATGGTATTTAGATTCCGAAAAAGGATTGTCTCAGAAGAAACCGGATCAATTGCATCATAGTATGCAATTCTCTTTTGATCCCGCTCATCCCTTCCCAACCCACGGTGGTTCCATCCTCATGCACCCTTATTTCATTCCCGGTCCACGGGATCAACAACTATTTAACACACGCGAAGATTGTCTTGTTTTTTCAAGCGAACCACTCTCACATCCGCTCACTATCACTGGACCCGTTTCAGTAAGTCTCTTTGCTGCCTCCTCCGCGATCGATACCGATTTTGTCGCTACTTTGCTCGACATCCATCCCGATGGAAAGTCCTATAACATCACCGATGGCATCATTCGTGCTCGCTATCGCGACGGTGTACCGTCCCAGAACTTAACGCCCGGCGAACCGGTTTGCGTCTCGATCGACCTTTGGTCCGCTGGCTATGCATTTCTGCCTGGCCATCGCCTTGCAGTGCGTATCACCAGCTCCAATTTTCCGCGCTGGGACCGCAACCTCAACAATAACGGGGATTCATCACAGACGGTGATTGCCCATCAATCCATCTTTATGGATACCGGGCATCCTTCACACATCCGCCTGACTATTTCTCCTGAATAGTTGGTCAAAACGAGACTGCCCTTTTTGGACAGCCTCCTTGCTTTCATCTAATAATACGTCGTTCTCAGCACCGGCTGGAACATTTCCTTGCGTTTCATGCACACCTTATCCACCGCGCATTGCGCGCACACCGGGTCCGTCATCTCCGGGCAGTGGCTGCGCGTGTAATTGAAAAAGAACCAGTCCACCGCCCCGATCGGTTTTCCGGAAAGCGCTTCAACCTTCTCCTGGATGCGGTAGCCCGCAAAACGGATCGCCCATTCCTCATCCTCGCTCAGTAGCATGCGCTGTGCCAGCTTGTTCTTCAGGTCCTCATCCAGCACATTCACCAGCCCCTGGCGCAGGATCGCCCGCATACAGTGATAATCCACCACCGGCGCCACTATCTCGTCATCTCCAAAGCGCAAAAATTTCTCCGGCCGCTGGCTCACGCTCAGCGCTAACAGGTTGCTTTTCTTGCGGATCGGGTCTTCCTTGTACCCGCCCACATGATCCAGCATCTCCACAAATGTCTTCAGCGGTTTCTCTGCGCCCATTGCCTTTGCCACAAACATGGCCGGGGTCAGCCCCAGCGCCAGCATATCTCGGCCATACGCGTTCGCCATCTCCACATGCAGGTCCAATGCCGGCATCGGATCGCTGCCGTCATCTGCGCGAAATACATGCTTCATTTCCGCGGCCGTCACCTTCGCCTGCCGCGCTGGCAGGAAAAAATCCGGGTCACGGTCGATCAGGCGGTTATATGCGGCATACATATATGCCGATCCTTTACGGCTTACCCCTTCGATCTCCGCGATCAGCGGTGCCTCATATTTTCCGTCCTTATCCGTCCAGAAACTGAACTGCTGGAACGTCACAGCAAACAGGAAATTCAGTGCGGCCGGGTGTCCCTCCGGCGGTAGATAATCACTCACAAATCCAAATGGATCCGCATCGGAAAGATCCTTCACCACAGCGGCGATCTTCTCGATTTGCGCCGCGTCCAGGCTGATGCGCGCGTCCAGCGGGATCACAGGTGGGGCTGCATCCAGCAGCAGCGCCTCAGGTCCGATCCCCTCGATCTTCTCCGCTGCCAGCAACACCGCGCGCATTGCTGCTTTCACCGGGTGTTCTTCCAGCAGCAAGTTGGCAACAACCGATCCGCAGAATGCTTCACCTGCGCCGGTCGGGTCTTTGGCGGCTATCTCCTTTGCTGCTATGCGGTTGCGGTGGCTGCCCTGGATCACCAGCGCGCCTTTGTCCGCCAGCGTGATGAATAGCGTATGTCCGGCATGTACCTCCGCCGCGTCAATCGACCCGAACAGCGTGATCGCTTCTTCCTCATTCATAAAAGATGCCTGTGAATGTCGGATCAGATAGCGCGTTGTCTCCGCCTGTTCTTCCACATTGTGCCGCCACGTGCCGATCGAGATGAATTTCGCGCCCCGCGCCAGGCACATATCCAGGAACACCTTCTGCACTTCTGCGTCGCCCATCGCGGTAATGTGAATACCATCATATTTCGAAAGATACTGTGGGAACCCGTCCGGATCGATCTCCTGTTCACTTTCGATGTTCGCCACCAGGTAATCAGCAATATCACCATCATGCGATATCTCAAAGCGCGGCACCAGCGCCGGGTCAATTGCCGGCCCGATCCACTCCGCCAGCCGTTGGTCCAGCGCTTGCAGCGCGTCAGGCATCGGGTCAGGCTTTGGCCCAAACATGCTCACATCCACCCCGGCCCGTCTGGCTGCCATGCTCATGTACATCCCCGCGCCCCCCATCGCGTGGTGGGTCTTGCCGTCAATATGGATCTTATCCAGTGACGGGCTTCCGATTACCAATAAATGCGTCATATATAAAGCTCCTTGATCGAGTTTTTTTATATTGTACTTGCCCATCAACTCCAATTAGAAAAATCCGTAATTTGTTCATATATAATCTATAATGTAAAAAGAAATAATTATCTCTTTAATATAGAGGAAAATCATTGCTGTGGGAAGAGAGGATAATTCATTGAAATTTCATCTTTACCGGGTTTGCGTTGTCGTTCTGGCAACGCTTTCTTTGATTACGAACATAACTCTTCCGGCGCGCGCTGATGAGGGAATAAGTCTCCCGGCACAGATGAATAAACAATTCTCGCCAGATATCATTCCTGCTGGCGGCGTCTCTGTCTTAAGTGTCAATATCTACAACCCAAATGTCTTTCCATTAACCCTCTCAACCGTTCCAGCCGCCTGGGTTGATAATCTTCCGGCAGGTGTAGTATTTGCAAATCCCGCCAACGCCGTCTCCACATGCGGAGGTACGGTATCAATGATCGGCCAGACCCTCTCCCTCATCGGTGGATTAGTGCCGGCACAGGTCGGGGATAATCCTGGTGTGTGTACGGTGACGGTCAATGTTACTTCTGTCACACCCGGCAATCATGATAACGTCATCCCGGCCAATAATCTCAAATCGACCGACCCTTCCGGAACGCTCTCGATCACAAACACCACGCCCGCAACGCACACACTGCAGGTCAACGCGATTCAGCCGCCATCCCTCAGTAAAACTTTTTCGCCAAATACCCAGTGGGTTGGGCTGAATTCGGTGTTATCGATTCGCATCCGCAACAATGACCTTAATTACCCACTTTCTGGCGTCTCGGTGACTGATAATCTGCCTTCCGGGATTACCGTTGCAAATAATACGGTCACTTTCTCGAATTGTGGCCCGAGTGCAACCATCACCGGCCCGGGCGGAGCCCCGCTCGCCGCGGGCCAAAATGCGGTCACCATCAACCAGGCCAATGTGCCCGCCAATACGACCTGCGTGGTCAACCTGAACATTACATCGCTGACAACAGGCGTATATGTGAACACCATCCCCGCCCTCGCGATCACATCCAATCAGGGGGTTACCAATCAGGCAGCAGCTTCAGCCCCCATCAATTTTCAATCGATCGGGATGATGAAAGCCTTTTCACCCACTTCGATCGAGGCCGGCGGCACCACCACGCTCACCATCACATTGCAGAACCCATCCGCCTCCGATTATACCGGCGTAGGATTCACTGATAACCTCCCGGCTGGGTTGTCAATTTTTTCTCCGCCCGAATTGGCCCAGTGCGGCGGGACTGTTTCATACACAGCCACCTCCCTTACCCTCGTAGGAGGCACCGTCCCTTCCGGCAGCCCTACAAGTCCGGGAACATGCACCATCACTGCCACCGTAACCGGGTCCATCCCCGGTAGTTTTACCAACACCATTCCTGCAGGTGCTCTGGAAACCGTTCAGGGCGCGACCAATGTCACCGCCGTAACAAGCAATCTCGCTGTCTACGGTCAGGGCAAAGGCGTTTCTGCCTCGAAGAATTTCAGTCCCAGCACAATTCCTGTGGAAGGGGAGTCGCGTCTTTCCATCAATATTACAGCGCCTGCCGATCAAAACCTCACCAACTTCAGCATCACCGACGCGCTGCCGGCCGGTGTCAGGGTCGCTTCTCCTCCTGCAGCCACAAAGAATGCGAATTGTCTCGGTGGTACTTTCGCGCCTTCTGCGGGAGACACGATCGTAACCTATTCGGGCGGTTCGATTGCTGCTGGCAGGCAATGCATATTGTATGTATACGTCACATCCGACACGGCAGGAACCTATAACAACATCATTTCCCCTGCCAACATCACCAACGACCAGAACCAGACCACATCTTCAAGCTTTTCCCGTACATTAACCGTCAGCGGTATCTCCGTCAGCAAATCTTTCTTCCCCGGATCTGTCAATATTCAGGGCATTTCCACCCTTTCAATCGTGTTGCAGAATACCAATGACCGCCAGCTGGAAAATGTTTCTCTGACCGATAATCTCCCGGCCGGAATCGTCATCGCGGATACTCCCAACATCTCCACCACCTGCGTCGATGGCATCATCACTGCGCCATCGCTCGGCACATCCATCTCAATGACAGATGCAAAAATTCCTTCACAGATCGGTAGTGTCCCGGGTATTTGCACTGTAAATGTGGATGTCAAAGGGATCACGGTTGGAAATCATCTCAACCGTATTAACATCGGTCAGGTTTCTGGTGTTCTACAGGGTTTGGGTATTACTATCACCAATCCTGCCCGTGCCGATGCGACCTTATCCGTAAACGAATTACTCATTCAAGTCGTGAAAACATTCAATCCTCTCACAGTATTTGGTGGAGCCGCATCCACCATGACCATTCGCCTCACAAATCCGAATAATTCCGCGATTAATGGTATCGCGTTTACCGACGATCTGCCGCAAAGTACAGATCCGGAAAACTTGGGAGGCATGCATATTGCTTCGCCCGCCCAGGCATCAACCGGCACCTGTGGCGGTACGATCACCGCAGTCGCGGGGCAGAATTCCTTCTCCTTTAGCGGTGGCAGCATCAGCGCCAACAGTAATTGCGAATTATCCATTAAAGTCACAATGGATGTCAGCGGAAACCTGACGAATACGATCCCTGCCTCAGGAATTACATCTGCCAACGGTGCCTACAATCCGCAAAGCGCTTCCGCCACCCTCACCAATTTAGCCGGTGCCAGTCTCACAAAATATTTCACCACCAATCCTGTCGAATCAGGCGGGGGAAACACCTCACAGGTCGCCGTTGTGATAAAAAACACGGGCAATGTCGATCTGAGCGGGTTAGGGTTTATAGATACCCTCCCTGCCGGCCTGACCATCCCAACCCCGCCAGAATCAGTGCAGTGCGGAGGCACAGTAACTTATACTGAGGCCACATTTACGCTCGCTGATGGTGTTCTGCCTGCGGGCCAGGAGTGCACCATCCTTGTCGATGTCGTTGCCGCCGCGGCAGGCAGTTATCAGAACTGTATCGCTGCCGGAGAGCTGCATAGCGAGCAGGATGCCACCAACGCAGACCCCACCTGTGATACGCTCATCGTCGAGGAATCCCTCAACCCTCCTCAGATCACCAAAGCTTTTTCACCTAACCCGGTCCGGCTTGGGCAGTCATCTGCGCTAACCTTTACGATCACCAACCCTAATAATGCGCCCCTCTCCGGTGTCGCTTTCACCGATACCTTCCCATCAGGCATGACGCGCGCCAGTATTCCAAACGTTTCACAATGCGGTGGCAGCGTTTCAAGTACTGTGGACTCAGTCTCCCTCACAGCCGGCACGATCGCTGCCAACAGTTCATGCCAGGTGACTATCTCGGTTAAAACAGATGCAGGGGGCGATTTCGAAAACACCAGTGATTCTGTGTCTTCAACAAATGGCGGAACAGGCAATACAGCTTCAGCGACTCTAAGGGCAATTGCCCCGCCTCTGATCGAAAAATCATTCACTCCCAATCCCATCACAGCCGGTGGTGTGTCTGTCCTGACTTTTACACTGACTAACCCGGCTGAGAACACGCTTGCTTTGGCTGGCGTTGCGTTCAGTGATATTTTTCCCACCGGGGTTCTGCGGGCTTCCGAACCACTCCCCTCCCAATGCGGTGGTACAGTATCAAGCACACTCAATTCTGTGTCACTTTCTGGCGGAACGATCGCGGTCGGTGCGTCTTGTACAGTGGAAATAGAAGTCACAGCGCCAAATGCTGGGTCCTACTTGAATACCTCCAATGCGGTCACCTCCTCCAATGGCGGCAGCGGTGGATCAGCAACAAGTACACTGGAAGTAAATGGCGTCGGATTATCGCTGCTTAAATCAACAAATACGCCTAACTACAAGCAAGTTGGCGATCTGATCACATACAATTACCAGCTCACCAACACCGGTGACGCCGTCCTGTATGCACCTTTCCTTGTCTCAGATAACCGCTTCCCCGCAGATATTACCTGTAGCGCTGCTGCAGACCTCAATCCAGGGGCCTCCATCGCGTGCTCTGCCGATTACACAGTAACCGCTGCAGACTTCACAGCAAAATCAGTCACCAACCTTGCCACCGCTTCTGCCCGGGATGAATCCAGTAACCTGGTCACTTCAAATGAAAGCAGCGTGACAGTAAAACTGGCGGCTTTGAACTTAAGAAAATCCACAACCACCCTGTCCTTCCTCAATGCGGGAAACACCATCCGCTACACCTATACACTGACCAATGCCGGCAGCGTTCCATTATTTGCGCCATTCTCCGTCACCGATGATCATTTCCTTAATCCTTTGAATTGTGGATCTGCTACCTCCATCCAGCCCGGCGGCGTGGTTGAATGCAGCCAGAATTACACCGTCACTGCGGGCGATGTAACAGCTGGTTTGGTCACCAACCTCGCCACCGCCACGGCCTCGGATGCGGCTTCAGGTGGAGATCTTGTTACTTCGAATCAGGATAGCGTCACGGTTTATAAAGTGATTGCGCCTGTCATCGCAAAGGAGTTTTCAGCGGACACCATCCAAACCGGCGGGCTCTCAACCCTCACATTCACGATCACCAATCCCAATGTGGTTTCACTGACCGGTGTCGGGTTTGTAGATAACCTTCCGGCTGCTGTCACCCCGGCCTATGCGCCTCAGCCAAACCAGTGCGGCGGGCAGGTAACTTATGATAGTGGTAATAACCGCCTCACCTTGGCCAATGGGTCCATCATTCCTGAAGGCAGTTGTACAGTTTCCCTGGTTGTAACGTCCTCAACGCCCGGAAGCCATCTCAACACCAGCAATGCGGTCACCTCAAGCAATGCCGGTACGGGTAACACAGCGCAGGATACACTTAATGTCGTTTCCGCCCCCACCATCACCAAATCATTTTCTCCCGCCACATTGACCCAGGGTGAGAGCACAACCCTCACCATCACTATTCGAAATCCGCTCGCGAACACAACCGAGCTGGTCGGTGTGGCATTTTCAGATTCTTTCCCTGCCGGTATGCGCGTATCGGATGCGGGTTCTGTTTCAATCTCCGGTTGCGGATCTCCGGCTTTTGCCCCGTCACCGGCAGACACAACGCTCTCATTCAGCGGTGGCACGATCCCTGTCGGTGGCGCTTGCGTCATCACTGTACCAGTTACCGCCGATGCCGGTGTGTTTAATAACACCACAGATCCGGTTTCTTCAACCAATGGCGGTACGGGGGTCGCATCCAATACAGCCACCCTCACCGTCAATATGGCAGCAGACCTTTCAGTCACAAAAGATGATGGCGTATCAGCAGTAGATCGTGGTGAAACGGTTACTTACACTGTTGTTGTATCAAACAATGGCCCGGCAAACGTCATCAACGCGTCAGTGTATGACAACCTGCCTTCATCCCTCACAGACGCCTCCTGGGCCTGCACCCCGGGCGCTGGCGCTTCCTGTACTGCCTCCGGCACAGGTAACATTGCCGACACTGTATCAATTCCCGCTGGTGTCAATGTGACATACACCATCACGGCCGCCATCGCAATGGACGCGCAGACCAGCATCATCAATTCAGCGACCGTTGTTCCGCCAGCCGGACTGATCGATCCGGATTACGATAATAACATCGCAACCGACACAGACCTCCTCAATCTGCTCACCATCGAGAAATCTGCTGCGTCCGAGATTTATGACACGTTTGATCAGGTTGTCAATTACACCTATACCATCACCAATACCGGCACATCCACCCTCACTGCGCCTTTTGTCCTCTCTGATGATCGTGCTTCTGTATCCTGTTCCTATCCGGCATCGCTCGCGCCATCTGCGCAATTCACCTGTACCGGAACTGATAATGTCACCCTGGAAGATCTCGATTATGGAAGTATCACCAACCGTGCCAGCCTGACTGCAAGAGATCCCGATGGCGATACTACCACCTCAAACACAGCAGAAGAAACCATTTTTGCTGACCAGGTGCCGGTTATCGGCGCCGCGAAAGAAATGATGCGCATCGAAAAGGTCAGTGCTGGTACCTATGATGTCACCTACACCATTCGGCTAAAGAACTATGGCAATGTTACCCTGCAGGACCTACAGGCCCAGGACGATCTCAATGCGGCCTATCCATCACCAGCAGCTTTCACCGTTGAATCGATCGAAAGTTTGGATCTCTCCGTCAATGATTCTTTCGATGGGAATTTGGACCAGGATTTACTTGCAGCCGGGAACACATTGGCCGCGTTTGAAGAAAAATCACTCACGATCGTTGTGCGTGTGATTCCCACATCCAGCGGCCCGCATGAAAATTCTGTCCTCGCTAGTGCGGTCCATCCCATTGAAGGGCCGGTGAGCGATCTCTCACAAAATGGTGATGATCCTGATCCCGATGGCAACGGCAGTCCTGCGGACAATCAGGACCCGACCCCATCCAATTTTGGCGCTGAAATATTTGACCCGCCATATGGTGAAAAATATTTTGACGCGGCTGGCCGCCCAATTCTGGAATGGAACATGGTTTGGATCAACGATACCAATATCGTCGGCGTCAATGCGGTTGTGTCCGACCCGATACCCAATAACACAACCTTCTATGATAACGGCATTGATAGCGGCTACCCCCTGCCTGCTGGTGCTCCCATCGGCTCAACCTCCCGGGGCGTTAGCTGCACATCGTCTCCAGCGTCTTCAACCACTTACTGTTATTACGAGGGTCCAACCATCGATTATCCGCTCGGGCGCATCGTTTGGGAAGGCTCGATCGGTCCGGATTTTGGCGTGACCGATCCCGATCTTGCGCTGAATGCCATGCTGATCACTTTCAATGTTCTGCTTGATGATGGTACACGCTACGCAAACAATATCGCCTCGATCAGCATAGACCGCAATGGGGATGGGGATGTGGATGATCCGGGCGAGTTGAATGTCCAACAGGCGCGTATGGCCTGGGATATCCGTCCGTCCGATCTGCCAGAAACAGGTTTCGCGCCCGGTAAAACCACCGTCCTGCCTGTGCAGCCATTCAATTATCAGTATTCAGACTTTTCCAATCTGTCATTGGAGATCCCTTCTCTGGGTGTCCAGCTTCCTGTCGTTGGGATTCCCTCTGATGGTCGCGGATCATGGGATATTTCCTGGCTGTTTGGCCAGGCCGGATGGCTCGAGGGCACGGCCTTTCCTACCTGGGTGGGTAACACGGCCATCACCGCGCATGTGTATGATGCCAACGGCCAGCCAGGCCCATTTGTCAACCTCGAAAACTTGCGCTGGGGTGATCTCATCATCCTGCATGCCTGGGGTCAGGATTATATCTATGAGGTGCGAGATGTCGATCATTGGGTTGACCCTGCCGATCTGTCAGTCCTTGATGACCAGCCCTACGCCAATCTCACCTTGATCACCTGCAAAGGATATCAGGAATCAACCGATCAATATCAATGGCGCGTCGCTGTCAGGGCGGTCCAAACCCGCGTTGTCAACCCCTGATTTGGGCCACCCTGTAGTTAGATCTAATGGATAGAATTCTGGTTGCCTTTTCTTTCAATGTGATCTTTTAACTTCTTCCCAACCGCCCCGCCCGGATGCCCTTGCAGGTATTGCTCCTCCGTCAGCCCCTGAGCGGCCGCCACAGCCATGATCAGCGCGTCACACAGCGCCATTGTGTTCAGCGCCGAGCTGGACCCCGCGAATTTAAATGGACCCGCTTCCTCGCCCGCGGCGATCGGCAGTACGATCTGGCAGCGTTTTGCCAGCGTCGAATCTGTTTTGCCAACCACCGCGATCATGGTCACGCCCAGTGCTTCCAAACGCGGTAATATCTGCAGCACCTCGCTCGTCTCCCCGCTGTTCGAGATCAATATCACCACATCATCCGCCTGCACCAGCCCCAGGTCGCCATGCGTCGCTTCGCCGGCGTGCAGGAAATAGGCCGGCTTGCACAGGCTCGACATGCTGGCGGCGGATTTGTTGCCCACATGCCCGGAATGTCCCACACCGCTGAATACCACCCGTCCCCCGCAGCCCATCACGGCTTCACACGCAGCTGCAAAATCATCACCGATCGCCCCTGCAAGGTTTTGCATTGACGCGATCTCATCCTGCAAAACATGCTGGGCTGTGGCTGTAAAAATATTATTCTCTTTATTCATCATCACATCTCCTCGATCATCACTTCTTTTTCAGTTTTCAACAATCACATCAGGCAGGTCTTGCTTGTTTCGCGTGGTCGTTATCATCTTTAATGTGCCGGTCACAAGGTCAAGCACAATGCCTGTCCACAACCACAGCATCCCGTCCGGGGCTTGCGACCACGCCGCCTGCCAGGTGAACCCGCGATTCAGGAATAATTCAATGCCCTTTGGCAAAAGCACAACCAGGGCCGCGGGGATAATGAAATGCGATCCGATATCCCACACCTGGCCGATCGTTTTCTTCTTTTTGAAAGACTGCATCCAGCCATCCATCTTGAAAAACACGCGTACCGAGGTTGCTATATTGATCAGGAACCCCGCCAGCATCACATACCCCACCAGCCGCAAAGGAATGGCCTCCCTCGGCATCGGCAGCCCGGTCGCGATCCCCTTCACCCCGTAATTCAGGTTCTGGTGGCTGAATAAAGCATGCAGGATGTTGTTCTTGTTCACCAGGATCGCGATCGTCATCTCCTTTTCAGGGAATATCATGCCCGACGTATGAAAGTTCTCATTCGTCCCCCCGTGCTCGATCAGCCGCGTCCCAAAATCATCATAACTGAACCACCCCATCCCGTACGGCACGTCCAACCCCGCTTGCGGCGTATGCATCTCCTCAACCCATTCTGGTGCCAGAATCGACACGCCATTGAAAGTTCCATTGTTCACCTGCATCCGCAGGTATTTGCTCAGGTCACGCACGCTCATCATCAGGTATCCGCCCGGCAGGTCGTATCGCCGGAATGGCTGCTTGCGCGCCAGCGAAAATCCGAACACATTTGTGTACCCGCTCGGCAGCCCTGCGCTTTCCGCTTCAGACTGGTCCGTGTAACTGTTTTCCATTCCCAGCGGTGCGTAGATACTCTCCTGAATGAATTCCCCGTACGGCATTCCGCTCACTTTTTCGATCACCGCCCCCAGGATTGCGTAATTGCTGTTGAAATATTGGAATGTGCTTCCGATTGGAGTAGTTAATTCTGCCCCGCCCATTTCTTTGATGCCGTCCATGATGCTGACATCATTCCCGTGCTGCGGGATGTAACTAAAATCAGAAAGTCCGCTGGCGTGGTTCAACAGGTTGCGGATCGTGATGCTGCGCATCGCCGCTTCGTCTGCGATCACAAATTCCGGCAGGTAGGTTTTTACCGGCTTATCGATATCCAGCTTCCCTTGCTCGTGCAGCTGCATGATTGCCAGCGCGGTGAATGATTTGCTCAGCGAGCCAATATACATCGGTGTGTCCGCTGTCATTGCCTGCCCTTTGGCCGCCATTCCAAATCCCTTCATATACACGATCTCATCCCCCTCTGTCACTGCCACCGCCACCCCGGGCAGGTTGTGCCGCCGCATCTGTGCTTCAATAAATGTGTCCAACGCTTCTGCCGCAAATGGCGCATCGGGGTTGGGTGCGGCCGATACGGTTTGCAAAGATGTGATGACAAGTAAACAAATGGATAAGAACCAGATTATTCGTTTCACAAAAATTCTCCTGTTGTTGCCTCGCGCGATTCTATCATAACCCACCTTCCGCGCCAGTTCTTTTCAGTGTATTGAATACCAAACACGTTCTGTCAGGGCTCCTGGCTTATTTTTGAAATCCATGCCATACCGCGCGATCGCCGCAATATCGATACCGCCTGAATAGTGCGGACTCTTCACCTGCGAAACGTACTGATTCATCGCGGCGCATTTTTGCGCACTGCCATCTCTGCGGATACAGCTAAAACTGCGCATCCCCCGCGTCCGCTCATCACCCGGTGCATCGCTGATCGCGTAGGGCAGGTCTTCATAGAAAAAGAAGCGCGTTCGCGGACATTTGCTTTGCGCCAGCCGCGCAGCAGCATGCGTGATCAAATGGTCCACGTGCCCGCCCAGCCCCAACGGTGCAAAGGTGTGCTGATATCTTCCCTCTTGCAGAACGTCTCCTAAATATTCCGCAACTTCTTCGATTAGCTGCGTTTCTTCAACCGATTCCTGTCT
The DNA here is from genome assembly GCA_964612815.1 of uncultured Pelolinea sp. Taxonomy (GTDB): domain Bacteria; phylum Chloroflexota; class Anaerolineae; order Anaerolineales; family Anaerolineaceae; genus Pelolinea. The sequence continues at coordinate 410,928 of CAZTCV010000001.1, read as the reverse complement.
CAGGATCTGCCCCAGCCGGGAGTATACTGGCTTGCCGCTCATCCTGTCCCTGCGGTAGATACAGTCCAAAAAACCAGCGTGCAGCGCTTCAGCCCCCAGCGCGCCAAGCGCCTGCTTGTCTTCCTCGCGCCGGATGGCCGCTGCGTCCTTTGGCAGGTTCCAATCCACATGCAACGCGCGTGCTAGCAGAGAGAGCTTACCTGCCGGCGATCCGCTGAATAGCGTCAAAACCATGACCGGGTGACCCAGGGCGCACAATTTGCCAATGTACCCCCCGCACGAAAACACCGCATCATCCAGATGCGGTGAGATGAATAAGAATGACTTTTTGCCCATACGCTGATTCTATAACATCATGATGGAATCAGCGAATGATTATCCGATCAGGCCAAACACCAGTGTGATCCCGAATATGGCCGCGGCTGCGCCGGTCGCCGCCCGCAGGCTCACCTTCTCGCCCCTCAGCGCCATCATCGGCAGAATGAAGATCGGGCTGGTCGAAAGCATCGTTTGCGCGATCCCTGCTGGGGCATTCTCGATCGCGATCTGCTGCAGCCACAGGCAGATATACGCGCCAATGAAGGATGACAGGAACACCAATCGCGTCAGCTTTTTATCTTGTATGATAACCGCCAGCCGGTCCGTGCGGTTTCCCGATATGCGGATGATCACCACCAGCGCCAGCAGGGCCGGTGCCAGCCGCACGATCGTGCTTTGCAGCGTTGTCAATGCGGTGTTCGTCAACACCGAACGTGTCATCACCACCCCGCTCGCCTGGCACAGCGCCGCGAATGCGCCGAATAAAATACCCGGGATCAGGTCCTCTTTTTTGATCTGCACCTTTTCCCCGCCCTGTGCGTTTTCCGTCACAACCCACATCACACCCCCCGCTGTCAGCAGGATGCCCACCCATGTGATCAGGTCCAGCCGTTCCCCCAGAAACACCAGCGCGATCAGCGCCGCCATCGGCGGTGCCAGTGTGAACAGCATCAACGCCCGCCTTGCCCCCAGCTTCTGCACCGATTGGAAGTAGGCGGTGTCACCCAGCGCGATCCCGATCACGCCGCTCACCATCAGGACGATCATCTCGGTTTGCGTCACAGCCGGGATACTTTCGCCCAGCACAACCGATGTCGCCGCCAGCAAAACGATCGCGACCGCGCCTTTATATAAATTCAATCGTGCCGGTTGCAATCTCAGCGAGATGTCCTCAAACAAGATCGCAGAAAATGCCCAAAAAACTGCGGCAGTGAGTGCCGCCGATGCCCCTGCAATTGTGACCAATGAATGAATTCTCCTTTAGCGTTTTATCGTCACGCATTATACGGTATTCCGAGATATTTTCCCAAACACAGAAAAGATATAGAAAGAGTTTTGTCATAGTTATTGGTAGTCGCAAATATTAAAGTATCGTGATATACTTTAATCGTAGATCATGAAAGTGCTAAATGAATATCAATGAAGTCTTTGAGAAATACCCGACACAAAAAGATTGCTTAAATCACCTCGAAGCAGTAAAGTGGGGAAACAAACCTATTTGTCCTTATTGCTATTCTAAAAGTTGCACCTTAATGCAGAAAGAGAATCGCTATCATTGCAATACCTGTAACACTTCCTTTAGAGTAACGGTTGGCACAATCTTTCATGGCACGAAAATTCCTCTACAAAAGTGGTTTTTAGCCATCTCGATTATTCTAAAGGCTGAAAAGGGAATTTCTGCCCGCCAACTTGGTAAAGAAATCCAAGTAACAAAAGATACTGCATTGAGAATTTCAACACAGATTAGACAAGCTATCCACGAATTTAGCAATGTTGAATCTGATGAAACTACGTTGGTATAAAAACAACAATCCTCAAAATGAAGAAAACTTGAGGTATTCAAGACATAGCTGGAGATGATAAGCAAACCAATCTTGAAACAATTCAATAGAGTGGGACGATAAGAGAAAATTGAGGTGATCGCACATCAAATTGGTAATTTATACAAAATTGAGGTTTTTTATTAATATATCTATTGGGGTGATAAAAAAAGTATTTGGATTAGTAATTAGTATTGGATTAGGAGTTAATTGTGAAAAATATATCTGTATCACGGAGTGGCCTTGAAGCAAAATATGTTGGAGAAATAAAAATTGGGGAAATCACAATTAAATGTGCGGTTCTAAGTGATGAAAGGCGGGTATTTTTTCAAAGAGAAGTGGTCGGTGCATTAACGGGCAACAAAAAAGGTGGTTTAGAACGATATTTAAGTGCCCCAAACCTTCAGCCTTTCGTACCAGAAAAGTATAAAGGCGAAATATGGGACCAAGGTATTATCAAATTTCAGTACAATGCCAGAGAAGCACACGGATTCGAGGCAGAAGATCTTATTGATATATGTAATATGTATATAGAAGCAAATAATGCCGGAGATGTTCTTCTAAAATCACAATTACCTCTTGCCAAAAAAGCGCAAATAATCGTCAATGCCTTTGCTAAAACAGGTGTGATCGCAGTTATTGACGAGGCAACAGGCTATCAAAAATATCGTAAAAAAGATGCGCTCCGCTTATTGGTTCAGAGTTATATCATTGAAGAAGCAAGACAATGGATGAAAGAATTCCCAGACGAGTTTTTTGAGGAATTAGATCGAATTTACAACAACCCAACAACTACACCACAAAAACGGCCAAAATATTACGGGAGGTTTATAAACCAGTATATTTATAAACCAATTGAAGATGGATTTGTATTAGAAAAATTAAACGAATTAAATCCTGCGGATGAAAAAGGGGCAAGAAAGATGAGGCTACATCAATTTCTAAATGAGGAAAAGGGGATTCAGATACTGAGAAATCGAATAGGCAAAATAACAGCATTACTACAAATTAGCCCTAGTAGAAGAAGGTTCAAAGACAATTTTAATCGGATGGAAAGCAAACAACGATCTTTTGAATTCTATGATGATGAAAACATTCTGATAGAACATTAATACTATAAATAACTTGATAATTGCATTGACAGTTGTTATAATAAACGCTTGAGATGTGTAATCATCTTGGAGGTCTTATGAAATCTTATCAAGCAAAACAAATAGCTTCTTACTTTATCAAGAAATCGGATTCTGAATCTGAAAATGACCTAACAAATTTAAAAATTCAGAAGATGTTGTATTTTGCCCAAGCTGAATTCTATAAGAAAAACAATGAGCCTTTATTCATTGATTCAATTGAAGCGTGGGAATTAGGCCCGGTTGTTTATAATGTTTATCAATGGTTAAGAGGTTGTGGTGCTTATACAATCTCATCTTTTGATGTTGAAATTGACTATAGCGGCATTACAGATAAAATTCAGAAATTTCTTGATGAAATATGGGAAAAATATTCAAAATATTCTGCTTCATACCTTGTTGAAAAGACACATGATCCCAATGGGCCTTGGCATGAAGCATACATCAACCGCCCAAATACAGTAATTGACCCTTCTAATCTTGGATCTGTTAAATTACACGATGAGTGGTAAGGAAACGAAAGGGTATCTTCCTTGCTTTTCAAAACATAAAGATAAAGAATTTGACCCAAATGCCTTTTACGGTAATAAAGCTTTTGTTAGTAAATTAAAGAAATTTTTATATGAAATTATTGAATCTCCAAATATTCGTGAATTGAATAAAGCCATTCAGGCAAAAGGTGGAATACAACAAATTGATCCTAATGGGAATAAAAGTGATAAAGAACTTTGTCAAAAACTTGGATGGGTAGAAAGCAAAGTTTACCGAGTTGATTATGGAAATATTCCATATAGGCTATTATTTGGGCTTGATAATTCTACTAGGCGTTGTTATATACTTGCTCTTGATGCAAATCATCAAACAAGAAACCGGAAGAAAAGATAACAACAATTCATTGATTTATATAACTTGAATCCATGTAAAAAAACCACTGTATTGTCAGATTTAACCAAAACAAGCGCTGACGGCAAACACAGCCATCAGTGCTTGTTTCCAGTGCGGATCTAATCTATTTTTCGTGGTCCATCGCGTGCAGTTTGCGCGCGGTCTCCAACCCTATCTTGGTTGCGTTCGAGATCGCTGTCACCATCTCTTCTTCGCTCGCCATCTTGTCCGGATATTGGTGGCATCCAGCAGAACACAGGATCACCCCGCCCCGCACCTTGCGTGCTGTGGCGATCGTGAAAATCGTCGATGCTTCCTGTGAGGCGATCAGCACACCCGCATCGATCCACGGCTTTTCGATCTCAAGGATATCCAGCTTGGAGAACACCGATCCGGCATAAAATGCGTCATGCGACCATTCATACCCGGCGTTCACTTCGATCCCCAGCTCTTCAGCGGATTTCAGCATATTTTCAACCACATAAAAATCAGCGACTGCGGGAAACTCGGGTGGGAAATATTCCCGTGTTGTGCCGTCACCGCGCACTGCGCCGGTGATGATCAGCACTGATGGCCTTGGCAGCCAGGTCTGCATCATCCCGCCCGTGCCAATGCGGATCAGGTTCTTCGCGCCCACTTTGATCAATTCTTCCATCGCGATCGCTGCTGCCGCGCCGCCGACACCGGTTGAGGTCGTGCTGACTTTCACACCCTTATAAGTGCCGGTAAATGTGTTGTATTGCCGGTTGCTGGCAACCAGTTCATAGTCGTCAAAATGCTTGGCGATCACCTCCGCCCTGCTCACGTCGCCTGGCAGGAAAACCGTCTCGCCGATATCTCCCGGCACCAGTTGTATATGATGTTGTTTTTCCATTGCCATCTCCTTACTCCTTGTCCAATCCCATCTCGTGCAGGATCTTCGCCGTCTCGATGCCAACCCGCACCAGGTCGCGTTTGTGCTCTTCCAGTTTCGGGTCGTCTTCACCCTCTCCAAAGATCGGATCGCCGCTCAGCAAAATCGTTCCCGCTCTCACACCCTGCATGCTGGCGATCACAAACATTGTCGATGATTCATTTTCAACAGCCAGTACACCCAGATCGATCCACTTCTGCAATCGCGCTTTGTAGTCGCCAAATGCCCATGGTGATTCCAGGTAGAACGCGTCATGCGTGCGGATGATGCCCAGGTGATAGGTCATCCCCAGCCGTTCACAGGCGTCAATCGCTGCCCGCACAATGCGGTAATCCGCGATGGCCGGATAATCGATCGAGATAAATTCTTCAGTGCAGCGTTCGCCCCGTACTGCCGCGGTGGCGATGATCATATCGCCCGCTTTCATATTCGGTTGTAATGCACCGCATGTTCCCATGCGGATAATGTTTTTTGCCCCTGCGCGGATCATTTCTTCGACACCGATCGCCGTCGGCGATGGGCCAATGCCGGAACTGGTGCAGCTGATCTCCACCCCGTCCTTTGTGCCGCTATATGTCAGGTATTCGCGTTTGTGCGCGATCTTTTTGGCATCATCCATCATCTCCGCGAACAGCTCAACCCGCCCCGGATCTCCCGGGACCAGCACGGTTGGTGCTATTTCACCGGGCAACAGATCGATGTGATGCATGCGGTGTACTGCTTCTTTATTCATGCCGTCTCCTTTTGAAAAAATTGAAATTAATCGCCGTCCAGGGCGACCGTCTATATCTTACTTTATTTTTTCTTTTTTGGATGGGATGCGTTCACGAAAATCGATTGCGGCATTACAGCAATCACATCGCTGTCATCACTTGCGTGGAAAGAAAGGATTAATAGATCGTAAAGCTCTCAATGATCGCATCACTTTCCGCTTCGTTGGTGATGTTCATTACAGAAATGATCTGCACCCCGACCGGATAGACATGTAAGCGCTCATCCTCCCCGCCATAGAACGCGCCCATCTCCTCTGCTGATTCCCACACCTGCACCGCAATGTCATACGACTGCCCGCCGTTATAAAGCAGTACGATCCCGTTTTCCCAACCATACAGGTTGGTCTCATCAGTCAACACTTCATATTGTGGCGGATAGTGAAAATAAAAACCGTATGCATCGTTGTCATACGTCAGCCAACCTTCCGGCGCTTGTGCCGCGATTGCGGTCGCTGCTTCAATCATCGTCGCTCTTGCGGGTATTTCAGGCTCCGGGATCAGCGCAGTTTCAGTCGCCATCACTGGCAAAAACCCGGCGCATCCACTTATTACCATAGAAACGATTAAAATAATCAGGGTATTTTTACGCATATCGTTCTCTTTATTTTAATCATACAGCGGCTGAGTATTAAAAACAACTCCTGAAAAACTCCCCTTTATCTGTCCTTAAAATAAAATAGAACGGTCATTAGGCCGTTCTATTGACCATCTATTCTTGGTTTTCGCCTAATTCCCGCTTACCACCGGATATCCCGCATCAATCCAGGCGCGAAAACCGCCCACGATCGCGTACACATTCGTATATCCCATCGAACTCAATATTTCCGCCGCACGGGCGCTTGTGGCTTCGCTTGGTCAGGTGCAGTATGTGTAGATCAGCGCGCCCTTATCCACGTTCGGCGCGTTTTCAGCGAGCTCCCCCAGCGGAATCGATACCGCACCGCTGATATGCGCGTCTGCATATTCCTCGCTCGTGCGAACATCCAGGAATAACGCTTCTCCCAGGTCAAACGCTCCCTTCGCGTTTGCCAGTGAATCGCGGTATTGGTCATATCCGTCATTCACAGGCGATATCGCGTTCGGGTCTGTCGTCAATGCCAGATATACCACGCCAGCTATGACGATCGTAACCGCAGAAGCGATCACGATCCATGTTCTTGTCTTTTGTTTAGCATTCATCTTATTTTATTGATATTGTTGCTAATGATGGTACCTTTTCATCACTCTGATTTTTATTAGAGCTTTATATATAACGTAAATGAATAAACACCGCTGGATATCACAACCGCGCTGTGAGGTTCTTAAAAATAAATTCATTTTTGTAAAATTTGATTGACAATCCCCGCTTCCCCCGCCAGTTCACCGCTCCGCCAGGCAGCCAGGAACGCCTTCTCTCCCATCGCTTTTTTCACCTGTTCTTCAGTCGCTTTTTCGATCCGCTCCTCACTCGCCGGCAGCGGCAATTTATGCCGCCTGACCGCCAGCCGTACCACCGCCAGCAGCTGTGTGCTCTCAGGCCATGACCCCTTCTGGGCATACGCCTGTGCCAGCAGAACATACGCGCGCATCAATTCTTCACGCGCCGATAGATTCCATGCCTTCTCCAGCGCTTCCCGCAGCGTCACCATTGCTTTTTCGTGGTCATCCTGCATTAATGCGATTCGCGCTGCCACCAGCAGCACATGCGTCACCCCCACAGAATCACCAACCAACTTAAATGATTGCATTGCTTCATCCAGCATCGCGCTCGCATTATTGGTTTTCCCGCTTTTAATTTCCATATGTGCCAGGTTCACCAGCGTCCCGGCGATCGCCTGCTGCACCCGCAGGTTGCGGTAAATTTCCAGGCTTTCACCATAGATCTCTTCTGCTTGCTTTGGTTCTCCCTTTTCTGCCAGCGCGGCTCCCAGCGAATTCAGCGCCCGCGCGATGCCGTGCTGGTCGCCAGTCTCAGTGGCGATCTGCAAGCTCTTCCGGCTGTATGCTTCGGCCGTCGCGTGGTCGCCCAATACGCTCACCAGCTTTGCTGCAGCGCATAATGCAGAAGATTCCATCACCGGGTTTGCCTCTCCCTCCATCGCGAACACCAGGTCCAGCCAGTGATACCCTTCCTGGTAATATCCGCGTATCTTCCAAAATGGCATCAGCAATTCACACAATGTCAGCGCTTTCTGTTTCTCACCGCTCTCGATCGTGAAATGTAATGCCAATCGCAGATTGCACAATTCTTCTTCCAGCTCATCCAGCATCCCCTTCTGCGGACTGTCGCGCAGTGAACGCACGATCCGCTGCAACATATCAAAATAATAATCGCGGTGTTTGCTTGAGACCTCTTGATACTCTTTCGGATTCTCTTTCAATTGCTTGCGGACATACTGGCGGTGCATTGAGTGTGCCCGGTAGCCATACGATCCCACCCGCTTCAGGAACCCGCGCGATACCAGGCTGCTCAGGAAGAACACTGATACGCCCGCCACCTGTCTGGCTGCGTCCTGTGTCACCACCCCGCAAAATGCCGATAGGCGGCAGATCATCATCTGCTCGTCCTCTGCCAGCTGCGCCCAGAAGGTGTTAAACACCGACATCAGGCTGCGCTGCCGTTCTGGCAGTTCGGGTTGGTCACTCTCAAGTGTCATAATGTCCTGCGCGATGTGGTCATGCAGGGCCTGCAGGGATTTATTCTTGATTCCCCCCGCTGCCAGCTCGATCCCTAGCGGCAGCCGAGCCACCAGGTCGCAGATCGCTTCGATCAGCGTCACATCTTTCTCCTTGGGTTGGAACTCCGGCAAGATCCGCTTTGCCCGTTCCACAAACATCCTTCCTGCGTCAGAAAGGTTTTCCGCGCTGCGCTTTTCTTTTTGGATCGTTTCACGCCCCCCATCCAGACCATCCAGGTACATGTTCGTCTCTTCTGGCAGTCCCGTCATCTCGCGCGAGGTAACGATCACTTTGGAGTTCTCTGTGCGCTGGATCACATCTGCGATGATCGCGCTCGCATCCAGCAGTTGCTCAAAATTATCCAGCACCATCAGAATATGGTGCCCGTTCATATATTCAACCAGCCCATCCTGCGCTTTCTCGCGCTGCGGATAGGTGATCCCAAGCACCTTATAGATCTCCGGCAGCACCAGGTCCGCCGAGACCACCCCTTCAAGTTTCACAAACCACACGCCATCCGGAAATAGCCGCAGGTTTTGCCGTGCTGCTTCAATCGCCAGCCGCGTTTTTCCCGTGCCGCCTTGCCCAATCATCGTCACCAGCCGCAGGTGCGGGTTATGTAAATAATCCCGCAGCTGCGCCAGCTCTGCCCGCCGCCCAAAGAAAGGAGATAATTCCATTGGGATATTATTCGGCACCGGCAGCGCGCTTTTTTCCACGCTGATGACCGTTGGCGTTTCTGGCGCCAGGCTCCCGTCGCGTATCGCTTCTGCCAGCGCCGCCACCTCCTCCGTGGGTTCAACGCCAATTTCCTCGTCCAGGAATTGACAATAATCCGTATATTTCTCCAGCGCCTTGTCCCGTTCTCCATTCAGGGCGTATAGCTCGATCAGCCACTGGTATGCAGCGTCATTGAAAGAGTCGATATACAGCAGCTGGTTTGCCGCTTCAATTCCCTCGCGCAGCATGCGGTTCTTCTTATAGGTATGGATCAGCATCTGGCTAACGTCAATGATCCGCCTTCGCAGTGATTCCCTTTCATAAGCAGCCCAATCCTCAAAAGCGATGGCATTACGGATGAAAAATCCTTGCAGAAAATCTCCGCGATACAATTCCATCTTTCTGGATAATGCCTGCGCTTGGTCCAGTGGCATTTCTTTCTTATCCTGCCCGTCTGCCAGCGCGGCATCCATCCGCTCTTCCAGTGCTTTCCGGTCACTTGTGATCACAATATCCGGGTGGATTGATATCCGCCGCCGCGTCACCATCAATACATCCCCGCATTGCTTTTTGATGCCTGCCAGTGTTACCCGCAGGTTCGTCAGCGCGTTGGATTCCGGCATATCCGCCCAGAATAGGGTCGCCAGCTCTTCGCGTTCTACCGATGGCTTGTCTGAGTATAGCAAATAGACAATGATCGCTTCCGCCTTGCGTGATGAAAGTTCGATCAGCTCACCGCTGCTGTCAATGATTGAAAGCCCGCCTAATACCTGGATTGAATAATCAGCAGCCATCTCTTCCTCCTGTCAATGCCAATAATTATACATACGGAGTGATTTTTTTAACGATGAATTAACGCTCATTTCATAAACTGATGGAGAAAAATACAAATAACCAAAGGAAATATGAATAAAATGAAAAAGAACACAATTTTTACCCTCATCATCACCCTGGCATTATTGGTCTCAAACTTGTCCGCCGTTTTCGCGGATGACGCTCCCGGTGGCACACCTGCTGAACCGCAGATCGAGCTCTTCCAGAATAACGAAAACACCGAAACAGTGGATTTCAGTGGCCCGCAGGCGCCCGAAGATTGGGTCCTCGGCGGTGATGCTGAAATGACCGGCGATGGCCAGACCGATCCCGAAGGCGATGGCTGGCTGCGCCTGACAGATAATGAAAGCTACGAGATCGGCTATGCGGTCTATGATAAAGCTCTCGATACGGCCAATGGACTCGCCTTTACATTTGATTACACCTCATGGGGCGGGTCCGGTGCCGATGGCATCACTTTCTTCCTCATGGATGGCGAAACCACCATGGATGAATTCAACCCCGGTGGTTATGGCGGCTCCCTTGGCTACGCTCCCCGCCACAAAGTGACCAAAGGCCTCAGCAATGCTGTCGTCGGGATTGGACTGGACGAATTTGGAAATTTCTCTAACGCAGGCGAAGGCCGCAATGGCGGACATGGCCGCACCCAGGATTCAGTCTCTATCCGCGGCGCAGGCGATGGTTTTGATGGATACGAGTTTATCGATGGAACGAATCGGCTGCTGCAAGGGATCGACATTCGCAATGCCAATGAACGCCCGGATCAGACTGGATCAGATTATCGCAACGTCTCCATCATGTTCACCCCCGTTGAGCAGCAATTCTCGCTCACGCTCACCATGCAGTTTGGCGCGGATACCGAACCGGAACAGCTCTTCAAAGACCTTCTTCTCCCCGGCATCATCCCCGCGACCGTCAAATTTGGCTTCACCGCTTCCACTGCCAGCGCCACCAACATCCACGAGATCCGCAACCTTGTGATCGACAAAGCGGTCGTCGACGATGTCATCGATCAGGCCAAAAAATCTTCTTCCAGCAGCGCTGCTGTGGCAATTCCTGTGACCGCCGTTCAAACTGGCGATACCATCACCATCATCCCCGTCACCGGTTCCGTGCTCTATCCCCTCAGCTGCGAAGTACAGTCCAAACTGAATATCGAAGGCGAAGTCTATGCCATCATCCCCGCCCTGTGCGGCCAGGAGGCATCACTCGTCCTCGAAGCGCTGGAAACAATTCCTTTCGCGCTTCCGGATGGCGCCACCTTGCTCAAAGCATCCACCCTCAATATTGTCGATGGCCTGACCTTCGAGACTTATGTTGCCGCTGGTGAGGAGATCGAAGTTGGTTTCTATCTCGATGCAGACCAGGATACCGCGAACCTCGCCATCCTCGTCTGGCAGAATGGGCAGTGGATCGAGCAACAGGTGGTTGTTGAAGACGGCGTCATCTCCACCATCATCGCGGAAGGTGCCCTCTTCGTTCTCGTGCAAAAATAGCATACATCTAACGCGCTGGTCCCCGGATTGCGGACGCGTAATGCGGCAGGAGGCGCAATGGTTCAAAAACGCGGCAGAGAAATCTGCCGCGTTCTATTTTCCTTTAGATTCTGATGTTGTGTTCCGTCTACCACACCCCTGGAACCAACCGGTATTTGACTTCCTCAGTGTATGCTTCATAACCGGGCAACTCTGCCACCAGCGTTGCTTCTTCTTTGATGATGCGGATCACATATGCAGTGATCAGAATGACGATCGGGATCCATGTCCACACAGAATTGAACGCCAGTGGTGTTGCGAGGAAATGCACGAATCCTCCAGCATAACCCGGGTGCCGCACGATAGCGTATGGGCCATCCTTCACCACTGCGTGCCCCCTGTCTTTTTGGATGCGCACATGCGAGGAAAAGAATTTATTATGGAACATCGCCCAGTTGCTGAACATGCTGCCTGCCACTGCCGCCGCAAACGCAAGAATTTGCGCCCATATCGGCAATCCCGTCCGCACCCCGAAACGCTTTTCCAATCCAGCCACAACCCACACCGCCATCGGCAGGTAGATCGCTACCAGCGGCACCAGCACCTTGTCCCATGCTTTCGTGTCTTCCTTCTGCCCGGCTTCCATTCTCTCCGCAGCGACCTCAGGAAACTTTATGATTAATAAAAGTCGGCTCCCCAGAAGCATCGCAAGGCTGATGACCATATATACCCAGCCCTCCCACCAGTTAATCGTGCCGGCGGATAGGAACAATACCACCCCCATCAGAACCAGGGTAAATATAAAACGGAAAACGATCATTTTTCGGTTGAAAGTTGGAACCTTATCGGCCATCTCGTCCTCCAAAAATCTCTCACTATCCATCACGCAAGGTGAAACTAATATTTATCGCCTGCTGCGCCCGATCACTCCCTTCAGCCAATCCTTGAACGCCGGTAGGTCTATTTCTTCACACACCCAGCAGTTGGGTTCCTTGCGGAATAATTTTCGGTTCGCTACAAACGTATGCCCGCATGTATATTCCCCATGGATCTCACAGTCCACGAAATACTTATTCATCGTCACCAGCGCCGGGTTGATGGCCACCCCCACTGCCAGCGCGTCATGCATCAGCAGGTCCTCTCCCCCTTTGCTTACGCGCTCCAGCATAAATTCCAGGATATCCGCTGTGATCTCGCTCGCCCGTGTCCCCATCGCGCGGATCTCATCCGTATCTTCGCGATTCAGCGCCGCCTTCAGCGTCACATCCAGCCCCACCATCGTCAGCGGGATCCCTGCCGCCAGCACCACCCTGGCCGCTTCCGGATCCGCCCAGATGTTGAATTCCGCCGTCGTCGTCAGGTTCCCGCCCCACATCGCCCCGCCCATGAATGTGATCTGCTTGATCAGCTGTTTTAGCTGTGGATAGACCATGATCGCCTGCGCGATATTCGTCAGCGGTCCGATCGGTATCAGTTCCAGCGCGCCTCCGCACGCCACCGCCTCGGCATAGATCGTTTCCACCGCGTTCCGGCTGTCAAAAGGCGCGTCAGTCTTTTTCAGCGTCAGCCATCCCATCCCCTCATCTCCATGCGTGTGATCACCCGAATGGATGATCGTTTCGCGGATGATCGGCCGTTCTGCGCCTACCGCCACTGGCGTCTCAAATCCCAGCTCACGCACCAGGTTGAGCGTGTTGCGGCTGGTGAATTCCAAATCCACGTTGCCCGCCACAGTCGTGAACGCGCGCACGTCCAGTTCCGGGCTGTACAGCGCCGCGATGATCGCGATCGCGTCATCCGTGCCGGTATCACAGTCGATGATCACAGGTTTTGGTTGCATCTTCTTCTCCTGATTTTTTTATTCCGCGCGGCATGACAAGCGCGTTTAAATACAATCATATCCTGACTTGAAGGTCAGTTGCTTTTTTTCCTTGATTTTTCACCCGAATCTAAAAGTCGTTCGTCCTTACCAGTACGTTGTCAAAATAGAACTTCGCGCTGGCGCCCTCAGCCACATTGAAAAAGAGGGAGACCAAATTTCCATATTGCTGCTCGCTTTTATAGGTATCAACGCGCGTTCCATTGACATAGAAGGTCAGGGCTCCATCTTCAGCCACAATGCTTAGATTATTGGTCGCGTCATCCCAATCGATGGCCTTGTTGGTCTTCACGTTCATCACCCGCTTCCAGCTGCCATCCTGGAGGACATCCATAAAATACTGTCCTTCTTTCCCGATCGTGAATGAGTAAAAATTATCCCCATCACCCCAGAAATTGAATCCCCAGGTCACGTCGCGGTTCTTGCTGACAATGCGCCCATCAACCGACGCGACAAAATTTGTGGCGTATGCCAGGTCAAACCAATTGATTACCCCGCCGGTATAACCCGAGGTTGCCTTGCCAACCACATCCACAACATATCTGCCATCCTGTAGACCAACTTCTACCGATGCAAGATCTGAATCGTCATAACCCTCGTACCAGCCGTAGAAATTATCATCAAATGTCTCACACACGATGGTTGACCATTCTGGTTTAAATTCTGATTCAACCCCGCAATAAAAATCATAATCGTCTTCCATAACTTCAGGATCCGTCTCTTCCGCAACAGCCATGTCAACGACTGGTGCCGCGCTGACGCTGCCAACGACAGTGAATTGCAATGTCTGGTTGAGTTCGTCATTCAGGTAGATCTCAACTTTATATTTTCCAGCTGGCCAGAGTAAATCATTATTGGATAGATCAAAGGTTAGTTCTCCCCCGCCCTCTACCTGTGCCTCAGCCAGGAAAAAGTTGGGTTCAACGCCTTCCGCGTCCACCGCGTACCACATCGCTTTGGTAATAGTGTCATCCGGCGCGTTGGCAACATCCACGATACTCAGGAACACATCTTCCTGTGTAAAGACAGTGGTCTGCTGCACCTCGCCATTATCCATGCGGGCAGTGTACGCGCTCTTGACGTTGGCAGTGCTGGCACTGAAATTGCACGCGACAGTGACCATTAAGAGAATGCCAACAATGGTGATAATCAAATTACGTTTCTCTTTCATGTTTTCTCCTCTTTTTTCTACAATTCTTTTTTTATGCATGCCTTCGTCAATGTTATATATCTGACAATTACTATCTGATTTGACGATATTGATGCTGAATAATTTCCATTATCGCATAAATTTTTTCTTTTACAACACCGTTTTTCCAGACAGTACCATCACTATCTTGGGTTGGGTTGAGACACGAAACCCAACAACAACCCATCAACTAAACACCTTCCTCCCTCCACGATTATCAACCGCATTATCGTAGGTTGGGTTGAGGCACGAAACCCAACAATAGCCATCATCTAAACACCTTCTTCCCAATACTCACGCGATTTATCGTACAATTCAATCAGCAAGGAGAACCCATGGACGAACACCAGCTGCAACACATCTTAGCGCAAACCGCGCCCGCCGGGCGAATCGATGCACAAAAATACGCTCTCTCCAATCCACCCGACAACTTCCGCCCCAATGTCATCGCGGTCGAAGACGCGTTTTTCGGCGATAGCGGCAAAGGTGCTGTTACTGCCAAATTCAACGTTCTTCTCAATCAGGACCGCAACCTGCTTTCGATCCGCTTCAACGGCGGCGCCAACGCGGGCCACGAGACCTATCTCCATGGCAAGCTCATCGTCACCCACCAGGTCCCCACCGGCATCATCTGCCCGGGTGCCACCGCCCTCATCTCCCGCGCCATGGTCATCCATCCCGAAGACCTCCTCTTTGAACTCGACACCATCCAATCGCAATTCAACGATGCGCTTCCTGCGCGTCTCATGATCGATGACCGTGTCGTTCTCTCCCTCGATACCCACCGCGCGCTTGAATCCGCCCTCAACGACCTTTCAACCGGCGGACATGGCGCGACCAAACGCGGCATTGCCACCGCCTATGCCAGTTACTATCTGCGTATCCCCATCATGCTGCGTGACTTGCTGAGCGATGATTGGGAAAATATTCTGCGCGACCACTACCGCCTCTTCGACGCCCTCATCGCCGGCTTTCCCGATCGCTCCCTCGCATCCACGCACGTCACCACCTTATCCGCCGAAATGGGCAAGACCCGGCCGGTGGGTGATGTCAACACCTTCATCCAGCGCCTGGCGCGTGTGCGCGAGCGCATCCGCCCTTTCGCCTCTTCGCATGTCTATCAGCTGCTGCAGGACGCCTGGAATGACCCTGCCGTCCCCATCACCTTCGAAGGCGCCCAGGGTGCCGGCCTCGATCCGTACCACGGCGTCTATCCCGATGTCACCGCCAGCCGCCCCATGTCGCATAACATCAACGATGCCACTTATAACATCATTCGCGCGGAAGATATCTACTACCGTGTTGCCGTCCTCAAAGCCACCTATATGTCCAGCGTTGGCACCCGCCGCCTCCCCGCCGATCAGGATGCCGAAACAGAACAATGGATTCAGCAGGCCTTCGATGAGAAGGGCCGCTCCACCGGCCGTGTGCGCGATATCTATCCCATCTCCATTCCCATCGCGCAATACCTACGCCGCGCCGCCGGCTATCGCTTTGCCGTCGCCACCCACCTCGATGCCTCCCGCACAGATACGCCCATCTCCGTCATCACCCGTTATACCGACCATGCTTCCGGTGAAGAGCTGCCCTATATGCCCTATCAGGACCATCTCGACCGCTTATCCGCCCATGCCCATGCCTTTGATGGCTGGGATGGTCAGGCTGTCAAATCCATCAAAAATATCGATGACCTGCCGCAAGCGGCGCAGCGCTATATCCAATTCCTCTCTCACGCCATCGCCCCGCTCGTTATGGTCACCACCGGCCCGGATATTGAGGATTACATCAAATGGAATATTTAGACGCGCTCTCCCCCCTGGATGACCGCTACCGCCATGCCACCCGCGGCTTGCTGCCTTACTTTTCCGAACACGCTTTCTTCAGCTACCGCGCCGAAGTTGAACTGCGTTACCTCACAGCGCTGATCGAAACGGTCAAACCTTTCACCCTCACTGCCCGGGAAGTGCAAACCATCCACAGCGCCGCCCTTCTCTCGCAGCAGGATTATTTGCGCATCAAAACCATCGAGCAGAAAACCAGCCACGATCTCAAAGCGCTTGAATATTTCCTGATTGAAAAATTGAATGATTCCCGCCTCACGCCTTTCATTCATTTTGGCCTCACCTCAGAAGACACCAGCAACATCGCCTATGCCCTCATGCTCTCGGATGCCCTCACCCAGGTCATTCTCCCCGCGCTAAACGCCATCCATGAGCGATTGTTAAATTTATCTGGCCAATACCGTGCCGCGCCCATCCTCGCCCGCACGCATGGCCAGCCCGCGTCCCCCACCACCTTTGGCAAGGAAATGCGCGTCTTTCATGCCCGCCTGCAGCACCGCATCGAATCCCTGCAGCGCTCTTCGCTCACCGCCAAACTCAATGGAGCCACGGGGAATTACAGTGCGCTTGCTACTGCGTATCCGCATGTGGATTGGGTGCGCTTCTCACAGGATTTCATCACATCTTTCAACCACAACCGCCCCATCCCCCTCCGCGCCAGTCTTCTCACCACCCAGATCAATCCGCCCGAATCCCTCGTGGATCTCTTCGATGATCTGCGTGGAGTGAACAACATCCTGCTTGATCTCTGCCGTGACATCTGGCGTTACATCAGCGATGGCTGGCTGGTGCAGTCGGCGCAATCCGGCGAGATCGGCTCCTCCACCATGCCCCATAAGGTCAACCCCATCCACTTCGAGAACGCCGAAGGCAACCTTGGCCTCGCCAGCGCGCTCCTGATGCACTTCTCGCAAACCCTGCCCATTTCCCGCCTGCAGCGCGATCTCTCCGGCAGCACCCTCATGCGCAACATCGGCGTTGCCCTGGGTCATACCCTGCTGGCATTTCAATCACTGCAAAAAGGGCTTTCGATCATTCAATTGGACTCAGAAAAGTGCGCGCACATCCTCAGTCAGCACCCGCAGGTTGTCACAGAAGCCATCCAGACCATCCTGCGCCGCGAAGGCATCCCCGACGCTTACGAACAGCTGCTCGCGCTCTCCCGCGGAAAACAGATCACCAGCCAGGATATCATGCAGTTCATTCATGGTTTAGACATCCATCAGGATGTGAAAGAGGAACTCCTCGCCTTAACCCCCATCAATTACATCGGTCTTGCCGATCAATTAAGCTGATCTACGCCTTCTTGTTCTGCTGGTCAACCCATTCCTGGCCTTGTGTCAACAGTTTATACACCGCCTCATGCGTCCGCCCATAATCATCATAATCCAGCCCCTTGCCCACCACAAAATGGTTATCGATAAAACTCCCCACATAACGGATGCGTGGGTAACCAAACCGCTTTCGCAGCCCGGTCATGCGCCACAACAGGTTCATCGGCCGCTTCTTGAAAAGCAGCACGCATGTCTCCACCCGCACCGCGCCCTGTTCCCGCAGATGATTCGCCAGTGCTGTCACCGTCAGTGCGGTGTCGATAATATCCTCCACGATCACCACCGTGCGCCCGTACACACTTGGCCCGCGATACCCGTCAATCATCACCTTGCCGCTGCTCAGGTTGCCGGCGTAACTGCTCGTTTTCACATACGCCCGCTGGAATGGATATTCCGCCGCTTCCAGCAGCGCGCACAGATCATCAAAGAAAAAGCGCGCCCCTTCCTTCACGCACAAAAAGATCGGGTGCATACCTGCTAAATCTCTCTGGATCTTCTCTGCTAACGCCTCTTCCCGTGCGATAATGGTTGCCTGAGATACCAGTGTATCCCCCAGATATTCTTGCGGTATCTTTTTTTCCGTCATTCTCTTGTCCTTTGCGTGCACCGCTTGCAGATATTTATCAAACGCTCGAATAATACACCATAATCATCTATTCCGTCCAAATAAAATAATTGAAATCCAATTTCTAACTCTTCCAACCGATCGGTGCCTTTTCCTGTTTTAGGAACCACAAGAAGGACGCGGTTCGTTTATTTTCCCAAACGATTCAGGGCGGCCGATCGGCCGCCCTGAATGATGATCTACCTCTTTAGGGATCTACAACTGTAGCGACCCACAGGTTCAGGTTCCCGCTTCCATCCCAATCATTACCAAACCAGGAACTGGTATAAATCAACGGCGTAAATTCAGTATCTGGATGTACGATCTGGATCCCGTTGCCGCGGTTATCCATGAATACGCTGTTCTTGATGGTAACAATGCTTGAAGTTCCCGCATTGATGGCCATGCCGTCTGCGTTGTAAGCATTTCCATTGTGAACGCTGACGATATTGGTCAAAAGGTAATTCCCACCGCTCGCTAGATAGATCCCGTGCGAGCCGTTGTCATGCAGGATCGTATTGCTGACGGTGACCAATCCGGATGACAGACTTTCCGCATATATACCGCTTAATCCATTATCTTCCACTGTCAAACCAGAAAGCGTGATCGCTCCATGTGTCTGTATCTCGACCCCAAATTCAGTGTTCAATGAAGCGGTGTTTGATCCCTGGATCCTGACGGATCCGCTTCCGGAAGTGTTATCGATCTCAATACCCTTATTGTTCGCCGTCGTGTAAATAGATGTCAGATTGACCACACCATTGGACTTGACGAAAATGCCGCTCGCATCGTTGCCATTAGCTCTCACAGTTGAAATAGTGACGGTTTTTGTCGGGCCAGCGGACGTGGTATCAATGGTGATCCCATCGAAATCAGTGGCTATAACATCCTGGCTGTTGTTGTTTGCCTCGATCCAGTTCTTGCTGCCCGTCAGGGTGACAGTACCGCTTGAGATTATTTCCAGGCCATACCAGCCATTTTCGTTGAACCGGCTGATTGCGTTCACCGCTTTGACCGTCACCGCGCCTTCTCCTGCGGTGTTGTCCACAAAAACACCATCCATGCCATTTTTATTGGCGCGGATGTCCTGCAGAAAAACTGCCCCGGCTGTGTCCGCGATCGCCAGGCCGTTAACATTGCGCTCGAATGAGTTGGATTTACGTGCCGAATTGGAAGTCACCGTGATGTTTGCCGCGGCACCATAATTGGTCAGGAAGGCGCCATCACCGATGTTATCCTCGCTCTCAATGCCGGTGGTGGTAATGATGCCTGAACCCGCTGCATACAAACCGTCATTATCGTTGCCGTTGGTGTAAAGGTCCGTAGCCGCGATCGTCTTTGGACCCGCGCTGTATCGATTGTTTAGATAGATACCATATGCACCATGCAGGTTGCCGTTCGCCTGCGCCTTGCTGATGCTGATCGTACCGTGTGTAACCACCCACAAACCGGCCTGGTCTTCGTGATCTCCCTGGTTGTTGTTGTCGTAGAAATTGCGCCAGGCGCTGATCGTGGAGACCATTACGTTCGCGGCGCTGTTGGAGAAATTGTTTTGCAAAAATGCGCCTGTCCAGCCATTGTCGCAGGCATCCGTGTTGACCAGCTTGATCATCCCGCGCGACTGGGCAAAGAGCCCATAGCTTCCGTTCCCGTTGAACTGATTGCCTTTGCCTGCGCTGGCGTTGACCGTAATACTCCCAGACCCCTGGCAGCCGTTAAGACCCGCGTCGTAGAAGCAATTGTCCAGGTGCGCGCCCTCTTCGCCGTTTCCCATCGCGTTGACATTCTTCAGCGTGATAGTGCCATACGTGGCAACGTGTAAGCCTTTCAAACCATTGTCATTGAAGTCGCTATTAAAACCGTCTGTGCGCGTGTTCTGGATGGTCACAGCAGCATTGGACGTTCCGCTATCCAGGTACACGCCGCTTTTCACATTTCCGCTCGCTGCAATACCGTTCAGGCTGATCGGTCCATTGGCGACAATGTGCAGCCCATGTGAAACTTCCGCGGGATTGCCGTTGTTATTGAAGTAGGTATCATAAATATTTTTTGAAGGCTGGATGCTCACCCCTCCCGAACCATAATTCGCATAGATACGCACACCAGAAGAATGGTTATCGCTTGCCGCAAGGCCGCTTGCGCTCACCGAACCTTTTGTATCGATCCAAATACCGGCATGACCATTGAGGTCAAATAGACAGTCAGTGAGCTGGACATTTTTCGGGGATGCTGCTATTTCGTTACCAATGTAAGCGCCTGATTCCTCATTATTCGATGCTGATACTTTGTTCAACTTGACTGTCCCATAATTTTGAATCCAAAAACCATTATGAGTATTCGCATCAGCGCTGGTTTGGCTGATAGTGATATTTCCGTTTGAATGGATGTCAATTCCACGGCCTTGATTTAAATAGGCCGAGTTAATCCAATTTGGAATGGTGACCCCAATGGTCACGCTGGCCTGTGTATCAATGCATAATCCTTCACCGTGATTTTCCCCGAAATCCGCATTGTGGATGATCACCGCACCATGAGAGTCGATCGACATACCGGCATATGTGTTGTTAAAAAAACCATTCGCTTGCAGAGAACCTCCAGATGCCGGGCTGGTCACGGTCACGCCTCCGCTGCCAGTATTGTTGCGAAGGTGAGCGCCATAACCTCCGTTGCCTTCAGCGCGCACGCTGTTAATGGTGATCGCTCTTTCAGTCCAGATAGACAGGCCTTTACCTCCGTTATTAATGAATTTCGAAAATTCAACCCTTGCTGTGCCGGTGCCGTCGAATTGGAGCCCCGCCTGGATGTCAGTCGGTTCAAGACTGACGTTATTCAATGCTTCAATATACTTCGCGCTCAGATTGCCCAGCGATATTATAAGGATGCCGGAAAAGTTATCCGTGGCGTAAATATGATCCAGTGATACATTGGCTGCCAGGTCAGATACCGCATACAAACCCCAGCCCTCGCCGGCTGGTGTGGTGAGATTCCCGTTAGTTCTCATGACCGTATTCTTGATGGTCAGGCTGGTGAATCCTATGATCTCGATCCCATTCCTAATGTTAGTATTTGCCACCACACCATCCATGGTTACCGCCTTGGTGCTAGTGCCATGGATCTTTATGCCAAACTCATCATTTCCGTGAAATGACGAGTTGCTGATCTTGACATTGCCATTCGTCATAACAGCCAATCCCTCGGCTGAGTTCTCCACATTCACCTCGCTGATCTCTACATTGCCCGTGTGATCGGATACGAGAATTCCAGTACCAGTCGATCCTTCGATCACAATATCCTGGATCTTCAAAAGGCCGGAGCAATCATCCACAAATAATTGGCCGGGGGCTTCAATGCTAAAACCGCTGATGGTGAAGCCGTTCAAGTTATCCTCAATGAAAACACTGGATGTCAGGATTGTCTGTCCGGATCCAGCGCCAATCACGCCGGCTAACTGCGGCCAGAAAATATTGGAATTATCGAGCGCAAACCCCTCGTATGTCCCTGCTTCCACGTACACTTTTTTATCGGTGGGCAGTATTTTTTCGTCCCGAATAAAATCTAAAACTCCCTGTATCACGCCAGCCCCAAGGTCTTCGAAACATGTAATCCCTATTTCTCCGGGATAAGCATCGCAACCGTCAATTTCTTTGAAAAAACGATATGTGGTTGTCCCCACCTTGAACCAGGGGTCGCCAGCTAACGCCACCTCTGCGCTGGACTTTCTGGCCATGTCCATTGGCTCACCAGCGGCATCCAAAATCTCAACCTCGACCAGGTCAGCCGTAACTGCAGTTTCCGTTGCAGCCAGATCCATACTCTCATCCGCGCCAAATCCTGCAAGCGGGTCTTCTGCGCCCAGATCGGCCTCTCCACCCTCATTTTCGGGTTCGCTCATCGGCAAAGATTCCGGTAGGACCACTACGGCAGTATCTTCACCTGCCGTGGGCTGCGCTTCCACTTCCTCGGCTGGTGGTTCTGGCGGGATTTCACCCTCGGCCAGGACCTCACCGCTGAAAACTATGCACATGAACATCACCGCTGTAAAAATAATCAGTACTTTTTTTGTCTTCATCATCCTCTCCTTTTTTTCTTCCCGTTTTATTAAAATTACCCTTAAGCAAAAAAACCCTTTTCAGGGTTTTGGATTATCGGTCTTCGATGATCCTTTGCAGATTAGATCTGGCTTCTTCATGCATTTCTCACTAAACATTCATATCATCTCAACACCAGTTATCTTCTCCTCTGTTAAATATAGCAATAATTGACTCTCAATTCAATCGGCAATTTTCTTGTCTGTAAACGTAGCTTTTATCAGGTGCCCGATATGTGCATGCAATATTCGGTTTTGGGGGTATTGCCAGCACAAAAATACTCCCAGGGATCATCCATCTCGCCTCCCCGAAGGATTACAGATAACCCACAGGGTTACCTGTCAATCTTTTCTCCCTCTCCCAATCACCATATTCCTTATCTTAGTAGGGTGCGTTCGCAGAACGCACCAATCAATGTCATTTTCAGGCGTAGGATGGGTGCGCTTTTCAACCCAACTCCTCTAATTAATCTGTCATTACGAAACTGCGCAGCGGTTGAAGTAATCTCCCTTACTACTCCCCTCTGCTTAAGTAGGTTGGGTTGTGCTCTCCAACCCAACCCTACCCAAAACTCTAAACTGACATTAAGCAATTATTCCGCCTACCCCATCACTTTTTTCAACAATTCATACGCCGCCGGTCCCACCAGCCCCTTCACCGTCTTCGCCTTCAGCGCTTGGTCCAGATCTGCGATCAGGTCATCCGCGTTTTCCAGCCCGATGCTCGCCCGTATCACCCCTTCCCCCGTCCACGCCCGGATGCGCTCCTTCTGCGCGTCATCCATGTATGTCACCGCGTCCAGATACATATCCGTCGGGTAATAGAACAACAGCGAGTGCGCGTGCCCCAGCGATGTTGCGTACTGGAACAGCTTGACATGCTCCGCCATGTTGATCGCCCCGCCCAGACCGTCCTTTAACTGGAACGTTACCATCCCGCCAAAATTCGTCATCTGCCGTTTCGCCAGCGCATGCTCCGTGTGGCTCTCCAGCCCCGGGTAATACACCCGCTTCACTTTCGGGTGTCCTTCCAGGAATCGCGCTATCTTCATCGCGTTCTCACACTGCTTCTCGATCCGCACCGGCAGCGTCGTCAGCCCGCGGTTGATCAGCCACGCGTTGAACGGGCTCAGCGCGCCGCCCAGATGCACCATCATCTCCTTGCGGATGCGCTGCATGTCCTCCTCCCGCCCCAGCACCGCCCCGCCCAGCGCGTCCCCGTGCCCGTTGATGTATTTCGTCAGGCTCTGGATCACATAATCTGCGCCCAGCTTGATCGGCTGCTGGAGCGCCGGGCTGGCAAAGGTCGAATCCACCGCCAGCGCCGCCCCCGCGCCATGCGCAATCTCACGCAGCGCCTTGATATCTGCGATCCGCAGGATCGGGTTGGAAGGTGTCTCTATATACACCAGTTTCGTGTTCGGCCGTATTGCCGACTGTACCGCATCCAGGTCGCAGGTGTCCACCAGGCTTACTTCCACCCCGAAACGCGGCAGGTGCAGCCCCATCAGTTCCTGCGAGCCCGCGTAACACATCTCGCTCGCCACGATATGGTCGCCGCTGCTCAGCAGCGTGAACATCAGCGCCGATACAGCCGCCATCCCGCTCGCTGTCACCACGCACCCCTCCGCCCCCTCCAGCTTCGCCAGCCGTTTTTCCAGCGCGCGCAGCGTCGGATTGCCCCAGCGCGTATACACATAGGCCGTGTTGGCGTTCTCCATCAATAACGCCTCAAACAGCTTGATGCCGAATCCCGGTAGTTTGAACGTCGTCGACATATGCAGCGGCTGCCGCAGTGCGCCGGTTTCCGCGTCCGCTTCCTCCCCTGCGTGCACTGCCATCGTGTCAAATGCTTCGAATTCTTCCATCACGACCTCCTCGTATCCCTTATTCTCTCTCTGCTAATTGCTCCAGAGTTGCCTGATGGCTTTCTCTGGTGATCGGGTAGAACCAGGCGAATATCATCGCCCCCGCCAGCAACACCGCCGGCACCGGCCCCACAAACAATCGGATCGCTTCCACCGCGCTCTCCGGTTGTACCGGCAGCGGCTGCCCGCTCACCGGGGTGACATACCCCGTCCGCGCCAGCGCCATCCCCATCATCCACAGCGCCGCGCCTGTCGCCAGTTTCTGGAAGAACGACGCGAATGCGTAATACGACCCCTCCCGCCGCTGTCCGCAGCGCGCCTCATCATCTTCCACCACATCCGGCACCATCGCCCACGGCAGTACGTATGCCGTCGCGATGCCCGAGCCCGACAGCGCCGCCAGCGCGTACGCCAGTCCCAGTTGTTCCGGCCCCAGCGCGAAAATTCCCAGCAGCACAACGATCCAGCTCAGCACCCCCCACATAAAAGCGCGCCGCTTGTCCAGCTTCTTTGCCGCCCACACCCACAGCGGAATGAACACGATCGCCGCCCCCTGCGCCGCCAGCACGAAGTAATTCGCCTGCTCCGGCACCCGCAGGTAATAATTGGCGTAATACACTAAAATCGCCGCCAATATGCTGGCTGTCGTCCAGCTCAGCAAATACAACCCCATCACCATCCGGAACGGCCGGTTGCGTAATGTCTGCTTCAGCGCCTCTTTCATCGGCAGCGCTTCCGGCAGTTCCTCGCATGGTTTCTCACGTGTGATCCGGAATACGATCAGCGGCGGGATCATCGAAACCACCCCCAGCCCGATCCCCAATATCATGAATAACGTGCGCGCGTCGGTTACATACCATCCCAGCACCGTCGCGAAGATGATCGCCCCCAGCGTGCCCGCGATCGAAAACACCATCCGGTACCCGTTCAGCGTGCTGCGCTCATCATAATCGCTCGTCAGTTCCGGCGTCAAAGCGTTATACCCCACATGCACCACCGTGAACGCCGTGTCAAAGATAATAAACGCCAGCGCGTAATACACTGCCAGCCCAATCTGTCCCAGCCCCGGCACCAGCCACATAAAGATGAAACTCAGCCCCAGCGGTACCGAACCAAACAACAGCAGCACCCGCCGCCGTCCCCACCGTGTGCGGATCCGGTCCGAGATCAGCCCGAACAGCGGGTCATTCACCGCGTCCCAGATGCGCGGAATACCCACCGCGTATGCCGCCAGGTCCGGCCGCAGCCCGGCCACATCCGTCAGAAAATACAGCTGGAAGAACATCAGTATCGCCAGTGGGATGCTCGTGCTCAGGTCGCCCGTGCTGAACAACAATTTCTTCTTTAAGGATAGCTTTTTCTCTGCCATGCTCACACACTCCCAAAATCTTGCGCACGCGGGTCTTCATAGTGATAAAAATCCTCCACGCTCCGCGCCGCCACTTCCTGCCGGAACGCTTCCAGCTCCTGCTCCAGTGCCGTGTCCAGCGTGTGCGGTTGGTGGTCGGCCAGTACCTTTTTCGCTTTCTCACGCGCGTTGTCCAGAGCCAGCTTTTGGCCTTCCTTCTCCCATGTCTCATATGGTTCGCGCGAATACAATTTCGGGATGAACAACTCCTTGCGGAAGTGTGCCGCGGTGTGCTCTTCAGCCAGATAATTCCCGCTGTAACCGATCTGCTTGATCAGCTCCAGCGCCAATGTCTCATCATTCACTTCGATCCCGCGCGCGGTTCGCACCGCGGCTTCGCACACCTCATCATCCATCATCAGCATCGCGTGATCCTCCAGCATCGTCCCGTCCAGCGTGCCCCCGCAGGTGATGAAGTTCACCCCCGCCAGCACCGCCGGCAGCAAGTTCCCCATCCGCTCCACCCCCGCCTGGAAATCTGCCCGCTTCGCTTCCGTCGCCGCCCCCACACTGCGGATCGGCAGCCTGTAATGCCGCGCCATCTGCGCCGATGCCGCCGTGATCAGCCCCGTCTCCGGCGCGCCCAGCGCCACCGTCCCATAGCGCATGTTCGAGACCGTCGATACCGTCCCGTAGAACAGCGGCGTCCCCGGCCGGAAGATCTGCGCCAGCGTGATATGCGCCAATATGCCGGCATTCTCCTGCGCCAGCAGCCCCGCCAGTGTCACCGGCGCTGTCGCCCCCGCGATTCCCTCCGGCGATACCGCCATCGGCTGTCCATACGCCGCGCACATCAGCATCCCCTCCGCCTGGATCTGATCCATCTGCAGCGGGCTCACCACCGAGCAGATCGCCACAAACCGCGGACGTTTCATCAGCTCTTCCCTGCCCCCCACCACCATCGCCATCATCCGCATCATGTCCCGCGTCGGCAGGTAACCATAACACCCCAGCCCGAACGACTTGTTACTGTTGTGCGCCCAGCCCCAGATCGCCTCAGTGTGGATCGTTGTCATCGGGATATCGTTCGGCCACACGTCCATCTGCGTGTTGTGGATGTTCTTGCACGCGTTCACCAGGATGATATGGTCAAGCATATCCTGCCTGGTCGATGGCCGCATCGCACCCGTCTCCAGATCGATCATCCGCGTCGGCGTGCCCAGCCCCGCGAACACCGGCTTCTCCTGCTCCGGCCCGATCGGCAGCTGGAAATTCGCGTCCCTGCCGTAGATCGTGAATGATTCCGGCGCCTGTTCGATCGCCCACCGCACCAGCTTCTCCGGCAGCTTCACCGACATCGCCTCATCGTCAACCATCGCCCCCGCTTCCTGATAGATCATCCGCGCGGTCGCGTATGGCACCTTGATCCCCACCTCGCGTAATATTTCCATCGACGCCGCGTCGATCCGCTCCACCTCGGCCTGGCTCAGCACCTCAAATCGTTGTGTCTTCATGCGGTGATTCTCTCCTTATCACGGTATTTGGCATACAAAAATCAGTATATCATCCGCGCGAATATCACAGATTGGATTTCACCTTCTAACCACCCCCCCCCATTAATCTGTCATTGCGAAACCGCGCAGCGGTTGAAGCAATCTCCCTCTCCTAATCACCACATTCCTTATCAAAGTAGGGTGCGTTCGCAGAACGCACCAATCAATGACATTCTTAGGCGTAGGTTGGGTTGCGCTCTCCAACCCAACTTTCTAATATCTGGATTCTTGAATGAAGAATTTCGGTTGCGCTTTTCAACCTAACTCCCCCTATTAATCTGTCATTGCGAAACCGTGCAGCGGTTGAAGCAATCTCCCTTCGCCAATCACAACACCCCCTTGCTTAACAAGGTTGCGTTGGTTCTTTCCTAAAACACCCTGTCTTTGTTATCCTGTACATTAATCTGTTTCTCTCTTCACAAGGACCGTCTCAGTCCCCCCCGTCAAACGCGGCTTTGATCTCTGCCATATCCAGCTTCTTCATTTTCAGGATCGCTTCCATCACCCGTTCAGACGTTGTCCTGTCCGGGTCATTCAACATTTCCACCGCCCCGACCGGTGTGATCTGCCACGACAAGCCATATTTATCCTTCAGCCAGCCGCATTGCTGCGCCTCCGGGTCACCGCCCTCGCCGAGCTTCTCCCAGTAATAATCCACCTCTTCCTGCGTCTCGCAGTTCACGATCAGCGAAATCGCTTCGTTGAACCGGAAAGCCGGCCCGCCGTTCAGCGCCATAAACTGCATCCCCTCCAGCTCAAAATCGATCGTCAACACCGTCCCCGCTTCCATCCCATGGATCTCATGCCCCGCTTCTCCATAGTGCGAGATATGTCCGATCTTGCTGTCCTTGAAAATGGACGTGTAAAACGCCACCGCCTCTTCAGCTTCGTGCGCAAACCATAAGTGCGGGGTGATTTTTTGTGTGATGTTCATTGAGTCTCTCTTTCTTTGAATAGGTCGGGCGTTGAGATCAACCCGCATCGGCAAGGACCTGTCTCGCCAGGCCTGCCACAATGAATGTTGTACTTTTTACAGCGTAATTTAACCCTGTCACGCTTAGATCATACAGTTCTCTCCCTGCCCGGAAAGGGCGCGGGGCCACTATTCGTGAAGCGCATTAAACAATAATGAACTGGGTCTTATCCTTTGGGTTGTATTTAATGGTGACCGTTTCACCCACGCGCGGGACATTCAGCCGTGAAACCATGCTCTGGCCGCTGGTTTGGAACGCTTCTCCCTTGGCAGGCGTGACCTTCAAGGTCAAAATCACCACCGGATTCATATTGATAGTCTGGCCGCTATCCTGGATGCTGATCACCTCAGCGCTGGCGTCCGCGCCTTCCACAGCCAGCTGCTGGGCTGTATCCACACCCTCCAGCGCCTGATTGGCCATATCCATTGCGCTGTTGGCCTGGTCCATAAAATCCTTGCCCATAAATGCTTTGGCCAGTCCGCCGGTGATGCCTTTATTCAATTTATCACTCGCGTTTTTCAACGCGTCTTTGGGATCCTGATTTTTATTCTTTCCTGCATTGAACATGATTGTCTCCTTTTTTCCTGTTTCTCGTATTTCGAAAAACCTGCATTGAATTGATGATGTTCGAAATACGGTAGATGATATTTTTTGCCAGCATCCTCTCCCTGTGAAATAGATGCCATGGCTGAAAGCTAAATATTGATTTGGATGACCTTTTTTTTCCTTTTCTATTTTTTTTTATAGTAGCCGTCTTTATGTACAGCGTATATTAACGTTGTCAAAGAATATGCCAGAATACTGAATTCTCTATACAATAAGGATTATTTGATCGGTGAAAGAATTAACAATGGAAAACAAAAAACCAGCAACTATCGATACCTACATCGCAGCTTTTCCGGTCGAGGTGCAGGCCATCCTCGAATCCCTGCGCGCTGCCATCCGCGCGGCCGCTCCGGATGCCGTCGAAGCCATCTCCTACCAGATGCCTACCTTCAAGCTCAAAGGAAAGAACCTTGCCCACTTCGCCGCATATAAACACCACATCGGCTTCTACCCCACCCCCGCCCCCATCGAACACTTTGCCGAAGAGCTCACCCCCTACAAAACCTCCAAAGGCGCCGTCCAGTTTCCCCTCGACCAGCCCCTCCCGTTCGAGCTCATCAAACGCATCGTCGCCTCACACGCGAAAACGATCCTGCAAAGCTAATCACCTGCGCCATAATTTGGGTTGCGCCCTTCAACCCAACAATTTCGGCGTAGGTTGGGTTGCGCTCTCCAACCCAACAATCTCGGCGTAGGTTGGGTTGCGCTCTTCAACCCAACAATTCTCTTCACCGTAGATACCGTCTGAATAGGCAAGGGCAAATCTCACACAATCCGTAATTTGATTTGATGCACGAATCCCAACGTTCCTGTCATCCCACCCTGTATTTGCGTTGACCCACGAAACCCACCAAACCTGCCACCCAAATCATCCTTCCTTGGCCGCCTTCCCCCGCCAATGCTCTTTCCCAAAAAACCACAGCGGTAACACCACCGCCGCCAGCAGCGAAACCCCCGCGATCACCCCCAGCGTCGGATACGCATTCTGCGCGATCAAATGCCCGCCATATAGTGCCGACACCCCAAACCCGATCTGGAACGTGATCTCCAGCCAGGTCGAAGTCGCCATCCGTGAGCGCTTCGTCGCCACCAGCGAAGCCCACGAGATCCACAGCGTCTGCCCCATCCCAACCAGCGCCCGGTATCCCATATAAGCCCCGCCCCCAATATACTGGTTCGTCGTCGCGATCACCATAAACGCCAGCGCCCCCGCCATCACCCGCGTCACCAGTGCTACCTTGAAACCGCCAAAGCGCTTCGCCAAACCCGGCCCCGCGAACATCAGCACCAGCATCGGAATGATCATCAGGAACGACATATTCCCAAATGCCTGCAGCGTCGACCCGTAATAATACACAAAGATCACATTCATGAAATACTGCAGAAACCCGATCCCCGTCCCGATGAAAAACTCGATCCCCGCGAACTTGATCGTGTTCTTATCAATTCCCTTTAAATAAGGCGACAGGCTAATCTTGGAAGTATCCTCCGGCGCGTCCTTTTCCAGGAAGAACAGCGGCACGGTGCCCGCAAGGATCAGCGCGCTCGCGGACGTCATCACTACCCGGTACGCCAGCACTTCACTCCCCATCAACCCCTGCACCATCCCCGGCAGATACCCCCCCACCAGATTCCCGATCAGCATCGCGGTGTAGAACACCACGCTGGTGGAGATGAATTCTTTATCCCTGCCCGTGCCGGCATAATGGCTGATAAACGGCATCTGCATGATGAAATAGCCCGACTGCACCGAACCCAGCAGGAACGACCCCGCTAAGATCAGCGCCTGGTTATCCGATACCACCCGCATAAAATACGCGGCGCCTACCACCAGGTTGATCAGGATCATCCCGCGCTTGTTGCCGATCTTCTCCGCCAGAAACCCGATCGGGATCGCCAGCAGCATTTGCGCGAACGGTGTCAGGCTCAGGATCACGCCTAAAACATCCGGCGACATCCCCATTGAGAGGATATATAAATTAAATCCAGCCCCCACCACGCCAAACCCCAGGTTTGCGATAAACAGCATCATCAGATACAGGATGATATTGCGGTTAAAACCAAAAGCGCCCTTGCGCGCCGTTGCTGCTTGCGTTGTCATTAATATGAATTCCTTTACGACCGGGATTTTTTACAAGGTGGTCAGCCCATGAAAGAAAAATTATACCTAATATGCAAATAACAGGGTAAGGAAAAAGTCTCTTTCTATGAGAAATACGCCTGCATCGGCGTGAAATACCAATCCACCCAACCCTGCTTATATTGCATCCCGTCCGCGGGTAAATGTGAGTGCCTGATCGTGACCCGCGTCCCTTCCTCTACAGCGTCAAACAGGATCTCCAGCAGCGAATCTTCATCATCCTCACCAAAATCCGTCGTCCGCCAGCGCTGCAGAATGCGCCTGCCGGGCTCCAGCTCTAAGTTCACCCCCGCGATATACCCGTCCCCCGCGCTGAATGGCGTCACGGGCTCATCGCTGATCTCCGACCGAAATCCTGTCATCGCCGTGTGCTCTTCACTGTCCAGCCAGGCGGCATACACCGCTTCCGGTGCTGCCGGGATCACCGCAGAAACTTCAAATATAACGGTCATGGCTCACCTCGTCCTTATTGTGATTAACAGATCTTGTTTTCAGATTGTTTGTTCGCTTCCAGCATCTCCCTGACGATCCTCATCTCGCTTGGTGCTTCATCAAAGGCTGTCCGCACCCTTTGCTTGGCTCTGCATGGTCATCTCTTCAGCTTTTTATTTTTCTCATATTAACGTACGCATCAATTAAAACGGATAAGCGATCTGTTAACACTTTCTACCCGATCGATTGCCACAGGCATATAATTATGGCAACATCATCATCGGTTTACAGGAGAGGAGATCAGACAATGAAAAAGAAACGCGCCTGGCTTTGGATCATCCTTTTACTGACCCTCCTCGCCATTCCCTTATCGTATCTTCTCTCTGGTGCCGAAAAACTGCATCTCACCCCCGCCACCCGCGCCGGCCTGCCCGGCAGCTTCGCCGAGCTCCCTTCCGGCGTCACCCATTACGAACTCTCCGGTGACCCCGCTGGCCCGCTCGTCGTCCTCATCCACGGCTTCTCCGTGCCCTACTACATCTACGACCCCACCGTTCCAGATCTCGTCGCCAACGGTTTCTCCGTCCTGCGCTATGACCTCTACGGCCGCGGCTATTCCGACCGTCCCGAAACCGATTACTCCCTCGATCTCTACCTCACCCAGCTCACCCAGCTCCTGGATCACCTCGCGCTCGATCAACCCCTTCATATCATCGGCCTTTCCCAGGGCGCGCCCGTCGCAGCGGCTTTTGCCAACCGCAATCCTGATCAAGTCGAAACCCTCACCATCATCGACCCGCTCATCACTCCCGTTCAGCCCAAAGACATCCTCCCCATGGGACTCTCCCTCGTCGGAGAATACATCACCCGCGTCGTGCTCGTCCCTCACATTCTGCCCGCTGCGCAGTCCGATGACCTCCACCACCCCGAAAACCACCCCGATTGGGAACTGCGCTACCGCGACCAGCTCCGCTACAAGGGCTTCACCCGCGCCATCCTCTCCTCCATCCGCCACCTGCCGCAAATGCAGCCCATGCGCGAATACATCGCCGTTTCAGATGCCGGCATCCCCATCCAGCTCATCTGGGGCCGCCACGATCAGACCATCCCCTACACCGATATCGAACGCTTCATGGCACAAATCCCAGAAACACACCTCCACATCATCGAAGACGCCGGCCACATCCCCCACTTCGAACACCCCGACATCGTCAACCCCCTCCTCATCACCTTCCTGAAGTAGCTTGGCTTGCGCCTTTCAACCCAACAACCCCCTTCATCGCAGGGTGTCGTTGGCGTGCCTTTCGCCAAGTGCGCAGCCTACCCTTGGGTACGCACCATTCCTCTTCCTTCATTGCGAGCGCAGCGAAGTAATCTCCCTCACCACCAACACACATTGCCCAGTGTTTCAACACCTCTCCCATCATACCGCCAAACACCTCGCGCTATTCCGCGTGATCAATCCCCCAATTCCACAGCCTGCTCGCCCCCACCACCTATTCATCTCCACCATCATCAACATCATCCCAACCATCTGAATTGACCGGCGCTAATCTAACCGTTAAACACTAGATAGGTCGGAAAAAAATCCATCAAAGATATAATCAAAATATCAATGAAAAATATAAACACCCAACAAAAGCGGATCAAAAACGCGGCGCTTGCAGGCGTCATCTTTTCCGTTATCTCATTATTTATATCGGACCTGCATACCGTGGCAGATTTTCTCATCAGTCGTGTACAGGGAGACAGCGTTCTATCCGCCCTTCCAGCGGGATTGGAATACCTTTTCTACTTTACTGGATGCATCGCCAGTCCCATCCTTGCCGTTTCCCTCATAGTATTCGGCGTGGGGTTTCTCGCGCTATATAAGCAAAATGCGCAAAACATTGCCCTTGTTTGCGCCGTGCTCATCTTCATATCAGCAGCGTCTGCGCTCTTTTCGGGTTTCGCAGACCTGCGTTATGCCTTGGCTGTTTCATCCGCGTACGCCGTGGGCACCACCAGCATATCGATCAATGCCGCTGTTTTGCGTGGGATCTCTGCGCTGATAGAGGGTCTCATCGCCGGGCTCGCGCTGCCGATAACCTTATATGTCTTCTTTAAACGCGGCGGAAATAGGATCGGAAAAACAGGCACAGTCATCACCCTGTTTGGGGTGATATTAGGCATAGCCGTAAAATCCCTCGCGCTCTGGGTCATACCCGTTCTCATGCTGGCTCTTTTTCTCTTGTTAATGGCCATCAAGAGTGTCGGATTCATTTTGATCAGCGCTGGTCTTTTCATCCAATCCGCGTCAAACCCATATTCGGAGAATACATGAACCAAAAAAGCAAATCACATGGCTTCTTTCACAACGGTATCCCTTTTAATCGGTATGGTAGCGGCGCGCGCCCGATACTGATCCTGCAGGGGCTGTCCTTTGATAATACCCCCAGGGCTAATACCCCGCTCATGTTCTATGGATTTCTCAAAAAGGATTTCACCGTCTATGTCCTCTTGCGCAAACCAGGTTTGCCGGAAGGCTATTCACTCAAAGACATGGCCAATGATTACGCCGCTGTCATCAAGCAGGAATTTGGAGCGCCTGTGGATGTGCTGGGTGTATCCACCGGCGGCTCGATCGCCCTCCACCTGGCTGCCGATCACCCTGCGCTTGTTCGCCGCCTCATCATTCATTCCAGCGCCCATCAGCTCACCGAAGAGGCCGATCGTATGCAGCTCAAGATTGGTGCTTTTGCGCGTCAGGGAAAATGGAAGCAAGCTTACACAGAACTGGTCTCCTTTATGAACCCGCCCCATGGTCCGTTGCGGATCATCGGTAGTGTTTTAATACGGCTCGTTCCATCGCTGATGGCAAAAAATCCGCCCAAATACAGCACCGACGTCGCGGTTGAAGTGGAGGCGGAAAGTCAGCACCATTTCAAAAACCGCCTGGCGGAAATAACCGCGCCCACACTCGTCATTGCCGGCGCGCTGGATCCCTTCTACACCCCGGCTCTTTACCGCGAAACAGCGCAAGGCATTCCCAATTCAAAATTGATCCTTTACCCAAAAATGCGCCATCCGGCTTTTGGCAGGCAGTTCGCCAGCGATGTGTTATTTTTTCTGAACTCAGAACAGGTTGAATAAATCCCTATATCTCCTATCCATATAGATTGGCTTGCGCTCCTCAGCCTAACAACCTCTCGGCGTAGGTTGGCTTACACTCCTCAACCCAACAATCTCGGCGTAGGTTGGGTTGAGGTACGAAACCCAACAAAAATCACCCCTCCCGCGTAGGTAGGGTTGAGGCACGAAACCCAACTCACCTTTCTATCGCAGTGCCGTTGGCACGCCCTTCGCCATCGCATCTTCTGCACCCTCCCCCTTTTTGTAAGGGGGGAGGGAAAGGGAGGGGGGTCTTGTACAATGCCGTTGGCACGCCCTTCGCCATCGCATCTTCTGCACCCTCCCCCTTTTGTAAGGGGGGAGGGAAAGGGAGGGGGGTTTTGTACATTGCCGTTGGCGTACCTTTTGCCAACGCACCAAACCCCGTCTGAGTGTTGATAATTATCTAATACGCCAAATTCTGAACAATAGATAAAATGAGAATTATTACAGTAGATAAGTGAGGTAAGAAATGAGCAGGGTTGTACATTTTGAAATCCAGGCGTCTGACGTGGAAAAGATCACCAAATTTTATGCCAGCGTTTTCGGATGGGGCATCAGTGAATGGATAATTCCAGGTGTTGAGATGATCGACGAAAATCGATACTGGCTCGTTGGGACTGGTCCGGATAGCGAACCTGGGATTGATGGCGGAATGCTTATTCGGCAGGGCGATAAACCCGTTGATGGACAGCCGGTAAACGCATATGTATGCATCATTGATACACCTTCATTGGATACTACTCTCGAAAATGTTCGGAATGCCGGGGGCCAGGTGACCGTTGAAAAGATGCCAGTGATGGGGATGGGTTGGGCAGCGTATTGCAAAGATCCAGACGGCAACATCTTCGGCTTGATGGAAGAGGATGAAAATGCAAAATAAGGCATGAAAATCCTGCCTGCTAAACGGTATTGAATAAATTAAGCGATAGTCAGTAAGCATCGTTGGTATGCCTTTTGCCAGCGTATGCTCTATGCCCTCCCCACTATGATGGCATCCCGTCGTAGGCTGCCTTTCGCCCTTCAAGCCAACAAATCAACCCCGCCTGTCAATGCGAAGGACGTGAAACGTCCTGAAGCAATCTCCCACCCAGAATCACCAACCCACCGTAGGCTGGGTTGCGCTTTTCAACCCAGCGGTCCCCCGCCCTTGTCATCCTGACACACAGTGAAGCAATCTCCCTCACCACCAGCAAACGATTCCCTACAATTTTTCATTTTACAATCAGGTAAATCGTAATACTAAATAGAATCTATCGCCTTCCCCCTTGAAAGGGGGAAGGATGGGTTAGGGGTTCTAACAAGCGCCTTTCGCGAAGTGCGCAGCCTACCCTTGGGTACGCACCATTCTTTCTCACCGAGAATAGATTGGATTGCGCTCTTAAATCAACCATAACCCATGGCCATCCCAATTAATCCAAAACTCTAATGTCCACCTCTGGGAAAATCCGCTCAACATCCGCCATCACAATATCCCCCGTCCGTTTCGTCAGTACAGCGGCAGCACTCACTGCGCTCGCCCAGTGCAGTGTTTCTTTCCATCCATCTCCCAAAGACATCCGCCATGCGATGGTTGACGAAACCGCGTCCCCTGCGCCAGCAGCATTGACTGGTTTTTGCTCGGGTGCTTTCGCCAGGTAATTTCCCGCTTCGGTCAGAGCCAGGATCCCCTCTTTTCCCAAAGTCAGGATCAAATTTTTAAGCATTTTGCGTGTTCGGAATTCTTTTGCGTGTGTATACAATGCCTCAAACGTCGGCGCGTCATATCCGAACGTCCATTCAAACTCCTCCCAATTCATTTTTGTGATGTCAGGTTGCGCGCCAATCGCTTCCGCCATGAACGTTTTCTGCGCATCGATCAAAGTAGGCACACCAGCTTCTCTCGCAATGTGTATCAATCCATGATAAAAATCCGGGCTGATTGAAGGAGGTATTGAGCCGGCAAATATCACCCACTTCGCGTTTCGTACCTGCGCCTTGAATCGTTCCGTAAATTCTTCTACATGTTCTTTATTGACATCAACCTCTCCAGCGATCACATGGCTGTGAATATTCGTGCTCTCTTCGGCTATCACATAAGCTACCCGGTTCACCCCTCCCACCCAGATGGGGTCAGGGATTATCCCATATTCTTCTAAGATCCCGATCAGTTCTTCACCGATCCTGCCCGAGAAAAATCCCATTCCAATCGTCTCTACCCCCAATTGGCTCAGAACCACAGATGAGTCCAATCCTTTCCCTCCCACACAGGTGACCATGTTGTTCGTGCGCATCGGGACTCCGACCGTCCATTTTTCAACAAACAAGATTTTATCAAGCGCTGTGTTTGGGCATACGGTTAATATCATTGTCGTTATTCCCTGGCTATGCGATCCAATTTTGTGCGAAGAAAGAGAATATGTTGGTGTTCATTCATTGAACACAATCCAGCACGATTCTTTGATTCCCACCGTCGCATTCTATCATTCTATAATATCAGTTCCACAGAGTCTTTGGAAGGCATGAATAATATTACTCATCAAAAGGTTTCTATTCTTGTGTACATTTCATCTTTTGCTGATGAATCCTATACCCCAATAAGTCTTTGTGCCACACCAACCGCCTGACTCGCGTCAGAAGCATACCCATCTGCGCCAATTTGATCAGCAAAATTTTGAGATACAGGAGCACCGCCAACAATTATTTTCACTTTCTCTCGTAATCCTGCTTTTTTGAATGCTTCAATTATAGAAGGCATTACTGCCATAGTGGTTGTAAGAAGTGCGGAAAGTCCAACAAGCTCTGCGTTACTAGTTCTAACTGCTTCAACGTAATTTTCTTCACTAACATCAGCGCCAAGGTCAATTACTTCAAACCCTGCTCCTTCGAGCATAATGGCAACTAAATTTTTGCCGATATCATGCAAATCACCTTTTACAGTTCCGATTACAATTTTTCCAACCGGTTTTATCTCTTCAGCAACAATTAGTGGTTTTAGTAGTTCCATTCCTCCCTGCATCGCGCGCGCTGCTACCAGTAACTCGGGAACGAAATATTCACCCTCTTCAAAGAGTCGACCAACCTCAGTCATAGCCCCCATCATGCCCTCCTTAAGAACAACTTCAATATTATAGTTTGCGTCAATAACCGACTGAACATGAGCAATAACTTCTTCACGATTCCCCGTTAGAACTCCTTGATAGATTTTTTCAATTATTTCATTCATAGATGTAAATCCTCAATTGTTAAATCCCTAGTCATTTGTTATAGTAATTTACTAACATATTGTTCACCAGCTGCTGCCTAAACCCAAAGATATTTCATTCCAAACTTCATACCTCATTCTCCGCTATTTGATTTTCCCATAGCTTCAATTAAGGCTAGTTGTGCTTTTTGAGCCCATTCATTCTTTGGCAATAATGATTGTCCTAATAAGATACAGTGAGCATTAACGTCTATACGTTC
Source organism: uncultured Pelolinea sp. (assembly GCA_964612815.1). GTDB lineage: Bacteria > Chloroflexota > Anaerolineae > Anaerolineales > Anaerolineaceae > Pelolinea. The sequence continues at coordinate 373,232 of CAZTCV010000001.1, read as the reverse complement.
TATAGTATCCACCACAGAATAGATATCTCGTCCAGCACAGACGATGCCATGCCACGGAGCTAATACGGCGGCTGCATATTCTTCAATTAATTTAGTTTGACCCTCGAAAGCTTGATAAATATTTTCTGCCAACTCCTCGCTATGGCTACCACCATTAGCAAATTTTGCACACTTGATTAAACCATAACGCATGTTACCTTCTAATACTGGAGGAATAGGTTGCTGAGATGCACAAAACACTTGTGTATATAAAGGATGCGCGTGAATTACTGCTTTCGCAACAGGATAAAAACTGTTCAACAGCTTTAAATGCATGGGGGATTCACGTGATATTTCTCCTTTTCCATCAATTTTTTTTCCATCCATTGTCAGCACAAGTACATCTTCAGGTTTTATATTCCAAAAATGATAGGTGCCAGCGAAGCTTGGCGACATAAGCACTTTGTCCCCAATGCGCATGCTAATATTACCGCCAGCAAGATCTGTTAAGTTCCTATCAAACATCAGCGCCCCTACTTTGGCTATCAGGTGCCTCCCGTGAAATATTTCTTTTCTTTCTTTATTCATAATTTTGTTCTTCTTTCTGCAATTTTTCTACATATTGAATGTTTGGCTCAGGGATGTAATTTCTAGGAACTTATCATATTCTTCATCCCATTTATCTGATAAGCATGGCTCATGAGTATCTGTGTTGAATGAATCTCGAATTATTCTCCTTCCGCTCTCTAAACTATCAAGCTCACCCATAGCAATTAACTGCAGTAAAATATTACCAATCGCAGTAGCCTCAAATGGTCCCGCTTCAACCTGCGTTTTTATTGCTTCGGCTGTAAATCGATTTAATAGCCAGTTACGCGCTCCTCCACCAATAACGTGGATTTTCTTCAAATCCTTTTCTACAACTTCCTGCAGACGTTCAAAGGTAAAACGATATTTCAAAGCTAAGCTCTCTAATATGCATCTTGCTATTGCACCATCTGAAGTTGGTACCTGTTGTCCAGTCCGAAAGCATTCTTCTTTAATTTTTAATGGAAAATCTCCTGGAGTTAAAAAGGTGTGAGCATCAGTATCGATTATGGATATGAAAGGTTTTTCTTGATTGGCTAATAATATAATGTCTTCATGCGTGTATTTCTTTCCATTCCCCCACCAAACTCTTAAACATTCTTGTAACAACCATAAGGCTTGAATATTTTTTAAGACAAGATAGGTTTTACTTGCTCCACCATAACAAGTGAAATTATTATTTAACCCAAGGGGGGAGATTATAGGTGATTTTTCTTCAACTCCCAGTAACGACCATGTGCCAGAACTCAGAAAGGCCGTATCACGTTCAATGTATGGGACAGCACAGGCCGCTGACGCAGTATCATGGCTGGCCACAGAAACAATAGGAAAAGGCTGCACACTAAGTTCTTCACATATCCAGTCCGAAAGATTTCCTAAAACATTGCCGGGTTGAATAACTTCTGCTAACATTTCTGTAGGAATGAGTAGTTTTCGAAGCATTTGTTCATCCCATTTATCATTAGTCGGATCATAGAACTGAGTGGTAGTTGCATTAGTGTACTCGCATTTCTTCTCACCAGTCAGGTAGTAGTTGAATAGATCAGGTATCATAAAGAATGTTCCTGCATGCGATAGCGCAGCAGGATTTTCATCGACCATGGCGTATAGCTGAAACAGGGTGTTAAATTGCATGAATTGAACACCGGTTCTTTTATAAATTTCATTTCGTGGGATGATTTTAAAAACCTTCTCCATAATCTCATTTGTTCGCGGGTCACGATAGCAATAAGGGTTGCCGGCTAACTTACCGGTCTTGTCTAAAAGGGCAAAATCCGTTCCCCATGTATCCAAGCCAAAAGAAAGTAATTTTCCTTCACTTGAGTGCACCGCTATCTGTATTCCCTTTTTTACTTCATCAAAAAGGCGTAGAAAATCCCAAAACAAGTTACTTGCTAATGAAATCGGGGAATTCTTGAAACGGTAAATTTCCTCTATTTCTAAAAGCTGGCCATCAAATTTTGCTAAAAATTCTTTTCCACCGGAGGCTCCAATATCAATTGCTGCGATTTGTAATGGGTTTTTCATCTGTTTTCACCTGAAATCAGCAGATATTATTACTTTACTCTTATATTATTTATGACATTTCTGTCTAAGTAGATGAATTAGTGAAATATTGCTTCTCGCAAGATTTTCATCGCTTTGGTAGGATCACCTTCAATCATCATCGATTCTATTTGCTTTTCACCAATGCGTTTTAGCACCTCGCGCATCTCCTTGGTCCATGCAATACATTCCCTTATCGCTTCAAGAGAATTCATGCGCGCTGGCCAGATATCCAGCGTGTAAAAACCATCAAATCCGATTTTGTCTACCCAATACAGCCATTCAATAGTATCCAAAAGGTGCACAGAACCGACATTCATATCCCAATCCCAATCTCGGCGGGTATCGTTGATATGAACACCGAAAAGCCGGTCCCCAAAGATTTTGGTAAGCGCAAATGATTCTGCTACATTTTCATATGCGAGAATGGCATGGCCGGTATCCAGAAACACACCCACATTTGGTCGTTCCGTTGCTTGTGCAAGTAAGATCGTTTTACCTATTGTGGAAAGATAACAATGGACGCGCGGTTCTTTCAATTTATACTCGAGACCGATTTTTATTGATGGATCATGATCAGCAAGTTCACGGACTGACTCTATCATGGTTTCCCAAGCATGAAAATAGTTCACCTCAAATGGGTAATCATATCCGTCTTGTCCTGGCCAAATATCGATCATAGTACCGCCGATTTTTTTGGTGATTTCAATTACATCTTTAATTTCATCTTTAGCTTTTGCGAGCACTTTCGGATCTGTTGAGGCAATAGATCCTCTTTCAAATGGTTTCACCCCAAAAATATTAGGGAGAACTGCACAGCATTTCATGTTGTACTTATCCAAATACTCATTGATCTCGTTTACATTATCTTTTCTAAGATCCCAACCAAACACAAAATCGATCGCAGATAAACCTGCTTCAGCTGCTAGTGCAAATAACTTCGATAAAGGGTAATCTTCTTTATACGATGACACGAAACGATCTCCAGGGTTTCCAAAAGCCGCTAAGGCTGCTGAAAATTTTATTTCTTCTTTCATTTTTCTCCTTTTATGAATTATTTTTTATTAATTTGTTCTAACTTATCTAAATCCAATGGGTATTTCCCGTAAATATGAATGGCTTCAACCATTGTTTTATATAGCTCAGGCTTTACACCCGAATGTATTGAATTACTCGAGGAACAAACATAACCACCACCAGGCCCGGCAACTCGGATGCATGCTTTTACCTCCTCAATTACACTCTCTATGGTTCCATGTACTAATGTGCTAGAGCAGTCTACATTTCCTTTAATAGCCACTCTGTGTCCATATTTATTTTTTATTTCCTCAAGATTCATACCGCCTAATGGATCTATCGGATCTATTCCATCTATTCCAGCATCAATTAATGATTCCATCACTGACATCAAATTACCATCACTATGCTTCCAATGCTTAATCCCCATTTCATGAAAACAGGTAATTAAGTATTTAAAATGAGGAGCAAAGAGGTTTTCCCACATTGCAGGAGATATAAGAGTGCTACGGTTATCAGCAATGTCATCTCCTGTAAACACTATATCTGCTCCCAACTCAGCTGCTTGCTCAACGATTGCTAAGTTGTGTTGCATCCCCATTTTAATAATGGATGTTACCAATTCCGGTTGCGTCTTGCATGCTACCATTAAGTTCATATAACCCATCAAATCTCTTGGAAGTGACCAAACATCCCGAACATAAATGAAAATCGCTCTCTTTCCCTTAAATAACTTGATGTATTTTTTTAGGGTGTCAAGTCTGCCTATTTTATATGGGTCAGGTGGGGACCAGTTTTTTAAGTCGTCTGGCGATTGAATTGGCGCTTTTGAATCATCGGGAATCCGGTGTTCCATTGCTCCTTGCTGCTTGGTGATACCCCATTCATCTATAATCGTTCTGTCATCGATTTTTTTGCTTTCGTAACTCGCACCTGTCATGATTGCATCGATATTGAGTTGTTCAATCAAATCTTCATAAGTTCCTCCCTTTGTAAGAGCCTTTACAACAGGTGAATCAACACCCCACTCAAAGTGGGGCACTCTATCTGGCACCTTCCTTTCAATAACAGCCATCACACGTTCTCTCGGTGTCATCGTCTCCATTATTAACTCCTAATTAAAATACTTAAAAGTAATTTTCTATTCATCAGTATCTGATACATATAACATGCTTGTGCTTAACCATTTTCTGCGCAAAATTGGTACGATGCGCACTTTTAACGTGTCCAGAAACACCGCAAACAATAAGATCAAGCCCTTTGATGTTTCTACCCAGAATGTCGGCACTCGTGTGAGTGTTAATGCGCTGTTTATCGAAGATAATAAAAGAGCTCCGCCAAGTGCACCAATCAAATTTCCACGTCCTCCCTGCATGCTTACACCACCAATAACAGCAGCTGCAAAAACCTCAAACACCATTCCCTCTCCTAGCGTTGTGGGAACAGAGTTTAGTCTTGCGGCCAAAACAATTCCGCCAAGTGCTGCTAAGATGCCACTCGTAATATAAGATCTTACAACAACTTTGTTTACGTCAATACCAGCTGCGTAAGCAGCATCTGGATTCCCCCCAACCGCATATAACTGTCTTCCGAAGACCCTTTTTGAGAGTATAACGTGAAATATCAAAAACATGCCAATCATGATTGCAACAGGCACAGAAAATAGCCCATCTTTTGAATGAGCGGCAAATAAACGAAAAACCGGTGGAAAATTATAGCGGGTAACTCCACCAGATATTACTAGGGAAAATCCACGAAAAACAATTAACATACCCAAAGTAACTACAAACGAATCAATCTTTAGCTTTAATACCATAATTGAGTTTGCCAAACCGATCAGGGCACCTGCGAACAACATAATAACCATGGTTAATATTGGGTTAAAATCATAGTCCCACATTAATACCCCTCCAAGCATTGCAGTGAAACCCAGCGTTGATTCAATCGACAAATCAACCTTCCCCTGTAATAATAAATGTACCTCTCCAATTACTAGTAAACCTAAAACTGCTGAATGACGCAGGATATTTGTGATATTTAATTGGCTGGTGAATCTTGGGGTAATAATTGAAATTGCAATAAAGAATAAAACAAGAATTAACCATATTAATTGGTCATTCACACCACGTAAGATGCGCTCTTTTTTTTCATCATCTAAATTTCGAAATATATTATTTTTGTTTCTTCCTTCCTTACTCATCTGCTAACCTCCAGGACACCTTCCGATGCTTCTAGTATCTTTTTAATATATGCTTCCTTATGGGAAAATTCTTTCACTATCCGACCTTGATGCATTACAAGTACTCTGTCGGATAATGCCAATAGTTCATCCATGTCTGTCGATAGCAAAAGGATAGCCATGCCTGCTTTAGTCAGATCATCCATTAGTCGGTGAATCTCGGCTTTTGCTTCAACATCAATACCAGCAGTGGGATCTAACATCACCAGAACATCTGGCGATGTGTTTAATAATCGCGAAACGACCACTTTTTGCTGGTTTCCACCGCTTAGATAGCGGACTTCCTGAATAATAGTAGGCGTATCAATTCTGAGAAGGTGTACGTACTTTTTTGCGACATCCCTGAAAGCGCCTTCCCGAATAAAACCGAAACGGTTCGTTGTTTTAGCTAGGGTTGATAAATTGATATTACTATCCACAGGTAACTGAATTACCAATCCAATTGATCGCCGGTCATCCGGGAGAAAAGCGATCTTATGATTGTAGGCATCCTTAGGATTAAGAATTTTGATCACCTTACCATCTTTTAATATTTGCCCTTTTTCAAGAGGGTATAAACCAATAAGGGATTTAGCAAAATCAAATGCACCGCAACCCAATAACCCGGTTAGCCCTAATATCTCTCCTTTATGTAACGAGAATGCGATATGAGTGAAACGATCGTAGCTACAAAGGTTTTCAACCTGCAATACTACATCGCCTTTTCTTGATTCTCGTTGTAAGGCTTTATCAATTACTTTTCCGATCATAAACTCAACAAGTTGCGAGCCATTAATATCACTGATTTGTCCGGAATGTACTATTTTTCCATTTCTTAATACAGTAACACTGTCACAAACCGAAAAAACTTCAGAGAGATAATGGGAAATATATATAAAGGTAATCCCTTTCTTTGCTAGCTCTCTTACAAATCTAAACAGAATTTCAGTTTCAGTGGCAGTAAGTGAAGGAGTGGGTTCGTCGAGTATTATTAATTTTGAATCCATAAAAATTGCTCGCGCGATTGCAATAATTTGTCGTTGGACAAGCGGCAGATCACCAGCCATTCGCTCGATAGGAATATTAATTCCTAATTGGGCTAACGCCTCTTTTGCTTTTTTCTTCATTTCTTTAAAATTTACAGATCCGATACTATTTGTCGGCCAAGAACCAATGAATAGATTTTCTGCAACCGACAGATACGGTTGGAATTGCTGTTCTTGCGGAACAAGTTGGATCCCTAAGGCTCTTGCATCACCGGGAGTTAGTTTTTGATATTTTCTTCCATCAAAAATTATCTCCCCTTCTTCAGGTGTGTATAGACCTGAAATAATCTTAATCAATGTCGATTTTCCTGCGCCATTCTTTCCAACGAGTCCATGAACTTCTCCGCGCTGGACTGACAAAGAAACATCGTCCAAAGCTTTTACTCCAGGAAAATTTTTATTAATATTTTTTACTTCTAGCAACATTTTTTCTTTAGATTTTTGATTCATATATAATTTCCCTGCTTTAAAGTTGGAGAGGCACTTATTTCTGCCTCTCCTTTTTCTAAATCTTAATATATTCTTTTATTTTCCGTAATTCCCCCACAGAGTTGGGTCATCCACATCATCTGCTGTGATCAACCATGTAGCAAGACTCATAGTCAACCCATATTCTGTATCTTCAATATTTGCAGGTGACCAGTTCATTCCTTCTTCCTCATAAACACCAGTTTCGAGTGTTTCACCATCCAAATACATTTTCACGAAATTGGCAAGAACACCAAAATCTAACATGGGTTGGTTAACAGTCGCATCTTGCCACCCCTCTGACATATTCAAGAGAGAATTAGGATCTCCGTCAATCCCACATAGAATAACATGACCTTCTTCGCCAACTTTCTTTAAGAAACCAATTTCCCCGAGAGCAGGAATAATGCCCGCACCAGTAAAATCACTATGCCAGTAAATTGCATCAATGGTAGGGTCAGCCGCAAACGCATCTTGAACAACATTTGCTCCGGTTTCAGGCATCCAGTCTGTTGGGAGGGTGGTCACTTCTATATTTGAATATTCTTTCATCATATCGTTGAACCCATTACCACGAAGTTGTGCAACGTTAGTCCCTAGATCACCCGTTACTTCGATGACTTTTCCTTTTGCTTCCCCATATTTTTCAATCAGACGATCTACCACACACTGTGCACCTTGTTCACCAGCCATGTAATTATTGGACATAACAGTCATGATAGTATCAGCACTAAAGGGTTGGCGGTCAATTCCAAATACAGGTATCCCGGCTTCCGTCGCACGGTCAACACACGCAGCAATCGCCTGGCTGTCAACTGGAACCATGACGATAGCATTTACACCTTGCGCGATCAAATCACTGCACTGGGTATCTTGCATAGTAACATCACTATCCGCATTTACAGTCATTACTTCCATGCCTGCTTCTTCACTATAGCGCACGAAAGAATCCATGAACATGATTTGTCCTTCTGCAGTGTTAGGCGCCATGTAGGCAACTAAATAGGGCCCTTCTTCTGTTACTGAAACCTCTTCTTTAACAGGTGCTTCTTCCATAGCAGGCTCTTCACCTACAGGTGCGCAAGAACTTAATACCAAAACTAACGCCATCAGAACACAAACAATTGTCAATCGGTTTTTCATTTTGTCTCCTTATTTATTATTTTTTTAATCTAATTTTTTTAATTTTTAAATGTTTTGGTCCTTTTCCTCCTTTCTCTTTAAAAAATTATGTATTTTCTCCTTAACCTTCAGTAAGAATTCCTTTTGTTGAAACTGACAGAATTTTCCCTTTGGTTGGAGCAAAAAACGCTTGGTAAGTTGTTTCAAGAGTATCACCACCTTCAAGCGATAATTGTTTTCCGTTTTCAATTGCCCGTGTTAACGGAAATGGAAAGGAACTGCGAGGTTCGATCGCTAATGTGTATGCAGTACCGTAGAATGGGTATCCTTTCCATCCGCAAAAAGATCCCCAATAGAGTAAGTGGGGAAAAACCCCCTTATCCCACACCAATGAGAATGTCAATCCTAAATCCGGATTTGTGACCGCGTACCAACCGTCAATTATATCTCTAATTTCCACCCTATCATTACATTCTATGGTTTCATTAGGTACAAAACTTAAATCGATGGGGTTTCCTTCAATGCCCTGCGCAATTGGCCATCTACTCACTTGGTCAATCCCTATTCGGCTAAATTCAGAACTTATCATCGGATCTGAATGGATTTCACATTCAGGGATAGTTATGGTGCAGCCTTCTTTTAAAAATGGTTTTCCCAAAGCCGGGTGTAAACCCCAAATAAAATCCATTCGTTCATTTCCAATATTTGTGATTTTCTCTCGAAATTCTAAATATGGCTGTTTCGCTTTGAGAACGAGTGTTTTTTCAAGCCGGAAAGGAGTACGAATGGTTTCCACACTAAAACAAACTTCAATCACATCTGGCTCATTAGTATCTATCCTGTAATCCCAACTAAGCATGCAGGCTTCACCATGCAGAGACAATTCTGCCCCTTTGACTATACATTCTTCATCCGTATTCGGAAATAATTCTTGCCACCCGCCAAAATAGTAATCCAAAAATGGACCCTTTTTGGATGGAACGTTTGTATAGCTCGGCTGCCATCCACGTATGCTAACGCGAGATCGCCACATGCAATCTATATCTAGGGGCTTGTATATGAATTCAAAAATATCCGTGCCTTTATCTACGAGTATCCCAACTCGCAAAACTTCATTCTCCATTACAACGGTTCGCAATCCTTTAAATGAAAACTCGGAAATCCGGCACCCATAATTGCGTTGGCTTGGTGTATACATTAATTCCTTGGCTCTTCTTTTTTTTGTCTAGACTAGAAAAGTTGTAATTTTCGAAATATCATATTTGTTTTTATTTAACCTCTAGTTTGTCTGAAAAAAAATGAATCGAATAATTATTTCTCGTATGCGATTATTTGCCGATTACACAGTATCATTTGGTTCAACTAATCCACAATCACAATTCTGGCTTTATACCTATCAAACATTTTCAGTTTTTCACGATCCACTTTTGAATCGGTGACCACGCAATCAATCTCAGCAAGCTGGCCAATATTGATCGTGCCGATTGAATCAAATTTGGTATAGTCGGCCAAGACGATTAACTGTTTTGCATTATCGATCATGATGCGTTTCACCTCAGCCTCAAGAAAACTCGCATCAGTTATGCCACTTTTTTCCGTTATCCCCCGACAGGATATGATTGCCTTATCGGGAAAGAATATTTTTGAAAAACCATTAGAAAGCATGCCTGTCACAGAATAGTTTTTAATATTTAAAACGCCTCCCAAACTTACAACATTAATATTGCTGTTGTTCAGCTTTCCAGCTTCGAGAAGCACCTGGATGGAGTTCGTGATTGCGATAATCTTAATATCTGAAGGGACATACCGTAAAAAATTCATTGTGGTCGAGCTGTTATCGAGAAAGATCGTGTCACCATCTTCTAATAACATTGCACCAGCTTTGCATATCCGCTGCTTTTCGTCGTACTTTTTTATTTCTCGAGCAAACAAAGGGTATTCATATCCCTGGCTGAAAGCCTTTTCTATCGGCACAGCACCACCATGGGTTCTGGATAGTAACCCGGATTTTTCCATCGACCGTAAATCCCGCCTGATCGTCTCTTTGGATGTGGAAAATCGTTTCGCAAGATCACTAACATCCACCTGACCATCTTGTTCCAAAATTTCTAGTACTAAAGATTGCCGTTGCACACTATACATCGTTATTCCCTTGTTAGAAACACCTTTGTTTTAATAGCACGAACAATATGGTTTACGTTGTATGATGTTTTTATATTACCATTTATGTGGGATTATTACAACTTAAAAATTCTGAATGTGATTATTTATGCCCGTTTATGTTACTATTTTATTTACCCGCTCAAAAACAATACAAAGCTTTTGACATTTTATTGTATTCATCCTCCCCCCTCTCTCACCCCCGCCCCATCCCCCTTAAATCCCCCTGTTCCATTTCAAAACTGTCTCATTTTGTCCCATTCTGTCCCATCCGCCCAATCTTTCCAAACTGTCGGGTTTTGTCGGGTTTTGTCAGGTCTCTTCCCCGCTCAGCGCTGCTTCTTCTTCCGCTTCTCCGTCACGATCCGTTTCTGCCGCTCGCGCTTGCCCGCCTCCTTTTCCACAAAGATCGACTTGCGCGTGAACGGGTCCAGCCCCGTGTGGTACATCACTGCCGAATACGTGCCCGGCAGCGGGGTATACAGCTGCACCTGCTCCGGCGAGATATGCAGCTCCCGGCTCGCGAAGCGCCGCAGCGCGTGCATCTCCTCCTGCGTACAGCCCGGGTGCGCCGCGATCAGGTAATAGGTCAGATACTGCTCCTTGCCCGCCTCGCGCGAGAAGCGGTCAAACTTCTCCTTAAAAACCAGCAGCTGCCCATGCCCCGGCTTGCCCATCGCGTCCAAAACCTTCGCCTCGCTGTGTTCCGGCGCCACCTTCAGCTGCCCGCCCACGTGCGATCGTGTGATCTCCCGCAGATAGTCATCCCCATGCCGCTCGTCCGCCAGCACCAGATCATAGCGGATGCCCGAACTCACCAGCGCCTGCTTCACACCTCGGATCTTCCCCACCTTCTTCAGCAGCGCGGTCTGGCGCGCGTGGCTCGGCCTCAGCGCCCCGCACACCGTCGGGTAAATGCAGCGCTTATCCTGGCACGCCCCCTGCTTCAGCTTGATCGGGCACTCAAAGCCATACATGTTCGCGGTCGGCCCGCCCACGTCTAAGATATAGCCCTTGAAGTCTGGCAGATTCGCGATCAGCTCTGCTTCCTTCAGGATCGATGCCTCGCTCCGCCAGCGCGCGGTCCGCCCCTCATGCACCGCGATCGCGCAGAAGTTGCACTCTCCATAACACCCATACTGCGTGTTGATCGAGAAGCGGATCGTCTCCAGCGCCCGCACCTTCCCCCGCTTTGCGTAATGCGGATGCTGATCTCGCTGGTACGGAAGCGCATACACCCCGTCCATCTCCGCCTGTGTCAGATAGTCCGGCGGTGGGTTCTGGATCAGGAAACGCTTGCCATACCCCTGCGCTAACCCGCGCGCGCTCAGCGGCTCGTTGTTCTGGTAAAAGGTGTGGAACATCTCAATGAACGCGTGCGCGTCCTCCTTCACCTTCTCATAGGATGGCAGCGTCAGGTACCCCTCCGGCACGCCCTGCCCGATATAGCACAGCCCGCGCACATCCTCCGCCGCCTTTCCCCGAGCGAGCGCGCCTGCCAGCTCCAGGATGGACTTCTCCGCCATCCCATACAGCAGGTAGTCCGCCTTCGCGTCAAACAGGATCGAGCGCCGGATCGCGTCCGACCAGTAATCATAATGCGCCACCCGCCGCAGCGATGCTTCGATCCCGCCCAGCACGATCGGCACAGTGTCCTTAAAATATCGCTTGATCAAATTGGTATAGGTGATCACCGCCCGGTTTGGCCGCTGGGTGTTCTCACCCCCCGGTGTGTAATCATCCTGCCAGCGCTTCTTGCCGCTGGCGGTATAGTTGGCTACCATCGAGTCCACACTCCCGCCCGTCACGCCCCACAACAGCCGCGGTTCTCCCATGCGGGTGATATCCGCGTCACTGTCCACGTCCGGCTGCCCGATGATTCCGACCCGATATCCCGCATCCTCCAGCACCCGCCCGATCACCGCCGCCCCGATATACGGGCTGTCAATATAGGCATCCCCGCTGATAAGGATCACGTCCAGCGCGTCCCACCCGCGCCGCTCCATCTCAGCCCGCGTCGTCGGCAGGAAATCCGTGTCTATCATCGCAGATCCTCTCAAAAACGGATGCTTTCTCCCGCCTTGAAATGATGCGCTTTCTCTTTAAAAGCGTCAGCGAATGCCTCCTGCGCGCTCTCCCCGGTGCAGTGGTTCAGCCAGTAACGGGCGTTCGGGGCCATCTCCTTCAGCGTGCTGATCACCGTACGGATCATGGGCATCTCGGCTGGCATCAAATGGATCCCGCCCAGGATCGCGATCATATCGCCCTCAAAGTGGGAACGCACATGCGCCAGCGTGTTCAGGATACCGGCGTGGCAGCACCCGCAGATCACAACCAGCCCCGCATCGGTCTTCAGCACCAGCGACATATCATCCAGATAAGGATCCGCCACAAAGTCACCATCCTCACGCACAAAATGCCCGGCGCTGCGTCCTTCCGCATATTCCCGCTCGGTGATCCGCCCGGTGGTCCACAATCCCTCGATTATCTCCGTTGGCCCGTCCTGCAAATGCCAGTCTGCCCGGCTTATATAAGCCTCCGCCTGCAGCGCAAACCCGCTCGCGTCATAGCTTCCGTCATGTTTGGAATACTTCGGGCGGAAGATGTCCGCGTTGGCATAGATCGCCAGGCCTTCTCTCCTGCCCAGCACCGCTTCGATCCCGCCGGTGTGGTCGTAGTGTGCGTGGCTCAACGCCATCGCGTCAATATCGTCAATGCGCAGTCCAAGCTGCCGAAGATTGGCATTCAGCGCTTCTGCGCTCGCCCCGGTGTCAAAGAGCACATTGCCCTTCTCAGCGGCGATCCAGAACGCAACCCCGTGTTCCGTCTTCAGGCTGCATCCTTCCAGCGCCGCGTTGTCCGTCACACATGTGATCTTTACCATCTCTCACCTTCCTTCTCTAACCGCCAACGGTAACAGGAATGCCATAGGTCTCCAGCAACCTGCGCATCCGTTCCACATCCGCGTCCGTATGTTCGTCAACACCCTGCAGGGGATAATCCAGCCCAAGTCGTTCGTATTTCCCAACCCCATAGCGATGATAAGGCAATAGATCAATCTGCCGCACCGAATCAAGCTCTTTGACAATGTCCATCCGCGCGTGCAATTCCTCGTCACTGTCATTCAGGCCGGGAACAGCCACCAATCGGATGTGCATCGGCACATTCTGCATCGCCAGCATCTTCACGTTTGCCAGGATCAGGTCATTGTCTCGGCCAGTCAACCGCCGATGCGTATCGCGGTCAGCCGCTTTGATATCAAATAACACCAGGTCGATCACATCCAGCACTTCCTCAAATCGGCACCACGACACCTCTCCGCATGTATCCAGGGCTGTGTGAACGCCTTCAGCTTTCAGCCGTTCTGCCACCTGCCGCACAAAACCAGACTGGTATAGTGGTTCTCCGCCCGAGAAAGTCACCCCTCCGCCGGATGTCTCGTAGAATACACGATCCTTCAGTAATTCATCCACCAGCGCTTCCACGCGCATCTCCCGCCCGATCAGTTCCAGCGCGCCCTCCGGGCATGCGCCCACACACGCCCCGCTCGCCTGGCAGGCTTGCCGGTCTACCACAATATGGTTGTTCACGTCAAAGGAGAGTGCCTCGTGCGGACACACGCTGATGCAAGTGCCGCATTGTGCGCATTTTCCCCGGTCATACAGCAGATCTGGCTGTGGGCGGATCAATTCAGGATTGCTGCACCACATACAACCTAGCGGGCAGCCTTTAAAGAACACGGTATCCCGAATTCCCGGGCCGTCCTTGGTTGAATACTTCTGGATATGCGAGATCAGTCCAATCTCTGGATTATAAAGAGGCATCGCACTGTGATTATATCGCTAAGCCGGTCAGAAACCCGCTTGTTCTGTGCGCGCGATGATCGCGTCCTGCACAGGCGGGATCAGGGATGTGAACAACGCGCAATAGCCAGCCACGCGCACCATCAGATCCTGATGCTTTTCCGGGTGCTGTTTTGCGTCCCGCAGTTCAGCCGAATCAACAATGTTGAACTGCATATGGAAGTTGCCCAGCAATCGGTTAGCTTCGATGAAGGCAATGAACTTGTTCAAATTGTCATCGCCATCCAGCGAGTTAGGGGAAAATTTCATATTCAAAAGCTGCCCCCCGGCCATGCGGTCGTTGGGGAGTTTGGATACAGATTTCGCCACCGCCGTCGGGCCTTGCTTATCTGCGCCCAGGCAGGGTGAAGCGCCCTCGTTAAGCGGCTCGCCAATATAGCGGCCGTCCGGTGTCGCGCCCACATCCATGCCGGATGGCACGTAGGAAGAGATATTGGAAGTGGACATGGTGTATCCGCACCCGATCGGGCCTTTGCCGCTGCGATCATTCTTGTATTGCGGCAGCAGGTCCAGATAGGATTTATACACTGCAGCCGTGATCTCATCCACATAATCATCATCATTACCGAACTTTGGCACAGCCAGTGCCATCTTTCTGATGCGCTGGTTTTCTTCACCTTCCCAGTTCTCATCCAGGGCTTGCCGCAGGCGTTTGAATGTCACCGCCTTTTCTTCAAACACCAGCTTCTTGATCACTGCCAGCGCGTCCCCGATGATTGACGTGCCGATGTTGGATTGGCTGACAAAGTCAAACTCACCGCCGCCATTCTTGAGCGTCTTTCCGCACGCCAGAGAATCGCTCACCAACGCAGAAGCGAACGGATCAGCGTCATGCTTCTTCAGCGAACGGTCGCATATTTCATCGCTTTCCACTGCCAGGTCAGTGTAGAATTTGAGGAATTTCTTCCATGCCAGCCACACATCGTCATACGATGGAAAATCAACATCCCTGCCAGATTTTCCATTGACCGAGATCAGCTGAATGCCGCTGTCCGGGTCCACGCCATTGTTCAAAATCAACTCGAGGATCTTGCCAAAATTCATATAGGTCATGCCGGTTGCACGGTGTCCCCACCGGCCGGGAATTGCGGTTTCAACACAACCCATAGAAGCGTAGTCCCGTGCCACCTCCAGCGGGAGCCCGATCGACATCATCGCTGGTATCACCGTCTCATCAGCAAACAAAGATGGCATCCCAAACCCCTCTCGGATCAATCGCGCCGATTCTTCCAGCAGCGGGCGCGGGGTGCCTCCCCAGAAACGGGTGGAAAGATTGGGTTCAGGAAGCCGGTTGAGATCCATCGCACGCAAAGCGAGATAGCTCAATTCATTCGTCCCGTCCGTCCCGTCCACCTTCATCCCGCCTACCATCAGATTGGAATAAAGCGGATACCCAACGCCGAATTCGGTATGATCCCACGGCCGGACTTTATTTAGCGTGTTCATCTTGATAAAGAACAGGGCCATCAATTCCAGCGCTTCATCGTTACTAAGCGCGCCAGCATCACGATCCACCTTGTAATAAGGATAGGCATATTGATCAAATCGCCCAAAGGAGAAAGAGTGCCCATTGGACTCAATCATCATGATCAGATGGCAATAATAGATCACCTGTAACGCTTCATGGAACGATTGCGCTCGTCCTTCCATGATCCTATTGTTGATCTCGGCGATCTTTAGCAGCTCTGCTTTGCGTCCCGGGTTCTTTTCTGTTTTTGCCATATCCGTCGCCAGATCAGCGTAACGCCTGGCAAACTGGATTGCAGCTTCCATAGAAATAATCACCGCTTCATAGAAATCGCGCTGTTCTTCGCTTATCTGGCCAGATTTCAGATATTCCCGTGCTTCATCCTGTAACCCGCGATACCCTTTTTCCAGGATCATCTCATGGTGCGGAATGATATGTCCATCACCGGACATAGAGATGCCGCCGCGGTGGATCACATTTTGTTTCTGCGCCAGCATATTAGTCTCAGGCATATTCGCATACACTTCTTCCTGATGCGTTTTGCCCTTCCAATACGCTTGGATGCTGCGTAATTTCTGCTTTGTGTCTTCGGTAATATCAAAAACATCACCGGTGCGTTTATCGAAATGATCGAGTTCATCGATCACCCAATCAATTGAATACTCAGGGAAGATCGGTGCAGCGCGATTACGGCTGGCCTGATTGCCAACAATCATCTGCTCATCTTCAATATAAATGCTCATATTTTCAAGAATGTTGGCGAGAGCTTTTGCTTTTCGCAGAACAAACGGCTCGCCTTCGGTCTGCTGATAAGATTCAGTAATTAACAAAGCTCTTTCCGGGCAGATAGCAGGAGTTGTGTCGATCAATTCCTGCCGGACGCGTTCCACGCGCTCATAACCCCCGCCACCATATTCAAACAGAAAATCCTCAATTCCCTGAATTGTAGTAACTGAGTGAACCGAATTCTTCTCTTCCATTTTCAGACCTGTATTCAACTTTATATGACCAATTATATCCTATTTGTAAATATTAATTCCACGCTGGTTTCTGTATTTTTCCATAAATAACAATCATGAAGAAAATCGTACAGAATCAATACTTTCGCAATTTTTTTATAGCCATTCCTGATGTACAATCTACTCAAGTCAAAATTAGGAGATAGCTTTGCCTGAACAATTTACGATTGCAATTCCAATGGCCGGTCTCGGCACACGGATGCGACCACATACCTGGAGCAAACCCAAACCGCTCATTCATCTGGCAGGTTGCACGGTTCTGGATTATGTTCTTATGCAATTCCAATCACTTCCGCGCTTCTCAGAAGCACGCTTCGTCTTGATTCTGGGCCCAAACCAGGAAGAACAGGTTGTTCCCCACATGAAAGAGAACTATCCAGATATGGATGTGCATTACGTGACCCAGAAAGTGATGCGTGGCCAATCAGACGCGCTTTATCTGGCCAAAGATATCTTACAGGGGCCAATGCTGATGGCCTTTTCAGACACGCTCATTGATAGTGATCTTTCCTTTTTAGATGAAGAAACGCATGATGGCATTGCCTGGGTAAAGCCAGTGGAAGATCCGCGCCGTTTTGGCGTTGCGGAAGTTAATAAGCATGGAATTGTCCAGCGCCTGATCGAAAAACCAAAAGAGATCGACAACAATCTGGTCGTTGTTGGTTTTTATTATTTCAAAAGCGGGAAAGCATTGATGGCTGCGATTGAAAAACAGATGGCACAGGATATCTCTCTCAACGGAGAATTCTTTTTAGCGGACGCGATCAATATTCTTATTCAGAATGGTGCGAAAATGCGTGTGCAGTCTGTAGAGACCTGGTTAGATGCGGGAAAGCCTGATGCATTGTTGGAAACAAACCGGTATCTACTTGAAAATGGCCACGATAACACCAAAGTGGCTGGCCAACGCAATAACATATCGATCATCCCGCCAGTCTATATCCATCCGGACGCAGTCATTCGCAGTAGCATCATTGGACCGCACACTTCTATCGGCAAGGATGTCCAGATTGTTGATTCTGTCATCATCAATTCAATCGTTGAGCAGGGAGCGACAATCAAAAAAATGATTCTGGAAGATTCACTGATCGGCCGATCCGCTGAAGTATTCGGAAGAGCTGAAAAAATGAACATTGGTGATAATTCCTGGATTGAGATCTAAAAAACTTCACCAGTTGCGAGCATTGATCTAAAAGTTGATAGATAAGGAGAAAACATGGCAAAATCGTACCTGTCTAAGCATGTGGAAAATTTAAAGCCATCAGGCATCCGGCGGTTTTTTGAGATTGCAGCTACGATGAAAGAAGTGATTTCATTGGGGATCGGAGAGCCGGATTTCGATTCTCCTCAAGCAATCATAGACGCTGGCATCAGATCACTTCAGCAAAACCAGACACATTACACGTCCAACAGAGGATTGAATTCGCTGCGGGAAACCCTATGCGACCACATAGAAAAATTGTACTCTGTGAAATATGACCCACTGACCGAAGTTGTATTCACAGTGGGCGGCTCTGAAGCGCTAAATATCGCTTGTGCCGCTATCCTCGACCCGGGTGATGAGGTAATTTTGCCAACCCCATGCTTTGTATCCTATCAAGGTGTGATCACGCTTGCCGGTGGGGTTTCGGTTGAAATTCCCAGCCGCATGGAAAATAATTTTCTTCCTGACCCGGCAGAACTGGAAGCTGCGGTAACAGATAGAACTAAAGCCATTTTATTGAACTTTCCCTGCAATCCCACCGGCGCGGTCGCTGATAAAGAAACCTTAGTTGCTATTGGCCATATCGCTGAGAAACACGATCTGGTTGTAATCTCGGACGAGATTTACGACCGCCTGGTCTATGGAGATGGCCACATCTGTTTTCCGGCGTTAGAAGGAATGAGAGAGCGCACCATTCTGATCGGCGGTTTTTCAAAAGATTATGCCATGACTGGCTGGCGCATCGGTTTTGCATGTGCACCAGAAGCGATCATGAATGGATTGGCGCGTATTCACCAATACATCATTATGACCGCACCAACCATGGCGCAATATGGTGCGCTGGAAGCACTGAGATCATGCGAATCCGATGTCCTGCGAATGGTGGAAGAATACGACCGGCGCCGCAAACTAATTGTTCAGGGCTTGAATTATATTGGCCTGCCAACTTTTGAACCACTGGGTGCATTCTATGCATTTCCCAAGGTGGATGTGACCGGGCTAAGTGACGATGAATTTGCAGAGAGATTGCTGCACGAAAAACATGTTGCCGTTGTACCCGGGTCCGCTTTCGGGCCAGGCGGGGAGGGGTTTGTGCGTTGTTCTTATGCCACTGCGTTTGACCAGATCGAGGAAGCGCTCGATAGAATCGACCAATTCGTTAAATCGCTGTGATTGATAGGGCAAAGTTTTTACAATACCAGCCATAATAATTGCGTTAAGTTCCTCCCGATAATTGGCTGGGGTTACATACTATAATAAGGGTCAAAATCCATATTGTAGGTGTATTAATTGGCCAAATTTATTGCTGATATCGGTTTAGAAGTCCATGTAGAGCTATCCACACGATCAAAAATGTTCTGTTCGTGTGCTGTTGTGGATAATACAGAAGCATTACCTAACACGGCGGTCTGTCCTGTTTGTAGTGGTATGCCTGGCACACTGCCTGTGATCAATAAAAATGCAGTTGAGTTGGCACTCCGGGCTGCATTGGCATTGCAATGCACAGTAGCACACACCAGCATCTTTGCTCGTAAGAATTATTTTTATCCCGACCTGCCAAAAGGATACCAGATATCACAGTATGAATACCCATTGGCGGAACATGGGAAAATGCTGATCCGCACTAATCAAGGAGAAAAATATATCCGTATTCACCGCGTTCACCTGGAAGAAGATACAGGAAAGCTCACCCATGTGAATAAGCGGGGAGAAGTGTATTCTTTGGTCAACCTCAATCGTGCTGGTGTCCCACTGCTGGAAATTGTCAGTGAGCCCGATTTGCACTCCATTGAGGATGTCGCCGCCTATAGTCGCGAACTCCGATTGCTTTTGCAAACAATTGAAGTATCCAGTGGTGATATGGAAAAAGGCGCTATGCGATTTGAGGCGAATCTTTCAATGCGCCCGGAAGGAAATGAAGAATTGGGAACTCGCGTAGAAGTAAAAAACCTAAACAGCTTTCGCGCGATGGAAAACGCGATTCTTTACCAAATGGAAGCGCAGAAAAAGACGCTCTCTTCGGGGCAATTAGTACAACAGCAAACCCTTGGATGGAACGAAGGGGAGGGGAAAACCTTCCCGCAGCGTAGCAAAGAGAACGCGAATGATTATCGCTACTTCCCTGAACCCGATCTGCCGCCTTTGATAGTATCTGATGAATGGATTTCGAAAGTAAGAGGCGAGTTGTATGAATTACCGAATGAAAAGCGGGAAAGATACATGCGGGATTATGGTTTAAAGGTTGAAGATATTGAGCGGTTGGTAGGAGATAAACAAAGCGCAATCTTTTTTGAAGATTGCATCCGCGCTGCACCCTGTCAAAATCCGCAAGTAATCGCAAACTGGCTGCTTGCTGATCTGTTTGCATGGCTCAATCAGCACGAGATCTCTATTTCCAAGATCAAAATCAGCGCCAGTCAATTCACAGACCTTATCCATTTTGTTCAAACCGGAAAAATTAACCAGAATACGGGGAAAGTAGTGCTGCATGAGATGCTTGAGAGCGGAAGCCGAGCGGCGGAAATTATCAAGGCAAAAGGTGTCCAGCAAGTTTCGGATACGGGTGAGATTGGATTGATCGTAAAGCAAACACTAAATAACCATCCTAACGAAGTGAATGATTATCTCGACGGAAAAGAAACGATCGCGAACTGGCTCTTCGGGCAAGCGATGCGCGCTGCCAATGGCAAGGCAAACCCACAGTTATTAAAAGAAATTTTAGAAAAGGAGTTATCAACTTATAGATCGGCGTAGTGGCATATCCTCAAAAGGATATATTTCTTTTCTTTTTTCTCGTTCAACGCATTTAGTTTGCCCCCTTCATGATGTTTGACACATTGACGGATATTGTAAACGTCTTAAACTAATATTCGCAATCATCTTGAACCATTCATAAGGAGAGAAAATGAACGCAACGACGAATGCTTTTTCAATGGCCCAGCAACAATTTGATCAGGTTGCCAACCAGCTTAATCTTGATAATCAGGTTCGAGAGTTTCTTCGCTGGCCGCAACGAGAATATCATTTTCGGATTCCCGTGCGTATGGATAATGGTGATATCCGTATGTTTAATGGGTATCGTGTTCAACATAATGATGCGATTGGTCCTTGTAAAGGGGGGATTCGGTTTCACCCATCGGAAACTATTGATACCGTACGGGCGCTGGCTACTTGGATGACCTGGAAATGTGCTGTTGCGGATATTCCATTGGGTGGCGGAAAAGGCGGGGTGATCGTAGACCCAGCAACACTCACAAACTCAGAAAAAGAACGATTATGCCGGGGATATATCCATCAGATTTGGCGCAACATCGGTCCCAGGCGCGATGTCCCGGCACCAGACGTCGGAACAACGCCACAGATGATGGGTTGGATGATGGATGAGTATTCAAAACTTGCCGGGGAATACACGCCTGGTGTGATCACAGGCAAGCCGGTTGGTGGTGGAGGTTCGCTTGGGCGTACAGAAGCAACTGGTTACGGAGTTGTTTTTGCTATCCGTGAAGCAATGAAGATGCTAAAACTCGATGGAAAAAACTGCAGCGCAGCATTGCAAGGATTTGGTAACGTCGCCCAATACGCAGCAATTGGTTTTTCAGAGATTCTCAACGGCAAAGTAGTGGCAGTATCCTACTGGGATCGTAATGACCGTGCAAGCTATACCATCGGCAAGAAAGAAGGTATCGACGCACGCTTCTTGCAAAGCATTACAGACCAATACGGCGCAATTGATAAAGATAAATCCAAAGACGCCGGTTATACGATTGGAGAAGGCACTGCTTGGTTGAGCGAGAATGTTGATGTGTTAATCCCGGCTGCGATTGAAGGGCAAATCAATGCAGAAACGGTAGGCATGCTCTCAGACCAGGTCAAGATTGTCGCAGAAGGTGCGAATGGACCAACGACGTTGGAAGCAGATGCCCAATTGAAAAAACGTGGTGTGTTTTTGATTCCGGATTTCTTATGTAATGCAGGCGGGGTGACTGTTTCCTACTTCGAAGGCGTTCAAAACGATATGAACTACTACTGGTCAAAAGAAGAAATAGTCAATCGCCTGGATGAAAAAATGACTAACGCATTTCACAGCGTTTATGCCCTATATGAAAAGGAAAAGATATATATGCGAGACGCCGCCTATATGGTGGCTATTAGCCGTGTTATCAAAGCAATGCAACTGCGTGGCTGGATCTAAACCTAACCAGATTCATTATAAGACAAGCAGAGTCCTCGATTCTGCTTTCTTGTTGTTAATCAGCAAATGGTTGCATAATTATTGTATACTTGCTATGAAATAAACGATAATTAATATGGAGGGTTTCCAGATGAAGCTGACTATCACTCAATCACAACTCGCCTACGGCTTAGGAGTTGTATCGCGCGCCGTTTCTCCACGCAGTACACTGCCTGTCCTGAATAATATATTGATAGCTACTGATGAAGGGCGATTACGCCTATCCGCTACCAACCTTGAGCTGGGTATTACCTGCTGGATCGGTGCAGATATCGAAGAGGAAGGCAGCATTACCATTCCCGCCCGCATATTCTTTGACCTCATCAACACCCTCCCTGGCGATAAGGTGAATTTATCACTTAATAACCGTACACAAACCTTAAATATCCATTGCGGCACATCAAACTTTGATATTAAAGGCATCGATGCACAGGAATTTCCACCCATGCCTGTACCGGACCTTTCCTCTGGTGTTGAATTAAATGTTTCGGATATTAAGGAAATGATCCATCAGGTTAGTTTTGCCGCCTCCACTGATGACGCACGTCCGGTACTACAAGGGGTTTTGATGGAAATAAACGGAAACGATCTTTCGTTGGCAGCTACTGATGGTTTTCGAATATCCGTTCGAAAAGCTGAAATATCAACACCACTAAATACCCCTTTTAAAGTGATTATTCCTGCCCGATCATTGAGCGAGTTAGCGCGGATTGCAACCGATGGAAATGAATCCGTTACCATGGTGGTGCCCCCTGATCGAGGGCAGGCTATCTTCCACCTTGAAAATGCAGAATTAGCTACTCAATTGATCGAGGGTAATTTTCCAGATTATCGCGCGATCATTCCCCGCAGATTTGAAACGCGTACGATTATCTCTACATCTGAATTCTTGAAAGCATGTAAACAAGCGGAGATCATAGCGCGCGAAAGCAATAATGTGATCCGTCTCAATTTTCGGCCTCAGGAAGGAGGTCCGGGTGTTGTGGAATTCAGTACACAATCCGAAGAAATGGGATCCGGCGAAGTGGTTGTTGATGCAAACATCGAAGGTCCGGAATTGTTGATTGCATTCAATGTACAGTTTCTAAGCGAGGTGTTAGAAGTAATTAAATCCCCGAATACAGTACTGGAAACAATAGCAGCTAATACTCCCGGATTGCTTTCTCCAGTAGGCAACGATACATTCCAACATGTCATCATGCCAATGCATTTGGGTAATTAATTTACGGTCGTATATTTTTCAATATAAATCCTAATGCAGAAATAACCAACAGGACACCAACAACATCGCTACGATTTCGGTACGGATAAAACCATTATAGGATATTAATGCAGTCATTCTCTAATTCTACAGACCGCTTAATGAGTATTACCCTCGCGCTTGGCCAGTACCCAATCCTTGCCAGCAGAATGCGGTCGCACATGAGGCACGAACTCTTCAATCGCGGAGTGATTGATAAACAGGATTTTGAAGCGCGAGTTAGAAAACAAGCTATCCAGTCTCAAGAACGCGAGGGGTTGATGAACCCGGTGGGTGAAGAGCCGGCAGAAATTTGGGAGGAACGCCATGCGCGTGTTCGGGACCAGCTTACGGATCTTATCTTCAGCCAGCACCTTCCTTTCGATTTATTCCAAACGATCATCACAGATGTCTTGAATGAACGTGGCATAGAAAATGCCAATCCGACACTTACGTTTAACCCAGAACAAGCACCGCAAGAATTGGTGTTTGAGCATGCCTGGTCAATCTTACGATTGCCACAGGAAGAAAGAATCAAATACGAACATCATCTTGAAGAATCAAAAGTGGTGTTGATTCGAACAATGATTAGCGATCAACTGCCTTATGTAAACATTGCCAAACGCTGGTTTACCATTCCTGATCTCGCAGAAATTCGAGCACGTAAATTTGGAGCTGGACGTATAGGCGGTAAAGCAGCCGGTATGATACTTGCCCACCGCATTCTGATGAATGAATTGCCGGAAGAACTACAGGCCAGCATCAATAAACCCGAATACTATTTCATCGGCTCAAATGAGATGTATTCATTCTTCGCGATGAACGACCTGGAATCATGGAACGACCAAAAATATAAAAGCGAAGAGCAGATGCGGAATGATTACCCGCGCATAGAAAAAGAGTTTATTCAAGGGCGATTTCCGTCAGACATTATTGAAAAGCTTGAAGAAATCCTTGAAAACGTAGGGAGCACGCCACTGATTGTTAGATCATCGAGCCTGTTAGAGGACAGCTTCGGCACCTCCTTTGCAGGAAAATATGAAAGTTATTTTTTAGCTAATCAAGGGAGTAAAAAAGAGAAACTACAGGCATTAACTAGCGCAATCGCGAAAGTATATGCTTCCACATTAAACCCTGACGCGCTTCTTTATCGCAGGAACAAAGGCCTACAGGATTATGACGAGCGGATGGCGATTTTGATCATGGTTGTTGAAGGTAAACACTTCAAAAACTATTTTTTACCAGACGCCTCTGGCGTAGCATTCAGCCGCAACCTATATCGGTGGGCGCCTCAAATCCGGCGCGAAGATGGATTCGTCCGGCTCGTTTGGGGACTGGGGACACGCGCTGTTGACCGCGTCGGAAATGATTATCCTCGCCTAATCGCATTAAGTCATCCGCTATTGAGGCCTACTCCGGATCAACGAACAATGGAACGGTGCTCGCAAAAATACATCGATCTGCTTGACCTCGACCAAAACAAACCTATCAGCGCGCCAATTCACGATATTCTAGACGCAGATTATCCAGCGCTTCGCTATGTCGCCCAGATCAGCGATGAAGGATATTTTTCCTCCCTGCGCTCGCGGTTGATGGAGCATGATCGGAACAAACTCGTTTTGACCTTTGAAGACCTACTTCGGCGCACTGAATTCGCGGACCGAATGCGCCAAATCTTGAGCATTCTAGAAAGATCTTACGAATACCCTGTCGATCTCGAATTTACCGTGGATATCGATGTCAACGATAAGAATGAAGTTGATCTACGTTTTACATTGCTGCAATGCCGGCCGCAAGCGCAACTTGCGAGAGGAAAAGAAACCCAAATACCCGGCCACTTACCGCAACAAGACATTATCCTGCAAACAAAATTCATGGTTCCGCAAGGCGTTATAGACGACATCACCCATGTTTTATTCGTCCCGCCCGAAGAGTACTTCAAACTCAACATGAATCAGAGATTCGAGCTAGCACGCAATATTGGAAAAGTGAACAAGGCGCTTAAAGGTAAAACATCGATCTTTATTGGACCAGGGCGCTGGGGCAGCACAAACGCCGACCTGGGGGTTCCGATTGGCTACAGCGATATCTACAACACAAAGGCCCTCATTGAAATATCGGGTGAAGATATTGGAGCTGCGCCAGAGCCATCACTTGGCACCCATTTTTTTCAAGATCTGCTGGAGGCTCAAATATTTCCGCTGGCGATCTTCTTAGATGATCCACAAAGCACCCTTCACCCTTCTTTTTTCTATCACACACCCAACTCCATGGGAAATCTGATCCCCGCTGACGACAACCTCAAACTACACTTGCGCGTGATCGAAGTTGACAAATTCCGACAAAATCATACACTTCGGCTGGTTATGAACGAGGAACACAGCACTGCTGTGGCTTATTTAGTTGGCGCAAGAATAAAATAAACCCTTTTTCTTTAGTTAAAGTATGAATCCACCAGAAACCAATTATTCTTAATTGCCAGATTATCACCTATTAAAAGTGAATCTTCTTTTCCAAATATAGTCATCTTAATCGAACTATTCCAAATCATTGATGTATGTTTCACGTGAAACATTTTTACACCCCGACAAAGACCGTTTCACGTGAAACATATCTTATCCGGATGATTTATCGATATCAATCAACGAATAATCCATAGTGGTAGAATTGAAATCAGAAACTAAAGTGGAGGCACGAAATGACAGCAGAAACTGGCACCTTCGCGTTGAAAAAGGGTTTAGCCCAAATGCTGAAGGGCGGCGTGATCATGGATGTGGTCACACCTGAACATGCCCGCATAGCAGAAGACGCTGGGGCGGTTGCCGTAATGGCACTAGAGCGCGTACCGGCTGATATTCGAGCAGATGGCGGGGTTGCCCGTATGAGCGATCCCGAATTGATCCTGAAGATTATGGAAACGGTTTCCATACCGGTTATGGCAAAGGCCCGAATTGGGCATTTTGTGGAAGCTCAGATATTGGAAGCGCTGGGAGTTGATTATATAGATGAATCAGAGGTGCTTACTCCAGCGGACGAAGCGCACCATATTTACAAGCATGATTTCAAGGTCCCGTTTGTTTGCGGTGCGCGCAATTTAGGCGAGGCCCTCAGGCGAATTGGCGAAGGGGCAGCGATGATCCGGACTAAAGGCGAGGCGGGTACAGGTGACGTTGTAGAGGCGGTTCGTCACGCCCGCACAGTGATGGGAGACATCCGCCGATTGATGAACCTTCCTCAAGAAGAGGTCATGGCTTTTTCCAAAGAGATCGGTGCGCCTTATGAATTAGTGCTTGAGACAAAAAACACCGGGCGCGTTCCAGTTGTGAACTTTGCCGCTGGCGGTATTGCAACACCGGCTGATGCCGCTTTGATGATGCAATTGGGTGTGGATGGTGTGTTCGTTGGTTCAGGCATCTTTAAATCTGGTGATCCTGCCAAGCGCGCAGACGCGATTGTAAAATCCGTCACCCACTTTAACGACCCAAAGATGCTGGCGGAAATCAGCCGCAATCTGGGCGAGCCGATGGTCGGCCGACAAGTCGGCGACATCCCCAACAACGAGCTTATTGCAGATCGAGGGTGGTAGAAATTGAAGGTGGGAGTGCTTGCTCTCCAGGGAGATTTTCTGGAGCATCAACAGATATTAACCAGGCTTTCTGTGGAATCCCCGCCCGTCCGGCTTGCCGAGCATCTTATTGACTTAGATGGGCTTGTCATCCCGGGCGGGGAATCCACCACAATGGGAAAGTTGCTTGAAGATTTTGGTATGATGGGTCCGCTGCGGTCCTTTGCGAAGACAAAACCGGTATGGGGCACCTGCGCGGGCAGTATCCTTCTATCCAAGGACGCGCGGCGGGTACAACCGTTGCTGAGCGTGATGGATATTCAAGTTGCTCGTAATGCGTTTGGCAGACAGGTTGATAGTTTTGAGACTGATATCACCTTTCCAGTTCTTGCGCAATTCTCAGATGGAAATCCGCCATTTCATGCTGTATTTATTCGCGCGCCCCTGATTGAGAAAGTTGAAAAAAATGTAGAGGTAATTGGATGCTTGCCTGATGGCAGCATTATCGCCGCAAGGCAAGGACACCTGTTAGCAACATCATTTCACCCAGAACTCACCGCGGACGATCGCTTCCATCGATACTTCCTGGAGATGATCCAATAAACATTTCCACGCCATCCTTACTTGATCTCCGGGGGATTATTCAAAATCGCAAGAAAGTTCTGTGGTTAAACACAGAGCTTTTTTTATTGCATGGGTTTACGTATATTCCCGTAAGTATCGGTCTGGAATGTCTGCTTTTTCCTACCAGGTGGTTTACCCTTTCTCTACAAGACAGTAAACGCAGGCTGTCTGCAGTTGCACAACTTCATCAGGATTATCAGGGGGGATGCTTTCAGTGGATGATGATGACCGACAGGGTAAATGAAAACACAATCCCGCGCTTTCTTGAAACCCTTACGACAGAAGCAAGCCAGAGAAAATATGCTTTTCTGACAACATCGATCGACCAGGATTCTGACCTAATTGATCCTTTCATTCTGAATGGTTTTGTTACTATTGGATGGGAACAAGCCTGGAAATATCAACATACGGATTTTATTAAGACGCATGATGATAGAGATTGGAGATTAACTACCCCTACAGACAACTCCTCAATCAATCAAATCAGCAACAAAAATCTTTCGCCAGCAGAAAAATCGATCACGCCATCTGTCATTCAAAACCCACCTCCGTTTTCTTTCTTTATTAAGAATGAGCTGCATGGTTATGCCTATATCAAAAAAAACAACAAGACCGTCGTGGTCATCCCGTTCTTTTCTCCAACCGTTCTATCACCTGCATTAGCAACAAAACAACTACTGGATTATTTTTATACTGATAATATGTTACTGTATATTATATTAAAATCCGGGTCTAAGTGGTCAGATTCTTTTTTATTAGAACACTATAAAATGGCATCCAGCAAGCGAGTTCGCATGGTAAAACATTTAGCAATCAAGATTAAAGATTTTGAATCAGAACGTAGTCGCGTTGCCAATGGGTCAACCACAGATTTGCTCACCCCACTATCCAAATCGAATGCGTTTAAAGATAAAATATGATCTAATGGCCCGTTATGGCTTGATAAGGATGATTATTACTGAATGACACAACGTAGAATTACAGACGACCTTCCAGGGCTTTTTGCTGTATTGCCCAAGGAATACGTCACAGAATTGAAAATCGCGAATCGTGTTGACGATTTATTGGAGATCGTGATTGATCTGGGCAGGAAACCCATGGCACGGTTTATTGATCGTGAGATCACAATTTCCGAAAAAGAAGTGACAAAAACTGAAATAAAGGATATCGTCAACAAAATCGGACAATTTGACGCTGACAACCGAGCAGGGATTGAACGCACCCTGCACAGAATATCAGCGATGCGAAATAAACGAGGGGAAATCATAGGCCTTACATGCCGAGTGGGGCGCGCGGTATATGGCACAATCGATATTATCGAAGATATCGTGGAATCTGGAAAAAGCATCCTTCTATTAGGGCGGCCTGGCATTGGAAAGACTACCATGTTGCGTGAATCTGCGCGCATCCTAGCAGAAAAAACACGCGTTGTGATTGTGGACACCTCCAACGAAATCGGAGGAGATGGCGATGTACCACACCCAGCCGTTGGGCGCGCGAGACGCATGCAAGTCTCCCAACCCTCGCTTCAACACGAAGTGATGATTGAAGCTGTAGAAAATCATAACCCAGAAGTGATCGTGATTGACGAAATCGGGCGGGAATTAGAAGCGGCGGCGGCAAGAACAATTGCTGAACGTGGAGTACAACTGGTCGCCACCGCGCACGGAAAAACCCTTGAAAACCTGCTACTTAATCCAACGCTATCTGACCTGATCGGAGGCATTGAATCGGTGACTTTATCAGATGAAGAGGCACGTAGACGCGGTACGCAAAAAACCGTACTGGAACGACGATCGCCCCCCACGTTTGATGTGTTGATTGAAATACAGGAGCGGGATCATCTCGTTATCCACCATGACATCGCTTCTGCCGTAGATGCAATGCTGCGAGGGTTTGTCCTGGAACCAGAGATCAGGTATCGGGATGAAAAAGGAAAAATCCACACACAAAATAAACGCCTGACAAAAGAAAACACACCCTCAAGTTCGCAAGGATTGAAGCGAACATTTCCCAATGGAGCGCAAAAAGACACCATAAAGCCGTCTGTGACCATTGAGACTGATATAGCAGAACCAATCCCCAATAAAAAAGTAAGCATTTTCCCATACGGCGTTGCCCGCAACCGGCTCGAGCAATCAGCTAAACGGTTGGGGGTGCCTGTTGAAATTGCCAAAAAAATTGACCTGGCTGATGTATTACTGACATTAAAATCCTACTACCGTAATCGCCAAAAACCCGTTTTGGACGCGGAAGAATTAGGGCTTCCAATTTTCGTACTGCGGTCCAACACCAACTCACAAATTGAACAGGTGCTGGTTGATCTGTTTAGTTTATCAGAGGTGAGCGGCCGCCAAATAGACCTCAATTCAATTAATCAGCAGACCCAGGACGCAATCGAAGCGGTGCGCAATGGACAGCGGTGGATAGATTTGCCACCTGCTTCATCAAAAATCCGGCGCTTGCAACACGAGCTGGTTAGAGACGCAGAACTTATTTCACATTCATATGGCCGCGAACCAAACCGGCATGTAAGGGTATTTAGAGAATAAGCGATGTTTATCACATTCGAAGGTCCGGATGGAAGTGGGAAAACCCACCAAATGCAACCCACAGTGGATTTTATTTCATCGCAAGGTTATTCTGTTTTTGCTGCACGTGAACCGGGAGGCACCAGCATTGGTGATCAGGTCAGAGACATTTTAATGAACATGGAAAACACCAGCATGCTCCCGCGAACAGAAACCCTTTTATTCTGTTCGGCCCGCGCCCAACTGGTTGAAGAGGTTATTCAGCCGCATCTATCACAGGGAGATATTGTATTGCTAGACCGTTATGCCGATTCAACCCTTGCCTACCAGGGATATGGACACGAGAGGGATATTGATCTGATCAAAAAGGTCCTGGAATTTGCTACGGGAGGGATCTGGCCTGACCTGACCTTTTTGTTTGACATCGATCCTGAAACTGGTTTAAAGCGCCGACAAAAAGGCGGGGGTGAATGGAACCGCCTGGACGCCTATCAACTTAAATATCACCAACGTGTGCGCGAAGGTTATCTACAGATGGCAAAAGATGATCCCAATCGCTGGAAAATCATTGACGCAGGTCAGGATCCGGTTATGGTACAATCCGCCATTCAACAAGAATTATTATCATTTTTCTCATCATATTCCAAAATAAATGCCTCGATTTAAAGAAAGGTGCCTGCAATGAATAAAAAAACAATCCTGATCTTGATTCTCTCCACCTTATTGATCGCTGCCTGCGGAGAACAGGCCACAGATGGAACCGCGGTAGACGAACCTGTTGCGACAGCGATCGTAGAAGCCGAAGAAGTTATTGCTCCTGCTGAGGAAGCAGCAATCAATGAAGATGGTACTTTTACCAACGAAAATACTCCATGTAAACCTTTTAATTATATTTCTACCAAGTTAGCATCACCGTTTGGCGGGCTTCCTGAAATAAACGAAGCTGACTGGGTTCTTGGACCAAATGATGCCGTAGTCACATTCATGGAATACAGCGAACCGCAGTGCCCTTACTGCGCACAGCTTGAGCCCATCCTAACAGAAATTCAAGCACGCTATCCAGACGATGTGCGCGTGGTTTATCGCCACCGACCATTCCCGGAGACGTTCCATGACAAATCAATTATTGCCTCACAAGCGCTGGAAGCAGCCGGCAAGCAAGGTAAATTCCAGGAGCTAAAGAACTACTTGTTTGAAACCCAATCTGAATGGGCGCCAATTGCCAAAAACGATTTTGATGGCTGGTTAGAAAGCAGGATCAGCCAATTCGGTTTAGATGCTGACCAATTCTTCATTGACATGTACAGCGATGAGATCGAGCAAAAGATTGCAGACGCGCAAAACTCCGCCAACAGCCTTGGAATCAATGGTACTCCAACATTGTTTATCAATGGGTACAAGTGGGCTGAAAATGAACGCGGCTTGAATATCTTTTCTTATTACATTGAGTTGATTAAGAACTCAGAAATTGAATATAACTCATGCCCCCCCCTTGTTATTCAACAAGGGAAGGAATACTCAGCCACAATAAGCACAAATCTTGGAGAAATTGAAGTAGACCTTTTTGCAGACATTGCCCCTTATGCAGTGAACAGTTTTGTTTTCCTCGCAAACGAAGGCTGGTACGATGGTCTTCCGTTCATAGCAGCAGCAGAGTTTGTATTATCTGGTGATCCATCTGACACCGGCTATGGCGGTCCGGGTTATGCTTATCTCGATGAACTAGATGACTCCCTTACATTTGACCAGCCGGGCAAACTGGCGACCTTTAGCATTGGGCCAGGCATCAACGGCAGTTCATTCTTTATCAACAAAACTGCTCTCGAAGGACTACAGGCCCGCACCATTTTTGGTGAGGTCACATCGGGTATGAATGTTGTCAATGCGTTAGAGCTGCGTGACAACATTTTTGACCCCGCAGTGGATACAATTATCTCGGTAACCATTACAGAAAGATAATGCTACAAAAGCGGAAAGTCTTACCCAGTGTACTGTTAGCAATACTCAGCACACTGGGTATATTATTTGGATTGGTCGTCATCGGTATCTTGCTCGTCAATATTTTATTACCTCAGCATGATATAAACCAACCAGTAAACGGTAATGCGGTTTTTTCGAACTACGCCATCATGGCTCTTGCAGTAACAACCTGTGGTGTCAATACACTCACCCTGATTGCTTCAGTGCAATATCTCCGGGAAAAAGAATCAACACCATTACCCTCTTCTACCAGCACCACAAAAATTGCACTGTTTTTGCTTTGGGCTTTATCTTTAATTGCTGGCTATTTTGCCAGCCAAAACAATGATTGGTACGCAGCCCTGGCTTTGTTGACAACCATCGCTGTGTCACTTCCAATCATCCTGTTGATCACGCTCGCCCGATCTGGACTTAAGCGCAGCACACGGCAAAGAGAGCTCGGCGCAATCACTTTGGGATTAACTATTTCACCCTTATTGATCATCATTATAGAATCAATTTTGATAATACTGGCTGTGGTCAGCGTTTTCATTCTGATCGGAACGCAAAACCAATTGCCTCAGCAAATACCACTATTATTAGAAAGTATATCGGGATCGAACAGCGGAATCGAACAGTTGGAGTCGGTCCTATTCGATCTGATGAAAGAGCCGATTATCGCGCTGGCGGTATTTTTGTCATTGGGTGTAATAGCCCCCATGATCGAAGAAATCTTCAAACCGATGGTGGTGTGGTTTCTACTTAACCGCCCGCTGCACGATCACGAAGGTTATGCCCTTGGATTAATCAGCGGCGGAGCGTTTGCTTTATTGGAAAGCGCCGGTATGGTGATCCAGATGAACCCGCAAGACTGGTTAACTGCGGTAATTTTGCGCGCAGCAACAGGTGTTTTACATATAGGATTGAGCGGCATGGTTGGCTTTGGTTTAGTCAGAAGTAAAACCATCCGCAGATTTGAAAGAGGGATTCTCTTCATTTTATTGGCGGGCGCACTACATGGCGCATGGAATTCTCTGGCATTATATTCGGGTCTGGCTGCTTATCCTGCATTGGAAGACCCAGCCATGTATCAACCCGACGCTGAGGTAATAATTTCTGTCGCTCTGATGGTAATGGTGTTTTTTGCTGTCATCGTGATCAACATTTTTATTAATCGCTTCATCCAGCGAAACACCCATCATCCAGAGAGTCCACGAAAATATGTTTCACAGCTTGAGAAAACGAAATAGAAAAATCTGTGTTTTAACATCATATAATTTATGCGATGAAAAAACGTACACTGCAATCCATTGTCCGCTTTCTTTTGCGAACATTGACTGACACAACATATTATGGACTGGAAAATATTCCAGCAACTGGTGGTGTAATTCTTGCCCTCAATCATCTGAGTTATTTTGACACGCCACTCTTACTTGTCAATCCTGCCCGAGAGGATATTACTGCACTTGTAACAACGAAATATCAGGATAAAGCGCTACTCGGGTGGTTTGTGCGGACAGCAGAAGGTATATGGATCGATCGTGACATTGCCGATTTCTCTGCTATCCGTGAAGCATCAAAAGCCCTTAAAAAGGGGGTTGCACTTGGTATCGCGCCTGAAGGAACACGGTCAAAAACCGGGGGGCTTCAAGTGGCAAAACCGGGAACGATCATGCTGGCAGTAAAAACTGGCGTACCTGTAGTGCCTGTAGGTATCACTGGATCGGAAAAAGCGCTTGGCGAATTATTAAGATTTCGCCGCCCAAAAATGACCGTCCATTTTGGAGAACCTTTTGTGGTGCCAGAGGTTGAACCCGGTACCCGGTCAAAAGCACTGCAGGAATGGACTGAAAAGCTGATGCGAAAAATTGCCGCTCTGTTGCCAAACAACTACCGAGGGATCTACGCAGATCCTGAATCGTAAACGCAGGAATACTCGGATATGCCACTATTCTGGATTTGCCTGGCTTTCATCCTCGGAATAGCGGCGGCTCCGTTTTTATCGCTTCCCCATCACATTATCGTAACTATCATCATTGTTGCATTGCTTATTGCCTATACAGAAAAACGTTTATCGCTTTGCCAGCCACACCTTCTTCTCCACAATGCAATGTTTAAAATTCCTGCGGCTGCACTTCTTGCGGCAGGATTATCCGGCCTGCTGTTATTTCAATCATCTCTTCCAAAAATACAAGAAAACAATATCTATCGCTTTGCAGGAAGTTCCCATGTGACACTAAATGGTTTGGTAAGCGCAGACCCAGATATAACCTCGCGCTACACTTCCGCAACAATAACATGCCACACTGTGTTAGTTGATGGACAGTCGTACCGCGTCCGTGGAAAAAACCGCATCATCCTACCGCAGGGTTTCCTGATCCGATACGGCGATATTGTTGAAATCCATGGTGAAATCAAGAGCACATTCAACCAGGATGAACCTCCTTTTACATCCAGGGATGGAAGAGAAAAAATCTTCACAAAAATGGAGTATCCGGATGTGAAAATCAAAGCAACCGATGAGGGAAATCCGATGCTTTCTGCGCTATTCAGAGTACGAGAGCGGGCAAATCGGGTTATCTTTGATATGATGCCATTTCCGGAATCTGCAGTGCTATCTGGGATTCTGTTAGGCCTTGAAACTTCCATCCCCGGGTATTTATGGAACGGTTATAGAGCAAGCGGTATTGCTCATATCATTGTGATTTCCGGTTTTAACATCTCCGTTATCACCCACTTAATCTTTCGTGCCTTTAGCACAGGAAAACTTAAGGGAATTGCCCTTCCACTAACAATTGGTATAGTGACCCTGTACACAATTCTTGTTGGGGGTGATACTCCCGTCATTCGCGCGGCTATAATGGCGAGTATCGGTTTGCCCGCAGCCGGAATTGGAAGAAAATCTATAAGCATTCATAACCTCATCATGGCAGCCGCATTTATTCTGGCGTTTAACCCATTCCTGCTATGGGATATTAGTTTTCAATTATCCTTTCTAGCCACGCTTGCATTACAGGTAATGGCTGATCCAATCATCCGCTGGATTGCCCATCTTATTTACAGAGATGAAGAAAAGGTAAACTCCAGGCATGCTGTACTTGAACTCGTTGTTACGACACTTTGCGCTTCCGTAGTGGTTTTTCCAATATTATTTCGCCTGACCGGGACCATATCTCTTGTCAGTATCCCCGCGAATCTTATTGTAGGACCATTGCAGCCATTGATCATGACAGCAGGCGGAGGCAGTGTGTTAATTGGGCTGGTTTCACCACTGATAAGCAGGATATTAGGTGTGTTTGTCTGGCCGTTAATCGCGCTCTGTAACCAGGTAGCACTCCGTCTTAGCGCGCACCCATCTGCAACAGTTTTTCTTCCGAAATGGGTTTATTATTTAAGCTTATGTTTGGTCACTTTAATATTAGGATATTTTTGCGTCCAACAAATTATCTCTCTCTCCAAACCCGCTCCAGACAGATTTAATTAGAATTGTTAAGTCAGCATAGTATTCAACACTAAACACACCTTGTCTGCATACATCTTTCAATACAAAGGTATTTTTCAGGAAATGTTTATCAAGCTGGTAAAATCTCAAGCGATAATATGACAAACGATAATTGGTTTTCCAAAAACCTGATCTACAGCACGCATGGCAAAGGCATGGTGGCTGTCACTGAAGATATTTCAGAACTTGTCCGGGATTGGAAAATTCGGATAGGAATGTGTTTTCTATTTCTTCCGCATA
Organism: uncultured Pelolinea sp.; assembly: GCA_964612815.1. Lineage (GTDB taxonomy): Bacteria > Chloroflexota > Anaerolineae > Anaerolineales > Anaerolineaceae > Pelolinea. The sequence goes on along the minus strand of CAZTCV010000001.1, from coordinate 337,643 downwards.
CAAGCGCGTCCATCACGCTGTGTGAAAGTTATGATTTGGATTCAAGGAAAGACGTTGAAGAATTTTTTGAGCGGACAATACCTGAAAACGAACCGTGGTATCAGCATATATATGAAGGGCCGGACGATTCCCCATCCCACATCCGCACCACCCTTTCCCATTCAAGCATTTCAATACCTATTGATGACGGACGATTGGGTTTAGGCAGCTGGCAGGGAATCTATCTGTTTGAGCATCGAAGGGTCCCACACAATAGAACTTTAAAGATTCGCGCCCTCAAAATCTATTAATCCGGCTAATCAACACAATCCAAAAAAGTAATTGTTATCAATGCCTCGCAATCTTTCTGTATAACCATACAGAAGGCGATATATATTTCTCGCTAATGTGTTGAGGGAATGCTTTTCATGTATACTTTCAAGATTATTTACCGGTGCCCATGTCAGATTTACAAAAACCACAATTTGGTACATACATCAAACTTTTCCTTGCCATTGCTGTTTGGGGTGGGTCTTTTATCGCAACGAAGATTGCACTGCAAGAAATATCACCTGTTTCCGTTGTTTGGCTGCGGTTTTTAATCGGAATTATCATTTTAGGGACCCTGGTTTTTTCCAGGCGCGATTATCAGATTTACCGCGCCAGGGATATCTTAGAACTAGCCTGGCTGGGATTCCTTGGGATCTCGCTGCACCAATGGCTGCAATCCAGTGGCTTGGTCACATCCGAAGCATCCACCACTGCCTGGCTCGTTTCAACAACTCCAATCTTTATGGCTTTGCTCGGTTGGTTGTTTTTCAAGGAGAAATTGACCTTGACTGTTATCAGTGGAATCTGTTTGGCAACCGTTGGCGTACTGTTTGTTGTTACCAAGGGTCGTTTCAGCTCAATTCTTAGTGGAAATTTTGGGGCTCCTGGAGATTTACTGATCATTCTAAGCGCGCCTAATTGGGCATTATTTTCAGTCATGTCTCGCCCAATCCTTGAAAAGTATTCTCCCCTGAAGGTGACTTTCTTTGTGCTGCTGTTTGGTTGGCTTTTCACGAGTATTCAATTTTTTACTTTACGAAGCTGGCAAGAAATCCACCTTTTGTCTATAACTGGCTGGGGTAGCATTCTCTTTTTAGGTGTATTTTGCTCCGCCCTTGCGTATATTTTCTACAATGAAGGTGTAAAAACATTTACCTCCACGCAAGTTGGGATATTCCTTTATCTCGAACCCGTGATAGCAACTGTTATCGCAGCTTTGCTTTTATCTGAATCTTTTGGCTGGGCATCAGCAATCGGTGCTGGTTTTATTGTTCTTGGCGTCTGGCTAGTCAATAGGCAAACAACACAATCAAACAGTCCCTGACAACAACTGTCGTACTTTCCCTTAGTTCAGCATTATTCTGGAAATGTATCGCGTCGGAGTGATTTTTTCTGACTATGCTTCTTCTTTGAATCCAGCCGCGACTGACGCGCACTGTGTGATGGTTTCGTTTTGATCCTTTTCTTCTTTGGTTTTAAGTGTGACACCACAATCATTCGCAATTTACGCCGTGCACTTTCCCTGTTTTGCCTTTGCGTACGAAATTGACCAGCTTCAATGATCAATTCTCCATCTTTAGTGATCCAATTGTGATGATGCTGCATAATGCGGGATTTAACGTGATCGGGCAGTACAGTTGATTTACCTAAATTGAACCGCAGTTGCACTGCGCTAGACACTTTATTGATATTCTGCCCTCCCGGGCCACCGCTTCGGATGAAGGATTCTGTAATTTCTGACTCAGGAATTTCTATTTCTGCGGATATTCTCATTCGTTTTTCGGGGGTTTCATTTATTTTCTTATCATAACATCTGAAAATACAAGGTGAATTAGATATAATACAAATCGAAAACATCGGAGAAGATAGATTATTTCTTTTAGATTCTGCAGACCTTGATTCAGCCCGAATTTTCGCTTCCTGCCGGCTTTAAATCGCATGAAGAAATCATGGAGGCGCGCAATGCAGGTGTAGGAATTATGACGACCACTTTAGATGTACTTAAATAATTAACAGAGCATGACATTAGTAATCAGGCTGTGAATGATTTTAATAAAGGCGGGGTTGAAATTATCAGCTAAATCAGGAGATTCAAAATGAAAATTTTTGTGACAGGTGGAGCCGGGTTTATTGGGTCGACGATTTGCTCCGCACTCATCGATGCGGGACATACCCCCGTTATTCTAGATTCCCTTATCACCGGTCGGGAGGAGTTCACCAAAGGCAGGGTGTTTTACAGAGGAGATATTGCTGATACAGCGTTGGTCGAGAAAATATTCAAAGATCACCCCGATATTTACGCTACAATCCACTGCGCCGCGTTGATAGTGGTGCCAGAATCAACCGAAAAGCCGTACGAATATTATCGCGAAAATGTTGGGAAATCTCTATCCCTATTTGATTCATTGAAGCAAAATGGGTGCAAGCGGCTGGTGTTCAGCTCTTCGGCATCGATTTATGATGTTGTGCCTGGTTTTATGGTCACTGAAAGCTCTCCGCTAAAACCATTGAGTCCATATGCACGCACGAAATACATGATGGAAATGATCCTGCGTGATTTCTGTACCGCATATCACATGCAGGGAATCGCGCTGCGATATTTTAATCCGATCGGGGCTGACCCCAAATTTCGGTCAGGGTTACAAATACAAAAACCGACCCACGCTATCGGGATGCTGGTGGATGTACAACTGGGAAACAATCGTCAATTTACCATCACCGGAACTGACTACGAAACCAGAGACGGGACCGGAATCCGCGATTATATCCATGTATGGGACCTTGCCCAAGCGCACATCCGCGCCGTTGAGAACTTTGGGCAGGCTTTTAAGAAGGCCGGTAGTCCCCCTGATAATTATCTTGTCATCAATCTGGGCACAGGCATGGGGGTAACCGTGAGAGAGCTTGTCAACGCATTTGAAAATGTTGTCGGCGAGAAGATTAATAAAACGGACGGGCCAAGACGACCAGGAGATACAGCTGGTTCTTTCTGTAACGCAGATACTGCATGGGAATTATTAGGGTGGAAAGCTGAAAGATCGGTAGAGCAAGGGATTGCGGATGCTCTAAAATGGGGTGAGATGAGAGAGAAAATATTGCGGTATTAGTTCTAGTTCTCGATTAAACGGTTGGTAGCCTTCACTAAGAAAGTCTCGATAGCTGCATCAATAGACACATTGCCTATTTTATATTCTTTATCTATCCGATCCAATTGGCGATAAACTATCTCTAGTTCAGATGTATCAAAACGCTTTGCCTGGTTAATCAATTTCTTTGCCAGCCATTCACTTTTTAAATCACACATCTCAACAACCTCTTTGAGCGGGCCTTTTTGGTCAAGGATGAACCGCGTTTGAAGCAATAGACGAATTTGCCGGACGAGCATGCTGAATAATACCTGGGCAGGTATATCGATCCGCAGAGACTGGTAGAGCCGAGCAGCGGTCTTTCCATCTCGTTGACCTACCGCGTCAACGAGCGAGTACATATCTTCGTCTTTAGAGGCCACACACAGCAAACGGATATCATCGGTTTTCACTTGATTACCTTGCCCAACATACGAGATAGCTTTATCGATCTCCTGCCGAGCTTGAAACAAATCATTGCCAACCAGCGTGGCCAATGTATAAGCTGCTAAAGGGTGAAAGTCTCCTCCCATACTCTTTGCCTTATCCTCTATCCATTGCGGCATACTTTTCGCATCTGGAAGTGATAACTCCTGCCAATGATGCGTACCAGAAAAATCATTTAGTGATTTACGAATCCAGTGTTTTTTTGGAAATTTATCCCATTCAATTTGGCCGTGCAGATATTTCTTTTCATCATGTAATATCAGGACTAATTGTGATGAAGGAGGAAATTCTTCCAACACCATATCCATCCACTTCTGGTCATTTTTCACTTTTAAGATTTCGTGAGCAAGATCTACAATTACCTTACGTTTTCCGGATCCAAGAGGGAGCATTCTCAGCTGCATTAAGATATCAGTCTGGTTAGATTCCTTGGCATTTAACCTGGATGTGTTAAGATCCGCAAACGCTTCTGCATCATTAACGATACGAAAAATCCACTCATGTATCGCCAACAAATCATCACCCTGCAATACGATGATGTCTTCAGTCCCTGTGAATATCTTTTCTTCTGTTGTGGTCAATATTTACTTTCCAAACACAGTCACGACGCGATGCACAGTATTTTCCATCACTTCATGCTTAACAACTTCAACGATCTTGAGTCCGCTAATATCCGCATTGGTAGTGATCTTTTCTTGTAATTTCGGGCCATATGGCTGCGCAAGCTGATAACCAACGATTGCCATCATAGCAGCGACAGGCAAGCGACGTAGCCGCTTGCCGACTTTTCCTTTTGTCCCCAGCATGCTCAGCCATGCCAACCCTCCGCCAGCCAGCGCTCCAACAGCGATGTTCGTTCCGCAGTTGGGATGAATAGCTAACTCATTCTCCCCGTCAGCAAGCCGTTGAAGGGCTTCCTGGGCAGCTTCCATCAGCTGGTCTGCTTCGATTTCACCAAAGATCCAAAAACCGCCAATATCTGAAATGCCCCCGAGACGAGACTTGATCCCTTTTTGCTGCAAGACATGTAAGGTGGCGTGCTCAAGCGCGTGATTGTTGCGCACATGCATCGGTAAATTTTTTCCAAATAGATCTTCGTATGTTTTTTCCATCTTTACCTCATTTATTTAGATAATAACGCAATTTTCATCGCATCTACGAGCGAACGGGCTTCAAAGATTTCAAAGCCCTTCTGAGGGGTCAATTGCATACGCAGTTTTTTTGGAATAACCGCTGATTTGAATCCCAATTTGGCTGCTTCGCGCAGACGCAATTCCATTTGACTTACCCAGCGTAATTCGCCTGAAAGGCCGATCTCGCCTATTAAGACAAGGTCAGCGCGTACGGGTTGATCCTTCAAAGAAGAAACCAGCGCAGTGGCTGCGGCAAGGTCAGCGGCTGGTTCATCAATACGAAGCCCACCAACAACATTGATAAAAATGTCCTGCTCAGCAAACCGGAGCCCAACCCGGCGCGTGAGCACAGCTGTGATTAACAGCAGTCGGTTGAAATCAATACCATTGGCTGTCCGCCTCGGATTGCCAAAGTTGGTCGGGCTGGTCAAGCCTTGTATTTCCACAAGAATTGGACGTGTCCCTTCCATTGTCACCGCAATAGAAGATCCAGCTGATTCAGCCATCCTCTCCGCAAGGAATGCTTCAGAGGGATTATGAACCTCGACCATCCCTTTTTCATTCATTTCAAACACACCTACTTCTGAAGTCGGACCAAACCTGTTTTTCATTGAGCGAAGTAATCGATAACTCTGGAAGCGGTCTCCTTCAAGATGCAATACAGTATCCACAATGTGCTCAAGTACGCGCGGCCCGGCAATCATACCTTCTTTGGTGACATGGCCTATCAGAAAAATCGCGATACCGAGAGACTTTGCCAGCGCGCGCAACCTGGATGCACATTCTCGTACCTGAGTGACAGATCCCGCACTGGAAGACAAGCCATCCATATACATTGTCTGAATCGAATCGATGATAAGCAGCCCTGGTTTAATGGAATCAATGTGATTAAGTACAGCGTCCAGGTTCGTTTCAGTGACAAGGTAGAGGTTTTCGGGGCTATCATTTGCCGACCCTGTAATCCGTTTGGCTCTCATTTTTATTTGACGGGCAGATTCTTCGCCGGAAGCATACAAGACTGTATTTGTTTTGGAGACTTCCTTTGCGACTTGCAACATCAGGGTGGATTTTCCGATTCCTGGATCGCCACCAATTAATACAATTGAACCAGGGACAATCCCGCCACCCAAAACCCGCGCAAATTCTGATATGCTAAGCGGCCATCGCTCTTCCGTATCACTGGAAACATTGTCAAGACGTTGTGGTTTTGATATTGATGATTGTGTTGTTGCTTTTTCAGCCGACGGCGGTATGGCAACAAGTTCCTCTATCATGGTATTCCATTCTCCGCATGATGGGCAGCGCCCAAGCTGGCGAACAGAAATACGGCCGCATTCCTGACAGACATATTGTGATTGAAGTTTTGCCATGTGTAGTTCTCCCCTATCATTCTAAACGATGATCAAAGAATATAAAACAGAAGCCAGAGAATCTCTGGCTTCTGCGTCTTTTTACATCCCTATTCCGAGCGGTTCTTCTTGCAAGTTTTCTTCTTCCGGTGTATCGGTTAGGATAAACCCGCCTTCAGTGTCCACATTCACCCAGATATGATCACCGTCTTTGAATTTTCCAGATAGTAATTCGTCGGATAATTGATCTTCTATCTCGAACTGGATTACACGCCGCAAGGGGCGAGCACCCATATCAGGATCAAATCCTTTTTCGGAAATCGCTTTTAAAGCCCGATCGGTTGCAGTGAGAATGATTTCCCGTTCTTTCAAACGATCTGCGACTTTGGAGATCTCCATTTTTGCAATCTTAAGGATATGTTCACGATTTAATGCATGGAACACAACAACGCTATCCATGCGGTTGATGAACTCTGGCCTAAATGACTTTTTGAGAGCGTCGAGCAGTTTTTTCCGCATCTGCTCGTACGCATATGTTTCTTCCTGATTTTCATCACGCGTAAGATTGAATCCGAATTCCCCATCACGCTTGATCATATCGGCGCCGATATTGGATGTCATCACAATGATCGCATTTCGAAAATCGACCTTGTGTCCTTTTGCATCTGAGAGATGGCCTTCCTCCATGATCTGAAGCAGCATGTTATGTACTTCTGGATGCGCTTTTTCAACCTCATCAAACACTACAATGGAATAAGGGCGGCGCCTTATCGCTTCTGTCAATTGCCCTGCATCTTCATATCCGATATAACCTGGAGGCGCACCGACCAGTCGGCTTACCGCATGTCGTTCCATAAATTCAGACATATCTAACTGTACAAGGGCTTCTTCGCTACCAAAAAGGAATCGCGCGAGGGCTTTGGTCAGTTCGGTTTTGCCAACACCTGTCGGTCCAAGAAACATGAATGAGCCAATTGGGCGGCGCGGATCCTTCAGACCAGCACGACCTCGGCGGACAGCCTTTGAGATATTTTCGATAGCTTCTTTTTGTCCAACAATCTGCGCGCTGATCTCTTCTTCCATATTTAATAAACGGGTGGACTCTTCCGTAGCCAGCTGCATGACAGGAACACCAGTCCACATTGAAACCAATTCTGCGATATCGTCTGCTGTCACAACCGGGCTGGTGTCTCGATCCCACTTTTCTCGAAGGTCTTCCAGCTCTTTTTCAAGATTCGTTATTTCAGTCTTGGTCCGGTCAGATTCATCGATTTTATTTTGCTCGCTAAGCTCATTGAATAATTTTCGCTTTTCGCGCAGGGCAGTCATCACTTTTTTACTGGTCTTTGCAGTATCGCTTTTGTACATGCGCACGCGCGAGGCAGTTTCATCGATAAGGTCGATTGCCTTATCCGGAAGAAATCGGTCTGAAATATAACGTGCAGAAAGATTAACCGCAGCAGCAAGCGCTTCATCTGAGATGACCAAACGATGGTGCTCTTCATAATTTTTACGAACACCATGCAGAATTTCCAGGGCTTCTTCTACTGTTGGTTCCTCGACCAGGATAGGTTGGAAGCGCCTCTCCAGAGCAGCATCACTTTCTATGCTTTTTCTATATTCATTTAGTGTCGTTGCACCAATAACCTGCAGCTCACCGCGCGCAAGCGCTGGCTTTAAAATGTTGGCTGCATCAACTGAAGAACCGGCTGAGCCAGCCCCAACCAGCATATGTACTTCATCAATAAATAAGATCGCTTCAGATGCAGTCAATTCATCAATGACGCGTTTGAGCCGCTCTTCAAACTGACCTCGGTACATGGTGCCTGCTACAAGCGAACCGACATCCAGCCGCAAAACACGCTTATTTAATAGCGGAGTGGGAACATCTCCATCAACAACACGGGAGGCCAATCCTTCCACAATGGCTGTCTTGCCAACGCCAGGTTCCCCAATTAACGCTGGGTTGTTTTTCGTGCGCCGCGCTAAAATCTGAATTACACGTTCAATTTCCTTTTCACGGCCGATGACAGGATCCAGTTTGCCATCCTCCGCGTATGCAGTAAGATCAACAGCCAGCTGTTCAACCAGCGGCATTTTCCCTTCTTTGGGTTTTCCTTTTTTTTCTGTTGCGCTTTTGCGCACACGCGAAAGTGATTCGCGGTTTTCATTTAGGACGCGCTTGGTTTGACGTTGAATTTGGGCAGGTGTGATCCCTAACTTCGCAATCACTTCTTTTGCTTTTCCTTGTTCAAATTCTGCCAACGCCAACAATAAGTGTTCTGTTGAAACATATTTGCTGTTTGCATTTTTGGATTCTTCAATGGCAAGGTCGAGCACTTTGCGCGCATCAGGACCAAGCTCGATCCTTTCATCCTTGGTCGTACCCATTCCACTAATCCGCAGCACCATTTCCCTGGCGCGATCCAATTCAACACCCAATTCACGCAAAACACGGCCGGCCACGCCAGCATCCTCCTGCAGCATAGCAAGCAACAGGTGCTCTGAACCAATCTCCGACTGTTGAAGACGTTCTGCTTCTAAGTGCGCGAGACTAAGAACGCGCCGTGCACTTTGGGTAAAACTTCCTAATCCAGACAAATTGAAACCTCCAGGATTCTTGGGAATTTTCGTTTTGATTGTACAAGGTGATTTTACCAAACAACAACCTGTGTATATGGGAAGATATTGATTTATAACGTAATGTTAATAGGTCATTGATAAACAAAACAATCATATAATCTATCTCAATACAAGAATTGTGGAGAAAACAGCATGGAACTCATTATTCGGGATACATTATCAAAAGAGAAATTGCCTGGCCGTATTATCCAAAAAGCAGTTGGCAAAGACGCCAATTCTTTGAGTAAAAAAATGACCATGGGATTCGCCCGATATTGTGACGAAAGCGGACCAATGGAGCCCCACCAACACGCAGAGGAAATTGTTTATATTCTTAGCGCTGAGAATGGATGGGTACGCAAAGGCCAGCAAAAAGACAAACTCGGAGAGATGATTCCATTACAAGCGGGAATGACACTTCATTTTCCGCCTCTGGAGTGGCACGTCTTTGAATTTGAAACTGGAGGCCATGTCGATATCATTTTTTTCTACGGACAAGTAGACAAAATTCGTCCGGAAGAGATGGAGTAAGGGTTAGAAATCTTTTTCCTCAAACTCTGAAATACGGTTTCGCCATTCATCTGGTACCGGGATCGACTTTTGTTCACGAAAATTATATGTGACGGAGACAAATTCACCGGTGGCGAGAATTTGCCCTGTGTCAACATCTTCAATTTGATATGCATAAATGATGCTCTTGTTGCCGATTTTTTTCGTGCAGGTACCAACGCGTACGTTCTGCCCCATCGTAATCGGCGCCAGATATGTGACATGCGCATCAGCTACAATCGCCCTGAGATCCAAAAATGATTTTCCGTCAAACAAACCCAGATTCATCATATATTCCATGCGAGCCTGTTCCATGTAGGTTAAGAAGCATGTGTGATTGACGTGCCACTGGGCATCCAGATCACGATAACGCACTTCAATAGGAATATAAAATTTAAAATCTGACATGCGGAGATTATACCGTAGAGACTTGCCAGCAGAATGTTTTTCTTATACACTTATATTTGGACTAATTCTATTCAATTTATCCAAAGAGGAAGAGAGAATATGCAAATAACTAAACAGGCAGATTATGCTTTACGCGCAATTGTTTATCTAGCGCGGCTTGATAAGGACGAAAAAGCGTCAACCAGTAAGATCGCCAACGCCCAGAAAATACCCCCTTCTTTTTTGGCAAAAATTGTCTCTCAATTATCCATTGCGGGTTTGATCCATACATCACGCGGAGCAAGAGGAGGGGTTTCATTGGCAAAGAAGCCTGAGGACATATCCATTCTGGATGTCATACAGGCAATTGACGGACCGGTCATCCTTAATGAGTGTACAGAAAATCCGGATTCATGTCCTTTCCACAAATCCTGCCCCATGTTCAAGATCTGGTGCGAAACTCGCGAACTGTTGGTCAATAAATTATCAGGGGCAACTTTTTCCAGTGTGAATGTAGCTCAATCCTGACGCCAATGCTAACGCTTCAATAAGTATACGATTCCCTGTTCATCTAGCTGAACATCACTGTAGATATCAGTAATTCTCCCCCAGGAAGAGGTGCTCATTAATGAATCTACATCGGAATTCGTCAGCAGGGCATATTCAAACGGACGGTTGATCAGATCCGAAGATACCTTCTTTCTGTCATAACCAATAAACACATTTTCACGATCAATCCGGTGATCATAATAAAAATTGACCATTCCACTGATATCGTTCGGATCCGTGCTAAGCATGTCCAGACCATTTTTTATATCAGTGGAGATATAGATCATAGCATCATCCACGATCTGTAATTCATCTTTAAACACTTCAAGCGGATAAAACAATTCTGTGTACCTTTGCCGGACGACTGGATATTGAATAAAGTATTTAAAGTTATTTGATAAAGGTGTAAACAATAAGGTTCCAACAAGAAAAACTTGAAAGATAATCAACGCCCAATGGCCGGAATCACTCAACAGAAAACTTGCGATGAGAAAAGAAATGAGAATTGGAAAATATACCGCATCCAGCATACGAGGATGGTCAAATTGGTAAATATTGGCTGTTTGGATCCATAAGGCTCGCATTATCAGAAAAAGTAAAAAGGCAATAATCAGAAAAATGCTCACATACCATTTTCTCTTTAGAGATTTGAAATCTATTACTTGTGCAGACATTATTGCAATCACTGGCAGCGCGGGGAAAATAAATCGCTCGATAAATCCCCAAGGGACCTTGAGCATATTCCAACTAAGAAATGCGATATAAGCAAACGGGTATATCCAAACCCAGCGCTTTTTTGGGCCTAATTGGTCTCGGAATAAAATTCCACTGATTATAAAAAGGAGGAAAACAACCAAAATATCATCGAACAAAAATTCTTTATACCAACTTGTCGGGCCAAAGAAAAATCCCGGAACAAAATCGTAGTTATCAAACACGCGCTGAAATGTTGATAGAGAAATAGCAAAAAATGGTTTTCCTAAAAAGACGCCGTCCAATATGACAAAAAAAACAATTCCCGCGATGACACCTAATATAAAAGGAGAGAAATAGTGAAGAAGAGATTTTAGCCAACCTTTCCCTTTTAGCTTTTCTTGAAGCAGTCCGATTAACACTAAGTGAATGAAGATGGTCGTCTCTTTGGTTTTTAATCCTAAAAATGCCAGCACTCCAAGAATAAATAAATAAATATTTACACCTTCCGCCCGTTCAATCAATATCAAAAAAACTGTCAGATAAACAACAACGATTGCCATCGCGGTGATATCGACAGCAGGCTCACCTGAGTATTCCCTGAGAATGGAAAATGAAAAGAAAATCGCTACAGCCAACAACCCGTTAAGCGGTGTGCTGTTTTTAAAAAACGTTCTTGCATTGAAATAGATCAATGCGGATGTCAATGACATCAAGAAACCCCAAAAGACACGGATACCGATCAATGGTGTTGGAGATATCGCCATGAATAATTTTTGCAGGTAGATGTGAAAATAACGATTGCCGTAGTATGGTTGAGTGAGGTTGCGCAATCCAACATCGATATAAAGCATTTCATCCGAATAAATGGGTCCACCCGCAAAATACGCAAGACTAATCCATAAGACGATGAATCCAATAATCAATAGCCATTTCTCGATTTTAGTCATATTTATTTTTTGAGCCTGTATAATAGCTGAAACCATTATATCGGGATTTTTAGATGCTCCTTCATTCAATTTCACAACTTGTTACTGTAGCCGGTCCTCCCCAGAGAGGTGTTACGCTGGGGTGCCTTGGAATAATCAATAACGGCGCAGTTTTGATCCGCGAAGGGTTGATAGAAATGGTTGGAGATTCGGATGAAATGCAGCGCCAATATGCGGATGAGGAAATGATATCGGCAAACCACCACGCTGTGCTGCCGGGTTTTGTCGATCCTCACACACACCTGGTTTGGGCTGGTGACCGGGCGTTGGAGTTTGAACAGCGGCTGGAAGGGAAAAGCTATCTTGAGATCATGGCTGCCGGCGGCGGCATTCAATCAACTGTGAACGCAACCCGTTTAGCTGGGAAAGACCTTCTTTTTGATGAATCTATTGTACGTGCGAGGTCTATATTTGCTCATGGCACAACTACTGCTGAGGTTAAAAGTGGTTATGGGTTAGTTCTCGAGACGGAACGCAAACAACTGCAAGTAGCAATGGATATTGGAAGGGCAGGAATGTTAGAAGTTGTTCCTACTTTTTTAGGGGCACATATGATCCCCAGAGAATATAATGATGCCCCACACAAGTACGTAGACCTGTTATGCCATCAAATCCTCCCCGACATTAAAGAATGGTGGAATGAAATCTTCCCGCATGAAAGGTTGCCTTTTGTTGATGTCTTCTGTGAAAAAGGCGCGTTTGACCTTCAACAGTCTCGATCGATATTACAGGCCGCATCAACCCTTGGCTTTCCGCTAAAGATTCACGCAGATGAATTTGAAAATTTAGGCGGGGCTTCTCTGGCGGCAGAATTAGGCGCTGCGTCGGCGGATCATCTGGTTAAAACCAATCCGGATGATATCGCCGCATTGGCCCAATCTAATACAGTAGCCGTTTCATTACCATGCACACCATTTGGTTTGTCCGAACTGGAATACTCTCCGGCAAAAGAGATGATAGAGGCAGGCTGCACCCTAGCAATCGCAAGCGACCTGAATCCCGGAACTGCGTGGTGCGGGAACATGCAATTTGTAATTGCGCTTGCGTGCAGGTATATGAAATTGACCCCGGCTCAGGCGATCGTGGCTGCGACCATCAACGCTGCCGCGGCAATTAAGTTAGACGATCGTATTGGATCTATTGAAGCAGGCAAACAGGCAGATATGATCATTTTGTCAACAGCGGATTACCGCCAGATTCCTTATCGATTCGGGGTAAACCAGGTTAAAACCGTGGTTAAAAAAGGGGTTATTCATGAGAATGTGCCAACATGCTAACGCTTGAAAAGGCCAGGGATTGGTACCCGGAGTACGACGGAGTCCATGGGTTTGACCACATTGAGCGAGTGTATGGCTTGTGCGAAATGATCGGACTCAAAGAAGGCGCGAATTTGGAAATCCTGAGGGCGGCCGCATTGCTGCATGACGCACGGGGCAGCCACCCTGTCAACGGGGAGCGGACAAACCACCATATCGAATCGGCTGAATTTGCGAAGCATATATTACAAAAAGAGGGCTGGAAAAACTCGAATATCTTGGCTGTTCAGCACTGCATCATCTCCCACCGCTTCCGAGAACAGGCTACACCTGAAACGATCGAAGCAAAAGTTTTATTTGACGCAGATAAACTGGATGTCATCGGAGCCATCGGTGTTGCGCGCGCACTGGCTTATGCATCACAGGTACGACAGCCTGCTTATGCTGCGCCTTCAGATTTGTTTCTGCAAACCGGCGCTAAACTCCCAGGTGAAGCACATAGTGCTTATCATGAATACATCTTTAAATTGCGTAATATTTCTGAATTATTATTTACCCGAACAGCCAGGCAAATTGCTAAAAGGCGCCAGGCATTTTTAAATGATTTTTTTGAAGAATTGAAAAGAGAAGTTGAGATAAGCAAACCGAGAAGGGATTAATGACAATACATGACAGTAACTCTGGAATTTTTAACTAACTTAGCGAGAGAAGCCGGGCAGATATTGCTCGACGGATTGGATGATGTCCATACGCTGGATTATAAAGGGCCAACGAATATTGTCACCGAGATTGATAAAAAAGCGGAGGATTTCATTGTTGGGAAGATTAAACAATCATTTCCCGATCATACGATCATCGCCGAAGAAAGCGGAAAAACGCAAGGAGATAAGGGAAAAAATTGGTATATAGACCCTGTTGACGGTACATCAAATTATGCACGGGGGTTACCATTATTCGCAGTATCGATAGGCTTTGAAGAGGATGGATTGATGAAGTACGGTTGCGTATATGATCCTGTCCGGGATGAATGTTTTTCCGCCGAGCGCGAAAAAGGGGCCTGGCTCAACGGCAAAAAAATATACGTCAGCAAGACAAGTGAATTAATCGATGCCATGCTGGTAACTGGATTCCCTTATAACATGAAGCAGGAAAATAATAATCTTGATCATTTTAGCGAAATCATTAAAGAAGCCCATGTGGTTCGCCGGCTTGGATCAGCCGCCCTTGACCAGGTGTATGTGGCGGCAGGACGATTGGATGCATATTGGGAGATAGGCGTTGAATCGTGGGATCTTGCCGCTGGGACTCTGATTGTAAAAGAAGCAGGCGGTAAGACCACGACACTCGATGGGTCGGATGAATATATGGTCCCGCCTTACGCGGTTCTTGTAAGCAACGGTATCTTGCATGAAACCCTGCTTGCGTTTTTTAATAAAAAAAGAGTATAGGTAAGGAAAAATATGAAAAAAGAATTATCACGCTGGGATTTGGCTGATCTATTCCCATCAGCAGAGTCTGATGTGTTTAAGAATACTTTTCATGAATTGGAAGAAAAAGTCACTGCTTTTGAAAAATTCAGAGAAGATCTCACGATTGAAATCAATCAAAGAAATTTGCTGAATATAATCGCGCGGTTGGAAGAGATAACAAAATCCCTTCACAAATTAGGCGGGTTTGCTGAACTTTGGTTTTCCGAAGATACTCAAAATCAGCAAGCGCAATCGCTGCTGGCAAAAATTGAACAACTCTCTGCCGAACTTTCAAACCGTGTGATGTTCTTTACATTATGGTGGAAATCGCTCGAAGATGAAACCGCGGGTAGGTTGATGGATGGGATTGGAGATTACGGGTATTGGCTGGAAGAGATGCGCCATTTTAAGCCATATACCCTAACTGAACCGGAAGAAAAAATTATCAATATAAAAGATGTTACCGGCACCAGCGCTTTGATCACTCTCTATGACGCATTTACCAACCGCTATTCCTTCAATATCACAATTGAAGGCGAGGAAAAAGAGATGACCCGCGGCGAGCTGATGTCTCTCGTCAGACAACCAGATGCCAATTTGAGGATGGCTGCGTATCAGGAACTTTATCGCGTTTATGGAAATGACGGCCCTATCCTCGGCCAGATGTACCAGACGCGCGTGCGCGATTGGCGCAATGAACTGATCAACCTGCGGGGGCATACTTCACCTATTTCCGCCCGTAACCTGCACAATGACATTCCCGATGAGATCGTGGACACATTGCTTTCCGTCAGTCAGGAAAACGCAGTGATATTCCAGCGGTTTTTTGATTTAAAAGCAAAGCTGCTTGGAATGGAAAAACTTCGCCGCTATGATATTTATGCACCTGTCACACACTCATCCAAAGAGTATGCTTTTAATGATGCGGCTGATCTGATTTTTGATTCTTTTGATCAATTTGACCCGCGTTTCGCAGAAATGGCAATGCGCGTGATGAAGGAAAAACATCTCGACAGCGAAGTGAGGAAGGGCAAGCGATCCGGTGCATTTTGCGCAACAATTACCCCTGAATTAACACCTTGGGTTCTAATTAATTTCCAGGGCCGCTCGGATGATGTAGCCACGCTTGCACATGAACTTGGGCACGCCATTCACTCCATGTTAGCGAGCGGGCACAGCATTTTCACCCAGCATGCCTGTCTTCCGCTAGCAGAGACGGCATCGACATTTGGGGAGATGCTGCTGGTGGACAGATTGCTGAGAGAAGAAAAAGATGAACGTGTTCGCCGTGATCTATTATTCCGGCAGGTGGATGATTCTTATGCGACAATCATGCGGCAATCATTCTTTGCCCTATTTGAGAAAATGGCGCATCAGATGACTGTTGATGGCGCCTCGGTGGATGACCTATCCGCTGCGTACTTTGACAATTTGAAAATTCAATTTGGTGAAAATATTGATATTGGCGAAGAGTTCCGCTGGGAATGGGTATCCATTCCTCATATCTATCACGTGCCTTTTTATGTTTACGCTTATGCTTTTGGGCAGTTGCTAGTACTTTCCCTTTACAAACAGTTTAAGATCGAAGGCGAGAGCTTCAAGCCAAAGTATATCCACATTCTATCCACAGGAGGATCTCAGGCGCCGGTTGAATTATTGGCCGATGCGGGAATTGATATTTCACAACCTGCTTTTTGGCAAGGAGGATTTGATGTTGTCGACGAACTGGTACATCAATTAGAAGATCTTTCGTGACCTCTAAAATATAAACTCACATCAGCCCGCGGGTTTGCGGGCTGATGTGTACTCAGTTGAATCTATTCCTCTTCGGAAATATCGTCGGCGATCGCTGAAATTTCTGGTTCTTCTTTTTCTTTTTCAGAATAATCTAGTTTCTGAATTCTCTGCACAACAACCTTTGTAAAGAATTTTGGTTCCCCTTCCTTCTCATACCGGTCTGTACGAAGTTGTCCCTCAAGATAAACCAGACTTCCTTTTTTGAGAATTTTTTGGCAGATTTCCCCAGTCCTGCCCCACGCCTCGACATTAAACCAGTCTGTCCTTTTATTGGTGTTTCCATCCCCGCTTTTCCAATAACTATTAACAGCAACCGAAAAAATGACGAGTTTGGTTCCTTTCGGCGTAACCTTTTCTTGTGGATCTGCACCTAAGTGCCCTATGATCTGTACACGATTTAAGCCAGGCATTTATCCCTCCAATCAAATAAATAGGTTGTTATGATATATTTTAGTTTAGAGTTTTTTATCGGAAAGTCAAGCCATTAATACACGGAGGGTATATGTATATCGCGATCGAAGGGGTAATCGGTGTTGGAAAAACAAGCCTTGCGCGGTTACTAAAGATCCCGTTCAACTCTAATATCCTGCTTGAGATATTTGAAGAAAATCCTTTTTTATCAAAATTTTATGAAGATCGTGTACGTTATGCTTTCCAGACGCAGATGTTTTTTTTGCTAAGCCGCTACTACCAGCAAAGGCGCGGCGTTCCGAAATTGCTCATGGGCGATAATGTATTAATCAGCGACTACACATTTGATAAAGACGCTTTGTTTGCGCGCAACACCCTGAGCGGAGAAGAACTGGATATGTATAATCAGTTGCATGAAGTGCTTGCAGAAAAGATCCCCAACCCCGATTTAATCGTGTACCTGCGTGCAACTACCGCCACCCTCATGCGACGGATCGCGCTGCGCGACCGCCCTTATGAGCGGGACATGGACCGCGATTATATCGATATGGTCAATGTAGCTTATGATGATTACTTCCTTCAGCCGGCTGAAGGAAAACAAGTGCTTGTAATCGATTCTGATGAAATGGATTTTGTTCATATTCAGGACGACCTGAACTGGATTGAGCAACGGATCCGCCAGCGCCTCCAAATGGCTCCTTTTCAACCCGAACTTCCCATCGAATGACGCCCATGATTCGGTTTTACAGGTAAAATTTATTAAAAGGTATTTATTGTGCGCATAACGAAAGATCTACTCATATCAACAGCAAAGGACACGGTCAAAAGAAGGGCGTTTGATGGTGCGGGGGACCTTGTGTGTGCATATATCACTGGTTCATTAACCTTTGATGATCCGCTGATTGGCGGTACAACAGATATCGACCTGATCTTTGTTCATTCGCTTGAAAATGAAACGAGAAGAGAGATTATCCCTATCTCAGATGATTTTCATTTGGATATTGGACATTTCCCGCAAAGTTATTTTAGCCAGCCAAGGGATCTCAGGAGAGATGCCTGGTTGGGTGGTTTTTTTTGCCATTACCCAATCGTCATCGAAGATAATAACCATTGGTTTGACTATGTTCGGTCTGGAATTTTTGCACACTTCTTTCAACCAATAAACATCATCCAACGCGTTCGCCCTTTTTCCGAATCTGCCAGAAAGATTTGGATGGATCTAACCATGAATCCGCCGCAAAACCATCATCTCTGCGTTCAGAGGTACATCCAATCAATTAAAGATGCTGCGAACGCAATTGCCTGTCTGACCACAGTGCCCCTTACTGACCGACGTTTTTTGATTGATTTTCCTGAGAGGGCAGAGGGCGTCAATATGCCCGGTTTGTCAGGCGGCCTTGTTGACCTTATTCTTCCACCAGATCCCGTAGAACCTGAATGGGAAGTCTGGATCGAAAATTGGTCTGTTGCTTTTTCCTCTTACCAGCAAAATCAGAACCCTTCTCTTTCATTTGCCCCCTGCAGACAATCTTATTACAAGAAAGCCATAGCAGAACTCTCAGAAACAAACAGCCAGGCAGCTCTCTGGATACTATTGCGCACATGGTCTATCATGGCAGCTGATTTACCATTGAACAGCGTCAGCCAGCACGGATTTAATGACATATTATCTCTGACGATGCTTGACAAAAACAATTTCAATGCGCGGATGGAAGAACTTGACACGTTTTTAGATGTCGTTGAAGAAACAATTGATAATTGGCAATCATCCGCCGGGCTATAACTTTATCCACAAATTCTGTGGATAACTACTGTGAATAAAGTATCGCTATTTGTGGATAAATGCCCAAAATTGTGGATTAATTCAACTATTATTACAACTTTTCCCCGCCATCCTTTTTCCCAGTCCCCATTCGTATCCTTTACCCAACATTATTCACTCTTTTATTCCCTTGTCTGTGGGGTCGTTTGTAATAAAATCATGGGTATTTTTCGCCAAATGCAAAGGATTGAAAAACGTTAGCCCCATATATGGCGTTTATTTAAATGGGTTTTGTTTTTATACACATACCCACAGTCCCTACTATTATTACTATATTAATTAAACCTATTAATTAAGAGGATATTTCCTACTTGTATCCTATTCAATAATTTTGTAAAATGCTTATATAGGTGAATGTAATTGAAGCCAACTAACGAATTAAAACCCAATGATGTTGGAGGAGGGGAACGATGGATGTTATCAAGGTAAGAGCTGTTTCCCGTACAGCAGCAGTTGCTGGTGCTATAGCTGGTGTCATTCGTGATGAGAAACATGCTGAGATTCAAGCAATTGGTGCTGGGGCAGTCAATCAGGCTATCAAGGCAATGGTGCTCGCAAAGAACTTTTTGGAGCAAGATGGCATTGATATTGCATTTGTGCCTGAATTTGTCAATGTAGAAATTGACGGAAAAGTTCGCACTGCAATCAAGTTTGTTGTTGACACAAAATAATTTATACGGCTCTGTTGTGCTTACGGACTGCTGTACTCTTCAGGCAAGAAGATAACTTCGTCCTTGCCTGCAATTTTCTCATCCACTTTATTGTGGATCAGATCCATATGTTTCGGCATTGAAACAAAATCCAGGTTATCTGATGGGATGGTCAATACCGGGCATAGTGAGAAATTAGATATCCACAACTCATAGGACTCATTTAATTGTGACAGGTAATCAGGACTAATTGTTTTTTCGTAATCCCTTCCGCGTTTTTTGATTCGTTTGATAAGCGTAGCGGTTGAAGCGCGCAGATAGATCATCAGGTCTGGTGTGGGCAAAAAACTGACCAGCGACTGATAAAGGGATTCGTAGGTTTCATAATCCCTTTTACCCATGACACCGCGCTTAAAAAGATTGTGGGCGAAAATTTCGGCGTCTTCATAAAGAGAGCGATCGAGGATGACGGATGCCTTGCTCCTTGCGAGTTCGCCATAAACGCGCAGCCGATGGCCGAGAAAATATATCTGAGAATGAAATCCCCATGCGGACATGTCTTTATAAAAGTCAGCAAGATAAGGATTGTTTGCCTCGGGCTCAAAAAAAGGCTCCCATCGAAGACGCTGACTGAGCATGTAAACAAGGGTCGATTTTCCCGCCCCAATGTTCCCGGCAATCGTGATAAATTTATTCATATTATCTCCTCCAAAATATTATAGTATCCAATACATTAAACAAAAAAAGAGCCGCTTAGCGAACTCTTCTTTTTTTTTGTGAATGGTTTCTGATTATGCTTTGGATATAGCGTCGACCGGGCAAACTTCAACGCAAGCGGCGTGATCTTTGCACTTGTCTGGATCAATTTCGTAGTGCTCGTCCCCCATTGAGATTGCTTCTTCTGGGCATTCAACTTCGCATGATCCGCAGGCAATGCATTCGTCGGAAATTACATAGGTCATTTTATAGTCATCCTTTCCTTATCATTAGTGTTTCCAAGGATGAAGAATAGCACAATTTTTGCATTTTTACAATAACCAAACAACTATCACCCAAGGGAAAAAGGTCATATTTAATTGATTGATGTCTTGACAAGCGGTATAAGCGCTTCTATAATAATTGCGCTTTCCTCGATAGCTCAATTGGCAGAGCAAGCGGCTGTTAACCGCTAGGTTCCTGGTTCGAGTCCAGGTCGAGGAGCTGTTTTTTTAAAATTTAATTTTCGCGCTTTTTATAATCAATCCGCCAACAGGAGCCCCGATTGATCGAGACAACGTAGCGCACTTTGATTGCAGAAGGAAGAAAATATTTTCTGTTTGATCACTCAAGGCCTCAAAATTACCCTGTCCCTTTGAAATGATTATCTCCGCGTTGTGAAATATCTCTAAAAAGGAGTTGCTGGCGCGTGAAAGAACGGTTCCCGGTGTATCGACACCACTGGAGATAATCTTTGCCACTTGGTCAATCCCAGCTTGTATCGCGTCTTCTTCTAAAGCATCATTAAGTATGGGAAACTCCTTAACTGCATATAGAACGTCTTTGTTAATGGTCTCGATCAGCAGGCGATCAAAGATTGTCTCACCAGCATTATCTGCCAAATAAAGGATGGTATTCGCCTGATTAATTTCCTTCCTCAGCAAATCCAAGTGGTTAATTGCAAATGGCTGCTCAAGCACGCGATCAATCTCGGAAGTCAGGTCGAAAGAGCGGTTGATACCGTAATCAATAACATTTCCTGCAATGGTTAACCTTACAGCTGTTTCAAAAGGGTCGTCCGATTGGTCAATGGTCTTTTTAGCTTTTTTGTAAAGCGCAAGGGCGGCCTTTGTACTCGATTGTTTTTGTATCTTGTAAAGGTCATCTATCCCTGTCTTGTGCTTGATAACAGAGTGTACATCCGCAACCAGCTCCACCGGTGGCTTTTCTGAATCAGCGTGATAGATAATCTCCAGGGCAGAAGCAAATATCTCCTTTTGACTTTCATCGGAAATATTCAATGACCGGATGGCTGATATTGTCTGATTAAGAATGCAAGGGTAGCAGTCAAGGTATAGTTTCATTGTTAGCTGAGAGTATATCGTGTTAATGAAAACAAAATCATTGCTATCACAGAAAATCTTTGTCACATCACCGGCGTGAAACATTTATATTTACAACACCAAATACAGATTTCTCTTGTCACGGTTCTTGATAGACCAATAAAATAATTTCTATAACTCGCTTTAATTGAATGATTTATCTTCTCTAATGATTGCTATAATATTTAGAAAGAGAATATTTAGGTGAATGTTATGAAGAAAAAATTGTTTCTAATCGCAATTACAGCATTACTTTTATCGATTTTACTGGCTTGCAGTATTGGTCCGCTGACAATTGACTTTGGGCTTGGCGGGGACAGCGATACCTCATCGGACGGGGATAATGTTGAAGGTTCGGTTGGAGGCGTTGAGGCAGGAATTAACTCTCCGGCGCAAGGCGCAGTTTTGCCGATGGCTCCGTTTGAGATTGCATATTATGCTACCAGTGTTGATGGAATCGCGTCGGTTGAGCTTAGCGTGAACGGCGAAGTGCTGAGCACCATCACCAACCCGGACACCTCTCAGCAGGTAGTCGCGTTAAAATATTCATGGGATCCGGCAGCGCCAGGAAGTCACACCATCCGTGTGCGAGCGCTGGATACCAAAGGTAATTGGAGCGATTATGCGGTCTCCACGGTAACGGTTGAATCTTCCCCGCCAGCGCAGCAGGGAAGCCAGCCAGTTCAACCCAATCAACCAGCGCCAACCGACGCCCCTTCTGCGACTGCAACACCCGATAATATGACCGTCTATAATGTCAAACACAACCGGGATATTTTCTACTGGGGCGGCGGGTCCTGCGGGTCAAAAGAAATAACCATCGAAGCCGACATCACCCATCCTGATGATGCGTATGCCGGAATGATCTTCTTCCGATTCTGGGACAAAGAAGGAGAAGGTTTATCAAGCTGGAGTTCGGCATATCCGATGGCAAGAGACTCGGACGAACATTTTCGCATCACAATTTCCTCCGAAAATATTGCAAACTATAATAAATTTGAGTTTGCTGTGATGTATTACCAGATAAAAATTCAGAGCAAGCCCCCCAACGCGGTTGTGCTTGCTGGAACCGATGTTATTAAACAGGTGGAACTACATCGGTGTCCCTAAAAATACATTGACAAATTCACGTTTTGTTATAGAATAAATACCGACCAGTCGGTCGGTATTTATTATGCAAACACGAGGCGAAAACACCCAATCCCGCATAAAATTTGCTGCTATTTCGGCATTTTGCCAATCAGGATATAACGCTGCCAGCGTAGCCGATATTTGTTTGCACGCGGGCGTCAGTAAGGGCGCTTTTTATCATCATTTTTCATCTAAACTGGATCTGTTCCTTGCAATTATGAAGGATTGGCTGCGTGGTATCGATGATATGCTCTTTGCACAAGACGGCATTGAAAAAAATGTTCCGCAACTGATCAAAGAAATGGGCAACACCATCGGCGTGGTTTTTCGCTCCGCGAGCGGCCAACTGCCAATGTTCATGGAGTTCATGGTGCAAGCCAGCCGGGAAAAAGCGGTATGGGATGCCGTGATTGCGCCCTACAGAACGTATCATCAGCATTTTGCCAATTTGATTGAAAGAGGGAAAAAGGAAGGATCGATCCTCCCGGCTGCAAATTCTGACCAGGTAGCACATGCGCTGATGTCATTGGCGATTGGTATCTTGCTGCAGGGAGTGGTTGATTCGGATGCGGCAGACTGGAAACAGGTAACGAATTCAGGAGTTGCCATGATATTAGATGGTATAACGCGAGGTGAATCATGATCCTTGTCACTGGAGCAGCCGGACATATTGGGAATGTGCTTGTCCGGGAGCTGGTTGATCGCGGAGAGCGAGTCCGCGCATTAATCCTGCCTGGTGAAGATACCGCGTCTCTTTATGGGCTTGATATCGAGATTGTTGTTGGCAATGTTCTTGATCCCGAATCACTTGATCGGGCGACGCGAGGCGTTGACATTGTTTATCACCTGGCGGGACTCATCTCCATATTGCCAGACAAGAATGACCTGATGTGGCAGGTGAATGTGGAAGGTACCCGTAATGTACTTGCCGCAGCGAAGAAAGCCGGCGTTAGGCGTTTAGTGCACACCGCATCGATCCATGCCTTGAGCCGCAACTGGATCGGGAAGATTAACGAGGAAGTTCCTTTTGATCCTGATGCGACAGCAGGCGGATATGACCGAACCAAAGCTGCTGCCTCACTGCTGGTATTGGAGGCAGTCAAAGATGGACTGGACGCAGTCATTGTTTGTCCAACTGGCGTGATTGGTCCTCATGATTATCGCGGGTCGGAAATGGGGGATCTGATCAAGGATTGGCTGCGAAAGAAACTAAACTTCCTTGTTAAGGGCGCTTATGACTTTGTTGATGTGCGTGATGTGGTGCAAGGACAAATACTCGCTTGCGAACGTGGACGCAGCGGAGAAGTGTATATACTCTCCGGTTGGCAGATCAAAGTGTTGGAATTGAAACAGCTTGTGCAAAACGTGATCGGAAAGCGGATTTCCACCATCACATTGCCTATGTGGCTTGCAAAATTCGGCGCAAAATTCATGCCCTTCTATTACAAGATCACCCGCCGCCGGCCAAGGTTCACAGATTATTCACTGGAAACGCTGCAAAGCAATTCCGATGTCAGCAGTGATAAAGCGCAGACAGAATTGGGTTATAAACCGCGTGAACTAAAGAGCACAATAAAAGATACGGTGGATTGGTTGCTAAGGCATGTGGGCAAGGTACGCAGGTAAATATCCAAGAATTTATAGGAATTCAATCATTGTCTGAAGCAACCGCTTTGATTACCGGCGCTTCGGCGGGTATAGGGGCTTCTTTATCCTTTATGCTTGCCGGGAAAGGGATTCATGTAATTCTGGTGGCCAGGCGCGAGGATCGCCTTCAGAATTTGAAATCCGAGATTACCAAAAACGGGGGCCAGTGTACGATCATCCCCGCTGATTTGACCCTGGAATCAGAGCGCGAAAGAGTATACTCAGATACCATTAGCACTGTCGATCGTGTTGATGTTTTGGTTAATAATGCGGGGTTTGGTTGGTATGGATATTATCAGGATATGCCATGGCAGCTTGTTGAAGAGATGGTTTCATTAAATATCGTTGCCGTTTTACAGCTTACGACCCATTTTTTGCCTGGCATGATTCAACGCGGGAGTGGACATATCATTAACGTTGGATCCATTGCAGGTGGACTGCCAAACCAGGGAATTGGTGTATATGCAGGTAGCAAGGCATTTTTAGATGCTTTTTCCACCGCGCTTTACCGGGAAACACGCGGGAGCGGCGTGACGGTGAGCGTCATGCGATTGGGCCCTGTTGAAACAGAATTCTTTGATAAAGCACGCAAATTAGAGAACGGATATAGTGTACCCGCGGAGCGATTCGCGATTTCTACAGACCGCGTGAACAGGGCTTTTTGGCGTTTGTTGAAACACCCCCGACGGGTGATATACGTACCTGGTTGGTTGTGGGTCAGCCAATATATTGAATTGTTTTTTGGGCCTGTAATAGATAGCCTAGGGCCTATGCTTTTAAAGCGGAAAAAAGGAAAAAAGAAATAAACTCTTCCTAATCCCTAACAATTTGCATCGGCAGCATTACAAATCGTACTTCTACGGAAGCCCCCATTAATTCCACCAATGAATCTTTGACTGCAGAAATTTCGAAATCATTTAGAGGTCTAGATAGGCGGGATGTGATAGTTACTACGCGGTGATTTTTCTCTGACCGAATGATTAAATCAACAATTTCAGGGTTTGCGGAGACAGGCAGAGATTCGTTAATCACAGTACGCGCCTGAGAATTGAGACGAGCTGCGGTAAATGTATTCCAGGCAAGAACGCCAAGCGGAATGGCAATGATCAGCATCATGATCGAAGAAATGATGACAGACCGAGAAACATCATCCTGTTTTTTATCTCCTATATCTCTGAATCCAAGCAGAGCAAAGGTAAGCACCGCCGCAAAAGCAATGGCTATGAAGTTGGTGAAGAATTGTAACGTTGCGCCAAGAATGATGACCGGGTTGGTGAAAGCAACGCCATAACCTATGGTGCATAAAGGGGGTATGATTGCCGTTGCAATGGCAACGCCTGGCAATGCGGCATCCAGCCGCGGGTGAGCAAGCGCATAGGCAGCAGCAGCACCGCCAACTATAGCAATTCCAAGGTCAAGCGGGGTAGCGGTAGTGCGCAGCATTACCTCGCGAGGAATAACCGCATTAGCTCCATAAGGCAGGCGATAGATAATGAAAGTCAGAATTGCCGAGAGCAAAATTGCCAGAGTCGCTCCTTCAATCACCGCCAGCAGGGATCTGCGAAACATACGATGCAGGCCAGATAATGAAGCAATCGCCAAGCCCAGGATTGGGGACATCAACGGGTCGATCAACTGCGCGCCGATGGTTACAACAGATTGGTCAGAAATCAGCCCAAAGGTTGCAATTGCTGCGGAAAAAATGACAAGGACGAAAAAATCAATCCCAGGGGAACCAGCATCAACCAGATCGTTTAGCACTATCGCTTTGCGGGTCTGTGTCAGGCGCTGGCTGCGTAAGAATTGCCGAAACGAAGAATAAACTCCGGTTTTCAATTTTTGTGAAACGGCCCCATTTTCGACCTGGCGATTCTTAACGCGATTTACTGGATTATCTTCCCTCGTCATACCGGAGTCCATAATTATCTGAACCCATTTTACACGAGGAATATCACTTATAGGGTTTATCTTTCTTTGCGCTGCTGTATACTATTATTTAAAATCAATCATTATTTGAATTAATGAGGTGAACCATGAAATCCTTAGATAACATCATGGCAGTGGTTATGGGAGGCGGGCAGGGAAAACGTCTCTACCCGTTGACAAAAGAGCGCGCAAAACCAGCTGTGCCTATTGCTGGAAAATACCGGTTGATCGATCTTCCTATCAGCAATTGCATCAATTCCGGCATTTATAAAATTGCCATTCTTACACAATTCAATTCCGTTTCGCTTCACAGGCATATTTCACAAACCTATGTTTTTGATGCTTATCACACCGGGTGGGTCCAAATTTGGGCTGCAGAACAAACGCCTAGTATTTCCGACTGGTATCAGGGCACAGCAGATGCCGTGCGAAAACAGATCACCGAAATAGTTTCCGCTCGCGTTCCTTTTGTGCTCGTTTTGGCTGGTGATCACCTGTACCGCATGGATTACAGCAAGATGGCAGAATTTCATTGGCAAAAGAACGCTGATGTAACTGTTGCGGTGCAGCCTGTTACACGGGAAGAAGCTCCGCGTCTAGGATTATTAAAGACAGATTGTGATTCAAGAATCATCCGGTTCGCGGAGAAACCAAAGACCGAATCCCTGCTCGAACAAATGATCAGCCAGAATAATAGTAACAAGCCTTATTTCGGATCGATGGGCATTTATATGTTTAAGACTGAAGTTTTGATTGAAATGCTGGAAAAATCTGATAAAGAAGACTTTGGCATGCATATCATCCCCCAATGTGTCGAAGAAAAACAGGTCTTTGGATATGAATACGACGGGTATTGGGCAGATATAGGAACGATCCGCGCATTTTATGAAGTAAACCTGGAGATAGCGAGCCGCAATCCACCATTTTCTCTGATTGATGAAGGGTGGCCAATATATACCCACCCGCGATTTTTACCGGGAGCGCAACTCGAAGAATGCCAGATCAATGACTCTTTGATCGCTGAAGGGTGCTGGATACAAAAATCGCAAATTGAAAATTGTGTGATTGGCTTGCGGAGCCAGATCAGGCAGGGGACAAAATTAAAGCGGTCGATCCTGATGGGGGCGGATTATTACGGGTTTTTCCGGCGCGAAGCGCCAGATGAAAAGGAGTTGATGCTCGGCATCCGTAAGAATTGCGATATCGAAGGCGCGATCATCGATAAGAATTCCAGTATTGGCGCAGGCACAATAATCAAACCGTTTCCACCAGGAACGGATTTGGAAGAGGACCTCTATTTAGTGATTGACGGAATCGTTGTTATTCCTAAAGGTACGCGTATTCCGCCAAATACTGTGATTGCGCCATGAAAAAATAAAATATATTATACTTCCCCGATTGTCCGGCTGTGTAAATCCCCAGCCATTAATTTATTAAGCAAGGAGCGATTATGCCTGCAAATGAAACCACAGGTAAAACCATGCCGATTGATGACTATGATGTCACCTGGCACGCGTTGAGCCGTGAGCAAGTTCTTGAAAAATTAGATTCAGGCTTGGACAATGGACTATCCAGTGAGGAAGTCGCAAAGCGTCAGGAAAAATTCGGCCCCAACCAGCTGGCGGAAGGGAAGAAGACCTCCTTCTGGCAGATGGTATATGCCCAATTAAATAACTTTGTCATCGTCATGTTATTGGTTGCGGCGGTCATCTCTGCAATTTTGGGAGAGGCGGTCGACTCGGCTGCTATCGTCGCGATCGTCGTGCTCAACACTATTATGGGGGTTGTGCAGGAAAGCCGTGCGCAGGATGAGCTGGCTGCTTTGAAAAAAATGGCTTCGCCTGAAGCGCAAGTCGTGCGTGATGGACGGCGCGTATCAATTCCTGCGCGCGACCTAGTTCCCGGCGATATTGTTTTCCTTGAAACCGGCAACTATGTGCCTGCGGATTTGCGATTAATTGAAGCGGTCAATTTAAAGATTGAAGAAGCGGCCCTGACTGGTGAATCCGTACCAGTTGAAAAGAACGCAGCCGTAGTGCTGGATTCTAGCGCGACGTTAGGCGACCGCAAAAACACCGCCTTTAGTGGTACGGTGGTAACCTATGGTCGCGGAAAAGGTATCATTGTCAGCACCGGGATGAATACACAGATCGGGTTGATCGCAACCATGCTGCAATCCGTTGAAGAAGAAGAAACCCCTCTGCAAAAACGGCTTGACCAGCTTGGCAAAACGCTGGGTTACGCAACCATTGTAATCAGTGGTCTCGTTTTCCTTTCCGGGCTGATCGAAGGCGGTACTGGCAGTGAGAATGTGCTGAACATGTTCATGGTTGCGGTAAGTCTGGCAATCGCTGCAGTTCCTGAAGGACTACCTGCTGTTGTGACGATCAGTCTCGCGCTTGGAATGCGTGAGATGGTTAAGAAGCATGCGCTGATCCGCCGACTTTCATCTGTTGAAACACTGGGCTCTGCAACTGTAATTTGTTCGGATAAGACCGGCACGCTTACCCAAAACGCAATGACCGTTACCAGGGTATGGGTGGATAGCAAGGTGCTGGAAATAACAGGCAGCGGGTATGTGCCTGTTGGCGATTTTCAGGATAATGGCAAGAAAGTCAACCCTCATGATTTTCCCGGCATTTCCACTGCTTTATGGGTTGGTTCGATCAATAATGATGCGCAGCTGGAAAAAATTCAGGAAGCTGGAAGCGATTCCTATCGCATTATCGGCGATCCCACCGAGGGTTCGATTTTGGTTGCTGCTGCAAAAGCGGGCGCGTTGGCGGAAGACCTCAATAAGGCCTACCCGCGCAAAGGCGAAGTGCCATTTGATTCTGACCGCAAGAGAATGGTAACTGTTCACGAAGTTAAAAATCCGAAAGATAACGACCTTTCTCCTTTCAACGGCAACAAAGGAAGTCAATCTTATGTGATTGCAGTCAAAGGTGCGCCAGATGTCGTTCTGAAACTGTGTAACCGCGTTCAAAAGATGGACAATACTGTCGCTGATCTTGATGAAGGTAAACGAAAAGAAGTCTTAGGCGCGAATGATAGCATGACTAAAGATGCGCTGCGTGTGCTTGGCATGGCCTATCGCGTCGTCAATGCAAAACCGGAGCAGGTTGACAGCGAGAGTCTGGAAAAAGACCTGATATTTGCAGGGCTGGTTGGAATGATTGATCCGGCCCGCGAAGAAGTTAAACCCGCTTTACTGAAGGCAATCGGAGCCGGTATTCGCACGATCATGATCACTGGCGATTATCCCAATACAGCGAAAGCGATTGCCGAAAGCATTGGATTATTACGGCCTGGACACAAAGTGCGCACTGGTGCAGATGTTGATGCGATGAGCGATGCGCAGTTGAAAGGCGAAGTTGACGAGATTGATGTGTTTGCGCGCGTTTCCCCTGAGCACAAGATGCGCATCGTAAATGCATTACGGGCGAACGATCATGTAGTTGCCATGACCGGAGATGGGGTCAATGATGCTCCGGCCATCAAAGCCTCAGATATTGGTGTGGCGATGGGCATTACGGGTACCGATGTGGCCAAAGAAACTGCGGATATGGTGCTGACAGATGATAACTATGCCAGCATCGTGTCTGCTGTTGAGCAGGGGCGCATCATTTATAGCAATATCCGAAAATTCGTATACTTTCTGATCTCTTGTAATATGGCAGAGATCATGATCATTTTTATTCCAACGATGTTCGGGCGATTCCTTTTCCCGAGAGCGGTTGCTCTTGGATTACTTTCTCCGTTAGAGCCGATCCAATTATTATGGTTGAATCTAGTGACTGATGGTGCGCCAGCACTGGCGCTTGGAACGGAAAAGGGTGATCCTGATATCATGAACCAGTGCCCAAGGCCGCCAAAAGAACCGATCATCAATCGCTTCATGCTATTGGGCGTGATCGTACAAACAATCGCAATTGCAACAACAACACTGATTGCATTCAACATTGGGCTGAATCAGCCAGACCCTCGCTACGCTGAAACACTGGCGTTTGCCACACTGGTTTTCTCCGAGCTGGTTCGTGCGTATACTGCACGCTCGGAACGGTATCCATTGCTTAAGATTGGTATATTCTCCAACAAATGGATGAACTGGGCGGTCCTCGGATCCGGTGCGTTGATGATGCTGGTGTTGTATGTACCTTTCCTGCAGGAGATTTTCAACACCGTTCCGCTGGGATGGGCAGAGTGGCGCTTGATCATCCCCCTGTTTATATTTCCGTCAATTGCGGCTGAAGCTGTGAAATATATTGTCACAGCTATTGACAAACGCAAACGCGAAAAACAATCTTAAATAGGAAATCGGAAGGCTTTTGCCTTCCGATTTTCATATTAACTTGTCATACAATATGCGTAAAAGGAGGTTAATCTATGGATTTTGATAGCATTGATCTGAAATGGAAGAATATGCTGGCGGGGATTCAAGCGCAAGTGCCATTTGTTGGGAACAGTCCCCAAGCAATCTATGAAAATATTAGATCCGAATTGAAATTCGATAGCGCTCCTGAAAAGGTGTATCTCACGGGCTGTGGTGATTCCTGGTATTGTGGAATGGCAACGCGATTTGCTTTTGAGGAGTGGGCACATATCCCGACTGAAGCAGTACAAGCGATGGATTTCTCACGTTATCTTGTCAATTACGCCCCTAAAAACGCGCTGCTTGTAGCTGTTTCCAATTCAGGAAGATTAGCGAGAACAATCGAAAGTGTTATCCAGGCAAAGAAGGCTGGCATAACAACGATCGGCGCTACCAGCAATTTAGATAGCGGATTATCGCAGGAAGTTGACCATGTCATTGACCTGATGTATTCTGAACGCCGCTTTGCCCCTGGAACAAGCAGCTATATGGCTTCGATGGTTGTGGAGTATTGCTTGGCGATTTACTTTGCTGAGAAAAAAGGTGTTTTCGATGCGACCCAAGTGACAGAAAAGCT
Source organism: uncultured Pelolinea sp. (assembly GCA_964612815.1). GTDB lineage: Bacteria > Chloroflexota > Anaerolineae > Anaerolineales > Anaerolineaceae > Pelolinea. The sequence continues at coordinate 306,634 of CAZTCV010000001.1, read as the reverse complement.
GGCCGAAATCTCCGCGCTGGCTGACCCAATGGAAAAATCGATCAACGCCAATCTGGACGTAATGGAAAACCTCGTAAAAAAATCAGATATAAAGAATCAATGTATTTTTATTGGCGCAGGGCCGAATTTTGGGACTGCATTCTTTTCGATGGCAAAAGTGATTGAAGCGACACGCACACCAGCGGCCGGGCAGCAGATGGAAGAGTGGGCGCATATCCAATATTTCTTCACCAGCGAAAATACACTTACTTTCGTAATTGCTCCACCTGGTAAAAGTGTCGATCGCGCGAGAGAGCAGATGTACGCGGTTAAGGCAATGGGATCCAAATGTATTGCCATCTGTGATCCTGAAGATGCCCTGACGGTTGCTGAAGCGGATATTGTCGCGCCAGTATATGGCGCTATTGACGAAGTCTTAAGCCCAATCCTGTATTGTGTACCAGCTGAAATTTTTGCGTTTCATCATGCGCTGCACAACAATCTTGCCATGCTCGGGTTTGATAATCCGAAAATAAAGGAAGTGAATTGGCGCCAGATTTTTGATAGTAAGATTTTACGGTAGATCTGAAGGAGAAGGTAGATGGGTGCTTTTGTTGAGTTATTAGCGAACGGCAAAAAGCCGATCATCGGAATGGTTCACCTTGCCGCTTTGCCCGGGTCCGTTCATTATTCCGAATCATTTCAAAAGACATTAGAGCGTGCTGTCCATGAATTTAAGACGCTGACCGATTGCGGCTTTGATGGCGCGATCCTGCAGAATACTGGCGATGTCCCTGCAATTGAAAATGGTGATGAAGCAACGGTTGCTTTTATGACGAAAGCGGGACTGGTGTTAAGGGCGACTTCGGATTTGATCCTTGGCGTTAATGTATTGATGAATGGCAGCAAAGCTGCATTAGCAGTCGCAAAAGCGATTCAAGCTGATTTTGTGCGGATCAAGATCAACAGCGGTGCGGCATCCACATCAACCGGCATCGTGCAAGCCAATCCTTATGAAGTTCTCTCATTCCGAAATCGTATCCAAGCGACTGAAATTGACATGGTCGGTGACCTGTATGACCGCACCGCAGCGCCTGTTGGGGAATTTCCATTGGAAGTGTTGGCAGACCTTGCGCTGCGCCACGCAGATATGCGCGCGTTGGTTATCTCAGGATATGATTATGTGGATCTGATCAAACGTTTGAAGCTGTTGCGGATGAAATTACCAGATGCGTTTTTGATTGTGGGTGGAGGCGCAAACAAATCCAACCTGGCTGAATTATTGGAGCTGTCTGACGGCATCATTGTTGGGAGCAGCATCAAGAGCGGCGGTGGCTTTCTCGATCCGATCGATCAGGTAAAAGCCCGCAGCTTCATTAAAGAAGCTAACCTTCTAAGATAGTCTGCTTAACTATTCCGAAGTCCATAAAATCCAACCCATGACATTGACGCACATTTACGCTGAATGATAGTGCTTATGTGCTGATTAAGGTGCATTCCATCATAACAATTGAAAGCTAAGCGCGTATATCTACAAGGACCATACACGATAAAAAAGCAGGCGCGAATAGAGAGCGCCTGCTTTGATTGTAATAATTGTTTTTTGTTATGCAGCTTTTACCTGAATTTTCTTTGCCTTAGCGGGTTCCGCTTTAGGCATTTGCAGCCGTAGTTCACCGTTATTGACTGTGGCTTTGATCTTGGACTGATCGATCTCATCGGATAATTTGAAGCTGCGGCGATAATCTCCGCTTTCATATTCGGAATAAACACGATTGAATCCTTCCGGTGCCATATCATCCACATAGGCGTTGATTGTGAGCACACCCTTTTCTAGGCTGATATCCAGCGCTTTATCATCCGCTCCAGGCACATCAGCGATGAGAACGATCTCATCATTTGTTTCATAGATATCTGTTCGTGGAATATAACAGCGCCGGTCACGCGTGCGTTCCATTTCTTCATTTTCTGCAATTTCCTGCTTTGGAATTTCCAGTGATTTTTCTTCTTTCTTGGTCATAATAAACTCACCTCCAATTTTGATTATGCGTTTTTTACAGAAATCTTTTTGGGTTTGTCCGCTTCTGCCCGCTGAAGGTGGATCGCCAGAATACCATTTTTGTAGCTTGCTTTTACACTTTCAGTGTCGATCATGAATGGCAATTGGATGGTGCGTGTGAATTCACCATATCCACGTTCGTTGCGGTGAAAGCGGGTTTCGTCGCCAGATTCATCGATTTTGCGGCTGCCAGAGATTGTCAGTGTGTCGGCGGTTGCATCGATATTGATGTCTTCAGCTTTGAACCCGGGTATTTCCGCACTGATAAATTGGCCTTCTTCATTTGCCCAGATATTTATAGCCGGAAATCCAGGAGAATTCATGATGCCCTGTCTATCCGTTGCTGCAAAGAGGCGGTTCATCTCGCGCTGCAGCTGATCCATTTCATGCCATATACTGGGCCGTCTAACGATTCTATACATAACATTTACCTCCAAATTTTATATTTTGTTACACATATATTGTCTCAAGGGTAAATTAAACGCATGTAAATAAAACGTTTAAAAAATATTAGAATTGAAGAAGGCTGGAAAAAGACTTACATCTGGGAAAGAAACTGATCGAATTTACCTAAAACCTCAGGCATATCTCTGCGCCCAAAACCGATTCGCACATAATTCCCCTCAAAATTTAAAACGGAAGCAGGCAGGAGCATAACCCCACTATGTTTGAGAAGGATTTGACACATTTTCTCTGCGGATTGGGAGGCGAGATATTCCGGGAAGGTTACTGTACCCGCTCTGGGGGCTACCCAACGAAATAGATTGTGGTGTGTTTGAAAGAAATCATCCAGCACAGACAGATTCTCCCTGTAAATAAGGTTGTTTCGGTTTAGGATTATTTCTTTTGAGCGCAGCGCGATCAAGGCTAGAATCTCGCTAGGCGCTGAAGCACAGATGGTGGTGTAGTCCTTGAGCACTTCAGCAGATTTCATAAATGTCCGGTCCTGCGAGACTAGCCAACCAACGCGCAACCCAGGAAGTGAGAAAGACTTTGACATACCGCCTAAAGAAATACCTTTTTCATACTCGGATGCCATCGCTGGAAGGCGATCGGCGGGATCCAGCTCAGCATAGCGGTACATCTCATCTGAAAATATGATAATGTTATTTTTTCTTGCAATATTGATGAGTTCGGATTGGCTCATTTTATTGATCAATGCGCCAGTTGGGTTGTGTGGAAAATTGACGACTATCAATTTGGTTCGTGGTGAGATCAATTCCAATAAATCTTCGATGTGAAAAGCCATATCCGACTGCAGGCGTGGCTCCCACCAGCTTATCTCGCATCCGATTGAGATTGCGATCTGATATAGAGATTGGTAGCCAGGATGCGTAACAACGACATGATCTCCCTTTTCTAAAAGCGAATGCATCGCGATAAAAATACCTTCTTCAGGAATTACCTCGAGCACACCACTGATAGAAATGCCTTGATAAAGGTTTTTGATCGTATCTAAAAGCAGCGGGTGACCGCGCGACTCTGTGTATCCCAACGAGAGAGTTTCCCAGAGGCCGAGTGTTTCTGCATCTGCCAATGCAAGCACCTCTGAAAGCGAAAGTGGCTCAGTGTCGGAACAGCTCAAAAGGTAGGGTGTCGAGAATTCGTGTTCTGCGAAATAGCGTTCAAGGGCAAAAGGCTTGATCTTCATAACAAAACTTTCTTAACCAAAATAGTGGATAGGTTTACTGGTTGACTTGTAAAGAAGATACAAGCGGCCTGAAAGACATCCGGTGAATTTTGCTTGGTCCGTATTTTTCAATTGCTGCACGGTGCTGGGGGGTACCGTATCCTTTATGCTGTGCGAAGTTGTAATACGGAAAACGCCCATCTTCCTTAATCATATAAGCGTCCCGGGCAGTTTTTGCAATCACCGAAGCCGCCGCGATACTCAAAGATCGACAGTCGCCTTTGGTCAGGGATAATTGCGGGCAGGCGCAATGTTCAATCTGGATATAATCAACCAATAAATAAGTTGGATTGAATGAGAGATTATCTATCGCTCGTTGCATCGCCAGGCAAGTTGCCGAAACAATTCCCAGTGTATCGATCTCATCATTGGTGGACATTCCGATCGTCCATCCCACAGAAACCGATTTGATGCAATCAAGATAAAGATTGCGTTGGTTGGCTGTCATTCGTTTTGAATCTCTGACACCGTCCAACAAACGAAGGATTCGTTCATCGCGCGGAAGCACAACTGCGGCTGCGAAAACAGGCCCGGCCCAGGCCCCGCGGCCGGCTTCATCCAGTCCAGCGACGATATGGAACCCTTCTCCCCACAATTGTTGCTCATATTCAAGGGTGGGTTTTTCCGGAACGCTGTATATTTCACGTTTTCGCGCCATATTTTCCCAATAGATCATTAATACGAATTTTGATCAGGTCCAGTCCCATTCGGAGTGAATCCCGAAATACTTTTACCGTACTGTGTGGGTGATGATGCCAGTGAATTGGAATCTCAACAATCTTATAACCAAGTTTACGCGCAATAAAAAGCGCTTCGACATCAAAAGTCCATCCAAAAATGGTCAGCCTAGGAAAGACATCTTCCGCAGCATCTTCACGAAACAATTTGAAACCGCATTGGGTGTCATTCAACTCTGGCAGCACAATCAGTCGGGCAAGCCAATTAAAGGCGCGTCCGATCAAATGGCGATATTCTGGCTCATTGTAGCGCACCGCACCAGGGGCTTCGCGCGACCCGATTGCGATTGGCGCGCTCAATTGCGCGGGTGGCATAAAATTTGCGACCTCCTTGATTGGCATGGATAGGTCAGCGTCGCAAATAAAGCGATAATCACCTTTTGCCTGGAGCATCCCTTGTTGAACCGCCCATCCTTTTCCACGGCGGTCTTCATGTAAGACGGTCAGACAACAGATTTCGCCTTGCATTTCGTTGACGATGTTATAGGTCCCATCAGTACTACCATTTTCGACGACGATGATTTCGCACTGAAAATCTTGCTGTAAAAGATAGTCGTTGATTTTCCGCAGTGTATCAGGGATGCGCTTTGCTTCATTGAAAGCAGGAATGATGATCGAGAGAAAAGGTTTTTTCATATGGTTACCCGTTCGTTATTAAACATGATTGTATCAATAATAATGCGCAAAGCATTTTTTCTAGGGGCTATACTCTACAAAGGCATCTAAGTCCCGGTTTTTTAACAGAAGCTGAAATCCTAGAGGTTTCGATTTGGTGCATACCTTGCGGGTATTTGCTATCCGATCGGTGTACTCGATCTGGAAAACAACTTTTTGTTTTTCGATAAAAATTTGATATGAATCACATTCATTGTAAACAGCCCAGTCTTCAATCACCGCGAAATCAAAATGATCGACAAGCTCCAGGGCCTGTTCCCCGTTATTTTTTAAACCAATTGCTAAACCGCGTTGATGTGCCTGTTCACTTAACCAGGTGTTATATTCAAGCTGGTCCTGAAGTGTGATATTAAACCCGGTAGGCTGCAAACAACCATCAACATTATCCGGATTAACCCCATCGCATCCTTTTCTAACTGCAAGATCTAAACGTTCTAATAAGATTTGTGAAAACGCATCATACCTGCTGATATCCAGCCACTTTTCGCCCGGCCATCCAATGTATGGATTACCGATTACATCCAACGGAAATTTCTCTGCGTCAGGGCGAAATTCTTCCCATGCGCCTGCGTTGAAATAGCAGATTACCTTTTTCCCGTGTTGATGCAGGAATTTTATCGCAGCTGGTGTTGTTTCAAAGATATCCAATTCAAAAACATCTGCATTCATGTGAATATCTGGCGGATAATCAGTCAATTGGATCTGGAAAACGCCTTTTAAAGAAGGAGTCCAAAATGAGGGATCATTAATATCAGTTACTACAGACCGATCAAACAACATCTTTGTTGGGTTAATCAGTAACTGAAAAGGGGAACAGCCCATTATTACCGACAAGCCGATTAAGGCGAATAACAACAATGCTTGTTTCAGCAATTTTTCCCACTGATAAAGAAGTCGGGGTGGGCGGACTTGAACCGCCGACCTCTGCGTCCCAAACGCAGCGCGCTTCCATCTGCGCTACACCCCGGCGCATAGAGTATAATCGTATCATGCCCCAACCGTCAAGGAAGGGCGCTTTTCACAATAAGAGACGGGAATCATTCGCGTGGGTTTAAAAAATCTTACTTTATTTCTCCTGTTTTTATTTTTCTTCATCGGGTGTACTACGTCCGCTGTTTCACCAACCCCAACCAGTTTGACTTCGTTCAATACTCCTGAGGAAATTCTCCCGACGAATGAAGAAGCAACCGATGAACCGCCGCCTGATAAAGACGGTTGTTTTTCTTCCGGCACAATTGAGCGCAATCAGATTGACTCCGTATCATTAAATGGGCCAATATTTTATAGTGTATATTATCCACCTTGTTATGATGCCGGTCGAAAACCCGGTTATCCCGCGTTTTATGCGCTTCATGGTCAGAATTTTAATGACTCCATGTGGGTGGATCTCGGACTGGCAGATATTGCGGACAGGCTGATCAATGCTGGCGAACTGCCTGCGTTTGTGGTGGTTATGCCTTATGAGGAGTATTATTTTCGCGGAGCAGATGTGAATAATTTTCCAACTGCTGTCAGAGAGGAAATTATCCCTTGGGTTGAAGACACACTTAATGTGTGCACAGAAAAAAAGTGCCGTGCGATAGGAGGGATATCACGTGGAGCATCTTGGGCTATGCGCATCGGGTTGTCAGAATGGGATAGCTTTGGTGCGATCGGATCCCATAGTCTTCCCACTTTCCCCGGTGATATCACGAACCTACCGCTATGGCTTGAAAAAATACCGTTTGGTGAAGAGCCAAGAATTTATATTGATACTGGCCGCTTTGACCCGGAAGTAAAGAGTGCCTATCGGTTTGAGTTTGTATTAAGCGAAAAAGGAATCCCGCATGAATGGCATCTTAATCAGGGCCGTCACAACGAAGAATACTGGCGAGCACAAATGGAGTCGTATCTGCGCTGGTACTGTGAGGTCTGGCAATGAAAAGTAGTTGGTTGTGCATTCCGGCAGGAGCCTATTTATTTTTATTCATCGTTTCTGCGTGTGTTGCACCGCCTGATTTTGTTCCTGCGCCAAATGATAAAGCGGCAAAACTCACAGTTGCTGTGATTGTAGAAGAACCGATGTCAACGCCTGAATCAATGGAGGTTGAAACCGAAACGGGGCATTTCGAATTCTTTGAAATGCCCTCGCAGAAGATGAGTTATCCTATGGAAGGAAGGATTTACCTTCCTCCTGGTTATGGAAATGATCCAGATCAAAGATACCCGGTGCTGTATTTTCTGCATGGGCAAAGTTTCAAAGATGATCAGTGGGATCGGTTGGGGGCAGATGAAACGCTGGATGCGATGGTGAATGAGGGTGAAATCAAGCCATTTATCATTGTAATGCCGAAAGAAACAAATTACATGAATAACCAATGGGACTCTAAATATGGAGTCTCACTGGCAAAGGAATTAGTTCCGTATATTGATGAAAGATATCGGACAATCCCCGAGCGGGAAGCCCGTGCAATAGGTGGGCTTTCGCGTGGGGCGGCCTGGGCAATGCGGGTTGGTATGATCTACTGGGAGACTTTCAGCGCGATTGGATGTCATTCATTTGCCCCTTTCCGCGGCGATTATAACGAAGCACCATTCTGGTTTAAAGCCATACCCAGAGAGAGCCAGCATCGGATCTATATTGATATGGGTTTTCTCGATGTCAATCTTGATCCAGCGTATCATTTTGAAACGCGATTGGTCAAGTATGGCATTCCACATGAATGGCACGTCTTTCATGGCACGCACAATGAGGTATATTGGGCTGAACACGTTTCTGATTACCTGTTTTGGTATGCACAGGGTTGGAAATAGAGATTCCCGCAATTGAATAATGTCAATGGTTAGAGAAACCAGTTGATATAATTTACTGCATGAGCCTAACCTTGCAGGAAGTTGAACACATTGCCTTATTAGCGAGACTTGAATTATCTAACGAAGAAAAAGAACGATACCAGCAGCAATTATCGGATATTCTTAACCATGTTGCCCAGTTACAGAAATTAGATACTTCGAATATTTCTCTTTCTTCGAGCGGATTACCGCATGGACCTGTTTTGCGAGAAGACGAACCGAAGAAAGGGTTAGAGACAAGTGATGCGCTGGAGAATAGCCCAAGCACGGAATCGGATCAATTTAGAGTACCTCCTGTTATGGAATAATCTACATGCACACAAAAGACGCTTTCACTGTGAAACAATCCCTTTCTTTGCTCAACGACGGGAGGTTATCCAGTGTAGAACTGACGGATATCTTTCTTGCCAGGATTGCCGCACACGAATCGACCATTCATGCTTTTATAACGACCACCCCGGAGACTGCACGCCAGATGGCCAAGGAAGCAGACCAGAAAAGGGCGCAGCTAAAAAGAACAGATATTGCGATTCCACCTCTGCTGGGGTTGCCGATTGCGATTAAGGATGTTCTCTGTGTGGAAGGTATTCCCACAACCTGCGGATCAAAGATACTAGAAGGCTTTAAACCACCATTCAATGCTACAGCGGTTCAAAATCTGATTAATGCAGGGATTGTTGTGATGGGGAAGACAAACACCGACGAATTTGCGATGGGGTCGTCTACTGAGAACTCTGCTTATGGCGTTACGCATAATCCATGGGATATCACGCGTGTGCCAGGCGGATCCAGCGGTGGATCCGCAGCAGCCGTTGCTGCAAAGTTTGCACCAGCCGCTTTAGGCACGGACACCGGCGGCAGTGTAAGGCAGCCCGCCTCGTTTTGTGGTGTCAGCGGCCTCAAACCCACCTATGGGCGGGTTTCCCGTTATGGTTTGATAGCGTACGGCTCATCATTGGACAGTGTTGGTGTTCTCGCCAGGAATGTAGAAGATGTAGAAACGCTTTTTCACTTGATGGCAGGGCCTGATGAAAAAGATGCCACTTCCGCTGACTATCCAATACCAGCACCCGTGTGTGTTGATGATGTTTCCGTTGAAGGTTTACGGATTGGTGTACCGGATGAATATTTCATTAAAGGAATCCAACCTGATGTGGCGGAGAAGGTGCATGCCGCAATTTCTGAATTCGAATTGTTAGGCGCGGAGATCATCCCGGTGTCACTTCCGCACACTGAATTTGCTTTACCTGTATATTACCTGATAGCACCTGCAGAAGCATCTGCTAATTTAGCGCGGTATGATGGGGTGCGGTATGGTTTACGGTCTTCTGATGAAGATTTGATCAGCATGTTCACAAAAACACGAGGGGCCGGATTTGGAGCAGAAGTGAAGCGTCGCATTATGCTTGGAACTTACGCGCTATCCGCTGGTTATTATGATGCTTATTACGGTCAAGCGCAGAAAGTGCGTACGCTGATTAAAAAGGATTTTGAGAGTGTGTTTGAAACCGTAGACGCAATCGCCGCCCCGGTTGCCCCGACAACAGCTTTTAAAATTGGCGGTCATGGCGATGACCCGCTGTCGATGTATCTTGAGGACGTATTCACCCTTCCCGCGAATCTGGCCGGTGTGCCAGCTCTAGCATTTCCAGTCGGATTTGACAAATCTGGTTTACCGGTAGGGATGCAGTTGATGGGCAGTTATTTCAATGAACCTGTGCTTTTGCAGCTTGCCCATGCCTATCAGCAGAAAACCGAATGGCACTTACAACTGCCTGTAATACAAACTTATATGGAATAGATATCTCTTTATTCACGCAGTAGTGTGTCAAAATAATTAAAGCAAAAATTTCAGGAGTGATTAATGTATATCGCAATTGATGTTGGTGGCACAAATATGCGTATCGCGCTGGTTGACTTATCGGATGCCGCGCGTATTGTCCGGGTGGAATCTCACAGAGTGTTGCAGGATTATTCTCAAGGCATCGAAGCATTGTGCAACTCGATAGCTTTAATTTCTAGCGGAGAAAAGATCGAAGGTATTGGTGCTTGCTTCCCGGGCATTATCGATGAAAATGATATGGTGACGACCGCCAATAATTTACCGGGCTGGGCAATGAAACCAATCAAACAGACTCTTGCCGCACGATTTAATGTTCCGGTAAAACTTGTGCATGATGTTCAGGGCGCAGCGATTGGAGAAGCGCTGTTTGGGGCGGCACGCGGTCGAGACCGTTTTGTCTATTTCATTTGGGGGACTGGAATTGGCGCGGGTGATATCAAACGCATAGATGGGAACCGTTACTTCATGTTCTCTTTCGAAAACGGCCACCATATTCTGGATTGGGACGGCATTGCATGTAATTGCGGGCAGCATGGATGTCCCGAAGCCCATTTAGGCGGGGATATACTGCGGGCGTATTTCGGGGAAGAAATGACGAACGTTGCAGATGATGATCCACGATGGGAGCCAATCGTAAAAATTGCTGCACAGGTTGTAATCAATACGCTCATTTTTCATCCTGTTGATTTATTTATCTTCAGTGGCGGGGTTATTACAAAGCGGCCATTTCTACTGGAAAAGATCAAACCAATTATGCAAGAACGCCTGACAATGTTCCCAATTCCTGAAATGGTTCTTGCTGAAAAAGGAGATCAGAGCGCTTTGTTTGGTTGTGCGGGATTATTCAAGATAACGCTGGTGTAGAAGAACAATCAACCGATAGGTTAATTATTTATACATGTATAATTGCATGCGCAATTCTATTATTGGAGGTCTTGATGCCCAATTTATTTGAAAACCTAACGCCTGACGCCTTGCTTAATTTGACATGGAAGGATTTTGCGCCACATTATGCTGATCTGGAGCAAGAGGCAATCGGTGAAGACACCATCGGGGATTGGATGGCTCGCTGGACCACATTAAGTGAGATACAGGAGGAGCTCTATAATCGTGCGTATGTCGCCACATCAATGAATACTGCTGATAAAATGGCTGAAAAACGTTTTGATGAATATATGCAAGACATTTATCCGAACCTGGCAGCAGCTGAGCAGAAATTAAAAAAGAAGCTGTTAGCCAGCGGACTTTCAATAGAAGGATTTGAAATCCCCCTGCGTAATATGCGTACTGAGGCAGAGCTTTTTAGAGAAGATAACATCCCCCTTCGAATAGAAGAAGAAAAATTATCAAACACTTTTGACAAGATCACCGGAGCGCAATCGGTTCAATGGGATGGCGAAGAGAAAACTGTTCGCCAGATGGAAATATTATTGCGTGATAAGGATGCGAATACACGTCTGGCGGGATGGGAAGCGATGTCACGTCGACAATTGGAGGATCGAAGAGCAATCAATGATCTATGGTCTCAATATATGGAGATCCGAGAGAAGGTTGCAAAGAATGCTGGGTTAAACAGTTTTCGTGATTTTCGTTGGCAAGAAATGCTGCGCTTTGACTATTCCCCCGAAGACTGCAAATCATTTCATAATGCCATAGAAGAAGCGGTTGTTCCGATTGTCAACCGGCTGGCAGAAAGACGTAAAAAAGCGCTTTGCTTAGATAACCTAAGATATTGCGACATTTTTGTAGATCTGACAGATCAGGAACCGTTGAAGCCGTTTTCTAATACAGAGGAATTAAAACAGGGGATTACAGCGATATTTGGTAAAGTACATCCACAGTTCGCGACTTATTTTAAGCAATTGGATGAAGAAGGGTTGCTTGACCTGGATAATCGCAAAAATAAAGCCAGTGGCGCGTATTGCACAGAATATGCATATATTAAGCGTCCCTTCATTTTTGCAAATGCAGTGGGGATGCATGATGACGTACAAACTGTTTTGCATGAGGGAGGACATAGCTTTCATTCGTTTGAGTGTTTTGGGCTGCCTTATTTTCAGCAACGCGAAGTACCCATTGAATTTGCTGAAGTCGCATCGATGGGGATGGAGTTTCTATCGATACGCTATGTAAACAGGGAAAACGGCGGTTTCTATACGGACGCAGAATCCGCGAGAGCACTTGCAGAGCATCTTGAGCAAAGCCTGATGTTTTGGCCTTATATGGCGATAGTAGACGCATTCCAGCACTGGGTGTATGAGAACCCGACAGAAGGTAAGAATCCTTCCGCTTGCGATATGAAATGGGCTGAACTGGAAGATCGATTTCGCCCTTATATTAACTGGACCGGATACGAGGATGTAAAAATGACCGGCTGGCATCGTAAGCATCATATTCACCAGATCCCTTTTTATTATGTTGAATATGGTCTGGCCCAGTTAGGCGCAGCACAGATATGGAAAAACGCACTGGAGAATGAAAAGCATGCAGTCGCATCATACCTGAAGGCATTATCTTTGGGAGGGACTGTGTCACTGCCTGTGCTGTTTGAAACTGCTGGTGCCAAATTTGCTTTTGATGCAACTACACTGCGCAATGCCGCCGAACAAATGGAGCGAACCATCGTTGCCCAGGATTAGAAGGATCGCTATTGAAAATGAAGAGCGGCTTTCCCTCATCATTTTTTAAATTTTTTCCAAAAGAGCCTCAAGCCTAATGCGATGGAAAGTGCGAACCCGCCTCCAACAAATAGCCATTTAAAAAAGGTAAAGAATGGTGCAAGCACAGCGATAATACCGGAAGGTTGGGGATAACGGCTGATCACAACCGCGGCAAAAGTGTTTTCCAGCAGGTCAAATAAGACAGCCCATACGGGGATGAAAATTAGCAAGCGCTTGTGATTATTTTCATCTGTAGTTCTTCCTAAACTCCAGGCGCTGGTAAATAGCAGGAAAGCGCCATATATCATAGGAAAGAGAAGATCAAAAGTGAATCGCGCGCGTATATAGGCTTGGCGGCCTGATAGACCATACTCTTCTGCCATCTGATACAGATCCGTTGGTGAATAAAACAGGGATAAATCAGGAGACCCAATCTCTGCGCTATATTCCTCTGCTTTTCTAGCTTGATCGGGGAGAACAGTCCCCGCAAAAATCAAGAAAATAATGGTTGAGGAAAGCACAACCCATTTACTGCTTGATAGTATGATCCGATTTGCAATCCTAAGAAATTTATCCACAGAAGCCTTTCGATTATTAATAATTGAGAAGAAAACTTTCCGCTTTTACAGCGATCAGCGATACTGATTTACTAATTATTCAAAATGAAGATTATTGTAGCGAAAATGATTTTATCCTCTCAATGAATAATTATACGGGCACGCGAACGCATCAGTGAATTAAGGAAAGGTTGAAATCATGAACACCTAAACTGGTTAATACATGTTGACATGTGCTGAAAAATCCGTTATTATAGTTTCAATGAAAGCAACGGATATGTTTGAGATAGGTATCATACAGGAAAAGACACTTCCGCTCCGTCAGGCATCTTCCAATCCGTTGTTTTACTATACCAATTCATTAAAATCCCCACGTTCTATTTACCGCTGGTTAGCGGTCTGGAAAATTTAATTTTCGGCGACCGATATTATTTTGGTAGCCGATTTTTAATTTAAATGGTAATTTGCCATTTGAAGTAAAACTGATTTAATCAAGGAGAAAAGATGAGTACTGATGCACATGAACGGCAGCACCATATAGATATGATTAAGGGCGATATTGCGCCGACGGTTCTAATCCCCGGTGACCCAGGACGAGTTCAGGTCTTCGCCAGTCTGATGGATGAGGCGGAAAAGGTTGCTGAGAAACGTGAATATATTACATATACCGGGACGAAAGATGGGATTCCGATCTCCTGCACCAGCACTGGATTGGGCTGTCCGCCAACCGCAATTGGTGTGGAAGAGCTGATCCGTATTGGCGCAAAAAACATTATCCGTATCGGTACGTGCGGCGCAATACAGAGTTTTTTGAAACCCGGACATATGATTATTGCGACCGGTTCAGTACGCGGCGAGCACACCAGTGAAGAATTCATTTCTATGGAATATCCAGCCGTCGCAGACTATCGTGTGGTGCGAGCTTTGGTAGATGCCTGTGAAAAACTCGGTCTACCTTACCATCTTGGCATTATCCGTTCGCATGATGCATTTTATATGGAGTCACCGTGGGCTGTAGGAGATTTTCGTGCGCGCTTGAAACCCTGGGTGGATATGGGTGTGCTGGCGCTAGAAAATGAGGCATCCACGCTGTTCACTTTATGCAGTATGCAGGGTATCCGCGCAGGTACGATCCTGGCTAGTGGTTACTCGATTCTTGAAGACCACGATGAAAAGATTCACCAGGAGGAGAATGTTCGGAAAATGGTCAGTGCCGGGATTGAAGCGGCAAAGCTGCTTCATGAGCGCGGATTGGCTTAAGGATCGAAGGAGATGAGTATGCACAAAGAACATCATATTGACCTTGTACCTGGTGATGTGGGTGAAACGGTCTTTTTGCCTGGCGATGTCCATCGGGCGGAGTTCATCGCTTCCCTTTTTGATGAAGCGGAATTTGTAGCACATAAACGGCAATATGTAACCTACACTGGCTTGTATAAAGGTGTGCGCATGAGCGTGACATCCACTGGCATTGGCTGTCCCGCCTTATCGATCGCAGTGGAAGAATTGATTCATGTTGGCGCAAAGAACTTTATCCGAATTGGCACCTGCGGCGCTTTGCAGGAATATGTCAAATTGGGTGATGTTATCATTGCCACTGCTGGTGTGCGTGGTGACGGAACCAGCCGCGAGTATTTTCCTCTGGAATATCCAGCTGTTGCTGACTTTCATTTATTGGAATGCCTAATCCAGGCAGCTGAAGCGCACAACGCGAATCCGCATATAGGCATTGTGCGCGGACATGATGCATTTTATGCGGAAAGCATCCTGGCCAACAAAGATTGGCTGACTCTGGACCAGCCATGGATTGACAGCAATGTACTTTCAGTTGAAAATGAAACACCAACACTTTTTACCCTCTCTACTGTGCGTAAATGCCGGGCTGGAACAATCCTGGTCCCTTCTGGCCATCATCTAATCCCTGATGCACATATAACCGCCGAAGATTTACAGGAAGCGATTGCGTTAGAGACGAAGATCGCCCTGGATGCAGCGGTAATTCTGGATCGATTAAATATCTAAATACGAATAATGAATTTACAAGAATATAATCAGCAAATAGAAAAGAACTACAAGTGGAACTATTTTTGGATAGCCCTTGATAACATGATGTTCTTTTTCATATTCATGGGGCTTTCGCCATACACAATATTGCCAGTTTTTGTGGGTAGTTTTTCCAGTTCAAAAGTGCTGGTCGGGTTAGTTCCCACCATCTATCTTATCGGCACAACACTTCCCCAGCTGTTCATGGCAAATTTCCTGAAGAAACGCCGGGAACGAAAAAAATATATGGTCATCAGCGCTGTCTTACAGCGTTTTGGGATTTTGGGTTTATTCCTGTTGGCCTTATTACAACCAAAAATAGGACTATCGCCAGCGGTAACATTAACAGTGTTTTTTATGATGCATGCGTTGCAGCATGGCGCGAGTGGTTTTTACATCCCCGCATGGATCGATTTTGTTGGGAAAGCCATTCCCCGAAACCGCGGGAAGATGTTTGGTATTTCCAATTTCATCGGCGGTTTGATGGGATTAGGGATGGGATGGCTGCTTTCTTATCTTTTAGACCGTTATCCGTTTGACCAGGCGATACCGGTTATATTTGCGATTTCACTTGCCGCCTCTTTAATCTCATTGATTGGTATTTTATCGTGGCGGGAAGTGGTACCCCCGGATGCGTTCTTTGAAGACCAGGACAAAGAGCATGACGGTTCGGTTAAATCCGTACTTAAAGATAAGAACTTCGTTCAATATCTTGTTTGGCGCGGATTGATGGTCATCCTGGAAATAGCGACACCATTCTATACCGTTTCCGCTCTTGAAGTATTAGCACTCAAGGCATCGCAGGTTGGCATTTTCACCACAATTCTCTCATTCTCCCAGGCGGTTCTTAATCCATTATGGGGGTGGTTAGGTGATAAAAAGGGATTCTTAAGTGTGGTGAAAATGAGCGCACTTGCCGGGTCGTTGGGTGCATTAATTGTGGCCATTTTCCCATCATTATGGACATATTACATCACTTTTTTGTTTGCTGGTGCGATGATTAGCGGATTGTCCATCGCGAGCTTTAACATCGTTTATGAATTCAGCCCGAAAGAATTTGTACCGCTATATACTGCAGTGAGCCAGATCGCACTCACTCCGCTTTCCAGCGTTATTCCGACGCTTGGCGGAGTGATCGCTGAAACACTTGGTTACTCGACGAATTACTGGTTGGCGGGTACGTTGGGTCTAATGAGCCTGGCCGGGCTTTCGATATCAGTCAAGAATCCCAAAAATCTCAAAGCCAATGAAGAAAAGGTGAAATAATGATGGAGGAAAAGACTGTTGCTCGGCAACATCATATCGATTTACTTCCTGGAGATATAGGTGAAACGGTTTTGTTACCAGGTGATGTGAGCAGGGCTGAAGTTATCGCCAGCCATTTTGACAACGCAGAAAAAATAGCACATAAGCGGCAATATGTTACATATACGGGCTCATATAAAGGAGTGAAAGTCAGTGTCACATCCACTGGCATTGGCGGACCGGCGCTCGCAATTGCAGTTGAAGAATTGATCCGCGTTGGCGCAAAGAATTTTATCCGTGTAGGAACTGGCGGTGGTCTGCAATCCTGGTTGCCTGTGCCTGCAACGATCATTGGAACCGCGGCGGTTCGCGGCGACGGGACCAGCCGTGAATATTTTCCATTGGAATATCCAGCTGCCGCAGATTTTTATATGGTCGAAGTGCTCATGAAAGCAGCGCAGGAAATGGGAGCGGATGTTTTTCCAGGTTATATCCGTGGACATGATGCGTTCTATGCGGAATCGATCTTTGCGGATAAAGTGGATTATCTCAGCCGCGGGCGGGAATGGATTGATGCTGGTGTTTTGATCGTATCCAATGAATCCTCGACTCTGTTTCCGTTAGCGATGGTGCGAGGTTGCCGCGCGGGTACAATCTTAACTCTGGTTGATTGCCATCAGCGTCCCGAGTTGGTTGTTGACCAAGAGGCGATTAATGAAAAAATTTCCATCTCAATCGATCTAGCGCTTGAAGCTGCGGTAAAATTAAATACGCTTGATCATGGTGGAACAAAGCGAATAAAGGAAAAGAAATGAAAACTTTGCTCAAGAACGGAATCGGATTTTACCCACCTGATTATAAGGTCAAACCCATGCATATCTTGATTGTTGACAACAAGATATTACAAGTCAGTGAAACAGAGATCCCATTTGAACCGGATATGACAGTTTATGATATCCGAGGTAACCTGATCATCCCGGGTATCCTGGATTGCCATACCCACTTAGCACAATCATTTGGACGCGGCATCTATGATGATTTGCATCTAACCCAATGGCTTCTCACGATGATCTATAATTTTGATCTCACCGAAGAGGAAACCTATCTGGCAACCCAGTTGGGATGCATTGAGGCGATTAAATCCGGCACCACTACAGTCGCAGAGATGACAGCAGCAGGATGGCATCATGAAGCATCAGTTCAGGCAATTGCAGATAGCGGCTTGCGCGCTGATGTTTGTATGGCGTTAGGAGATTATCAAGAAGGCGATGGACCACCACCCGAAAAGAATGCCTCACAACTTTTGGAAATGATGCGTAACTTGCATAAGAATTGGCATGGTACATATGACAACCGCATCACAGTACGTGTAAGCCCGGTGGGATTGCCAGCGTGCACAGAAGAATTGATTCGCGGTTCACGCGATCTGGCCAATGAGTTAGGCGTGGGCATTCATATCCATAACTGTGAAGGTGAAACCGAAACAGCCAATGCATATGATCGTTTTGGCATCAGTGAAGTCGAGGCATACGAGAAATTTGGCTTATTGGGTAAAGATTGTCAACTGGTGCATAACATCTGGCTGACTGAACGCGATAAAGATATTATTGCGGAATATGATTGCAGCTGTGTGACCTGTCCTTCCACAAATACCAAAATCACAGATGGTATGCCGCCGATGCCAGATTTACATAAACGAGGCGTCAATATCGCGATTGGTTGTGATGGGGAGTCCAGCAGCGGTACATATGATATGCTGCAGGAAGCCAGACTGGTGACTTTGCTTGGCAAAGTGTCTACAATGGATGCAGCAGTATTTACTGCCAACGAAACCTTCGAAATGATGACAAAGAATGGATTGAAAGCAATTGGATTTGACACAAAAGTAGGCGAGATTAAACCAGGTTATCAGGCAGACCTGACAATCATAGAATATCCGCAGCCACATCTGATCGATGAAACACGGCTGATGTCGAACCTGATATATTCCGCTACCGGAAGCGATGTATTGTCTGTCATTGTTGACGGAAAACCTTTATATTGGAACAGGGAAATGACTCAGATCGATGAAAAAGCGGTCATGGCGAAAATCCTTGAAGCGATGCGTAAAGGTGATCACCTGCTGCCAAAAACAGCCATTTAAGACGAATCTTCATTATAATTAACTAAAAGGAGGCGCTTATCGAATAAGTTCTTTTACTGGATGATAATTGGTAAAAAAATAAAAAAATAGGAGAAGTAGTAATGAAAAAAATCAGTATTTTTGTATCAGTTTTAGTCGTTCTGATGCTCGCGATTTCTGCCTGTGCACCGAAAGCAGAAGAAGCGGCTGGCGACGATGTATTCAAAGTTGCTTATCTGACAGACCTTGGCGGTCTGGCAGGCAGTGACGAAATGAAAGGTTTCTCTGACCTGGGTTGGGATGCTGTTCTGATGGCAGAGGCTGAAGGGCTTCCGATTCAAAAGACTCTTTTGGAAGCAAATGAGCTTGCTGACCTGGAACCGAACCTGATCAAGATGGCAGAAGAAGGCAATGATCTGATCATCGGTGGCGGTTTCCTGTTCACTGATGCGGTCAACGCTGTTGCTCCGCAGTATCCAGACACCTGGTTCGCAGTGATTGACGGTTATGCGGAAGGCCCCAATGTCCAGAATATCGTCTTCGCATCCAATGAAGGCTCATTCCTGGTTGGTGCTCTCGCTGCAGGCATGACAGAGACCGGCACGATCGCATTCATCGGCGGCATGGAAGGTCCATTAATCGAAGCGTTTGAAGCTGGCTACATCGCTGGCGCGCGCGCTATCGATCCTGAAATTGAAGTGCTCTCCGGATATACTGGTACTTTCACCGATGTTGCGGCCGGCAAAGAGCTGGCACTGGCGCAATATAACCAGGGAGCAGATGTGAACTATGCCGCGGCAGGTGCGTGTGTGTTTGGCGCAATCGAAGCCGCGAAAGAAAATGGCTTCTGGGCAGTTGGCGTTGATACAGACATGGACGCTTTGGCCCCCGGTTCAGTGCTTTCATCGATGTTAAAGAAGGTTGATGTTGGTACGTTGCTCACCATTCGCGATGCTGTGAACGGCACCTTTGAACCTGGTTACAAGGCCTACTCACTCGCAGATGGCACCATTGATTACACCAAGAATGAATGGGTTGCTGGTGATGTTCCTGCGGAACTGTATGAAGCGGTTGACGCACTGGCAGAAATGATCAAAGCCGGTGAGATCGTTGTCCCAATGACAGTTGCTGAAGCTGTTACCTTTACACTCGATTAATTCGAAAAAGTTAAATCAGTTTAAATAAGTAGGTGGGAGTAATCTCACCTACTTCTATAATGTGACGGAGAAATATATGACCACAATCATTGAAATGCGCGGGATCAGCAAGCGTTTTGGAGATGTGCAGGCGAATGACAATGCTTCTCTACTTGTAGAGAAGGGAACTGTCCATTCGATCGTTGGCGAAAATGGCGCAGGAAAAACAACGCTGATGAACATTTTGTATGGGCTTTATCAAGCAGATTCTGGCGAGATTTTCGTGAATGAAAAGAAAGCAGAGATCCACGATCCTTCTGATGCCATCAGAAACGGCATCGGTATGATCCATCAGCATTTCAAACTTATACCCGCAATGACGGTTGCGGAAAACGTCATGCTGGGAGATGAACCTAGAAAAGCTGGTATTTTTCTTGATCTAAAGAGATTAAATAGCATAACCAAAGAATTATCTGATCAGTATGGTCTCGCAGTTGATCCGACTGCGATGGTGGCAGATATATCAGTAGGGATACAACAACGCGTTGAAATCCTCAAAGCGCTTTACCGTAAGGTAAACATTTTGATTCTGGATGAACCGACTGCATTACTCACACCCCAGGAATCAGAGGACCTTTTCAGGATCATCAATAAACTGCGTGATAATGGAAAAACCATCCTGTTCATTTCCCATAAATTAAAAGAGATCATGCAAATTTCGGATCGTGTAACGGTTATGCGCGATGGTCACGTGGTAGATACGGTAGAGAAAAAAGATACCAGTGAAGTAAAGCTGGCGCGTATGATGGTTGGGCGTGATGTGTTCCTGAAAAATGCACCACCGACCAAAAAGATCGGCGAAGTGATTTTAAAAGTTAATAATATTTCTGCTGTCAGCGAAGTCCATCATCGGCCGGTTCTGCGCAAGGTTTCCTTCGATATTCGCGCCGGAGAGATTCTTGGCGTGGCTGGTATTGATGGTAATGGCCAGACAGAACTGGTGCGATCGCTGATTGGTCTTCAGAAGCTAACTGAAGGTAAGATATTTCTGCATGACCAGGAGATAACGCATCTTTCAACACGGGATATGCGCGAATCTGGAATCGGCGTGATACCTGAGGACCGACTGGTAGAGGGGCTTGTAATCGATTTTGATATTCAAGAGAATCTATGCCTGGGCTTACAGCGTAATGAAGAATTCTCCAAAAAAGGATTGTTCAGATGGAAAAGTGTTACCTCCAATGCAAATAACCTTGTAGAAAAATTTGATATACGCACACCAAGCATCTTCCATCTAGCAAGGCTTCTCTCTGGTGGAAACCAGCAAAAAGTGATTGTTGCGCGAGAGATATTCCACGCTCC
Organism: uncultured Pelolinea sp.; assembly: GCA_964612815.1. GTDB lineage: Bacteria > Chloroflexota > Anaerolineae > Anaerolineales > Anaerolineaceae > Pelolinea. The sequence continues at coordinate 285,694 of CAZTCV010000001.1, read as the reverse complement.
CGATGTGGTCATAGCTGCACAACCCACGCGCGGATTGGATATTGCTGCAACTGACTTTGTGCATGAGGAGTTAGTCAAACAGCGTGATCTTGGAAAAGCAATTCTGCTTCTTTCGTTATCTTTGGAAGAAGTGATGCTTCTTTCTACACGTATTGCAGTCATATACAAAGGCGAGATCGTGGCGATTGTTGACAAAGAAAAAGCGACAGCCGAGGAACTCGGCTTGATGATGCTTGGCGGCTCTTATGAGCATATCCCGGCATAAGGATAGGTGAAAATATATGGAAAAGACAAGAAAGTTCTTACTTAAAAACCAAGCAGTGTTCACCTCAATTCTGGCGGTGTTACTTGCTTTCCTGGTGGTGGGGTTATTACTCCTATCATCCGGGCGAAATCCAGTCGAAGCGTTCGGGTATTTTATGCGCGGCGCGTTTGGGGATATGTTCAACTTCTCAAACACAATGTCGCGCGTTATACCGCTCTTAATTGCGGCCATCGCCTTTATTGTTGGCGCGAAATCCTCCGTTTTTAATGTTGGCATCGAAGGTCAATTGTTGTTAGGCGCGCTAGCATCCGCGATAGTCGGATGGGCATTTGAGCTACCCAAGGCAATTCACCTTCCTTTGACGTTATTGGCGGGTACACTCGCGGGAGGTTTATACGCATTGATACCAGCCTGGTTGAAGGTTTACAGAAAAGTAAATGAGATTCTTAGCACGATCATGCTTAACTATCCTGCATTCTTTTTTAACCACTATATAGTGTTGGATGTCACTCCCCTGGAAGGGGTTATTCCCGCGACTCCCTTTATTCAGGAAACTGCACGATTCTCAAAACTTATTCCGGGTACGCGTTTGCACGCTGGGGTGATTGTTGCAGCTTTAGCAGTGATTTTCGCGTATTTTCTGTTGCAAAAAACATCATTGGGATATGAAATGCGTGCAGTGGGACTAAATCGCGAAGCGGCACGGTTCCACGGCATTCCGGTGGAAAAAAGAATGATGTTCTCTTTTTTCCTAAGCGGTTGTCTGGCAGGTTTGGCGGGCGCGGTAGAAATGGCCGGCGTGCATTATCGATATTTGGATCAATTCTCACCCGGTTATGGGTTTGACTCGATCACTGTCGCAATGGTCGGGCTGCTGAATCCATTTGGCGCAATATTCTCTGCGACGCTTTTTGGCGCATTGAAAACCGGTATTTTAGATATGGCAGTTTATACTGAAATTCCCAGACAACTGGTGACATTGATCAATGGCATTGTCGTTCTGTTCATTTCGGCGAAAAGGGTTATCCAGGAAAAATTTACACAGATTGTCATAGGAAAAAAGCAAATATCTCTGGAAGAGGAGATTGAATAATGGAACTAAGCATCTTAGATATTGTCAAAAATGTATTTACCTTATCTCTTGGATATGCAACCATTCGCATCTGTATTTCCATCGTGTTCGCAGCGATGGGAGAAATGATCACGGAACGGTCTGGTGTGCTTAATTTAGGAACCGAAGGGATCATGCTAATGGGTGCGTTCTCTGGAGCTGTGGGAGCGCACTTCACCGGAAGTCCCTGGATTGGTTTAATGATTGCCGGGATCGTTGGTATGCTGATCGGCCTGATCTTTGCTTTTATTGCGATAACTGTGAAAAGCGATCAGGCTATTGCCGGATTGGCAGTTTATTTATTGGGCGTTGGTTTATCCGGCTACCTCTTGCAGATCTTTTTTAAGCATGGAGGTAACACACCCCGGGTGGAAACCCTGCCCATCATCCACTTCAAGTTTTTGGAAAACATTCCAGTTGTCAATGCCATCTTCAATGACCAATCGGTGTTGATGATTCCGGCACTTCTTCTGCCAGTATTTTTATATATCGTTTTTTATCGCACTCCCTGGGGCACCTGGCTGCGAGCGGCAGGGGAGAACCCGAAAGCATTAGCGGTAGTCGGTAAGAATCCAATCGTGATTCGTTATGTTGCAGTCCTTGCCGGATCCCTTTTAGCCGGAATTGGAGGGGCGTATCTATCGATTTCCCAAACTTCACTATTTAGTGAAAAGATGGTAAACGGGCGTGGCTTTATCGCCCTTTCGGCAGTAATATTCGGAAATGTCAAGCCTGGCGGTGTTTTTGCAGCCGCCATGTTCTTCAGCTTTATGGATGCGTTGCAGTATGCATTGCAGACGGTCGTCCCAGACCAGAGTTTTCCAAGAGAAGTATTCATGGCACTGCCGTATATCATCACGCTATTAATCCTGGCTGGGTTCATTAAGCAAAGTAAAGGACCGGCGGATATTACTAAACCTTACGAGAAAGAGTCGCGATAATTTGCGAAGCAAGAACTACCAAAGAACCATCCGAATAGGGTGGTTCTTTTTAGTTTCTAATTCAATCTTTCACGAGGCAGGTGGTAATAGATGTCTGCAAAAGTCTGGTCGGGTAATCAAAACGAAAGCAGAAATATCAATATCTAACAATACCTAAAAAAATTTAATTTCCAGTGATAGCTGGGGAGGATATAATCTTCTCATATGAAAAAGAACCTAAATATGAATTGTCTCGTTTCATTATTTTTTATCACAATGCTTGTCGCGGGATGCGCTAGCCCCAAATCCCAAACACAATATACATCAACAGTGCCTGCGACAATAGTGATGACATCTGTGACGCCAACCCCCCGGCCGACGCAAATCGATGAGAGCCTGCAAGAGGCGACAATATCGGAGCAGGCATATATATCTCCATCTGGCGTCTTTCAAATCAATCTTCCGGAAGGATGGAATTGCAGTGAAAGTGGAGACTATCAGGTCAATTGTGAATCACAATCTTCGGATGCACGATTGCAGGCGCGTTTATCATCCACAGGATATGAATTGACCAATGACAGCTTTAACGCTTTTATTCATGCGGAATTAGTTCACCGTTATGGAAGGGTCAAGGAGTATTCAGAAGCCGAACGAAATGAGCTTGCCGATCAGATTTTCAGCCGGGCGACATGGCGCGAAGAGACGGATTATTGGGATAGCCTGGATTCGTTCACGCAGCAGGGACGGGGAATATTTCATATGTCCTTTGCGTATAAGCAATCCCAAACCGATGTATACGCTAATCTATTTAAAGAAATCAGCGATAGCGTGAAGATCTATCAAGAGAAAATTACCGATGACGCGTTTTATCCATTCCGAAAGACAGTAACCGCGCGTGAGGCATTGTTCGAGATCGAGGTCCCCACATCTTGGGGGAGGTATATTGATACAGCTTCAGTTGCCAAAACGATCGTGGAGGGATATACATCACCTGACAAACGGGCATCGGTGCAAATCGCTGTTTACAAACAAGGTACATTTATCGAACAGGAAGCCAAAGCATTCAACACTCGCGAAGTCATGTTTGAGTTATATGGGTATGATTTGAAAAACTCGGATGATCGCGCATTGCCTGATGGCCGGGAACGTCTGACATGGTACGCTGCAGGGAAAGACATCCGTGGCATCACTGATTTTGATACTTATGTGAATACGCTTTATCTGTTCACAATTACCTGGGAGCCTTCTACCGAGAGATTGTATTTGCCCATTTTGGAAGAGATCCAAATGTCATTTAGTAGAGAATAGAAGAAAAAAATGAAGAGACATACCGTTTCCCTGATTACTGCTTTCATTCTGATACTTACTGCATGTGAAGAAGGTCCGCGCGTTGTTCTGGACCCTGATTACGAGATGGATGCATTTATTCCCACGCAACTATCCGTGTACACACCCCTGCCATCTGAACTTGAACCGACACCTACGCGGGTACCATTCCTGATATCCGGGACGCGATATCGGTTACCATCAAACGCGATGTCTTTTTATCCTCCTGTGATATGGGAGGTCAATTCGGAAAATTCTCAATACGTGAAGTATGTGTCGCGGGACAAGCGCGCTTTCTTTGAGGCCGGTTACGAGTCAACCGGGTATGATCTTGCACTCGAATCATTTGTCAACTATGTCGATAATGCAATAAACGCCTTATATGGAAAGACCGAGCAATTTGAGATTGTAGAAGATATAAAAAATAGCGATCGCAGATTGATTACATCTCAATTTATTAATAATGGGCTAGTTTGGAAAACCCGCGATGTTTTCATTCAAAAAAACTTTGTTGTATATTTCTTTTCATTCCATGCGTTGGAGGCGGATTGGGATCATTACTTACCTGGATTTATTGAGATCTATGAAAGTCTTGAGCCGACCACGGGCCTGGTTACCAGTGATGACCTCTACGAGTTTACAACTGTGTATACTGACCCCGGCAATGTTTTTCAGGTGCGAAAACCAATTGGGTGGGGTGCGTCAGATATCAATATCATCAATGAAGAAACGCAAAATGTTGTGCTTTCCGCGCCTGATGGATTAGCCTCATTCCAGATTTTTATCCATTCATCTCAAGAAGCATTAACGCCAGAGAATATCGGCCAAACAGCAATAGGGATATTACGAGAATTTGTTGCGGCAGATATGGCGTTTATTGATAACCAGCTGCTTCCAGATGGCCGCATTCGAATGGACTGGATCTCATCTGATAGCGACAGCAGCGGGTTTGCATTCTTCTGGTTGGAGAAGTTTGAACTGTATGTGATCTGTTTTTCACAGCGTGACATTCGGGAAGGTATTTACCGCCAGGCGAATTACCAGATCGGAGACTCTTTCAGGTTTCTCAATTGATTCTTAAACTCAGGAAACAACCTCAAGCTTGGCGACAGAAGCAGCCAACCTTTTAAGGCCGGTGGTCTCGAACATTACAGAGATAATTTCATCATTCCCCAAAATTCGCGTTTCGATAACCATCCCATCACCAAAGACCGGATGGATAACACGCATGCCTGCCTTATACTGCTGAACCACGATCGGTTCCTGCTTTTTCTGTTCCAAACCCGTTTTTACGGGTGACCAGCGCGGCTGGCTGAGCGGGTTGATGCGACGTACACCCAGGCGGATTCCTTTCTGGTTAATTAGTTCTTGTGGCAGATCATCCAGAAAACGGGAAGCTACCGTATATTCATAACGGCCAAAATTACTGCGTTGGCTGGCTCGCACCAAAATAAGCTCATTTTTTGCGCGGGTAATACCGACATAGAACAACCTGCGCTCTTCAGCCATTTCTTCCGGGTCATCGAATGACCGGTTATGCGGCAAAAGTCCGTCGTCCAATCCAACGATATAAACTGTGGAGAATTCCAGCCCTTTCGCTGCATGTAACGTCAGCAGAGTTGGTGCGGTAAGCTCGTCTGGCACGGTGTCCTGGTCAGAAACTAGCGCAACCCGTTCCAAGAACGCAGTAAGATCGCTATTCTCGAATTCAAAGGCAAGCTGGCGCAATTCCATCACGTTTTCCCAGCGCCCCTCACCAACATCAGTTCCATCATCAATATAGGATCGGTAGTCAATATCTGCAATGATCTGGTCAAAAAGGTCTGGCAGTGGCTGCGTTTGGGAGATGCTGCGCCATCTTTGCAGCAACACGCCGAACCCCGCCAAAACAGAAGCCGCGCGCGGACTAAAGCTAGCGTAGAAAGGTGATTTTTCCGCATTTGCTCCCAAAGAAACAAGCACATCAGCAGGATAGGCAGACGCAGCGCGCGCTGTCTGCAGGAGTGTTTCAATGGTCTTGTCCCCGATTCCGCGTGGCGGCAGGTTGATGGTTCGATTGAAGCTGATCATGTCATAAGGATTTTGAACCATACGTAGAAAAGCGATCATATCCTTTACTTCCCGCCGCCCATAGAAGCGCTGCGCGCCAACCAGGCGGTAGGGGAGCCCGGCACGCAGAAAAGATTCTTCCAACAGACGGGATTGGGCGTTGGTCCGATACATGATCGCAATTTCCTCCCCATTTCCTGCGGCAATACGATCGATGATATCTTCCACAACAAAGGATGATTCTGCGTGATCATCTACTGCATCATAGGTTGTAATCAGCGTCCCCGTCCCGCGTTTGGAAAATAGGTTCTTTGGGGTACGGGATTGGTTCTCATTGATCACCGCCTGCGCTGCATCGAGGATGTTCTGTGTAGAGCGGTAGTTCTGTTCCAATAGCAATTTGCACGATTGCGGAAATTCAGATTCAAAGCGCTGTACATTGCGATAGTCAGCTCCACGCCAGCGATAAATGGATTGATCTTCATCGCCCACCGCGAATAGGTTCTGGTGGTATGACGCGAAATGTTTGACGAGATCGTATTGGGCCTGGTTGGTGTCCTGAAATTCGTCAATGAGCACATATTCAAAGCGTTTACTATAGCGGTCGCGAATATTCGGATTATCATTGAATAATCGAACTGTCCAAAGAAGCAGATCATCAAAATCTACCGCATTGCTATTACGCAAGGCCGATTCATAACGTTGATAGATACGGCGCGCGATCTCCTCACGGTAATTACCTGGCGTGAAATCCTGTACGGATGTTAGTTGATTTTTGGCATGAGAAATAATCGCATGCATGGTATTTGGCGGGTAGAGCTTGTCGTCCAGGTTGAGGTCCTTAAGAATGCGCTTGACTATGCTGCGCTGGTCATCAGCATCCATGATGACGAAATTCTTATCAAAGGGGAGCACATCTGCTTCCTGGCGCAAGACTTTCGCGCAAATTGAGTGAAAGGTGCCGAGCCAAAGCGCGTCCACACCACGCCCAAGCATGCGCTCGAGGCGAATGCGCATTTCACGCGCAGCTTTGTTAGTGAATGTCACTGCCAGGATTGCACCCGGGCTGATCTGCTTTTCGTAGACCAGGAATGCAATACGCTGAGTTAGGACACGTGTTTTGCCGGAACCGGGGCCGGCGAGGACAAGAATTTGTTTTGTTTCTGAGGTGACGGCTTCGTGCTGCTGAGAGTTGAGGGATCCTAGTTTATTCATCATGCGTGAAAGATGATTTTACCTTTAAAAAGAAAGTCCCTCGGAAAGAGGGACCACCCCTCCTATTTTTGGGTATAAAGGTCGATGATTTTTAGGATTACCTGCACAGCTTTGTGCATACTTTCCAGGCAAACAAATTCATAGGGACCGTGGTAATTATGACCGCCATTGAACAGGTTGGGTGTTGGAAGCCCACGGTAGGAAAGCTGCGCGCCATCGGTGCCGCCTCGGATCGGATTATTGATGGGCTCGATCCCAAAAGCGAGCATGGCTTCTTTGGCTGTATCAACAATATGCATGACAGGCTTGATCACTTCAACCATATTACGGTATTGGTCGACGATTTTCAATTCGATCGTGCCAGCACCGTATTTCTTGTTTATCAGACCTGCGCAGGCACGCATGAGATCTTTTCTGTCGTTGAATTTGTTTGGGTCATGGTCGCGGATGATATATTTTGCTTTAAACGATTCGACTGACCCTTCATAGGTTTTTACCAGATGATAAAAACCCTCCCTACCTTCTGTATATTCAGGGCGCTGTTCGGGTGGGAGCATGGCGTTGAATTCGTGGAAGATGAGGATGGCATTCTTCATCACGTTCTTGGCTGAGCCCGGATGCACAGATCTTCCCTGTACGATGACGGTTGCCTGGCAGGCGTTAAAGTTCTCATACTCGATCTCGCCCAATTGTCCACCATCCATGGTGTACGCAAAATCAGCACCGAATCCATCCACATCAAAATGGGTGATACCCATGCCGGTTTCTTCATCCGGAGTAAATGCGACGCGGATCTTACCGTGCTTGATCTCGGGATGGCTGATCAGGTAGTGCATCGCTTCCATGATCTCAGCGATACCCGCTTTATCATCTGCACCTAACAGAGTTGTGCCATCCGTGGTGATCAGGGTCTGGCCCTGATAAAGCAGCAGTTCGGGGAATTCATCCGGTGAAAGGACCATCTCCGCTTTTCCCTTAAGGAGGATATCCCTACCATCATAGTCCTCAATAATCTGCGGTTGCACATTCTCTGCATTAAAATCCCCGCTGGTATCAAGGTGAGCGAGGAAACCGATGACCGGCACATCATGATCGATATTTGCAGGCAGTGTGGCGGTGAGGAAACAGAGTTCGTTCAGGTATACCTCCTGCATACCCATAGCATTCAGTTCGGTTTCCAGCAGCCGTGCCAAATCCCATTGATTATCCGTGGTAGGGGTGCGATCTGTGATTTCCTCATTTGATCTTGTATTGATCTTTGCATAGCGGATAAAACGATCCAATAATGGCTGCATGGTTGGCTCCTAAAGTTGCGTATTGCTCAATGTTAATCCTTGACAGGAAAAACTGCAAGAGAATTGAATTGCAGTTTTTGTTTGCGAAAAGGCGGCGCGTGGGCTACAATGGCAAGCATGACTTGGAATATTCACGGACATGAGTGGGCAGCTGAGATGCTGGCACAGCATATCGCAAACGGAAAATTGCGGCATGCATATCTTTTTAGCGGACCGGAAGGGGTGGGGCGGCGCACACTTGCATTGCGTTTTGCGCAAGCGGTCAACTGTGACCAGGCTTCTACTCCAGGTGAGGCGTGCGGAGAATGTATAACCTGCCGCCAGATCGAACGCATGCAGCATGCTGATCTGGCAGTGGTGCAGGCGGAGGAAGCGGGGATTTTGAAAGTCGAACAGGTGCGTGAATTGCAGCATTTTGTCGCGCTGGCACCCTATTCCAGCCAATACCGCGTGGCCTTGATCCTGAATTTTGAGCAGGCAAACGCCAGCGCGCAGAACGCCTTACTGAAAACACTCGAAGAACCGAACTCTCATGTACTGTTGTTGGTGACTGTTGATGATGCAGAGAGTTTACTGCCGACGATCACTTCGCGCTGCGAGCTGATGCGTCTGCGTCCGATGCAAATAGATGCGCTGACTGCTTTGCTGATGGAGCGGTATTCACTTGATAAAACCGACTCTGACCTGTATGCACATCTGGCAGGCGGACGGGCAGGATATGCTTTCCGATTGGCAGAGAACCCGGATTTGCTAGAGCAGAGAAAGCGTTGGATGTCGGATCTGAATCAGTTGATCGCCGGCGGGAAAAATGAGCGAATCGCTTATTCACGGAAACTTACAGGTCCCCGTTTCGTTGATCGTGATAAAGCAAAAGCGGAGTTATCCATCGCATTTCCATACTGGTTATCTTTCTGGCGAGATGTGATGTTGGTGGCTACCGGTTCAAAAACTGCGCTGACCAATATTGATATGGAGAACATGATCGCCAATGTGGCGGGTTTCATCCAACCGGTTGAGGCAGCAAACTCTATCAGAGGCCTTGAACAAGCGCTTGCCCGATTGCAATCTGCCAACCTGCAGTTGATGCTGGATAATCTTCTGTTGGACTGGCCGGTCGGTAAAATGCAATATGAAATGAGCAATGATTGACGTTTGTAACAGGTCCGAAATACATTAGGAATATCAACGCTTGCTAAAAAGGGGTCAGACCACCTAAAAAACCGATTTCGAAATTACCTATCTCTCCCCTATTCCAATTATCCGATCGCTGACCGCAATTCGCGCGCTAGTAACTGGAAGTGTTTTGAATAGCGGGTTTCTTCCGAGCGCGGACGGGGAAGGCCCACTTTTTTATCCAGGATAATCCTGGCAGGCCGGCCGGATAACACCAGAACGCGATCGGCTAGCAATAATGCTTCGGAGATGGAGTGTGTGACCATGACCACTGTTTTCTTTCGTGCCTGCCAGATCCGCAGCAGTTCTTCCCCCATCTGTTCACGGGTGAGGGCATCCAGCGCACCAAAGGGTTCGTCGAGGAGGAGGATGTCGGTATCCTGGATGAAAGCGCGCGCGATGGCGACGCGCTGGGCCATCCCTCCGGAGAGGGATTGCGGCCAGACTTTAAGAAAGTCCTGCAATCCAACCAGTTGTGCCATCTCAACTGCCTGCTCGCGCGCTTTTTGCGGGTCAATACCGGTGAGTTGCAGCGGCAGCAGGATATTATCCAGCACTGAGCGCCAGGGCATGAGATTGCTTTCCTGAAACACAATCCCCACAGGCGGCCTTTCTAATTGCGGGAATAAGATCTCCCCTTTGGTGTGCTGGTCTAACCCCGCGATGACGCGCAACAAGGTGGTCTTGCCACAACCCGAAGGACCTAGCACGCAAACGAATTCCTGTGGATGAATGACCGTGGTGATATCTTCAAGGACATGCAGATAACCATTATGATCATCATAGGTCATGCTGACGTGCTCGAGGTGAATTGAGGTTCCTTTTTCCATAACGAGTGAAATTTTTTTAAGGCAGGAAAGCATTGGAAAACGCGCTGTTCAGATCCTGCGGGCCAGAGAGTAATTTCATCTGCAGAAGCAGATCTTGCATATTCTCCCATGCTTGTGGGTCGGAATAACCCAGCACCGACGATTGCCAGAGTGGGATGGAAGCGGCCAGCACCTGGCGCTGCACTTCTTTTTCATCCGGCGTTAAGGCCGCAAGGTTGTCGACATACTTCTCGCTGATGGTTAAAGCCTGCTCAGGATTATCGCTCGCGAATTGGATACCTTTCAAGGTGGCTCGGACCATGGCACGGACGCGGTCAGGATTGTCTTTGATGACCTGCTCGCTGGTCACGAGGCCATTGGCGACCAGGGCGGTGTAATCTGATACGGCGAGGGTGGTGACTGCAAAGCCCTCGTGTTCCAGTTTGACCGGCTCGTTGCTGACGTAGATGACCACTGCATCTACAATATTGTTGACCAAAGCTTCAACCTGGGTGAAACCGATCGCATCCAGCGACACATCCTCATCCTGCATGCCACCGGCGTTCAGGAGCGCTTTAAAACCGATGTAGCTGGCACCATAAAGACCGGGGATACCGACGCGCTTGCCGGCCAGGTCCTGTGGCTGGTTGATGTTGGCAGACTTGAGGGCGGTGACACCCACTGGATAATCGTGATACCAGGCCATGACGTACACGACCGGCAGACCCTGGCCGCGGCCAAGCAGCACCTGCTCGCCAGACACGATCGCAAATTCCAGTTCGCCGGCACCCAGCAGGGCGACAGAATCAGTCTCCATGTTATAGTCCATCTCTACCTGCAAACCTTCATCCGCATAATATCCATTTTCAATGGCGACATAGAGCGGGGCAAACTGGATGTTTGGTATGTAGCCAACCGGCAGGCGGATGGTGGCATTCTCCTGTTGCGGACCCGCTGCGCAAGCAGATAGCGCTATGGCAGCCAGGATCGAAATGATCAAAACCATTTTATGTTTCATAATTGTTCATTCTCCTTTCCAACGCAGTAAATGATTCTCTAAAGCAAGCACGCTGCCATATAGAGCCAGCGCGACAAATACCAGGGTGAAAACGCCGACGAAAACAAGCGCTGTATCATATTGCCCGCGGCCGACATTGATCAGGAATCCCAATCCGCGATCCGCGCCGACCAGCTCTCCAACGACTGCGCCTATGACAGAAAGGGTTGCGCCAACACGCAGGCCGCCGAGCAAGACCGGCAAGGCGGCGGGGAGCTCCAACTGGCGCAATGTCTGCCAACGCGTGGCGCGCATGGAGCGCATCAGGTCGCGCAGATTCTCTGGCACGGATTGGAAGCCGACGATGGTGTTGACCAGCACGGGAAAGAAGACGATCAAGGCGCAGATAAGCACTTTTGAAAAAATGCCAGGACCGAACCAGATCACCAATAGCGGCGCGATAGCCACGGTTGGGATGGCCTGGCTGGCCACCAGGAACGGCTGGAGGATGTTTTGCAGGAATGATGATCGGCTGAGGAAGTAACCGAGCAGGATGGCGATGAGGATTCCTGATGATAGCCCGAGCAAAATCTCGACCAGGGTGGCGGAGGTGTGGCGGAGGAGAGATCCATCGGAGAAGGCGCGCACGAAGCGATCCGCAACCTGAGCGGGCGTTGGGAGGATGAAAGCCGGAAGATCAAAAATGATGACCAGGGCCTGCCATAGGATCAGGAAGATGACAGGCGTCAGGATGACGCTGGCGTGCTGTGTGTGCTTGTTTTTCAATTTTCTGCCGCTGTTTTCCATAAAAAAACTGCTCCTTGATAACATCAGGGGCAGGCAGATCATTGGTTACCTTCTTTCATCCGGACTATACCGTCGACCCTGGAGTTGCACCAGATCTGCGCATGAGAGCGCTTGTGGGTTATCACCACCGATCGGGAATCAGGAGCTTAATGCTCCCTCACCCTGCCCCGAAGGATATCCATATCATTGTAAGGCATTTTGTGTGAGCGTCAAGTCAAGGTTGTATTTATCCACAGACAGTATAATTGGCAAAATGGCAGCCAAAGACGCACAGGATTACATCATCGAACAGGCAAGCTGGAGGGATCTATTCGCTCTTTCCGCGCTGGAACATATCTGTTTTGAGCAGGATGCATGGCCGCTGGTGGAGCTGATGGGCGTATTGACTTTTCCGGGTGTGGTGCGATTGCGGGCGACGGCGAACGAAAAACTGGTGGGATTTATTGCTGGTGATCCGCGCAAGCGCGAAGACGCTGGATGGATATTGACGCTGGCGGTGGGGCCGGACTGGCGCAGGATGGGGATCGCGGAAGCGCTGCTGACGCGGTGTGAGGCGGAATTGAACATGCCGGTGGTTAAGCTGACTGTGCGGCGCAACAACCTGGCTGCGATCCGGCTGTATGAGAAGCTGGGGTATGGGCAGGTTGACATCTGGTCGAAGTATTACCGCAGCGGCGAGGATGGGATCGTATTTGAGAAACACATGACCTGGGTTTAAGGATGAATCAATGAGTAGTGTGATGGGTGTATTTCTGCAGGGGGCTGTGCTTGGGTTTTCGATCGCTGCGCCGGTGGGGCCGATCGGGGTGCTATGCATCCGGCGCACGCTGCAGAACGGGTTCAGGTCAGGGCTGGCGAGCGGGATGGGGGCAGCATCCGCTGACGCGGTATATGGGACGATCGCGGCGGCAGGGCTGACGCTGGCGGCTGATTTTCTGGTGAAACAGCAGATCTGGCTGGGTTTGGCAGGAGGTGCTTTCCTGGTGTATCTGGGGGTACAGACTTTCCGCAGCCCTGCACCGGTGATGGATGAAGAAGCAGTAAAGCGCAATACGCTAATCGGTGATTATCTATCCACGTTCCTGCTGACGCTGAGCAACCCGATCACGATCTTCTCTTTCATCGCGCTGTTTGGCGGGATGAGCACAGGCGCGGATTTTGCCTTAAGCGCTTTCACCCTGGTGGCGGGGGTGTTCAGCGGGTCGGCGCTGTGGTGGCTGGCGCTGAGCGGCGGGGTGGGAATCCTGCGGGGGCGGTTCAACGCCAATGTGATGGGGTGGGTGAACCGGGTTGCGGGGGTGGTGATCCTGGGATTCGCAATGCTGATGCTATGGCGGGCGGTTAGCGGGCTGATGTAGAACGCTGTTTTGATCGAGGAAATGCGACAAAATGCGACAAAAGCCGACAGTTTTGCAGCATTCGCTGATTTGATATGGGGAAACGAAGTATGTGTATCGTTTCATATCAGATTGATTTTTTTGTTCGGAATGGTTTGACGGCGAGGAGATAATTTCCTCTGGCTAGGTAGTCAGGGATGGAAAGAAGCTGGTTTAAGAAAAGCAACCCAGTATTCCAGGGATGGTGGCAAGAATGAGGATGGTGCGTTAAGAAAAGCTTTCAACGTACCCTACGCGCAGTTGGAGAATGGTGGGAAGGTGCTGGGTTGAAAGGCGCAAGCCAGCCTATGGCGGGGGGATGACAGACATGTTGGGTTGAGGTACGAAACCTATGTTAGCCGGCGCAATACGGCTTATGGGATGATGGATGGGGGAGTTTAATAAGTGTGCTGATCGAAAAGAAGGATGTATGATATTTCCTTAAAAAATCATATTTTTGCCGAAGGGGGGTTATGTTGATATATTTAACACAGAAAAAAATGGCGTTGGATGGGAATAGACTGTGAAATCATTTAAGTTTGTTTTACTTTATTTACGCAAGTACCGCTGGGTGCTGGCGCTGACGGTGCTTTCGATGCTGCTGCTGGTGGGGGTGCAGCTGGTGGCGCCGTGGATCGTGAAGCGGATGATGGAGACGGTGACGGACCCGGCCGCGACGATGGCGGAGATGGGGCTGATCACGCAGCTGGCGCTGGCGGTGCTGGGGGTGTATGGGGTGCGGATGGTGCTGCAATTCGGGCGCTCGTACCTGGCGCATATCGCCGGATGGAGTGTGGTGGCGGATGTGAGGCGGGAGGTGTACGCGCACCTGCAACGGCTATCGCTGCGCTTCTATTCGGATAAGCAAACCGGACAGCTGATGTCGCAACTGGTGAATGACACCGACCTGCTGGAGCATTTGATCGCGCACGCCATCCCGGATCTGGCGGCGAATGTCGCGCTGCTGGCGGGGGTGGTAATGATATTGTTCTCGATCAACACGCGGTTGGCACTGCTGAGCTTGATTCCGGTGCCGCTGATCATTGTGACGATCAAGGCGTTTAATAAGTACGTGCGGCCGGCATTCCGGGCGCGGCAGGTGACGCTGGGCGAGCTGAACGCGGCGCTGAATGACAACCTGAGCGGGGTGCGTGAGATCAAGGCGTTCGCACGGGAGGAGATGGAGGCGGAGCGGGTGGGGACGCATATCCAGCGTTATCGTGATTCGAACCTGCGGGCGCTGCGGCTGATGGCGACGTTCCATCCGCTGATCGAATTTTCGGCTTCGCTGGGGACGATCGTGCTTGTGTATTTTGGCGGGCAATTCGTTTTGGGTGAGACGCTGGCCGTGAGCGACCTGGTGGCGTTTTTCCTGTATCTGGAGCTGCTGTACCAGCCGATCCGCGAGCTGAGCCGGGTGTGGGAGAGCTTCCAGCAGGCGCTGGCGGGGGCGGTGCGGGTGAATGAGCTGCTGCGGGAGGCGCCGGGGATCACAGACGCGGCGGACGCGATCGCGCTGCCGGAGGATATGCGCGGAGAAATTGTGTTTGATGATGTGAGCTTTCGTTACCATGACAGTGAGAATGTGCTGGAGGAGATCGATCTGGCGATCCCAGCGGGGAAGATGGTGGCGCTGGTGGGGCCGACCGGGGTAGGGAAGACGACATTGGTGAATCTGATCCCGCGTTTTTATGATGTTACGGGTGGGGCGATCCACATTGACGGAATGGATATCCGCGAATTGAGAATGCAGAGCATCCGCAAAAATATCAGCCTGGTGCTGCAGGATGTGTTCCTGTTCCATGGCACGGCGCGCGAGAATATTCTATTCGGACGGGAAGGGGCGAGTGACGCGGATGTGGTGCGGGCGGCGCAGATCGCGAACGCGCATGATTTCATCATGCAGCTGCCGCAGGGGTATGACACGATGCTGGGGGAACGGGGGGTGAAACTATCGGGCGGGCAGCGACAGCGGATCGCGATCGCGCGGGCGGTGTTGAAAGACGCGCCGATCTTGATCTTAGATGAGGCAACTTCGGCGGTGGACACGGAAACAGAGTTGCTGATCCAGCAGTCGCTGGAGCAATTGATGGCGGGCAAGACGGTGATCGTGATCGCGCACCGGCTTTCGACGGTGCGCAAGGCGGACATGATCGTTGTTTTGGAGGGGAACCGGATCGTGGAGCGGGGGACGCACGCGGAGCTGATGGCGATGGGCGGGTTGTATCAGCGGCTGGTGAATGTGCAGGGGACGGCGGGGGGATTGGGAAGTTAATGGGAGCCAGCGTATCGGGCAGGTGACAAGGGGGAGGGTTAGCTGCATGATAAAAACAGAAGCGTTGGGTTTCGTGCCTCAACCCAACCGACGCGCCTTGCGATGATATCATCGTGGAATGGTGTGTTGGAGAATGACGGGAGGGCGTGGGGATGAAAAGTGTAAGCCATGGACAGAACAGGAGAAAATCAGTGTGCTGGCGCGGCGCGTACCAGCACACTGTTTGTGATTACAGGGATTTTATGGTCAGATGTTATTGTGTGAGTTTTCAGAAGGGATGAACTACTAACTGCTGATGTGCTTATCGGCCAGTTTAGGTTGGAGGGGCCGGGAGTGCGTCTCCGGTTCGACCTGTAAACCGAGCCGCTGCGCTGAGATGGTGACGATGCGATTGACCATTTCGATATAGGAATAGCCGGCGGCGAGCGATGAGGCAACAAAGGACGCTTCCCGCGGGTTGGGCAGCAGAAGCGGGAGGGGGTTGACCTCGAGCACGAAGAGGTTGCCGTCCGCGTCCATGCGCATATCAATGCGGCTGATATCGACCAGCTCAAGATGCTGCATGGCGGCGCGGGCGATACGCTGGACCTGTTCGAGTTTCCTACGGGGAATATCGGCCGGGCAGACACGCACAACGCCGGTGGGATCGACTTCTTTCAGACGGTTGGAATAATAGCCGGTGGGGGTAATGATCTCGATGATGGGCAGAACTTCATCGCCAAGGATGCTGACGGTGAACTCGCGCCCGGCGATGTATTGTTCCACCAGGGCAGGCGCATGGACTTTTTCCCAAACGTAATCGATCTGGCGAATGAGCGCTTCGCGATCGTACACGACGGAGTTTTCGTTGATGCCGATGGAGGTGCCTTCGTGGGCAGGTTTGACGAAGAGGGGAAAGGGGATGTTGAAATCCGGGAGGGCGCGCGGGTTTTCAACAAGGAAGAAGGGGGCGGTGGGGACGCCTTCGCGGCGGAAGACCTTTTTGGCGATGAATTTATTATGGGCTAGGGACATGCCGAGCACACCGGAGCCGGTGTAGGGCAGGCGCAGCATATCGAGGATGGCGGGAACCTGCGCTTCGCGCGAGGCGCCGAAATGACCCTCGCAGAGGTTAAAACATAAATCCGGCTTGTAGTTGAGCAGGTGCCGGATCAGGTTCACATTGGGGACGATGTATTTTGCGTGGTGGCCGCCGGCGCGCAGGGCGCTGCGGATGGCTTTGAGCGTGGAGACATCGTCGAGGTCATCCCAGTATTCATCGTCAGGGGGGTGCTCTTTGATGAGGGGGACGTCCTTTTTGAGATTAGCAAGGACTGCGATCTTCATGGTTTTTCCTATTTTCCAAAATGGAATGTATTGACAGCGCGTAAATATACACCCGATTTTGTATGTGTCAAGATGGGAATAAAAAATAATGATGAGTTTTTTCTCTTTATGAATAACAGGATAAGGATGTGAGGGGTCCGTGGCTCACAATCCAGTTCGCATTGATGTGCGGGAGATATTGTATAAAACCTATTGAAAAATAAATTTCACTCACTATAATTAAATTAACTGAAGAAACCATCAACTGAATATCCGCTGATGACGCACGCGCCTTAAGCGGGACCGCGTCAGGAAATAACACGCCAACATAACAGGCGCCAATGAAGAAACCGGTCTTTGAGAGCGGTTTTAGTTTTTAAGGCAGCAGGGAGTGAAAGGCAGTTTCACCGGGAAGGACGCGGATAGGGTTGGATGGTTTGCGGATGGGAAAAGTGCGAGACGGGATCGCACAAGACACGGAAGATGATTGAGCAGGAAAGAGGAGGTAGCATCTGATGAAAGCGAAGCGGTTTATCCAATTTGATCGAATGTGGTGGGTATGCGGCGTGCTGATCGCACTGTTAATGGTGACAGGATCAGTGCTGGCGGATGACAGCCCGGCAGAGGAACCTGCGGTAACAGATAAAGCAGTTCCGTTTACGGACACGGAGCCGGAGGCGATTGCTATAGAAAACTGCGCGGAAGAGGTAGGGGGAGATGTTACGGAGGATGCAGTTTTACCAACCGAAGGAGAGGAAGCGGAAGATACCTCCACGCCTGACGCAGAAGCACCAGGGGTAGCGGTTGACAACGAAAACACGCCGATTGGTGAAGAGGAAGCAGAGAAAGGGGCAGAGGTGCTGGCAGAGGTGATCGCGGCGGCAGATGAGGAGGGATTGGTGCTGGCGGGTGTGGACGGGGAAGTAATGGTGCTGACGGACGCGGAAAGCGCGCAGGCGCTGCTGGACGGGGATCCGTATTTCTGGGTTGGAACGACGAAGTATTCGTTCACGACGACGGACTGTGATCCGGACACAGCGGGGAACCAACCCTGCGCGAATCCGCTGCAGGCAGCGGTGGATTACATCCGGGTGGAAGAAATCATTCCGACCGACCGGATGATCTACGTGGAGGATGGATCATATATTGGCGCAACGATCGACGGCGCGACCTACCCGGTATTGAGCCAGTTGAAAGGGGTGATCGGCAACGGATCGGATGCGACCACGCTAACAAGCAGCCTGATGGTTTGGGCGCCGGCGACGGGATTCACGGTGAAAGGATTCAGGATCAACGGGCAATTGAGCATCCAGGACGCGATCGGCAACATATTATTGGAAGACCTGGATGTGCGATCCACGGGGACAGGAATCTCGGTGGTGACTGCGGGATCGATCGAGCTTAAGAAAGTGGAATCGAGCCAGAACACAGGTAAAGGAGCGGTGTTAAATAACATGGGCTCGCCCACATATAAAGTGACGATCACCAACAGCGAATTTGATGACAATGACTCCGGTTTTAACGCCGCATCGTTAGATATTTACAGCAACGGTGTGATCACACTGGATGGGGTGAGCGCCAGCCGCAACCACGGAGACGGGGCGGATATCAACAACGGATTCAAATCGCTGACGGTGAAAAACAGTTATTTTGGAGAGAATTACCAGGACCCCAACGCTGACTGGGGATATGGTTTGTGGGTATGGAATGACAGCCCGGGCACAGTAACGCTTGAGAATGTGACCGCAGGCGGTAATGAGAATACGAATATATTCCTGCATGTGGATGGCAATATGAATGGCGCGAATGTGGAAGCACGCTGGAGCGCAGGCGGGAGCGGATTGGTGGTGGATAGTTCGTTCAGCACGAGCCTGCGGACGGTGCAGATCACGAATGGCAATTTCAGCGATAATGACCTGGATGGATTATGGCTCGAGAATTTAGGCAACGTGACGCTGAAGAACATCATCGCGAATAACAACACGAATGGGAACGGCGCATTTATTGACAACTGCCTGGCTGTTAGCGGTATTTGCAGCGGAAAAGGAAACGTAACATTGAGCGGGGTGTTAACGGCCGGAAAGATCAATGAATTCTCTGAGAACGGCGAAAGCGGGCTGGAGATCTACTCGCGCGGGACGGTGACGCTGACGAACCTGGACGCAATGCTGAATGGGGTAGGCGGGGTGATGGTAACGAATAATTTTAGCGGCACAAGCGCCGGGGTGACGGTGAACTCGACGCTGAGCGGATCATGGCTGAACTGGTTCGGCGAAAATGGAGATGACGGGCTGGCGGTAGTATCGAATGGGAATATCCTGGTGACGGACAGCGCAGGGGAGAGCAATGGGGGTCAAGGGATGATGCTGGATAATACGAGCGGGACTGGCAGGAGCATCCAGGTGAAGCAGAGCCAGGCAAACAGGAACTATTATGAAGGGCTGCTGGCAAATGCATCCGGAAGCATTACTTTACTGAACAACACATCTTTTCTTGAGAATGGCAACGGCAGCGACAGCAATGGCGTAGTGCTGACCACGTTCAAAGGGAACGTGAGTGTCAGTGGAAAAAGCGCAAATTACCTGACCGAGTTTGGATTAAACAATGAAAGCGGTTTGCTGATAACCGCAAACGGTAATGTGAGTATCAAGAATGTACGCGCGGATGGGAATTACGGGCCGAGTGGAATCACTGTTGAAGTGGTAGTATCACCCGGAAAAACTGTCAGCATCACAAACGCATACTTCAACCAGAATCAAAATGGAAGCGGTCTAATCGTGAACGCATCCGGCGCGATCACACTGGATACGGTAGAGGGAAGCCAGAACAACCTATACGGCGCGCACCTGGATAACTGCCTGGAAGACATCATGGGTAATTGTATTGGCAGTGGTAATGTGACGGTGAAAGGTAAATCCGGTGTTACTAACTGGTTCATGGAAAACTGGAATGAAAATGGATTACATATCCTTTCAAAAGGCACGATCAGCCTGACGAATGTGAGCGCAGATAATAACCACAATGGAGCTGGCGCGGCGCTGATAAACAATTACCCGAACGCAAGCGCGGGGATTACGGTGAAAGCGACAAGCGATCAGTTCAACAGCTTTTCACAAAACAATATCGACGGGTTATTTGCTGAATCAAATGGGCCGATTAGCGTGTCGCGGGTGGTTGCGAATTTCAATCAACAATACGGAGCGTACCTGGGCAATTACCTGACTCCCGCAATCAAACCGATCACCGTGTCCGATTCAATGTTCAACTATAACCAGTATGGCGGGTTACTGGCAGCCGCGAATGGGACGATCACAGTCAATGGCGCACAGGCACACCAAAACTCGATGCAAACCGGGACACTTGATTTTAGCGGGCAGACGATCTATGAATTTCTGCATGAGAACATGCCTGACCCATATGGAGGATGGTATTTCCACCAGGATTACTGGTATTTTGACGCGCCAGGGTCTGCCATGACGACGATCACCTTATCGAGTGATGATTTCATTCCCTCTCTCACCGTCTGGAACAACACCTATGGATACGTGGTGACAGATAACAACCCAGGCAACAATTCCTCCATAACGGCCACATTCCTGACGCCTGGAGCAGGGACCTATATCATTTATGTATATACCAATAGCGGACGGGGTAGTTATTCCCTGGCATTAAATGACCCCAGTAATATGTATCCCTGGAACCCGGATGTAAGCGGACTGGCGCTTTACAGCGGGGCAGGCGGAATCACGATCAACAACTCGAAGGTAATGGGATTCGGAGCGGATACGTACAACAATGGTTTCGACGGGGTCCATATCGAAGCGGCGGGGGCGGTAAAGACGGCAAATATTACAGCAAGCGCAAATGGGGGCCGGGGACTATTCGTTGATAATACTTACGCAACAAGCGCGGGAGTGACGATCAGCAACACCTACCTGGATGATAACTATATTGTCGGAACGGTGGTCAACAGCAATGGCCCTGCGAGCTGGACGAACGGCAGCGCAAGCTATAACCATCATGAGGGCGGTGCCGGGTTTATCATGGGTAACACGGCAGCGGTAACGCTGAATAACGTGGAACTGAATTACAACCATGGCACACCGGGCCTGTTCATTTGGACAGCAGGCGCGGTCAACCTGACAAATGTGGATGCCAGCTATACCAGCGGAGCCGTTGGGGCGATGATCTACAATCATTCCGGCAGCGCGCCGGTGACGATCAAGGCCTCCGGCAAAGGACAGATGTGCTCATTCAACGAGAATGAAAACCGTGGCCTGGAGATCATCAGCAACGGAAGCGTGACACTGAGCGGGGTGGAAGCGCTGAGAAACAGCTCGAACGGGGTGTGGATAGACCTGAGCGGATCGAGCGGGACAGCAGCGGTGAAGATCAGCAACAGCACTTTCAATA
The DNA here is from genome assembly GCA_964612815.1 of uncultured Pelolinea sp. GTDB lineage: Bacteria > Chloroflexota > Anaerolineae > Anaerolineales > Anaerolineaceae > Pelolinea. The sequence goes on along the minus strand of CAZTCV010000001.1, from coordinate 264,358 downwards.
ACAATGAGTCGATCGGGCTGATGGTTACCAATAAAGGCGCGATCACGCTGACGAACGTGGATGCTTGCGGGAATTCACTGCAGGGCGGGTGGCTGGATATCTCCTCGCATGGGCAGACGCAATATGAACATCTTGGGTATTCCAACGAGAGTGACGCGTGGTGGTTCCACTTTACCCCCGGCACGCCGGTGCTGATCGAAATGGACAGCGCGGACTTCAGTCCGGAATTCACGGTGTATAGCGAGTATGGATATGATTATGGATCAGCCAGCGCGGGCGGCACATCTCATGCCCAATTGACATTCAACCCCGGATGGGAAGGCGATTTCTACGTCATGGGGTGGGGGGGATTCGGCGACTATGACATTTCACTGAATGACACGCCCAATATATATAGCAGCAGTAAGCCCTACATCAATGGCGCGTTCATTGACAACTGTTTATGGTCCGGCTCGGGGTGCCTTGGAACAGGCAGCGTGACGATCAGCGGAAACACTGAAAATGAGTTCAGCGGCAACAACGGCAACGGACTGTACATCTTCTCGAGCGGCGCAGTGAGCATCAGCAATCCAATCGCAAACACGAATGGAGATGACGGGATCTATGTTGACAACAGCCATGGAAGCGCGACAGTGCAGATCAAAAATACGATCAAAGGCGGACGCAGTTTTCTGAATGAAAATCTGAGTAATGGGCTGGAGATCCTGGCAGGCGGGACAGTCACGCTGAACAAGATCAGCTTTTACGCAAACCGGAGCACTGGCGCTTATGTGTACAACTGGGACGGAGTGTTAAAGAATGGCTTAACTCTCAACGATGTACGCATTTACAGCAGCGGCGGGCATGGCCTGTATTATTATGGCAGCGGCGCGGTGAATGTAAATAACGCTTACGCTAACGGAAACGCGAATCACGGCCTGTATATTGTTACCAGTGACGCGGCTACGCCGCAATCGGTGACGATCAAGAAGACTGTTGCGAACGATAATCCGGAAAACGGGATCACTGTTTACAGCAAGGGAATAATCACGCTGGACACGATCCAGGCAAGCAGGAACGGCGGACGCGGAGCCTATCTTTATAATGATTACAGTGATGCCAGTGGCGGAATCACGATCAGCGGCACGCTCGGTTACAGCTATTTCGAATCGAATGGCAACAGCGGATTGTCCGCGCTGACGCGCGGAGCGATCAGCGTGAACAAAGTGTTTGCCAACCAGAATACATTATCGGGATTGTATCTGCGCAATCTATCCGGGAACGGCACACTGACGATCAACGCAGTCAACACGGCTTACAACGGAGCCGACGGCATTTCGGGTGAAGTGAATGGAGCGATCTCGGTAAGCGGGGTGAGCTGCCTGCGAAATGGCGTATCATATAACTCTGATGGCATCTGGCTGAAGACTGGCGCGTATCCGGTGACGATCAAGAACAGCACTTTTATTGGAAACTGGGGTTCAGGGATCGAGATCCAGTTTGATGGCCCATACTGGCCGACGATCAGCAACTCGAGCTATATGGGCAATGATGTAAACCATAACGGCGATCTGAATCTACTGTTGATCGATCTATAAACATAAGAGCATATCGGGAATAAGAATCATCCCCTGCTGTAAGGCAGGGGATGTGGTATGTATTCGCCGATATTATTGTGTAGAAATTTTAGCAATCGGTTATACAATCAATTATCATTGCGTTTCTACAGGAGTATGCATGAAGAGCATGCTAGAAAAGATTAATGTGATCCTTTTACCAATTGTATCGGCGCTCGCGGGTATTCTGGCGGGTGTGCTGCTTGAGTGGTGGACGAATCCGCTGATCGAAGACCAACATCGCGCGCTGGTCACGCTGGTGACATTTTCAGTTGTTTGCACACTGTGCGGGATGCTGTTCGTTTCGATCAAATCTTCGCATACCTCAAAAGAGGTCAAGCGGGTCAGAGCTCAACAGGATGAATTACGAAACCGTTTTGGGGTCACAGCGCGACTGCTGACATATGGCACCCCGACGAGTGAATACCGGAATACCTTTGAATATCCAACCCAGCTATTGAAAAGCGCGCGGGAGATCATCGCTGTTGACTATAAAGAAGTGCAATCATCAGTGGTGGTCGGGGACCAGGACGCAGAGTATGTACAGTGGTATGCGAACCTGACGAAGTTCGCGCAGCAGAAAGGGATCACTTATAAACGCATGATCCAGTTGAAAGGTGGGGCGAGAGAAATATTTGAGGGTAATCTGGGATTCAACCCCACGGAAATTGATCATTTCAAAGCGTTGCTTAAATGCCAGGATAATAACCGTGATGTACTGCTGATGACCTGTCCGGTGATGCTTTCACATGTGTGTTTTTTGATCATTGATAATCAGTATGTGATCTGGGAAGTACCGTATATTGAAGGAGAAGATGTTTTCCGCTTTGAGATGGATCTGGTGGTGGAGGATCCGGTAGGTGTGTTTGTCAATGATCTGAAGCGTCAGATCGACCATATGATGGTGGGCAGCCAGAAAGTGATCAGAATCGACGCATGAAGCATTTTGGTCCCTAAGCGCGATGGTTGTTGGGTCGCGTACCTCAACCCAAGTTACAACATCTCGGAGAGGCGCAGGAGGGAAAGGGTGTATTCGCGCAGGAGGGCGGGGTGGGCAAGGTCGTCCAGCCAGCGCCGCGGGATGGCATCATTGCCGTAATGGGCGCCAGCGAGCTGGCCATAGACCGCGCCGGTGGTGTCGCTGTCGTCGCCCATGTTGACGAGCAATAATAGCCCTTCTCCATACGTATCTGTACGCGCGAAAGCCCACAGGGCGGCTTCGAGGCAACGGACGGCATGGGCGGATGGTTGAATGTCGGCCTGCGGTTTATCACGGTACCCACCAGCGGCGAGGAGCGCCATTTCGTCCGTGAGCGGTGTGGCGCGCCAGGTGTCTGTTGCGGGATCAAAGAAGGGCTGGAGCAGATCCGCTTTGCTGGCGCCATTGAGGGCGCCGATGGTGAGGGCGGCGAGGTAGCGGCAGGCATCCTGGGCATCGGGATGGTTGTGGGTCAGGCGGGAGGATTCGCCGGCGAGATGGATGGCGCGGACGGGATCGGCACGGTAGGCCATGGGGATGGGCGCGAGGCGCATGATGGCGCCGTTGGTGGGATAATCGCAGAAACCATCCGGGCGGAAGGGCTGGCCGGAGCGCTCGAAATCCTCGAGGGCGGCGCGGGTGCGATTGCCGATATCGAAGCACTCGCCGGTGCTGCTAAGGTAACCATCGCGGTACCAGCGCACAAAGCGCCGCATGATATCAAGCGGGATGTAATCTCCGTTTTCGACCAGACTGGCGGCGATGCAGAGCGCCATGGAGGTATCGTCGGTCCAGTGGCCCGCGGGCAGGTTGAAGGGGCCGCCGGCGCGCATATCGGTGATGGGTTCAAAGGTGCCGGGTTGCTGGAATTCGACCGGCGCGCCAAGGGCATCGCCAACAGCCATGCCGATCAGGCAGCCGAGATAGCGATCGAGCAGCGCATCATTTGGATGGATCATCGCGGACCTCCGTGCTTTGGACTAATTGTAAGACTTCTTCAGTTGATGGTTCGCGGGCGACAGCGCCGACGGACTGGATGATGAGCGCGCCAGCGGCCGCGCCGTAGCGGACGCACTGTTCAAGCGGCCAGCCCCGCACAAGGCCGTAGGTGACGCCGGATTTGAGAGCGTCGCCAGCACCGGTGGTATCGATAATTTGCGCGGCGGGGATGCGGGGCGGGGTGACCCAGAATTCATGCCCGTCGGAAGCGATGGCTTGGATGGGACGCGGGCCATCGGTGGTGATGACGGCGGCCCCATGCTTTTGATGAAGCTGCCGGGCAAAGGCGGGCGCGTCGGTGACACCGTCCTTATTGCGCAGGAGGCCGGCGGAATTGCAGATGACATCGACGAAGGGGAGGAGCGGGCAAGCGAGGGTGTTGATGTCGCTGTTGATGACCGTTAGGCCGGCACGATGGGCGATCTCCGCGGCGGGAAGGAAAGCGCCGCGCTGGGAGAGACTGTCGAGGACGATGTGGGTGGCGCCATCCAACAATTCAGGCGAGAGCGGGGAGGGATCTGCGCAGCGTTCGTGCAGGTTGAAGGCCATGATGGCGCGGCTGCCGGAAGGATCAACAATGACGCGGCAGAAGGCGGTCTTGATGGCGGGGCGGGTCTCGATGAAGCTGCGGTCGAGGGCGGGGTAGCGGGAGAGCATGGCGAGGATCATGGCGCCGTAGGGATCATCGCCAATGGCATAACCAGAAAGGCGGACGGGGACACCCCACAGGGCGAGGAGGATGGCGATATTGCAGCCATAGCCGCCGATCATGTATTCATCAGCGGTGACGATGGCATCCCGTTCGTAATCCAATGGCTGGGGGATGGAGATGAGGTTGTCGATACCGATCTCACCATAAACGACGACTTTGGCGGACGGCATGCTTATCGCTCTCCCGCGGCTTTGAGCTGATCGGGGGTGATGGTGTCTGTATCGCGGATGCGGGAGATATCGGCATTCTTATAATGGGGGAACTCTTCGCGGAAGAAAGTGACGCCGAGGGCATCGGCAAGGAATGCGGAGAACAATTCCGGCAGGATGGGATAGACGATGGGCGTGAAGAGTTCGTGTATGTTACCGCAGACGGGCAGGGTGTGATCGAAGCCGGTATGATCGCTGGCGGAGTGATCGGCGAGGATGCCGATGAGGGTGCGGCCGGTGTTCTTGATGTGGGGGATGAGGTGCTGGACACGGTCGTGGCCGCGCTGGCCGCTGCAGAAGAGGAAGGTGGGCATCGATGGGCGGGCGTTCTCGTAGTGCTGGATGTGGGCCCATTCCTCGGTATCCTGGCCATAGGCGATGAGGCCGGCGGCTTCGATCACCTTGGCGGCGGAGAACTCGGCGGTGGCGCGGTGGGGGCCATGGCCGATGAAGAGGAAGTAATCGTGACCGGCAAGGATATCCACCAGGCTGCGGACAGCGCCGGTGCTTTTCTCAAGGGTGTGTTCGATGACATCAGCGGTGGCGAGGAGATAGGCGCGAAGAGTATCAGCATCTTCCTGCGAGAGGCGGCCGGTAAGCACAGCGAAATGGAGGGCAAGCAGGTAATGGACGATGAGGGTCATGCGGTAGGAGCGCACGCCGGGGATAATGTCGCCATCGGGGTTGGGCAGGGAGGGGATGGTGCAGTCGAGGATGTGGCTGCAGGCCCGGGCAAGAGGCGCTTCGGGATTGCCGGTGATGGCGACGGTGAGCGCGTTGACGTGTTTGGCGATGCGCATGGCTTCGACGGTGCGGGTGACGCGGCCGGAGACGGAGGCGGCCATGACGAGTGTATCGCGGGCGAGTTCGGGGTGGGCGTCGATGAGGATATAACGGCTGGTATCCATGGCGTTGAGGCCGAGAGCGGGGACGCCGCAGAATTTGTTGAAGAAGAAGCGCGTGCCGAGACCGGCGTAGTAGGAATCGCCGCAGCCGGTGAGGATGACCTGGCGGATGTGTTCGAAATCTTTTTTTGTGAAAGCGGCGCGGATGCGGTCATCGAGAACGGGGATCTGCGCGCGGATGAGGGCGGGGAGGGAGAGGATTTCGGCTTGCATGGTGTTGTGAGTGGACATAGGGGCTCCTTGTGTGGTTGTATGTTGATTATATAAAGAAAACGGTTTGATTCAGTATTATTTTCATTTAAACGCAAAAGTGAAAATAAGCGGTTGTCTTATTTTCACTTTTGATATTTTGTTGACAGATTTATTGTGTTTTTTACACCAGGATGTGGAGAAGGCGGGCGAGGAAGAGGGTCCAGAGCAGGCTGCTGAAAGCCGCGGCGAAGAGGAGCGGGGAGAGCTGTGGCAGGGTGAGATGATCGGTGCGGTAGAGGGCGATGGCGCGGGTTTGGACGCCGGCGGCCCGGGCGGCGCGCTGCATTTGTAATTGGGTCATGGTGTCTCCTTTTGGTTCTCTATAGTATACGCGAGCGGTGTAAAAAGGTTGTAAAAAATGGAAAATGGGATAGAAGGGTTTCAAGGGCGGGAGGGTTGGCCAGATTGAACTGCACTCTTTTTTTCCTTATGAAAGGGGGAGGGCGCAGACGGTGTGTTGGCGAATAGAGCGGCAATGGCAGCCTACTGTGTGGTATTAGGGTACGGGGGAAGGATGCTGGGTTGAGAAGCGTAACCCAGCCTACGGGGGATGACAGATATGTTGGGTTTCGTACCTCAACCCAACCTACATGGATTGGAATTGGGTGGTGTAGAGGCGGGTGTAGATGCCGTCCTGGGCGAGGAGCTCGGTGTGGGTGCCGCGCTCGGCGATGCGGCCGCGGTCGAGGACGAGGATCTGGTCCGCCTTGAGGATGGTGCTGAGGCGGTGGGCGATGACGATGCTGGTGCGGTCCGCGAGGACGCGCTCGAGGGCCTCCTGGATGAGGCGTTCGGATTCGCTGTCGAGACTGCTGGTGGCTTCATCGAGGATGAGGATGCGCGGGTCGCGCAGGATGACGCGGGCGAGGGCGATGCGCTGTTTTTCACCGCCGCTGAGGCGGTAGCCGCGCTCGCCGACGATGGTGTTGTAGCCATCGGGCAGGCCGGCGATGAAGTGGTGGATGTTGGCGGCGCGGGCGGCCTGTTCGACCTGTTCCTGGGCGGCATCGGGGCGGGCGAAGCGGATGTTGACGGCGATGGTATCGTGGAAGAGGAAGGTCTCCTGGGTGACCATGCCGATGTGGGCGGTGAGGGAAGCGAGGGTGAGGTCACGCAGGTCGACGCCATCGAGACGGATGCTGCCCTGCTGGGGGTCATAGAGGCGCGGAATGAGGTAGGTGAGGGTGGTCTTACCGGCGCCGCTGGGGCCGACGAGGGCGGTGAGCTGGCCGGGCTGGATGGTGAAATCGATATCCTGGAGGGCGACAGAGCGGGCCTGGCTGGCATCGCTGGTTTCCGGTTCGGGCTGTTCGCTTTCACGGCTGCCGGAGAGGATGCCTTCATCTTCCTGAACCTGGCCAAAGCGGCGCACATCGCTGAGCCCGCCGGGTTTGTCGTCTTCGTAGCGGAAGCTGACGTGGTCGAAGACGATCCCGCCTTTGACGTCTGACAGGGCGCGCGCATCCGATTTTTCGGCGATCTCGACGGGCAGGTCGAGCACCTCGAAGACGCGCTCGAAGCTGACGACGGAGGTGGAGAATTCGACGGGGGCGTTGGAGAGATTCTGGAGGGCGCTGTAGAGGATGCCGAGGTAGGAGCCGAAGGCGACGATGGTGCCGATGGTGACGCGGCCCTGGATGACCTGGTAGCCGCCGAAGCCGTAGATGAGGGCGGTGCCGACGGCGCTGAGGAGGCCGATGATGACGAAGAAGACGGAGCCGAGGAAGGCACGCTGGACGCCGAGATCGCGCACATCGGCCGCGCGCGCGGTGAAGCGCTCGGACTCGGAATGCTGGCGGCCGAAGAGTTTGATGAGGAGGGCGCCGCCGATATTGAGGGTTTCGTTGATGATGGCGTTCATGCGGGCGTTGGCGTCCATCTGGTCGCGGGCGGTATCGCGCAGGCGCGCGCCGAGCAGGCGGGCGGCGAAGATGAACAAGGGCATGATGGCGACGCTGGCGAGAGTGAGGCGCCATTCGATGGTGAGCATCATGGAGAAGACGACGACGGCCTGGACGAGGTTGGTGATGATGCTGACGATGGTGTTGCTGACGGCGTTTTGGGCGCCGATGACATCGTTGTTGAGGCGGCTGACCATCTCGCCGGTTTTGGTGCGGGTGAAGAAGCGCAGGGACATGCGCTGGAATTTAGCGTAGAGGGCGGCGCGCAGGTCGTAGATGACGCCTTCGCCAACGCGGGCGTTGAGGCGGCGGCGGAAGACGCTGGCGGCACCCTGGAGGACGGGCACAGCGAGCAGGGCGAGCGAGAGGCGAATGAGGGCGCGCAGGTCGGCGGCGGGGATGACGGTGTCGATGAGCTGGCGGACGATGAGGGGCGAGAGGAGCGAGAGGCCGGAATCGGCGAGGATGAGGAGGAGCATGGCGAGCAGGTGGAAGCGGTAGGCGCGGGAGTAGGCGAGGACGCGCTTGAGGAGAGCCCAGGTGAGGGCGGGTTTTTCGTCTGCGGAGCGGATGTAGGAGCGCCAGTTGGAATGCATGTAAGTTAATAATAGCGCGATTTTGATATTTAATAGAATTTATATCTTTAACTGATATATACTAGTTAAAAATGATGGAGGGAATAATGTTTGAAAAGGGCAAAATATATCACCGACAATCTGAATTGCATGATAAATATGGGGGAAATCGGCAATCAGGGATCGCCCCATGTGCCAACGAGGACATGATTTTCCTTTTTACCTCTCCTGCGGGAAAAGAACATGGATATGAAGATAGTTGGATCGATGAAAAGACTTTCCGATATACTGGAGAAGGCCAGTATGGCAACATGGAACTAATTAGAGGAAATCTGGCAATAAAAAACCATAGAGAAAAAGGAAAACGGCTGTTTCTATTTGAAAAAGTAAATAGTGGGTACTATAAATTTATTGGAGAGTTCAAATATTGTAATCATATAAATACCAAAGGTATTGATTCCGATGAGCAAACACGGCAAATTATTGTTTTTGATCTTAAATTAATTTGAATAAACCCTTTGCTTTTTCTGACATATTAACATTTATGCTAATTGTATTTCATCAAAATAATCTGTATCAATCTTTTTAATTTCAAATGTTTTTTGTGTTGTAACTCCCACACCAAAATCAATCATCAAAGTAGTCAATCTATTACCATCGATTAGTACAACTTTTGAGTCGATACTTTTAGCATATTCTATTGCATCTGAAGAAAAAGCTGAAGTTGTAATGAAAACACCCTTTTTTGCTCTTTTTCCAAGCAACGCACCCACAAATTTCTGAATCTCTGGTCTTCCAACTGAATGATCCGGTTGCCACCTTTTTGCTTGAATGAAGATCGTATCTAATCCTAACCTGTCTTCATCGATAATCCCATCAATACCTTCATCACCTGATTTTCCGACTGATCGTGCAGCATCATAATGAGTTCCTCCATAACCCATAGCAACTAGCAAATCAACAACTAATTTTTCAAAGAAGGATGATGAACTATTTAGGACAAATTCGAGAAGGTTATCAGAAAGGTCATTTCGGATTTTCAAATATGCTGAGTCTATTGCTTCATCAGGTGTCAAATCGTTTTCTGTATCATTTTCTTCTTCGATTGATTCGACTTTTGTTCTTTTTCGAAAATTTCTAAACTCCGGAAACTTTTTTAGATAACTATTAGTAATGTTTTGTAAACCTTCAGCAAGAACCGCTTGACCTCTAGAAGTAATTTGAAAATGGGCACGTTCTGGGTAAATAAGAAGGCCAGCTTGTTTCAAATATGTTTTTGCCCAACCCACTCTATTAGAAAAAATCGGTTGCGAACTACTTGAAAGAGGCGCTATTCTTTCTTGTTCAGTAAGATTGAATAAATTTGCGAGAGTTCTTGTTGCATCATGAATGTTATGAATCTCGCCATCGCCAGCAATTTTTAATAATGGAAGCATGAGCGTTTGATATTCAGGAATAGCCATAATTTCTCCCTTTATTTATTTCTCTAATGAATATTATTATCTAATATTTTTCTTTCTGCATTTTTCATATGCTCCTTGAGCGAATCGCCCTGCCGGGCGGTGGAGAGGCCGATGGCGAGGGAGAGGGGCCGGGCGGGGTGTTTACCATTATAGGCGGAAAGCTGTTCGTGGATGCGGGCGAGGATGACTTTCGCGGTGGCAGCATCGACCTGGGGCAGGAGGACGGCGAACTGGTCGCCGCCGTAGCGGCAGATGATGTCTTCGGGGCGGAAGGCCTTCGCCAACAGGCGGGCGGCAGCGATGACGCGCTCGTCGCCGGCTTTGTAGCCGTGCTGTTCGTTGTAGGATTTGAGGCCGGTGATCTCGGCGGTGAGGACGGTGATGGGGAAGAGGCGCGATTTTTCGAGGCGGCCGAACTCGGCCTCAAAGAAGAGGCGGTTATAGAGGCCGGTGAGGGCATCGTGGGTGGAGAGGAAGGGGACGTTCTGGCCGGGGTAGGTTTCGCCTTTGAAGGTTTGCTCGAGTAGGTAGGGCTCGCGGCGCATGGCGCCCATGGCAGCGGCGAGGATGTAGGCGGTGATGACGCTGATGGAGAGCCAGACGAAGGTGGCGAAGAGGGTCTTGCCGACCGGGCTGAGGTGGACGACGGGCAGGATGGCGCCGGAGGCAGAGAGGATGTTGAGGCCGGTAAAGATGAGCACGACCAGGATGAGCGCGATGAGGCGGTCGGCACGGTCGAGCAGGAGGACGGCGAGGAAGACGAAGAACATCATCCCCATGGCGCCGGAGATATCGTTGGCGGGGCCGCCGAGGAAGTAGGTCTGGAGGGTGACGGCGAGGAGGATGCTGAGCAGGATGAGGCGGGCGGCGGCGCGCATACGGCCCTGGCGGATGCAGTAGAGGGCGGCGAGACCGATGAGGAGGATGAGGGATTCGATGAGGAGATCGGTCCAATGGGCATCGGGAAAAGCCGGCAGGAGGGTCATGAGCAGGCGGATGGCGACAAAGACGGCGCCAAAGATGACGAGGACGAGATCGAGCATGATGAGGATGCGGGCGAGGAGCCCTTTTTCAAATTCTTCGCGGATGCCGAGCCGGCTGACGATGGCGGTAATGATTTCCATATCTTCCCTCACTGGATTGTCTGATGGATCCATTTTAATCGAGATACCGTACAATGAAAGAAAAATCACAAAAGATGAGCGGAGGAAACGATGGCGGATGGATGGCAGGGAAGGGGATTGGGCGGGTTAGCGCGGATCACGGAGGGGGAGACGCGCTCGATCAGCGCGGAAAACCCGACCGGCGGAAAGGGGATGGGCGGGATGGCAAGCGAAGGCGCGGGGGCGGAATGGGCGCGCGAACTGGGGCAGGGCTGGAAGGTATCGCCGTGCATGCGGATCGCGGGCAGGGAAACGGCGACACTGGCGGAGATGAGGGGACCGGGGACGATCCGGCATATGTGGATGACAGTGCACCCCTCGCTGTGGCGGTCGCTGATATTGCGGATGTACTGGGACGGTGAGGAGAGCGCGTCGGTGGCTGTGCCGCTGGGGGACTTCTTCTGTAATGGCTGGTGTGCGCGCAGCAACGTGAACTCGCTGGCGGTGGCGGTCAACCCGGCGGGCGGGTTCAACTGTTACTGGGAGATGCCATTCCGGGAGGGGGCGCGGGTGACGGTGGAGAACCTGGGGGAGGAAGCGGTGGGCGCGTTCTTTTACCAGATCGATTATGAGCTGGGGGCGGTGGGGGCGGATGCGGGGTATCTGCACGCGCAGTGGCGGCGCAGCAACCCGCTGGGGTATCAGGAGGAGCATACCATTTTGGATGGGGTGCGAGGGCAGGGGCATTACGTGGGGACGTACATGGCGCGCGGGACGGAATACGCGGGCTGGTGGGGCGAGGGCGAGGTGAAGTTCTATATTGACGGGGACAGGTGGCCGACGGTGTGCGGGACGGGGACGGAGGATTATTTCGGGGGCGCGTGGAACTTCGAGCAACCGGCGGGGCAGTATGGCGTCTATTCGACAGCGTTCCTGGGGCTGCACCAGGTGATCGCGCCGCAGGGGATATACAAGGGGCGGCAGCGCTTTGGGATGTACCGCTGGCATATCCCGGACCCGGTGCGGTTTAAGGAAGACATGCGGGTGACGGTGCAGGCGCTGGCGTGGCATGAGGAGGCAGGGCAGGCGCCGCGTTATCTGCCGCTGGAGGATGATATCGCGACGACGGCGTGGTGGTACCAGCGCGAGCCGCACGCGGGGTTTGATGAGGGGTTTGCAGAGGAGGAACTGGGGGTGGAGTAGGGATGGAATATTCTGAAAGCAGTCTATGGGTTATGGCAGTAACCAGGCTGGCGGAAACGTGCTGAACGCGATAGCGGTCATTATTTTGCAATCCAGGAACCCTGATGAACCGCACGTGTGCATGAGGTGATTGAGCGAGTCATACCCCTTTGTCCTTCATTGTTCGGTTTTATCAAGGTATCAATTGGGGGTATTGAACAGGGTAAAATTTTTAGATCTTTCAAAAATATGGGAAAACCTAACCATGAATCTTTATATTTCAAATTTCAAAACTACCATTGACGAAACCATTCTGGATCGCGGGTACAGCTATTTTCTCGCGGGACGCGTTATTGATATCGAAGAAGATCGTAAAGGACGCTGGACGGCACAGGTTGAAGGAAATGAGGTTTACACCATTGAGATCGAACAGGATCAAAAAGGGATGCTCTTATGTGATTGCAATTGTCCGTATAACCAGGGTCCTTATTGCAAGCATATCGCTGCGGCGCTATATGCCATTGAAGAGTCCGCCAAAGATCAGGGTGAGCGGAAACCCGGAAAAGAGGGCAAAAAACGGATAACCCGCCCGGAAAGGATCCATAAGACCTTGGTTGGTATGGCGAAAGAAAATCTGGTAGAGCTGCTGGAGGAACTGGCTGATGGCGACCAACAGATTGCCCATATGATCTTAGCCCGGTTCGGTGATGCAGGCGAGGAAAAGAAGGCATACACCCGCATGGTGAAAGACGCATTGAAGATGGGCAAAAACAAACACGGTTTCATCGATTATTACGGGTCCGGCCGGGCAGCGAACGGGGTTAGAGACATACTCGCGCGGGCAGACATGTACGCTGAGAAAGGGAATTATCATAAAACGATCCCAATCTACCAGGCGGTGATTGAAGCGGTCGTTCCTGCCATCGCGTATGCGGATGATTCCAACGGAGAATTGGGTGATTGTATCTATTGCGGGCTGAAAGGGCTATCAGAAGCGATTGAAAAGCTGCCAGCGGACGAGCAACAGAAGGCGTTTGAGTATTGCCTTGAAGAAGCACAAAAAGAACGATACGCTGGTTGGGATTGGGGCTGGGATCTGGCGCAGATCGCAGCGGACATGGTCGTGTCAGATGACCAACGCCGGCGGTTACATAAAGTTCTAGATGCAATGTCTGCAAATAATGGCGATGACGAGGCTGGAAGCCCCTTCTTTAGCAATTATCAATATGAACTAGCGGAGAGAATCAAACTATCAGTTATCGACCGGCTGGATGATGATGAAATCAAACGCGCGTTTCTCAGCGAACGGGTCGCGTTAGAATATTTCCGGGAACGTCTGGCGCGTTTCCATATCGAGCGGGGAAATCTGCAAGAAGCGAGAGCGCTTTGCGATGAATGGCTTAACCAGACAAACCAGGGGTATCCAGGTTTTAGATCGGTCTTTCTTGCTTTACTGCTTGAGGTCGCCCAGCACGAAAATAAAGTTGATGAGATTTCCCGATTAGCGGAAGAGCTATTCATTGATACCAGAGAATTTAATTATTTCGAGCTGATCAAAGCGGGCACGCCATCCGCGGCATGGCCGGATTCCCGTGATCAATTAATTGCCAAAGTCAGCACATGTGCCTGGAGCGCTGACCTGGCGCTTGATATTTTCGTCCAAGAAGAGATGTGGCAACAGCTACTTCACAAAATTGAAAAAAGCCACCGTTATATAGTTGAACATTACAGAGTTCATTTAGAGGCGCGGTTTCCGGAGGAAATGGGCGCGATCTATGAATGGATCGTTTGGGAATTGATGGGGGAGACAGCTAACCGCAGAGGATACAAAGAAGCTTGCCGTTATATCCGGCGAATGAAGAAACTTAAACAGGGGCAAAGAGCGGACGCGCTGGTAAACGATCTACGGACCAAATATAACCGGCGTCCGGCGCTGCTGGAAGAACTAAGCAAGATATAAACGCACAACACAGACATGAGGACATCACAAGGAGATTAAACATAACCGATCGCAGCTCCTCGCGAGCACATAAAAAATGATCACGATCATCGATTAAGAAGGTCATCGTTAAATGACTGGCGCGAGAGGGGCCGGTGTGGGGTAGGGGGCGGGGTAACAGCCATGTCATGAGCAAGGTATTTGCGCGCACTCACATTCCCGGGTGGTGGCGTGAGCGCGCGGCACAGGCGGGGATTTTTATGCGGCTTATTAATTTTCGCCATATAAAATTTAGTATGTGTGTAAAATATTGTGAATATTTTTATTTAATCAACCGCAGATTTTTATGGCACCATAGAAGGGACCAATAATATTTCTGAAGTTAGCTGGCGAAGAAGACGCGGAAAAATCTAAACCCTGGCTGGCTGATTGTGAGGAGGAAAACAATGAAGAGAACGTTGAAATCTGGTTTGCTATGTGTTTTGTGCGGATTGATCGTTTTTTGTGCCGGATGCAGCACAGCCGGCAGCGCAGAAATCCCGGCGCAAAAACAGGAAACCTTTTCTTTTGAAACCCGCGCAATTCAACCGATAGAGGCATATCCGGTCGCGCTACCGATGGGGGTCTCATCAAGGTCCGGGCTGCACAGGGTGGATGCGCAAAGACCTGAGATGGGCGATATGACCAGCAGTGATGATGTGATCGCTGCGGTTTTGGAATCGGCCGCAATGGTCGCGGAATTAAAAAGTGATGACCTGCTGAACAATTCTCATTTAGAGGGCGGCGACCAGCAGGTGACCCAATCCATATCCGGCGCTGAAGAATATCTTGAGATATTGTTCCGGATGGAAGACACTGAACAAGATGATCAAAGCAAGGATATGTTCCGTGAATTTTCCGGGGGGATAGCTGTTGACGGATTAAGCGCGTACGTTTTTTCAACGGGCGCGATGGAAGACAGCGCAACCAGCGCGATCCTGGTCAAACATCGTTTTTCCGGAGATTTGCGAGGATTTTCAACCACTTTTTATAACGGTTCCATATCTGTGAGCACGGGGGTCAGCAGTGATTATTATTTATACTTCTCGGCCAACCAGGATTTCATAGAATATGGGGCTGACAGCAGAGGTGAATACACCAACTCGCTGAACTTGATCGCAGACGCATGGTATTTCACGCTGGCAGCATTAGACGGAAATTATGGATACCGGTATATGACCTGGCAGGAGAACGACCCGTCCAACCACGCTTTTTACGCGTGTGACCTGGGCGCCATATTCAAACCATACGATTTGGCGCGGCAGCAGGATATGCGGGCGGGAGTTAATTACTTTACGCAGACGAATGAAATCAGCGTGGATATCGCATCATTGCGTGTGTACGCGTTTGAGCAGTTCAAAGACACACACTACACTGATCCATATGACGGCGCCCAAACCTACACGTTCGCAAACGATGATGAAAAATACCAGCTGGGTGTGCAGCTTTTTGAGGCGGAAGACTATTTCAACGCGTATACCCTTTTCAGTGAGCTGAGCGGATATGACACCAGCGACTACCTGGCAGAATGTAAGCGGCTGCTGAATACCGTTGAGATTGACAATCAGTTTGTTGCTGAAAAGATCAAAAAAGCGATGAAAGAAAATGGCATGCCGATATACGCGCATTTATATACCTACCAGGCGGAAAAACTTGAAAGCCTTGACCTGTCTGAAAGCGTGATCGATGACCTGGGATTCATCAGCAGTTTTTCCAATTTAAAAACGCTCAATCTTGAAAGTAACGCGATCCATGATTTAACGCCGCTGAAAGATCTGCTGGCATTGGAACAGCTTTTGATCGGGAAAAACCATGTTTCTGATATCGGTCCGCTGAAATATCTCTCCAATTTGAGGACCCTTACGCTGGATAATAATCTGCTTGAAGATGTTTCGGATTTGAATTCCTTAACAAACCTGACCAGTTTAGACCTATCGACAAACCGAATCACCTCGATTGAAGGGCTGGATAACCTGCGGCATTTGGAATCGCTGAACCTGAGCTATAACATGGTTCCGTCTGTCAGTGTTTTTGAAAACGCGCCGATCAAAACCCTGAATATCATGAACACCGATATCAACGATCTGGGTGAAGTGGCGAACTTTGCGGATTTGGAATCGCTGTACGCGGGATTCCGATATGTCTGGAAAGGCAATGAACTCTATCTGCTGACGAAGGAATATGAGATGGATTATCATTTCTTTGACGGCATCAGCGGGTTGGAAGCGCTGAGCGGGCACCAGCACTTAAGAAAACTATATCTGGCGAAGCTGAATACGGAGTCGCTCGCGCCCCTGGCGACGATGCCCAACTTAGAGAGCCTGATATTCCATCGATATCTGGGGGCTGATGACCATGAAGTGCTGGCGACATTAGTCAACCTGAAAGAACTAACGCTGGATTCCGGCTTTTACCATACATCGTTCTTATCCAACCTTACGAGGCTGGAGAAACTCTCGATCGAAACGTTCTGTTATGTAGAGGATCTTTCGGTCATATCCGGACTGGAAAATCTGCAAGAACTGAGAATGCATCAATATGGGGAGGACCTTTCTTTCCTTTCCGGCCTTAAAAACTTAAGATTGCTGCAGCTGGTGCGATGGAACGGGATCGAGGATTATTCCCCGCTGCTCGCGCTTGATAACCTGGAATATCTGGATCTGATCGAAATGGCAGTCAACGATCTTTCGGTTATTTCTCAAATTGAGAATCTGAGATACCTGCGGATAGACGGCACCGAGATCAATCATATTAAAGATGTTGGCCAACTGAAGAAGCTGGAATATTTCTCCATGCGATGGCCGCGAATTACCGGAGATTACGATCCGGAATCCTTTGGTCTTTCCCTGTTTGATGGATTGGACCATTTGCAATTTGCGGCGATGCATGCTGGCGCGCAAATAGGTTTGGCTTATGACATTGGCGATCCGGAATATGTGAAAATAATTGAAGAGCCAGGGGAAACAGGGGTGGAATTTCCGGAATATGATCGTTTCTGGGTTGGGAATATGGCGGACCTGCAGCGCCTTGAGACGTATGCGGGCAGCCAAAACCTGATCATTGATGGGCTGCAAATCAGTGAAACGGACACACTGACGATCAGGATCCCCAAATCGGTCAGGAGGCTTTTTATTTCATCTTCCGCGGACTATCGTGTCAACATTGCACTGGAATGCGGTGAAAACGAAGGGCTGGAGAGAATATCGATCGGCAACACCTTTGTGGGTGAGGATTACAATGGCGGGATGGGCGAGGGCAGCTTTTTTATTGAAAACCTGGATGGCCTTACCGGATGCAGGAATCTGCGGGAGATTTATACCGATTCCACGCAAATCAATGACCGCAGCGGCCTTGAAAGGTGTGAGAAGCTTAAGGTGGTCGCATTTAATTAAAGAAAAGAAATTATTGTTTAGGTATGGGCTGATGCACGCCGCCTCAGCAACACCCTATCAATGGCTGAGAGAGAGGGATTGTCAGCATATTCGTGTGAAAATCAGCTGTAGGTAGCGACATTACGCACAATACCGATTTAGATAATCGATTTACCGATTCAATTATTCTCTTTCCAAATGCAGATTTGGATGAATTGCCAGGAATACGATCAAGAATTTTCATGATATTCATTGATGCGCCTTTAATGAACATCCTAAGAAGATATCACCAATTAGCGTTGATCGTTACAAGATCACATACGGCCTTCAAGACGGTCAAGCGCTTCACGCGCGCGCGCGCAAACGGCCTGATTGTTATCGTACTTATACACCTCGCGCACCGGTTCAATGGCGCGTGCATC
This sequence comes from uncultured Pelolinea sp., assembly GCA_964612815.1. Taxonomy (GTDB): domain Bacteria; phylum Chloroflexota; class Anaerolineae; order Anaerolineales; family Anaerolineaceae; genus Pelolinea. The sequence goes on along the minus strand of CAZTCV010000001.1, from coordinate 246,712 downwards.
ACCACTTTTCCCCAATGCCGCAGCAGCGCATTCTCTGGTAAACGGTGTTCCGTTTTTAAGCGCATCGAGCAACTCGTCGAATGGGAGCGGGTCCATGAACGCTAATTCGACCACTGCGCCAGTTCTGGTCTCGATATTATCACTTTCAAACATAGCAATTAATTCTGAAACAGAGTGTGTTTTTTTGCTAAAAAACCCCAATTTTATCTCCTAAAATATTTTGCGGTACCAATTGAAGAATATCAGGCGGAATTAAGGATGACCTGGAAGGCAAGCCAAGCGCCAAGCATAATGGAAGCGAAGATATTGTTCAATGATCATTATGAAACCATTATCGCATAGTTTCCTAAATAGAGATCGAACAATTTGGGTAAGGCCGATCGCTGAAAAAGAAGTGAAAAACCTACAGCTTCTTAATAGTACACGAAGGTGGAGGGATTGGACGCGGGCGTTCACGCGCCAGAGGAAAAAACCCAGATCAGCCTATAGACTTTTAATCATATTTCTGTATATTATTAAATTATCGTATGGATTGGGGAAGCAAACTGCAATAGGACGACGCAGTTGGATTGAGATTGATCACGTGTAGGCGTAAGGAGGAAGCAGATGAACGCACTGGAAAAGATGATCGCCTGGGGTTTAAGGCCAAGAGGTTCGGTGGAATATATTGAGCAGGGCGATGTTACCGTGGAGATCATCCATGTGCATGGGGTATCAGAGGGGAGAAATGTTGTTGGGGACCGAATCGCCACTTCAAGATATTCAAAGTATCCCCTGACTATTCAGCGGCCGGCTGTAGAAAAAACGGCCATCGCGCACCAGTGTGGCGTGTGCGGGGCGCGATTAATGATTGAAGTACAGAGCAAAGAATCCTTAATGAAAATGATCAAACCGGCGTCAATCACCTTCGCTGTATCTATTCTTCTTTTTGCCATCGGGGCGATTTTCCATCGTCCGCAAAAAGGGCTTACCTTTATGGATATCGTTTTGATATCAGGGCTGTTCCTTTCCCTGGCCAGTGCCGCGGCGCTGTTCTTCCTGCTTCCGATGGAATATCAAAAGATGGGCATCGGCGATGTGATCGATAAGCACACGATCAAGGGAGGGCGGAATGATTATTTCGCCCACCGCATCAACCAGACGCCACAAAAATGAGCCATTGATCAGGATTAAGGCAGGGTGAGCGAAACAATCGCTTCATGAAAGAAAGAGCATGAATAGAATGGTTGGTTTATGCTATAAGTTGGTTCCAACCTCTGAATGACATCTTGATTGAATACATTTCACCGGGATCATACATGCATAAATAAAACAGCGGAGCGGGAGGGATTCGCCGCGTGCTGAGTACGCTTTCCGCTCAGCCGTATCGGCTTCGCGTGTTCGCCTGAAAGCTTGCCACAGGCAGACTTTCTTAACGGCTCACACCCGCATGGGTTCGAATCCCAGTATATCCATCAATAAAAGATATCCCCCAATTTTGCATTCATTTTTAAATAAAACAGCGGAGAGGGAGGGATTCGAACCCTCGGCAACCCAAAAGCTGCAGCGGTTTTCGAGACCGCCCCGATCGTCCACTCCGGCACCTCTCCGTGTGGGAGGAATTATAGCACTGGCGGGAAAAAACCAATGCGCGTTCAAGAGGACATGCGAAGATATTTAAGGACATAAATATTTCACAAAGCGCACAAACCTTCTTCATTTTTTCTTCACATCTGTTTGGGATACTTGGATTATCACAATCAAGACAAGGAGCACAAAAAATGAAAACAAGCACTAAGATAATCAGCGGAATGGCAGTATTGGTCCTGGCTCTGGCCAGCATTGGCAGCGTATCGGCGAGCACGATTGACAGCGCAGTATTTGGCGCGGGGTTTGGTCGGGGCAATGATGAAGAGAACGATGGGCTGCTGGCTGATTATATGGAAGCGGTGATCGCGGAAAGCCTGGGGCTGAGCGTGGAAGAATTGAACGCGCTGGAAGCGGAAGGCAAGACGCATTATTTGATCGCGCTGGAACTTGGTTTGAGCGCTGAGGAATTCCAGTCCATAATGGAAAACGCACAGGATGAAGCTGTTGCACTGGCGGCTGCTGACGGGATCGTGGTACAGCAGTTTGGCATGAACGGCAATGGACGCGGCCAATACGGCAGCGGACTGAATGATGGCGCGCAGCCGAACTTTGGCAATCGCGCTGATGGACAATTTGGCGGCGGAAATGGCGCGAGGGTGATGGACCCTGAGGTCTGCGATGGAGAGACATGCGACGCGGAGCCGTTGGGGATGGGGATGGGACGCGGCGGTCGCCGGTAGAATATCAATAGGAACAATAAACAAGAGCGAGATGACAACATCTCGCTCTTTCATATGCAGATATTTTGGTGAGAATTGTGATCTTTTATTTGAGAAGGTATGCTCGCGGTAAAGGGTGAGGGTTTCGTGCCTCAAACCAACCTACTTTACTCATTGAAACTGATTATGCATTTGTTAATAGATCGCTGATGGAATTCGGAGGGAGGAAGGATTACGATAGTAAAAATTAACTTATTGAAGGAGAAATTATTATGAAAAAGAATATGTCATCGTTAGACCGCATCATCCGAGTGGCAGTCGCCGCTTTGTTCGCGTACCTGTATTTTAGCGGGGTCGTGACGGGTGTGTTGGGGATTGTGCTGGTGGTACTGGGAGCGGTGTTTGTGCTGACTTCGTTTGTCGGATTTTGCCCATTGTATGTGCCGTTCAAGTTCAGCACCAAAAAAAGCGAGTAGACAAGATTTCACACAAGAGGCGGGATGGGAACATCCCGCTATTTTGATTTAAATTGTGATGATGGATTGAAGAGTGCAACCCGGTTTACGAGGCATGGTGTTTTAGGAGGGAGATTATTTCATCTCCCGCAGAGAGATTTGCAAAGACAAAATAAAGGTGGCGAGGATGAAATGCGTTCAACGCACTCTATGAAGAGATATGACTTTCGCGGCGGTGTTCGATGTTGCGCAGGATGGCGGCGAGGATGAAGGACGCGGCAGAGACGATGGCCATGATGAGGTACATGCGGGCGGAGCCGGAGCGCTGGTAGATGGCGCCGGCGAAGAGCGAACCGATGGCAGCGCTGAGGCGCAGGAGGATCGAGCTGCGTACTCCCTGGGCGGTGGTACCGATGCGCTGCGGCGAGCGTTCGTTGACATAGGCGACGCTGCCAGCTTCGATAAGGGAGAAGCTGCCGCCGCCGAGGATCTGGATGGGCAGGACGAGCAGGGGGATGTGGTTCAGCCCGATGAAGATATACCAGATGGTGCGGATGGCGAAGGCGTACACGATCATGCGGCGGGAGCCGATGCGGCCCTGCAGGCGCCTGGCGAAATTGAAGCCGATGATCTCACCGAGGATGGCAAAGGTCATGGCCAGACCCATGAGGGAGGCGCTGCCGCCGATATTGCGAATGTGAAGAAAGAGAAAGTTGATCAGACTGGCTTCGGCCATGCCAAACAGAAAGATGACACCCATCCAGAGGGAGAAGCCGGGATGGCGGAAAAGATCGACGATATCCTTCAAAGACGCCTTTTCTGTAGTAGACACTGTGTCGGTTTTGGGGGTGAAAGCGACCAGTGCGAGCAGGAAAAGCAGGAAGAAGATGTGCAGAGCGAAGATGATCGTAAGGGGAATGCCGGGGCGATCGATGATGAGGCCGGCGAAGAAGATGATGATGCCCCAGCCGTAGGAGCCGCCAACGCGTACTTTGCTGTAGTTGCGCGGGTTTTCAAGCGTGGAGAGGGTATCCTGATCGAGAATGGCGATGGCAGGCGCCTGAAAAGCGGAATAAAGGGCGATGATCGGAATGAGGGTGGCAAAAGAGAGCGCGAAGGGGAAGATGAACAGCGCGGCAATCATGCCAATGATGCAGAGTACGAAGATGAGTTTACGGCGGCGCAGGAGGTCGGTAAGGAAGGCGATGGCGATGGCACTGACAAAGGAGACGAGGGCGCGCACACTGTTGAGCGTACCGATCTGGGTGCCAGAAAGGCCGACGCTTTCATAATAAAGGCCAACGTAAGGGATGAAGGGGGCGATGGATCCCCAGTAGAGGAAATAGGAAAGCCACAGACCGGACAGGCGGCCTTTTGGGCTGGCGAAGAAGTCTTTAATGCGGTTGGTGAGAGACATGGGTGTGATTATACGTGAGGATGGAGAATACACAGAAAAAGGAATTTTATTCCGTGTATTAATATTAATTCAGTTGTGACGCTTTTGAAAAATCCCCAGCGCTCCCTGGCGAATCAGTAAACAGGGTGTTCGTGGTGATTGGGGAGGGAGATCGCCACGACCTGCTTCGTAGGTTTCGAGATGGCAAAACCAAGGTGGAGCGATGGGATGAGGAATCAAAAGAACTTACGGATTAAGACGTGCTTCGCGGCGGCGGTCGGCGCTGCGCAGGAGGGCGGCAAGCAGGAGCGAAATGATGGAAAAAACGGCGAAGATGAGGTACATGCGGGTAGACCCTGAGCGCTGGTAGATGAAACCGGCGATGAGGGAACCGACGACGCCGCTGAGGCGGATGAGGATGGCGCTGCGGACGCCCTGCGCGGTGGTGCCGATGTGGGCAGGCGCGCGCTCGTTGACATAGGCGACGCTGCCAGCGCTGACGAGGGAGAAGCCGATGCCATTGAGGATGTGAATCGGGAGGACGAGGAGCGGGGCGCGGTTGAAAGCGATCAGGACGAACCAGAAGATGCGAAAGATGAAAGCGAGAATGATCATGCGACGGGAACCGACGCGGCGCTGCACGCGCTGGGCGAGGTAATAGCCGGCGATCTCACCCGCGATGGAGAAGGCGGTTGCCAGGCCCATGAGGGAGGCGCTGCCCCCGATGCTGCGGATGTGGAGGAAAAGGAAATTGATCATGGCGGCATCGCCTAAACCGAACAGGAAGATGATCCCCAGCCAGAGCGTGAACCCGGGAATGCGCAAGAGGTCAACAATGTCTTTTGTTGAAGGAATCTTGCCCTGTTGCTGCTGATTTTGTGAATCGGGCAGGGCGAGAACCAGGAAGTACAAAAGGATGAGTAAAATAATATGCACATAGAAGATGGCGGTGAGGGGCACGCCGGGACGGTCGATGATGAGTCCAGTGAGAAGGGTGATGACACCGACACCAAACGACCCGCCGACGCGGATGATGCTGTAATCGCGCGGGTTTTTGAGGATGGAGAGTGTTTCCTGGTCGAGGATGGCGATATTGGGCGTCTGCAGAGCTGAATAAAGTGCGATGATGGGCAGGATGGTGATGAAGGATGCCATGTAAGGAAAAATGGCGAGCAGGATGACCATTCCGAAAATAGCGAGGATGAAGACCAGTTTACGGCGACGGAGAACGTCGCTGAGGAAGGCGATGGCGATGGCGGTGATGAAAGAAAGGGCGGCGCGGACACTGTTGAGGGTGCCGATCTGGGTGCCGGTGAGGCCGATGCTGTCATAGTAGAGACTGAGGTAGGGAATGAAGGAGGCAATGGCACCCCAGAAGAGGAAAAAGGAAAACCAGAGGTTAATGCGCCGTCCGGCTGGGGAGGCGATGAACGCTTTGACGCGGGTGAAGAATGACATGGGGGAGATTATAGACGATTATTGTTCTTTCTTTGACCAGGCGATATCCATGTTCCTCCCCAAGGCCATCATTCTTTGCAAAAATCAGCGTATATAGATGGAGTGAAAAGTTGGCAGGCAACATGCTGCAGGTAAATCGTCAATAGGGCCCCATGATAATGTGGCCAGTTCTGAGGCGAACTGAAGGTAATCCGGGATGGCAGCGCGAGCCGTTATGCGGGCGCAACAACGGAAACCCCGTTTTTCCTTGATGTAGTGGGTACAAGTGATGTCTTCAAAACTGGTGTGATCGAGCAGGTCTTGAACAATTACGAGTTGTTTGGCAAGCTGCTCATCGGTAAAGGCTTTTAGTTTTAGAACGATCGTTTGCATTTCTTGAGAATCATCAGGCATATAAACCTCCTTTCTTGATATGGGCGTGCGGATAGGACATGTTAATAGAACGGTGTGGATGAAGGATCGGCTGAAAAGTTTATGTTGTCCCCCGACTTTGTGACCATTTATATTTTACCATGTAAACCAAAGAAAGTGAGAAATTGGCGGTTAATGAAAGGGCGGGGAGGCAGCTTAAAGAATATGCATTTTTTGACAGATTGCCCAGTGATCGCGTTTTTGCTATTCTATCGAGCGTGGACAGAACAATTGTTCTTGTATCGCAGCCAGTGTCTGCAAGCGGACCAATGGCCGGACGGGAGAGCGGCAGACCTGCCATCCAGGGCGAGATCAGAATGAAGAAGGCGCTCCTCTGCCGGTCCGGGCTGGTGAAGCAGAGAATTGACAATGGCAGACGGTTTATGAACCCCCTCCCTTTCCCATTGAAACTCTCCATTAGGGAGTTTCAATCCCATGGAAAAGGGGGAGGAGATTGGTTTTCTCCCGTTGGCCGTTCGCAAAAATTAATTACTGGTGCGTTGGATTAAGCTCAACGCACCCTACGAGAATATGGATATTGGGTTGAAAAGTGCAACATGAATATGAAGTAGGAAGACAGGCATTTTTTGCAAGACATGTGGGAGATTGCTTCACATGACTGCGTCATGTTCGCAATGACAAGGGACAGGTGTTGGGTTGAAAAGCGCAACCCGACCTGCGAGACAATGAAATTGTTGGGTTGAAAAGTGGAAGCCGCGGCATGGTCGCGATGACAGATCAGGTGATTATTATGGAAAAGCCGGATCCGAAAGAATTGATGATAAAGAGAGATGGAAAGCGTAAGCCGGGCGGACAACCGGGAAATGTGAACGCGTGGCGGCATGGGTTTTATTCACGGCGCTTTAAGGCGCTGGAGTTGTGTGACCTGGAGACGATGCTGCAGAACAGCCTGGACGATGAAATTTCCCTGCTGCGCGTCATGATCCGGCGTGTGTTTGAGTTCGCCGATAGCCAGGCCGAAACCCTCGCAGATTGGGAATCGGTCCTCACCACCCTGGGCGCGGCTTCTACCCGCCTCGCCGGCCTGATCCGCGTTCAACATCTTTCCAGCGGCAAATCCCAAAACATCGAGGATCTGCTCGCTGAGGCCATTGGAGAGGCCGCGCATGAAATTAGCCAACGCTACCAAAAATGAAATAATCTGCGCGCTCATCAGCGCACTCACAGAAATGGGGCTCAATTATGGACGATTCGACCGGCAAACTCCTATCCGAACAAATCTCGCGCTTGGCGGATTCTATCAAAAATCAGCTCTCTTCCCAGGATCAGGCGCTCCAGCACCACAAGGAGATCGAGGCCGAGCGCATCAATCTGCTGCAGGCCCAGATCGATCTGCTCAAACAGGACCATCAAGACCAGGAACAGCGCATCCGCAAGATGGATGATATTGTGATCTCTCTCAAAACTTCCGATAGCATCAAACAGGCCGGACAAGCCGCCCTGACCCTCATCGCCGCCGCGATCGCGGCCTGGCTGGGGGGCCGGATCTGAATGAATGACAGACCAATCCCAAACCAAGAAACTCGTAAAAGCTGCCCTGCTGGATGTGGATATTTTCATCGATCACACCTCCAATATCACCCTGCGCGACTATCAGCGCGGGGTGGCCGAGGCGATCTGCGAATCGGTGTTCTCCGGCGCGGGGCGCTCTTTCGTGATCATGTTCCCAAGGCAGTCCGGCAAGAACGAGCTGCAAGCCCAGCTCGAAACATATCTTTTGACGATCAATTATCAGATGCCCGGGGCCGAGATGGTCAAGATCTCGCCCACCTGGAAACCGCAAACGCTCAACGCGATGCGGCGATTGGAGCGGGTGTTATCCGCCAACCATATCGCGCAGCACCTCTGGCACAAGGAATCCGGTTATATCTTCCGCACCGGCCACGCCCGCATCTATTTTTTCAGCGGCCAGCCCCGATCCAACATAGTCGGCGCGACCGCTTCGGTCCTGCTCGAGGTGGACGAGGCCCAGGATGTGATGATCGCCAAGTACGACAAGGATATTGCTCCCATGGCGGCATCCACCAACGCCACCCGCGTTTTTTGGGGCACGGCCTGGACTTCGCGCACGCTGCTTTCGCGCGAGCTGCGCGCGGCCCGCGAGGCCGAAAAGAAAGACGGTATCAGGAGGGTGTTCGTGCTCACTGCGGATGATGTGGCCGCTGAGGTCCCGGCCTACGGTGAGTTCGTGACCGCGCAGGTGGCGCGGCTTGGCCGCAATCACCCCATGATCAAGACGCAATATTTCAGCGAAGAAATAGACGCTGAGGGTGGCCTCTTCCCGCCTGAGCGCTGCGCGCTCATGCAAGGCAAACACGCGCCAGCTGCCGCGCCGATCGAAGGCAAGATCTATGCGGCCGCGCTCGATCTGGCCGGCGAGGATGAGGCCGTGCTCGCTGATCCGGCCGCGCAGGAATCCGGCGCGCAGGAGCTCGCCAATCCCAAACGCGACAGCACCAGCTTGACCATCTTTGAGATCGATCTCTCTTCGGTGGATGATCCCCTGATCAACAAACCATCTTTCAAAGTGATCAACCGCTATGCCTGGATCGGTACCAAACACGCCAAGTTGTACGGCGAGATCAAGGCCATCCTGGATTTATTCGATGTCCGCTTTGTGGCGGTGGATGCGACCGGTGTCGGCGCGGGGATGTGCTCTTTCCTCTCCGCGGCCCTGGGCGATAAGGTCATCCCCTTTGAGTTCAACACCCGCACTAAATCCGATCTGCTCTGGGATTTCCTTGGCATTATCGATAGCGGCCGCTTCAAAGACTACCAGCCAGCAGACGCGGAGTTCTGGCGGCAGGTGGAGTTCTGCGAGTTCGAGATCCTGGAAGGTCCGCAAAAGCGGGTCAGGTGGGGCGTGCCGGATGGCACACGCGACCCCGCTACCGGCGACCTGGTGCATGATGATCTGCTCATATCCGCGGCGATGTGCGCGGTGCTGGATAAGCAGAAGTGGTATGTGCATATGCCGGCGTTCATCATCGAGGCGGAAGATCCGCTGAAGGAGATGGATAAGGGGTTCTAAGCCATCATTATTCTTTATCTATTTCTTCCAGCTCAATGCCATTTTCGCGGAGCATACGCTCCATAAACTGATCCACATCCTCACGCCAGGAGAAACTGTGGGCATGGGCGAAGCTGAAGTGACCACCCCCACCTGTCGGCCAGGGGTGTGCCCAAAAACCACGGCTTAAGAATCCGCCATCTGTCGATATTTGGAAACCGTTCCTTTCGAGTAATTCTAAATGTGAAAAACCCACGGGTCGCACGTCAACATTGCCAGGCAGAACCGTTTCACGAAAAACAGCCATGTCAATGGCAAGCCCCTCGAGAGAGGTGAATGCCATTGGCTGATCGTTAGCGAAACCAGAAATAAAAAACCAATTAACCAGGTGACGGGGCGTACCAAACCGCTGGTAAAAATGATCCCAGCGGGTGCCAGATCCTTCGGCTGTAGCTGGAAGCGGGTCGAGAAAAATGGGTTGACCGGTTTGAATATCGTAACCAGGCGCAAACGCGGAATCCGCATCCTGCATGCGGGCAAAGGAATAGATATGATACAGACTTTTATAATATACTCCTAAAATTCGGGAGACTGTATCCATATCAAAAGCCAGATCATAGGCTTCGGCGTACCAATCCGTGCGCAGTGGGGAATCAGGATTGGCGGCGATCCATTCAATGAGGTTCATAAATGTCTCGCCTTCTGACATGCTTCGACCGATATAGGACATGTTTTTGTTAAGGTATGCACCATAAAAGAGCGCATGCATAAAGACGTAGGGGTTATCAATGAAGAAGTCTCCTTCAGTGCTGATTTGATAACTACCATCCGAATTAAAAAAGACATTGAATTTCTGCGGCGGGAGATTGGTGGGGGTGGATTCCTGCGCTTCGAGCAGAAGCTCGAGAGAATTTGCGTAGGCAGTGAGGAGTTTTACGCGCTGATCCTGGGGAATCCCCGAGTTTTCATTTGTCAACCCAAACAAGCCATTACCCACATTAAAATCCCAGAGGCTTAATTGCATGGCGCCATCCTGGTTGATCCCGCGCGGGGCATAATACCATTTCTCATTAATAGAAACGATTTCATGGTCGATGCACGCCTGCATCAACTCATCGGTGTTCGCGCCAAGCGCTTCAACCACAGGTAGACTGGCAGGCTGCCATGCGGTTTGCACCAGAGCGGCATTTTGAACATCCCATACTCCTTTGATCAAGCCTTGTTCATCGACCATGTTCTCAATGATAAAATCGGCAATTTTATAATATTCGCTTTCATGAAATGAGAATAAAAAATAGGGCATAGCTTCCGGGACTATAGCATAAGGACCAATCTTCTCATCGCCATAAAGGATTTGAAAATCAGAGAAAGGCAAATTTACAGAATAATCTTCATTGAAGAGCGTATCGAGACCGAAGAAATCCGCGCTCCATTTCTCGCGGTCAAAAAAACGATTTCTGAACTCATTATGCTTGAAACGTTCAGGCTCAAAGTCCTGAATGGGAAGGGTATCATCCCAATAATCCTTGAAAAATGTAGTGTAGTCGTAGATAAAATCTTGTGGCTGGGAAGCCATAAGTTCCGGAAGGACCGACGCACTGAGAGCAGGATCGGACTCAATATACGCAACGGGCGGAGTGAAGCAGGCGCCAGGTAGGAACTGCAAGGTTAATTCCCGCTGCGCACCGCGGAATTGGTCATACGGTATGGTGATCATCACTGTTTTTTCACGCCGGCTGATGTAACGGTCAAGATTTAGAGAGAACTCCGGGTATTGCAAAATTTCATCTTCACCCACATTTTCATAGGGCTGGCATTCCTCCTGATTTTCCGAATCACAAGGTTCGGAGATGACTGGTTGATAGGAGAGCTCTGAAAAATCATATAATCCGGCAAAGAACCCCCGATCATAAGCAAATAAAGCCGGGTCATTTTCCGGCACAGTTCCCAATAGATCAAATTGGATAATAACAGCGGTGATAGCTGGATCAATATTCGGATTGATGTGCCAAACATATGATGGCATTAAAGGATGGTTGGGATCGAAGGATTCAGGGATAGTTACGGAGAATGTGCCGTCTTGATTCTCATATAAAAATTCGCCATTCTTTAGTTCAGGGTCTGATAAAAAAAACGGGGAGGGGGCGGCAGACCCGACAGCAATCGTACCGATCGTTTTTGGCTGACTAATAGATTGAGATATGGGCGGTTTGCAGGCGGCTAGTATTATGGTGAATAGAAGTAATTTTTTAAGTGGCCTTGGATTCATTATCCCTGTATTGTATCAATGATTGTTGTAAATTATACACGCGGAAAACACGATTGAGGATGTCCCAAGTTGCAGAATTGATTGGTGTGGCTAGTCGAGGATACTCAATTACCAGGCATGATCAATCAGGCAAAGACCGTTGGAAGTTCAATTTTTTATCTTAAAACCAGGGCAGGGCTTGCTTGCGGTAGGCGGTCATGCCGATGGGATTGAGCAGGAAGGAGATGTTATAGTTGAGGTCGCGGTTATATACCTTGATAGGTACACAACACTCCTAAAGAAGGATCGCGTTAACAGCCGGCCGGTCCGGTGATATTTCAAAAGAAGGCGCTCGGTTAGCGAGCGCCTCTAGTGTGTTGATAGTCGGGCGTGTTATATCACACCGAGCAACAAGCCACCCTGGAAGATGAGCACGGAGAAGACGTAGGCAAGGAATAGCTGCATAACCGCGCCGAAGAGCGCCCACTTGACGCCAAACTCCTGAATTTGGGCTGCCATTGCCACCATGCATGGGGTGTAGAGCAGGATGAAGGCCATGAAGGCGATGCTCGCCAAAGCTCCATGCCCACCGCTGACCTGTTCAAAATGGTTCTGGACGACGCCCATCAGTTCGGTTGGTTGTTCTTCCTCTTCGCCCTCGAAAAGATCAATACCGATGATAAGAGGGAAAGATTTGACTGTATCCCAGGCAGCAGTGAAAAAGGATCCAATGACTGTGCCGACATCCTGAATGAAAGTGGTCGGTTGGGCTTCTTCTTCCACTTCTTCGACGCGGAAAATCTGCCCCATGGTGCTGACGACAACCTCCTTGGCGACGAAGCCAGTGATGAGAGAGCCGGCGTTCTGCCAGCTGGCGAAACCGGTCGGTTTGAGCACCGGCGCAAAGACACTGCTGACAGAGGCAAACGCGCTTTTTTCCACATCAATTTCGGCAAAATCACCGCCGCCGACCGGGATGGCGAGCAGGAGCCAGATGACAACGCTGGTGATCATGATGAAGGAGAAGGCTTTATTGACAAAACCTTTGGTGCGTTCCCACATGAGAAACCAGATATTGCGGGCAGTTGGCAGGCGGTAGGGCGGCAGCTCGAGGACGAAAGGAGAGCGTTCGCGATTCTTGAAGAGGGTGCGATTGAGAAGGACACCGAGCAGCACTGCCACGGCGATGCCCCCGACATAGAGCGAGAAGATGACCGCGTTGCTATTCTGGGGGAAGAAGATGGAAGCAAAGAGTACGTAGACAGGCAGGCGCGCGCCGCAGCTCATGAAGGGCACCAACAAGCCGGTCAGGATACGATCTTTCTGGTTCTCGAGCGTGCGGGTGGCGTAGCATGCGGGGACAGTGCAGCCGAAACCAACGATCATGCACATAAATGATTTGCCATGTAGACCGAGCCCATGCATGAAACGGTCCATGACAAAAGCAGCGCGGGCCATGTAGCCGGAGTCTTCCAGCAGAGCGAGCGCGAAATAAAGCGCGAGCATGACAGGAACGAAGACAAGCACGCCGCCAACACCGGCGATGATGCCATCCACAAAGAGACTTTCGATCCAGGTGCCACCCAGCCCGAGAAGGCTAAGGAGGCTGATGACCCAATTGGTGAGAGGGCCGCCGATGACACCATCGACCCAATCGAGGAAGGGCCCGGCGACATCGGTGGTGATCTTGAAGACGGCCCACATCAGGAAGAGGAAGATGGGGATGCCGAGGATGCGATTGGTGACAATCTTATCAATACGGTCGCTGACTGAAATACGGGTGGCTTTGCTGTCATCAACCACCTCACGCACGAGGCCATTGATCCAGCCATAGCGCTTATCAGCAAAGAGCGTATCAACGCCATCTGAAAAGCGGCCTTCCAGTTTCTTGATCGATTGCTGGGCGGATGCCATCAATTCCTGGTTGGATCCAAATGCTGACAACTTTTCGATCACATTCTGATCCTGTTCGATCAATTTCATCGCCAGCCAGCGGGGCTCAAATTCAGCTGCAAGCGCTTGATCCTTTTCGATCAACTGCTGCAGATGGTTGATCTCCGATTCAACAACGTTTCCATAGTTTATGGCAAACATTTTGTCTTTTAATGCTGTGGTTACCATGTGTTATTTCTCCTTTATTGTGTCCTGGCAGCCAGAAGGGTTTTCAGTTCCTGGACACCCTGTTCTTTACAGCCGGTGGTTTTGATAATCTCTGAATGCAAAGCAAACGACAATTTATCGATATCGATCCTAATCTGGTCGGCTTCAGCCAGGTCGCTCATATTGAGATCGATGATGACATCCGAACCTAGTTCAAGCAGCTGGACGACCAGGTAGAGATTGCGTTCGAGGTTGGTGGAATCCACAACTGCAACGACCACATCCGGTTTCTCATTTAAGATGAAATCGCGGGCGATGACCTCTTCCTGTGAATACGCGGACAAACTATAGGTGCCGGGCAGATCAACTACTTTAATCTTCTTACCTTCGTGGGTAAAAAATCCTTCCTTTTTTTCAACGGTTTTTCCGGGCCAGTTACCAACATGCTGCTGGGAACCGGTGAGGGCGTTGAATATCGTGCTTTTTCCGCAGTTAGGGTTACCCGCTAACGCGACTGTAAATTCTTTCATGCTCTTTCTCCTTGGAAATATTTAGATCGGTTTAACAGAGACATGGTGGGCGATCCCGCGGCCGATGGCGAAGCGGGAGCCTTTCATATCCACCACCAGCGGTCCATGAGGCTGGGCCGAGACAACGGAAACAACCATGCCGACGTTCATACCCAGATCCGCCAGGCGGCGGCGCATCCCAAAGCCACCACGAAACCCAATCACTTCTAGTTTTGTGTTGACGGGTGCCAAGCTTAACGGCATCATCTTTACTCCTGGTCGTTAGGCTTCGATGAAGATGTCTTTTGCTTCGCTTTTACGCAGCGAGAGGTTATAGCCCTTGAGAGAGATCTCGATCGGGTCTCCGAGCGGGGCGACGCGGATGACAGTCACCTGGCTGCCGGGCACGAGGCCCATATCCATCATGCGCTGTTTAACCGAGCCGGATCCGGCTACACGGACAACGACACCGCTCTGGCCGACTTTGAGATCTTTCAATGTTCTTGTTTGTGTTTGGATGTTATCCATAATGATCTCCTTAACGGGTGTAATATTTTGCATTTTGTGCTCCTGCACGAATGGATCAGCAAATACGCGAATTCCCTGCGCAATTTGCATGGACAAATGAAGGTTGTGCTGCCCGATGGAGACCAGCATGAACTGATCGGAGCGGGCAAGGATGGTGACTGGCGCGCCATTGGGGATGCCATTGGCACGCAGGTATTCGGCCGCAGCGGGTTCGGTCCCGTTGAGGGAATAGGACGCGCTTGTCCCGGCGGGGAGTTCCGCCAGTGATTTTAGTTCCGGGAGGGCAGGCGCTTCAGCAGCGGCAGGGATGGGCTTGCCATCCGGGTTTTGCCTGGGGAACCCAAGATATTCATCCAGCCGGTCTGCCAGATCGACAGTAGTGACATGTTCAAGCGCGTCAGCCAGTTCGTGTGCTTTTTCATACTTGAAGTGCAGTTCATTAACAAGGAAAACCTCCCACAGGCGGTGGCGGCGCAGGATGGTACGGGCGTGCTGGTCACCCAGTTCGGTGAGGGAAGCGCCTTTGTATGGCAGGTAGCGGACCAAATCCATCTCGTCCAACTTGCGGCACATTTCATTAACGGAAACGGGTGAGATGTTGAGGGAATCAGCCAGGATGGAGAGAGGAACCGGATCAGAACCTGATTCCAGGCGTTTGATCTTGACCAGGTACATCTGCATGCTGTTTGAGAGGGTTAATGCTGACGCGTTCATAATAAGGTAGTCCTAAAATAATATACTTAATAATATAAGGTAAACCTAATATTACACTTAGATTTGATATTTTACAAGGGGTATGATTTTTTATCTTCCGATTTTGGGATGCAGCAGTATTTATTGGCCAGAAACCGCACAAGCAACAGAGCAACGGCATCACTGTGGAAGCAGTTGTCACATTTGCCCTAGATAAAGATGTACGGAATTTTCAAGGGGTTTTGAGGAATAATGAATATGCTAAGATTATCAATCCAATCAGAAATGCCTGTTACTGTGTAAAGTGCGTGATCAGAACCAGGGCAGGGATTGCTTGCGGCAGGCGGCCATGCCGATGCGGTCGAGGAGCGCGGGGATGTTGCGGATCACATCGCGGTCCTTTTCCTTGATGTCTTCGCTGAGCTGGTGATAAGGCACCAGGTAAGGGGTGATCTTTTTAGCGGTATCTTTGACTTTACCGTAGGTCCATCCGCCAGCGCGGCGTTCCTCGATCCAGCGCTCGTGTTCGAGGATGGCCAGCATCTCGACCTGTTCCTCAGGGATTTGCTCTAACGGTTCGCCTTCGCTGCCGGCAGGGCGCATCTCGCAGCCGATCAGATCGAGCTTCTCGGTGATCTCCCTGGCCTGGCGCAGGTTGCTGTACTTGAGCGAATCCGGCAGGTCGGAAAAATTGGGGTACTCAAGGGGTTGACCTTTCTTGCGTTCAAGTTCGTTCTGGTTGTACAGTTTATGGATCTCGATGGCGAGCTTTTCCAGATTCTCCAGCAATGGGCGGGGGGCGATACCGGATTGGGTTTTGAGCGCGCCTGCCAGCGATGCCAAGTCGCCGGTCGATTCATTGCCGACTGAGAAACCCGCGGGGAAGAGGGCGCTGATATCGAGCAGTTTATTCAGCAGTTCCACTTTTTCCGCAGGAAACTCATCGGGAAGTTTTCTGTCGCCAGTGATGTAGGTCAGGTCCATGGCCTGATCGGTGACCATAATGGAGATATCGGTCGGTTTGACGCGGGCGCGGTCGATGATGCCATAGCCCTCGCGATCCCATTCCTGGAGCTCATCGCAGAGGATGAGGAGATAGGCGATGGGGTGTTCACGCGGCGAGAGCGGCCCTTTTTCAAAGGGCGGTTTCTGGATGACGTTCTTGTAGTAATTATGCAAGAGGATGGCGCTGGCGCTATCGAGGACGGGATAGTAGAAATAAGCCGGTTTGAAGTTACAGCTCTGGATGAGGTAGCCGTACCATTTAAGGACGATGATGGCGCTGTAGAAGCCATGGTCGATGAAGCCGTATTTGGCCATGGTGTCCACGAAATTGTTGAGCGCCTGATGCACCAGGTTCAGGTCCACACCGAGTGTGGTGTAGAGTTGATAGGCCAGCAGGTCCACCGGCTTATACAGATCAAGCGCGGCTACAGCGGGGTGTTTTTGCGCGAAGGCAGATGCGAATTCTTCCCTGGGCTGAATCTCGGGAATCATGTTGACGACATCGAAGTTCTCAAACGCGATCAGGGCTTTTATCTCACCGCAATCGCCGACATCGCACAGGAAGCCGAGGAATTTCTGCAGCTGTTTGCCGATGATCTCGATCGGGTAGCCGACATCGTGGAAGAGGGCGGCGATGCCCCAGCGGTAGAAGAACTCCTCGTGGCGGGTGTCATATGAATTGGGGTATATGGATTTATCGAGGATGGCAGTGTCAAAGGCCTGGCGGAAAGCGATATTCTGGCTGTAAATGCTTAGGCCGAGGATGAAGACATTGACGGAATGGATATAGTGGTCGCGCTGACGGTCGATGAGGGTGGCGGCGGTTTCCTCGTAACTACGGAGGACATCGAGCAGGTCGATGAAGCGGTTGTTTTCGCCTTCGAGGGTGATACGATAGCTGCTGAAAAAGGCGTCATAGACGGCGAAGGCGGCTTCTTTTGTTTCGCTTTTGAGAAATTCGTTAATGGCTGCGCGGATGAAGGCCTTGTAGTGGTGCCCGCGATGCAGATCATCAAAGATCTGGAGGGAATCGAAGAACTGGTCGAGGTCATTGCCGTAGGGATGCATGTCAGTTCCTGGCGCTGGTGAACTCCTGCCAGCGGGAATTTTCGGATGAAATGAGGCGCTCAACGCGCTCGACAAGGGTCTTGAATTTATCGGGGGTATCGTAGGGTGGCGCTGAAGAAAGATAGAGGAATTTCTCATGTTTGAGGGATTCAGCATTGGTGCGGTATTCGGTCCACAACTCCTGGAACCGAAAAAGGCTAATGATGCTGGTGGAGATGACAACGATGATGCCGAGCACTTCGACAGCCAACTTTAACATTTCGGTGTTATTGGAAAGAAAATTGATCAGGAAGGGGATGAGAGCCGCGCTGAGGAACTCGATCAGGCGAACGAGGTAGTAATTGCGCTTGTTGATGCTGCTCTTGCGCTCGTACCAGGCGATCTCGCCTTCGAGGCGCTCCTGAAAATAGGTATTTTCGTCCATTGCTGCTCCCTTTCTGTTGTGATATTTCTCTTTAATTAATTGTATACCCTGCAGAAAGGGATTTGGGTGCCCTGATCCTGATCAGCGGCTAATCATCCACACGGGAGAAAAGAACCTCCATTTCAGAAATCTCATCTTTCAGGTTCCATATGAAGCCATCCAGAATAATAAACAAGTTGGTTAATTAAAGTAAGCAACCAGAGTGTGATGTGATTCAAGCGTGGAATTTTGCCAATTATTCGTGTAGCATTGCAAGGACCTTAAGGTTATGTTGTTGCGCGGAAGATAATATCTGACGAGGATGCATAGTCTCTCTGGAACGTACACCCTAAAATAATTCTTATAAATATTACATATTGGCAAGGTTTGAAGATAGGGAGGGAGACCGTATCATTTACTATGCGATTTCCGGACGACACACAATAGGGATTTAGGGGGGAAGTGGCTTAAAAGAATAGCAGTTTTTAACAGATTGGCAATGAGCAACTGTCTTGCTATAGTCTTGGATGTTAGAACATAAGACCTATTTATCCGTGTTCAACTGAAAGGCCTCCCAGCATGATCCCTGGCATTGATGTTTCTCACCTGCAAAAAGATATCCACTGGCCCACCGTCAAAAAGGCCGGCTTCCGCTTCGCGTTTTATTCCGCTTCCCATTACCCGATCGGAAAATCTGATCTGGTGATCGATCCCCAGCTCCGCGATAACGCGGCCGGTACGGCCTCCCACCGCATCCATGCCGCCCCGGTCCATACCTTCAGCTCCCGCGTCCCAGGCAAAACCCAGGCAGAGGCCTTTGTCGCCGCTGTCCGCGATCTGCCCTTCTCCCTCACTCCCGTGGTCTCCCTGCCGGCATCCGCCCCGCCCAATGCCGAGCAGCTGCTCGCGTTCCTGCTCCGCGTGGAGCTCGCGTTCAAATCCAAACCGATCATCTCCACTTCCGCCCGCGGCTGGCGCGGCCTCGATGATCCCGCCCCCTTTGCTGGTTTTCCGCTCTGGCTCTCCCAGCGCGGCTTCTCTCTCCCCAAACCGCTCTTTCCATTCCCCATGGCCAGCTTCTGGCAGTTCAGCAAAAAAAGCCGCGTTCCGGGAATGATCCCGCCCTGCGGCCTGGATTATTTCATGGGTGATGAGATCGGTTTGCTTCCGTTCCTGTGTCTCAACAGGTACAACGATAAAAATTATTCTTCCGGCGAAAGGTTGGCAGTATGAGCATTTTTGACCGTATTTTCAAGAAACAGATCGAGGCCGCTGTGCGCGGCCAGTTGGCCGTGATCGAAAACTCCGATACTTTCCTGATCGGCACACGCTCACTCTCACAGTCCGACCGCGACCGCTATTCTTTCGATCGCGAGGAGATCCTCGATCAGGCCCTCGAGGCCTGGCGGGTGAATCCGCTGGCCCGCCGCATCGTGGAACTCACCACCCAATATATCGTTGGCGGCGGGCTCTCGATCAACTGCAAAGGCGTTCGCGAATCTAAATTCCTGGATCAGTTTTGGAATCACCGCCTCAATCGCATGAGCACCCGCGTATATGAGATGGCCGATGAGCTCACCCGCACCGGAAATCTCTTTGTCCTGCTCTCGACCGATGCCGCCGGTATGTCATACCTGCGTATCATGCCCGCTTCTCACATTGAAAAAATTGTCGCCCGGCCAAACGATATCGAACAGCCGCTTTTGTTCATCCCCAAGGCAGACATCGAAAGTCTCAACCCCGATCCCATTTCCGCCTATGATCCACTCTCCGATAGCAACGATCAGGCCGTTATCCTGCACTACACCATCAACCGCCCCGCCGGGGCGCAGTGGGGCGAATCAGACCTTGCCCCGCTCCTGGTTTGGTTGTCGCGCTATTCAAACTGGCTGCAAGACCGCGCTCGCCTAAACCGTTTCCGAAATGCTTTCTTGTATATCGTACAGGCCAAATTTGCTTCTGAGGCCCAGCGCAAAGCACGCCAAAACGCGCTCAACGCGGCCCCGCCTCAGCCGGGCTCTATTCTTGTTGCAGACGAAAACGAGGAGTGGAAGGTTCTCTCCCCGCGCCTCGAATCCGCGGATGCGGAAAAAGACGGCCTCGCGCTCAAAAAGATGATCTCGGCCGGGGCGGGCATCCCGCTCCACTTTTTGGCTGAGCCGGAATCCGCCACCCGCACTACCGCGGAATCCGCCGGCGGTCCTACTTTCCGCCGCTATGAACAGCGCCAGGAATATTTCCTGTGGCTGCTGCATGATGTCATGGCGGTCATCCTCGCCCGCCGCGCGCGCGTGGATCAAAAGCTCAACCCCGCCCCCGAGTTCACTATCACCGGCAGCGATATTTCCTCCCGCGATAATGGATCGCTCGCGCAAGCGGCCTATTACATGATCAATGTCCTCGGCGATCTCAAGGATCGCGACTTGATCGCCAACGATGAATTTTTGCGCGTGATTTACCGCTTCTTTGGTGAGTCTCTCGATGCCGAGGCCATGCTCGAAAAGGCCAAACAGGAGATCGATCTCGATCAGGGCAAACTCCCCGCCAAACCCGCGGCCACACCAGGGGCCCCCGGCAATTCTGATTTTGCCCCCATCGATGATGGCCATGAAGATAAAACCCCCATTCCAAAAGTGGAGAAATAATGGATCGCATACTAATTCACGACATCAGCCACCATCAGGGTGATCTCTCGACTTATTGGCAGATGTTTAAAGACAAAGGCTGTCAGGCCGTGATCATCAAGGCCACCGAAGGTTACGCCAATTGGGATATTTTCAAAGAACACGCCCATCAGGCCAAAAAGGCCGGCTTCCTCGTGGGCTCGTATCACTACTTCCGCCAGCAGATCATCAACATCAATAAAGAATGGGTCAATTGTGATCCCGCCCGCCAGGCCAAAAATTATTTTGATTGGGTCCAAAAATGCGGCGTGGAAATGGACCTGCCGCCCGCGCTCGATGTGGAGAACGGCAACAATCCCTATCTGTCAGTTTCAACAATTACAAAATGCCTGCAAAAGATCGAGGAATACTTTGGCCGCAAACCCATGGTCTATTCCAGCCCATCCATCCTGATCAACCAGCTCAACAATCCCCCCTGGGGCCAATATCCCCTTTGGCTTGCCCACTACACCACCGAAGAGAACATCCTGCTCCCCAAATCCTGGGATCGCTGGGCGCTTTGGCAGTTCAGCGACAAGATCACCTATGACAAGACAAACGCCAGCGGCGCGGTCATATCAAGAAAGCCGATCGATCATAACTGGTTCAATGGCTCGCTCGCCGATCTGCTGCGCTTCTGCGATAAGGATTCCATCCCTTCTCCAATTTCCCCCCCTGATGTGGATCTGCTTCCCTCGACTGTATTCATCGAGATCAAGGCCAGCTTCCTGCGCTTGCGGCATGAGCCCAGGTTCTACTCCCCGCCCACCTTGCTCGTGGAGAAAGGCCAGCGGCTTTTGGTGATGAAAGAGAACATTATCTCCGATGGTATCACCTGGTATGAGGTGGCCATCCCTGCGGAATACGGCCTCGCGTCCGGCTTTGTCTCTGCCAATGATCGCTATGTGAAGGTGGTCACATGATCGCTCACTTGTCTCAACCCCTCGCGCTAATCCGCCGCGCTGGTTTTCCGCTCGCGACATGCAGCTCGCGGCCCTTTGCGCTGCGCGCGCAGGGGCGCGCCGGATGCGCTCGGTTGATCAACTAACAGAAAGGTAGGTTATATGCCAAAAGAAATAATCGAATACGAACAATCGCACCGCATCGAGCTCACCAGCTCCCAGGTCGATCACAACGGCGAGTTTGAAATCCTCGCGATCACCGCCGGAGATGGCAACGGCTGGAAATTCTCAGCCGATACGCTCAAACAATCCCTTGGCCTGTGGGATGGGGCCCAAACCTTTATCGATCACCATTGGTTTGGCCACTCCGTACACGATCTGGCGGGTGTCTGCCACTCTCCCCAATGGGATGAGGCCGCCCAGGGTGTCATGCTCAAGCTGCGCCCGGTCGGGCCTTCTGCCCCCGTGCTCTCCGAGCTGGGCCGCCAGATGTTGGCCGATGGCGAAAAACCGAAGATCGGTTTTTCCGCTGATCTCGTGTTCACCGCCAACGGTAAACAGGTCGAGCAGATCCTCAGGGTTTTCTCCGTGGATCTGGTGGTAAACCCCGCGCGGGGCGGGGAGTTTATCCGCGAAATTTATCAGAAACTAAATTTATACAGAGAAGGAGTTAATATGCCAAAAGATTTAAACCAACCAAAAGAGCCACAGCAAACCCCGCTCCCCGGGGTTGAGCATGTGCAAAACCAGATCACGGCCGACAAGATCGAGGTCGAGAAATTGGTTACGGTCCAGCAACATCTCGCCCAGCTCAACGATGAGGCCGAAAAGGCGCGTGAGATGCGCGTCAAAATGGGCGAACAGTTCCTCGATTCCGCCCTGGCGGCAGCCAAGCTGCCCGCGCCAGTGACGGAACGTGTCCGCAAACAGTTCCAGGGTAAATTGTTCGAGGCCCAGGAATTAACCGATGCGATCGAGGACGCGCGCGAGATGGTCTCCCAGCTCACCGGCGGGGCGGTTGTCTCCGGCCCGCGTATTCATAGCGTCTTTGATACCGCTGATAAATTACAGGCAGCGGCAGATGATCTGCTTGGTGCTCCCCGCGACACCGGCAAGGAAGGCCTCAAGGTCGCTAAGCTCTCCGGCATCCGCGAGCTGTACTTGATGCTCACCGGAGATTATGATCTCCATGGCGGCTTTGATGCCGAGCGCATCCAGCTGGCCACCACGGCCGATTTCACCGGCCTGGTCAAGAACGCGCTTAACAAGATCGTGGTCAATACCTGGGATGAGCTGGGCCGTGCCGGTTATGACTGGTGGAACAGGATCGCCCGCGTGGAGCATTTCAACAGTCTCAACACCATCACCGGTACGCTGGTCGGTACGGTCGGAACGCTGCCCGCTGTGAGCGAAGGTGCCGAATACACCGAGCTCCCGATCGGAGACAGCCCCGAAACGGCCGACTTCACCAAGTACGGCGGTTATATCCCGCTCACGCTTGAGCTGATCGATCGCGATATGTCCCGCAAGCTCGCGGCTTATCCGCGCGAGCTGGCCGCGGCCGGCCTGCGCAAGATCTCCGCGCTGGTCTCTGCTCTCTTCACCGCCAATGCTGGCGTTGGCCCCACCATGGCCGACACCGGCGCGCTCTTCAATGCAACGGCGGTCACCACCGCCGGCGGCCATGCCAACCTGCTCACCACCGCTCTCGCGGCGGCGGCCTGGGATGCGGCCTGCACCGCAGTCTATAACCAGCCGATGTTGATCAAGAATGAGGCCGGCCTGATCGGTACCGGGCCAAGAATGGCCATCAATCCGCGCTTCTTGCTCGTGCCGCGCGCGCTGCAGTTAACCGGCATGAAGATCCTTTACCCCTCCCTCGAGAACGCGGCCAACATTTACAGCGAGAATCAGCAGCGCGGCCAGCCCGGCGATGTGATCACTGTCCCCGAATGGACCGACGCCACCGACTGGGCCGCGGTTTGCGATCCGTTGATCGCGCCCGCGATTTATGTCGGCGAACGCTTCGGCATCATGCCCGAGATCTTCATCGCTGGCGATTCCCTCAGCCCCGCAGTTTTCATGAATGACGAGCACCGCTTGAAAGTTCGCCACTTCCTGGCTGTGTGGGTCAATGACTTCCGCCCGCTGCATAAATCCAACGTTGCGGGGTAGGTTGGGTTAGTTCTTTACAATCGCGCTAATCCGCCGCCGCAAGTTCCCCGCGCGCATGCTGCGCGGGGGCGCGGCGGATGCGCTCAAAACTTATTGTCATTCCCGCGAAAGCGGGAATCCAAATCGTAGGTTGGGTTAGTTTCATCAACCCAACAAATTAGAAAACAAAGGAGTTAAAAATTATGGGTTACGTACACGATGAACACATGGCGCAATTCATCCATCCGGCCGACTTTGAAATGTCCGCCGGCACCTGGGCCGCTGCCGAGGCCTCAAACGTGGTCAGCTATAACCGCACCGCGGCCGATGCCGCTGTCACCGTCCTGGTCCCGATCCGCATCCCTTCCAATTCAGTCGCCTTGAAAGGGGCCAAACTCACTTCGATCGATGTTGTTTATTCGATCGCCACCAATGCAGCTGATGATTTCGATACGGTTGAGCTTGAGAAGGTCTCCACCAAGGCCAACGCTGTCGCAACCGCCGGCGCGGCGGTCGCTGTCACCCTCGATGCGGCGCATGATTCCGCGGCCGAAAGAAAAGCAATAGCCAATCACACCATGACCATCACCATCGATGTTCCTGAATTTCTCGATGATGGCGATTGTTATTGGCTCAAGATGGTGATTGATAATCATGCCAATACCGTGCTTAAATTCTTTGGCGCGGTGGCCCATTTCACCCTGCGGGTGTAAGGTGTCCGCGGGCCAATCCGCCGCGCTGGTTTTCCGCTCGCGACATGCAGCTCGCGGCCCTTTGCGCTGCGCGCGCAGGGGCGCGGCGGATGCCCGCTCGATTGTCATTCCCGCAAAAGCGGGAATCTCAGAACATTAATAATTTCTCCTCATTTTCTTCCTCCTTACGCTGCCCCCCTCGCGCCATTCGAGGGGGGCAAAAAGGATAGAAAAATAACAGGCCATGGAAACGATACGATCAGAAAAATTTTTGCAGCTGCTTAAACTCAATTTTCACTTTGTCTCTTTTTTCTTACAGACCAGGAAAAAGAGTTCTCGCGGCTTCGCCTTGATCTGGTCCCGCGCTGATCACCCTTTGCGCGCTTTGTTTGTGCGCGTGATCAAACGCTCACGCTTCATTCTCTCAATTCGTTATTTTGGCCCTAAGTCATATCAGAATACCTTTTTTGCTTGAAAAACGCTCTCAATCAATAAAAAAGGCATTAGAAACGAAAATAGAAAGGATTTAACCAATGACTTCAAAACCATCTAATAAATTGCTCGGCCTCTTCCGCTCCCGCAAGTTCTGGGCCGCTGTCATCGGCTTTGTTTTTGTCATGCTCGATGAGTTCGTCCCCGGCTTTCCACTCGATGCGGAACAGGTCACCAATATCGTCTATGTGCTCGCGGCCTATATTCTCGGCGTGGCCCTGGATGATATGGGCCAGGGGATCGGCGGCAGCCCCGCATTTTAAAAGCGGTCTTGGCCATAACCGTTGTTATCGAAACCATCCCGCTACGCGGGATACCCTCGCTGCGCTCGGTGGATTTCGATAACATCTTGTTATGGCAAGCCCGGGGCGGGGCTGCTCGCCTTGTCCCGCTTTCAACGTATCACGTTCAATCGGGCCCGCTCGCTCGCGCCCAGATCGGAGTAAATAAAAATGACTGAAAAAGATAATAAGGATCTCGCCTTGATCAAATCTCTGTTCCACATCCAGCCCATCGATTGGGCGCGAAGATCGGATGGCTGCCTGGTGTTTATCTCCCCCACCGGACAAAAATTCGTTTATACCGATGAAATGATCCAGGCCATCAAAGATGACCTCAAGGCAAACCAGCCAGCCCCCGCCAAGCCGCCGGCAAAACCGGCCGCGGCTTCAAAACCGGATCCGGCTGCTGCCGAAAAAACGGAGAAAAAATAAAATCAGGTTATCACGCGGGCGCGCGGCGGCTTGCGCCGCCCGGGTTGGGGCCCCCCTTCCCCGCGGCGCTGTCGCGCCGGCGCGCCCGCTGCAGGAGTTGAAATATGACAACCCTCGCCAGCTATCGCACACGTATCACCAATTCGCTCGATGACACTACCGCGAAATATACCAATACGGTCATCGATGAGGCCCTGCGCAAGGTGCTCAATACCTACACCCGCGCCAATCCCAATATCACCACCACCACCCACACGGTCACGGCCGCCGGCCGCAAACAGACCATCACCGCCGCCGGCCTGATCGCGATCATCCAGCTCGTGCATCCCTACGATGCCACCGCCGCCGATCCGTTCCGGCTCGAGCGCGAAGATTTCTATCAGACCTATGAGAATAATTCCCCCGTGGTTTATTTTTCCGGTCCAAAACTGCCGCAAATAGGTGATGTCATCTATATCAAATATGGTGCCAAACAGACCATCAAAGATTTAGATGCTGCTGCTGCCACATCCGTCAGGAATGATCACGAGGATATTATTGTCATTGGCGCTGCCGGTCAGGCCGCTATGATGCGCGCCTCCGGTCTCAATGAGCAGTGGGGCGGCCGCCCCGGCGAGATGTCCGCGCTCATGTCCTGGGGCCAGAATCAATATAACCGCTTCCAGGAGTTTCTCGAGGAGATCAAGCAAGAGGTCTCCATTCCGCTTTTTCCTTCGGCCCATTGGCCGCTTGATGATTGGGATAATTAACCATGTTTCCGATCCCGCTCAACCCTGATGATATTCCAGCCCAGCCAGAGGATTACGATCCTAATAATTTCTACTGGTCGGAGCTTGGTTATCTCACCGAAAAATATATGTGGAATACCTGGGGCGATAATTGTATTGTTTGCAACGCCATGCGCGGCAAGGTCTATACCCTTGATTTTTGGGCCAATGTCGGAATCTGGCCAGGGTTTCACCCTGGCTGTGATTGTTCTATGAAAAAAATGCCGATCGATACCCCCACCTCCGACCCGGATTTCTTTGGGGCCAATGTGCCCGAATATGCAAAAATGTATATGCCCGGGGCAAATATCGTATGGGACCCTGAGTTTTTGATTCAGCCCTGGCAAATGTCGATCGTGGAAGACATCGAGCAAATGCACCTTGCCTACGGCGCGGATATGCCGTTCAGCGAGATCTTGAAAAAATTGCGCGGCGATAACATCTTCTCCCACCGCGCCAGCTTCTACGGTGATACCGCCAGCTGGCGCATCCTCGCCACCCAGCGCCATTTTCAGGATATTGACGGCTCTTTCTCAGGGTCAAAATATTTCACGTTCAGAAATGTGCTCCATATCCTCGAGCCCTTCTGGCGCTGGTTTGAGCGCAAATGGAAAACAAATAGCGTTTGGGATCCGAATAAAAAATACTCGCAGATGAAGAGAGACGATACCCCCCAATTCCCGCGCGCTGCCACGCTCCGGCCGTGGATGCCTTTCCAAACCTACTACACCCAGGGAGATAATTAATGACTACACCAAACATTGGAACGAATTGCGACATCGTCCTCGTGCACCCCTTGGTAAACGATGGGAACCCTTATGGTTTCGTTTTGTCCCCCGACCCGCAGAAATCTGGCTCTGCTTTCTCTGTGCAAAGATCGATCGATGCCGCGGGAGATACCCATATCTTTTTATTTGCAACCATCCTGCTAGCGGATGATCTCAGGAATCCGGACGGATCAGAACACGCGGACGATAAGCAAACCATGTATTCTATGCTGCTTGATTTCCTCGATCAATCGGATGAGTTCAGCGTTGATACTTTCGATGGTACTTTCCTCGGCCTTGGCCAGCTCGGCCACACATCCACGGAGCTGCACCTCGTGGATGCGACCTATATCTCGATCAAGTTCGCCAACCTCACCGCCTACCATCCCCCCATTGATTCTGCCCTCTTCTTTGGCTCGATCTGGCAGGATAGCCCGCCCGAATTGACAGCGTTCACCTGGGAGAGTTCGGTATGGAGATGATCTGCTGCTGGGCCGGCACAGCTCGCGCTCCGCTTTTCATTCGCTCTCAAGCCAAAGGTTCGCTCCGTCCCTCCGCTCACCGTTTGGCGTTGTTCGCTCATCCGCTCCGCGCTCGTACCTTTGCCAGCTCAGGCCGCTTTGCAACCATCAGCCCCGATGTCGCTCGCTCGCTCATGGTACGGCTCGCTCGCGAGTTGCGGGGCCTGTTCCAGGCCCCTGGGATCGATTCTAAGCGATGTATTTTCTCAAATCAGACAATATTTTCTCTTTTCTCCACGCCAGAGCTTCGCAAAAAGCGCGGGCGCGGGTCGATCTCGCGCTGCGCTCTTTGCTCGCTGATTCATCGCCGCCCCGCGGGAGTCGCTGCGCATGCGCCAACCCTGCCGCCGCGCCTTGCTCGGTCGCTTGCGCGCCTGGTCGCTTGCGGCGCTAAAACCTGCGGCCGGGATGCCGCAACGATTTGCTCGCGACACCCGCTAAAACCAGGCGGCTTTTTGTTTCCGCGCTGCGCCGGCTCAGCCGCTCTTTGCGTCCGGCGGGCTTACCTTCGCTGTTGCGCAAAAAAACGCAACCCGCTCAGCCGCCCTTGTCCGCAAAAGATCGCAAAAAACGCTCGTGAAAATGCGTTTTTTGCTCGGCTCAGCCGCTCCGCGCGTCAAGTTGCGCGCTCATTCTCCGCGGCTCGCCTGTCACGGATGCGCGGATCAAGCACCGCGCAACCGCGCCAACTCTCGGCTCGCGCGGAGTTTCACGCTGGATTGGCTCGCAGCTCTCATCACAAAGCCGCTTTTGAATCGCTGCGCGCCCACTCCGCCCCCTCGCTTCGCTCGACCTGCTCCGCGTGCGCTTGCTCTCAAAAGACCGCGAAAAACGCGCGTGAAAATGCGTTTTTCGCTCGGCTCTGTTCTTTCGCTGCTCGCGATGCGCTTCGCTGCGCGGATGCTGTCCTGTCGCGGATACGCGGATCAAACACCGCGCAACCGCGCCAAAGCTCGGACAGCCCCGCTTGCTCAGCTAGAAAATCCTCCGGGCTCGGCTCGGGTTACGCATCCCACGGCCTCATAATCCGCCGCGCCTTGCTCCGCCCCCTCCCCCCTCCCCCCTCCACCCCCCAACCCCCCAGACCCCCGGCAAGGAAAGTCTTAAGGGGGGGGGCGGGGGGATCAGGGGGCTTCGCCCTTGGGGCCGCGTGCGCCTTTGGGCTGGGAGCGGGCGGGCGGCCAGCTCCGCGCGCTACCGTCGCGCTGGCCGCCCGAAAACCCCCGCTCCCCGCCGTCGGCGCGCTGCGGCTGCGGCGCGGCTTGGCGTGTTTTTGGGGCTGCCCTTGCGGGAACAGACCCCAAAAACACTTTATAGTTAACATGACAAGGAGTTTATAAAAATGACTTACCCACTTTCTTCCGCTGTGTCGGCCGGGGATGCTACCCTCGCCTCGCACTACAATAACCTCAGAAAAGATGCGCTCTACCTCGGCCAGGCCCCCGCTGATGCCGTGGCCCTCGGCGCGGCCCTCGAACGGCTTGAGTTCCGGCTCACGCTCGAACGTTTAAACACAACCCAGGTCAGGGTGCCAGCAACGGCCAGCGCCCCGGTCTCTTTGTTGGTCGATGGTTTTTTGGTCCAAACTACCGCGCATGTTGATCTTGCCATTGGTGATGCGCCTTCAGGCGCGGCCGCCGCGTATTATGTCTTTGCAAACCGTGCAGCTGCTTCTACTTCCTTCACGCTCAGCATTTCCACATCCGTCACCGAGCTTGCCAACCAGCGCAGGATCGGCCGCTTTTATTGGGATGGTGCCAAAATTGTAAAAGATTCTGTGCGCACAGAGCTTGCCGATCATATCGCGGATTTGATCTATTTGATCGATCCTCAGGTTTGTCATGGCCGCTTAACACTTAGCACAGGCATCCCCATTCCGGCCGCTGATATTGCCAGCTCCGGGTTCGTCTATCTCACGCCCCACACAGGCAATCGAATCGCGCTCTATGTCAATGATTACGGTTGGAGAATCTATCCCTTTGGTGAGCTCAATCTTGATCTTTCGCCTTACGCGATCGGGAAAAATCTGGATGTTTTCATTCACGATAATGCTGGCACGCTCACCCTTTCCGCGGTGGAATGGTCCAATGACATCCTGCGCGCGACCGCGCTGGTCAGGCAGGATGGGGTTTGGGTCAAGTCTGGCGCGCCGGAATACCGCTATCTCGGCACGATCCGTACATCCGCGGCGGGCCAAACCTGCGACACCAAACTCAAGCGCTTTGTTTGGAATATGTATAACCGCGTTCAAAGAGAGATGGTGGTCTCAGAAACAACCGATTCCTGGACTTATGCCACCAATAATGTTTGGCGGCAGTTCAATAACAGCGCGGCCAATCAGGTCGAGTTTGTGATCGGGATCAATGAATCCCTGGTCAATTTCGAGTGCTTTTGCCTGGCTGAGAATAGCGGCAATAATGCCATTGGTGTAAGCATCGGCCTTGACCGCACCAACAACACAGACCGCACGCTGGCCAAGGGCGCGCGCTTGATGGCTGTCAATCTGGATTATTATGGGGCCATCTATAAAGGTCTCCCAGGTATCGGCTATCATTACCTTGCGATTGTCGAGCTTTCCGGCGGCGGCACTACCACCTATTATGGTGATAAGGGTTGCGCCAATGGCGAAATCCTGGCCGGCGGTATCGGTACAATTCTCATGTAAGAAAGGATGTTTGAAAATGGATAATATCGTTCACCCCAAAAAACTAACCGCCGAGCTGCAGGCAGCCAAACTGCCTGTGGCCGGTGTGTCGTCCCGCGGCCGCGTGGATTACTCCCGCGAGCTTACCAAGCAGGAGTCCGCCACGGCCAAGTTCATTATCGAGGCCCATGATCCCAAACCAACAGACGCGGAGATCGAGCGCGACCTGATGGTATTGGCGGGTATTTCCCTTGCGGATATGGTGATGGCGCTGTGGACGCAGGCAGCGCAGGGCGACATCCGTGCGGTGGAAAGACTGGCAGAAAAGATCGATTCGGCTGTGCATGGGGTGTGAGATGGCGTTTGACATCCCCTGCGCAGGCACTATAATGGGGGCATGAATAGCTTTAAGAGAACACGTACAGTCGTTTTTATAATTGCGGTTATGCTGATCGTTTCGGCGGGGTGTGGCCAACAGGAAACAGTAGAAACGCCGACTGTTGCGCCGAGCGCTGTGCCAACGCAAACCCAAGCAGTGATGGAAGATATAATTGAAGCGGGGGTGGCGTGTGCGCTGCCGCTGCCGGCCACGGAGGACTGGGATGTGGTGTTGTGTGAGACCTTTGATGATAACAGCCATGGCTGGCAGGAAGAGACGCAGGATAACCCGTACGCAGCTTACACCAGCGCGGTGGCGGGCGGAAAATTTGTGGTGGATTACCGCGCCAAGAGTTTCGCCGGCTTCACACGCAGCGCGCTGACCTGGTTTGACGTGGCTGAGGAACGCAATTTTGCGCTGACGGTGACGGGACAGATCGACAGTACTTTCTCTGATTTGAGCTGGGGGGTGGCTTTCCGCGGGGATGAGGCAAGTTATTTCTTGTTGTCACTGGTGAACGACACCTATGTTTTTGAGGTTTATGAGAACAACCGCTGGCTGCCTTTGATCACGCCCAAACAGACGAGTGTGATCCGGGTGGGGGAGCCGAACACGGTGCGGATCGAAGCAGTTGGAGGGGATTTCTTTTTCAGCATCAATGGCGAGATGGTGAACCAGTTCAGCGGGGCGGCGCTTCCGGGAGAGGCGATCCAGCTGATGGTGAGCGCGAGGGAGGGGGCGAATGGGGTGTTCCTTTTTGATGATGTGGTGCTGCAGCGGTAAATCAATTCTCTGAAATCGGTCATTGCGAGGAATTCTCAGGAGACTGTAGCGATTTCCCTTTAGGATTTTATGTGTTGATTGCGGTTATTCCTGCAAGAAGTGAGCGAGATTGCTTCGCTGTGCTCCGCACATTGCCGTAAAATAGAACACGCTTTCTAATTAAGCGGTAAATATGGGGGATATAAAGGGGGATTTGCCAGTGGTGGCGCTTGACAGTACTAGAATGAATGTTCTAAAATAGAACAAAATTACTAATACCGGAGGAAATGATGAATATAACAGCCACCCAGCGGCTCGGCCGCATGACCAACCAATTCTTCAAGACCCTGCGCACGCGCAGCGGATCGGTATATACACTGGTGATCGTGCTGGCGCTGGCCGCTTTTGAGATCTTCAACTTCAGCGTGACGCATTTTGCGCTACGCGATATGCTGGGCGATTACGGCACGGGTATGCTGACCTGGCCGCTGATATTGGCGCTGGCGTTCTGCGCGATGGATATTGCCGGGATCGCTTCGATCCTATCTTCTTCTGAAGAAGCGGACCGCAGCGGCTGGTACCTGCTGGGGGCGTGGGTGCTGGCGGCGGCAATGAACGCGGGGCTGACATGGTGGGGGATCAGCGTGGCGATCTACAACCAGCCAGTGCACGATGTGGTGCTGGTAGACCCGATGACCTATGTGACGCTGGTGCCGGTGCTGGTGGCGGTGATGGTGTGGGTGATACGGGTGCTGATCGTCGGCTCGCTGGTGGGCTCGATGGGCGCGCTGGATGGCAAACAGCAGCACGCGCGCAAACAGAAGGCGTTCGGTTTCCGCACAGAGAAAGCGCCGGCCGGATTCACGCCGATGCCGAGCCGGGCGAAGATGGAAGAGAGCGGTTTCCCGCGCTAAGCAATTATTTTTTCCCAAGGGTGAACAAACACCAGGCGTATGCCTGGTGTTTGTGTAATTCCTTATTGTGCGGGAAATTTAACCATTGCAATAAAACAGCAGCGGCGTATACTCAGGGTGGAAAAGATAATCAAAGCGGAGGGAGCGTGTGACCATTTCAATTTTGCTGTATATCGCCGTGGGTTTCGCGGCGCAGATCGTGGACGGGACGCTGGGCATGGCCTACGGGGTGACGTGCAACAGTTTCCTGCTGGGAGTCGGCCTGCCGCCAGCGCTGGCGAGCGCGAGTGTGCACGCGGCGGAGACGGTAACGACCTTCGCCTCGGGGCTGGCACATTTTAAGCTGGGGAACGTGCACAAGCGCGCCTTTGTGCGGCTGCTGGTGCCGGGGGTGCTGGGCGGCGCGCTGGGGGCGTATGTGCTGACGAACCTGCCGGTGGAGGTGATCAAACCGTATATCGCCATGTACCTGGTGCTGATGGGCGCGCGCATCATTTACCGCGCGCTGCGCAAAGACGCGCAGAGGGATGAAATCGAACTGAGCAGTAAACCGCTGGCGTTACTGGGGTTCCTGGGCGGGCTGCTGGACGCGATCGGGGGCGGCGGGTGGGGGCCGATCGTGACCTCGACACTGGTTGCGCGCGGAAATTCGGCGCGCAAGACGATCGGGACGGTGAACGCGGCTGAGTTCTTTGTGACGCTGGCGGAGACGATCACCTTTTCGGTGTTCCTGACGCTGACCGACTGGCAGGTGGTGGCGGGACTGATGATCGGGGGCTTGCTGGCAGCGCCGCTGGCGGCCGTGGTGACGAAAAAGCTGGACCCGAAGAAGCTGATGCTGGCGGTGGGTGTGTTCATCATCGTGCTGAGCGTACGCACGATCTACCTGTCATTCGGTTAAACAGCGGAACAATTACCAGCGGAAAGCGACGCCGCGTTTGCCCATGATGGCGTCATCGAAGATCTTTTCGGCGCGTGTGCCGGCCAGGCCGGCGCAGACATGCAGGGGGAGAAGGTGATCCTCAAGAGGATGGCAATAGCGCGCATGGGGGGCGTTTTCCCAATCCATCAAGCGCTGATGGCGTTCTTTCTGCGGTATATCCGCTGTGGCCGTTCCAACCAGCCAATCCTGAAAGGCGTCGTTGGCGGGGTCGGGAGCGTCATGGTCGCTGGCGAAGAAGGCATTCAGGTTGTGGAAGGAGAAGCCGGAGCCGATCACCAGCAGGTTTTGATCCAGGAGCGGACGCAGGGCATGGCCTAGGGCGAGATGGGCGGCGGGATCCAGTCCGGTGATGAGGGAGAGCTGGACGACGGGGATATCCGCGTCCGGATACATGAGGTTGAGGGGGATGAAGACGCCATGATCGAGCCCGCGGCTGGGGTTGATGACAGGAGAGAGACTGGCAGCAGATAGCAACGCGCTGATCTGACCAACCAACCCCTCGCTTCCGGGAGCGGGGTAGGTGATGCGGTAGGCATCGGCCGGGAAGCCGTAGTAATCATAGAAAAGGGGCACATTTTCCGCGCTGAAGATGGCCGGGTATTCTTCCTCCCAGTGGGCGCTGATGACGAGAATCGCATCCGGGCGGGCAAGCTTTTGCGGCAGCTCCCGCATGAAGCGCACCATGGCCGCGTGGCCGGGGTCGCCGAGAATGGGGAGCGGTCCGCCGCCGTGGGAGAGATAGAGTATGTTTGCTTTTGCCATTGGTATTTCCTACTGCCTTAATAATGAAGATAACCCAATATTCAGGCGGGAAACATCAGCAAATTCTTAATCATCCTGCCGGCAAAATCGGCTGAGATGTATATATAATGAAAAGAATGATGGCAATGAACACGGACATTCTTGATTGGCTGCTGGAAGATGAAGAACCATCGCTGCGCTACCGCACACTGACCGAACTGCTGGACAGGGCAGCGGATGACGTGGATGTGACCAGCGCGCGCAACGCGATTGCAGAAAGTACACACGCACAGCGCATCTTCACAAAGATGCACCCGGACGGGTACTTGCTGCAGAGGAAATCATCAACGAAGGAATGGATTGGGGATGGGGTGGAATATGGCTCATTTGCCACAACGCATTTTGTGCTGTCGTACCTGTCTGAACTGGGATTCACCGTGGAGGATGCGCGAGTGGCGCAGGCTGCCGACAGATATCTAGATCTGCAGCAGGCGGACGGGGATTTCTGGCTGCACATCTCGTGCCTGTACAGTTACAACATCCGCACCTTTATCCGGCTGGGACTGCGGGAGGATGCGCGCGTGCAGCGCACGATCGACCTGATGCTGGGTACTGAGCGGGCGGATGGCGGTTACCTGTGCGATATGCATGAGGGCAGATACAAAACGCGTTTGGTGAAGAGCTGTGTGCGCGGGAGCGCCAAAGCGCTGATGGCGTTCGCTGAACTGCCGGAATACCGCCAGAACCCACGCTGTCTGGCGCTGGTTGACTATTTCCTGGAGCGGGGCGGCGCCTTCAAACATGGCAAACCGGATGAGCCGGTCAGCGATGACGCGGTGCGCACGTCTTACCCGATCATCTGGCGCACGAGCATCACCGAGATCCTATACGGACTGGCGAAGATGGGATATGGGCAGGACGCACGGCTGGCAC
The DNA here is from genome assembly GCA_964612815.1 of uncultured Pelolinea sp. Taxonomy (GTDB): domain Bacteria; phylum Chloroflexota; class Anaerolineae; order Anaerolineales; family Anaerolineaceae; genus Pelolinea. The sequence goes on along the minus strand of CAZTCV010000001.1, from coordinate 212,132 downwards.
GCGCGTGGGAAACGCTTGAGAAGAAACGCGACGGCCAAGGGCGCTATCGCCTGGATTGGACGACGACATCGGCACTTTTAAAAGCAGGCAAGCCAGGGGAAGCGAATAAGTGGGTCACGCTGTATGCGCTGCTGGCGCAGAAGTTCCGCACCGGGCGGGTTTGATCATTTTTCGGGGGTAAGGACAGCGCTGTGTGCGTTTTCACTAAATAGCCAACCGTTGGCGTCCAGGCGCGAAAAACCACCGGGTGCGGCGCACAGGCGGATGCTTTGACCGTGCTGTGGTTGTTCATCCGGCAGCATGACGAGCATGATCATTTTTTCATCCACACGATTTATCTCACTGACCAAGGTGAATGGCGGGTTAAGTGTTTTGAATTCGGACGAGAAATTGGTTGCCAGCCCATGACTGGATGCGCGGGCACGCGAGGCGGAAATTGCGGGCAGGTAATCCCTGGGTAGAGATTCATCCGCCAGAATGGTCACGTACGATCCGCGATTAAAGGCTATATCCACAGGAACGTACCCACTTTTACATTCAATGGGAATAGCGGCGGCAGATTTGAGCCCAAATGCGTTTAGCGGGAGCAGAATGAGAACGGATAGCATCAGCGTGACAGCTAATACATTGCCCTTTGAAGTAAGATCAGCGCTGGCTGGTGGTTTAAGATAGGAATATTTTCTCCCGGCAAACTCCAGCAACCAATGCAATCCGAGCGCGGGCAATATACAATGAAAGCCCATCGTAGCAGCAAAGAATCGCATCCCGCTGTAGTTACCTGAGAAGAGGATCGGCGCGGATAGCAGGATGCCTGCCAGAGACAGCGAGATGATCGCATCGATTAATTGACGCTGTTTGATCCAGCGGATGATCGCACGCAGACTGCCCATCAGTGAAAGCAGGAATAAACCCGCAGAGGCGATGATAAGCGAGGGGCGCGATGAGTGTACGCGTTCGCCTTCGAGAAATCCAAATGCGCCATCGCGACCGATAGAAAAGAAGATGCTGTATGCACGGCTTAATGCTTTAAAAAGGTCGCGTGGTTCTTCAAAGAATGCTTTAAAAATCAGCTTTATCATCCCCAGCGTATCGCTGAGGTCAGCATCCGGAACATCTGCTGCCAGATCACGCCAGCTGCTGCTATTGGTAGTCAGCTGATACAGATTGAAGAATAAATTGCTGCTGAAACCAACCAGTTTACCGGAATAGATAAGCGAAATGAAGGCATTGCTGAACCAGGCTAACAGGAACCCGCCTATGGCGGCGATGAGCGCATGTTTTGGCAGTGATTTACGATAGAAAATGATTACCAGGATCAGCGCTGGCAGCATAAAATACGCGCCGGCGCGGATATTCAAGCCCGTCATAAGCAGAAAACTGCCAGCAAACAATGAAATATTTTTCTTTGTGCTGGACCAAACCAGGATTTGGCTCAAACCGAGCAAGCCGAATGCGAAACCAAAACTTTCGGTGAGGGCGGTTCCGGTGAAGGGGCGCACGAAAAAATAAATCAGAATCGCAAAAAGGGCAGCTGAAAGCGCACCCAACTGATCGCGAATGGTTAGGATTGCAATGACAGCCGCAAAGGCAGTGATCAGCGCCTGGAGCGCAAAAACTGCCTGCAGGTTGCCAGCGGTCAGTCGCAGTAAGAGTGAGAAGAGGGCTGGCGCAATTGGGCGAAAGGTGGCGATGCCGGTGAACGGCAACCCCTGCAAAAAACGCAATGCGCCTTTGTAATATACTCCGGCATCAGAGATGGGAATTAGACCAAACAGGGTATAGGGTTCGGTCTGGCCACTGGCCCATAAACCGGAGAGAGGCAGTATGGTGAACACAACAAAAATCCCGGTAAAAAAATAATCCCCCCACTTTCTTTTCAGCCGCAGAGAGAAGAAGTAAACGGCATAAAGGAAAACCGCGATACTGGTCAGATCGTAGCGAAATGACAAGCCGATCTGGCGCGGCAGTACCAACTGGAAAAGGAGCAACCATACGACAAAAATGATGCTGCCAGTAGCAATTGCTGCATAAAAATGGTTGCTCGAGAAAAAACCTTTGTAATTTTTATTTTGTTGTGCGCGCACATGACCTCTGCGCTAATTCTACTATGATGGAATTGATGGAATATCAAGAATATCAATCAAGCGAGAGCAGGATATCGGCACAGAGCCAGAACAGATTTTCGCGCACGTCAGAGGCGCGCTCCCAGCCGCGCTGGTCCCAGACCTCGCCGCCGAGATTATCTCCACCGTAGAGGATGTGGCCGAAGCGCACACGTCTGAATTCCGCCACTGCCATCATGGCAGAGGCTTCCATCTCGACCATGCGGCAGCCCTCGGCTTTGCGCCGGGCGATGCGCGCGGCGGTCTCGCGGTAAGGCGCGCTGGTGGTCCAGGCCTTGCCGGTTATAAAAGGAAGGTTACGCTCGCGCAGGGCAGATTCAATGGCCGCGACCATATCCGGTTGGGCTGTGACCTCGCGCGCGGCGGGCAGGTACTGGTAAGAAGTACCTTCGTCACGCACGGCGCTATTGACGACCATCAGGTGCCCCAGGGTGAGATCCTGCTCGAGCACGCCAGCGCCGCCGCAGGCGAGGAAGGTATGCCCGCCAAAAGTGACCACTTCTTCCAGCAAACTGGCGGACAAAGGCGCGCCGATGCCGGGCTGGAAGAAAGCCAGGCGCTGGCCTTTGTATGCGATCTCATAGAGCGGATGCGGCCCGTCTTCCCATACATTTTTGGCAAGCAGCTTTGCGTGGTGATCCCGGGCGACTTTTTCGACCACTTCATAGAAGAAGCAGGCGATCACTTTATCAGGGATATCGCGCGGCTTGATGATCTTTGTTGGTTCGATAAATGCCTCGGGGGCGGGGTCGAATTCCAGAACGGGATAAGGCATATTATTTTTCTTTCTGATGTTTTCCATTTATTTTTACTGCCAGAAACAAGAACCAAACCAGGAAAGCGCCTATTGTCAGCCTTTCAAAAATCCCGCCAAAAGGTGAATCCACCGCGATCGAAATTGCGGTTGCACCACCTGTGGCAAGTATTACCGCACCCATGGCAAATGAGAAGGCCGATAATTCCTGATAGATGGGATCAGACTTAAAGGTAAACCCTGCTAATATGGCGGATGCAACTGTGACCGGAGAGATGATGCCCGCCAGGATAATGTGAATTTTTCCTGAAGCGGTCGGCGCCGCGCCGCGCATATCCTGAGGAAAAAAGGAAAACAGCAATCCGATCAGGCCTGCAGCCAGAAGCAGCGCAAACAGGATGCGAGCCATGCGGACCTTTACGGGCTGGAAGAAGACCAGACCGCCAATCGAGAAAGCGACCAGTAACACGTTATAAAGGATGAATAAAAAATCCAGGATAAGGATGTCAGGAAATCCAGCGCCAGTCAACTCACTGATGGTGTTATAGGTGTGGCTGTAATTTGGCATGATGAAGCCACCCAATACAACGGCGAAAAGGTAGACGAGCGGAGTGATGATACCAAGCGACGCATAATATTTTTTAAACATAATGATCCTCCAGAAAGTAGATGACTAACACAGCCAGCTCCGAATTATATTCAAGAGCGACATTTCTTGGAGAATGACCATGCGAATTAGTGATAGGTAATCAGACAAAAAGAAATTGTGCAAGAATGGAGCAAACAAAAAAAATCCGCTGCACATGCGCGGATTTTTAAAAATCATTAAACAACGCTATTTTTTCAACTGCACATTGAAGATGATCTTGGTGTACAGGTCGAGCAGAATGTATGCGCCAGCGGCCAGAGTGGCGCCGATGACGCCAAAGCCGGTCGGACCGAGCAGGAAGACGAGCGGGAAGACTGACCATCCGAAATAGATGTAATTCTCAATCCAGGCAGTGGATTCGGTGCGGGCTTTGAAGACTTTGGTCAGCAGCAGGATGTAGGCGATCGAGCTGAGAATGAAATAGATCCATTTGACGGAGGTGAGGGTGCGCGCGCCTAGGAAACCGGTGAACATCACGATCACGGTCAGATAGATCCATTCAACCAGCGCGGCGCCTTTGATCTTGCGGACGCTCGCGATCTCGTAGATGAGCAGGGAACAGCTGGCGGCATAGAACAGCCAGCGCGTCCAGAAGATGGGCTGGCCGCCCGGGCTGACGATTTCCAACCCGCCCTGCCACATCAGGAAATAGGAAATGAGCGTGACGAAACTGACGATGAAGGCAGTATTGAAGGGGCCCTGTTGTTTTTTGGAGAACAGGAACAATATACTGGAGGCCGTGAACAGGAGCACTCCGCTTTGTAGAATTGCATTTAATAACATGATGACCTCTTTTTTTGTATTATTGTATGGATGATATTGACTTGATTGTATCGGCAAATCCTTAGAAATTCATCAGACGATTGTAAATGAATAAATCCATGAATGATAATGGTGTTGTTTTTTTTGCGCTGACCGAAATTAATTACTGCGAGGATGAATAATCGATAAGCGGAAACGGATACGGTAACAATGAACAATAAGAAACCACCAAAGCGCTGTGATTTCTGCATGATTATCCTCACACCTGATCATCACCACGTACTATAATTCCTGATATGCGATTTAACCCAAGCAAAGAAGCGATATGGATCGATACACAGGAAACGCTGCAAGAAGCGCTACCAGCGCTTTCGGCTGGACCGTACCTGGCGGTGGACACGGAGTCCAACAGTTTGTATGCCTACCGGGAGCAGGTGTGCCTGATCCAGTGTTCCACCGAAGATGAGGATTACCTGATCGACGGGATGGCCGGACTGGAGCTGACCGCGCTGGGTGAGATCTTCGCGGATGAAAGCATTCAGAAAATTTTCCATGCAGCGGAATATGACATCATCTGCCTGCGGCGCGATTATGATTTCCAATTCGCGAACCTGTTCGATACGATGCAGGCCGCGCGCATCCTCGGTTTCCAGCAACTGGGCCTTTCAGACATGCTGGAAGGGCAGTTCCGGCTGCAACCGGTAAAGAGCTTCCAGAAGGCGAACTGGGGCAAGCGCCCGTTGAGCGATGAAATGAAACAATATGCGCGGGTGGACACACATTACCTGATCCCGCTGCGGGAAAAGATGGCAGTGCAGCTGGAAAAGAACGGGCTGATGGCGCTGGCACAGGAGGATTTTCAGCGCTTATGCGCGTCAGAGAACAATCAGCATGACCTTTCTTCTTATACGCAGATACGAGGGTATCACAAGCTCTCCCCGCGTGAATTAGCTGTGTTAGATGCCCTGTGTGAATATCGGGATCAGAAAGCGAAGCAGTTGGACCGCCCGCATTTTAAAGTGATCGGTTCACGCGCGTTGCTGGCAATCGCTCAGGACATGCCTGAAAGCGCGGCGGAGCTGGCACGGGTTAAAGACCTGTCTCCACGCCTGAGCAATCGCTTTGGCAAAGCGCTGCTGGCCGCTGTCCAAAAAGGGAAAAAGGCGCCGCCGATCTTCCCGGAGAAACACAAGCGCCCATCCAATGCGTATATTAAGCGCATTGATGCGCTGAAGGAATGGCGCAAGAAGCAGGGCAACCAGATGGGCGTGCAGTCGGATATCATCCTGCCGCGCGATATACTGGAGGCGATCGCGGGCATACACCCGCAGACGATGGAATCGCTGAAGGATGTGATGGCGGACGTGCCCTGGCGTTACAGCCATTTTGGGCAGCAAATTTTGGATATGATCAATAAAGGAGACTGAGATGAAGATCCGATTTTACGGAGCGGCTCGAACAGTGACTGGGTCGCAGCATCTGATCGAAGTCAACGGGCAGAAGCTGCTGCTTGAATGCGGTATCTTCCAGGGCCGGCGCAAGGATTTCTATTCACGCAACTGCTGCTTCACATTTGATCCGCATGAAATCGACGCAGTGATCCTTTCGCACGCGCATATTGACCACAGCGGCAATCTCCCCAACCTGGTCAAGCAGGGCTACACCAACCCGATCTATGCCACGCCGCCAACCGCAGAGCTGGCAGAGATCATGCTGCGCGACTCCGGACATATTTATGAAGAGAACGCGGATTTCTATAACCGGCGCAAGCGCAAACACGGCGAGCCGGCCATCGAGCCGCTGTATACCATCGAAGACGCGGAAAAGGTGCCGGCGCTGTTCATCAGGCGTGGCTACAATGAAGCCTTCGAGCCGGTGAAAGGCGTGACCGCGCGCTTTGTGGACGCCGGGCATATTTTGGGTTCAGCCGCGGTGGTGCTGGATATAGTGGAAAAGGGTAAGAAGACACGGTTGTGGTTCTCGGGCGATATCGGACGAGAAAAACTGCCGCTTTTGAGGGATCCGGTCATGCCGGACGATGTGGATTACCTGATCATGGAATGCACCTATGGCGATAAGGTGCACCGCGATCCGGAGCTGGCGTATATTGAATTCCGTGATGTGGTCAAGCGCACGATCGAACGCGGCGGAAAGGTGATCGTGCCGGCGTTTGCGGTTGGGCGCACGCAGGAGCTGGTGTATGACCTGAACCGGATGATCTCTGCCGGGGAGCTGCCGCGTATTCCGGTGTTTGTTGACAGCCCGCTGGCGATCAACGCGACCGAGATCTTTATGAAGTATCCCGATTATTATGATGACGAGACGCATGAATTCATGCGCACCGGCCAGCACCCGGCGCTGACCTTCCCGGGTTTGCAATACACGCGCGCAGTGGCGGAATCGAAAGCGATCAACGAACGCGATGATCCGATGGTGATCATCTCCGCGTCCGGTATGGCCGAAGCGGGGCGCATTCTGCATCACCTGATCCATAACATTGGTGATGCACGCAACACGATCTGCATTGTTTCCTGGCAGGCGCCGCACACGCTTGGGCGCAGGCTGGCGGAACGGCAGCCGCGTGTGCGCATCTTTGGGGAAGAGGTGGATGTGCGGGCAGAGATCGCCACCATTGGCGGGCTTTCCGCGCACGGCGGACAGCGCATGCTGCTGGATTACGCGCATGCCGCCAACCAAAACGGGCTGAAACAGATTTACCTGGTGCATGGTGAAGAAAAGCCGGCGCAGGTTTTGATGGAAAAGATGCGCGAGGAAGGTATCAGCAATGTCCATTTTCCCGAACGGGGAGAAAGCGTTGAAGTATAACCGGCACTTTTTTGATATGCGAATCACACTGAGCAGGACATAGACGAGAAAAGGCAGGCAATGATGGCAGACGGATATCAGCAATTTGACATGTTCACAGCCAACCGCAAAACCCTGGCATTTGACCTGGAGACGGAGGAATTCACCGGTTTTGGCGACCTTGCCAATGTCGGTATCACCTGCGCTGCCGCGGTGAGCGATGATGGCATTTCCCAGCTCTGGTATGGCGGAAAGGATGCCGGGCAATTCGATGAGAAGATGGCACAAGGCGAAGTGGTCCGGATGGTTGATTTCCTGTGGGAAAAGATGAACGATGGTTACCAGATCGCGACCTGGAACGGGCTGTCATTCGATTTCCAGATCGTGCATGGCCAATCTGGCGGTGACGCGCGCGTTAAGCAGATCGCCAGACAACATGTAGACATGATGTTCCATTTTTTCTGCATGAAGGGCTTCGCGATATCGCTGGAAAAGACCGCGCAGGGGATGGGGATTGAAGGCAAGACAGAGGGGATGGACGGAACGCTGGCGCCCGGAATGTGGAAAGCAGGGGAGTTTGAAAAGGTGCTGGAATATGTGGCACAGGACGCGCAGGTGACACTGGCGCTGGCGCAGCAGTGCGCGCTGCTGAAAGAAGTGCGCTGGGTGAGCAAACGCGGGATCCCGAATAAAATGGCACTGCCAGCCGGATGGCTGAGCGTGGAGGAAGCGCTGGGATTACCGGAACCGGACACATCCTGGATGGACCGCCCGTGGGAGCGGACACGCTTTACACACTGGATGTCGTCTTGACATATTGAACTGATTAATAACCAACCAATGGAAGGACGATTTGAACAATAATGGTATGACAAATACAGAGAATCAAGCCTTTTTTAAGTCTCCGAAGGGAAAACGGATCGCCATGTGGATGGCGTATTTCCTGTACTGGGGCGGGTCGGCTGCCTTTTTCGCTTATATCGCTTTATATTATGAAAGCGTGAATCTGTCCGGGCGGCAGATTGGTCAGCTCACGAGCATTCCCTTTTTCATCTCACTCGTCAGCAGCGTGGTGTTTGGCTTTCTATCCGACACCAGCCGCCGCAATCACCTGCTGCTGCGCATCACAACGGTGGGCTTGATCATTGTGCTGCTGGTATTCCCGCGCGCGCAGACTTTCTGGCTGTTGTTCCCAACAGCGCTGATCTATTCTGTTTTTCAGGCGCCAACCAACCCGATTCTGGATGATACCACCCTGAACGCGCTCGACAAGCCGGAGAACTATGGCAAAGTGCGTCTGGGCGGATCGATCGGCTGGGGGCTGGTAGTGCTGCTGACGGGTGTGCTGATCGATAATCTAGGATTCGGTATCCCGGTCATTTTCTATGTCAACATCGCCTTCCTGCTGATATTCTTCCTGGGGATCGGCTTGATTCCCTCGCCAAAAAAGGCAGCCGCAGAGAACGCGGAAAAACCGACATTGAAAACACTGGGCAAGATGATCACCAACCCTCGCGTGCTGCTGCTGTTCGTGGTGATCATCATCTGGGGCATGGGCGAAGCCAGCATCAGCAACTTCCTATTCCTGCATATCAAACAGCTGGGCGGCAGCTCCACTCTGATGGGCACGGCGCTATCGGTTTCGCTGGTTGGAGAGATCGTGACATTCAACTTTGCCAACCGCATCCAGAAAAAAGTGGGTGAATTCAGGATGGTGCTGCTGGCGTTTGTGGTGCTGATCATCTGGCTGAGCGGGCTGTCACTGATCAAAGACCCGAACCTGATCCCTGCATTCCAGATCTTTGGAGGCGCGGGTTTCGCATTGATCCAATCGGGGAGTGTGGCCTATATCAACCGCAAGGCGCCGCGCGAACTGGGCACGACCGCGCAGGCACTGCGCGGCGGGCTGTATGCCGGGATGGGAGTTGGGGTCGGCACGATCATCAGCGGTGCGCTGTATGAATTTTATGGCTCTTCGATGATGTACCGCATCATGGTGGTGATCCAGATATGCGGGCTTGTTTTTGGATTTTTTGTATATCTGCGTGATAAGCGCAACAGCGCTGAAATCAAACCAGGTAATTAAAGGAAAACCGGGAGCGTTCGCTCCCGGCAGTGCCAGATTGAGACCTGGCTGGCCTTTGGCGGCTGCAACCTATTTTTCCAGCATAGCGGTGCAGCTGCTGCGCGCTCTGCCTTATGCAAAATGCTGTGTGAATCCCATCTGCATTATTCTTCAGATGGTGGTTGTAACCCTAAAAGACTCATGGCCAGGCATATGATGCTGACACATCCTACCGCAATTCTTGCGATGATAGCCATGGTTCACCTCTTCTTCTCTTTCCACAACAGGCCGTTTTCATCTGACGGCGCTAGCGCCTGCGCGGAAAGCTATTTGGCGGATGTTCACCATCCGCCGTGATGATAAAGTGCGATGAATGCAACTTGCTTAACTTAACGCAAAAATTCAAAAAAAGTTCCGTGAAATGGAATTGAATTCAGGAAAAGAGGGTCATTCCCACACACCCGCGATGGAGGAGCCGCAGCGGGGGCAGACGCCCGGCGGGGTGATGTGGTTGTGGCTGATGGTGTAGCCAAAGCGTTCGATCAGCAGCGTTTGGCATGCGGGGCAGAAGGTGTTTTCCATTGAGCCGACTCGCCCGGGCAGGTTGCCGGCATACACATAGCGCAAACCCGCCTCCTGGCCGATCTCAGCCGCACGCTGGATGGTTTCTGCCGGGGTGCGGCCGCCGCCGGTGTGTTTATAGGTCGGGTAATAGGCGGTAACGTGCCAGGGGATATCTGAGGATACTGCGCTGATGAAGCGCGCGCTATCCCATAACTCCTGATTACTATCGTTAAAATCGGGGATGACGAGCGTGACGACCTCGACCCACATGCCGCGCGCGTGCGCTCCGCGGATGGTCTCCTGCACCGCTGCCAGCCGTCCGCCGAGTGTGCGGTATTTTGCATCGCTGAAACATTTCAGGTCGATCTTGAACCCGTCCAAATAGGGGGTAAGCGCGTCAAGCGCTTCGCTGGTGGCAAATCCATTGGAGACATAGACGCATTTCAAGCCATATTGTTTGGCTTCTTTAAAGATCGCGAGCGCCCATTCGGTGGTGATCAGCGGTTCGTTATAAGATGAGGCGATGATTTTCGCACCCATGCGTAAACCATACTGGACCAGCTCTTCAGCGCTGATATCCTGGATGTAACGCGCGCTGCTTTCAGAAGCGGGATCGCGCAGCGCCTGTGAACTGACCCAATTCTGGCAGAAATCACAATGGAAGTTGCAGCCGAGCATGCCAAAAGTGAGCGCATCCTCTCCGGGCAGGAAATGCATGAAGGGTTTCTTTTCGATCGGATCAACATTGGCTGCCGCGACATATCCCCAGGGGACGAAGAGTTCCCCGCCGCGGTTGAAGCGCATCTGGCATACACCGCGTTTGCCGGGTTGGATGCGGCAACGATGGGCGCAGGCAAGGCAGCGCAGCGCGCCATCTTCCTTTTCATATAGAGAACCCGGGCGTGCGCGCGCATCCAGTATTTCCGCAAGCTGTGGCATATTTTTATTATAGCAAGCAGCACCACAGGCGGGCATTATAATCAGTAGTAAATTGCAACCAACGGAGGAAGATACCATGCCAGAGCGAATGCCGATCCTGATCGGGGATGGGATGACCGATGCTTTTTTGCATTTCTGCCGGGAAAATAAGCACGAAAAACTGATGGTCGTTGCGGATAGCAACACCTTTGCGGTGCTGGGAGAGCAGGTGGCGCAAGCGGCGCAAGAAGCCGGGCTGGATGTGTTGGCCTGTGTGCTGGACCCGGAGGGGCTGCACACAGATGGGGTGGCGATCCTGCGCGTGCTGAACGCGTATGACGCGCAGCCGCGCTTATTCGTCGGGGTTGGATCCGGCACGATCACAGACATCACCCGGTTCGCCAGCCACCGTTCGCAAAACCCATTCGTCTCTTTTCCTACTGCTGCTTCAGTGGACGCATACACCTCAAAAAACGCGCCGGTGACGGTTGGCAACCTGAAGGGGTCGATCTACTGCCACGCGCCGATCGCGATCTTCACCGATGTGCGGACGATCGTGGAGTCTCCCAGTTTTCTGACCGCATCCGGGTTTGGCGACCTGGTGAGCAAAACGACCGCTTCCGCGGACTGGAAGATCACCCATCTGGTATGGGGCGCCGCGTTTGATGAAACGATCTATCGCAGCGCACTGCATGCCGGGCGGAGCGTGATCGATGTGGTGGAGGGCATCCGAAAGGGTGAGCCGGAAGCGATGGAGGTGATGATGCGAGGCCAGTTTGAGAGCGGGTTCTGCATGGCCGATTTTGGCAACAGCGCGCCCGCGTCCGGCGCGGAGCATCATATCGCGCATGTGTGGGAGATGATGTACCACTGGGAGCATAAGGAGGGACTGTTTCATGGCCACGCGGTCGGGGTGGCGGCGATCATGTGCGCGGAGTGGTACCAGCAGCTAAAAACACTGTCGCGGGAGGAAGCCGCAGCATTACTGGCACAAACGCTGATCCCGACGTGCGCGGAGCAAGCGCGGGCATTGCAAGCGGCATTACCCCAGATCGCGGATGAACTGATCGCCAGCGGCCCGATCTATATGCAGCTGGCTGAGGCAGCCAAATGGGCGGTGGTAAAAGAACGTATCATTGAAAAGTGGGATGAAATTTTAGAGGCGGCGCAGCATGTGCCGGAACCAGACGCGCTGCGTGAATGGATCCGATCCCTGGGCGGGCCGACCACGCCAGAGGAGCTGGGGGTGAACGCGGAGCAAGTTATGCTGGCGAAAGAATTCGGGCACTACCAGCGCGATCGGTTCTCGATCAATATCATCCGCAAATTATTTGGGTGGAATTAAAGATGGAAGATAGAATCTTTTAGCTATAATTCTGATATGGAATTCCACATATCCCGCAACGCTCGCAAGCAATATGATTTTGAGGATTCCCTTTTTTCATTTAATGGGGAAGCGATCTTTGCCAATTTTCACGCCGCGCGTCTGTTCACGCAAAAATTGAACGCGAACAAGGACCTGGCCGCGCACCCGGCTACTGCCGCCAAAGCTGGGGATGTGAACGCGATGGGGCTGATCGATGAGATCCTGCACCATGTGATCGCACTGTACCGCGCGCAGGAATTGCCCTCCCTCTATCACAATCTCGAAGATGCGCTGCTCGCGGGGATGGGTAAACGCAAGCTGGATAAGGTGATCCGCAGCTTTGTGCGTGACTTTCCTCCCACCCCGGTTTACCAGGGTCAGGCGACCGCCGCGGAATATCTTGCGCAGGAAAGCATCGGCATCTCCAACCGCTCGCGTGTGCTGGAAGAGATCCTGATGTTGTGGCTTGGAAATCAGAACCCGGCCTACCAGCCCTATCTTGAATTATTTGATGACAGCCGTTTGAGAGAAGAGAGCGCGTATGACGAGATGATGGAACAGATACGCGCCTTTTTTTCAAACCAACCCACGTTTGGCCCGGATAACCAGAGTCTGGTGGATATGCTGCGCAGCCCGGCTATCGCGGCGCCGCACTCACTGCGCGCGCAGCTGGATTATATCCGCACGCGCTGGGGCGAGCTGCTGGGGCATTATCTGCTGAAGCTGCTGGGCAGCCTGAATTTGATCCTGGAAGAGGAACATCCGCATGGCCTCGGTCCGGGCCCGGTGTGTATTCCGGTCTACACCGGCGATCCTGCCCAGCTGGAAGCGGAACGCTTCAGCCCGGATGCGGACTGGATGCCACGGCTGGTATTGATGGCGAAGAACACATATGTCTGGCTGGACCAGCTCAGCAAACGCTACGGGCGCCTGATTTCCACCCTGGACCAGATACCGGATGAAGAACTGGCACGGCTGGCAACATGGGGTTTTACCGGCTTGTGGCTGATCGGGCTGTGGGAGCGCAGCAAGGCATCGGCCCGTATCAAGCAATTATGCGGTAATCCGGAGGCGATCGCGTCTGCCTATTCGCTCAAAGAATACCGGATCGCGGATGACCTTGGGGGTGAAGCCGCGCTGGAGAACCTGCGCGCACGCTGTACCGCGCACCATATCCGCCTGGCAAGCGACATGGTACCGAATCACATGGCGATCGATTCCACCTGGGTGTATGAGCACCCGCAATGGTTCATCTCTCTCAACTATCCGCCATTCCCGTCTTATACATTCAACGGGCCTAATCTGAGCGAAGACGGGCGCGGCGATATTTTCATCGAAGACCACTATTATGACCGGACGGACGCCGCTGTGGTTTTCAAATACCACGACCGCGGCAAACATCAGGACCATTACATCTATCATGGTAATGACGGCACCACCATGCCCTGGAATGATACCGCCCAGCTGAACTACCTTGATCCGAATGTGCGCGAGGCAGTGATCCAAACCATCCTGGATGTCGCCCGCCGCTTTCCCGTGATCCGTTTTGACGCGGCGATGACGCTGGCCAAGCGCCATTACCAGCGCCTGTGGTACCCGCTGCCGGGCGGTGGATGTGATATCCCCTCGCGCAGCGACCACGGCATGCCGCAGGACGTGTTCGACCAATACATCCCGGAGGAATTCTGGCGCGAGGTGGTGGACCGGGTGGCGGCTGAAGCGCCGGATACGCTGCTACTGGCGGAGGCGTTCTGGCTGATGGAGGGATATTTTGTGCGCACGCTCGGTATGCACCGCGTGTATAACTCGGCCTTTATGAATTTGCTGCGCGATGAGGACAATGCCAAGTACCGCCAGGTGATGAAGAATACGCTCGAATTCGACCCGGAGATTCTGAAGCGTTATGTCAATTTTATGAACAATCCGGATGAGGAGACAGCCGCCAACCAGTTCGGTAAAGAGAATAAATATTTCGGCATCTGCACGCTGATGGCGACCATGCCGGGCATGCCGATGTTCGGGCACGGCCAGGTGGAAGGGCTGATGGAAAAATACGGGATGGAATATAAACGCGCGTACTGGGATGAACAGCCTGACCAGCAGCTGATCGACCAGCATATCTGGCGCATCTTCCCGCTGTTAAAACGGCGTTATCTTTTCGCCAATGTGGACCAATTCTATCTATATGATTTTTACGATCAGTCCGGCGCGGTGGATGAGAATGTGTTTGCCTATTCAAATATTTACGGCGGCGAACGGTCGCTGGTGGTTTACTACAACCGCTTTGGCGATACCGCCGGATGGGTGCGGACAAGCGCGGCTTTTATGGATAAAAAGATCGGCGCGCTGCGCCAGGTGGATCTGCAGACCGGGCTGGATCTGCCGGATGATCAGCGTGCTTATGTCATCTTCCGAGACCAGCTGAATGGGCTGGAGTATATCCGCAACTGCGCGGAGATCAAAGAAAAGGGTTTGTTCATCCAGATGGATGCATACCGCGCGCATGTGTTCCTCGGATTTCAAGTGGTGCGTGATGATGCGCATCATCATTGGCGGAATGTGCATGACCATTTGCGCGGGCGCGGGACGAGCGATATTCACATGCTGCAATGGGAACTGCCGCTGCAACCGGTGCTGAAACCCCTGCGGGAGATTGCGAATAGCGGTAATTTTCATTATCTGCTTGAGCAAAAACCACGCGCGTTCAGCGGACAGATTCCCGACACGGTTGTGAACGAGGGGGAACATAAGCTGCGCAACCTGATCCGCGGCGCTGAAGCGATATTGCAAAGAGAACCCCAAAGTGATGCAGCGTGTGACACATTCCGGCGCAAGCTGAGCGTGTTATATCAATTTGAGTGGCTGGATCATCTGCGGAAAGATATGCATTCAGCGCATCTCACGCAATTGGCAGCATGGCTGCGCGGACATCGCGAAAATGATCTGTGGCTGGTGCAGGTATGCTGGATCTATCTTGACTGCCTGCGCAGCGCGCTGGAAATGGAAGCGGATGAATTTTTACAGTTAGTGCAGGAATGGCGGCTGTTCATCGTGATTGAAAGCGCGCTGGATGAAAGCGGCATGCTGCATGGGCCCGCGCAGGATGTTCCCCGCGCGATCATCACCCTGTTTCACCTTGACGGCTGGCACCAGCGCATGGATGAAAAGAAGATCCTGCCCTGGCTGCGCGCATGGACCGGTGAGGCATTCAACCGTAATTTCCTGGCGGTTCATGAACAGGACGGCGTAACCTGGTTCCGGCAGGAAAATATGGAACGATTACTTGCCTTGATGGCATTCAGCGCTGCGTCCGCCATCCTGCAAATCTACAACCCCGGAACGAAACGCGCGTATCAGCGCCTGGAACAGACAGCGGGGATGATCATGCGTTTAGTGCAGCGGGCGAGCGATCGCGGTTATGATCTGGCACAATTTTTGAACAGCGCCGGCTAAGCTGAATCCTGGCGGAACAGCGTTTCGAATTTCTTCAGAAACCCCAGGAACATGATATCTGCAGTGAGACTGGATACTTCGCTGCGCGCGCGCGAGGCGATGCTGATCAATTCCTGTGAGGGGTCTGTGCCGGTGGCGCGTTCGACCAGCCCGGCCGCGTGCGCGGCATATTTGAGCGCGTTAAGCGGTTCGATGCGGTCGAGGTCATAAAAGAACCAGGCGTCGGAGGAAAACATGCGCAGGCGTTCATACTGCGCTTCCAGCAACAATTTCACGATCGCGGCCTGTCCGGGCGTAAGTTCGCGCACAGCGTGCTGCGCGATCAGGTCGTCAACGCTGATGTCGCCCAACAGCACATCGATGTAGGCATCGCGCAGTGCCCAAACATCCCGCACCCAGCCGGAAAGATGGGATGCGTAGAGCGCATCAATTACAGCAGCCATCTGATCGAGAAACTCGCGCAGCGGTTTTTTCCAGGTGGCGTTAGGCGCGTCTCCGCAGACGTTGCGCCAGCGTTCGATGCCGTGGTGGCAGCTCCAGGATGTGTTTTCCATGATTTGCGTGGTTTGGTCTGCTGGATGTTCACTCAGCCACAGGGCGGGGAAGGTGTGGATGATGCCCGCTTTTTCGACCGCGCCGTCCATCAGGTAGCTGAGAAAACGATCGCGATAGGGCTGGTGGTGGCCATACAGTTCTCCATCGGAAGCAGCCACAATGAGCGTGTCCCCTTCAGCCTGCATGGTTTTTGCTTGCGGAATCAGCCAGTTTTTCACGAAAGCGTCAGCGTTTTCACTGGCGGTGGGGTTAAAGCTGATCTCGCCGGATAAGAATCCATTATAGAAGAAAGCGCTGATGGCGTTATCATCAGCCAGCGCGATGCGGTAGGGGCGTGATTTATCCAGATTAGGGTCTTTGGCCTGCCAGGGGGCGAGGATGGTGAAGGTGATGCCGTGGTTGGTGAGGTCGGATAACGAGGCCAGATCCACCGCGGTTTCAGGCAGCCACATCCCCTGCGGTGCATGCCCAAAACGTTTTTCATATTCACGGATGCCCCAGCGGATCATGGTGTCACGGTCGCGCGGGCTGGCGAGCGGCATGATCAGGTGAAAATAGGGCTGGGCGATGGCATTGCTAAAGCCAGTGCGCTGTACGACCATATTTTCCTGGGCGGCAATATCGGCGACGGTTTCAGGATGGTGTTTCTCCATCCACGCGAACAGGGTTGGCCCGATGTTGAAGCTCATTTTCTGGAAGTTGCCAGCGCGCACGTTGGGCAGGTAGCATTCATGGTAGATGCGTTCGGTCCAGTTGCCGTGTGGCCCTGCGCCAAATTCCTGGGGAATGACCCCGCTGAAAGCGTCTTCACGCGGGGGCTGGTAGAAATGTCCGTGCACACAAAAATGCGTTGTCGCCATCAATAATTTATGATTCCTCTAAATGGTATTTAAAAACCAGTGCACATTGTAACGTAAAAAATCAGAGAATGCCGGGTTTTCCGTGAGCGCGAGGGCGACTGCCAGGGATGCCGCATGTGATTCAATGATATGCGCTCGCGCTCAAAACCGCTATAATTGGGTGCGCTATGGACAGTAAATCGATCAAAACCCTTGAATTTCCTAAGATATTGGATCAGCTGGCAACCTTCACGGCGTTCAGCGCGTCTGAGAAGCTGGCGCGCGCTTTACGCCCCTCGAATCAGCTGCCGGAGGTGAAGGCGCGCCAGGCCCTGACCACCGAAGCGACCCTGCTATTGAGCGCGCATGCTGATATCAGCATTGGCGGCGCGCGTGATATCCGCCCGATGGCAAACCTGGCTGAGCGCGGCGGCGTTTTGATGCCGGAAGATCTGATCGAGATCAAGGATACGCTGGCCGCCAGCCGCGACCTGTTCCGTTTTTTTAATAAGATACCGCTGGATGTGCCGGGATTAAAGGCGATCGGTCTGCGGCTGCAACCGCCGGAAGGCCTGATCGAAGCGATCTCGCGTGTGCTGGATGAAAAAGGCGAGATCAGGGATGACGCCTCACAAAAACTATCCGATCTGCGCGGTGAATTGAAAAACGCGAATCACCGCGTGATGGATAAACTGAATGCCTTTATCAACTCGCCAAATACCGGGCGCATGCTGCAGGAAGCGATCATCACCAAGCGCGGCGAACGCTATGTGGTGCCATTGAAAGCGGAGTACAAGGGACGGACCAAGTGTGTGGTGCAGGACCAATCCGCATCCGGTGCGACGCTGTTCGTGGAGCCGATGGCGGTGGTGGAGCTCAACAATGCGCGTATCAGCCTGGCCAAGGAAGAGAAGGATGAGATCCAGCGCATCCTTTCCGCTTTGTCCGCGCTGATTGGCAGCCGCGCTGCGGAAGTGCACGCCATGGTTGCGGATATTGCGGCGCTGGATCTGGCGCTGGCCTGCGCGAAATATGCCTTCTCGCTGGACGCGGTCGAGCCGGTGCTGCATGCTTTTCCGGAAGAACGGCGTGATGTCCCCGACCCGATCATGCGATTGCTGCACGCGCGCCATCCTTTGCTGGATGAAAAAGAAGTTGTGCCGATCGACATCCTGCTGGAGAAGGGCACCTTTGCCCTGGTGATCACCGGGCCCAACACGGGCGGCAAGACGGTTTCGCTGAAGACTGCCGGGCTGCTGGCCCTGATGGCGCAATCCGGCCTGCATATCCCCGCGATGTCGGGATCGGAACTGTGTGTGTTCACGAATGTCTTCGCTGATATCGGCGATGAACAATCGATCGAGCAATCCCTTTCCACTTTCTCCGGCCATGTCACCAATATCGTGCGCCTTTTGAAGCGCGCGGGGCGCAGGACGCTGGTGCTGCTGGATGAACTGGGGGCGGGAACGGATCCGCAGGAGGGCTCGGCCCTGGCGCGGGCAATTCTGACTTTCATGATGAAACGGCAGACCCCCTGCCTGGTGGCGACACATTATCCGGAATTAAAAGCGTTCGCCCATAATGCGCAGGGTGTGCGCAACGCGAGCGTGGAATTTGATCCGAAATCGCTGCGGCCGACCTATCGCCTGCTGATCGGGATTCCCGGCCGATCCAACGCGCTGGCGATCGCCAGGCGGCTGGGCATCTCAGATGAGATTCTGGAAGAGGCACGCGGGATGGTGGATCCGCAGGAAATGCGCGCGGACGATCTATTGGATGATATCCACCGCCAACTGGACCTTGCCCGTGAAGAAAGTGCGCGGGCTGAAAAGATTCGCGTGGCGCTGGAACAGGAAAAGCGTGAATTACGCCAGCGATTGGCACAGATCGAAGAAGAACGGGTGCGGGTGCTGGAATCTGCACAGCAGGATGCCGCGCAGGAACTTGACCAGGTGTATGAAGCGATCAGTGCGATCAAAGCACAGGCAGAGAAAAGCACGCAGACTGATGTGAAGAAAGAGCTGCGCAAGAAAGCCGACCAGCTGAAAGAGAAGATCCAGCAGCCGGTGGAGAAAAAACTGCTTGAAAGGCAGCCGCGCCGCCCGCTGCGCGCGGGTGACCGGGTCTATTTGCGGCGCCTGGATACCCTGGGTGTGGTGACAGAGATCGGAAATGAGGAGATCGAAGTACAGATCGGGAAAATGCGCATGCGCGCAGACCTGCGGGATGTGGAGCGGGCGGATTCTGAAAAATCCGAGAAAAAGGAACCTGTCGTCGAAGAAAGAGCGCCATCCAGTGAGCCGGTATTTCATCCTTCGCCCGGCAACGAGATCAAACTGCTGGGCATGCGGGCAGAAGATGCCCTGTTGGCGCTGGAGCGTTATCTTGATTCCGCGCAGGCAGCGGGGCTGCCCTACGTGCGCATTGTGCATGGCAAAGGCAGCGGCATATTGCGGCAGGTGGTGCGGGAAAACCTGTCCGGGATGCATACCGTCAAGCACTGGGAAGAAGCGCTGCAAAACGAGGGCGGCGAGGGGGTTACCGTCGCCTTTCTTGATCAGGGCTGATGACAAAAGAAAAGATCGATAGTGGCTGACCTCACTCACTATCGATCTTCCTCCACGGTTTCCCTTTGACCGTGCTGCGATGTTCTTAGGATGATAGAAAAATACCTCCGAACTGCTGCAATTATACACATTTATAAAAAATTTGCAAGGTTGTCATGACAACATAACGAATTGATTCATACACTAATCATACAAAAATCCGTCATTTGTCACCCGGTTCCTGACTGGAACTGGCTTATTGATAGGCAAACGCCAGAAAAGCGCCTTCGCTGAAGACTGTCAGGTTGCCTGTGGTGATATCAAAACGCAGGAGACTGGCATCATTCCAATCCTGCGCGCGCACTTCGATCAACAGTGTCGTATTATCAAGCCATCCAACCGGCTGCAGCATGCTGACTGAATTTCCGCCGATGACCTGGTTCACGAGTGTATCCTCAAGCGATTGCACCACGCCAGCGCTGGTGATATCACCCACACGCACGCGCGGATGAAAATCATACGGGT
The DNA here is from genome assembly GCA_964612815.1 of uncultured Pelolinea sp. Taxonomy (GTDB): domain Bacteria; phylum Chloroflexota; class Anaerolineae; order Anaerolineales; family Anaerolineaceae; genus Pelolinea. The sequence goes on along the minus strand of CAZTCV010000001.1, from coordinate 192,208 downwards.
CTGAGATCATCGAACCGCTCGCTTCGAGCCAGGCGGCATAGCGGTTATCCGGTGAGAAGACAGCCCAGCCAGCGCCGCGGTCCGTTGCCGGGTCAAGCGGGAAGACTTGTGTCTGCTGGTTTGCCAGGTTGGTGACGGATAGCGCGCCGTTGCTGGCGCTGCCGGCGTTGACCGAAGCTGCATAGCCAAGATCAGGTGAGATGCCCTGCAGACTATGGTCATCATTCAGCACCTGCAGATTATCGCCATTGGTCAGATCGAAGAAATAAAGACCGCGGTTGATGGGGAAGATCAGGTCTGGGCCGCCGATACCCCAGGCGGTCTTGACATACCACACTCCCTGCGGTTCTCCTGCCACTGTTTTCATGCCGACCGGTTTTAACGGCCAGTATGAGGGTTCGTCAACCAGATCGAAGAAAGCGGAAACTGTGCTGATGTTATCGGGTTTCGCCGCGTACAGGAAACCGTGCGGATATATGTTTTCATCATACAGGACTTCCGAAAAGGCGAAGGATGCCTGGCCAAGCGCACCTGCCAGCGCGAGGAATGTCTCTGCCCTGCGAGCGGTGGAGACCTGGCCATTATCATTGATCATCAAGGCCTGCTCGGGTGTCCAACTGCGGTAAACAACCGGCGGAAATGGGCCGTCCGGCGTTAAGCGGCCGGCGATGGCGACATCCTCCGGCCTGGGGGCGATGATACCGGGTGTTTCGATCTCGCGCACGGCCGCGCCGGTATGATCTAGAAAAGTGAGACGATCCTCGCTGCCAGTGCTGACCAGCACGCCATCCGGAATCAGGTCGCCGCTTCGATCCGGTCGTGCTTCTTCCGCCAGCGCGGGGTCATCAGCCTGGCCAGCGGCATCCGTTACAGGCGCGGCCGGCGCGGGAGCGGCAGGCGCCTGCGCGCAGGATGAAAGCATTGCCAGCGAGCAGACGATCAAGAATATATTTTTCAGCGTTTGCATGATACTACCCTCCATATTAGGACTTCTTGTATGGATAACGAATCAATGTGGAAAAAAGTTCCGAAATGGGCTTAGAACCAGAGTTCTTTGATCTCTTTATCCGCCATCAGTTTTTGCACCAATTTATCGTGGTGTTTGGTCTGGCCATAGGTTTCAAAGGTGCAGACCATTTCTTTCTCATCTTTTTCCTGCTTGTGGGAATCAATGGTGATGTGGTGGTCTTTGATCAGCGATTTTATTTCTTTAAATTTATCCCAGCTGGTCTTGGTGGTAATGCGATAAAGCCGCCCTTCACTGGATATATTGAGGTGCTCTTCCAGGCGGGTGAAAAGGAGCAGCACAATGATCGAGATGCCTGTGCCGCCGACAGCAAGGATGTATTCACCTGCGCCAACCGCCATGCCTAGGGCAGCGGTCAGCCAGATGGTGGCGGCGGTTGTCAGGCCGACCACACGCCCGCGCTCTTCCAGGATGACGCCCGCGCCGAGAAAACCAATCCCGCTGACGATCTGGGCCGCGATGCGCGATGGTTCTCCGCCCCAGAGTTCGCTCATGCGAAAGGAAATGATGGTGAAGATGGCTGAGCCAACCGAGATCAGGATCAGGGTTCGCAGTCCAACTGCTTTTTTCTGGCGCTCACGTTCCGCGCCGATAATGCCACCGATCAGGAGCGCAACAGCCATCCGGATAAAATCTTCAGGATAAAAGATCATGGTATTTCCCTTTCAGAAATATCAAGTACAACCATTGTAGCAAAAATCCCCCGTATTAAAAATAAAAATCCTGCAAGAAACCGGAAAACGGTACCGTTTTCCAGCCAAAGCAGGATCTTTTGTATTCAGGATTACTTTTTTAGACCGTTCTTGATCTCTGTCAGGGTCTCGTTCATGCGGAAGAACAGGATCAGGATCTCGCAATAGATGCGTACCACGATCGGCCCTAACACGATGGTAAGAAGGCCGCCCAGCAATGCTGCACCGGTGGGTGTATAGCGGCTGAAGGCTGAAGCCATCATGATCAATCCGGCCAACACGGAAATACCTGCACCTACGTAGAAGAGGATCGTGATGATAGCGGGTGTGATCATTTTCCTGAATTTCAGGAAGTCATTCAAGTTTTCCTTAGCAAAAAAGTCCTGCATAATATTCTCCTTTATTAGTTCAATTAATCGACAATATCAGTATAGCAGATGGCTCGCGGGCAATCCTAATATTTGTCCCAGTGAACGCGCTGAGCATCATACTGGGTGCGCGGCTGGGGCTCTTCGGCCGGATAGCCGACGTACACCAGACTGAGCGGGGTAACGTTATCAGGAATGCCGAGGATCTCGCGTTCGATCTGCATCACGTCCTCTTTGGGGTAGGAACCGATCCATACTGTGCCCAGGTCCATGCCAGCGGCAGCGATGAGGATATTCTCGGTGGCTGCGCTGCAATCCTGCACCCAGAAGCGCAGGGCGGATTCATTCTGTGCCAGGTCCAAATTGGCGCAGACAACGATCGCTGCCGGCGCGTTGTATTTGCCATATTTCAGCGATTTCCGCAGTTCTTCAAGCGTATCCGGGTCGCTGATGGCGATGAATTCCCATGGGCGGCTGTTGCTGGCGGATGGCGCAGCCATGGCTGCCTGCAGCAGTTTGGTGAGCGTTTCCTTTTCCACGGTTTTCTTGCTGAAAATGCGCACACTGCGGCGCTTGAAGATCAGATCAAGCACATTTTCCATTGTTATTTACCTCCTTTGGATGATGTTTTCAATTTGACATAAATGCTGGTATTGCCGTTGTCTTCTTCCCGCTCGCGCACCTCGAAATCTTTGGTGTGGGCGCGGATCAACACGGAAAGCTGCGAATGGCCATAGGTGCGCGCGTCAAAGCCCGGATCGAGCTGGCGCAGATGGTGGCCCAGTGAGCCGAGGAAGGCCCAGCCATCCTCGCCAACCGCGTTCTCAAAGGCCTGCTTGAGCAGGGGCAGTGGATCTGGCCCGGCAGGTTCTTCTTTTTTTGTGGATTTCGCCTTGGGCGAGGTGCTGCGTGTGCGGCTCGGTTTTTTGGGCTCGAGGTTCTCGGTATAGACGAACACATCACAGGCGTTGACAAACGCCCGCGGCGTCTTTTTCTGGCCGATGCCCATCACGAAAAATCCCTTTTCGCGAATGCGGGTTGCCAGGCGGGTGTAATCGCTGTCGCTGGAAACCAGGCAGAACGCGTCCACTGTGCCGCTGTAGAGCAGGTCCATCGCGTCGATGATCATGGCGCTGTCGGTGGCGTTCTTGCCGACGGTATAGCGGAACTGCTGGATGGGCTGGATTGCATGGGTGTTGAGGGTGTCTTTCCACTGGCTCATATTGGTGGTGGTCCAGTCACCGTAATTGCGTTTGACGGTGACGGTGCCATACTTGCTTGCTTCGGATAAGATATATTTGACCAGCACAGCCTGCGCGTTATCGCCGTCTATGAGGACGGCCATGCGCCGGTCGCTGATTTCCTGTCTTGGTTGCATACTTTCTTCTTTCTTAATATAAATGATTGATATGTTTATTATACGTTAGGTCATGATTGCGGTGATAGCAGATGGCTGACAAAACCATTGCGTGTGAGCAGATCGAAAGCGGCCAAAACCTGGTTCGGGATCTCCTGCTGAATCGCGAACCCGCGCCGCGGATATTCGATCACGCGCTGAAGATCACCGGCCATGATCGCGATCACTTCTTCCAGCGGGATCGACGCGGTCGCGTATGCGCGCATGGGGATCGGCGGTGAACTGACCACCACTTGTGTGCGCGGCCAGACTTTGGCGGCTGTCGCCCATACCCTGCGTTCCATATAGGGTTTGTGGATCAATAAGGCGCTGTTAAAAGAGATGCCGGCATGTGCCAGCGTGTGTGCGGAGAATTGCAGGTTTTCGCTGGTGTTGGTTGAGTGCTCTTCCAGGAGGAGGTGGTCCTGGCCCAAACCGGCCTGAAGCGCCTGGTCCGCGAATGCCCGCGCTTCTGTCTGCTGCCATGCGCCCCGGGTCAGGCGGCCGCTTGCGCCGGAACAGACCAGTAGCGGCGCCCAGCCATCCAGAACCAGCCGCGCGGCATAGTCGGCGGTGCGCAGATCGTGGCTGCCCATGGCGATGGCCACGTCACATTTCTGCAGCGGCTGCCGGAGCAGCATGTAATCCCACACGGTCTGTGCCGCATGGATGGTCTGTTCGCTTAAATGGGGAGCGGGAACCAATTAAAGCCAGCCCTGCAATTGATAAATGAAGAATCCGAGATATTCCTTGAGCGCGTTGGTGGTGAGGGATAGATTTCCCGATTGCGGAACGATATCCAGCACCTTGAGCTGAACGCGCGAGGCCCCCGCGGGCGGCGATTCATCTTCCGTGATGGTGTAATCGACCGGCACAGGAATGACTTCCAGCCCCTGTTTTTCAAACAGCGCCACCGCGCGCGGCATGTGCAGGGCGGAGGTGACCAGCAGAATGCGATCCACCTCGAGCGTGTCCAATATTTCCTTGGAATAAAGCGCGTTCTCGTAGGTGTTCTGGGATTCTGTTTCCAGGATCAGCGTGTCTTCCGGGATGCCGATCGCCATCAGCAGGTCGGCCATATCCTGCGCGGGCGTTGTGCTGCCTTCGTTCATCCAGGATATCTCACCGCCGCTCAGCAGCAGTTTGGCGGCTTTGCCTTCGCGCTGCAGCTGCGCGGCGAACAGGACCCGGTCGCCGGCGCCGTTCACTTCCACGGTCGTGCGCGGAGCGGCAGCGGGCTCAGTGCCCCCGCCCAGCACAACCGCGACATCGGCGAATGGGTAATCCTCCTGCGAGGGGTAGCGGTATTCGAGCGAACGCGCCAGCAGGGTCGAAAAACCGGTCGTGCTGGAGAGCCACAGGATCAGGATGGCGGCGATGATCAGGCCGGAGCGCAGCGTGTGGCGGTGGCGGATGGTGAGCGCCAGCAAGAGCAGCACACAGGCCAGCCCGAGCGGATAGACGAACAAAGGAAGTAATTTGGAAAGAAATATGAACATTGTCAGCTTGTGTTAATTACCCCTGCCATTGTAACATGAGGGTCTGTGACCACAGAACCTTTATGATTTATTTATATATATGCAAGGCGGGCATCAAGTGATCGATTTTCAACGGCTGCGGGCGGTGATCTGGGATATGGACGGCGTGCTGGTGGATTCAGAGCCCATCCATCGTGAGACCTGGCACGCGACATTTAAGAAATTCAACATGCCGGTATATCCGGAACGCTTGCGGCGTTCTTTTGGGATGACGAGCGAAATGGTGGTTGAGATGATGGCGGATGTGCCGCTGTCCGCGCACAAGGTCGCGGAGATCTGCGCGGAGAAAGCGCGCTTATTCCAGCAAGCGATCATGGTTGCGGCACACATCTTTCCGGGTGTGCTGGGCTGGCTGGATTCATTTAGACATAACGGTGTGCGCCAGGCGCTGGCGTCTTCCGGCACGCCGCAAAATATCGCGCTCATCCTGGGAAAACTGGAGATCGAAGAATATTTTGATGTGATCGTCAGCGGAAAAGACCTGCCCAGCAAGCCGGAACCCTATATCTTCCTCAAGGCAGCGGACCAGCTGGGCGTCAACCCGCTGCAATGCCTGGTGATCGAGGACTCGGTGGCTGGCGTGAAAGCGGCAAAAGCGGCGGGCATGCACTGCCTGGCTGTCACGACCAGCAGCCCGGCGGACGCGCTGGCGGATGCGGACCTTGTGCTTGAAAATCTCACCCAGCTGATGAGCGCCCAGATCCAAACCTTATTTTCTGCATAGACTGCGCGCCTTTCGTATATAATTAGCGTGGTTAAAAATCACTAGCGAGGAGATTCCAGATGGATGCATTATTACAACCAATTTATGAAGGCGTGATGGAAGGCGACCAGGATGCCGTGAAGGAAGGCGTGAAAGCCGCATTGGAGAACAATGTATCCGCTGAAGCGATCCTGAAACAGGGCATGATGACCGCGATGGCCAAAGTGGGAGAATTGTATGAAGAGGGCGAGTATTTTGTGCCGGAACTGCTGATCGCGGCGCGCGCCATGCAGGGCGGGCTTGATATTCTCAAACCGCTGCTGGCAAATGAGGATGTGCAGCCGATCGGCAAGGTGGTGACCGGCACGGTCAAAGGCGACCTGCATGACATCGGCAAGAACCTGGTCGGGATGATGATGAAAGGCGCTGGTTTTGAGATCATCGACCTCGGCTCGGATGTTTCCGCGGAACAGTTCATCGCCGCGGTGAAGGAATCCGGCGCGCAGCTGGTGGCGATGTCGGCCCTGCTGACAACGACCATGGCCAATATGCCGGCGACGATCAAGGCCTTTGAAGATGCGGGATTGCGCGACTCGGTCAAGATCATGGTCGGCGGCGCGCCTGTGACGCAGGCATTCGCCGATAAGATCGGCGCGGATGGCTTCGCGCCGGACGCGAGCCAGGCTGCCAAAGTGGCGCTAACCCTGGTGGGTTAAAGCACCATCTCTAAAAAAACAGACCGCTGGCATTGTCAGCGGTTTTTTTGTTGTCGCACAATTCTTCGCCGGTGTTATTGCACCGCGATGATCCTGCCAGCGGTGATGCGCGGCAGGTCGCTGCTGTTGAGCTCAAACACAGCGTGCGGCGTGCCGGCTGCCGCCCAGACCAGGTCATATCCCATCAGGTCCTGATCAATGTAGATCTCCATTTTTTGCGCGTGCGCGACCGGCGGCACGCCGCCGATAGCGTATCCGCTGGCGTTGCGTACGAATTGGGCGTCGGCCTTTTCGATCGGGATGCCCAGCTCACGGCTGACCTTGTCGACGTTGAGCTGGTTCTTGCCGCTGACGAGGAACAGCAGGGGTTGCGCACCGGAACGGAAGACGAGTGATTTGGCGATCTGCCCGACCTCACACCCAACCGCGTCAGCGGCTTCCTGCGCGGTGCGGGTGCTGTCGGGAAATTCTTTTACGCGCAGATCCAATCCGAATTGGTCGAGGTGATCCTGTACTTTTTGGCTGGCGCGATTTAATTCCATTTCATATCATCCTTCTGCTAGCTATAGAAACTAAAAAATGTTGTCATACGATAAAGGTTGTGTACCATCAATATCGGTGAAACCATATTCTTGTGCTACTTCAGCCGCGATCAGTATGTTGCCTGTCTTTGATAAGATGTCCTCATCCGATGCAAGCGCCGCTATCGCTCTTCCAATAAATTGAGAAGATTCCTTTTTGGGGTTAGGTGCTTTCTTGCTGTCATTGATGTATCCTGGATAAAGGGAAACACACGTAATGTGGTACGGTTTCAGCTCGACAGCCATATCCATTGTCATTTTATCAACAGCCGCTTTCGCAACTCCATACATCACATTACCGTAATATTTGCGGCTGGCGAAAAATGAGATATTCACGATCAAACCCTGTTTTCGCTTGAGCATCAATCTCGCAGCATGCATACTTGCCACAAAATTTGACCGCACACCAACATGTTGCATTTCATCCCAAAGGGCAATCGGTTGTTCCCAGAAAACATCTTTCCACTTGAACCCGGGAAATTGTTTTCTATTGCGGAGACGATTGTAGCCGCCCCAGGCGTTATTCACGAGGATATCCAGCTTTTCTTCTTTCTGATCGATGTATTCGAATAACGTCTTTACTGCGTCGTCATCCTGATGGTCACATACGATGGGAATCCCTTTCCCGCCAGCGGCATGAATTCCCCGGGTATCTTTCTCAGATATACTTCTTCCTGAAACATATACAGTTGCGCCCGCTTCTCCAAGCCCGGTTGCAACGCCTTTTCCGACATTGCGTGTTCCACCGGTCACGAGCGCAATTTTCCCCGTTAGCGGTTTACTAGAGATCATCGTGATTTTTCCTCTCCAAAAAATTGATTTACTTCTAAGCCGAATTGCGTCTTGAGTTCTCTATTTTTCACAATTTTAATACACAGCCCCCACCGTTGACATGATTACATTTATTCGTGCGGTTAAGTATCACAAATTAACTGGTATAAAGGGAGAGGTAAGGTTTTCAGCTCGCAAATCCCCACAAGTGATTTCAAGGTAGATTATATCAAAGTTGAAATCAAATTCAGAAGGCGGAGAGGGAGGGATTCGCCGCCTGTACAGCAGGCTGTCCGCTCCGTCGTCCCTCCGTCGCGTGTTCACCTGAAAACATGCCAGCGGCATGTTTTCTTAACGGTTCACACCCGCTCAGGTTCGAATCCTTAAAAGCGACTTCAATATAGAAAATTTTTAAAGTAGAAATCCGATCTATTTAGCGGGGAGGGAGGGATTCGAACCCTCGGTCAGGTTTTACCCCGACACTCGCTTAGCAGGCGAGCCCAATCAGCCACTCTGGCACCTCCCCATCCTCGTCAGGAAAAGGCGGAGGGAGAGGGATTCGAACCCACGGTGAAGCTTTCGCCCCACACCTGTTTTCAAGACAGGCGCCTTAAACCACTCGGCCATCCCTCCAGACATCCTGGATAGGCGGATAGATTTTAACATATTTTGGCCGGCAATTGGAACGGATTTAGGATGGGATTTGGAGCACGGCCACCGTGGCATTATCATGCCCGCCGTTTTCCAACGCGCGGATCACCAGCGTTTGCGCGCGTTTGCGGCCGTTGCAGGCCGTTAGGATGTGTTCGATCTCCTCATCGCTGACCAGGTCGCTGATGCCATCGCTGCACAGCAGCAGGATATCATTCGCGCGCAGTTTGCGCTTGTCGCTGGTGCCGTCTTTTCCATCGAAGAGCTGATGGTCCACATCCACGTCATGCGGAGCGCCAAGGTAGCGGGTGAGCACATGCGCCATCGGATGGCTGCGGGTTGTTTCCTGTGAGCCGCTTCCCATCATGCTGATAAGCTCTTCCTGCATGGTATGGTCGCGGGTCAGCCGCTGCAGCGAATGGCCGCGCTGAAAATACAGGCGTGAATCACCCAGGTGGGCGGCGTACAGCGTGCGGCCGATGATGAGCGCGCACACACAGGTGGTGCCCATTCCCGCCCGTTCGGGATTGGCTTGGATATCCGCCAGAATGGCCCGGTTGGCCGCCTGGATGGCCTGGTCAAGCTGGGAGCGCGCATCCGGGGCGGGGTGCGTGCGCGTGATCTCGGCGCTGATGGTCTCGACGGCGATGCGTGAAGCCACCTCACCGGCCTGATGCCCGCCGACGCCATCCGCGAGGACGGCAAGGATGGCGGTTTTGCCGTTCACAGCGGGTAACGGTTTCACCTGCACGCGGTCTTCGTTGTTAGGGCGCTGCAATCCGCGGTGGCTGAGCGTGTGGAAATCTGTGAAGCGTTGTTTTTTTGCCATATCCTCAACCATTCAATCCGAGGTGATAGCGGAAGCTGAAATCACCGATCTTGATCAGGTCGCCGTCTTTGAGGACGGTGCCCGCTGTGGAAATGGGCGCATAGTTGACCCAGGTGCCGCTGCCGGAGCGCATGTCTGCCAGCGCCACGGCCCCCGCGCGGGTGCGGCGGATGCGGGCATGGGTGGGGCTGACGGAGGGATGGTCGATCAGGATGGCGGCGTTGAGCGGGTCACTGCCGATCACTTTGATCGCTTCGCTGATGGATAGGTCCGCATCGATGGCGAATGGGTCGCTGCCCACCTGTTCCAGATGTGGAGAGGGTTCCAGCTCCCCTGCGGGAGCACCCAGCGGCTGGCGGTAGCGGTCTTCCGTATAGCTGTGCAGTTCGGTTTCGAGGCCGGGAATGGTTTGCAGCAGGGGATCGATGCCAGAGGCAAAATCATCTGCAGCGTATGGCGAGGCGGCGCGGCGCTGGATGCTTCGCTGGACCTGCACGACGGCGAGCACGCTGCCGCCCAGCCCCAGCAGCGCAAACAGGATCCAGCCGCCGCTGTTAAAGAACTGCAGAAAACCGGTCAGCCATGCGGGATAGAGCGACTCCACCGAGATAAAAACCGCGCGGGGCTGGCTGATGCTGCGGAAACCGAGGATATCTTCCACTTCCACGGATACCAGATGTTCACCGCTGAAGCTGTAATTCTCCAGCGGCCAGGGAAAGAAGGTGAAAGGTTCGGCGATGTTCTGCGCGACCACTTCGCCATCGACATACAGGCGCGTGGCGCGCAGCTGGCGCGAATAGCCATCCGGGAAGATGACCTGCGCCTGCACAGTGATGAAGGCCGGCTGCAGTTCGCGCCCGCCGGTGGCGCTGGAATAGGTGCGGTTGATCGTGTCCGGCAGATCAACCAGCACCGCCGAGGGGATGGTGAGATCGATCGAGAAAGGTGTTTCGGGCGAGGTGGCTTCCTGGCCGCTATAAACAGCTTTGACCCGCACGGTGTGCGCGCCGCTCTGGTTGACATTGGAGGTATAGCGTAATTGATAGATCTTCCGCAGCACACCCAGATAACTCTCCGGATTGGGAGCGGGTGTTTCTTCGGTGTAGAGCAGGAATTGCCCGCCGGTGGAGACGGCCAGGTCGGTCAGCGCGATGGCAGCGGGTGAGTTGGCGGCGGTGTCGGGCGCCATCAGCCACACATTGACCGGCACCCGTGTTTCCAGCGCGCGCGCTTTCATCTCGGCGACGCGGGCGATGTCCGTGTCCAGCAGCAGGGGCGTGATGTACAGGATCGATTGTTTGCTCTGCGTGACCAGGATGGGTTTGGCGGCGATATCGAGCGCCGCGCTGAGACTGGAAAGATCCGGCTGAAAATTGAACAGATTTGGTTTGTAATTCTGAAGCCGTATCAGGTAGTCCGCTTTGTCCTGCAGTTTTTCTGCCAGCACACCCTCGTTGCTGGTGAGACTGTACTGGTTGGTGCCGCCGCTGGTAAGCGCGCTGAGCCAGCTGGCGAGATCGAACACAGCCGTCTCATAACGGGAGGGGATGCTGGTGTTGGCGCGGTTGCTGAGCGTGGCGCCGAGGTTGATGGCGATGATGGTGTGCAGGCCGGGCTCCAGCAGCTGGGTCTCATTGACCGGCAGCGCGAAGCCATCCTCAAAAATAGTAAAAGAATTCAGATCGAGGCCGGGGATGAACCTGCCCAGGGCGTCATAGGCATCCACATACAGCACCACCCGCGGAAAGGCGGAAATGTCGGGCGGATAGACGATGATATTCAAGCCGCCCTGCGCCAGGACCGGCAGGATGGCGATGGTGAGCGACAATAAGGCAAGCACAATCGTTATGGATAGCTTGCAGAACGGATTGGTGGTGTGCATCCTGCTTATTGTACCCAAAACGGGGTATTAATATGGAAAACAGGGAGCATTGCGCTCCCTGTTTTGACATAATTGTTGCTACTACTTCCATTGAAAGAGATCAGGATCACCGCTGCCATCCACATCGTTGGCGAAGATGATCGTGTTGCTTTGGGTGAAGGTCGCGACATTGATCAATTCAACACCATTGCCATAGTTGCCGATGAAGGTGCTCTTGCTGAGGGTGACCACCCCGCTGCCGTTACTGCTGAGACGCAGGCCATCGCCATTTGTGACAGAGGAGCCATTGGTGGCCGCGGTGGTGCCGGAAATGGTGACATTACGGACACCAGTCATATCGATCCCATATTGCTGGTTCATGGCTGAATACACATTGGAGAGGGTGACGGATGCGCCGCTGTTCTGGCCGTTGAAGTAGATGCCATGGCCCAGGTTGCTGATGGTGTTGACGTTGCTGAGTGTGAGCGCGCCATCTGAATAAAGCGTGATCCCGCTCGACCCATTGAGGGCGGAGGTGGTGTTGAGGACCTGCACCGCTTCATCTGCTGTGCCACTTGTGTTGTCGACATAAAAGCCATGGCCATTATTTCCAGAGGCAGTGGATCGGTCGATCTTGACCATTCCGGCCGATCTGATAAACAACCCATCATCGCCATTGTCCCTGACTGTGGTTGAAGTGACGATCACATCCTCCCCCACAGCCGGGGTATTATTGACATCAATGCCCAGATCGCCGTTGTCTGAAGCCCAGACATTGGTCAATTGCACCGCCCCGTTGGCAGTGATCTGTAAACCTCTGTGATTCGATGCGTTGAAAACGGAGTTGGATACGCTGATTTTCCTGAAATCCGCAGCAGCTGCGTTATAGATGTAAGCTCCAAAATCCGAGCCGATGGATTCAGTTTTGTTGACGGAAACCATCCCGCGTGAACTCAGGGTGAGGTTATAGTCGCCGTTATTGTGCAGGGTGTTCATGGTTTTGCCGCCGGAGGCGGTGAGCGTGATTTTTTTATTCAAACCCACATGACCATTATAGGCAGAGATACCCCCATACCCATTGTTGCTGGCCATGACATTGGTGAGGGAGATATCGCCGTAACTGTTGATCGCAAGCCCATTGACAGCATTGTTGTCAAAGACATTCAGCTTGCCGCTGACGGTGACATTGCCGCCACCACTGACCGCATTACTGATGGTGGCACCATTGGTGCCGGTTCCCTGCGAATTGCTTGCTTCGATGTTGGTGAGGGTGATGTGGCCTTTGGAGAAGATACCCAGGTTATCAGTCTGCATCGCATGCAAGAAAACCGAATTGGAAACTTTCACCCAGCGGTTGACCGCGGCAGTACCATTCTGGAGCGTTGCGCCGGTGCGCCGATTGGAAAGCGAGCTAACCTTGTTGAGGGTGATATTGCCACGGCTGTCGATATTTACACCATACTCGTACATTCCCTCGATCGTGCTGTTGCTCAGGGTAACCGGGTTTTCGGTCGCATGCGTGTTTCTGATGTCGATGCCATAATAGCCATTATACATGACCTCGGCCCGGTCAACACTGACCGCGCCATTGGACATAATGCGCAGGCCATCATGGGTGTTATTCCAGGCGCGCAGGCCGTAGCCCATTTTGCTGGAATAGAGGATCTTCACGCCCCCGCTTCCGCTGGCATTGGTGATATATACCCCGCGGTAGGCATCCAGGATATAACCACTGCCGCCCAGGTCGAGGTTGTATTGCCCGCTGCCGAGCCCATCGGCGGACATGACATGGATGGTGTAATCACCCAGGGTGTTGAGCGTGCCGCTCATTCCGGCGGGTGTGCCGCCACCGCCTGAACCAGAATCGATCAGCGCGCCATCCGGGCCGCGCAGTTCCAGATAGGGTGAAAAGAACAGGCTATTCAGCGTGATGGCGTAAGGTGTGCTGATGGATGAAACTGTAAAAGAATGGGTATCGTGTTCATATTCGGAAGAGAGCACATCCGAGACGCCTGGTCCGCCCAGGGTGACAGTATTCTGATATCGCGAGTTGTGCGAGCCATCCACACCCTGCAGCGTGACCAGGCCGGTGGATTCGATCTCGAGCCCCGTGCCTTCGTTGCGGACGAAGGTGCTGTCTTTGACACGCACAGTCTTGATCTGCGGGGAGAAAGGATTGTAAAGATATGCACCCATGTATTGGTTTGCGAGAGCATCCACGTTGCTGACGGCGATGTTACCGCGTGATTCGATTAACAGGCCGTAGTTTCCATTGTGCGAGATCGTGTTGCGCATGTTCGCCGCGGAAGAGATGCTGACATTGCCAGAGGCGAGCGGATCAAGCGAATTATTGATATTCACGCCTCTAACGCCATTGTGTGTGGCAATGATATTGCTGAGCGAGACATGTCCGCGTGAGATGATGTAAACGCCTGAATCCGCATGATAAGAGAACTCATTATAGGTATTCTTGCCGGAGCTGATGGTGACGCTGCCGCTGCCGCTGCAACCCGTGCCGGTAAAGCGGCAGTTATCGAGATAGACGCCGTGCACGGCGTTGCGCAGCGCCTGGATGCCGTTGAGAGCGATGTTCCTGCTGCTGAACGCTTGCAACCCGGAAAAAGATTCATTATCGTTGAAAACGCTGTTCTTGACTGAGATCGAGCCGGTGCCTGAATGGTTCTCGAGGACCGCCCCATAGTTTTTGTTGCCAATGGCGCTGAAGGATTCGAGCGTGATCGTGCCGGTGCTGTAGATTTCCAGCCCGCTGCTGCTGGTGACGCCGCTGGCGCTCATATTGACCAGTTTGACGGTCCTGGGGCTGGATGCGGACAGGTTGGCGATGTAGGTTGAAAGCGTGTTCAGATTCGCTTCCACGTTCTTGAAGGACACATTGCCGAGCACATCCAGGTAGAGCCCGCGGCGGGAATTCTCGTTGAAGGTGCAGGTGTAGCCGTTGATGCCAGTGATGGTGACGCCGCCGCTGGTCCCGCTCAGCGTGTAAATGCGCGCGCCGTCGCGTGATTGCGATTGGCCGTTGTGATTGGCAGAGGTGTTGGTGAACGTGACGCTGCCTTTTGAAGCCAGGTCCAGGCCATATTCACCATTGCGATGAGCCTCTGTGTAAAGCACCTTGATGCCGGGCGATTGGGCTGAACCATCATTCATGATGGCAATCCCGCTGTTTGCGTTATCATCCGCAATCAGGTATTCCACCTGCACCGCGCCTTTGGAGCGGATTTCAAGGCCGTGGGCGCTGGTGCTTCCGCTGGCTGAGTTATAGAAAGTGTCGTACTGGGTCGAGGGCAGGGTCTTTTTGATGGTGACGCCCGCAGTGCCGGACCTGTTATCCAGGTAGATATTCACATGGCTATTATTGTCGGCGATGATATTGGTGATCGCGATTGCTTTCGACGTTGATACATACAATCCCCAGGTGCCGTTGCTGCTGAAATCATTCGCGCCTAAGTAACCGAGTTTTTTGTCACTGGTGATGGTGACGGTGTTTTGCGTTGAAATAAAAGTTCCACCATCACCATTCTGGCTGGCATCAATGGAAGAGAGATAAACAGGCCCGCGGGAGTTGATCTGGAGACCTCCTCTGCCATTGATGATGAATTTGGAATTGGTGACACGCACCGGGCCGCTGCCAGTGGTGTTATTGATGGTCAGTCCCGATCCAGTGTTGCCATGCGTGACGGTGTTATTGACCGTCACTGAGCCTGCAGTCACGAGGTAGATAGTGTTGGTGTTTTCCTTGCTGTCATTCGCAGTGACCATGTCGAGGATGATGTTGGCTTTGGCGTTGCTAACGGCATACAGCCCGTAACCATAAATGGCGCTATCCGGGTTGGCGTCATTGCTCATCAGTACCGCGTTCTTGACCGTGAGGGCCGAAAAATCGGTGTCCAGGTAGATGCCCGCGCCGCGGTTGCGGCTGGCGGAGACGTTTTCAATGGTCACCTTGCCCAGTGTCTTGATATCAAGGCCATAGACATTATTGAAGCCATTATCATTCTCATTAAAAGTGGAATTCTTGATGGTAACGTTGTAGGGCTTTCCGGAAGCACTGTTGTTGATGAGCGCACCCCCGCCAGCGTTGTTGTTGGCATAGACCTCATCGAAAGTGACCGCGCTGGCGGCGTTATTGATGCGGATGCCCATGTTGCTGCCGGTCGCATAGATATCTTTGAGGGTGATATTCCCGGCCATATCCAGGAAGTCGATCATGCCATTCACAGTAAAACCCTGCAGGGTAAAACCGCCGCTGAGGTTCTTTATCGTAAGCGTACCGATGACATAAGGGGCAGTTTGTGTGTCGGGATCATAATCCCCGATCAAGCCATTCAGCGTGCCCAGGTTCGCGAGCGAGCCATCGATCTCAACGGTCTCTGTATACACGCCGGTTTCAACATAGATCTTGCGGTCGGTGGGGATGGTGCCGTTCATTTGGATGTAGTCAATGGCAGCCTGGATCGGGGTAGCGCTGAGGTTGCAAATATCGCCCTGGGCGATCCACGGTGCGCAATTTCCAGTGAGCGGCAACCAGCGATAGTATTGCGTGCCAACCTTGAAATAGGGGTCGGGCGCGATGGTGGCCTGCTCGCCTTGCGTGCTGGCCAATGAGACTGTCTCCCCGTCCGCGCCGGCTAACGAGAGGTCAGCTTGCGCCAGCGCTTCAACCACTGCGGCCGTTTCATCAGTGCCTGTGTCCTCCGCTGCCGGGTCTTCCTGTGGCGCTTGTTCCGCTGGTTCGGGCGGTGATAGCGCATCCTCCGGCGGGGTTTCTTCCTGCGGGGGCGCTTCGGTTGGTTCGGCGCTTTCCTGCGGTACGGGTTCTGCCGGCGGGCTTTCCCCTTCGGCAAACGCTGGCGCGGTGAGGAGCAACGCCGCCAGCATCACCGCTGCTGTGATGAACAGATATGATAATGTCTTGTTGGTTTTCATTATTCCTCCTTAAAATACAGGATTAAATGGAAAAATTCCCACTTCCGCAATCACCCATTTGGTGAATGACCTCCAATAACCCATTCTCCCATCAATCCCAAATTACGTTTTTTTCTCCCCGCTGTGAATGTGCTGCTACTTCCATTATAAAGAAAAAAACCGCAAAAACAATACCTAAAATCTACAATGTGTGCAGACTTAGTTGTAAAGAGAAAAGACCTGACAAAAGAAAGTCCGGTTATTTATTAGCAGGAAATCATACCGGTCAAGTGGTTTGGAAGAAAGTTTACGGGAAAATGCCCTGCTCCTGCAGCGCGTCCACGCAGGGTTTGAAGCCGGGGTGGTATTCGAGGCAGGTCTGGAAATCTTCAATGCCGGTTTCGCGGATGCCAAGCGCGATCTTGGCGGCGCCGCGCCAGTAGAAGCTCTCTTCCAGCGCGGGCTCATCGTCACGCACCATTTTGATGGAATTTTCGGAGGCGAGTTTGATCACATCCACATAGCGCCCGGTGTAGTAATAGGCGTAGAAAGGGCCGGTTTGGTACCACAGGATGCGGTAGGGGCGCACGGTGATATCCTGCGGCAGGGCGTCGTAAACGGCGAAGGCCTGGTCATAGGCTTTGGCCGCGCCTTCATAGTCGCGCAGGGATACCAAATTGGTACCGTAGTTGAACAGCGCGAAGAAACGCTCGACGCCATCCACCTGGTAGATCTCATCCTGCGCTTTTTGCAGGGCGTTGCGGAAATTCCGTTCCTCGTCCGCGTCCGGGCCGAGCAGGTTGAGGACGTCGTTGCGTTCTTCATCGGGAAAGGCGACCAGATAGAGATAGTTAAACGAACGCCATTCACCGAGCAGTGCATCATAATCCTGTTTGTAGTTGGCTTCGATGTAGGAGTCCTGCGCGATGAAGTATCCCTCGGCGTCGTTGTATCCGGTCAGCACCTGGTAGTGCCCCATCCAGGTCCAGTGGAAGTGGATGTCTCGGAATTGCGGGCCTTTTTCGATCAGGACCGGGTAGCCATTCGCGATCAGGCGTTTGAGGGTCTCAAAATCACCGCCGACGCGGATGATGGTGCTGATGCCAGGCACCTGGTTGGCGAATTGCGCCATTTCATAGGGCATGACGTTCTTGTCGTTCTTATAGGGTTTGATCACGCTGGCGGCCTGGTCGTGGGTGCCTTCCCAGCCCCAGTAGGAGAGCAGCATGGCGATGTTGGCCGGGCCGCAAAAATTTTGGCGGTAATGCTGGGAGAAATAGGTGGGCGCTTCCAGCTTGAATTCCGCGGGGATGGGGGCGAAGGTGGCGATGGCCTGGGGGGTGATTTCCGCATCCGGAGTAGCGGCGAATTCGCTGGCGATATTCGGGCTGGGGAGCGTGTCCGGGTCCGGGGTGGCATCGGTGTCCGCGGAGAATGCGACCTGTTCGGGCGGGTTGAGCCAGGTGCGCGCGCGGATCATCCAGGCGTTGAGGTGCCAGCCGACCTTCTCCTGGATGGTGGGGTTGAGAATAAGCGCGTAGGCGATGATGGCAAGCACCGAAAGGATCGCAAACGCGATGATGATACGTTTTTGCATGGCGGCATTATAACATCAGATAATGTAAATAAGACAGTTTATATCCGAATAGGGGTTTCTTACATGGTTTTTACATGGGATGGATCATGCCTTGCGGGTGGTGATGACGAGGTTGCCGCTGGAGGCGGGATCGAAGGGCTGCTCGCTCATGGCGCCAAACGCGCGGATGTCAGTAAACCCCGATTCCTGCAGCAGCGATATGATCAAATCCTTTTTTAAAGGAAGCAGTTGCACAGAGGAGATATTTTCCTGCCATGCTTCCCGGCCCTGCCGGTACAGGCGGATGATGTTGAAGGTGATCAAGCCATCCGGCTCGAAATCATAAAAGCGCAGGAACAGCCACTCATGCTCGCCTTCGTGATGCGATTGCGTTCCCAGCCAGCGCTGCTTTTCCTGCATCACCAGGTCAAAATTACGGTTCTGCAACAGCAGCAATCCGCCGGGGCGCAGGCAGGCCGCCATATCGGTCAGTGCGGTGCGCACCGCGCCGGGCGTGGTCAGGTGCGGCAGTGAGTTGCCCAGGCACAGCAGCGCGTCAAACGGCAGCAGCGGCGATTTGTAGAGCTTGTCTGTGATCTCTCCGAAGCCGGCAGTTTTGAACACCGCGTTTACCTGCGCTTCACGCGCGTTAGCCTGTGCGCGTTTGACCATATTTTCGCTGAGATCAGTGCCGGCGGTGATGAACCCCTCCTGGGCCAGGCGGATGGCATGCATGCCGGTACCGCAGGCCGTATCCAGTATGCGCACGGGTTGGTCATCGGCGATTTTCAGCGCGCCAAGCTGCGCGAGCAGGAAGGGCATTTCAACTGAGAAGCGCTCCTCCCAATTGACGAAACGGTCGTAATCTGCGCTGAATTGGTCATAGGTATTCATGATCGATCATTCCTTTCCTTATAATAAGGGCGCGCGAAGAAAAGAACATAGACGCTGCTGCCAGCGCGATCAGCACGAAGGCAACCCGCAACGAGGAAATCTCAGAAATGGCGCCGATCAGCGGCGGGCCGATCAGGAAGCCGACATAGCCAATGGTGGCAACGCCGGCGATGGCCGCGCCGGGAGAGAAATCCGGATGGTTGCCGGCCACGCTGAACAGGACCGGGATCGTATTGGCCAACCCGAAACCAGCCAGCGCAAATCCGATGATGGCAAAGGTCGGGCCTGCTGAAAACAGCACGAGGGCGAAGCCTGCCGCGGAAACCAGCCCGCCCAGCCGGATCACGCCGGAGGGCTGCAGCTTAGCGGTCAGCCAGTCGCCGAAGATGCGCCCGGCGGTCATGGTGAGCGAAAAAGCGGCATACCCCAGGGCTGCCACTGACGGATTGGCCTGCAGGACCTGGATGAGAAAGACCGCGCTCCAATCGGTGGATGCGCCTTCACCCAGCGCGGATGCGAGCGCGATCGCGCCCAATATCCATAACGGGCGGGCGGGTATCTGGAAAACCGGTTCGTTGCCCGCATCCTTTTTCGCGGTGACGATCAGCGCAGGATATGTGATCCACGTGAAAAGTATGTAAAGAATGGTAGCGGCCAGGAAATGGCGCAGGGGTGTGAAAAATGGGATGGCGATCAGGCCCGCGCTGAGCAGCGCGCCGGCAAAGCCGCCGATGCTGTAGCCGGCGTGAAATGAGGACATCATCGGTTTGCCGGCCTGGCGCTCGACCAGCACCGCCTGCTCGTTCATCGCCACATCCATCCCGCTCAACCCTGCCCCGTTAAAGAACAGGGCGATGAAGAGCCAGACCGGGTTGGGTGCGATGGCAAGAATGGGAAGCATGGCAGAGCACAGGATCGCCATTGCCAGCGTAACCTTGTGGCTGCCATATTTGGCGATCCAGCGGCTGACGAGCACCAGCGCGGTCAGCAGGCCGGCTGGCAGTCCCAGCAGGACCAGCCCCAGAGCAGCGTCGCTCAGCGCCAGGCGCGCCTGAACAGCGGGGATGCGTGAAGCCCAGGTTGCCACCACGGCACCGTTGATGAAAAATGCGGTCAGAACAGCCAGGCGCGATTTTTTGAGTTCCGCGTTCATATCCTTGTCCCCTGGTTCGTGAGAGTCTCCACCAGTAATTTTCCATACTTTTCCGGATCAGCAGAGAGGCAGACCGCCATCTGGTTGACATGCGTGCCTTCATCAAACGCGCGGTTCCAGCGGCGGTCGAACACGGTCATGCCGCGCGTGTATTGGCCAAAAGTTTCGACCTGCACCTGGTAGTTTTCAAAATGTCCGATGGAAGGATCGATGCACACTGCCACAGTGAGCAGGTCGGGCGGGGAGACTGCGCCTTCGCCCATGGCATAACGGCGGCGCGACCCCGCGGCCATCTCGATCGTGCGGCGCATGATCCTGGCGGTCATGTCACACCAGAGCAGGTCATGCCTGGCAGCGATCTGGTCGATATATGTTTTGTTGACCTGGCCGCCATACCAGAGCGGGTCGAGCGGGACCATCGTTTTGGGAACATCCGCCTCAAACACGATCTTGGCGGCTTCCGGGTCGGCGAAGACGTTGAACTCCGCTGCCGCGGTGGTGTTGCCGAAATCGATCGCGCCGGCCATCATGGTCAGCATGCGGATCTTGCCCAGGATGCGTGGCTCCTCACGGATTGCCAGCGCGGCGTTGGTCAGTGGCCCGAGCAGGATCCAATCCAGTGGTTGCTTTGCCTCCATCAGGGTGCGGATGGTGAACGCGATCGCATTCTCTTCGGCTGGTTTGGATGCGGGCGCGGGAAAATCGAGGTTGCCAAGCCCGTCACTGCCATGGATCTCCGGCGCGTTCTGGGATTTTTCGGGAATCAGCGCTTCAGCAGCGCCGCGGTAAACCGGCACGTCTTTGCCGCCATGTTCAACCACTTTGAGCGTGTTGATCAGCACTTTATCGAGCGTGACGTTGCCATTGACACAGGTGATGCCGAGAATATTAAAGGCGGGCGAACGCAGCGCCAGCAGCAGCGCCTGCGCGTCGTCCATGCCGGTATCGCAATCGATGATCACATTTCGGGTCATTCACAACTCCTGTTTGATGATATGAGAATGTAACAACTAAACAGCTTTCTATTGTGCCACAGTTTTGGGGTTTAAATGTGAAGATCAATATGGTGATCAAGAAGTCAATCAACAAGGCCAAAGCGCAGCGCGAGCACCGCTGCCTGGGTGCGGTCATCCACATCCAGTTTTTCAAGGATGCTGCTGACGTAATTGCGCACGGTGCCTTCTGACAGAAACAGGGTCTGGGCGATATCGGCGTTGGCCATCCCGTGCGAGATGAGCTTAAGCACTTCTTTTTCCCGTTCGGTCAGATCCTGCGCGAGGGTGGTCTCACCCGGCAGCGCCTGTTTCGTGAGTTGCTGGAATAGTTTTCCCGCTACTTTGGAATCCAGCGGGGTCTTGCCTTCATGCACTTCTTCAATGGCACGGATCAGCGCTTCGCGTGAGGTGTCTTTGAGCAGATACCCATCGGCGCCATTGCGGATGGCATCAAACAACCATGCATCCGCATCATAGGTGGTCAGGATCAGCACTTTGGTATGGTGGTATTTCTCTTTGATGGCCTTGGTCGCATGGATGCCATTCAAAATCGGCATCTTCAGATCAAGCAGGACAACATCGGGGGCTTTTTCAGCGATCAAATCAAGCGCTTCCATTCCATTGTTGCCGATGCCCACCACCTCAAGATTCTCAGCTGTGCCGAGGATGGCGTTCAAGCCCTGGCACACCACTTCCTGGTCGTCACAAATGATCAGCCTAATCATCCTGCCTCTTAATCGTCACAAAGATTTCCGTCCCGGTTTGTGAGTTGCTGGAGATGGTGAATTCTCCACCCAGCATCTCGATCCGCTCACGCATCCCGCGCAGGCCCAGGTTTTGGTTTGAAACATCATCCACGTCAAACCCTTTGCCGTCATCCTTGATCTCCAGTTGGATGGCTTCACCAGATGAAAGCATGTTGATCAAGACATGGCTGGCGTTAGCGTGGCGCAGGATATTCTCAAGTGCTTCCTGCGCGGTGCGGTAGAGGCTGTGGGCGATATCGTCAGGGAGTATATCCAGGTTTTTATCCAGATTGAAGACAACCTCAAATCCGCCGCGTTCCGCTGTCGATAAGCTGATATTACGAATGGCCTGGGTCAGCCCGTAGCTTTCCAGGTCTGACGCGCGCAGGTCAACCAGTGTGCGCCGTGTTTCTTTCAGGCCGTTTTTGGTATTGGTGAGGGTTTGATCCAGCATTTTCTTTGCGCCATCAGGATTACGGTCGAAGAGCGCCTTGGTTGCTTCGAGTTGGACGGATACGCTGCTTAGTGTGTGGGCGAGGGTGTCGTGCAGCTCGCGTGCGAGGCGGTTGCGCTCCTGGGTTTGGGCCAGTTTCTCGTTGGTCAGCGCGAATTTACGCAGTTTGCGGTTGGCTTCCATCAGCTGCAAATGCTGTTCACGCTGCACTTTCACCAGCTGGTGCATGATCCAGCCGACGATCAGCATGGTCAGGCTGCGGGCAATATCCCCCATTGTGTTGATCAACGGGAAGAAGGGATCGCGATTATTGGATGGAAAGGCCAGGGGGACACTCTCAAAGAATACGATCGCAAAGCAATACACGATCACTTCGCGCATGGAATACTGCCAGGCGATGAACACCAGCGGAATGATCAGGAAAAAAATCATTTCCCATCCCCCACGGAAAAAATTGATCATGGGGGCCATTGCGCGCGGCCCGCGGATATCACCGCTGGTAACCAGGTTGCGGGAAAGAATGGTCATGATGGCGATGATGTATAGAATCGCCAGGAAAGCTGGTTTGGTGATACAACACTGAACTTTATTAAATAACAGCGCGATGAGAATAATGATCACAACGGAAATCGGTAAAAGTGTGATCCAGGAGATGGATGGTTGTTCTCCCTGCCGGAAAATATACAAACCCGGCGTGAACGAACTCTGGAAAAGGAAAATGATCAACACCACCAATGACCAGCGGAAGATGTTCAGAACTCGCTTATCAACCCATTCCTTTGCCATATCCTGATACTATCACGTTTCGTTTTTCAGCAGATATGACTGCGATCATATCCGCGTATGACCTCATTCATCCCCTTTCCTTACGCCTTTCACCTGACGCAGCATCCGGACATTTATATCATTCATAGCGAACAAAAACTAACTGACTGAGGAGAATGGTATGGACATACAAAAATGGATCGGGAGATCAAGAGAGGTTTTTCTATCCAACAAAAAATGGTTCGGGATAGGCGCAGGCGCGCTCGCGCTGATGATCGCAGCCGCAGTTTTATTCTTCCCGGTAAATAGCGATGCCGGCCAAACGCAGGTGGTCTATGTGGAGGCAATGACCGGCAATATTTCTGAAACCATTGATGTGATCGGTTCGTTGAGGGCAGTTCCTTCGATAACATTAGCATGGGAATCAGGCGGGATCGTCAGTCCATATTCTCTGCAAACGGGAGACCGGGTTGAAAAGGACCAGGTGCTGATGGCCCTGAACGATAGTTCGGTTTCAGCAACGATCCTGCAGGCGCAGACTGATCTGCTGGCCGCGAAGACCACACTGGAGAACTTGCTCGTATCCAATACCAACCTGCATACAGCAGCGCAGGAGTTGGCTGACCTGGAATATTCCCTGAAAAAATATCGCACTGACAGGAACTATTGGAATTTTAAGGGAACGTCGTGGGATGTGATCGAAAGTGCTCGCGCAGATTATAATGCGGCCGAGCAAGTACGCTGGGAGAAAGAAGCGGCATATAACGCGCTTTCAGATCTGGACACAGACGACCCGGCCCGTGTGAGTGCTTACGAGGCGTTAAAGGAAGCCACCCAGGAATCTGATAATTACCGACGCTGGTTAAGCAATCACCTTGGGGTCTATTATTCCCATTCCGTTGAAACGGATTTTATTGAGTATGATATCGCGCTGGGCGAGGTACAGCAGGCGCGCAACGCCTATAACCGTTATATTGACCAGAGCGATGAGATTTCCGCAGCGGAGGCGCAGGTGCAGGCGTTGCAAAACACGATCGACCAGGCACGTATTGTTGCGCCGTTTGCAGGGACGGTCACAGAGATCAATGCTGTCAGCGGCGAGCTGGTTTCCAGCGGAGACACTGCAGTGCGGATTGACAATCTCGACCATCTGATGGTCGATGTCTATATTTCAGAAATTGACATCAATAAAGTGGCAATAGGACAGCGTGCGATCCTCACTTTTGACGCGCTTCCAAATAAGGAATTCCAGGGAATCATAGAATCTATTTCTTCTGTAGGGACAGATGATAACGGTGTGGTGGAATTTCGCGTTCAAGTGGCGCTTGTGGATACTGATCCATCCGTTTTACCTGGATTTACAGCAGTTGTGAGCATTATCACCAGCGAGCAAGCGGATGCGCTGCTTGTGCCGACCCAGGCAATCCAAACCAGTAATGGCCAGCCGGTTGTGAAGAAAACGAATGCGGATGGGTCGATCCAGATTATTGCGGTGGAGCTGGGAGCAGTGTCAGACCAATACACCCAGATTGTGGGCGGTGAGATAACAACCGGTGACGTATTGGAAGTCACCATCACATCGCAAACAACGACCGGCGGTTTGCCGATGGATGGCAGCATGATGCGCCAGTTCAACCAGGTGACTGGCAACGGTGGTGGTCCCGGCGGTGGGCCTCCTCCTGAAGGACGGGGAGGCAACTAAGCCATGGCAAAAAACAATCACATTGTGGAAGCGGTCAATCTGTATAAAACGTACCAGATGGGAACTGTGGAAGTGCACGCGCTGCGCGGACTATCGATGACGATCAAAAAAGGTGAGGTGATCGCGATCATGGGGCCATCTGGCTCTGGCAAGTCTACGTTGATGAATATCCTTGGCTGTCTGGATAAACCAACCAGCGGTGCATATTTATTGAACAGTGAAGATGTACAGGACATGGATCGTGATCAGTTGGCGGATATTCGCAACCGGCAGGTGGGTTTTGTTTTCCAATCATACAACCTGCTGTCGCGCTCGACAGCGCTGGCGAATGTGATGATGCCGCTGCGCTACCGCCGCACCAACGGCGTTGAAAACCACCGCCAGATCGCGGAAGAACTGCTGGTGCGCGTCGGTTTGGAAGATCGGATGCATCATAAACCCACAGAGATGTCCGGCGGGCAGCAGCAACGGGTCGCGATCGCACGCGCGCTGGTCAATGAACCTTCGATCGTGTTGGCGGATGAACCGACCGGCAACCTGGATTCCAGGTCTGGCGATGAGATCATGGATCTTCTGCTGGAATTGAACAAGGAAAATGGCGTCACGCTGATCATTGTTACCCATGATCCGGACGTCGCAGCCTTAACCCAGCGCACAATTAAATTATTTGATGGAAAGGTGCAGCATGAATAATAGCTGGAAATTTATCAAAGACGCACTGGAAAGCTTATCTGCGAATAAACTGCGCACCGGATTGACCATGCTGGGGATCGTCATTGGCGTGGCAGCGGTGATCTCGATGTTATCCATCGGCGCAGGGGCGCAATCAAGCATCACTGATACGATCGAGGGTATGGGAACGAATCTTCTTTTCGTGACATCGAATACCAGTGTGAAAAATGCCGAGCCGCTGACCATGTCTGATGCCGAAGCGATCAAAAATGCAGGAGAAACCGCGAGCGTGGTGGCAGTCGCGCCGGCTGTATCAACCAGTAAAACAATATCTTTCAGCGGTAACAGCATGTCTGTCTCAATCACCGGCCTGACACCGGAATATGCGCAGGTACGCAATCAGGAAGTATCGAATGGGCGGTTCATCACGCAGGTGGATGTGGACAATAAAGCAACAGTTGCTGTGGTCGGGATGGATATCGTCAATGATCTTTTTGATGGTTCCGTCACTGACGCGCTCAGCAATAAATTGCGTATCTCAAATAATCTGTACCAAATCATTGGAGTGCTTAAATCAGAAGGCGGCACAGCAATGGGTTCATCGGATACGCAGGTGTATGTGCCAATATCGACGGCTCAGTCAAGATTGATCACGCGATCAAACGCGCGCGATGCAGTCAATATCATTAATATCAGCGCGGCAGGTTCAGAGGAAGTGAATAATGCCATGTCTGCTGTAACCAGCATACTGCGCTCGCGGCATGGTTTGACCGGGGATGATGAGGATGATTTCAGTATCCTCTCACAGGAAGCATTCACTGAGGCCGCCTCCACCGTCACCGGTGTGTTCACGATCTTTCTGGGCGGTATCGCAGGGATATCGCTGCTGGTGGGCGGGATCGGGATCATGAATATCATGCTGGTGTCTGTGATCGAACGCACGAAAGAAATCGGCTTACGGAAAGCGGTTGGCGCGCGTGATGGTGACATCATGCTGCAATTTTTGGTGGAGGCATTGGTGATCGGATTGTTTGGCGGTCTGATCGGTGTGCTGATGGGTTGGGGCATCTCCGCGTTGATAGGCAATATTGCCATCAACAGCGGAACCGCGATGAACACGACCATGACAATTGAATCGATTTTATTATCCGTCACTTTTTCCATTGCGGTCGGACTGGTGTTTGGGATCTATCCTGCGCGCCGGGCAGCAAAGCTGGAGCCGGTTGAAGCGCTGCGGACGGAATAAATGAACAAGGATCTGAAAATGGAATTCAAGAAGATATTGCAAAAAGGAATAAACCTCTTTACCGCCCATCGTAAACGGGTATTAATTGGAACAGGTGTGCTGGCAGTTTTCCTGGTTGCGGTTGTTGTATTGCCCATGTTAACCAATCAGACACCGGACGGAAACGTGCAGTATGCGCAGGTGACACGCGGATCGTTAACCGAAAGCATTGGCGAAGTCGGGTTTGTAAAAGCGGAGCCCTCAGCTGCGCTGGTGTGGAAATCAGCAGGCATTGTCGCAGATTATGCAATCGCTGTCGGAAACCAGGTTGAAAAAGACCAGGTATTGATGGAATTGGAGTTCAGTTCCTGGCCGAATGCAGCACTGGAAGCCCAGGCGGACCTATTGGATGCACAACTGGCATTGGATAACCTGATCAACGCAGATACGGATTTACAAACAGCGCTGCTGGCCGTAACGACCGCGGAATGGAACATGCGAAATAAAAAGGAGCAGCGCGATGCCTGGAATTGGGCGCAATCTTCTGATGAGCGCATCGATACGGTCCGCAAAGCATATCTGAATGCCGTTCGGATGTATTGGGTTGCTGAGCAGGAATATGAAACACTGCGCCTGATGGCGGATGAAGGAGCAACGGATCTGGTTGATGCCTATGAAGCGCTGCAGGAGGCTGACCTCGCGCGTAACAAACTCCTGCGCGCTTTAAACCAGATCCTGGGCAATTCTTATAACCTGAATGTTGAGACTGACTTTATTGAATACGATCAGGCAGTGGATGAGCTGGCAATCGCGCGCCAGGAATATGAACGGCAGTTGAATAGCAACCAGATCATCGCAGCCGCGGAAGCCAAAGTGCAGGCATTACAGAATACGATCAACACCGCGCGCATCATCGCGCCTTTTGATGGCATAGTAACCTATATTGCTTACCTGCCGGGTGAGAATGCTGAGAGCGGTGAAATTGCCATTCAGATCGATGATCTCAATAACCTGGTTGTAAACACGACCGTATCCGAAGTGGATATTGCCAAAGTGGCGATCGGACAACTGGTTGTCGTTTCGTTTGATGCGATTCCCTATAAAGAATACAGCGGCATTGTCACCCGTATCGCCGCAGCCGGTAGTGATAGCAGCGGAACGGTCACATTCTCTGTAACAGTTGCGGTCTCCAATCCTGATGGATCGATCAAGCCGGGTTTTAGCGCGGATATCAGCATCATCACCGGCCAGGCTGAAGATGCCCTGCTGGTGCCGAATCAAGCGCTGCTTGGCCAGAATGGTAATTACCGGGTCATGGTTGTGCGCGAGGGCCAGGATGTAGCTCCAGTGCCGGTTGAGATTGGCGCGAGATCAGATACCCATACTGAGATCATCGGTGCCGACATCCAGGAAGGTGACCAGGTGATCGTCATGGCAAATATGAGCGGAAATCAATTGGGGGGCGGTGGATTTGGAATGATGGGCGGCATGCGCCAGATCACCGGTGGGGGCAGCAGACCGCCAGATAATGGAAATTAGTTGAAAATAGAAAGGTTGAAAAATGAATAAGACAGTAAAAACAATCGCTTGGATCTGCCTGGTGCTTGGTTTGCTGGGTATCGCAATCGATGTCGGATTGTATGTGCGCGCACGCACATTCGCGGCACAAATCGCTGAAAAAATTGAGGCAGGCGACATACCAGTCATGGGAAGGCGATTTGATGATGGAGATGAAGATGAGAGTGCGGACGGGTTCAGAATGCGGCCGGGAAAGGGCGATGATCAGTTGATGCCGGCTGGCGGATTCAATCCTATCCGGCGCGGCATGGGCGGGTATCGGCCCTTCAACTTCGGTTTGCCGCTATTTTTTCTTGCCGCTGGGCCGGTATTGGCGGTGGTTGGAGGCGTAATGCTAATCGTGAACCGTGAACCTGATCAACAGGAACCACAGCAAAAATTAAAAAATGAGAAAAAAGCGAAAAAAGAATAAATCCAAACGGACGACCCTCCTTTTTTTGAGCCCGCACGTGCGGGCTCTTTTCTGATTCTCTAAACTTGAAAAACTACCAAAAAAATGCTACTATAATCTTCACTGGATAAGTTATAGTGATACGAGAAAGGCAAACCCGGTGAAAATCGGGGACGCAAAGCAATGGGTCTAAAGCTGGATTCCAGCCAGGACAGCCAGGCCGCCGAAAACCGAAATTTTTTGTGTTTAATCCAATTCGCGGCTTTGGTGACAAAGCCGATTTCTTTTTAAGCGACATATAACCCGGCGGAAAGAAAAAGGTTTTAAGCGGCAGCCGGGTGTGGAAAAGGAAGATGATGATGGCGAGAGAGACTTCAGCAACAAGAAGAGCTGCAGGTATCGCCGTATCGCAAAATGCGGCGATGTTCTGGAATGTATTTTTAAGGGGAAATCTCAGCAGCATTGTCAAAGAGAAACTTTCCTGTTGTATTGATAAAAGCAGATTGGAGTAAGACCATGTTATTAGACTACGGCAAAATCATAACCAAAAAGGCTGCAATCATCATCGCGATCGCGGCATTCGCGTTGCTGCTCATGACAGCGCCCGCATTTGCGGAAGGAGAAGTGCTGCCAGAAAGTACGCCGGAGGCAGAAACGCCAGCAGCGCAGACCGATCTCACTGGAGAGCCGGCGGCCACGCCTGTGGTTGTTGAAACTGAAGTGAGTGGGGAAGCTGCGGGTGTGGAAAGCGCAGAGAATGACATTGGCGGCGCAGAAACTGAAACAGAACCATTGGCGGCTCCAGAATCAGAAATTATCACAGAAGCATCTGTCAGCGGTCTGGTTCTCACCGACGAGAACGGTGAACCGCTGCAGTTAGCAAGCGAAGTAAGCATGGAAACGATGCAGGATGCGGATCCTTATTTCTTTGTTGGCTCAACCAAGTACCAATTCTATCCGGATGGGATGACCTGCCCGGCGGGAACTGAGGGGAGCACATGCTGGGTGAGCGCACCCGGAGATAACCCGATCCAGGACGCGATCAACTATATAAACACCAACGGTACACTCCCAACCGATCGCAAAATCTATGTGAAACCAGGGGAGTATACAGGCGATATTTATATTGATACCAGCACGCACATTTTTTCCAGCATGCTGAATGGATTAATCGGAGTTTATGACAGCGCAACGGAAATTCGGCCGGTTATCACTGGCAATGTATTTATCAACCAGAACGTTTTGGGATTCAAGCTTTCCGGTTTTACGATCAACGGTAGCCTGACAGTAACGCAAAGTATTGGTTTGCTGGTGTTGGAAGATCTGGATATTACCAGCCCGGACGGAGATGGGATCAATATTCACAATCAGAATGGCAATATCGAGATAAGGAACACTAACGCAAGCGGCAACCATGGCAGCGGGGCGATTATTGATTATGAAGACACGACAGGCAATGTCACTGTCACCAATAGCGCGTTCAATGGAAACGGTAATTCCCTCAACGATGATTATGAAGTTGGCCTGCTGATCAGCACCATCAAAACGATCAAGCTGGAAGGGGTATCTGCCAGTCACAACCAGGGTACTGGTATTGAGCTGGGGCACTTCAGCGCTTTGACGATCAGGAACACGATCGCAAACTATAACGAGGAACGATACAATGCGAACCTGGTCAGTGAGGGTATCTACGCGGTAACAGACCTCGCCGCTGCGGTTATCCTTGAAAATATCCAGGCTAATTACAACGCCAGCGATGGCATCTATATCGGCACCCAGGGCAATGTGACCGCAACCAATATCGAAGCGCAATACAACACGATGCGCACCGGGACGATCGAGAATTTACAAAAGGTTGGTGAGTTCCTTTCAGATGATGTCGATTATGATGAATGGCGGTTCACATGGGCAGATGGGGGTGACGCGCTGATCACACTGAAAAGCACCGGAAAGCGCCACACATTTGACCCGTTGCTGCGGTTGTATGACAGCAATTACACACTCATCATGGAAGATGATAACTCCCTCGATGGCATCAATGCGCAGATCTTTCTTAACCTGCCAGCGCAGGAAGTATATTACCTGCGCGTTTTCCGGGCGGACAGCGGCACGCATGGATCTTATGAGCTGACACTGAACCATGATCAAAATGCGGCGAACATCATCAAACGGGACGCGAGCGGTTTCTCATTCTCGACATGGGATGGTAACGGCATTTTTAAATTGACAAATGGTTATTTCAACCATAATGCCGGCGAAGGCTTGTACGTATATAACCGTAACACAGTCAATATCACCACGATTAAATCAACCAATAACGGCGGAGACGGGATCTATATCAATAAATCCGGCTCGGATTGGGATTGTCCGTCCGGGGGCGGCGCGTGCACCTTGCTTGGCTACAGCGGCAAGGGGACAGTAACTCTCAGCAGCCCGAAAGCGACTGGCTGGCTGACCGCCAACGAAACCATCGGCAATGATGGCGCGGGTTTGTACGTTTTTTCAACCGGAAATATCATTATTTCAAATATCGATGCGGTCGAGAACGCCATCGGCGGTGTAACGCTGAATAACTGTCTGGTAAATCATAGCACCGGGATATGTCAGGGCTATGGCAGTGTGGTGGTGAATGTCACAATTCCTAACTGGGCCAACTATTTTGGTGAGAACAGCGGGAATGGTTTGAATGTCAGTTCGACCGGCACGGTCAGGATCAATAACATCAGCGCGAAATACAATGGCAATAAGGGCATTGAGATCAGCGCTTTAAATGCGATCAATCTGGCGAATGTGGAGGTGTTCCATAACTATGATACCGGTGCGTACTTAACCACGCGGGCTGCGCCCTCCGCCCGTTCTGTCACAGTGACGGACAGCACATTCCATCTGAACGAAGGCACGGGCCTGGTGATCGATGCCACAGGCGCTATTATTCTGAGCGGGGTCAGCGCGGATGGTAATTATTCCCCCGTATCCGGCACGCTGGATAAAGTCCCCGCGTCTGTGTATGACCAGATCAAACAGGGCACGACCTCTGAGATCTATTATTTTTATGGGTACGGCGGGCAATGGCTGGATATTATATTGAACAGCTCAGATTTTGACGCGTATCTGGAGTTGAACGATAATATCGGTGATCCGATTTCCTCCGATGATAACAGCGGTGAAGGGACGAACGCACGCATCATCCGCTCACTGCCTTACACCGGCTGGTTCCAGATCAAAGTGTCATATATAGGCGTGGACCAATCCGGGAATTACATCCTATCCGTGAACGACTTTTACAATCTGCATCCGGTTTACCCCGGATCGGGTATCGTTCTTGATAATACCAGCGGTACCGGCAATATCTCTGTCCGCACGACCAGAAACAACCCAACAAACACTTTCAATAACAACGAAAATTTCGGCATGTATATTTCCACCAATGGAGCTGTGACAATCGATAATTCCAGTGGCAACCAAAATTACCGGTCCGGGTTATTCGTGAGCGCTGCCAAAGCTGTGATCATTCAAGATAGAAATCGGGAGCCAGTATCCACATTTAACAACAACGGGTATTACGGCGTTTATATACGTACTCTGAGCGCGATCACATTGAACGGCATTTCAGGGTCGGGTAACGCACTCCACGGTGCAGACCTGGAGAATTGTTTCTTGAGCGGCGACTTGCTCGGATGTGCCGGCTCTGGCAAAGTGACAGTGGCAACCAAAAAGAATTACCTGGCTGATTTCTCATCCAATGGAGGGTACGGCATCCGTATTGATGCGAATGGTGTGATTGATTTGCTGCATGTGAGCGCGTCAAACAACGGGTTGAATGGGGTGTACTTGCGCAATGATTACCATAACGGTGTCGTCAGCATTCGCAATACGTCAGCCATCCTCCCAAGCGCGTTTGATGATAATGGCGGTTACGGCATTTTCATCCGTTCTCTGCGCAACATCACCCTGCACAATCTCAGCGCGAATGGCAATGGTCTCAGCGGCGCGTATCTGGATGCCTGCCGTGAAGACGAAGGAGCCTGCCGGGGAAGCGGGTTTATTAAGATCAGCGCGATCAGCAATACACAATCCAGTTTTGATACAAACTCAGACCATGGTATCCAGGCCTATGCCTACAGCACGATCACACTCATCAATGTTTCAGCGAGCGGGAACGGATTGAGTGGCGCCTATTTGACGAATAATTTTGATATGGCGCGTAATGGCATCAACATATACAGAAGCGGTAATACGCTTGGTAATGTTTTTGATAACAACGGCGCGGCTGGTTTATACACGGGCAGCGATCCTGCTTATCGCGTGGGCCTTTTCATCGAAACACGCGGCATGATCAATATAAAAAACCTATCCGCCAGCGGCACCCGGGATGGCGGTGCTGATAGCACCTATTATGGCACGCCGCAAGCTGGTTCCGGTTTGCTGGCTTTTAATCATGATGGAGATCGTGCCAATCGTGTCTATATCACTTCCGGTATATTTTCCAATAATGATAATTTTGGGATGCAGGCTTTCTCATATGGGCCTATTTTTCTAAAGAGTCTGGATGCCAGTGCGAATGGCAATATAGGTGCGTACGTAAAAAATAATTTTGAAGGATACACATCTGGAATCAGCCTGCTGGCTTTTCCCCGGCAGCCCAGCACCTTCAATATGAATAATGGGAATGGGTTACTGGTTGAAACCAATGGTAGCGTATCCTTGCGAGACCTGACCGCGTCCAATAACGCCATGCTGACCAATACCTTCGCCAGCGGTGGTATCGCCACCGCATCTGTGCAGGAGTTCTTCAATGCAGCACTGGGTGCGGATATGTGGAGATTTTACGCGAGTGCGGGCACCCCATTGACGATTCAACTCAACAGAGTCTGGTCTCCCAGCGGGCAAATATTTGACCCGTTCCTGGAGTTATACGATGCCGGTGATGTGCTTCTGGCGCAGGATGACAACTCGGGTGGTAGTTTGAACGCGCAAATTGAATACACACCATCTGCTGATGGCTGGTATTACCTGAAAGTAAGCGGCCTGTTCGGGGTTGATGGCGGTTATGTGCTCGGGATCAATGATCCTGCGCTATCTGATGTGACAGTGCTCAGTTCACACGGCGTGGCAATTCACGCAGCAACCAATGTAACAATCGCAAGCGGAGGTGCCAATCAATTCAATAACAACTCTCAGGCAGGATTGTTTATTGAAACTGCTGGAAGGATACTTGTGCAGCAGTCCACCGCGCAGAATAACGGGACATTTGGCGCTTTTCTGGATAATCGCAGCGGAACAAATCCGGTTTCAGTTTTTGGAAGGAATAATACTATCTACAGTTATTTTTCCTACAATGGCCAGGATGGGCTGCGGATCATGACCAGTAGCAACCTCATCCTGAAGAACCTTTGGGCAGAAGGCAATGGCTTGCGCGGTTTTGCGGCCGGGTCCGATTCTGTTCCGGTTGGCGGTAGTTTGACGATCAACAACCTGTTAGCGCTTGAAAATGGCAGCCATGGGTTTGAGCTCAGGAATAACGGATTAGTCAATGTGCAAAAGGTACATGCAATGGATAATGGTGGTGTCGGTGCGTTCATAGATAATGCTTCAGGTGGTAATAAAGTAACTATCAGCGGCGAAAGTATTTTTAGCGGAAACGATGGAGATGGATTGCGCGTTATTACGCTTTCACACCTGACGATCAGCAAGGTTACCGCGGAGAGAAATGGCGGGGATGGGATGGATCTCAGCGCGGGTGATGGCAATATTCAACTCAACCAGATCAATATCAAATACTCCGCTGAAAATGGCCTTAAGCTGGCCGGAAACAACCGGATCACGATCAGCAATCTTGTGTCCATGAGTAATGGAATTGGAACAGATGGTGATGGGATCCAGGTGCTCGCCGCAACCACGACCCTGATGTCTTTCAAAAACACCACTTTCATGGCTAACGAAGGCAATGGGATCGAGATCATTGGCGCGGCGCAGCTCCCCTCGCTGGTCAATACATACTATTTCGGTAATGACACAGATGGCGACGGGGACCTGAATCTTTACTGGCACTAACCACAGGCATTCACAAAAAACAGGGCGCTTAACGAACGCCCTGTTTGCTTTTTTTTGCGGAGTATTTTCTATTCGAGTTAAAAGAAGGTCTGCCAATGACCTGGCGAGACTTCCTCAATCATCGAGTCAATATCCATGATCGCGATCCAGGTGTTGCCCGGTTTTAGCGGCAAAAGGCTGCCATCATCATTGGCGAATTGGATCGGGTCTGTATCATTTGGTGTTGACCACTGCCCTTTCAGCATGCCCCCATCACGGAGAAGGTAGGCGGGGCGGCCGTCATCATTCATCCAAATCTCGATCGCGTGTGCCGTGGGGGCAAGTTCGTCATACTGTGCGAACATCAAAATAATATTCGAAAACGCGAGCTGCTCGCCGGTAATACGGTCGCTGAGCGGGATCAATTCCATCGATTCATCCAGTGTGCCGAAATTCTCGATCTCTTCGATCCAGCGCAAGTATTTTCCGCTGTCTGCGTCATAGCGCCATTCACCGCGGTTGTAATAATTGAACAGGATCGTGAGTGTATCCGCCGGGATCATGTTTTCCGGCGGCGTTTCCTGGAAGAACATACCCGGCAGGTCGGGCGTGTTGTTCTCCCATCCGTTCATCTCCACAAATTCACTGATGGCGGCTGAGTTGGCAAACACACCGGTCGCGCTGTGGGTATCCTCCCCGCAGAAGGCCGGACAGGGTCCCTCCAGATGGGAGATGGCATAATCTCCCAGCGCGTGAACGATGACAGCATCCGTATCCGCATCTGCGCTGCCATAGCCTAGAACACCGCCGTACATAGGGACGATCTCCGCATCCACGCGTCGCCCGGAGCGGACCGGCCCGATCTGGGTTGCGTCCTGGCCGTAATAGACCGCCATGAAGCGGTTCGTGCCGCTGCCGATGTAGTACTCAAAGACCATATCTGCAAAGGAAAGCCCCGCGTGCGGCCGTCCGATGGCCGGGTAATTGGAAACTTTCACAAACACCGGTTTGCGTTCCAGGCGCGAAGGATCAGGCACCGGCAGGCCGGTGAGCGGATTGATGGGCTGGTCGGTGTTTGCCGGATTATCTGCTGGTTCATTTTTTGCTGCTGTCGCTTCACGCGCTTCTTCCGCCAATGCATCTGTCTGGGTGAAAGGAGTTCCGGTTGGCACACAGCTGCTGATGGCCGCAGCCAGCAGCAGAGCTGGCAGGATCATTCGGGAATTTATCTTGTTTAAGATCATACCGCGATTATAAATGATAGTGATTGTGGAAAATAACGCGTTGGTATAATTTACATAGACGGATAAACACGAAATGACCAAAAAAATAAGAGTACTGATCGCAAAACCAGGCCTTGATGGCCACGACCGTGGGGCTAAGGTGATCGCCCGTGCCTTGCGTGACGCCGGGATGGAAGTGATCTACACCGGTCTGCGGCAGACACCGGAGATGATCGCCGCGGCCGCCCTGCAGGAGGATGTGAACGCGGTGGGACTATCCATCCTTTCCGGCGCGCACATGACACTTGTCCCGCGCGTGATGGAATTGCTTAAAGCGAACGGGCAGGATGATGTGATGGTTTTTGTAGGCGGGATCATCCCCTCCGCTGACGCAGAAAAATTGAAAGCGCTGGGTGTGCGGGCGGTGTTTGGGCCCGGCACTGCGACGTCTGATGTGATTGACGCGTTGTGGGAAACAGCCGTTTGAACGAAATCCATGCGATTGCTGAGCGTGTGCGGACCGGCGACAGGCTGGCGCTTGCCAGGCTGATCTCCGATATTGAAAATGGAGAGGGGGAATATCAGCAAGTATTAGACCTGCTCTACCCCGCCACCGGCAGCGCGCACATCATTGGTGTTACCGGCACACCCGGTTCGGGAAAATCGACCCTGGTGAACTGCCTGGCGCGCGAACTGAAACAGGGTAAATGCGAAAATGCAGCGAAGATCGGTATCATCGCGATTGACCCGAGCAGCCCTTTCAGCGGGGGCGCGCTGCTTGGCGATCGCGTGCGCATGCAGTTCCACGCGAATGATCCGCATATATTCATCCGTTCAATGGCGTCACGCGGCGCCCTGGGCGGGATCGCGAACGCAACCGATAATGTCACCCTGGCGATGGAAGCCGCCGGATATGACCCGATCCTGATCGAAACGGTTGGCGCGGGCCAATCGGAAGTGGAGATTGCCAGCCTGGCGCATACCACGGTCGTGGTGGAAGCGCCGGGTTTGGGGGATGATGTGCAGGCAGCCAAGGCGGGTCTGCTGGAGATCGCTGATATCCTGGTGGTGAATAAAGCAGAAAAACTAGCGGCGGAGACAACAGCTGCTTCGCTGATGCACATGCTTGAGCTTGGGGAAGAGATCAAAGGCAAGCGCCTGGGACTAAGCTGGAAGGTTCCGCTGGTGAAGACGTCCGCTATTGATTGTGAAGGCGTGGGTGAATTGGTTGAATACATCCATGCCCATTACCAATTTCTGCATGAAAGCGGCGCATGGGAGAAATGTGACCTGATGCGCCTTGGCAAGCAGGTCAATTACCTGCTGCGCGAATCACTTTTCGCTGATTGGCAAAAGCAGTTGGACCAGAAAAATTATAATGACCTGATGGTGCAGGTGATGCACCACCAGATATCTCCCCATCAGGCAGTGCAAAAACTGCTAAACCCAAAACAATGATCACTCCGTACTATAATTAGCATATTATCTGGAAAGGCCAACAAACGAGGAGAAGATAAGCAATTATGACGCGTATTAATATTGGTGATCTTAAGAACCATATCAATGAAGTTGTAACGGTCAGTGGCTGGCTGCAGGTGCTGCGCGACCAGAAAAAAATGCAATTCCTGATCCTGCGCGACCGCACTGGAATGGTGCAGGTGGCGCACTATCGCCCTTCTGACGAAGCGCTGGGAGAGCTGATCTCCGGACTGGGGACAGAATCCGCGCTGACCGTCACCGGCAAAGTGGTTGAGAATCAGGTTGTCAAGCTGGGCGGGATCGAGGTCCAGTTGCAGGAGCTGACGGTTGAAAATAATGCGCAAGCGCCGCTCCCGATGGATCCTTTCGATGAAGAGAACATCCCCGCGATCGACTTCCGTATGGATTGGCGCTATCTGGATCTGCGGCGCCCGCAGAACCTGCTTCTGTTCCGCGTCCAGACGCTGCTGGAACATGCGATGCGTGAATATTGGGTCAAGGATGGTTTTGTGGAGATGCACTCACCCAAGATCATGGGAAGCCCGAGCGAATCGGGAGCGGAGCTGTTTGAGGTGGAATATTTCGACCGCAAGGCGTATCTGGCCCAATCTCCCCAGTTCTATAAACAAATGGCAATGGCAGCCGGCTTTGAGCGTGTGTTTGAAGTGGGCCCGGTGTTTCGCGCCGATCCCTCTTTCACGTCGCGCCATATGACCGAGTTCACCGGATTGGATGTTGAGATCTCATGGATCGACTCGCACGAGGATGTGCTTGTCTTTACAGAAAACTGGCTGCGTTACGCTGCCCAGCGTGTCAAAGATGAGCTTGGGGATCAGATCAAAGAGGTGTTCGGGGTCGAGGTGGATGTGCCCGCGGTTCCGTTTCCACGGTTGACGATGGCCAAGGTGGTGGAGATCCTCAAAGGAATTGGCTATCAATTGCCGCCGGAACGCAAAGGCGATCTGGACCCGGGCGGCGAACGTGCCATCGCGGAATATGTCAGCAAGGAATACGGAAATGACTTCTTCTTCCTGATCGATTGGCCAATCACCGTCCGCCCCTTTTACCATATGCGCCATCCGGATAACCCTGAACTGACCCGCAGTTTTGACCTGATCGCGGGCGGGCTGGAGATCGCGACCGGCGCGCAGCGCGAACACCGCTACGAAGTGCTGCGTGACCAGGCGCTCGAGCATGGCCTGGGGTTGGAAAGCATCCAGTTCTATCTCGATTTCTTCCGCTATGGCTGCCCGCCGCATGGCGGTTTTGGCATGGGCCTTTCGCGCCTGCTGATGGTGCTGCTCAAACTGCCGAACATCCGTGAGGCAGTGTACCTGTTCCGCGGCCCGAACCGGCTGCATCCATAGGATATCCTGTGCTGATCAGTGATCATGTCCGTTTGAGGGCAATCGAGAAAAGTGACCTGCCCGCGTTTGTGCGCTGGTTGAATGATGCGGAGGTGCGCCGCAATCTGGAATTGATAGCCCCGCTCTCCATGGGGCAGGAGGAGGGCTGGTACGCTGATATGCTTTCCCAGCCGGCGATCGCGCAGCCACTGGGGATCGAAGTCCGCGATGGCGGCCAATGGGTCTTGATCGGCAATGTCAGTTTCCTGAACATCAATCAGACCGACCGCAACGCAGAAGTGGGAATCTTCATTGGCGCAAAAGAATTCTGGAACCAGGGTTATGGAACAGAAGCGATGCGCTTGATGTTGCAACACGGTTTCGAAACCCTCAATTTCGAGCGCATTTACCTGCGGGTGTATGAAACCAACCCGCGCGGCATGCGCAGCTATCTAAAAAACGGTTTTTTGGAAGAAGGACGTCTCAGAAACCACCACTTCCAGGAAGGACGATACATCGACGTGATAATCATGGGTATACTTAAAAATGAATGGTTTAAGAAAGAGAACGGAGGCGGCGCATGAGTTTACCTGTGCAAACGCATAGGCCAATGTACGGGGATGTCCGCTTGTATTCAGGCAATTCTGCGCCTGAACTGGCTGACAAGATCTCCCGATATTTAGATGTCCCGCTATGCGACCGGGATATTGTCACTTTCCCCAACGACAACATCTTTGTAAAATTACATTCCAGCGTACGCGGACAGGATTGTTATGTCATTCAAACAACCAGCATTCCCGTCCAGCAAAACCTGATGGAAATGCTGATCCTGATCCAGACGCTGCGCCTGGATTCCGCCGCGCGCATCACGGCTGTCATCCCTTATTTGTGCTATACCCGCTCTGATAAAAAAGACCAGCCGCGGGTGCCGATCACCGCGCGTTTGGTGGCTGATATGATCGAAGTGGCTGGCGCGGATCGTTATATGACGCTTGACCTGCATGCAGACCAGATCCAGGGTTTCTTTTCCATCCCTGGCGATGTCCTGTATGCCTTTCACGTGTTGATCGATCCTCTGAAAGAGATGGTCGCCAAAGCGAAAGCCCCGGTCATGGTTTCACCCGATCTGGGATTTGCCAAGAAAGCGCGCAATTATGCTTCCGCGCTTGATATTCCGCTGGCTTTCGTAGAGAAACGGCGCTCGTCCAACGCGCCAACAGCGAAGGCACTGACGATGATCGGTGATGTGAAGGATAAGGATTGTTTTTTGTTGGATGAGGAGATCAGCACCGGCAACACCATCATCACCGCGGTTAATTTGCTCAAACAAAATGGCGCCCGCACGATCACCAATATTTTTATCCACCCGGTGCTCGCGCCCGGCGCTGCCGAACGGCTGATTGCTCTGCCGGTGGATCAATTTATCACGACGGATACGATCCCAATCCCTGAAGAGACGAAAGCGATGTTTGGTAACCGGTTAAAGGTCTTTAGCATTGCCTCATTGCTGGGTGAGGTCATCCACCGCGCGAACGCAGGCATCAGCGTGGGGCAGTTGTTTAACGAGTAACAAGGATTCAAACTGATCAAAGTGGGCATGTGCCCACTTTTTTTATAAAGAGAACAGGAAATGCCCGAACTTCCGGAAGTCGAAACGATCGTACGTTCGCTGCGCGATGGCACGCGTCATTGCGGATTGAACGTGATCGGCCAGCAGGTGCGCGCGGCCACCGTCCTGTGGGAGCGGACGCTCGAGAATATCTCCCCGCAAATATTTCAGCAGAAGATCGCTGGACAGACAGTGGAAAACATCCACCGGCGCGGAAAATTCCTTGTGTTCACGCTCAACCGCGATACCATGCTGGTACATCTGCGCATGAGCGGTGACCTGCGGGTGGAGGCGGGGTTTTACCCTGACGGGAACACAATAGCGCTGCAGCCGCATGACCGTCTGGTGCTGTGGTTCGCGAGCGGGCAGCGCATGGCCTTCAATAACCCGCGTAAATTTGGCCGGGTCTGGCTGACGGACACACCGCAGGAAGTACTGGGCGTGCTCGGCCCGGAACCGCTGGATGAAACGCTGACGGATCAACAATTCCACGCTATGCTTCTGGCCTACAAACGCATGCTCAAACCGCTGCTGATGGATCAGCATTTTCTGGCGGGCATGGGCAACATCTACACCGATGAAGCCCTCTTCCGCGCGAAACTGCACCCAAGGACCATCTCAAATACGCTGACACAACCCCGGAGCACGCTGTTGCTGCAGGAGATGCGGAAGGTGTTAAAAGAGGGTATCCAGCGTAATGGTGCCAGCATCGACTGGGTCTATCGCGGGGGTGATTTTCAGAACGATTTTAATGTCTATGGTCGCGCTGGCGAAGCCTGCCCGCGCTGCGGAACTGAGATCGTGCGCATGCTGGTCGGCCAACGCGGCACGCATATCTGCCCGAACTGTCAACAGAAATGAGGTTTTTTAACAAACAAACCGCATATCTGGGGGGATGCTCAAAAAGATACCATATATTCAGTACTTGACATTCGTGTAAAAAGTTGGATAATAGAGCATGTAAGACTCGATAAAGGCAAACCAACCGAAAGGCTGGGGCGCAAAGCTGTGGGTCTAAAGCTGGGAAACCAGCAATGATTGCCAAGCCGCCGAAAGTCTGATCGCTTTTTAAGCAGGAAGACGACAATAGAATAAGAGACATCGCAACGTATCACTGAAGCATCTCAGCGGATCTGGCATATGACCTGATCCGCTGTTTTTATATCGAGAATAAAAGGAAGAATGATGAAAAACTTTTTACTGGGAGCGCAAAAATTTTTACTGATCGCCATCTTGTTGGTGGTGCTCACTTTCGCGGTATGGATTTATGTGCGCGGCGCGCAGCCGCTGGAGATACGTGAGGCGCGCGGGATCACTTTCTGGCAGTTCATCCGTGAACGCTGGGATACCTATCAGGCGGTCGATGCGCGCGTTAGCGCGCTGCCGCAATATCTGGGATGCCGCAATGATATCCTGCGTTTGCTGCCTTCCACCTTCCGCGGATCATTCAATTTTGCCTATGCCAGCTATAAGCCAGATTCTGACCTGGCAGCCGCGTTCCGCTATTGGGAAAAAGAAACCCCGGATGAGATGCTGCCGCGGGTGTCACAGGTCAACCTGGTGCAGGTCCCAGACGCGTTCTGGCGCTATTTCTCGCGTGCATACTGGCGCGCGCTGGTCAGTCTGGATTACCTGGCTGGTGAATGCCAGCTGGGACCGGTCGATTTTATAGCTATCACCGGGGGCAATTAGATGAATAGATCTGTATTTACCACACTGTTAGTTTTTTCACTTCTCCTCTCTGGCTGCCTGGGCAGCAGCTCAGCCAGCCAGCAATCAATTGCGGCGGCATATGCTGAGGCAAGCATGCTGGCAGCGATGGAAGCGGCGGAAGAAAGCGCACTGGCGCTATGCTCCCTGGATTTCGAATCCGGCCCGGAAGCGTTCGCAAAAAGAGTGTGCGCTCTCTCGACTGACCTTGCATGCGGTTTGTTTGAGGTGGAAATCCGGGATTCCTGGACAACCCTTGAACAGGCATATGCCGCGCAAAAATTGGCGTGTGCGCCCGGTTCCAGCAGGCTGCTGGAAGTCGGCCGGCAGTATGGAAAGAATGTGCAATTTTGGCGCGTGAACCTGAAAGGTGTTCAGGGTTTTTCCGATTCCAATATAGATCAGGTGTTTTGGCTGCAGGTTGTTGAGGAGAATGGAAAGTGGCTGTTTAACCGCACGTTGAGTCAGGGCGAAATCGCCCTTTATTTGGCTATCGAGCAGATGGAATAATGTGAGGTACGGAGGTCGCGATGAATAAATACAGAAAATTTGCCAGTGTGATCATCATTTGCATGATGGTCTTGTTGATTCCTTTTAACACTGCATCCGCTGCGCGCAAAACCGATGATGGGGGCAATGGCAATGGCAATGGTAATGGCAATGGCAACGGTAATGGCAATGGCAATGGCAATGGCAACAATCCACCCAATGATCCAGGCGTGAGCGGCGACCATACCGTGATTCGTACAGAAAGCGCAATGTGGGTGCTGCCGCACGGAAGCACTTTCATCATCAATGGCCAGCGCGTGAACATCATTGAAGACTGGGAAACGATCGAGATCATCTCGCGCACGCAGCGCGGAAACAGCCATGTCTATACAGTAGAGATTGGTGGGTTAATTGGGGGAGGTAGTTGCGAGGAAGGCAGTTGTTATGTCAGTTGCGGCGATGGCAGCGGGCTTGAGTCCTGCTTCCTGTTGGATGGTGGTGATAATGGCGGCTGCAATGGCAACGGGAATGGGAACGGATGTAATGGGAACGGGAATGGGAATGGAAATCCACCAGCGCCAAGCAGTTGCGGTGGCGCGTGGGTGCGGCCTGGCGTTGTTTCTGCAGTAGGAGAAAAAATGACCCCGAATAATCCCGTGGTTGTCGGCCAGGATAGCGAAGGCACCGGCGTCACCGCGCAGTGGAGAGTGCGCATAGAACCGACCACGGTTATCTATGAGGATTGGCAGAAGATCGGTCACCGGATGGTGGCTTGCGTGGAAGGAGACCTCAGCCAGAATGGTAATGGAAATATCTATGATCCGAATGGTGTGAGTTGCCCGCACGGCTGGCATGAGGTGATCGAACATATCTATGGTTGCGTGGAAGAGTATGAATACTTCCGTGAGGGGGTCAGCAACCTGGAGGCGATCGCAGAGTTGACCCAGGATTCCCGCAGCTGGATCACCGGTGAATTAGCTGGCGCGTATCCGGGTGCTGGAAT
Organism: uncultured Pelolinea sp.; assembly: GCA_964612815.1. Lineage (GTDB taxonomy): Bacteria > Chloroflexota > Anaerolineae > Anaerolineales > Anaerolineaceae > Pelolinea. The sequence continues at coordinate 149,106 of CAZTCV010000001.1, read as the reverse complement.
AATGAATCCTGAATGGTCGTACTCTGCCAGCCCTAATTGCACCTGGGTGAACAATGTTTGCTTTTGGAATTTCACAGTCAATATCCCGGTCACAGATCCCGGATGGTATGACATGAAAATTGTTGGCACTACCGCCGGAACACAGGTGTTTACCCCGCGCGGATTCAATTTAAGCATTGGCGAATTCGGTGTTTATATGATTGATAATACGGCATTAATTAACTAAAAAATATGGTGTAAACAAAATTTCTTATTTGTTCACCTGTACTGAAAATCATGGGAAGATGATGGAGCAAAACAGATGAAAAGAATATTACCAATCATATTGGCGGCGGTGGCATTTATCGCGGTATTGCTGTTCCTTTCGCCAACGCCGGATAAAACTGTGCTGGTGGCAAGTACCAATCTTTCCGCGGGCCATGTCCTGAAAGAATCGGATCTGGTATCTGCGGTCATCCCGCAGGATATGATCCCGGATGATGTGGTTCTGGATCCCAATGAAGTAGTCGGAATGACACTGACCATCGGCCGTTCACAGGGCGATATCATCCGCTTATCTAATATTGGCACAGAAGTATTGACATTGGCCCCGGGTGAGCGCGCGGTTGCCATCACGGTTAATAATGCTTCTGGCCTGGCGGGTTTGCTGCGCCCCGGTGACTATGTCGGGGTCACCGCTGTGATCGAGATGACCGGCGGCGGCAGCGCCGGCACTTTCAGCAAGTCCACCATTGAAGATTTGCGGGTGTTGTACCTCTCACCGGAATTTGAAGCGTTGGACCCTGAGAATAATATACTTACGAATGCGACTGATAATACGACCGCTACTGTCCCAAAGGAACGAAGAACCGAAGGTGCAGTTGTCCTGGCGGTACCGATCCGTCAGGAAACGATCTTCTATGATTTCCAGAACGTGGAACCCGCGCTGGGAGTCAAGCAGCGGGTGGTGAACACTGTAGAATTGCTGACCGCGCTCGACGCGAGCGGCAGCGCGAAGTTGTATTTATTCCTGATGCCGCAGAATGCGGAGGCGATGGTCACATCTGGATTGTGGTTGCCGGAACTGGTAATCAAGCCCTATCTGCCAACACCCACGATCAGTCCGTTTGCAGTAGTTACGCCAGAAGCGGAGGTGTTACCATAATGGATGGCTGGGGTACAACGAACCACAATGAATATAGCGGACAGGATGAATCGGTCATCATGCTGCTGGCCGGTCCGCCATCGCGGGTGAACACGTGGTTCACATCGCTGCAAATGGATTCGCGCTTCCGCGTAAACACATTTTCCACTGATCCGCAGGACCTGGAGAACAAGATGGGGTACAACCCGGAAGCGATCCTGCTGGATTCGCAGATCTTTAGCGGCCCTGAACCCCTGATCAATTTCCTGACAAAAACCAGCAGTGCGGTGTATATCGTGCTGCCGCGTGAAGCCGGGGATGATATACGGCGGAAGATCAAGGAAATTCCATCAGTGCGCGGGGTGTATATAAATGATCTCAATCTGGCGCAGGAATCGAACCGCATGTTTGCGGAAGTGGTCGCGCTGCGCAACCAGGCGCCGGCATTTTCTCGGGCTGGAAAAGGATATCGCACAGAACGCATCGCTGGCGGGCTGCGCGTGATCACGGTATGGAATCGGACTGGCGGGAGCGGAAAAAGCACGATCGCCACGGCGTTAGCGCTCGAAGCAGCGCAGCGCGGCATTAAAACACTCCTGGTCGGGCTGAGCGTGCCTGACATGTCACTTCCGACTTTCTTGAATTTAAAAACAACCCCCAACCTATTCGGCTGGCTGGCGAACCCATCATTTGAGGGTGGCATCAAACCTAATGTGCAATCCATTGGAGACCTGGATGTGCTGGTTGGTCTCCAGGATGGCATCAAGGAAAAAGAATTGGCCAAAGCCCCCGAAGACCCTGCTTCGATCAATCAGCTTGTGATTAATGCCACCTTTGGCGGATACAGCATTGTTATATTGGATACGCCTGCTTCAGGCGCTTATATCAACGCGATCTCAGCCAGTAATACCATGGTGATGGTTTCCACCCCGATGCTTGACCAGGCGGTGGTATCCGCTGAGGCATACCGCATGGCGTTCAAACGTATGCGCGACCACCACCGTATCGGCGCCGGCAATATTTTTGTGGTGCTGAATCGATTCAGGTCAGGTTTGCTGAGTTCCAATGAGTGGCATGAAGCTGCAGACGCTTACACCCAGACCATGGGTATCGGTCATTTCCCGCCTGTTGCTGAAGTGATCCCGGAAGTACCGGAAGTCGCGTTGTCCGCGAATGCCGGCCGTTCGGTGCTCACCGCGGGAGATAATTTTGCTGCGCCTATCCACCGCCTGGGCGATGTGTTGTATGGCGGTGGAGGCGACTCTTCCAATAAAGAAGAGAAAGTGTTCCGGTTAGGTCCAATCCGCATCCGTAAGGGCGCGATAGGAGCGTAATCCATGTTAGATACTTTCTATCAGACCATAAACGCGAGTGAACAGGATGCTGTCATCGATGAGAGCGCGTCGCGCATGTCGGATGGGCTCACTTTTCGCGATCTGGTCGATATTGACCGGCTGCATGTGACCGCGCGCGGCATCGTCCACAAGGTGTTGAATGAAAAAAGGATCGATGCAGAAATTGACATGATCAACGCGCTCGCGCAAAAATTGGTTGCGCGCGTTTCCGGCCTGGAATTTCTCATGCCGCTCTTCAAACGCGATGATATTTCCAATATTTTTATCAACCCGGATGGCTCTTTGCGTATCCAGAAAAAAGGCGCGAAGGGATACGAGGTGATCAAGGATGGCATCACCGCATCAGAAGTGGACCGTGTATGTGAAGCGCTTTTGCGTACTTCCGGGCGCGCACTTTCTGAAGCGACACCGACCGTGGATGCCAAGCTGCCGCGCATCGAGGCACTGCCCGGATTGATGGGCGGCGCCCGTGTGAAGATGATCCACCCTGTGATCGCAACCGGAAAATATGATGTCCCATCAATCAGCATCCGCCTGTATCAAACATCCCCTGTGCATACCTCTGATATTATCCAGTGGGAAGTGGCGCCAGCGAATGTGATCGAAGGTATTCTGGATTGTGTTGCGAGGAAGGCGCGTTTCCTGGTGGTGGGCGGCACCAACACAGGCAAGACAACACTGCTATCCGCGCTGTGCAATGATGGCATATATCCCGGCGCGCGTATTGTCAAGATTGAAGACCCGGAAGAGATCTGGCTCAATCATGAACAGGTGGTCACACTGGAAGCCCGTCCTTCTCCTCCCGGATCCTCTGTCGCGTCATATACCATCAAAGACGGGGTGGATGATGCCATGCGTATGTCACCAGACTGGCTGATCGTTGGCGAGGTGCGTACCGGAGACGCGGCTTTGACTTTGTTCCGCGCCCAGATGAGCGATCACCCTGGCCTTTCCACATTCCACGCTGAAAGTCCGGAGTACGCTATCTACCGTGTAGGCAACCTGTTGATCTCAGATACGCAGGAAACAGATATGCGCAACGCGCGCAGCACCTTTGCGATGGCGGTGGATATGGTCATCCAGCTTGGCTGGGTTGAAAAGAAGCGCCGCATCCTGGGCGTGTGGGAAGTCGAGAAAATGCTTAAAGACGGCGAAGTGATCATCCATCCGCTGTACACGATCGGTGATGACAAGATGAAATCAATGACGGTGAGGTAAGCGATGGTTGCCACCTTGTACAAAATTCTCCCTTTCATCGGCGCAGCAACCGCCGCCTTCATCATTTTCCTGTTCGGAAAATCTCTTTCAGAGGATTTGTTTAAGCGACGTTCAAAAGACCGCGTTAAAGATCTGGTCGGGGTTGAGGAGCTCAAGGATATCAAGCCGGCTGATTTTGGGTCAAAGGAATATAAGATCCGGCTGGCATTCGCGCGTTTCAATATTGATGTGTACCAGCACGAAAAGCTGGCTTTGAATGCGCTGCGGATCATTGCTGCGATCGTTTTTGGAACCGCCATGCATGTGTTATTCAATCTGCCCTGGACGACGAGTTCCGCTGGAAGCATTGGCGGGATTTTACTCGTCAATTCTTTTGCAGCAAACGCGTGGGTGAAGTTATGCAATGACATCGATAAAGAAATTCCGATCTTTTTGTCCGGTTTCACCTCAACCATTCAGGTTAATCCGAATGTGTTGCAGGCAGTAGAAGAAGAAGCGATGGTGCTGGCTGTCAACAGCCCCTTAAAAAGGTGGTTGATTGACCGTTTTGTGCGCCAGGGGCAGGAGCTCGGTATTAGTGCCCTGGACGAACTGATTGCAGAGGCATTCAGGGTGTCTAACTCGCTCGGTGTGATGGTTTTCCTGATCGGGCGCTTGTGGCGCACTGGCGGTATGGAATGGCGGCGTTCATTTGGCCTGGCTGCGCAAAATTTGGAAGGTGTGATGGAGGCGCGCGTCCTTGGCCTGGCTGCGGGATCATCCGCCAAGAATGCGGTCAAGGTGATTATTGGTGTCACCATGATGGTGATCATGGTAATGGCACGCAACCCGATCTTCTCCACCGCAATGGAACAACCGATCGTGCAGATTGTATATGCTTTGGCAACATTGATGATGATTTTCGGCTTCCAATTTATGAGCAATATGATCGAGAGGTTGATGTGAACACGGCGATGGCGCTTCTGCTCAAAATCGCCCCTTATGGCGCTGCGGTCAGCATTGCCATCGTGATCTATTTTGTTCTCTCGTCTATCACGATCGAAAAATCCGCGGCGGACCGCGTCAAGAAAATGACCGATCCGAATGCCGCCTCCATTTTTGAAAGGGGAGGGGAACGGCTCGCGGACCGGATGGGAACTGGCGCATTTAAATCCTGGAAAACTGTCCTTGAGTGGGCGCAGATAAATGGGAAATATACCAATTGGACTTCTGCTGGAATGCTGCTGCGCGGGTCTGCAGCGGCTGTGTTCATTTCACTGCTGATTATGGTGTTTGGCCTTCCGGTGTTTGCGTGGTTGCTGGTTCCGATGGCGATTTTTGCGCCTTATCTGATGGTCAACTCTGCCGCAGAGGAAGCGCGCAAGCTGGTAACGCGTCTCCTGCCGGAAACGGCTACAGTCATTGCGGCTGAGATGGACGCAGGCGGCACCGCCGCACAGGCATTAGGGCGTGCGGGAGAGCTACCAGGGCCGCTGGGAAATATCCTGCGCAGGGCTGTTTCCAAGGCCAGGCAGAGCGACCGCGCCATGTTCAGCCGCGGAGCAAACAAGGGTATTCTGATGGAAGAACTGGGAAAGTTGAATTTGCAGGAACTTTCCCGCTTCGCAAACCAGCTGGATCGTGTCGCGGCAAAAGGTGTTGACGCGCCGCGCATCATGGTTGAGATCGCCAAAGGGCTGGCGCGTGAATACAAATCGCATGTGCAGCAAACCGCATCCAATATGGAAACGGAACTGATCATGCCAATGACGCTGTTCTTCTTCCTCCCGTTTATTGTCGCGATCATGCTGCCGGTTATTGTTTCATTAACGTTGGTGATGTAAGGATAGAAATGCTGATAGACACACTGGGTATTCTGATCACGGCAATACTGAGCGGAGCAAGGCTCCATCAGTTATTGCGCGGTGAGTGGTGGGTGCTCCCGCTGTTTGCCCACGCGGCTATTTCGGCTTTTCTGCTACTCACCCGTGAAAAAACCGGAAAAAAGGCAACCAGTTTACAAATGGTCATCGCCTGGCTCTCTGCCCTTTCTCCTTTTGCTGTGCAGGTGCAAAACGAGATCCCGCTTCTCCTGCGTGGGTTGTCATTAATCGGTGTCTTGTTTGCGGTGTGGACGCTGGTTGCGCTGGGCAGGTCATTCGATGTGTCACCTGCCGATCGCGGCCTGGTGGATCGCGGCCCCTACCGCTGGATGCGCCATCCGATGTATGCGAGCGAGATCTTTTCTACGCTGATGATCATATTCGCTGATCTGTCCGTTTGGAATATGTTTGTCACATTTGTGTTGATTGGAACGATCGTCCTGCGCATCAGGTGGGAAGAAGCGATCATTTCCGGATATTCTGGCTATTCCGATCGGGTGCCATCCCGTTTGTTTCCGGGGGTGTGGTAATGATCAAACGCCGCTTTTTCCGGCTGGTTTTGCTATCGATGTTTGCCTTCTCGGCGTACGGATTCACTGATATCCCATCCGACCGAGTCAGTGGAGACCAGTCACCCCCTGTTGTTACGATCTCCATCCCGGAACCCACCGGCGAGAATGGCTGGTACAACGAACCGATTTTTGTGCGCGTCAACGCCCTGGATGGCGGATCAGGCGTGAAGGTTGCCCAGGTTTCGCTCGGCGGAAAACAATGGTACCTGGATGCAATGCGGATCGCGCTGGATGGAGAATTCATGGTCTACGCACAGGCAACCGATAGGGCTGGTAATACAGCGACTACGACACGTATTATCAAAATCGACCTCACACCGCCACAAGCGCAATTACAGGTCCCTGATCCACAGGGAGAGAATGGTTATCATGTTGATGTTGTCCGGATTACGCTGACCGGCAGTGATGCGCTTTCCGGCGTGGTCGAAACTGGAATCAAGGCCGATGGAACGCATTTTTATGAGGGAACTTCCGAAGGAGCGGATCTTGCCTCGGTATCGATCCCTGCTTCCGGAAATTATGTGGTTGATGGTTACGTAAAAGATCAGGCCGGCAATGTTACCACGGTAACCTATGAATTAGCTCTGGATCTCGAAGCGCCGCTGGTCGCGATCAATACACCGATGGAATTTAAGGGAGAAATCCCCCTGAACGGAAATGCTGAGGATGGATTTTCCGGCATTCGCACGCTGCTGGTTGACCATGGTTCTGGTTGGTCAACTGTTGACTCGCAAGGAACCCAATGGAACACAATTTGGCCTGCAGGTGAACTTAAAGATGGTGAATATCCCATACGGGTAAAAGCTGAAGATTATGCCGGAAACCAGACCATCATCACATACCAGGCACCGATCCTGAATACATTGTGGCCTTTCTTTGCGCTCTTTTCACTATTAATATCAGTCGCCTGCTTTATTGTATTTGATCCACGCAAGCGCGAATTAGTGCTGCTGACAGCCCAATTTCAGCAGCATAATCGTATGTATCAAAACGGCTTACTGCTGGGATTAGAAGAGGATGATAGATGATTGATTTTTTTGCGAGCGTGACGATCGGTTTGATCATCGCTATGACGGTTGTGCTGTACTTCGGCAATCGTCGCCAGGCATTGATCTTGAAAGAAATGCGCTCGGTGATGGAAGATTGGTACCACGCAAAAATGCGTGACCGGCGAGAAGCTTTCCGCAAGCAATTCCACATTGATGATGGATTGAAGTGGCTTGGCGATCAGGTTAATTTGCACATCATTGAGCAGGGAAGGTGGCTGCAAAATCCGCGCGCCATTGAATATCTGACCACAGAAGGCACCCGTCTGGTGATCAGCACGGATAAGAAGAGAAAATTACGCGCAGACCTGCGTAAAGCGGAGGGAAAGCGAAGGAAAGTGGCGAATCTTGTGGAACCGCTGCTGGGCTACCGTCCGGGGCGTGTTGAAATGGTCGAACGCTCCAATGACACAGTACACGAATGGTTTGACCTGGAGATTGCGGCAGTATTTGAAAAATTGAATATCCAATGGGGAGAGGTGGACTGCTTGTATTTCTACCTGATCCCACAGATGGTGAAGCGCCCTGTGGATGATGGCTTTATGGGTTTTATCAATCATGCGCTTGCCTGGTTGTCTGCAAAAAAAGCGACACTCGGCAACTGGATGAAAAAACAGTTTAAAGGTGTGGTTGGGTAATTATTTGATGATATGGTGAGAGGAGCAGGAATGCGAAAAGCGAAATGGATGATCAGGCTATTAAATGCCAAAAATGGCGCAACGATGACCGAATACACAGTGATAGCGGCTGTTGTCATCTTGGTAGCTGTGATTGCATTTACTAGCCTGGGAGCAACGATCCTCGCAAAAATATTCAATCTCGTCTCGGTGATGTTTGGAGGTACCCGATGAAAATCTATAGAAAGGAGAAGAAAATGAACACACTCTACCTGATGCTCAAAAACCGCAAAGGCGCCACCATGGCCGAATATGCGGTGATCGCAGCAGTGTTGATCCTTGTCGCTGTCATTGCTTTCACAAGCCTGGGAAGCACGATCGTCAGCAAGATCAATGACCTGGTTGCGGGCATGTAATTTAAATAATGCGAACTTATCGAAAATAATAACCTGAAGAAAGGAGGTTAAGATGAACACAATCATGCGGTTCTTCAATGATCGCGAAGGCGCCACCATGGCGGAATACGCGGTGATCGCAGCTGTGTTGATCCTTGTCGCCGTCATTGCTTTCACAAGTCTGGGAAGCACGATCGTCAGCAAGATCAATGACCTGGTTGCAGGTATGTAAAAGAATATTGCATTAATAAGCGAAAAGACCAAACTTAGGAGTTGAGATGAAAACTTTATTGACATTTTTGAATGATCGTGAAGGCGCCACGATGGCGGAATATGCAGTGATCGCGGCTGTATTAATCCTGGTTGCTGTGATTGCGTTCACCAGCCTCGGTTCCACCATCGTCAGCAAGATCAATGATCTTGTTGCTGGTATGTAAGGTTAGTTGAGAGGAGATTGACCATGAATAGGCGAAAGTTATTTCAAAGACGGGGAAGGCGCGGCTCATCAATGGCGGAAACCGCCATCACCCTGCCAGTCATCATGCTGATGACTTTCGCTATGGTCAATGTTTCAATGGCGTGGTATGCCGCAGTTGCCGCCAGCAATGCTGCCAATTATGGCGCGCGGGTCGGCTCTGTTGCCCAGGTGAACCCACAGGGATATGCTGTGGCAGCGGCACAGACCCGTTTGGATGCGATCAGCATCGGCTCATACAGCATCAGTGCATCCGGCGGTGGATCACGCGGTTCGCAAATCACTGTTTCAATAGATTGGACAGTGCCTAATCATATTCTGGGTTTGATGACACTTCTTGGCGGCGGCGGAAATCAGCCTAATTTTTCAGGCACTGTCATTTCTACTTTCAGGCAGGAAGGATGGTAGTGCAATAATGTACCAGGAATGGGCCATTGCCATCTTGTCGATTATCTGGCTGGTTGTTTGCGCGATTCAGGATGCGAAGACCGGGGAGGTATCCAACTGGCTGACCTTGCCCGGCATGGCGGCGGGGATCCTTTTTTCCTTCTTTATCGGTTGGGAAAGGGTTGCCTTTGCGGGGGCAGCGCTGCTGGCCACATTGTTGTTCTTTTTCCTGGGCAGTATGGGCGGCGCGGACGTGAAAGTTCTGACCGGCCTGGCAGGTTTATGGCCAGCCGCGATGATCGCTGCATTTATTGTGCAGGGATTGTGGGGCGCGGTTGTCATGGTTAGAAAAGGAAGGGGTAGCGAATTTCGGGCGATCCCATCCTATGCGATCGGGGCGGCCTTGAGCGTGCTGCTTTTGATCTGAATACATGATTGGGCTTGGTGATGAATGATTGAGATTGTTTATGAGGTAATTTGAAAAATGGAACACGCGCTGATTATCGCATTGTTTATGCTTCTGCTTACCTGGTATTTTCAGGAATCGCCGGTTGTCTGAGAATTGAGAAATTATCTGCTGAATTTTTATATAAGAAGACTTTTAGAAAGGAGATACGATATGAACACCATTTACATGATGCTCAAAAACCGCAAGGGCGCTACCATGGCCGAATATGCGGTGATTGCTGCGGTGTTGATCCTGGTTGCGGTGATCGCGTTCACCAGCCTGGGCTCCACCATCGTCAGCAAGATCAACGATCTTGTTGCAGGAATGTAGTTCGATTAATTCAACTTATCGTAGACAAAATAAATGAAGGAGAACAAAATGAACATGCTTTATTTGTGGCTCAAAGATAAAAAAGGCGCTACCATGGCGGAATATGCGGTGATCGCGGCGGTGTTGATCCTTGTCGCAGTGATCGCATTCACCAGCCTGGGTTCCACCATTGTCAGCAAGATCAATGATCTTGTTGCTGGTATGTAATTTAACGTTGCCGTAGAAAGCTTTTTCCTGCGAAAAAGCTTTCTACATAACCTTGCGCGTGATAACCCGTAAAAGGGAATGTTGTGACGTGTTTAGAAAACAGGCGCGAGGAGACCAAACTGGGAGGAGGGGTGGCCGGCGATATTGGCAACTGATAACCTCATAGGCGGCGGCGATCAGAACAAGAATGCCAGTGCTGCCCTTTCTTCAAAAATGGCGATGAAAAAGAATATATTCAGAAATAAACGCGGATATTCAATGGCTTATACAGCCATGCTGATGCTGGTTGTTGGGCTGCCGATGATGACCATGACCTCAGAGATTGTGCGCATGTTGTTTGTGGATGTGCATATCCAGGCAGCGGTGGATGCTGCCTGTGCGGCCGCCTCACAGGCTGTGGACCTTCCCCATTTTATTTTGACAGGGGAGGTGCTTATCGATGGGAATATGGCTGCCGCGAACGCGCAGCGTGAATTTGACGCGACTGTTGCCAACGCCGGCATTAATCAATACTCCCCGTCCCTTTCCGGATTATCCATCGTGGATGGCACCAAAGTGTTTTGTGATGCGACCGCATCCATGACATGGATGATTCCCGGCATCGCGCCAGTTACCTTAACTGCCAGCTCAGCTGCAGAAGCGCGCGCCCGCCGTTAGAACCACACCATCATCCGCAGATAATTTAATTGCGCTTGATAAATGCTGTCAGGTATTCCTTTAAATTAAACGGTTTGCCTGAAAGCAGGGTTTGCGCACGGAACATGCGGCTGACCCCCCGTATGATAAAGACGGTTGCGGCGATCTGTAGGAAGATTGCTAATGCAATTTGCGCTATGGGTACTGCTGTCGCTGCCATACGCGAGACCATTGAGATCGGCGCCGTGAGCGGAAAGATACTAAAGAAAACAAAGATCGGCGCGTTTGGGGCGGAAGCGACCAGGTTGCTGAAGAAGAGCGGGATCAGGAGTGGAAAGATCACAACTATGGTCGCCTGGCTGCCTTCTTTTGGGTTTGGAACTAATGCGCCCAAACCTGCCATCATGCTGGCATATAGCGCATATCCCAGAACAAAGAAAAGAATACCCCACGCGAGAAGCGCTGGTGTCAGCAGCGAGACATCCGGCAGGGCGAAATCGCGGCCTGCCAGCCGGACCAGTATGTAACTGCTGGAAAGCCAGATCGCGGTTTGCAGCAGACCGGTGAAACCCAGTGCAATGATCTTACCGATCAGCATCTCACGCGGAGATAACGAAGTCAATAGCAGCTCCATCACACGGTTTTCTTTCTCATAGGTGATGCTGGTCAACATCAGGCTGGAGGCGCCGATGATGAGAATATAGAACATCACCATCAGCGCGTAAGGAAGCCAAAAACTATCCGGGCTGGCCTGTGCATCTGCCGCTTGTTGCGTGATGTAAACAATATTGAAGGCTGCTGGTTCCAGATAGCGGTTGGCAATGACCGCATCATCCATCAGATTGTGAATGATGAGCGCGCGCATATTATCCGTGTCAGACGCTGTAGCCAGGAAATTATATTGTTTCTGAACGAAGTCGATCTGGCCGCTGGCCAGGTAATCTGCTTTGATCACGAAATAGTCACTGATCTCGCCGCTTTCAACCGCCCGGCGGGCCGCTGGAATCCCTTCAAACAATTGCAGATTGTCCTGGATGGTTGACGGGATCTCCGTGATGATCCCGCTCTGGTCAACAACACCTTGCCGCGATGTATCACTGCTGTCAGCAAAAAACGTGGCCACACCTTCTGGCGCGATACCGCGATTAATCATGGAAGCGCCGCCATAAACCAGAAAACCGACCAGGGGCATAAACAGGATGGTAAATATATAGGAGCGCCGGCCCAGGATCGCGCTGATCTCATGCCGTATGATCGCGAATATCTTATTCATTTGTTTTCCATCCTGCCCTGCATGAATAATCTTTTGATCGATGTGTGTTTGCCATAATTCAGCATGCCGATCCGGAAGATCCGTGCAGTCAGCCATAAGGCAATGATCGCGGAAGCGATCATTAAAAGCACGGTGAGGATGATCTGCCAGGTAGGCACATCTGTGATCGCGGTACGCAGCGGCATCGTGATGACGGCGGTGAGCGGGAAGATACTCATCGCCACTGCCAGCGGATGGCTTGGATTCTGCAGGACTGCCCCAGCAAACCAGTATGGGGCAACCATCGGCAATGTAAATAGAACACTGACCTGCTGGGCTTCGCGCAGAGAAGCGGCGCTGACGCCAACCAGCGTCATCAGGGCAGCTACCAGAATAAACCCCGGGATGATGATGCCGGTTACCAACACAATATGGATCGGCATGATCACCGGCGCATACCCAAAGCCAAAAAAGAACTCTAATGCGAAGATGCCAAACCATGTAAAGATCATCCAGATCAGCAATTGGGTCAGCCCGACAGATAGGTTGCCAAGGATCTTGCCGGCCATCAATGCCTCCGGAGAAACGGAAGTGACGATCATTTCCATGGTGCGGTTCTCTTTTTCATCGACTACGGACTGCATCAGATAACCGCCGCTGATGTTGATGACGATGATGAAAAGCAGGCCGATCAGGAAAGGGAAAAATACCACAAACCAATCACGCATATTGGCAGAACGTGATCCATCAAAAGCGATGACAGTAAAATCACTGCCCTGTCTGATCCGCTCAACAACCTGCGGATCGGCAGAGACCAACAACTGCGTGCGCACAAAGCTGCGCATGCGTGAAAAGGCGTTATCCCCTGGGGTCTCATCAGCCAATACTGTGATCTGGTTGTTGTTCGGATAATCACCCGGGATGATGAACAGGGCTTGAATATCCTTTTTTTCAAGCGCTTTTTCACCTTCTTGCTGGTCAAGGAAAGGAATGATATCCACTACCGGCACAATCGGTGAATGATCGTTGGCTGGGATCTGAGCGCTGGAAAAGAATCCGGATTGATCAATGAACCCGATTGGCAGCGGATTAGTTTGCATCCTGGCAGAGACCAATGCCAGCCCGATCCCTAATAAAAGAATCAGGGGCATGCTGATGACGGCAAAAATAAAACCCTTCGTTTTTACCCGGCGCGCGTACTCGAACCAAAAAACAAGCAGCGTTTTTTTCATGATGACCCGGCTGCACCCTCGATGGCATGGATAAAGATCTCATCCAACGTCGGAGTAGCGATGGAAAAGTGTTCGATCGCTATCCCATGTTCAATCATCGCGTCAAGGATCACGTTGGGTTCATATCCCGCCTGAATGGATAATCGGACATGCTGGTTAAGCTTTGTGATTGATTCCACCCCCGGCAGATCCGCGGGGATCTCCCCGCTGGTGCGAATGATCAGGTCATTCGTGGAGAATTGCCTGCGCACGTCATCCAGCATGTCATTGAGAAGGATCTTTCCCTTATTGATCAGGATGATGCGCTCGCACATCTCCTCCGCCTGGTTCATCTGGTGGGTGGACATCATGATCGCTGTCCCATTTTCCCGTTCTTCAAATAACAGCTCTTTCACGACTTTCGTGTTGACCGGATCAAGCGCGCTGAATGGCTCATCCACGATCACCAGCCTGGGGTGATGGATGAACGTGGCGATCAATTGCGCTTTCTGCTGCATGCCCTTGCTGAGCGCTTTGACTTTTTGTTTTCTGTACTCAGTCAGGTTAAAACGTTCTAACAATGCATCCAGGCGCGAATCAACACGGTCTTTTGGCATGCCTTTGATCGATGCCAGGTAAGTCAGGCATTTTTCCAGGGTGATATCCTGGTATAACCCGCGTTCTTCAGGCAGATATCCGATCAGGTTTTTCTTTTCCTCATCCATTTTTCCGCCAAGTACCGAAATCGTGCCCTGGTCCGGTTTGAGAATGTCCAGGATCATGCGGATAGTGGTAGTCTTACCAGCGCCGTTTGGGCCCAACAGGCCGATGATCTCTCCGGCGTGCAGGTCGAAACTGATATCCCGCACAGCGTGATTGCGGCCGAAGGATTTGGAAATGTGATCAATTGCTATGACTGGCATAATTACTCCATTGGATTATCGCACCCAGCGTATCAGCTGACCGCAAAGTGAAATTATAATATGCCTGATACAAAGGAGACCAAAATGAGTATGACGTCGCGTGAACGTGTCTTAGCCGTATTGAACCACCAGGTGCCGGACCGAGTGCCGATCGTGATCGGCGTCAGCAATGCCACCGGCATCAAGATGGCGCCTTACCAGGGCCTTAAAAAGATGCTCAATATTGATGCGCCTGATGAATATCTCTATGATTGGCCGGAGCTTGGTTCCGCCAGGGTCGATGAGGCAACGCTGAAAAGGCTGCACGGCGATGTGCGCGGTGTTTTAGACCGCTTCCCGGCGGCGGTGTATGAACGCAACCGCCAGCGTGAACCGCACAGCCCTTGCATCGATGACTGGGGTGGGGGCCAGATCGAGATCGAACCAGGCATCTGGTATCCCGGCTACCATCCGCTGGCTGATGCGACAACGATCACGGAGCTTGAAAACTACCCCGGTTGGCCGGATATGGATGACCCGACCCGTTTCGCGCATGTGGCGCAGGAAGCGCAGGCGCTGGCAGATGCGAATCAGTACGCGATTATGGCAACGCCATGGCTGATGTTCCCTTTCGAGCGCGCTTTTGCCATGCAGGGTATGGATAAATTCCTGATGAACATGGCCATGTACCCTGATTTTGCGGAAGCGCTGCTGCGCAAAAATCTGGAACTCTGCCAGCAATTGATCGGAAATTTTTTAACCGCGACCGGAAACAATATCGACATGATCAAGATCGGTGATGATCTCGGCACGCAGGAGCGCTTGATGATCTCTCCCAAAATGTATCGCAAGCTGTTGAAACCGATCCATGCTGAACTGATCGCGCATATCAAGCAATACACCGCCGCAAAGATCTTCTTCCACACCGATGGGGATGTATTTGACCTGATCGAAGATTTCATCGAGATAGGCGTGGATGTGTTGAATCCGATCCAGACTTCCGCTGGTAAGATGGCAGACCTGGAAGCGCTCAAAACGCGTTATGGCAAAGATCTCGTTTTTTGCGGCGCGGTTGATACGCAGGAAGTGCTGCCGCATGGCACACCGGAACAGGTGCGCCAGGAAATGAAACGGGTGATCCATGCTTTGGGCGATGGTGGCGGATATATGGTCGCGTCAGTGCATACCATCATGCATGAAGTACCCCCACAAAACATCCTGGCGATGGTCGATGCGGTGGAAGAATTCGGATATTATCCCCTATAAAATAATTTACAAAACGGAGAAGCATGGCACATACACAGCACAACATTGAAGAATATATTGAGCAATTAACCGGTTTATATGGCGATCCGCGTAAAGAATCTGTCACACCGTTCGAACGCGTGCGCGATGCGATCGACCGCAAACAGCCAGACAGGGTGCCGTTTGATTTTTGGGCTGTGCCTGAGACGATCGAGAAACTGCAAAGCGCGACCGGGACAGCCGATCTTGAATCGCTGCTGCAGCTGCTGGGTGTCGATTGCCGCATCGTGGAACCAGCATACGTCGGGCCTGAACGCCAAATTGAGGCGGATGGCAGCTATTATGCCGTGTTCGGCACGCACCGCAAACGTGTTACCAATGAATTCTCAACCTATGATGAATACGCTTCTTTTCCGCTCTCCACAGCGGATTCTCCCGCGGCGATCGAATCGTTCGAACGCTGGCCAAACGCTTCCTTCTGGGATTGGACAACACTGCCCGCCAGGATCGCGCGCGTCAATCAAGACACCCGCTATCACATCCGTTATGATATCGGCGGAATTTTTGAAACATCGTGGGGGCTTTACGGCATGGATAAATTCCTGATGGACCTGGTCCAGCGCCCGGAATTGCCGCTGACCATTATGGATTGCGTGACCAATATTTTGATCGATAATTTCAAACATTCCATGCAACATGCCGGTGGATTGATCGATATGGTCTATACCTATGATGATGTTGCCATCCAGAACGGGTTGCTGATGTCTATGAAGATGTGGCGGCAGCATATTCTGCCTTTCCACCAGAAACTGAACGCCGAGATCCGCAAGTTTGATGTCAAGATCCTCTACCACTCATGCGGAGCGGTTTATGATCTCATTGACCCGTTCATCGATGATATGCATATCGATGTGCTTAACCCGCTGCAGCCGCGCGCTGCGAAAATGGACATGCGCAACATCAAAGATAATTTCGGGAAACGCGTTTCCTTCCATGGCGGGATCGATATTCAGGAAACCCTGCCGCAGGGCAGCCAGGACGATGTGCGCGACGAAGTGCGCAGCCGTTGCAGCATTCTGGGCGCAGGGGGCGGCTATATCTGCACCAGCGCGCACTACATCCAGGCGGATACACCCGTTGCGAATATTCTTGCGATGTACGCGGCTGACCGTAGGGCGTAGCGTTTACGCCGTTCGGATTTCGATCTCGCGCGGCTCTTTAAAGCCGAACACGGATACGAAGAAGGCCAGGATTGCAGAAATTGCGATGGCGATGAATAATACGCTGTAACCGAACCCTTCGATCAGCGCGCCTGCCAGGATCGGTGCGGTGCCGATGATCGGCGCGATCAGCGAGTTTGATAGCCCAATAAATAAGCTCGTCTCTTCTGGCGGCGCCAGCTCGAAGATGATGTTGGCATGGCAGATATACATGGCGGAATACACAATGCCAATCGTCGCGGAGATGATCATGATGCTGGATGGGTGATCGAGGAAGATCGCGATCAGCCCCTGAATGAAAATGAGAATTGTGCTGATTACCATCGGGATCTTGTAACCGAATGTATCACCGATATATCCCCACAGAACGCCGCTTAAGCTCTGTGAGATGATGATGATCATTGTATAGACTCCCAGCACACTGGCAGAGAGGTTATATCTCTTCAAAGCATAGACAGCATAAAAAGAAAACCCCATCGCCGCCAGCCCGATCAGCTGGCGCGCGTATACATACAGGCGCAGGTTCTTGTTTTCCTTGATGATGCCGATAATATGCCGGATAAATTCGCGCACTGTCTTCTTTACCGGCTGGACTGGAAATTCGACTTCCTTCAGGTTTGCGATCAGGAATGGTGAGATGAATGAAGTGCCAAAGGAGATCCAGAAAAGCAATCGGTAATTGAAGGGAAACCCATTCAAGTCGAGGACGCGCGTTGTCACCAGTGATGCCGTGAATCCAATGATCCCGCCCAGCGCCTGGTTGACGCCATAATAAATTCCGCGATTTCGATAGATCGCTTTGCTGATAAAGTCGGAATAGGCGGGCATGATCAACCCAAAAGTGCCACTGTATATCGTAAATGAGATCAGGAAGAATGGTACCGTGACCGCAGGGGTGAGGAGGCCGGTAACCTGTGCGGTGGCGGCGATCAAAAGAATGCCCACGCGCTCCGCGATCGCGATGAACAAGATGTACCCTTTGCGTCTGGGCATGTTCTGAGTCAGGAACGAGCTGATGATCTGCGGAAGAAAAAATCCGAGGTTGAAAATTGCCGGGATCAAACCGATCAGCACCGGGTTATCGGTCAGTTGGCTCAGGAAACCAGGCAACACCGTATCATGAGATAAGAGCGATGTTGAAAAGGTGAAAAATGCGGTATCGAAGGCCAATAAAAGAAAATTCCTTTTATAGTTTCCTTTCACCTTATCCATATATTCAGGAAATCTTTTTGCGATGATATTCAAATCTCTTGCTGACATTGATATGGTTGATCCTTTCAAAAAAAGATGACGCTTTGACAGCGTCATCTTTGACGTTCAAGCTTGTGATTTTAATCTACTTTTTTAGATCTTGTTCGATCAAAACTTTTATCCCTTCAACCGCCGCGGAGATGGCGCGGTGCACATCGAACATTTTGTTGAATTCTTCATGTTCTTCCGGCGTTTGCGGTTGTGCATCAGCGCTGCCGGCCATCAGCATCACGCCGCCGGCCCGCTTGCGATGGATGCTGGAGATGATGAAAATGCTGGCAGCTTCCATCTCAGAGCAAACCGCGCCGCCATCGACCCATGCTTTCCAGCGGTTCTGGAGCTGCGCGGCGATCGGCATGCGTTCCGGTTCGATCTCTCCGTAAAACGAGTCCTTGGATTGCGAAATACCCATGGCATACGGGATTCCAGCGCGAATGGCGCCTTCCCGCATGGCTAAAACCACATCGATATCAGCGACCGCGGGAAACTCCACCGGCATATAATGCAGGGTGGTCCCTTCATCACGGATCGCGCCGGTGACGATCGCGACATCACCCGCCTTGGTGCCGGGCTGGATCGCGCCAGATGTGCCGATGCGGATGAATGTGTCCGCGCCGACCGCGATCAGCTCTTCCACCGCGATCGCGGTGGAGGGACAGCCGATCCCGGTGGACGTTACGGATACTTTTTGGCCCAGCAGTTTTCCAGTGTAGGTGACATATTCGCGGTTCTGCGCGATGAACTCGGGTTCATCAAAATACGAGGCGATCTTTTCACAGCGTCCGGGGTCGCCAGGGAGGAATACGTAACGCCCGACATCACCGGGATGCAGGTGAATATGGTGTTGTCCGCCCTCTCTTGTTTTTCTTACTGCCATTTTTAATTCCTTTTATGCTTTCTTATCCTGTTCGATCAGGATCTTGACCGATTCGATTGCGACTGCGAGCAGATTATCCAATTCTTCCACAACCCCCACATTGGGGTCGTCGCTTTCCTGGTTGGCTGCTACGAGCATGATGCCGCCGGCGCGGATGCGATAGATGCTGCCGAGAATGAACAGCGTGGCCGCTTCCATCTCTGAGCAGATCGCGCCGCCCATCTTCCAGGCTTTCCAGCGCTGCAGCAGGTGGTCGGAAATAGGCATGCGCTCCGGTTCGTGCTGTCCGTAGAATGAGTCTTTTGATTGCGTGATACCAATGCGGTAAGGCACACCCAGGTTGATGGCTGCCTGCCGCAGAGCCTGTGTGACGGTGATATCCGCGACTGCCGGGAATTCGGGTGGCAGGTAGTGCATGCTGGTGCCCTCATCGCGGATGGCTGCCAGCGTGATCGCCATTTCCCCGGGAACCTGCTCCGGCTGCATGCCGCCGGAAGTGCCAACGCGGATCAGCGTGTCTGCGCCCACGGCGATCAGTTCTTCAACCGCGATGGCGGTGGAAGGGCCGCCGATGCCGGTCGAGCAAACGGACACTTTTTCTCCGTTGATAGTGCCGGTCCAGGTGCGGTATTCACGGTTGGAGGCGATCAGTTTTGGATCATCAAACAATTGCGCGATATGGTCGGTGCGGCCGGGATCACCGGGCAAAAACACATAACGTCCGACATCGCCTTTTTTTAGATGTACATGGTATTTCACTTCTGGAAGTTCAACTTTACCCATTGTTTCTCCTTCTATCTAAGCTTTAAGAATCTTGATAACTGCAACAGTAACGAATGTGCCAAAGATCGTCATCGCGGTGATCACCAGCGTTAGAGCCAATGCGGGTGTGAAAGTCATCGTCTTGCTCCAATCGAGTGATTTATCAACAACGATCCAGTATGCGGTGACACCCACTGCAATAAACCCGCTCACCAGGATGATGTAATCTTTTATTCGCATGACGACGTTACGATAGCTCGTTTTGTGTCCGGTCGAGCCAAACGCGCGCGATTCCAGTGAGATGGAAAGCTGCTGCACACGTTCAATGGCGCCGACAAACACAGGCACCATGCTGGGCAGTACCGCGCCAAACCCGGTGCCTTTCATGCCGCGTGATTTTTGTGCGCTGAGCACGGTCGCGAATTCTCGCTGCAGGATCGGGATCAATTGCAGGGTCACAGTTAAGATGAAGTTCAATACGTACGGCATGCCGATCTTTTCTAATGAAGCAAATAGGTCGCTCGGGTGGGTAGTCATGATGGTGACCATCGCGAAGATCGTCATACCCAGCGCGCGGCCAAACATCGTGATGCCGCTGTAGATGCCTTCCTGATAGATGGTGAACGGCCCGAACCCAATGATCGGGGTCCATGGTTGTGGGAACGCGGGCGCGATGCTCTGCAGGAAGATGGTGATGATGTAGATCGGGAAAAGAATGATCATCACTTTCATCATCGGTTTCCAGATCTGGGCGATTGTGGTTAATAAAATACCAGCCAGAATGATGGTTCCGAGGATGGCAGGGTTGCGTGTCATGAATGAAATGATCAGGATACCAAATGACCAGGCAAGTTTCGGTAACGGGGCGATCTTATGAATGGGTGAATCGCCCGGCACCATTGTGATAGGGATAACTGCGCCTCTCATGATTATTTACTTCCTTTCAATGCATAATACTTTCCGGTTTCCTTGATCAGCTCGTCAATGCTCAGGGCGAGGTTCTTGATTTGTTTATTCGCCCGCATGCGGTAAGATAACTCGGTGATCTGCGGGGGAGTAAGATGTGTGGACGCCATCAATTCCTTGTCTGAAAAAACCGTTTTTGGATCTGTATCGGCGATAAGCTTGGAATTACGCATCACAAGCATGCGCTCGACGACCTCTGCCAGCAGGATCATATCGTGCGCCACGCAGATCACGGTCGATCCCTCATCACGCAGGCGTTCGATCAGCCGGTATACAATGCGGGTGGTGATGTGATCCTGCCCGGTGGTAGGTTCATCCAGGATGAACACATCCGGCCGCATGGTGTAGATCGAGGCCATCCCCACCAATTTGCGCAGCGGAAAGCTGATGCGATAGGGGTGGCTTTCGCGGTATATTTCCAGGTTGAAGAATTCAAACGCTTTATTAACACGTTCTTCCACTTCTTCCGGTTCCAATCCCAGGTTGGTCGGCCCAAATTCAAGCTCTTCTTTTACTGTTTTTGCGAACAGCTGATGGTTGGGATTCTGGAAAACATATCCAACACTGCGCGAAAGTTCCTGCACACGCAGGTTTTGCGTATCTTTGCCTTTGACGAAAACTTTTCCTTTGGTTGGTTTAAGCAACCCGTTGAAATGTTTGACTAGCGTCGTTTTTCCTGATCCGTTCTGCCCGATGACGCCGATCAACTCTCCGCCTTTTATGTCCAGATTGACATTGTCCACGGCGACAACTTCCCCATCATAAATATGGGTCAAATTCTCGCATTTTATTAATGATTCACTCATGGTTTTTCCTTTTTTCCTACTTCTTGAAGGTCTGGGATGCAAATTGTTCAGCTTCATCAATACGGACAGGATATTCTTTGATCTTCATTCCGTATTCATGCTCTAATTTGTATGCAAACTCGGTCACCTGCGGAACCCGCAGGCCGATCTTTTCCAGGGTTTCCACCTGAGCGAACACCTCATGTGGTGTGCCATCCAGCACGATCTCACCTTCGTGGATGACGATGACATGGTCAGCGAATTGCGCGATCACTTCCACTTCGTGTTCCGCCAGGATGACGGTCATGTGTTTCTCTTTATTGAGCTTGGCTGCCACGGCGATCACTTCTTCTTTTCCGATAGGGTCAATGTTGGAGGTGGGTTCGTCCATGACGAATACTTCCGGCTTCATTGCCAGCGCGGAGGCGATTGCCAGGCGTTGCTGCTGTCCGCCTGAGAGGGCAAAAGGTGAGCGTTCCTGCAAGCCGTCCAGACCAACAGTTTCAAGCGCTTCATCAATGATGGGTTGCATCTCTTCGGTTGGGATGCCAAGATTTTCGAGGCCCAGCGCTACTTCTTCAGCGACGGATGTTTGTGTGAGCTGGAATTCCGGGTTGTCGAATACCACACCCACAACCTTGGCCATTTCACGTGTTGGATATTCCTGGGTGTTCATTCCATTGATGAGCACGTCCCCTTCAAAATCGCCATAGATCATATTGGGGATAACCCCATTGATACATAATTGCAAAGTTGTTTTTCCTGCGCCGTTCAGGCCGAGAATGGCAACATATTCGCCTTCATAAATGGTAAGGTTGATATTCTTGAGCGCAGGTTTTTCTTGAAGTTGATAACTAAAGGTTAGATCTTTGATTTCAATAACGGGTTTTTTCTCTGCCATATTCTCTTCACTTTTTTATAGATAATGGCGGGAGGTTGATTCCTCCCGCCATTTTTTGACTAAATGTTTTATTTATTCGAACTTGGCAAACATCACTGCCAGGCCGGCGACCAGGATGAAGACACCGAGTGTCATCAGTGAGCCGGACAACATAGCGAATGCTTCACTGGTGATGAATTCAAGGTCGGCAATTTTTTGCACTGCGCTGGGGAGAAACATAGCGAGCAAACCCAGACCGAAAACTCCTGCACCTAAAGCTTCTTTGGTACCAACGGTTTTTACTTCCTTAGACATTTTAGCCTCCTAATCCATACATTGAGAAGAGCATGATCGCAACACCAACAACGATGCCGCCGACGATCCACAGGATCTTGGAAAGACCTTCGGATTTGGGCAGTTCGATGCCGGTTGTCATGTTGGCGGGCAGCGCTTCAATGATCGCGAGGGCTACGAAGCCAGCGATGATTTTGTCAGCCAGTGAAACGATGATGTTGGAGGAGAACACAGACACAAGCAGGTTCTGGCCCATCGCCAGGAAGGCTGCAGTCATCATGTCTGAGAAGTGGCCGGTCGCGCCGCCAAACAGGAACACATAGATCGGAACCGCGGTCATGGAAACAAAGACTGCAACGGCAATGTTAAGGACGAAGAACGTCCAGAACTTGCGACCCATGTTGAGGGAACGGACACCATAACCCCAGATGAGCGCGCCAACAACATTGCAGACCGCGAATGGCAGGCCGATCGGGCCGCTGATGAATGATGCGATAATGTTGGTCAAAGCGCCGACGAGGGCACCCCACCATGGCCCCAGAACGATCGCGACCACTGCGGTACCGATCATATCAAGGAACACGGGCAGGTTGAGAGCGGTGTTGATCTGACCACCAACGATATTCAATGCGATAGCAACAGGAACCAGCGCGACCACGTAGGTCAGCGGGATCTGGCTCGATGTTTTCTTTTTTGCAACAGGCTTAGCTGTAGCCATAAGATACTCCTTTTTATTAATTATTTGATAATTTTTTCTTTGCAGACTGTTATTTCCAGTCCGGCGGGATAAAACGGGGTGTTGGTTTTCTCGATAGGCATTTCTCCTTTCCTTAAATCAAGACTCATAATAATTAAACCAAAACAATAATTTTGGATACCTTCCCTTATTCTGTGTCCTTCACACATCGGAACCCGCAGCCAACCAGTCCATCAATGCCTGAATCCTCCGGCCGGGTGAAACAGCGGTAAGCGCAGCGTGCGTGGTTCTGCGTGAAGAAAGAAGAACCGCCGCGCAGCGCAATGAATTTATGCCCGTATGCGTTGCATTTGTAAGTGGATCCGGGATAGGCCTCATACCAATCCGCTGTCCATTCTTCCACGTTCCCGCCCATCTCATACACGCCATAAGGGCTGGTGCCGCCAGGATGCGCGTCAACGGGTAAAGTGTCAAGAAATTCACCGCGGTCCCACACAAGCGCGTTGGCTTCGTCGAATTCATTACCCCATGGCCAGCGGCGGCCGTCTGTCCCGCGGGCGGCCTTCTCCCACTCCGCTTCGGTCGGCAGGCGCTTTCCTGCCCATTCAGCATACATATTGGCTTCAAACCAGGAAATGCGGTGCACAGAATGGTTCTCCAGCCCCGCCGGGATCTGTGTCCCGCGCCAATGGCGCGGAGGAAAAGCGCTGGTCGCGACCATAAACGCCTTATATTCTTTGTTGGTGACCGGGTAGATATCGATATAGTAATCTGGGAGATGGATGGTGCGCTGTGGTGTTTCAGGCCCAAATTCCTCACTCCCCATGATAAATTCCCCCGCTGGAATCAAGACCATTTCTTTTTTGTCAATCTTACTGATGATCTTATTCATTGCTTGTGAAGCGCCTCCATATATATAGACTGCGCGGATTATATCAGATGTCAGACAATTACAAGAGCCAAATATTCACATAATAACTTACAAATATCATAACACTTTTCTTAGTCGCTTACAGCTTCTCCTCTCGTAACTCCGGAAATGCTGATGAGAGCCAGCGCCATAAAGATCGGGCTGATGAGCATCAGCAAACTGTAAGCGCCGCCGCTTAATTGGATGATAAACCCGTACAAAATCGGGCCTGTGATCGCGGCCAGGGTGGAGAAGAGATAATACAACCCGGTGTATGTCCCGACCTGTTCCAACGCGGTCATGTCAACCACCATCGGCAGCGAATTGACGTTGATTGAAGCCCATGCGACGCCCGCCACCATCAGGATCACCCCAATCACCGGCACTCTGCCGACAGCGGGCAGGGTTGTGAGCAGGATCGTGAGCACATCCACCGGCAGGAAGAACATCAGCGCGATGCAGGTCGCCATGACGATGATGCCGATCATGATCGTCCGGCGTCGTCCAAACGCCGCGCCAATGTATCCCGCGGGCAGCGAGAACAGGACGAACAGCAGGGAGAGCTGTCCCAAAAGCCGCGCGCCGTCAGACTCTGGAAGCCCGAGGTGATTCTTTGCGAACAATGTGAAGAACGCCTCAATTCCGTTATATGCGATGAACCAGAAGAAGATCGCCAGCAGCATGCGCACCGCGCTTTTATTCGGATCTTTGAGGATCATGCGGACACTGGCTAGCAGGTTGGGGGTTTCTTTTTCAGATTCAATGATCTCTTTTGGTTCTTTAATGAACAGAAATACCAGCACAGCAGAAACAGCCACCAGCCCCGCGCCCAACCAGAAGGGGTAGTTGGGGTTCATGTCGTAAAGCGTTGCCCCGCCCAGGAAGGCGATGATCGCCCCCAGCCCGCCCATGAAGTTGATGATGCCATTCGCCTGTGAGCGGTATTTGGATGGGGTAATATCTGGCATCAATGCCACGACCGGTGTGCGCCAGATGGCCATGCTGAGCAGGAGCATGGTCGCAGCCAGAAAGAAAACCAGCAGGGATGATGAGATCGGCAGCATGATGAAGGCGATCGCTGCCAGCGGCGCGCCCACCAGAATAAAAGGCATGCGCCGGCCGATCGGTGTGCGCAGGCGGTCCGACCACGCGCCAACCGGGGGTTGGATCAAAAGAGCGGCGATATTATCCAGCGTCATAAAGAAACCAATGAAGCCAGCCGCCATCAGAAAGCGATCCGCCAGAAAGATTGGCACGAAAGCGTTATATACGCTCCAAATGACACTGACACCGAAAAAGCCGAGCCCCAACAGAAAGGTCTTGCCAAAATTGAATTTCATGCCTTGCCTCCTAAAATGAGATTGATCAGATCGCGTAGCGTCGGATCTTCTGTTTTTATTTGACTGAGTAATTCTATATCGAATTTGGATAATTCCATCATTTTTGCTAGGTCCGGACGGCGGCTTAAGGTGCGCAGCCAGGCCTGTTTCCTGCGCCAGCGGCTGACCAGCTGATGGTTGCCGGAAAGCAGCACATCCGGCACCTGCCATCCGCGGAATTCTGCCGGCCTGGTGTAGTGCGGGTATTCCAGCAGCCCATCTGCGAAAGAGTCTTCACTGGCGCCATTTGGCGCGCCGAGCGCTCCCGGCAGCAAACGCATCACCGCTTCGATCAATACCAGCGCCGGCAATTCGCCGCCGCTCAATACGTAATCCCCGATCGAGATCTCGTCTGTGATCAGGTGCTCGCGGATGCGCTCATCCACGCCCTCATAACGGCCGCACAGGATGATGAGGCGCTCGTTGTGCGCCAATTGCTGTGCCATCGTATGATCAAAGGGTTTCCCCTGTGGCGACATCAGGATCACCGGGCAGGATTTGGTGCCATTCTGCAGGGATTCCACCGCGGCAAAAACGGGCTCCGCTTTCAGCACCATCCCGCCCCCGCCGCCAAAAGGCATATCATCGGTGATGTGATGTTTATCCATTGCCCAATCCCGCAAATTGTGCGCGCTGACGCTGATAATGCCGTTCGCGATCGCCCGCTGCATGATACTTTCTTCAAGATAGGGGTTGATCACCTGCGGAAAGAGGGTCAGGACATCAAAGTGCATGTATTGATTCTATCTTAATGTGCGCCAAATTGAAGTGCGATTGGCCCGCTTTTGCCTGGTAAAAAGAATATTAGAAACTTGACGCAAAATCTGCGCAAATGATAAGATAACGCTATGCAAATCAAAGGCCGGCGGTGGAATATGCGCCAACCGCGCAATAAGCGCTCCCCGCTGAAAATTCTCATTTTGATGATCGTGGCGGCATTCCTTGTGTATGTCAATCTGACCATTGAACCGCTCTCGCCAACGCTGTTCCTGCCTTCTCCAACGCCCACCATTTCTCCGGAAATGTTCATCGCTGAAGCGGAACAATTCGCGCTGGAAGGGAAGTATTCACTCGCGCTGCAAGCATATGACCGGGCGATCAAATCTTCACCAACGGACCCGGCTAACTATATTGCCGCTGCGCGTTTGAATTTATACGCGGGGAACTATGACGCGGCCATCGAGAACGCCAGCAATGCGGTTCTGTTAGAACAGAATAACAGCATGGCTTCTGCTATCCAGGGTTTTGCCCTCGGCATGCGCGGAGATTATCTTGAAGGTGAAGCATCGCTCAACCGCGCGATTAACCTGGACCCGAGCAACGCGGCCGCCTATGGCTATCTCTCGATCATGTTATCCAACAAAATACTCATTGGGAATGAAGTGTTGGGGGATCTTGATAAAGCGATCGAAGCATCCCGAACGGCAGAATCGATCGCGCCCGCCAGTCTGGAAGCGATGTGGGCGCGCGGAACAGTCCTTGAAATCACCGGCAATTATGACGAAGCGGTGGTGGAACTGGAAAGGGCGGTCGCACTAAACACCAATATTGCAGACCTTCATATTACCCTCGGCAGAAACTATCGTTTTCTGGGTGAATATGACAAAGCGGTTGAGGAATTCACGCGCGCCAATGCGCTCAATCCAAGCGACCCATTCCCGGATACACTCATCGC
Source organism: uncultured Pelolinea sp. (assembly GCA_964612815.1). GTDB lineage: Bacteria > Chloroflexota > Anaerolineae > Anaerolineales > Anaerolineaceae > Pelolinea. The sequence goes on along the minus strand of CAZTCV010000001.1, from coordinate 122,129 downwards.
GCGCACCTACGCCAGCATTGGTGAGTTTGGACGGGCGATCCAATACGCTGAACAGGCCGTCGCTGATGATCCGAAAGATCCATATCTGTATGGGAACCTGGGTGTGATGTATAGAAGGAATTTTGAACTCGAGAAGGCGATATTAATGCTGAAGCTTGCCATTCGCGGTGGTTTGACGCCGGAAGGGGTGGTGGTTGAAGGGCTGCCGCTTGCCCCCGGCCGCGTGGTTGAATATTATTACAATTACGGCTTGACGCTGATGGATCTTGGCTATTGTGGCGGTGAAGGGCAGGCGAATCAAATCGCCCAATCGATTTTGCAAAGCATCAATAATGACCAGGTCGCCACAGATAACGCGAACTTCATCCTGGAAAGATGCAACAAGAAAATAAATGATCTGCAATTGTTGCGGTTGCCCGCGCCGACCATGATCCCAACCTGGACGCCGCGCCCTTCAGCAACGCCCACGCCGGTAGCGACACTTGTGCCGACGCAATCAGTGCTGCCATAGGGCAAGAACAAGGGACCATGTACGTACCTAAAAGAAAACCGCTCTTCCGCAAAGACATGCGAACGACCAACCCGTATGGCGTGGCTGGCATGCTCGCGATTATCATCCTGCTGGTGATGGTGCTGCGCAGTCTAAACCAGGGTGAGATCACACCCATGTTTATGCCGACACCAACCCCCACCCGCACACTGGCATCATACGCGGAGGAAGGTTCGGTCTATTTTGGGGCAGGTGATTTGGAGAAAGCGATCGAAGCTTACCAGCAGGCTGTTGCCCTGGACCCGAATGATGCCCAATTACGCGCGGAGCTAGCCCGAATTCTGGTTTATTCCTCCACAAGGGCAACGAATGACCAGCAGCGTATTGACCGCCTGGAAGAAGCGCTCGCGATGGCAAATAGCGCGGTCGAACTGGCGGAGGAAGACAGCACGGTGCGCGCGGTGAGAGCCTTTGCGCTCAACTGGTTGGCAGGTAATCAGACGACGCCAGAAGAAAAAACAGCGCTCCTCACGCAGGCGGAACAGGAAGCGATCTATGCCATCCAGCTGGATAACCAGAACATGCTTGCGCTTGCCTATTATTCGGAGATTCTGGTTGACCAGCAGAAATGGATCCAGGCGGAACAAAACGCCCGCGAAGCGGCAGCGCGTGCCCCCGACATTATGGATGTCCACCGCATATATGGTTATGCGCTTGAATCGCTGGGCAACTACAGCCAGGCGATCAATGAGTATAAAGAAGCTGTGCATATCAACCCCAATATGACATTCATTTATCTGCGGATTGGCGCAAATTACCGCCGGATACAGCAATTCGATGCCGCGCTGGAATATTTCGCAAAAGCGGCCAACATCAATGAGCAGCTTGGCGTGAAAGATTCGATCCCTTATTTCTCTATTGCAACCACCTACACCCAGATGGGCGAATTTTTCCCGGCAGGTTTGAATGCGCGCAAAGGTCTTGCCTATTCACCGGATAATGCGGATGCCTATGGACGATTGGGCATCGTTTATACCCGCTCACGCAATTATGAAGGGGCAATCCTTACGTTTAAATGTGCCGTTCAGGGCTGTACGGCTGAAGAAAGCTGCGAAGTGCGCCAGTGCGACCCTGAAACAGAACCAGATGTGATTGTGCAGGGGCTGCCGTTATCAGCCGGTACCGTTGATTATTACTTGGCTTACGGTTCGGTTTTGGCTGCTATGCACCGGCCGGTCAATGGCTATTGTGAAGAAGGAATGGATATTCTCGCAGCCGTAAAAGCGGATTATAGTTCCGATCCGATCATCATGCAAAACGTGATCGAGAGCGAAACCATCTGCAGAAATTATGGCTACAACTAAAGTGTTAAAATTTTGTTAGATTTATTGATCCTTCCTTGACTTCTCCCAGAAAACAGATTAATATACAGATATTAGCACTCACGTACACTGAGTGCTAACATATTGAAAAAACCAAATATATTTAACGGAGGAATCTATGGCAATAAAACTCAAACCTTTGGGCAGCCGGTTGGTCGTTGAACCTATCGAGCAGGAAGACGTAACTGCTTCCGGTATTGTCCTGCCGGAAACGGCAAAAGAAAAACCGCAGCGCGGTAAAGTATTGGCCGCCGGACCCGGTGATCGCGATGATGCAGGCAAACGCATCGAATTAGACGTGAAGGTCGGAGACGTTGTTTTATACGCCAAGTATTCTGGTACCGAGATCAAGGTGGATGGTCAGAAACTCTTGATCCTCAAGGAATCAGATGTCCTGGCGCTTGTTGAGTAATTACCCCCGATTTGAATGGAATAAAGGAGAATACATATGGCAGCAAAACAATTAGTTTTTGGCGAAGAAGCGCGCCGAAAACTGCGAGATGGAATTGACGTATTAGCAGAAGCAGTCGCGACGACGCTTGGCCCCAAAGGCCGCAATGTCGCGATCGACCGTAAGTTCGGTTCACCCACCATCACCCACGACGGTGTGACCGTTGCAAAAGAAATTGAATTGGAAGATCCATTTGAGAATATGGGTGTGCAGCTTCTCAAAGAAGCCGCCACCAAGACCAATGATATCGCCGGCGACGGCACCACCACATCCACCGTTCTGGCGCACGCGATGGTGAAAGAGGGCCTCAAGACCCTGGCAGCCGGCGCGAACCCGATGATGCTCAAGCGCGGTATTGAAGCGGCTTCCAAAAAGGTAGCTGACGCGATTAGAGCGCAGGCAATCGAGATCTCCACCAAAGAAGAGATTGCCAATGTCGCCACCATTTCCGCGCAGGATCGCCCGATCGGCGCCCTGATCTCAGAAGTGATGGATAAGGTTGGCAAAGATGGTGTCATCACTGTGGAAGAATCCAAAGGGCTCGAATTTGAGCAGGAATATGTGGAAGGTATGCAGTTCGACCGCGGTTACATTTCACCCTATTTCATCACCGATTCCGAACACATGGAAGCGATTATTGAGAATCCCTATATCCTCATCCACGATAAGAAAATTTCCGCTGCGCAGGACCTGCTTCCTCTGCTCGAAAAACTGGTGCAGGTAGGCAATCGTGAATTGGTGATCATCGCTGAAGATATTGACGGCGAAGCATTGGCCACCATGGTTCTGAATAAGATCCGCGGCACCCTCAATGTGCTCGCGATCAAAGCCCCTGGTTTTGGCGACCGCCGTAAAGCGATGATGCAGGATATCGCCATTCTGACCGGCGCCACCGTTATTTCCGAAGAAACCGGCCGTAAGCTGGATTCCGCTGAAGTGGCAGACCTGGGCCGCGCGGAAAAGGTTGTGGCTGACAAAGATAACACCACTGTCATCGGCGGTAAAGGCGATGCGAAAGACATCAAAGGCCGCATCGAACAGATCCGTGTTGAGATCGACAAAACCACCAGCGATTACGATCGTGAAAAATTGCAGGAACGCCTGGCAAAACTCTCCGGCGGCGTGGCCATCATCCGTGTTGGCGCGGCCACCGAGACCGAGCTCAAGGAAAAGAAGCACCGAGTTGAAGATGCCCTTTCCGCAACCCGCGCGGCTGTGGAAGAAGGTATCGTTCCCGGCGGCGGCGTTGCCTTGCTGAACGCGATGAAAGACCTTGAAGGCCTGAAAGTGGAAGGCGATGATGCCAAAACCGGTGTCAACATTGTCCGCAAGGCATTGGAAGCGCCCATGCGCCGCATCGCAGAGAACGCAGGATTTGATGGATCAGTCATCGTCGAAAGTGTACGCCAGGAACAGGAAAAAACCAAGAATACGAAAATCGGGTTTGATATTCTGGCTGAAAAACTGGAAGACATGGTCAAGGGCGGCGTGATCGACCCCGCAAAAGTAACACGCGGCGCGCTCGAAAACGCGACCTCGATCGCGGCCATGATCCTGACCACGGAAGCGCTGATCACGGATGCTCCTGAAGAGAATCCTCCGGCAGCGCCCCCGGCGCCCCCGATGTACTAAACCAACAACCAGATAGATCAAGACAGGCTGTCCAAATCGGACAGCCTGTTTTTTGTGGGGCAATTAATCGTATAATATCCCGCGTGACTAAAAATATTCGTCCAACGATCATTTTCTTTTCGCTCCTGATTGCTGTTTTCGCCTTGTCTGCCTGTGGTGCTGGCGGGCAGCGCGAGCAAACAGCGGCGCCGGAAGAGCTTACGCCTGCGCCGACAGAGGCGCCGATGGCGGCGCGTGTTAACGGCGAAGGTATCCTGCTGTCTGATTATGAACAGGAATTGCGGCGCTACCAGGCCGGTGTGGCTGACCTGCAGCTCGAGGTTCCCGCCGAAGAAGCGCGCCAGCAGGTGCTGGATTACTTGATCGAGCTCACCCTGTTCAACCAGGCAGCGCAGGAGAATGGCTACACCGTCAGCGACGAGGAGCTTGTGCAGAAGATCATTGAGTTAGCCGAAGCCCGTGGCGGACAGGCCAGCCTGGACGCCTATCTGGGTGAGAATTTCTACACACAGGACAGTTTTCGCGAATCGATTGCCCGCGAATTGGCGCTGATCTGGATGCGAAATTTCTTGATCGGCCAGGCGCCAACCACCGCGGAGCAGATACACGCGCGCCAGATATTGGTCAGCAACCAGAATCAAGCCATAGCGGTTCAGCGGCGGTTGGAGGTTGGCACACCGTTTTCTGATCTTGCTTATGAATATGATCCCCTCACCGGTGGCGACCTGGGCTGGTTCCCGCGTGGCTATCTTTTCCAGCCGGCGGTGGAAGAAGCCGCCTTCGCGCTGCAGCCCGGCCAGTACAGTGGAACGATCGAAACAAGTTACGGCTTCCATATTGTGGCAGTGATCGAGCGCGACCCGCAGCGCGAATTGAAAGGTGATGCGTTAATTGCCGCCCAGCGTGCCTATATCGAGGCCTGGCTGTCGGATCGCCGCGCCCAGAGCGCGATCGAGATCTACGTCAATTAACCTGCCTTAATTCCCATCAGATAAATTCTTTCTGACTAATCTCTTGTTATCGGAAGTTTATTGGTTATATAACGGCTATATAACGGCTATGATGATATAATGATTTTGTGGCTTACAAATTTTCTTTCAATCCATCGATAGTTCGTTATTTACAGACCATTGAGCGCGTACGTCAAACCATAAGGCTGACCACCCTGTCGCCTGTTGTCGCTGAGCAAATCCGGCAGCAAGCGCATATACGCTCAACGCACTACTCCACGCGCATTGAAGGAAACCGTTTGACTCTCAAAGAGACTGAACAGGTGATCCAGCAGGGAAGGTTGTTCCCCGGCCGCGAACGGGACGTAGGTGAAGTTGAACGTTATTATCGTGCTTTACGCCAGGTTGAAAATTGGGTGGATGGAGGCCAGGAAGTTACAGATGCTCGAATTAGGAAAATTCATGCGTTGTTGTATCAAGGTAATCGTGCTAAACCAACACCCTTTCGTGACGGTCAGAATGTCATCCGCGAGACAAATGGTGAAATAGTTTATATGCCCCCTGAGGCGGAAGATGTACCGCGATTGATGGCTGATCTGGTTGAATGGATATCTTCTGCACAGACAGAATATTCAACCCCTGTGATTGCAGGCATTGCGCATTATCAGTTTGTGACCATCCATCCATTTTTTGATGGCAACGGACGTACAGCCAGAACGCTGACCACATGGATAATGTACAAAGGTGGTTATGATCTGGGAAAGTTCTACGCGCTGGAAGAGTTCTACGCTGATGACCTGCAGGGATATTACAACGCGTTAGTTACCCATCCACACCATAATTACTATTTTGGGCGCAATCAGGCCGATCTCACGCCCTGGTTGGAATATTTTCTCAAGGGCATGTCTGTTGTTTTCGAGAAGGTCTCAGAAGAGGTGGCACGCCATGCTGAGGGAAAAGCAAACAATAAGCTTGCTGAGCTACTCCGACCTTTGGATCACCGCGCCCGGCGAATCCTGGGATTGTTTGCCAGCCAGGACACGATTAGGTCTGCAGATGTGGCAAACATCCTCGGCATATCAGCCCGACAGGCCAGGCTTCTCTTATCGCAATGGGTTGAACAGGGCTGGATTGAAATAACAGATCCTTCCAAAAGAGGCAGAAAATATAAACTCACAAAAGACTATCGAAAATTGGTGCAATAATATCTATTGAGATTAAATGTGATTAAGTGCTGCGGTGGATCCGAAATCAATCCTGCTTAGCAGCTTTTTATCGATGCCTGACGATTGCTGAATGGCTTTCAAATCCCTTGTTTTGTGTTTTTCTGTAGATATTTCCATCTGGGGGCCATTACTTCCCAAAAATGTAAACAATTTATTTTTAGCTCGCGGATCGCCGCGCCCAGAGCGCGATTGAGATCTACGTCAATTAGCTCGCCAGTACATTCTTTTGACCTTTTCTTTCTCAGACCAATCTCTAATATTTTCAACCAATGATCAATACTATATTAATCATGTATATCAATTACTTGGTTCATAAAGGAGCACTCCTATGCCAAAAAATGTTAAAGGGAGCGGCAAGCCGATCCCAAAAGTTGAAGTCAACGTAGACATTACTCCGCAGCAGAGACAAGAACTGCTGGCAATCCTGCGCGAGCGCTTTGAAGAGAATATGCCGCGCCATCAGGGGCTGAAATGGGAAAAGATCCAGGCCCTGCTGGAAGCGCAGCCGGATAAATTGGCTTCCCTGCATGCCATGGAAAGAACCGGCGGCGAGCCGGACGTGATCGGGTTGGATAAAACCAGCGGTGCGTACCTGTTTGCTGATTGTGCCGAGCAGAGCCCCGCCGGCCGCCGCAGCATCTGCTACGACCGCGAAGGCGAAAAAGAGCGCGAAAAGAAGGGCCTGTTCCCCGGCGGCAATGCCGTTGACCTGGCAGCCGCGATGGGTGTGGAGTTGCTAGATGAAGACCAATACCGTGCCCTGCAGGAATTGGGTGAGTTCGACACCAAAACCGAGAGCTGGATCAGGACGCCGGATGACATCCGCGAATTGGGCGGCGCGCTCTTCGCCGACCGCCGCTATGGCCGGGTGTTTGTGTTCCACAATAGCGCGCCTTCGTTTTATGCGTCCAGAGGATTCAGAGGTTTGCTCAGGGTTTAAGAATAAAAAGAAGCACACACACAAAACCATCAATCAATCTTGGCGATTGATCCCTTTCTTGTCCAAAACACCCTCCGGGGTGTTTTCGTTTCCCGCTTGACTGATGATGGCTTGGTTTCAGTCTTACCCATAACCAATCTCAGTACTTACTAATAACAATAAGGGTTCAAACCCGTGTGATTTTTCCATTCTGTCAACTGGGATGGCACCGGCGTTGCCCCCGCTTTGTATCAGGACAAGTGCCGCGATTGATCAAATATTTAATAGTATGAATGTTTCTATTCGATAAAAGGCACCCAAACCAGGTCAATTGTAAATAGAGGGTGTTGAAATAATGGATGAAGGGACTATATTCAATAACCAATTGTTAACTAATCATTTACTCCGCAATAATACCCGCTATGTAAAATAAAATTTATGAAATCCTATGATTCCAACTTTTTCTATTTGATTAGGACAGAATGAAAATATTATTAAGTAATGATGACGGGGTATTCAGCCCGGGGTTGATTGCTTTGGCTGAGATAGCAAGCCAATTTGGGCAAGTGGTCATATTTGCTCCTGATTTTGAGCAGTCTGCAGTCGGGCATGCTATCACGATCCGGCGCCCGCTTCAGGTTCACCGTGTCAAGATGATGGATTCTTTTGAGATGTACAGGGTCAACGGCACCCCGGCCGACTGTGTCGCGATGGGGCTATACCACCTGGGCGGCGCTGATTTAGTTCTTTCAGGAATTAACCTTGGCAGCAACCTGGGCAGTGACGTATGGCATTCCGGGACCGTAGCGGCAGCCAAGCAAGGTGTGATTCTTGGCGTACGGGCGATTGCCTTTAGCCAGGATGTAAACGGCGAAGATCCCTCGTATGATAAACAGAAACCTTATATCACCAAAGTGATCGATCTGCTCGTTAGCGGGGATAAGCCGCGCCTGGTGAATGTGAATCTTCCATCGGATCCAATTGGCATACGCTGGACACACCAGTCCATTCGCCAATATAACGGCAAGGTGGTGGAAGGACAGGATCCAAATGGCCAGCAGCATTACTGGCTTTCTGCCATCCCAATGACAAACCCGGATGAGAATAGCGACCGCTGGGCCGTGGCTAATCAGTTTGTTTCCCTCACACCGCTGCGATTAAGCCAGACGGACGATGACTGGCTCAACCAGCTTGGCAAACTTTCGAATGCATCATACGGATAACATTGTATTTCAGGAAGAGAATCTAAATCCGAACGCGAATTTTTTTATGATGATTGATCAAGTAAGAAAATCAGCGCTTGTTTTACCCGGGAGCGGATCACTGAGGCGCTTCTTTTTGAATGATCTTCCGCGCGCCGGTTTTGCTCCCGTCGAAAAGGATTCAAATTGCAGTATTGCCGTTCCATTTTCACTACAAAAATTCGATATCTGGCAGTCATCATTTTTCACAGGTCATATATGGGCAGCGGTTATTTTGCCTTATTTGTGATTCACAGCCAGCTGCTTTTTTCTGCATCAGCATGAAATTTAAAACACTTCAACCATTGATGAAAATAATCATATGCAAAGCTTAGTCGGGAGGAGTAAAGATGAAGAAATGGGAATGATAACCAATACCAATCCCCTCTCTACGAGAGAATTTGATGCAAATAGAATGGTTGTGGAATTATAGACTAAAAAATTTGAGGATTAACCAATGAATATTCTGATTATATTTGATTCCTTTTTTGGTAACACCGAAAAAATTGCCGAAGCAATGGGCGCTGCGTTGCAGGCCTCCCATGATGTCAAAGTGGTACGCGCTGAAATTGCCAGTGAGCAGCTTGCGCAAAATGCGGATGTGGTGATAGTTGGCTCGCCAACCATTCGCTGGCAGGCTACTGAATTTGTAATGGATTTCCTAAAAAACTTACCGGAGAATAGCCTGCGGGGTAAACGGACAGCGGCATTTGATACGCGCATATTGGCGGATGCGATGGAGTCTGGACTGTTGAGATTCCTGTTCAAACTGGGCAGCTATGCCTCCAAACCAATCGCAAAATCGCTGAATGCAAAAGGATCTTTAGCACCTGTGCCGGCTGCTGGCTTTTATGTCACCCAGGATGAAACGCCAAAATTGGAAGAGGGTGAACTTCAGCGGGCTGCACAGTGGGCGTTAGATTTGTTTGAATAATCAGCACTTTTGAAAAATTGGATCATAAAGCGTTTTTTTTTAACGTTAAGAATAAATCAAAGTTTTGGCGATGTGAAACATTGGATCCTAGCCGGTGGCAGTGCATTTTGTGCCGACCGCCTCTATGGCCGGGTGTTTGTCTTCCACAATAGCGCGCCTTCGTTCTATTCCTCGCGCGGTTTTCGCAGGCTGCTCCGTGTGTAGGGGTTTCAGGCATTCGTCTGGCCTGATCTGCCCTGGCTATTTCTTGGCGAAATAGCGCAGCGGGTACCAGCAATGCGCATCATGTCTCTCTGAAAAAGTGCCCCCGGCGCGCCCCGCCTGCGCCGTTAATGGCGATCATGCAACCAACGGATTCGAAGTCAGCATGTATTTCTGTCATTCTCACCCAACTGTCATTCCCGCGCAAGCAGGAATCCATTTATCTGCGCCCTTAGTCATTCCCGCCCTGCTTGTCATTCCCCCTCGACTGTCATTCCCGCGCAAGCGGGAATCTTCTTCTTCGCGCAAGCAGAATTCCATTTATCCGCACCCTTTGTCATTCCCGTTTTTTCTGTCACTCCCGCCCTGCTTGTCATTCCCGCGCAAGCGGGATTCCATATGCCGTACACATGACGTTAACGGGCAAGCGCCCAACCAATTGATTCGAAGTCAGTATAACAACTTGTCCACTATTCCATTTTGTTTCAGTCCAGTTTTCCCGGCTTTGCACCAGGGAAGGCGATTATATATTACTGGTTGTTTTTACGATCTCATCTACCATCAATTATTTTAGATGATGGTTTATCGATTGATTATTATTAATGGGACCGCATGATTGCAAGATAAACGACTCAAAAAATCTTAAAGATAATCCCATAAGCAATTTTAGAGACGCCTCCTGATTTGTTTTTCCTAAGGTGCAATTATTGACATACCGATAAAATTGGTTATAATTTATTATAATATTCAAATAATAATCGGTACAAATAAAATAGAAAGTGGCATTATTGAAATCCCAAGAAGCGATCATTCATGTATTCAAACAAAAAGGCTTGAAGATCACACCTCAACGCAGACTCATATTTGAACTTTTAGCAGATAATGAAAACCATCCCACTGCAGAGGAGATATACCAACTTGTACTCTCACGGATGCCTGATGTCTCGCAGACAACCGTATACAATACCTTGCGTGAGTTGGTAGAGTTTGGTGAGTTGGCTCCTGTTGAAAATTTAAACGAAGCTGGGGCGCGATTTGATACGAATTCCAATCCTCATCACCATCTTTTTTGTAAGCATTGTCATGCTCTCATAGATATTGAACGAGATTTTTCAGATGTAAAACTTACAGCGGAAGAAACCAAAGGATACCAAATTCTTAATACTCAAATTACATTCTATGGCATATGTCAGGAATGCCAAAACAATTAATTAACAATCCTATAACCATTTATATCGCTTGTATTAAATAAAGGAGAAAACCAAATGAATAAAGAAAGTAAATGCCCGGTAACGGGTAACCATGCCAATCCCAAAGCAGGTGGCGGTACCTCAAACCAGGACTGGTGGCCGAACCAGCTAAAACTCGAAATTCTTCATCAGCACTCTAAAAAGAGCAATCCGATGGATGAAGGTTTCAACTACGCTGAAGAATTTAAAAAACTTGATCTGGAAGCTTTGAAAAAGGACCTCACTTCGCTAATGACCGATTCACAGGACTGGTGGCCAGCGGATTATGGTCATTACGGCGGTCTTTTCATCCGAATGGCATGGCACAGTGCTGGAACATACCGAATGGGCGACGGACGTGGCGGCAGTGGGACCGGAAATCAACGCTTTGCACCACTTAATAGTTGGCCGGACAATGTAAATCTCGACAAAGCCCGCCGCCTGCTCTGGCCAATAAAAAAGAAATACGGTAACAAGATCTCATGGGCTGACTTGATGATCCTGACTGGCAATGTCGCGATGGAGTCGATGGGATTCAAGACTTTTGGCTTCGCTGGTGGACGTGAGGATATATGGGAACCAGAAATAGATATTTATTGGGGAACTGAGAGTGAATGGCTTGGTGACAAGCGTTATTCCGGAGAACGCGATTTGGAAAACCCACTGGCAGCTGTGCAGATGGGTTTGATCTATGTCAATCCGGAAGGCCCAAATGGAGAACCGATTCCAGCAGCATCCGCCCATGATGTGCGAGAGACATTTGCTCGTATGGCCATGAATGATGAAGAGACTGTTGCATTGATCGCCGGCGGCCACACCTTCGGAAAGACGCATGGTGCGGGTGATCCCGCCCTGGTAGGTCCTGAACCGGAAGCAGCACAGATTGAAGAGATGGGCCTTGGATGGAAAAGCAGCTACGGCAGCGGCAAGGCCGGTGATACGATCAGCAGCGGAATTGAAGGCGCCTGGAAGCCCAACCCTACAAAATGGGACATGGGCTATCTTAAAGTCATGTTTAAATATGAATGGGAACTGGTAAAAAGTCCTGCAGGTGCCTATATTTGGTTGGCAGTAGATGTTGATGACGAGGACATGGTCATAGATGCCCATGATCCGACCAAAAAACACCGTCCGATGATGACTACCGCAGACTTGTCGCTTAAGTTTGATCCCGCTTATGAAAAAATCGCACGCCGTTACCTGGAAAACCCCGACCAATTCGCTGATGCTTTTGCTCGCGCTTGGTTTAAGCTGACACACCGTGATATGGGACCACGATCGCGCTATCTTGGCCCAGAAGTTCCGGAAGAAGAGTTGATCTGGCAGGACCCAATCCCAGCGGTTGATCATGAACTGATCGGGGAGAATGATATCGCAGCTTTGAAAAACAAGATATTGGATTCAGGTCTATCAATCGCTGAATTAGTTTCAACCGCTTGGGCTTCGGCGTCCACCTTCCGCGGATCTGATATGCGCGGTGGAGCGAATAGTGCCCGTATCCGGTTAGCTCCGCAAAAGGATTGGGAAGCCAACCAGCCCAAACAATTGGCCAAAGTTCTAAAAACCTTGGAAAGGATCCAAAAGGATTTCAAAAAGAAAGTTTCAATGGCTGACCTGATCGTCTTGGCAGGTTGCGTCGGAATTGAACAAGCCGCGAAGAACGCCGGCTATGATGTAACCGTCCCTTTTACACCAGGGCGAATGGATGCCTCGCTCGAACAAACCGACGTGGATTCCTTCTCAGTACTGGAACCTGTTGCGGATGGCTTCCGCAACTACCAGAAAGCCAAATACTCGGTAAAACCCGAGGAATTATTGCTCGATAAGGCGCAGCTGTTAACCCTGACAGCTCCTGAGATGACTGTTCTGGTCGGTGGCATGCGCGTCATGAATACAAACTTCGGAGGTACCAGGCACGGAGTCTTTACTGATCGTCCCGAAACGTTGACCAACGATTTCTTTGTGAATTTACTCGACATGGGAACTGAATGGAAGGCTTCTTCGCAAGATAAGGATTATTTCAATGGATTGGATCGTAAAACTGGCAAGCAGAAATGGACTGCTACTCGAGTCGATCTGATCTTTGGTTCCAACTCCCAGCTGCGCGCCATTTCAGAAGTTTATGCCCAGGATGACTCTCAGGAGAAATTCGTGAATGACTTCGTGGCCGCCTGGACCAAGGTGATGAACCTGGACCGCTTTGATCTTGCCTGATCTTGAATATCTGATATTCAAAAAAAGTCACCTTAGCGGGTGACTTTTTTATATTCAATTATTGCTAGGAAGGAAAACAACCTGTAATGAGTGTGTTTTATGACACACCAGGCAATCGAACCCTGAACCTGCGGATTAAGAGGAAGTTGCGCTTTTTGAGTTGCTGATTTTTAAATATCAGGTAGTGCGGTGCGAATCGAGGCGTGTTCTTCAGGTAAATGCCCAACCAACTGTTTCGAAGTCAGCTTGTTTTTCTGTCAACGCCGCCACTCTGTGCCGTTCACTTTTTCATTCCCGCCTTACTTGTCATTCCCGTTTCCTCTGTCAATCCCGCCCTGCTTGTCATTCCCGCCTTGTCTGTCATTCCCGCCCTGTCTGTCATTCCTGCCTTATTGGGGTGGTGTCGAAAAAGTGGACACGAGCTAAGAGACATAAGAACTATACTTAGCAGAACGGGAGTCCAAAATGGCAAACAAACCCAGAAGACAATATACAGAAGAATTTAAACGGGAAACTGTTGAACTGATCAAGAGCAGTGAAAAGAGCCAAGCTCAAATAGCACGCGAATTAGGGGTCAGCGATCAAAATTTCTCTCGATGGTGGCGGACCTATGGTCAAACAGACAATTTCGACGAACCACAAAGTGTAAGCAAAGAAGCATATAAGGCATTGCAGGCAGAACTGCGCCGGGTAAAGGAGGAAAGAGATATCCTAAAAAAAGCTTTGAACATTTTCTCCCGGAGCGAGTAAAGCGCTGTGCCTTCATCCAGGAACAAGAAAATGAACATACGATCAAAGCATTGTGTAAAGTCATGCAAATAAGACGGAGTGGCTACTATGCCTGGAAACAGAGAAAGCCAGGAGACCGCTTGAGGGAAGATGAGGTGATGAAAGGAATGATACAGCCAGTATATAGCGAGAGCCGAAACACCTATGGAAGCAGACGGCTCAAGGCTAGTTTGAAAAGAGCTGGGATCAGCACCTCAAGGCGCCGTATTAGCCGCCTGATGAAGGAAGAGGGAATGGTTCCAAAACAAGTGAACAAATGGCATCCACAGACGACGCAGGCAGATGAAAGGCACGAAAAGGCTCCCAATATCCTAAATCAAGACTTCAGCGCAGAATATCCCAATCAAAAATGGGTTGTGGATATCACCTATATTGCGACCAAAGAAGGCTGGCTGTATTTGGCAGTGATCCAGGACCTGTTTTCAAGGGCTATTGTAGGTTGGTCAATGCAAAAAAGAATGACAAAAGCTTTAGTTATGGAAGCCTGGAAAATGGCTTGTGCCTGGAGACATCCACCGAAAGAAATGCTGCATCACAGCGATCTGGGTAGTCAATACACGAGTGAAGCCTATCTGGATCTGTTACGGGAGAAAAATTGTCTGATCAGTATGAGTGGGAAGGGAAATTGCTATGACAATGCCAGTGTGGAAAGTTTTTTCTCTACATTGAAGGGAGAATGTGCAGATGCCGTTTTTGAAAGCAGAATGGAGGCAAAAACCAACATATTTGAGTACATTGAAGTTTAGTACAATCGCAAAAGACTTCATTCGACATTGGATTATCTTAGTCCATTGGAGTTTGAAATAAGGGAGGCCGTGTCCACTAAAGTGTAGCCACCCCACTTCTTCTTCGCGAAAGCGGGAATCCACTTGACTGCACCCTTAGTCATTCCCACCCCGCTTGTCATTCCCCCTCGACTGTCATTCCCGCGAAAGCGGGAATCCACTTGTCTGCACCCCGTATTGGGGCTGTCCCCCCTGTTTTACCCGAGTTTCACCCAGCTCAGAAAAAATGCACCCGCATGCATCGATGCGTATACATCACCACTGGATCAGAAACTCTATTTATCCCAGAATCTTTCAATCGATTATCTATACTGAAAGTAAGCGTCTCGGGGATCTAAAAACCCTCATATCCGGCTGGGCCGATCGCCGCTACGGCCGCTCTCACCCCCCACAACAACTCGCTGTCATATTACACGTTACGGGGTTTTGATTGAAGCTGCAGATTTTAGATAAAAAGATGAAATTGAATATTTCATCGAATGATGGAGTCCTAAATACAAAAAACAGTTTCCCATGGGGAGATTTTTACTACCCTGGAACTTAAGATTAAGAGTAAGTTTTTAGATTTCATTTTTTAAGAAATTTCAGTTTAGAAATTGATTTCTAGAAACTCCCATCGATTACTATACACAATTTCATTATTATCTTTTTTAACGCCATATATTTTCTTAAATTCTTCTGAAGTATTACTCAGTAAATTAATCAAGTACGTAATATTCTGTTTTGGTAAATGCATAATAGGGCCTAAGTAGGAATCTCTTTGTCTGAAAATGTTTAGTAAAAAAGTTCTTAACCCAATTGATTGAGCTAATTCGCAAATTTGGTTAGGCTCAAGAATGTGAATTCTTCCTGGTGAAGCGATCTCAAAATAATTTTTCCAAAAATCATAATTATCATTACTTTCCTTTGTAATATGCCCCAACCTAATTTTTGATATCCCAACCCTAACAAATTCATTTAAAGCGAGATTTATATCTGCATATTGCAATCCCTGGCGACATACAACCAAATCAAACATGTTTTTTTCGAATGGCAAATTGTGCATATCACAAATTAACCTAAGCGGATTCACATTGATTTGAAGCATATTTCGACTTAAATCTACAGAAATTACGGTCCAACCTTTATTAATTAATGCATTGGAAATTTCACCAGTACCTGAACAAACGTCAAGGGCTACTCCTCGCCCATATACTGATGGAACCAATGGATCAATACATTTACATTTAGTAACCCAATCTGTTTTATTATTGTAATAAGTTGCCCGATTAACGTAAGAGTTTTGAGTTTTACTTCGTAAGTCCATCCTCACCCATCTCTATGAATTCTTCAAATAATTTCATAATTCTACGACAACTCTGCGAGTCAATATAATTATTTTCAATATAGTTTTCATTCACTCGAAATCTATTGATAAGATTGTCATATTCTTCAAGATATTCCTCGATTTTTGTTATTTGGAACTTTCCGAAGCGGAGGAACCTCAATTCCCATAATTCATTTAAGAATTGAATTCTCATTTCTTGAAGTTCTTCCAACCGTTTTTTAATCTGAGAATTTCCAGAAGCAATGATATTTCTATTTCGTGAACCCATATCTTCGTCCTCTAGAGTTTGTGCGTTAGTTTGTTGTTTAATATTTATAATATCGTTTATAAAAAAACTGGTTTTTTGCATTAATTGAACTAAAGTCTTGATCGAATCAATTTGATGGTCCCTTATTTGCTCTTTCTTCCTTTGCTTCCAAGAGGATTTGTCAGATAGAATCGAAAAAAGAAATGCTAGGAAAACCGCAAATAACGTTGCTAGAGCTTGTGATAAACTAGCCAAAAGATCAAATATGTTCATCTAAATCTCCGTTTTCATTGCCTTCTGCAATTACTCCATAATGGTCTGAACAAATATCAGAAATTATATCTTGGTCTAAAACCCTATAGGAATAAAGAGGAAGATTTTCACTCGAAAATATATAGTCAATCCTTCTATTTGGCCATAACTTGCTATCAACATATGGATTACTTTGACAAAATGTTAGAGTTTTATTTCGCTCTACCCACGAATCATTTAGTTTTATTGGGTAATTGTTCAATATATTTTTATACACTAAACCATCATCTGGATCTTCATTAAAATCCCCGCAGAGAATAACGGAATCGCTTCTGGAATTTTCAGAATTAATTATTTTCAAAATTTGATCAATTTGACCAATCCTATTAATGGCGGATAAAACATGATAGGACAAATGAGTATTGTAAACTCGCAATTTATTTTTCTTAATTCTAATCGTGCTACCCATTAAAATTCGTTGAAAATCATTGAAAGCATCGTTTCTAGGCAACAAATATTTTCTGGAATTAGAAATAGGATATTTAGATGCAATAATTAATCCCTCTTCTCTCCCATACCAATTTCCACTTTTGAAATATTTAAAAAAGTATTCCCCCTTGCACAAAATATCATGCACCTGGATTTTTCCGCCATAATATGAAACCTCTTGAAAACAGATGATATCAGGCTTATTAAAAGTTATGAATGAATTAAGATTATTCATTCTTTTTTGAATGGGTGAATTTATATTCCACAAATTGATTGATAAGATTTTCAATCCACATTCCTTCGGATAAAAACTGTTACTCGTGTACTTTCTTGAGTTACATCAGCTGTGGAAAAAAATAAAATAAAATCTAATCTTGTTGATGAATAAGATGAAATGATATTTGGTGGAATTACAAAGCTTTCTATTGTTGACCCTTCCACGATCGGTAGTTCGTGTCTCAATTTTTCATTATTTGGCAACTCACATATAAGACTTGCTTTTGTTGATCCTCCAGTGGACATTTCTAGTATTGTTACAACAATATTAATAACAATTGGAAAGGATGTGTCAAATAAATAAGGCGATTTCTCATTTCCTTCGCCTATTATTCTCTCTCTTCGAACAACGATTTGCCCTCGACCAAGTCCACCCAACATACACATATGCGAAGGCATCGGCCATGAAGAAAACAAAAATAAATTGATGATATCCGTGAAGCAATTTAGTGTATTTGTATATTTAACTCGATAGACATCATCTCCATCAAGGATATTATCTATTTCCGATATTTTTTTCCTAAGCGATTCTATAATTGCTTGCTGGCCTCGAAGAAAATCATTCCGATTATACATACTATTCAAAACTATTCTGATTGTTTGAAGATAATTATCAGTTTCCTTACTTTCAATCCCCGAAGTGATCACCATTTGTTGAAATCGCAAAATGCTTTTAAAAACTTCTAGTATCTCAATAGTTTTGGATAAATTTTCTTTTTCACGTTTAGAAACATTTTCAATGAGTGAATTTCGTTCATGAACAGACAATCTTTCAAATGTGCTGGCTTCGTCAATACCAAGAGAATATTTTTGGAATTGATGAATAACTTTTTTCCATAATTCGTCCTCTAATTGCCTAATATCATCCGGATCTATAGTACGCGACCATTTATTAAAAATATCTAGTAATAACAATCTGGAATTAATATAATCCTTTCTGAATTGTACGATTGAACTTACGTATTCGGACGAATCACATATTTTTCCAATTGCAATAAGTGAATCAGAGAACTTTCTTTTTGCTGAACTAATATTCTTTTCCTTAATAAAATCTTCACCGCTTTCATAACTCGATAATGAGTGATAATAATAACTTCTCCAATCATCAAATATATCTGAAAGCTTAATGTGAAATTTGCTAGCTAATGCATTATTTTCGAGAAAAGATGCAAGATCCGCGAGATATTCTAATCCCCATACCTTATCAGGTTCTGAACAAGAATCAGAAAATATAGCCAGTTTTTTTCCTAAGATACTCGTTAATTGAAGTAATCGGTCATTGTTCCAAACCGATTTAAGTATTTCCGGTTTAAATGAATTAGCTAATGCCATTGCATAATATCCAAGTTCAACTTCAGAATTTGAATTTCTTAAACCATTTAACAATAAATCAACAGTATTTTCAGAATAAAAATAGAGTCGGCTTAATCCTAAACAAGCATATCTTTGAAGTACTTTATTTGGGCTATTAACCCTACTGGAAAAAATTGTTTCTAAAGCGGCACTAGTTGATTCATTTACTCTTCTAGCCAAACACAAGAGTAGAGCTGCTACAACCCATTCTGAATCAAGAACTTCATCACGTGTTTCCGCATTTCGGTTGCTTGAATCCACCTCTTGAATTTTGTTTGTCAATATTTCATCAACATCCACCGATGGGAGTCTTCCTAATGCTATAACTGATGCCCATATAATGTGTGGATGAATGTTTTTACTATAAACCAGATTTTTTAACACTTCAATTGAAGCGTCTGTTCCAACATACCCAATTAATTCTACTAAAGCAATTTTTGCCTCAAAAAAACTCTCTTCATTTGTTAATTTTCGCAATTGAGCTAAAACCACTTTTTCGCATTTTCTTTGTAGGCGAATATTTAATGATAAAAAGTCAGCAAATAGACGTAAGCCTAAAGCAACCTCTCGCAATAAATTTGGGTCTCGAACAGTTTCAAGTAGACGAATTAATCTTTCTGCATTTTCCTCATTTATCGCGTTAGGAGCTTGATCGACAAAAACCCAATCCTCAGAGAAGTTCTCACTTGATATTAGTGTTGGAATGTACTCATTTCTTACTATGCATTCTTTTTCTAATTTTTCAAGCTCATTTTCTTCAAAAACAAAGGTAATGCTAGTTGTGGCAATTGCGCTTGTGGAATTTGTTCCGCCCGCCCAATATGTAAAACCTGTTCCTGATTCTTTAATAACTACGGACCTACGATAACCATTCAATAATGCGTCTGACAAAATACCTTTGATATTGACAACTCTTGATGTCAAAGGCTCCCTGCCTTCTAATTCAACTTCAACCAAATTTTTTCCAATATACCTAATTACCGCAACAGCAAATTTCGCAAATCTGCCGCTTTCCTCACCTTGAAATAAAATTCTTCTCACTTCTCAAATGCTCCAGATAACAAATCAACAATTCGCTCCGAACATAATATCCTATATTCTCTCTCTCGCATTTTCGAGTATGTACTGAATCTTCGCAATTGGCACGAATCAAATCCAGGGTGAAATACTATTTCAAAGTTTTTATTCAAGTTGTCATTTTTAGTTGTGATACACTTTTCTAGAAGGTTAAAAATTATTTGTTCGGAAATTTCTATTGAATCATCCATATTCAAAAAACTATAAATATATGAATAGCCCAATTCATTGATCTCCCTAAGTTTTCGAGTTGGTTCATCAGGAAAAGCTGAAACTAAGACCCTTTGAAGCAATGGGCTTTTATCCAGATCATGATGGAGGTTTAAGAAATCAGGGGTTCTGCAATATTTATAACTAAAGAATTCATATTGAGCTTTTAATTCGCTCATTAATTCAGATTCTTCACAACAATCTAATTTTTCAATAAAATCATTTAATGAATTCTCAATATTTTCATTGTTCGGAGAAATTGGTTTCTTTGGGTGAAGAAAATGTCCATTGTCATCTAAAAGGCAATTATTGATACCACTTACAAGTGGTTTACCGAATGATAGTGTTAAATGCAACCCTAATTTGATTTTTGGATCGACAAGTTTTATCCAAGAGGTATCAATAATACCATTCGCAAAAATTGAAAGACAATTTATACTTCCTAGCCTAATGAGTTTTCTCACAGCGTTATCAATCGATAAAATAGCGCCTACATCATCAGCTGTCAAACAAATATTCATTTACCAATTAGCCATTTTTCTAAAACTTGTCCCATTGCATCTAGTGGTGCTGATTCCTTAGTATACAATTCAAATTGTTCTGCACCCTGTAACAATAACATTCTCCATCCACAAGCAGTTTTTATACCTAATGAAGAAGCAGCTTTTACTAGTGCTGTGGTTTTAGTTTGGAACACAACATCAAGTAAAACGGAGGCATTTTTATGTTGGTGAATTTTTACAGGCCCATTTTCATCAGCACAAGGTGTCGCATTTACAATTAAATCCGCTGAAAAAATATTCTGTTCTTCAAGATTAGATGCTCCATCAAGATTAAGATCCTTTACAAGTTGTTCTCTCTGTGATTTATTTCTTGCACTAATATATACTTCCTTATTATGTTTTTTTAGGGCATATGCAATTGACCTTGCTACTCCTCCTGAACCTACAATAACTGCTTTAGATATTAGGTTAATATTCTCAACTTCCTTTATGGCATTCAATGCACCAATCCAATCAGTATTATGACCTACAAGTTTTTTGTTTTCATTGACAACAGTATTACATGCGCCAATTTTTTGAACCGCATCATCAATTTCATCTAAGAATTTAATAACTGATTGTTTAAATGGCATGGAAACTCCCATACCCTTGAAAGCCATATCCTTAAATATTGAAATGGCTTTTTCAATATTATCAGAACCCATTGCAATGTATGTATAATCCAGTCCTTTTGCCAAATAACCAGCATTATGCATTTTTACTCCAAGTTCACTTGGGTTTCCGGCCACAGAACCGCATAAGTTTGGAAATGGTTTAATCATGTTACTCCTCCTGTTAATATTTGTTTATTTGGATACAATACGGTTTAGTTTTTCAATTACTATTCTTGTTTTCGTTCAATCAATTTTGAGATAGAATCTTCATCGCGCCATTAAATACATTCTCCCATGAATTATTACTAAAATTTATCTGTAATTCGGCCCAACTTTCATCTCTAAATCCGTTTATTACGGATTCTTTGAATTGTGAAATTTTACAAATATTTCCACATAGAGAAATTTCGCCAGGGTCAAATAAAATTGCGAGCCTTGCAAGTGCTTTTCCAGTGCAAACACCAGCAATTTTTATGTAATCGAGAATATTAGTATCCCGCATTTTTTCCCACCAACAATCACCTAGTTTTTCAATCATACTTCTTCCGGATACAATTGTATCTAGACAACCAATATTTCCACAAAAACATTTTTCTTTTCCTCCAACATAAATATGTCCAAACTCACCAGCGAACCCAGAATTGCCTTTATATATTTTTTCATCTGAATAAATTATAGATCCTCCTACAGCCGTACCTATCACCATATATAAAAGATCGGTTTGTTTATGTTTACCAAGACCCTGGATATTTGCATCATTTTCGACAATCACCTTTTTTTTAATTTTATTTTCTAGAGCCTGTTTTAGATTTACCCCTTCCAAAGGTACATATAAAGATTTTTCTACTTTACCATCATTAGTAATCAATCCTGGGCAGGAAATTATTACTTTTTTTGCCGAGCTAGAATATTTTTCGTCAAATTTTTTTATCTGTTTTGCAATTTCATCAATAATGCAAACACTAGTTGATGGAGTTTCAATTTTGCATTCTGGTTCTATTGAAAACAATCCCAAAATCCCGAAACTTATTTTCGTACCACCTATGTCAACAACATATCCTGAAATCATAAAAACACTTATATGTCTAATCCTAAGATATTTACCAAGATACCAGCAATTTTTCGGGAAGCTCCAGTTTTTGAATACAACTTGTCTGTTATATAAAAATCTGTATGGGGGTGTAAATGATGAATGATTTTTTCTAATTCCTTGGGTAAAAAAGGATCTCTTGGGTTAAACAATTTGCTTCTTGAAGTATCAAGATAGTCAAGTCTTTCAGTGCGTTCACGTAATACTAGCGTAGGCTTCTCCAGCAAAAAAGCTTCCTCCTGTACACCAGCTGAATCGGTTAATATCAATGATGCACGAAACAATAGATTGTGCATATCTCTAACGCCTATTGGCGGTAATAATCGAATATTTTGTGTATCTTCGAGTTCTTTTTCAACAAGGTTTTTTATACGTGGGTTTGGATGCACAGGCCAAAAACACTTAATCAACGGGTTTGAATTAGAAATTATACGTAAAGCAGAACAAACGTTTCTTAGTGCATCAGCATCTGTTTCACTTCGATGAAGTGTAACAACGATTTCAATATTCTTTTCATAATCAAATTTTTCAAGATAAGAATTTTGAAACTGATACTTATCAATTATAGAGTTGTATAGCACATCCGAAATAGAATTTCCCGTAAGAAAAATACTAGATGTGTTGATTTTTTCTGAAATGAGATTTTGAACGCTTGTTGGATCTGGACATGCAAAATAATTCGCGCAATTTGTAATAAGTCTTCTGTGATGTTCTTCGGGAAATGGAACTTCCGAATATGTTCGAAAGCCAGCCTCGATATGAAATATTGGTATTTTTAGGTAAAATGCTGCTAAAGAACCCGCTAACGCTGTTGCTGTATCTCCATGTATCATCACGAGATCCGGAGATTTTTTAATCATTAGCTGTGTAAATTTCTTTAACAAGGTCGATAATACGTAGTCTGGTGTTTGTTGATATTTCATTATTTGAAAAATAGAATCACAAGGAATGTCTAATTCTTCTATGATATTGTTAGCTAATTCTTTGTGTTGACCTGAGGCACAAACATAAGGGGTGATCGCTTTATAGTTCTTTATTTCTTCGATGATTGGGCTCATTTTTATAATATCTGGTCTGGTGCCAATACATATAAAAACAGTTTTCTTCGCCTCGCTTGAATTCATCCTTTCCCTCCAGAAATACCAACCACTATAGATTTTGGTCGTTTATAGAATTATTATATATTAGAAAATTTCCTTATTGAGAAGTTAGTGTCTCATTATTTTTGAAATTTCAAACAAGAGAAGATCACAGCATCCTTTCAGATATATCTGAAAAACCAAAAAATGATTTGAGGTATTTACCCTCCCCAGTACACATCAGCGAAGATCGAGACCTTATGATTGCTTGGGGCGATTCATGCAAGAGATCAAACTTAGGACAAGAATAGTGGTTATGTTGCCCAATGAACTACCGTACTACTTTTCTTGCTCTTGGTGAAGATTATTACTTAATACATTCTTATGAGGTTAGAACTTCTTCTTGATTCTAATTCGTTTGATTTGATCGATACCTTCGAGGCTAAAAAATGGAGTATTATCTTCAATAACCTGTGAAAGATATTCGATGGAATCAAGAAGGAACTTCCTTGTTTCTTAATACCAAGGGTCATTCTTAATTCCTAATTTTAAACCATCTTTTGCGTGTAATAAATTACCTAATTGCCCATTGAGAATTTGTGCTTTTTTCTTATCAAGAGGTTTATATTCCCCCCAGTAAAATTGTTCTCCTGTTTTTTCATCAATATATATAAATTTATGATGAAATTTGGAATTAGGGTTCATTTTTCTTAAGGAAGTGATTTTTTTACTGGTTGATACTCCTTAAGAGAACGATTGGTTACGTTTTCTGAAAAAATTAATTCACGCTGCGTAATTCTTTCTAATGAAAATCGAATTTCAAGTGCTGCATACAAGATATGTGCGTTGTCTCTTCTAAGAAGTTTTTTGACACGCTTAAGATGTTCTTTTGGGTCAGCTGTGAGGTTTTCGATTCTATTAAAAACAAGAGCATAAGAAATCAGCAATAATTGATAAATCCAGCTGGGGATGTGATAAATGAAAACAAGTATTAAGCCGGTTATTGCCTTTAAGAAATCAATCATTTTTTATAATCCGTTTGATTCTAACTCTACCAATATAGGGGTTCTTTTACTACAAAATATTGATACTTCATTGACACGTCAGATCAAGGTATACATGTGGATTGTCATCAGAACTCTGAGGTTGCTGACTAATACATTTCGTCCATTTAAATAATTTTTAATTACGACTAATACTTTAAAAATTGGTATAAGGGTAATTAAGATTCTATCTTCGTTATTCGTTCCCCCGGAACAAATCCCAAAATCATCCCAAACTGTCGGGTTCTGTCGGCTTTTGTCAGGTGGGCCTTACCTTTTCAGCCCCTGCTCCCGATCTCGATCCAATCCGATCCAGCAAGCGCCCCGCCTAGCTTCTCTGCCGCGAAGTCCAGGATCTTCCCATTCTTAAAGAACGCAAAATCATACTCCGTCATCTCGCCCGCCTTCAGTTCGGGCACCGGCATCAGCCGCGCCGTCAATGGCTTCTTCAGCTGTAATGACAGCGAGGCCACGTCCATCAGTAGCGCTGCGATCGCCTCCGCGCTGGTGTCGCCCGGCAGCGGCACCGTGTCCAACCCCGTGCCGCACACCGCCGAGTACATCAGCAGGTCTTTGACTTCATAGCTGCCTTCAATGCTGCGCTGTGCCAGCACGCTGTCCTCCAGCACCGGCAGCATCAAGCCGTTGAAGCCCACATGCCGCCACTCGCCGCGATCGAGCGTCTCCGCCAGGATGGCTGCCGCCGATAGTGAGCCCATCATGCCAATGCGTGCCACGCCCAGCTGCTCGATCGCGCCTGCCAGCGAGCACCAATCCTCGGGAAAAGGCGCAAGCGAGAAGTCAAAGCCCATGAAAGGCATCTCCCATTGCAGGTGGGCATATTCAATGATGGTCTGCAGCGCACTGGCGGCGCCGTTGAGCGTCTCCAGCAGCTTTGCCTTTCCCTTTGCCACACTCTTTGCTTTTTTGAATGCCCCCACCGCCGCGTCCGCGCATTCGATCGCCAGCGAGAACGCAGGGCTGTTGCCATAGCTGTATGCTGCCGGGAAGAAAGGCGTGAATGGCTCCACCCCACTCATCGCGCAGAAGCGCAGGTTGGTGAATCCGTCCGGCGTCAGCGGGGCGACCTGCGTGATGATGCGCGCGCATGCCTTCACTGCATCCACAGACACCCCGCGGTGCGGATGGCTCAGTACGCCAGTGGCAAACACATTTCTGGTCGCGGCCAGGATCTGCGCGATCAGGGCGTAGTCCTGCCCATGCTGCAGCCGCGCTGGCCCAACTGATAGGTAATCGAAGCCCAGCCCCGCCGCTTTCTCCTCCAGCGCTGTGATCCTTTCGATGGCGTTCTCCGGCGTGGTGTACTGCCCGAACGGCACAGTCGCCATCCGTCGTGATTGCACCTCCCACCCGGCCTGCTTGAATGCCTGCCCCAGCTTGTCAGCTTTTGCGGCCAGGTTCTCGAGTGTGTAATTATCCACCTTGTCGGGATGGAAGAAACAGGTGATGGATCGTATCTTCATGGCATTGTCCTTTGTCTTTTGATCTCATACATCAGGATCGCCGCGGCGATGGCAGCGTTGAATGATTCGGTATCTTCCGCGATCGGGATGCGCACGCATGCGTCCGCCAGCCCCAGCATTTCATCGCTGATGCCGTTGGCCTCATTCCCGATCACGAGGCACAATGGGCGCGTCAGATCTGTCTCCCAGCAGGCCTGCGGGCAGTCCATCAGCGATGCGGTCAGTATTAATGGCTCTTTGGCGGATGTGCAGGTGGCCTTGATCTCCTCCGCTGTCTGCCAGCGGATGGGAAGCTGCAGTTGCGCGCCCATCGCCGCCCGCAGCGCTTTGGGTGAATAGGGGTCGGTCGTGCCGGGCGTGAGCAGAATGCCATCCGCTTTCAGCGCGGCGGCAGATCGCAGGATGGTTCCCAGATTGCCCGGGTCGTTGATCCGGTCTAAAGCGATGATCAATGCGGGTGATGGCGGAAATGGTAAATCCGGGATAGTGCATACGAGCAGGATGCCCTGCGCGTGTTGCGTATCCGACAACCGATCCATCAGGTCCTGCGGCAGCTCTTCCACCTGGTCGGTCGCCTGTGCAACCTGCTCCAGCAGCATTTTGCCGCGCTCAGAAAGAGATTCGCTGAAGAAGCACATTTGGATCCCGATTGCCTTATCCAAAGCTTCTTCTGCCAGACGCACCCCCTCCAGCACCATCAGCCCTGTGTTCTCGCGGCTCTTCTTCGCGTCCAGCAGTTCGCGCACCATTTTGATCTTTGGGTTCTTAAAGGATGTGATCATTGCTTTTGGTTTTCCAATCTGTGGTTAAAAACGCTTCAGAAAAAGTGCTGTATGTTTCCATATCAAACAGAACCAGTTTAATGTTCCTCAGGTGCTTGTGTTCCGATTGTGCGCAAAAATCCTGCAGCGAGCGCATGAAGATGCCGGCAGCGCGTTTCACTGGAAAACCGAATATGCCAGTTGAGATGGCAGGCAGGCTCACGGAAGAAATCCGCAATGTTTCCGCCATTTTTAACGCAGCACAGATCGCTTCAGATAATTTGCGGTCTTCTTCTCCCTCACCCCACACCGGCCCGACTGCATGGATCACATATTGGCAGGGCAGGTTCCCGGCGCTGGTGTAGGCAGGCCGGTCGCTATCGATCGGGCCATATCTGGCGATCCAGGCATCGCTTTCTTCTTGGATAACCGTCCCGCCCCTGCGTGAGATCGCGCCGGCTACCCCGCCGCCATGCTGTAAATGGCGGTTGGCGGCGTTGACCATCGCACCTGTTTCAATGAGGGTGATGTCACCCTGCATGATCTCAATCGTGATGTTGCTGTCAAAAATGACTTTTTGACGGAGCTTATGCGAACTATCATCCATATATCTATTCTAACAAAAAGAGCAGCCGGGATGGGCTGCTCTGTGTTTGAAGAAATGGGTCGAAAAAAGATTCTAGATTGCTGCTTTTGCTTTCACTACAACTTCTGTAAAAGCTTTTGGATCTCGGACTGCCATATCTGCCAGCATTTTGCGATTGAGCTGAATATCCGCTTTCTTCATGGCGTAAATGAATTTACTGTAGCTAAGGCCATTCAGGCGGGAGGCTGCGTTAATGCGTGTGATCCACAATCTGCGCAGGTCGCGTTTGCGGTTACGCCGGTCACGATAGGCATACCACAGACTCTTCAGCATGGTCTCATTTGCCCGTTTGAAGAGCAAATGGCGGGAAGCTTGATTTCCCTTGTTGTATTTCAGTACTTTTTTATGTCGCTGGCGGGTAACAACTCCACCTTTTACACGTGTCATTTTCTACTCCTTTGCAAACCCCTGGGCGCCGGTTTCTTATACCAGTTGCGTGCACCCAACAGCTGCAATATGTGCTGCTAATTATTTTTTATCGATATACGGCGCTAATCTTCTGACGCGCTTTTCAATCTCTTTGCCTTCAACCGGAACCATCTGATCCAGCGCACCCAGGGCGCGTGGTGATCGGTTACGGCGCAGGTGACTCTTACCGCCTTTGGTTCGCATCAATTTGCCCGAACCAGTTGCGCGGAAGCGTTTTGAAGTCGCTTTATGCGTCTTCATTTTGAATTTCCCTTTTCTCGGTTTCTTCGGCACAGCTTTTCTCCTCTAATAATTAAAATAACGCCTGATAGGCGAACGCGAATTATACCAGAAATTTTGGCAAGATGGAATTGCGGTTATTTACCGCAATATCATGTGATGATGAAAGCTTGTTAGAAATGAAGCCGGTAATGATCCGGCTTGCTATCTGTCCAATCTGTCTTATTTCGCCGGTTCCTTTGCGGGAGCAAGAACAAGGTGCATGGCACGGCCTTCCATATTGGGCGCGGTCTCAATGGTTGAAACATCGCTCAATTCTTCAGCGATCTCCTTCAGGTCCTGCAAAGCGATCTCAGGATAGGTGATCTCGCGTCCGCGGAAACGGATCGTGACTTTTACTTTCATCCCTTTTTGCAGCCAGCCGCGGGCGTCTCTCACTTTAAATCCGCGATGGTGCTCGTTGGTTTTTGGGCGCAGGCGGATCTCTTTAAGTTCAACTTTTGTCTGAGATTTTTTTGCCTGCCGGTCTTTTTTATTTTGCTCAAATATATATTTTCCCAGGTCCAGAATCTTGCATACTGGCGGGTCTGCGTTTGGGGCGATCTCTACAAGATCCAATCCGGCGTTTTCGGCGGCGCTCCGTGCTTCTGTGATCGACACGATACCTACATTTTCACCGTTTTCGTCGATCAGGCGCACTTTTGGTGCCTTGATAAACTGGTTTGCTCTTACGTCTGATGATGTGCTGATAATTTTCTCCTTTATCTAATCAATATTTTTGATATTACCATAAAATGTTTGGATAATAAAAAAAGCAGGGTCGCGAGAGCGCAACCCTGCTTCTTTTTCAAATGGCTATATCTTTTCCGCAATTTCCTGCCGGGCAATCTCGATGAATTTTTCGATCGTTATCGGCCCAGGATTATCGCCTGAACGGTAGCGCAGGGCGACCTGCCCCGATTCCATTTCCTGATCTCCAATCACCAGCATATAAGGAATCTTTTGTTTCTGCGCATCGCGGATCTTGGCGTTCATTCGCTCACTGCGGCTGTCCAGCTTCGCGCGCAAGCCCGCTGCTTTCAATAGGTCAACCACTTTGCTGGCGTATTCCATATGGCGATCAGCGATCGGAATAGCCATGGCCTGAACCGGGGAGAGCCAGACCGGGAACGCACCGCCGTAATGCTCGATCAGGATACCGAAGAATCGCTCCATGCTGCCCATCAGCGCGCGATGCACCATATAAGGGCGGTGCTGCTGGCCGTCTTCACCGATATAAGTCAGGTCAAAGCGTTCGGGCAGGTTGAAGTCGAACTGGTTGGTGGAGAGCTGCCATTCGCGTCCGATCGCGTCCTTTACTTTCAGGTCGATCTTGGGGCCGTAAAACGCGCCGCCGCCTTCATCAATCTCGTAATCCAGACCGGAGCGGTCGAGGCTGGCTTTCAGGGCTTTCTCCGCGTCGCGCCAGCGGGATTCCTCACCGACAGCTTTTTCGGGGCGCGTGCCGAGATACGCTTTGAAATTCTCGAATCCGAATGAGCGCAGGATGTGCAAACAGAAATTGAGCACGAAGTCGATCTCGTCTGGCATCTGTTCTGGCGTGCAGAAGTGATGCGCATCGTCCTGGGTGAAGCCGCGCACGCGCAATAGCCCATGCAGCACGCCTGAACGTTCGTAGCGGTAAACCGTACCCATTTCCGCGCTGCGCATGGGCAGGTCACGATAGGAGCGCATCTGGCTTTTATAGATGTGCACATGGAACGGGCAGTTCATCGGTTTGATGAAATACTGCTGCCCTTCGATGTCGATCGGTGAGTACATGTTCTCTTTGTAGAAACCGAGATGGCCGCTGGTTTCCCATAGCTGCGCTTTTCCGATGTGCGGGGTGTAGACAAAATCGTAACCCGCTTTATCGTGTTCCTGTCGCCAGAAATCTTCCATGATCATGCGGATGCGCCCTCCGTTGGCATGCCACAGGATCAAGCCGCTGCCGACTTCATCGACGCTGCTGTAGAGATCCAGTTCCTTGCCCAGTTTTCGGTGGTCGCGTTTCTTTGCTTCTTCGCGAAGCTTGAGATATTCTTTCAACTCTTCCGGTTTTTCCCATACCGTGCCGTAAATGCGCTGCAGCATCGGATTCTTCTCGTCACCGCGCCAGTACGCGCCGGCGACGTTCAGCAGGCGGAAGGCCTTGGGATGGATCTCGACCGTACTGTCAACATGCGGGCCGCGGCACAGATCTACAAAGCGGTCATGCTTATATACGCTCAGTTCCTGCTTCTCGCTGATTGCCATACCGTGTTCATCCTGTTCGCCAGACTCGAGGTCTTCGATCAGTTCCAGCTTGAAAGGCTGGTCCTTGAAGATCTCACGCGCCTGTTTGGCGTCGATCACTTCCTTTGAGAAGGCGTGATCGCCCTTGATGATCTCGCGCATACGCGCGCTGATATCGTCCAGATCTTCAGGCGTGAGCGGGCGCGGCAGGTCGAAGTCGTAATAGAAGCCATCCTCGATGGCCGGACCGATGGCGATCTTGGCCTCCGGGAATTTATCCAGGACTGCCTGCGCCATCACATGCGCCGTTGAGTGCCGCAGTTTATAGAGGTGAGACCCTTCATATTTTTCTTTAATTTTTTCTGCCATTTTTTCTCCTTTTACTTCTTATACCGTATTAAATAAAAACGCCCCATTCTGGGGCGGGAGGCGACTCACGCGGTTCCACCCAGATTAGCCAGATACGTTCGGCCATCTCTGTGTGATCGCTAACGGGATCAACCGTCTTCCTTACTGAAAGCTTGCGCTTCGTTCCGGTCGAGACTCGCGGGTGGTTTTCACCGGTTTGCGCTGGGATCGGCTCTCAACGATTGCCATCTTCTCTGTCAGCGGCTATTCCGGCTACTCGTCCCGGTCATCGTCTTGTAGTGGGCGGTATTGGGCTCGAACCAACGACCTTTGCGATGTCAACGCAACGCTCTAACCAACTGAGCTAACCGCCCGCGAATACCTATTATATCCAAATAGGTATGTTTTTGCAATAAGCGAGTTGAACGCTGGCGAAGTTTTTCCCTTTATTGTTAAAGAGCGGTTAATTCTTTATTTATCATATTGAATTATTTGTCTGATTCCATATACAATAGAAGAATAGAAATGGAGGTATGATGGAATTCTTATTCTGTTTGATTCCCTTTATTGTCATTGGTTTGTTTCTTCTATTCACAGGCGTGCGCCTGCTTTACCAGTACGAGCGCGGTGTGGTTTTTACGCTGGGAAAATTCAGCAATATCCGTGAACCCGGCCTGACATTCCTGATCCCGGTGGTGCAGACCATGCGTAAAGTAGATATGCGTATCAAAACCGCGGAGGTGCCGCGCCAGGAAGTGATCACAAAGGACAATATCCCGATGCTGGTCAACGCGGTGGTGTATTATAAAGTCATCAATCCGGAGAGCGCGATCATCAAGATCGAAGATTACATGTTCGCGATCCGCCAGTATACTCAGGCGGCATTGCGCGACGTGATCGGCAATAATGACATGGACTTTTTCCTGCAGGAACGCGAGAATATCGCCGGCGCGATCAAGGAGATCGTGGATTCCGAGACTTCGGAATGGGGCCTGGACGTGGAGTCGATCAAGATCCAGGAAGTGGAATTGCCGGCAGAAATGAAGCGCGCCATGGCCAAGCAGGCCGAAGCGGAACGCAACCGCCGTGCTGTGATTATCGCTTCACAGGGTGAATTGTCTGCGTCTGAGAACCTACGGCAGGCCGCTATGAATCTGGCCAAGAGCCAGGGAGCGCTGCACCTGCGTACGCTACAGACCATTCGTGATATCGCTGCTGACCCGTCAGAGAAGATCGTGTTATTCCTCCCGAGTGACCTGGGGGAAGTGATCAAGAAGACGACCAGTAAGTAATCATGGCAATGATGCTGGACGATAAAATACGCTATCTGCAGATCGCGTTCAACCTCGATATTGGTATGGTAGCCAGCCTGCTGCCGCGTATTCCACCCAGCAGCCGCATCCTGATCGAGGCGGGTACACCTTTCATCAAACGTGAAGGTATGCAGGGTATCCGCCTTATCCGCCGCTTGTGGCGCGGATTGATCGTAGCGGATATCAAGATCGCTGATGGCGCACTGGATGAAGTGCAGATGGTGCGGGCTGCCGGCGCAAATGCAGTGACGGTGCTGGGAAACGCCCCGCGCGAGACGATCGATATCTGTTTGGATGCCTGCCGTGACTACGGTATGATCTCAATGATCGATATGATCGGTGTCAAAGACCCGCTCGCAGTCATCCGCCCGCTAAAGAAACCACCGGATGTGGTCGTCCTACATCTGGGGCGTGATGAGGAAACAACCCGCGGTAAGCTGATCCAATACCGTC
This sequence comes from uncultured Pelolinea sp., assembly GCA_964612815.1. Taxonomy (GTDB): domain Bacteria; phylum Chloroflexota; class Anaerolineae; order Anaerolineales; family Anaerolineaceae; genus Pelolinea. The sequence continues at coordinate 90,160 of CAZTCV010000001.1, read as the reverse complement.
ATGTAAACCGTATTCGCAGCAAGTACCCTGCGCTCATTTCCGCTGCCGGCGGTGTGGATGCGAAAAGGGCCCGCAGCGCAATCTTCAACGGCGCAAATATCGTTGTCGCAAATATCGTGCGCCAGGGCGGTATCTGGCGCGGCATCTCTGCCGCATCGGATGTGGGTGCGATGGCACAGGAATTTCTGACAGAGATAGAATAGACATGAAGGAAATATCTACGCTTTTCAGGCTTTCAATTAGAATATCTATCATATGAAGGTAATAATCAAACTAACTTTTCGAGGGGTTCAATAGTGGACCGCCAGGTTTTATTCGCACTTGGGTTGACAGTGTTCGCGGGCCTTTCTACCGGAATTGGCAGCCTGATCGGCTTCCTTTCAAAACGGTTCAATCCAAAATTTCTCTCAGCCGCATTGGGTTTTTCCGCGGGCGTGATGGTTTATGTTTCACTGGTGGAAATATTCTTCAAAGCCAAAGATTCATTGACAATTGTTTATGGTGAGAAAAATGGCTACTGGGTGACAATTATTGGTTTTTTTGCCGGGATCGCACTGATCGCAATAATTGATAAAATGATCCCTTCGTATGAAAACCCGCACGAGATCAGTAATATCAACCCCGATCAGTCGGATGAGGATGTCGAAAAAAGCCGCTTAATGCGGATGGGGGTTTTTTCCGCGCTTGCTGTCGCAATCCACAACTTCCCGGAAGGACTGGCAACTTTCATGAGCGCGATGGCTGATCCAGCGCTTGGTGTAAGCATTGCGGTCGCGATAGCGATTCACAACATCCCGGAAGGTCTGGCTGTTTCTGCGCCTATTTATTACGCAACGAAAAGCCGTAAGAAAGCTTTCATTTATTCCTTTCTATCCGGTGTGGCAGAGCCAGTGGGTGCGTTGCTGGGTTATTTTCTACTGCGCTCAATTTTCAATGAATCGATGTTCGGCATCATTTTTTCTGGTGTTGCAGGCATCATGGTGTATATTTCATTCGATGAACTTCTGCCCACCGCGGAAGAGTATGGAGAGCATCATATTGCTATCTTTGGTTTGATCGCGGGTATGGCCGTGATGGCGGTTAGCTTGGTGCTGTTCATCTGAGCAACCTGTAAATAAACTTCATTAATCTTGATCATATTATCTAAGGGTTGCCACCAAAGGATCATCTGTTGTATCTGGTGATGGGTAGTTGTACTTATTCGGTAGTGCGAATCTAATGAAGGATTCGTGATGTTTACCTGAAAACGACTTTTGTCAGGAACAGGGTGAAAAGCACCCAGGTGAGCGAGAAGACTGTGCCGATCATCAGTGCAGCCAACAGTGCGCTGGCAGTAAAATATCTAGCTTCAGTTTTGGTCAGTTGATCGCTGTCAGAAATAACGGGATTTGGCTGACTGTTCTCAGTTGATCGCCTAAAGCGACCAGGCATGCCATCCACGTCCATGCTGCAGATCACGCGGCCATCATCGTCTTCGAACTGCTGTTGTTTTTTTCTATTCACTCCAATCGGCTCCTTACTTAATCGTACAGGTGGCAGGCGACTGTGTGGCCCGGTTCCCCTTCTCTAATAATGGGGTCTTCCACTTTACAGATATCCATGCATTCCCAGCAACGTGTGTGGAACTTACAGCCGGAAGGCGGATTGGCGGGCGAGGGGATGCTTCCTTCAAGGATGATGCGATCGCGCTTGACGGTCGGGTCCGGGACAGGCGCGGCGCTGAGCAACGCGCGCGTATAGGGGTGGAGGGGATTGCGGAAGATCTGGGTTTTTGCGCCGTACTCCACCAGGCTGCCAAGGTACATCACACCGACATGATCGGAAATGTGTTCGACCACTGAGAGATCATGTGAGATGAACAGGTAGGTCAGGTGGAACTCTTTTTGCAAATCTTTCAGCAGGTTGATGATCTGTGATTGGATCGACACATCCAATGCGGAAACGGGCTCATCGCACACCACGAACGATGGTTTTAGTGCCAATGCGCGCGCGATGCAGATGCGCTGGCGCTGCCCACCAGAGAATTCATGCGGGTAACGGTTCTTATGGTATGGTTCCAGGCCGCATGATTGCATGATGCTATCGATGTAATCATTGTATTCATCATTCGACACGACCTGATGTTCTTTGACGGCTTCGCCGATGATCTCGCCTACAGGTAAGCGCGGTGAAAGGCTGGAATAAGGATCCTGAAAGATAATTTGCATCTTCGGCCGTAAAGCGCGCATTTCTTCGCTGGAAATATCAAATATATCCGTACCGAAAAAGGTTACCTGCCCGTCAGTTTTCTCATATAAGCGTAAGATTGTTTTTCCGATCGTGGTCTTTCCGCAGCCGCTCTCTCCCACCAGCCCCATGGTTTTTCCATTCAGAATGGAAAAACTGACGCCATCGACCGCTTTGACATTGCCAACGACCCGCTGCAATATCCCATCTTTGATTGGAAAATATTGTTTGAGGCCTTCGACCTGGACCATTACTTCGTTTTGTTCTGAGTTTCTGATTTTCTCTTTCATTTCGTCAACCTAATGTATTTTTTGCATGTGACGATAACAGGTCACCATGTGGGTTTTTGTTACATAGATCTCGGGCGGATACACGCCATCACAAACTGGCGTGCGCTGGTTACAGCGGTCCCTGAAATAACAGTAATCCGGCATATTGATCGGGTTAGGAACGCTGCCCGGAATGCTGTAGAGGCGCTCGACTTCACGATTCATAACCGGCTTGGATGCCATCAGCCCGACAGTATAAGGATGCAGCGGGTTGAGGAATACCTCTTCCGCGGTGCCTTTTTCTACAATACGGCCAGCATACATCACCACTACATAATCGGCCATCTCAGCAATCACGCCCAGATCATGGGTGATGAGCATGATGCTCGAATTAATGCGATCTTTCAGGTTTCGCAGCAGATCGAGGATCTGTGCCTGGATGGTGACATCCAGAGCCGTGGTGGGCTCATCTGCGATGATCAGGCGCGGACTGCAAGCAAGCGCCATGGCGATCATAATACGCTGGCGCATTCCACCGGATAACTCATGTGGATACATACGGTAAACACCAGTATTATTTGCAATTCCGACCAGGTCGATCATATCCAGGGACACCTGTTTGACCTGTTCATCTGTCATTTCCGGGTTATGCAGCTTAACCACCTCATCGATCTGGTCTCCCACGCGAAAGACCGGATTGAGACTGGTCATTGGTTCCTGGAAGACCATCGATATCTTGGATCCGCGAATGGTTTCCATTACTTGTGTTGGCGTTTTGGAGATGTTATAAACTTTTTTCCCAGAGTTGAAGCGGATTCCGCCTTCAACAATCTGCCCCTGCGGGCGCTGGACAAGCTGCATCAGAGAAAGCGCGGTGACAGATTTTCCGCAGCCGGATTCACCAACCACGCCCACCGTTTTACCCTGCGGTATATCGAAAGTGACCCCATCAACAGCTTTCACCGTTCCAATGTCGGTAAAAAAGTAGGTGTGAAGGTTGTCAAATTCGACCACATTATTGGGGTCTTTCATGTTAGTCAAATATTCATCTTCAGGTACATTTCGGCGATCTCGCTCGCGTTCGAGCGCATCCGTTATGCGGCGGTTTTCGCGTGAGATTTGTACCAGTTCGCGTGCGGAAAGGTGGTTGCTATCCTTTGCGCCGTTTTTCTTACTTGAGCTGGGTGAGAATGAATTCTTTTCTTGTTTGATTGCCATCTTCTACCTTTTCATTTTGGGGTCATACGCGTCACGCAGTCCATCTCCGACAAAGTTGAATCCGAGCACAGTGAGCAGGATCAGCGTCCCCGCAGGAATCCACATGAACCAGTAGTTGGTCATGACGAACGCTTCAGAAGCGACGTTAATGATACTGCCCCAGGATGCGAGTGGATATTTGACACCCAGGCCGAGAAAACCGAGTGTTGCTTCGGAGATAATGATCCCGCCCAGGCCAGCTGTGGCCTGCACGATCAGCAGCGGCATGACATTGGGGACCAGATGCCGGAAGATGCGGCGTTTGATGCTTAATCCGGTTGCTTCGGTAGCGATCATGAAATCCTGTTCTCTCAGCGACAAGATCTGGCCGCGCACGATGCGCGCGATACCTGGCCAGCCAAGCAGGCCAAGCACCATCATCAGAATGAAAATACGCGCCATTGGATCCACTTCGAGCGTGTCCATCACAGAACCCAGGATGAGGACCATCGGATAGAAGGGGATGCTGTTAAAAAGATCGATGAAGCGCATCAGCATCGTATCAATCCATCCGCCAAAATATCCAGAAATCCCACCAACAATGACACCGATGAAGATCTCAATGAAAACAACAACAAATCCGACCAGGAGCGATACGCGCCCGCCGTGCATCAGTCGGGTTAATACATCCATTCCATTGTTGTCCAGGCCGAGCAGATGGGCTGAAGATGGGTTTTCGAAGATTCGGATCAACTCTGTAGGTGTTTGTTTCTTAACATAATAGATTGTGTTAACCTGGTCGATGGTGTATGCGGTTGTTTCTCCATCCGTATCGGTAAAAGTGAATGAATCTCTGAATTCTGTGATCGTATCACGCACAGCAGTTCGAAAATCAACACTGAGGAAAATCGATTGATCGAGGGGGTTGACGATAATATTCGACTTTTCAGCAAACGCATCACCTTTGCCGTTGTAGATCGTTGCCCGTTCTTCTCCATGCCGGATAATCGAGTAATTCTCCCCAAATACATTGAATCGATTACTTTTTGTTGCAAATGCGCGGGTGCTTGCGAGTCGGAAATCAAACAGATCAATGAAAGTTTTGTCTAATGGGTTGTATGGGTCGTATACATCCAATGTTGCAATAGCGACATCGTATTCAATATTTAACGCCAATGCTTTCATGTCGCGGGTGATGCGATAGGTGAGATTATTTAAGTCGAATGTATCCTTACCCAGCGATATAGCATTTTGGAACTCTGCTTCGACCAAACTTGTGAAAGCGTTGGCGTTGATGGGTTTGATCACCCGCCCCAATGCTTCTGCGATGGGCTCAAGACGTGCGATGCGAAAATCATTTTCGCTTTCGGCGACATAAAAAAAGATTGTATCGTCAATGATAAAAGATGGGTCATCTTTGCCAAGCGCTAACAGGAAGGAGGCGCGTTCAGCATTTCCAAATGTTTCGCCGGGTTTGAGAAAATACCGAAGCTCAGTATTATAGGTGGCGCTGGCGTATTCTTTTGACATGTCATCGATCCCTTTGAAGACCTGCGTCTGTGTGTAGGGTGAAAAGAGCGGCCCTAGAAAAGAGAAAGAAAACATAAAAAACAGGATAATCAGCCCTGCCACTGCGAGTCTGTTACGGATGAAGCGTTTGAAAACAAGCATTCCGGGAGACATGACTTTGATGCGGCGGGCATCATCAAGTTTCATGTCTGACTCTGGTGTGATAACGGGCTGCTCTTTTTTGTTCATATCTTGAAATTTGTTTTTATCTGCCATGATTCACCAGCCCTAATTTGCCCGAACACGCGGGTCGACGACTGCGTACATGATATCTGCCACGATCAGGCTGACCTGGGTTAGCACCAGGATAAATGTTGTGTAGAACATGGCGAAAGGAATATCACCGCGAATGACCGCCGTATAAGCGACATAACCGATGCCTGGTATCTGGAATAGCGTTTCGGTGATGAGCGCTCCGCCAAACATGGCAGGCAGAAGATAGCTCATATAAGAAACGAGAGGGATAAGCGTATTGCGGAAAGCGTGCTTGTTGATCACGACTTTTTCCGAAAGGCCTTTAGCTCGGGCGGTGCGAATATAATCTGAATTAAGTACTTCAAGCATGTTGGTGCGGGTGTAGCGCATCAAACCGCCAATCGATAGCATCATCAGGGTGATAATAGGCAGCACCATGTGATAGCCGATATCCAGCACCTGCTGAAAAGGTGTCATTGACATGTGAAAGCGTCCCGTCAGGCCATACAGGTCAAACCAGCCCAGTTTGATCGAAAAGACATATTTGAGAATAGTTGCAAGGAAGAAGGTTGGCAACGAGATGCCCATCAGGGCGAACACAGTGATGGCGTAGTCCGCCTTGCTATATTGTTTTCTCGCAGCGAGAATCCCTAAGGGGATTGAGATAAAAAGTTCAACAAAAAATGTGATGATATTGATGATGACAGAGTACCAGATTACCTGGCTAAATTTTTCTGTTACGGGAATGCCATAATGCCAGGATTCACCAAAATTCCCGCGCAGTGCGTTCCCCAGCCAGCCGAAAAAGCCGGGAATGATGCCCACATTGAGCTTGTACACTTCATTGAGCTGGGCCAGCCATTCCTGGTAGGTCTTGGTGCTGAGGGGGTTTGAGGCGCGCTGCCTGGCGATCAATTCTACATATGACGTCGGCAGCAGGCGGATGACGGTGTAAATGATCATCGCGCCAAAAATGGAGATGAAAATGCCGAATAATAGTCTCCGGATGATGAAATTTCGCATATTTTTCCTTGGTCAAAGCAGGCAAATTCGCAGCTTTGGTTTGGTTGGAAGATTTCATGAGCCCGCCCAGAGAGCGGGCTCATAGTTTATTTGATCAGACTAATCAAGCCATTATAAGGCTTATCGCATTTCTAACAGTTCGACGTCGTGTAGCCAGCCCCAGAAGGTGGTGATGTCCGGGGTGATGGTATCGATGTTTATGCGTTCTGTGCTGAAGATAACAGCATTCTGGCGTTGGTAATTAGGAACCTCGACAGCCCAGTCCATAATGATATCAAGAGCCTGTTTGTAAACGGCCTTGCGGAAGTTCTGATCGTCGCTCTGGCGGGCGTCCACAATAAGCTGGTCGAGCTGCTCGTCGCGGACATGATAGTGGTTGGAATCAGAGCCGCCCTCGCCAACGACACCGGAGCTGTGATAGATCTGGTACATATCGGGATCGATGGTAGTCTGCCATGCAGCGGTCCACATTTCCTGTGTGCCTGAATCGAGCGCGTCCCAAAGGATGTTGGAATCAGCAGGGTCATTAATGACGAGTTCCATCCCGAGTTTGGCCAGCGATGCCTGTGCGCCTGTCAGGACGGCGAAAGCAGGGTGATCACCAATACCATCACCAGGGATGATGACTTCGTAGCTGAGCTTAGCGCCTTCGGGTGCTGCAGTGAGTACACTACCTGTGACGGTGAAGCCAGCAGCCTCAAAGAAACCAAGCGCTGCGGCTTCGGCTGCTGCGTATTTGTCTTCGGGTGTCATATCAGAGGTGTAAATTGGGTCGCCATTAACATCTACCGAGAATGCAACGCGGTAACCCTCATCCGTAGGCTGAGGTGCTGCCCAGGATGTGTTTGAGATCGGGTAATTGATGACGGAAGCTGCTTCACCGTAGTAACTGTCGTTAGCGACGTCGCGGTACGCAGCCAGAATGGTCGCGAAACCCTTGCGCAGGTTCTTGGAGGCATCGGATCCAGGATCGCCAGCAACACTCATCGTGTCCGCGTTCAAGCCAACATAACCGTAGCCAAGCTGGCTGACTTTGTTGGTGGTGATGACATCACCGGTCATTTCGCCATTCGCATTATAAGAGGCTACCTCTTCAAAGCGTGTGCGCGAAGCGTTCAACTCGCCCGCATCCACCGCGCCGGTCTGGACTGCGGAGGCAACCTCGGCAGAAGTGGTTTCCTTAAACTGGATCTCTTTGACTTTGGGGCTGCCTTTATAGAAATTCTCATTCGCTTCAAAGTAAACAACTTTGTTTTCATATTTCACGAATTTGTATTCGCCGCCACCCATCGGGGTTGCGCTCAGGCTTTCCTGTTTGGAAAGATCGCCGAAGTCAAACCCAAACATATTGTTGTCGTAGTCATATTTATCGACGTCACCGTAGTAATGCAGCGGGGTGACGGGAAGGCCGAGGATGGTATAAACCGCGGGCGCTTCAAAGCCATTGGTAGTCACTTCGACGGTGTAATCGTCAACTTTGACGATGCCAGCGATGTTGGGAACACCTTCGCCGCCCATGCTTTCATCCAGCGGACCCCAGAAGCCGATGAATTGTGAAACGGTATTACCGAGCACATCTGTGCCGGCAGGAGATTCAACGGATGCGTATGCAACCGGGTCGCCTTCATAGGCAGCAAGGGTCTCGTTGTAGTAATCGTCAACGGTGGGGAAAGTGGTTTCCAGATCAAAGGTTGTGCCAGTCACAGCGGTGGTCAGTACGCCATCAGCGACTTCACCGAAACCCCACAGGACCATGCCGTAAGCGACTTTAAGGCCTTCGCTGGCGGCTATATCGGCGTATTCCATACCCATGTAATCTAGTGCGTAATCCGGATAATTATTGTTGACATAATCAACAATGGATTGGACATCGGCTTTCCAGCCTGCTTCGAGGCGGGTCCAGAAATCTTCCTGTTGTTCCTGGGTCCATTCATCACTTTCAGCCCATTCATGGTCGACACCGGCAGCGAAGATTGCGTCAGCTAATGCAGAATATTCTTCGAAAACCTCTGATGTGGTTTGGGTCTGGTAGTCTTTCAACCCGATGATGTCGTATGAGTTCAAAGTGGTTGAACCGACGTAGGAGGGGTCCAGGAAGGTGTAATAGGTGAAGATGAGGTCATCCGCGGTAACAGGCATGCCATCGGAGAATTTCATCCCTACGCGCAGCTTTGCGGTGTACTTGGTGGTGTCCGTAGCTTCGTCGTATTCCACGCTGACATCCGCTGGGCCTTTATAGAGATAATCTACCCCGTTATAGTTGACTGTTTCGCCTTCGATCGCGTTGAAGATGATGCCGCCAACGCGGTCGGTGGTGAGCAGAACGATCTGTGTCAATGTTGCGACATCGTTGTCGTAGGCGGTATCAGCAAAAAACGGGCTGAATTTCTGTGAGAACTGGTCGTAAGCAACTACCAGGGGGGTATCGATAGTGGCAGCTGTGGGCAAGTTCTCTCCGTAAGGTTGTTCTTCATAAACAACCTCGGTTGTCGCGGAAGCTTCATCTCCGGCTGGCGCTTCTGCCGGTGCTTCAGCAGGTTGTGCGCAGGCGGATAAAAGCATACTCGCAACGATCAAAATTCCGAACGTAATATTTATTTTTCTCATTTTTTCCTCTTCATGTTTAATTTTCAGACTCATTTTTATGTTTGTGTAGTGTGATTCCGGTAAACACCTCCTTGTTGTGCCTCTTCTTAATTCTTAATTGATTAATTCTATATCGCTATGCGCTTAAGTCAAGGTGAATGTGCGATGGAACTCTCTTTTAAATGATTATATTACTACGTGTGTAATTTAATGGTTGACTTTTGTCATTCTTCCGTCTGCTTTTTGATCAGGGTATTTTTATGTACGCGCGCATACATCCAAAGCGCAACGGCAGCAAGTAATTCGAGTAAAAGGAAGAGATGATCTAAGTGTAAATTGACGCCTGATGTGAAAAAAAGCAGGTAAACACACTCGCTGACCACAATGGTAGTGAGTAGAACCACCAGATAAAAATTCGCTGAACGGATGCGTTTAAAGGAAAGCTCAATTTGGTCTCGGCGGTAAGCGGGCTGTCTTCCTGGTATGTTGATAATTCCCGCGGAAAAATTAAAGTAGGGTAAGTAGGCAATGGCATATGGGATCAAGACGTAGAATTGGCGCATGCCATCATTGTTGATGAACCCAGCGTAAACATGTAATGCCAGTGTGAGTAAAAGGACCAGGAGAGAGATATTGCGATAGCTGGACAGACTGCCTTTGTGGAATAGCACTTCGTAAAAATCACCGCAATATTCAAGTTTCGCCGTCTCTCGGCCTTGTTTGTCAGGTTTGGTGATTATTTCATAGTCTTGTAAATATTTCCTGCGTGCCATGACAGGATCATAACACGAAGGGCGCAACCCGATACCTTGCAGCGACTCACCTCGTATTTGATAACTTTAACCAGGAAAAAACTTTTCAAGCATTTCTGGTGCATGTTTACGTACTGTGTTTGCGCTGATCGCGTTTTCTTTGCAGATTGCCTCGTATAGGACGGCGCTTGACCTGCGCTGCCGCTGTTGTGATTCCGGATCAATACCCCACAGCCCAAAGCGCTGCGACCAGCCACGCTCCCACTCAAAGTTGTCCACCTGCGACCAATGGAAATATCCCTTGACCTGCCAGTTGCTGTTGGCGGCATCCCATACCCTGCGCAGATGCTCAAGCAGGTATGTGGGCCGCATTGTGTCCTGCCCATCTTCCACACCATTTTCAGTGATATAGATCGGAAGATTGAACTGGTGTGCCCATTTCAGCGCAGTATGCAGGCCATCCGGCACATTGGCGATGAAGCCGGTCTCGCTCAGCTGCGCGCCAGGGAGGAAGTGGCGTTCCTGAAACACCGCGTCAAAAGCGAATGGCTTGAATCGGACCTGATCCTGGGAATAGTAATTTATTCCGACGAAATCCTGAGTGCCAATTGCCTGCGGTATGTTCTCCTTTTTTAAAGCGAATTTAAAATTGCCATCGCGGATAGGCCCCATGAATGCATCATTAAAACTGGTCGAAGAAAAGTGCGTGATCCATCGGTCCGGCGGGAACCAGGGGCGCGAAGGGGCCATTGCACGGTATTGTTTGGCGACACCAACGTGCGCTTGCGTTTGTAGTTTGTGGATCTCGTGGTATGCCGCTGCATGCGCTTTCACCAGGTTGGAAAGCACTGTATAGGCTTTCCCAAGATCATTCTTCCCGGGAGGAAACCCGCCACCCAGGTATCCGCCAACAGTAAAGACAGCCGGTTCATTGATCGTCACCCAGGTGGTGACCAGGTCTTTCAATGCATCCACCGTATAGCGCACAAAGGTGGTAAAGCCATCAATAGTTTCCGGGTTTTCCCATCCGCCTTTATTATAGATCCATAAGGGTTCAGTGAAATGGTGCAGTGTCAGCATCGGTTCCAATCCCAGTTTACGCATACCCGAGATCATCGACCGATATTTTTCCATGGCCTTTTCATCCCATGCATTCGCGCTGGGTTGGATGCGGCTCCATTCGATCGAAAAACGGTGGGCGTTTTGGCCAGCCTGTGCGGCGTTGGTTAGATCTTCCTTCCAGCGGCCGTTCCACCAATCGCATGCCAGTCCAGCTTTTTCGCCATTATGAATATTCCCTACTTGATTTTCCCAGGCGTGCCAGTTGTTATTCTCATTCTGGCCTTCTACTTGATGCGCTGCGGTTGCGGTACCCCACAAAAAACCTTTTGGAAATCTGAATGTCGCTTCAGCCATTATCATAATCTCCTTAAATGTACTGGGATCATATTTTCGAAATCTTATTATAAATGATAGGCATCCATAAAAGGAATGAGGCTGCGGTACAATAATTGGGCGTGGTACAATCACGCGTTTATTCTGCCAAAGGAGTAAAGATCATAATGAACGTAAATTACCGAAAGGTTTTCCCGAACCATTTTAAACTGCCAAAACGGATCAACCGTTTGGGTGAATTAGCGTATAACCTGTGGTGGTCATGGAACCTGAATGGCATGCGCCTGTTCCTGCAGCTTGACCGCCGCTTATGGGAAGAAGTAATGCATAACCCGATCGCATTTCTGCATCAGGTCGATCCTGAGCGCTTGAATGAAGCGGTCAACGACGAATATTATCTGCGTGAATATGACAAGGTTATGGAAAAGTTTGATGAGTATATGCATCCTGAGAAGACCTGGTTTAGCGAAAACCACGCGGACCTGACTGAAAAATCAATGTCCTATTTCTCGTTCGAATTCGGTTTGCATGAATCGATGCCTTTCTATGCCGGTGGCCTGGGGATTCTATCCGGCGATCACCTTAAGGAAGCCAGCGACCTGGGTTTGCCGCTGATCGGAGTTGGTTTTATTTATGAGCAGGGGTATTTCGTTCAGAAAATCACAGAAGACGGATGGCAGGAAACCAGTAACTACCGTTTCGACTTTGAGGAGATGCCAATCATCTCTGTTGTGGATGAAAATGGCAATCCGGTTCTGGTTACAGTAAACTTACCGGGACGAAAAGTGTATATGCGGGTATGGATGATCCAGGTAGGGAGGGTGCCGCTATTCTTGCTGGATTCGAGTATTGATGAAAACCAACCCAATGATCGTACCTTGACTTCACGCTTATACAGCAGCGATCTGGAAGTACGCATTTCCCAGGAAATGCTGTTGGGTATTGGCGGTGTACGCGCACTGCGCGCGCTGGGTTATTCCCCGGACCTGTGGCACATGAATGAAGGCCATTCTGCTTTCCTGACGCTGGAAAGGGTGAGGGAGATCATCGAAACTGGAAAGTCCTTTAATGAAGCAGCCGAAGCTGTGCGCAACAGCAATGTTTTCACGACCCACACACCAGTACCAGCAGGCAATGATGCTTTCCCATTGTGGTTGATCGATAAATATTTCCCAGGTTATTGGAAAGAATTAGGGCTGACACGAGATCAGTTTGTCGACATTGGCAAACAGACAATGGAATGGGGTGATACTTTTAGCATGCCTGTACTCGCATTCTATTTATCCAACCATGCCAACGCCGTTTCTGAACTGCATGGGGAAGTAGCGCGCAAGATGTGGAATGTGCTCTGGCCGGACCGGAAAACGGAAGATGTTCCCATCGCTGGCATCACCAATGGTATTCATGTTGGTTTCTGGATGGCGCGCCGCATGAAACTACTTTTTGAAAGATATTTTGGATTAGATTGGTATGATCATCTTGATGAACCGGATTTATGGTCCCAGATCGAGAATATCCCTGATCTGGAATTGTGGGATGTGCGGCGCCACCTGAAACGCAAATTGATTAACTATGCCATTGAGAGCGCACGTGACCACTGGCAGGGCGGTGATCGGCATCCATCTCAGGTGATTGCGGATGGGGTCATGCTTGACCAATATTCCCTGACGATAGGGTTTGCAAGGCGATTCGCGACATATAAGCGCGCTAATCTGCTCTTCTCGGATTATGAGCGCTTGTTGCGCCTGGTTTCAAATCAGGATATGCCGCTGCAGATCATCCTGGCTGGTAAAGCGCATCCTGCGGATGAACCGGGAAAGTTGCTCATCCAGAAAGTATACCGAGCGGCAAAGGATTATCGTTTTGGCGGGCGCATTGTGTTTCTCGAAAATTATGATTTAAATGTCGCGCGTTTGATGGTGCAGGGTGTGGATGTATGGCTTAACACACCTCGCCGTCCGAATGAAGCTTCAGGCACCTCTGGTATGAAGGCAGCCCTGAATGGCACACTTAACTTCTCTGTCCTGGATGGCTGGTGGCGCGAGGGATATAATGGCAGCAATGGCTGGGCGATTGGCGATGAGACGGATTATGATAATCCAGATGAACAGGATGCCAATGATGCGGCCAGTTTGTATGATACACTCGAACACCAGATCATCCCTCTCTTTTACCAAAACCGCGCTATGGGTGACGCGTCACCGGAGTGGATGGCAAAGATCAAAGAAAATATGCGCACACTGGCCTGGCAATTCAGCACGCGCCGCATGCTGAAAGAGTATTTGTCCAAGATGTATATTCCGGCTCTAAAGGATTAGTTAAGTAAGGAATCAACAATATAAATTATGGAAGCGATATTTACTTCAACAAATGTGTGGTTGATCGCGCTGGGAATTTTTATCCTGCGTGTGCTCAATATGACGCTGGATACACTGCGCATGATGGTGGTCATGCGTGGTATGAAAACTCTGACTTTCATCCTGGGTTTTTTTCAAACCGCTGTGTTTGTTCTGGCATTGGGCAGTGTTATCAGTGATCTTAATAACCCACTTAACACGATAGCGTATTCGCTTGGCTTTGCCACGGGCAATGTAGTCGGGATGATGATTGAAAAGCGTCTTGCTTTTGGATCTATCAATATCACCATCATGAGCCCAACAAAAGGGCCGCAGATCGCTGAGACACTGCGTGGAAAAGGTCACGCGGTGACAGAAATCCCTGCATATGGCAAAGATGGTGCGCTGGAAGTGCTGGAGTGCAGCGTACAGCGCAAGTTTGCGAGAGAAGTGCAGGAAATTGCACTTGATGCCGATCCGAGTGCCTTCATCACTTCGCGGGATATCCAGCGCATCTGGCGTGGATATTGGCGTGATTGATCATCGTCAAATATTTTAAAAACCAAACAGCCCATCAGGGCTGTTTTGCTAATGCGTGGAAGTCTGCTGCGCGGTCGATGAATTCCTGGTTCCATAATTCAAGGTTCAGGAACCCCCAGATCTTACGGCTGAAGCGTGGTTCTTCTCCCAGTTGGTCGAGAATCGCTTGTGCGTTGACATAATCCCGTGTCATCGCGCTCTGGGAAGTAAATATATCCATGACGAACGTTTTTGCCGGCCCGCGCATCCACTCAGACAGTGGTGTGGGAAACCCCATTTTATCTTTGCGTGTGTAGATGCTTTCAGGGATGAAAGGCCGAACCGCTTTACGCAGGATGTGCTTGAGGTTGCCGTCTCTGAATTTGACATTGGGGGGCATCTTGGCAGCTAATTCAACAATTGGATGGTCGAGGAAGGGAACGCGCGATTCCAGCCCATGGGCCATGCTAACGCGGTCTTCCACATGCAGCAGCGCGGGCAGCAAGGTTTTGAAATCGAAATGGGTCATCAGGTCAAAATAGGATTCCTTACCAATGTTTTCGCTGTTGAAAATCCCGCGGAAAGTTTGATACGCGGAATAATTTTCCATCAATTTCCAGTTGATCTCGTCGCCAATCGCGTTGGCACGGTTGATCAGGCGGAAATAGCGTCGATCCATTGGTGCGAACAATTCATCTTTCCAAAATTGCTGCAGGAGTGGTTTGTAATTACGTAGCGAAGTCAGGTTGGGAAGGATCGATTCGTAGGTGACAATAAAGTTGCCGTTGTCCATTGTGCCGTCGATGGCCGCTTTGATGCACTGCTCGAAATATGCGATCAGGTAGCGGGTGTAGCCGCCAAAGATCTCATCACCACCCTGGCCGCCCATCACTACCTTTCGGTGTTTAACAGCCATCTGTGAAACCATATACTGTGGAAAAGATCCCGGTCCGGCTGCCGGGTAATCCATGTGATAAATAACTTTGCGGAGGTTGTTGATGAAGTCATCCGCGCTGATCGTGATCTCTTCTAGCGGGAATCCGTTCTTCTGGGCCACTTCCCGTGCATATTGGGACTCATCGAATTCCGGCCCCTCCGCGAACTTACCTGTGAAACCCATGAAGTTGGCGGGATCTTCTGCGCAGGCAATGGCGGCTACCGCGCTGGAATCCACACCCCCGCTAAGGTATGAGCCGATCGGCACATCCGCGCGGGTGTGGATCTCGACCGAATCCTTGATCAGTGCACGCAGTGCTTCCTCATAGTATTCTTCGTTGTGAGAGAAGTCAGGTTGATAATAGACTTCCCAGTATTTTTTGACCGATATCTGGTCTGCGCTGATGGTGAGGTGGTGCGCAGGCTGTAATTCATGGATACCCTCAAACAGCGTTTTGCCATCCAGACAGAACTGGAAAGCGAAATATTCCTTGAGCGCTTCCAGGTTGGTGCGGATTTCTGGCACAAATGGCAAAAGCGCTTTCGGCTCAGAAGCGAAAAAGAACAGGTTCTGGTCCTGGTAAAAATATAGCGGTTTAATGCCAAAACGGTCGCGCGCGCAGAAAAACCGCTGATTGGGAGCATCCCACATTACAAAAGCGAACATACCGCGAAAATGCGATACACAATCCGCACCCCATTTGCGGTAGGCGCGCAGGATCACTTCAGTATCTGATGATGTTGTAAATTTATCAGCGCCGAGCTCTTTTTGTAATTCGAGATAATTGTAGATCTCGCCGTTATAGACTATCCAGCTTCCGCTTTCATCCGTCATAGGCTGGTCGCCGGTTTGCAGGTCGATGATGCTCAGGCGCAGGTGTCCAAATCCAGCAAACCGGTCCGGATGCACCCAGGTGCCTTCACCGTCCGGACCGCGGTGTGCGATCAGTTTTTTCATCGTTTCCACTTTATTGTGAATAGCCGGGATCGGTTCAAAATTTTTGTTGATAACGCCGCTAATTCCGCACATGGTGTCCTAATATATCACTCGATTGATAATCATAATATGTAATTTATTAAATCAGGAATAAAAATCAGTGGCTGTTACACAACCACTGATCGTTCTTCTAGGATTATTCATATCATTTTCGAGCTTTTGTGGGCGCTTTAGGCCGCTCCTCGTATGGCAGAGGAATGAATTCTACTGACGGGCGGCGAGTGTTGGCCTGCGGGTAGAGGTTCATCAACTGGTAAATTTCTTCCGGCACTTTATCACTTACGCGCAGTCCCAATTCTTTTGCTTCCTCAAAGCTGATGGGATAATCATGTGTCCAGCGTCCACTGGCAAAGGTTTCCGCAAACTGCTCTGCGATCTTGTCATCATACTGGCAGCAGGCGATATCACGAATTGTTTTCTTAACTTGGGCAATTGCTTTGCGTGAGATGTCCGCCAGAATCATCGTTTCATCATCAATATCCTTGGCTGGTTTGTCTTCAAGCACCTTAAGAACAGATACCGCCGGGTATTTTCCAACCTGTGGATCGACCGGCCCGAGCACAGCGTTCTCATCCATGATGATCTCATCTGACGCGAGGGCAATCAATGTGCCGCCTGACATGGCATAGTGCGGAACGATGATTGTGACCTTCCCCTTCCGTTTCGAAAGGGCATGGGCAATCTGTTCAGAAGCAAGTACTAATCCGCCGGGAGTATGCAGAATGAAATCGATCGGAATCTCATCATCGGTCAGTTTAATAGCACGCAGGACCTGCTCCGAATCCTGGATGTCGATAAACCGCGCCAGCGGAAAGCCGAGGAATGACATACTTTCTTGGCGGTGGATGAGAGCGATCACGCGCGATCCACGATTTTCTTCGATCTTGCGCATCAAACGCATGCGCGAAGCATCCATCATGCGCTGTTTGACCATTGGGGTTAGACTGATGAATAAAAAAAGCACCCATATGATATTAATAAAATCCATTAAGACCTCCGCTTCTTAACATGTGAGATAAAACTCTTTACCATGGATAATATTCATCCCGATATTCCCGCCGTGGTTTTTTTCCGATTGCGAACAAGTTCGCCATCAGCAATCCAAACGCGAATCCTCCAATATGCGCCCACCAGGCGACACCTCCCATATCTGCCCCAGCCATGCTGGTTAATTCCACCACGCCGCTCAACACCTGTGTGCCGAACCAGATGCCAAGGAAAATGAAGGAGGGAATATTGACAAACCATCCGAACAGAAAAATGGGCACGAAAGTGACGACGCGCGATCGCGGAAAGAATAGGAAGTAAGCACCCATCACAGCTGCGATTGCTCCACTCGCCCCTACCGCAGGAAGGTTTGGATTGATTGTGAATATGTATTGCAGAACGCCGCCTGCGAGACCGCCTAGAATATAGAAGATCAAATATCGGGCAGAACCCATGCGGTCTTCGACATTATCGCCAAAGATGACCAGCATCCACATATTGCTGATGATGTGGAACAGCGAACCGTGCAGCCACATATGCGAAAAAAATGGGAACAGGCTCATAGGCTGGCTAAGGTCAATGCGAGCAGGTACCAGCGCAAAATTGTCCACAAAGCGTTGCAAGCCACTGGCAGAGAGATTAGTTTGAAAGAAGAATACAAGCACATTCGCAATGATGATCGCCCAATTGATGATTGGGAAAGACCGTGATCGTATCGTATCTCTGATCGGAAACATATCAACCCTTTTTTAGATAGTATACATTTTGTTTCCCACCACAAGGTATGAGAAAGATTAATTTCGCAGCAGCAAGTAAAATAAAGAGGTAAGCGATATGGAAAGAAAATCACCGTAATGATCAATTTGGTACATTTTGCAGATGCGCATATCGACATGGCCCGTCAAGGCAGGCGTGATCCTGAGAGCGGGTTACCGTTACGCGTACTTGATTTTCTGAAAGCGCTCGATACTATTATTGATTATGCCATTGAACAGCCAGCTGACCTGGTGATTTTTGCCGGAGACGCCTATCGTGATCGAACACCCTCACCGACTTACCAGCGCGAGTGGGGCCGGCGAATGATCCGCCTGTCTGAGGCCGGCATTGAAACGATCTTGCTGGTTGGCAATCATGATATATCTCCTGCGGTAGGGCGCGCCCATACTTTGCATGAATTTGACACACTGAATGTGCCGCACATGCACGTGATTCGTAAACCCATCTTGCTTGGTCCACAGGAGTTAGGCGGGCTTCCAGTTCAGGTGATCGGTATCCCGTGGATGAACCGTTCCAATATGCTCGCGGCATTAGATGGCGGCAGCGGAAGTGTGGAGGATATGAATCAACAGATCGAGGTTTACCTTATCCAGGCAATCGAAGGTTTCCTGGATGCCCTCGATCCTGATCTGCCTGTTGTTCTCACCAGTCATATTTCTGTGCAGGGCGCCATGTATGGTAATGAACGCAGTGTTATGCTGGGGCGCGATATGGTGCTTTCGCCCGCTATTGTAAAAGATAAACGACTGGATTATGTTGCACTGGGGCATATTCATAAACATCAGAACTTGAATCCAGATGGTCATCATCCGGTCATTTATCCAGGATCGATCGAGCGGGTTGATTTTGGTGAGATCAACGATGAAAAGTATTTCATTTCCGCCCAGTTAGAGAGGGGCGAAACGACAGTATACCAGGCCATCCCGCTGAAAGGCAGAAAATTCCTTAGTAAAACCGTTGAGATCAGCGATGCGGATCGGGTGCAGGAACAGATCATACAAGCTCTGCCTTCGGCTATTGAGATTGCAGACGCCATGTTCCGCCTGATTCTTGTTTATCCGCGTGAATGGGAGCCGATGATTGATGAGGAATCGATCCGCCATGCCTGCGAACCTGCGTTTGAGTTTCATCTTGTTCGCAGGCCGATCTCGGAATCGCGTTTGCGCCTTCCTGATGATGTGATGGTCGGAAAACTGACACATGCCCAATTACTTGATAAATATTGGGAGACTATCAACACAGAAGCGGATGAGATCAAGGTGCTGAATGATATGGCAGGTGAGATCATTCATTCGGTTGAGATCGGTGAGGACGATACAGATCTGACAGAGGTAAACGCGCTATGATCCCTGTCAGACTGATGCTGGAGGGATTCCTGTCCTATCAGGATCCTGTAATTGTCGATTTGTCCAAGATCAAGGTGGCCTGCGTATCGGGATCGAACGGCGCGGGCAAGTCAACCCTTTTTGACGCAATGACCTGGTCTCTTTTTGGTAAGGCGCGGCGCAGTGATGATGGCTTGATCCATAACAAATCTGAAAGCTGTCAGGTTGTTTTTGATTTTGAATATGAGGGCAACCGATACCGCGTCGACCGAACCAAGCCGCGAGAAAAAAACACAACGCTTGAATTTCATGTGCAAACTCCGGCTGGTGATTGGAAACCTTTTACCGAAGCAGGTGTGCGTGCGACAGAACAGCGTATTCAGGAGATTCTCGGGCTGGATTATGATACTTTTGTGAATGCGTCATTTTTTTTGCAGGGCAAAGCGGATATGTTTTCGATACAATCGCCTGGGAAGCGGAAAGAGATTCTCAGCAATATTCTTGGCTTGACCATTTGGGAATCATATCGCAATGAGGCAGCAATCCGCCGGAGAGAAGCCCAGAAACGCCTGGAAATCGAACAATCTATATTGCTGGAAGTGAACAAAGAGCTGGATGAAGAAGACGAACGCAAAGAACGTCTTACCAGCGCGCAAGAGATACTGGCGATGCGGGCAAAATTACGAGAAAGCAGGGAAAAGCTGCTGGAGACCGCGCAATTAGAGAACGCGCGCATAAAAAGTGATAAAGAAAAGATGGAAATGGTTTCAACCCAGATCGATGAAATTGAGGGCGACCTTCGTGCAACCGCACAAAAACTGGATGCAAGAAGGACAGAATTGCAGGATTTCGATCAAGTCCTGGCTCAGGAAGAAGAAATAGTTCGTTCATATCAAACCTATCTGCAAGCGCGAGACCGGCTCACCGATCTGAATTCAGTCAGCATTCAGCATAATGTCTTGTTGGTGGAGAAGACAGAACTCGAAGGGAAGATCTATTCAGAGAAAGCACGCCTGGAGCAGGAACAGCAGAACTTGTTGGCCGCTAAAGCGGAAATCTCGGTACTGGAAAACCAGCAGCAGGAAATATCAAATGATGTTCGCGTGATGGAATCAGAATCGGCACAGTTGCAATTGGAGATCGATAACATCGAAAAGCTTGAAAAAGAACTGCAACACAAGAAGGATCTGCAATCGGAAAAAGAAGCGGAGAATAACCAGTTTCGGGTCAAAATGGATGAGATCAAGGAGCGTATGGCCCACCTTCAGCAAAGCAGCGGACCGGATTGCCCCTTGTGCGGCCAACAGCTGACCGCAGCCCATAAGGAAAAAATC
Organism: uncultured Pelolinea sp.; assembly: GCA_964612815.1. Taxonomy (GTDB): domain Bacteria; phylum Chloroflexota; class Anaerolineae; order Anaerolineales; family Anaerolineaceae; genus Pelolinea. Next base: position 69,737 of record CAZTCV010000001.1, on the reverse strand, counting down.
CTGGCAAAGCTCGAAGCAGAAGGTACAGAGCATGGAAACCTCTTCCGGGAAAATCAGGCAACGATCATCAACTGCAAAAAAGACATTGAACGTATTTCCGCAGAGATTAATAAACTGAAGCTGCTGCGCCCGCGTCTGGCAGGATTAATTGGGCAGGCAAACGCTTTATCGCTGCAATTGGAAGAGTCTGCACGCAAGATCGCGGCTTGGGAAAAAGAAAGCGCGCCACGGCTTGCTGTCGTTGCGGATCAACTGCGTAAAGCAATATTTTCTGAAGGGTTGCAGCCGAAACTGGAAAAGATCTCAAAAAGCATTAATGCGCTGGATTATTCTGCAGAAGACCATGCAGCACTGCGTGAGCAGGAGTTGTCACTGCGCCAGTATGAAGAAAAATTCCATACACTGACGCAGGCGCGAACAGCCAGGGCAGGATTAGCGCGTGAAATATTGGAGCTGGAAGATCAGACCGCACGTTTCAACAAGAATCTCTTACAGACGAAAGAAACGCTCGCAGCGCTTTCTATGCAAATCAAGCAGAAGGAAGAAAAAGCGGGTGACCCGGCCCAACTGGAACAGGAACTACGCCAAGCCCGACTGGAAGAGAACCGCGCCCGGCAGGATGTGGGTATTGCCCAGCAAATGGTGGATGTGCTGGATAAACAGCAAAAACGCAAACGAGAATTAGAGAGTCAGTCCCAGCAATATAGTCGCCAGATTGCGCGCCTAAAGATGCTGGAAATCGCTTTTGGTAAAGATGGCGTTCCGGCACTATTGATCGAGAATGCTATTCCGCAGATCGAAATCCAGGCGAATGACATTCTCGATAAACTCAGCGGCGGGAATATGTCGGTTAGTTTCGAAACAGAACGTGATTACGCGGATAAGAAACGGGAAGACCGTAAACAAACACTGGATATCATCATCCGCGACAGTGCGGGATCTCGCGCGTACGAATTGTTTTCTGGCGGTGAGGCCTTTCGCATTAATTTTGCCATTCGCCTGGCTCTTTCCCGCGTACTGGCGCAGCGTTCAGGCGCACGCCTGCAGACGCTGGTCATTGATGAAGGGTTTGGCAGCCAGGATGAAGAAGGCCGCCAGCGATTGGTCGAAGCCATCAACCTGGTGAAAGATGATTTTGAAAAGATTCTGGTGATCACGCATCTGGATGAACTGAAAGATGCCTTTTCATCGCGAATTGAGGTCAGCAAGACAATGCAGGGGTCACAGGTGGAGGTGTTCGCGTGAACCAGCATGAGCTTCCCCGAATCGGAATACTGCAGCGGGTGCTGCCTGTTTATCGGGCTCATCTGTTTGACCAGCTAGCTGAAGTATATGGCGGTAAAGTAAGCGTTTTTGCCGGAAAAGGCCGCAAGCAGGAAATGATATCCCCCGCGGTACCCCAGCGCGCTCATTATTACTTTGCCCACAATCATCATTTTTTGCATGGTGCTTTTTATACCTGCTGGCAGGGTGGTTTATTAGCCTGGCTGAAGGAATGGGACCCGCATGTGCTGATTATGGAAGCTAACCCGCGTTACCTTCATTCTCCAGCCGCCTTACGCTGGATGCGCTCCCATGGCAGAAAGGTGATCGGCTGGGGTTTGGGTGCGCCAGTAATTTCACATGATATTCTTGGAATTCGGCACTGTCTACGTAAGCGGTTTGTGCGCCAATTTGATGCAATTATCACTTACAGCACCCAGGGCGCTCGTGAATATCAGGAGATCGCGATTGACCCGTCCCGTATATTTATTGCGCCGAACGCAGCGACACCCCGTCCAACCAGGGTGAGTCCGGATCGACCGGACGTTTATCGTGGGGGGAAACCTGTTATCGTTTTTGTAGGGCGTCTGCAAGAGCGCAAGCGCGTGGATGTGTTGATCGAAGCCTGCGCTTATCTACCTGCTGAATCCCAACCCCTGTTGTGGGTGATTGGCGATGGACCTGACCGCGGCGCGCTGGAACAGTTGGCACGTGAAATATATCCGCTGGCGACATTTTTTGGCGCACTGCATGGAAATGATCTGGGACAGCGGCTGGCCATGGCAGACCTTTTCATCCTTCCTGGCACCGGCGGGCTGGCAGTGCAGGAGGCGATGTCTTACGGCTTACCGGTCATCGTCGGTGAAGCAGACGGCACCCAATCTGATCTGGTACGGGACGAGAATGGATGGCTGCTTTCGGATCCTTCACCACGTGCACTGGCTAAGCTGATGGTTGAAGCGCTGGCAGATGTTGCCGCATTACGGGAAAAAGGGCGGGAAAGTTACCGTATTGTCAGTGAGGAAATCAATCTGGAGAATATGGTAAGCGTGTTTTCAAACGCAATTTCGGAGGTGATGCGTGACTAAACCACGTGTCGTGCTGGTCGCGGATGGGCGCAGCCCGATCACACGCAACTGGATCAAGATGATGCAGTCTGGGGGTTACCCAATTTACCTGGTTTCAACATTCCCATACCAACCTATTGAAGGGTTGGAACAGCAAATGACCATTCCAGTTGGTTTTTCTTCCCTGTCAGGTAGTCAGGTCAATACGGGCCAAAAACATGGGACTTCCGTTCGCAAACAGGTTATCGGTATGTTCCGACCGGCACTACTACGGCTGCGGTCAGCGTTGGCTCCACGGATGCTGCGTGCGCCAATGGAAAAGCTTCACGCATTTATTGCTGAAAATAAACCAGACATCGTGCATGCTTTGCGCATCCCTTTTGAAGGGATGCTGTGTTCAAGTGTGCCTGAAGGTATCCCTCTTGCCGTGTCGATATGGGGCAATGACCTTACATTACACGCGAGAGCATCCGGGCTGATGGGTGATCTCACGCGACGTACGCTTTCCAGGGCTGACGCCTTATTGGCAGATGCTGCGCGTGATATTGACCTGGCCAGGAAATGGGGCTTGCGAGATCATCTTGTGACCGCTGTTGTTCCAGGCAGCGGCGGTCTGGATATCGTATCAATCGATAGAAGCAGAATAAACACGGATTCTGTTCTGAAGCAGTATGGCATCCCACTAGTTCAGCCGCTTGTGATCAATCCGCGTGGATTTCGGCCTGGCAGTGTTCATCAGGACGTGTTTTTCCAAAGCATTCCCCTCGTTCTCGAGAAAATGGCCGATGTATTATTCCTGTGTCCCGGCATGCAAGGCCAGCCAGAAGCGGAAAAATGGGTGCAATCTCTGGGTATATCTTCTGCTGTCCATCTGCTTCCTTTCCTATCGCAGGAAGACCTGTGGGCATTGTATGCGGCATCATCCATTTACATCTCGCTTTCCAGCCATGATGGCACACCAAATTCATTTCTGGAGGCGATTGCCTGTGGTGCTTATCCGATTGTCGGGGATATTGCTTCTTTGCGCGAATGGATTACACCGGGCCAGAATGGCTCATTACTGAACCCGCGGGACGCAACGTCTGCTGCCAGAGAGATGTGCGGGGTGCTTGGTAATGAGAATTTGCGCAGATATGCCGCGAAGAATAACCGGGTGCTGGTTGAACAGCGGGCATTACGTGAAGTGGTCGGAAAGATTGTCGATAAGCTTTATTCAAGCCTGGTCTAAGCGCAAAGCAGATCCTCTAATTCCTGCATTGCCTGATCTTTATCTGTGAAAATGATACCGTGAATGCCAAGCGCTTCAGCGGCGCGCACATTGACCTCACGGTCATCCAGAAAGACACTTTCATGCGGGCTGCACCCTGCCCGCTCCAGAGCGAGCTGATAGATAGCCGGGTCTGGTTTGATCAATTTGACATCACAGGAAGCGATCACATGATCGAATGCGCCGTCGATGATCCAATCGGTTTTTATGAATTCATGAAAATGTTGTGGAAAATTGGTCAGAAGGATGTTGGTGTAATCTTTTCGTAATAATTTGATTGTGGTGAGAATGTCCTGGTCGATATAAAAATCTTTGACAACAAAACGCTGGATGATTGCCATTTTTTCAATCGGCTGTTGGAGCGTTTCCAGGACATACATATAAAAAGTGATATCGTCGATCTCACCGACATCCCAGCGATCGTTCATGCTGGAATTCATCACTTTTTCAATCGCATGCAGCGGCACATCCAACCTTTCCGCTAGCAGCGAATTAAAACTTCCCTTAACAGTGAAAAGCACAACACCAGCAAAATCCCAAAGGATGGCTTTGATCCGGCTCATTGAAGATTTTCTGGAATATGGCTGCGGCCATTGAGTTTGATCATTTCTGCATGCCCTTCAGGATCAACTTTCACCTCAGTAATGCTGCAAGGGTTCAGGTGATGATAGGCATTCCCATTTAGGAATTGTGTATCGAATAGATGCAGCAGAATGGTGTTTAGCACACCGGAGTGGGCAACGACAATGACCGTGCCGGATGGATTTTCTGCGGTGATCGCAGACCAACCTTTCAGGACGCGGTTTTCAAATTTAGATTTCGATTCACCGCTCAGAGCGCGCACTACATTGAAAATGTGGTGATCAATGAATTCAACCAGTTTGCAATAATCTCCGTAATCATGATCACGGATCTTTTTGCCTTCCAGCCATCCGAAATCGATCTCGACCAGGGCATCCATCATAATCGGGCTCAGGTTGGTGCTTTTGCCAATGATCTGCGCTGTTTCTGCGCAGCGTGACAGACTGCTTGAATAGATGGTGTCGGCGCCATGATCCGCAAGCGCTTGCGCTGCAGATTGTGCTTGCTCGCGCCCGCGCTGATTAAGGGGAATGTCAGTGATGCCGTGCAGGAGCTGGGTGTCCACCCATGCGGTAGTGCCGTGGCGAACGAGGAGGTAGTGTGTCAATGTTGGTCCTTTATGCGCATGATTAATAGAACACGGCTATTTTACTACGGTTGCATTTTTAACTCTTGTTGATACCGGTCGCATCGCAAAAATAATGATGTTTTGTTGTCTCAATAACTAATTTCAATCATCAATGACAGTATTTCAAATGTGGAAGTGCTTTTTGTCCTGCCAGGAGATTTATCTTATCAGCTATACTAAGGGAAAAACAGGATTGAGGAGTGAAGTATGGCAAGTGATACCCCATTCAAACTAACTTACGCAACGATGTTTAATCCGCCCGAAGAACTGCATACGCGTTATGAGCAGGCATTAGCGGAAATCAAGGATAATCTCGGCCAGGATTACGCGATGATCATCAATGGCCAGGATATTAAAACAGAAGATACTTTCAGAAATATCAGCCCAATTGACACAAGCCTTGTACTGGGTTCGTTTCAGAAGGGTAATGCCGAACACGCACAAGCTGCAGTGGCGGCTGCCAGGGATGCATTCCCTGCATGGCAGAAGACGCATTGGAAAGAGCGCTTGAAACTACTGCGCAAAGCAGCGGATATCATTGACGCGCGAATTTTTGAATTTGGCGCTGTGATCACACTTGAAGTCGGAAAAAACCGCATGGAAGCGCTGGGCGATGCCGCAGAGGCAGCCGATCTGATTCGATATGCCTGCGATCAGGTGGAAGCGAATGATGGGTTCATCAGGCAGATGGGGAGTGATCCGTTGCAGGGTTATCAGGCGACTAATTATTCCGTTTTGCGTCCATATGGCGTTTGGCTGGTGATCAGCCCGTTCAACTTCCCGGCAGCCCTGACCGGCGGGCCTGCGGGGGCGGCGATGGCTGCTGGGAATACCATTGTTTTCAAGCCCGCGTCCGATACCCCCTGGACTTCACGCCTGCTGGCGGAGTGTTTCCGGGAAGCTGGTCTTCCGGATGGCGTTTTCAACTTTGTCACCGGTCCTGGCAGCTCCATTGGGCAAGCGCTGATCGACCATCCAGATGTTGCCGGAGTGACTTTTACCGGTTCATTCGATGTCGGCATGGGTATTTACCGTAATTTTGCCCAGGGTGAATATGTTCGCCCCACGATCCTCGAGTTGGGTGGAAAAAATCCCGCCATTGTCTCAGTTAATGCGGATGTGGAAGAAGCGGCAGTGGGTATTGTGCGTTCCGCCTTTGGGCTGCAGGGCCAGAAATGCTCGGCCTGCTCGCGTGTATATATTGAAAAGCCAGTCTATCAAAAGGTCTTGGACCGTATTATCGATTTAACCAGGAAGCTGGAAATCGGTGACCCAACCAAACGCGAAATGTATCTTGGACCGGTTATCAACAAGAATGCCTATCAGGAATATCAGGATTACATCGAGGAAATGCGCTCCGCTGGTGCGCGCTTCCTGACTGGCGGAAAGGTCCTCACTGAAGGACCAATGGCAAAAGGATACTATTGCGCGCCGACCATTGCAGTGGATGTGCCTTATTCTCACCGGCTCTGGAAGCATGAGATGTTCCTACCGATCACGACGGTCATGCATGTGGATAGTCTCGAGGAAGCGATGAAGAGGGCTGTCAATGTGAAATATGGATTGACCGCAGGTTTTTATGGGTCAATCGAAGAAGCAAAATGGTTCTTTGAACAATCGCAGGCAGGCGTGAACTATGCCAATCGGCCCCAGGGGGCGACCACAGGCGCTTGGCCTGGTTTTCAACCATTCGGCGGGTGGAAGGGTTCTGGATCCAGTGGCAAGAACGCAGGCGGTTTGTATTATGTGCAGTTATATATGCATGAACAGATCCAAACTCTGATCCAGAAAAAATAACGCGCATTACCAACGAACCGCAGCCGTTCGATTTAGCTGCGGTTCGTTGTATTTCATTGCGATTATACTTAGTCATATATGTCTGCAAAACCAATCGATGTTCTGATTCATTATCCCCTCAGCGATGAGCAACAGCGCGAGCTGGCAGCCATCTCACCGCAGGTGCGCCTGGCTGTTTATCCCGCTGGCGACCCGAAAAAAATTCCGTCAGATGTTTTAGAGAAGGCCGAAGTACTCCTCACTTCAAATTTTGTCCCTGATCCGGAAGCGGTTTCACAGTTGCTATGGATCCAATTCTCGTATGCGGGTCTTGATTTTATCCATCAACACCCGCTGCTTCAACGGGCGGGTTTTCGCGCAACATCACTTTCTGGCGCTGCTTCACCCAAGGTGGCTGAATTTGCATTGATGGGCTTGCTGGCGTTAGCGCATAAACTGCCGATGATGATGCAATATCAGCATGAAAAGATTTGGCCGCCTGACCGCTGGACCCGTTTTCAGCCTCGAGAATTGCGCGGCAGCACAGTTGGGATGCTGGGATATGGCAGCATCGCCCGAGAATTGGCGCGATTACTTCAGGCATTTGGCGCGACCATCCTGGCGACAAAGCATGATCTGGAAGAGGTGCGTCAGCGCGGATATATCCCTGAAGGCACCGGTGATCCGGAGGGCGAATTGTTCACACGGTTATACCCTCCGGAAGCATTGCATTCGATGCTCAAGCTAAGTGATTTTGTTGTGGTGACGCTTCCCTTGACCCAATCAACACGCCATATCATTGGTGCTAAAGAGCTGCGGGTAATGAAGCCATCCGCGTATCTCATTTCTGTGGGAAGAGGCGGCCAGGTGGAGGAAGATGCGCTGTTGGTTGCACTCAAAGAAAAACAGATTGCTGGCGCTATGTTGGATGTTTTTTCTGTTGAGCCGCTACCGAAAGAGCACCCGCTTTGGGAAGCGCCAAACCTGGTGATCACACCCCATATTGCGGGAGACACGGAAAATTATACTCAGCTGGTTTTTGAGTTGTTTGCTGAGAATCTCAAACGATATATCGCCGGTAAAAGCTTGTTGAATGTATATGAACCTGATCGCGGATATTAGAAATCAGACAACTTTCTAATATATTTCTTGCTTCAGGTTTGGAATAATGGACGGTAATAATGGATACATGGCCTGAATGGATCAGAAATGACATCAAACGCCTGGTGTCTGTGGATGTTGAAACATCCGGACCCAACCCCGCAGATTATGATTTGTTATCAATCGGTGCCTGCACCCTGTTAGATCCTCAACAGAGATTCTACGTTGAACTGCAGCCTGTTAGCGGCAGGTCAACAGAAGAGGCACAGCGTGTGCACGGACTTGACGTGGAAAGGTTATTACGTGAAGGCCAACCACCCGCCCGGGTGATGCAGATGTTTTCTGATTGGTTGCGCGATGCAGTTGATACGGATGATCATGCGCTTTTCCTTGGGTTTAATTCACCTTTTGATTGGATGTTTGTCAGTGATTATTTTCATCGGTATTTAGGTGTAAATCCGTTTGGCCATTCCGCCCTGGATATAAAATCTTTTTATATGGGTTTTGCCAGAGTTCCATGGAAAAATACCAGTATGAAAAATTTCTCAACAGTTCACCTTAAACACAACGCATTAGAAGACGCCTGCGATCAGGCAAAAATATTTGAACATATCGTGCTCCATACAATATAGTGAAAGCGTGATAAATCTCGGGAGGTTGCCATGAGTGATCAGGATAAAAAAGCACAGCTGGCGCGCATTGTTGAGTCAGCAAGCCGAATGGGGGTTGAACTGGATGAGGAAGAAGCACTGCAATGGTTGACCGCAGTCGCTCTCGCAAAAGATGGGGACGAGATCTCAGTTGATATCAGGACGGGTGTATTCGGACACAAGGTTACCATGCTTGATTTCAGCCCGGAGGAACTGGCACATTTTCGCAGGGTCGGAAAGTTGGTCGAGTTTGAAGATATCCCTGGTGAGGTAGAAACCGCACTGGCGTTATCCGGGTCAGCCGCTCAATCCAAGATCCAGAAATACCCTGGCGATGCGGATTATTTTGAGCGTGTCAATATCATTGCCCCCACCAAGGAGGCGGCCTGCGCAATCCTGGCGCGAATAATGAAGGAAAAAGTTGTCTCGACATTGAACGGACCCACCTATCAGATGATCGAGGTAAAATTCGGGTCCTATCCACATGATGTGAAGGCCAATGGCAATCATCTTTCTTCCGGCAGCCCGATCTCCTGGACCCCCGCCGAAGTTTTGATGGAAAGAAAGGTAGTGGAAGACAAGTTTGGCAACGAAGTAGTGATCACATGGGACGAAGCCAGCCTGGATCCCGGCTGGTGTAAGCTGGATTGGGTTGTTGCCGATGCTGCCCATGGCTATCTGGTCAATGCCAGTAATATGCTGGATGTCACCTGGGAAGCGCCGGATGGGTCCATCATGCCGCTGGATGGTTACCTTGACCCATATTTCCAGGAAGTATATCTGGAAGCCGAATCGATTCCTTTGTTTTCCAAACTGGCCAAGCATGTTTCCAGTGACGCGCTGGAAGATTACGTGCAAGCGCTCGAAAATGAAGTGAAGAAATACCTGACCAAGTCGCTTAATTATGGAAAAGCAGCGCGACGCATGTACAACATTTTCCGCCTGACAGGTGAGTATGAATCTGCTGCCTATCTGCGCGAATTATTTGATGAACCGGCAACCATGCTTTACCAGGTGTGGTCGCTGATACGCACGATGGATGATTGTTTCACAGAAAACAGTTCCATTACTCTGCAACAATTACTGAACCATACCGATCAGCTAATGATGAATGTGATAGAAACGTTGGAAGGTGAGGAAGAGTCGGAAGTGGTACGCTTACTGCTGCGTTTACGCGATATTCTTTCGCATGAGAAACCTGGTACTATGCTCTCTTCGCAGGCCGAAGCCGCACGCGATGAATTGATCAATATTGTCAACAACTTCTTTTATGAGAAGTTGGTGGCAGTGCCTCAAATCAAAGGATATATGAATCAGTTTTCAGGATAATGTTGTGGTGATATGAGAAAAAGCGCTGGGTTTTCTCTCAGCGCTTTTTGTGTACAATAAATCTTTCAATCGGGGTTAGTTCGGAAACGACATAATCTTCCAGATTGTCCAGGTTTACATCGCATTCGTGGATCGCTTTTCCTTTCACAGAAACACCAACCCGATGTACAGAATCCGCTTCTCCGCTGACCAGTGGATGCCAATCAGGCAGCGGTTTTCCCTGCAGGATCAAGCGGTAAGCGCAGGTATCCGGCAACCAATCCAGTGTTTCAACCTTTGAAGGGGTGAGTTTGATACAGGTAGGCATTGCCCCAAAACGTGAGTCGTATAACTGGCAGGTCACTTTTTCCAGGTCCAAGAAGCGGCAGGCAACGCTGGTCATCTCAATCTCGCCGGTATCCTCGTCTTCGATCTTATACATGCAACAAATGCCGCAGCCATCACAAAGCGCTTCCCACTCTTCACTGGTCATTTCCGCCAGTGATTTATTTTTCCAGAAACCTTTATCGATCGTCATCGTGATGCGTGGCTGCTCTGTTCAGCAGCTTCAATAAACATCGCAGCTAATTTTCGGGCTTCTTCAGCGTTGATGAAAAGGTTCGTTTCTCCCGCGTAAAACACTTTTTCATCTTCCGGCCCGTATTCCTGAATGCACACGCATATATTGTCGTCGTACTCTTTATCTTTATGGTCAAAGTAGATTTCTATTTTCAGGCTGCCGTTAAGCAATTCGATTGCCATTACATCCTCCGAATAGATAAGGTATTGCTTTATTAATGATAATTGATTTTTATAATATGCGGTCTTTCTTCGATGATTGATGAAAGCATCAGATAAATCTTCCGGCTGGATCAAGATCCCTGCCGCCAGGGTAGTTTATGTCATGATTTTTATATAGCCGTTCTTCATGAAATATGTTATTAATACTGTACTATGATGCACAATAATATAAACAAAAAACGAAAGAACACAGTTTCCATATTACTGGTCATGGCGGCTATCATGCTTCTGACTCTATCTGCCTGCTCGCCGATGGATGATGCGGCGCAAACACAGGAACCTGCTGATGTGAAGATAGACGCCTTTCCAGACCCAACTGGCAAACTGTTGTTTGCTGGCAAACCAGAAGAAGGAAATCCGTTTGATATTTTCCTGCTTCACCTTGAAAGCGGAGAGATGGAGCGCATCACCCGCACAAGCGCATCCGACATCTCTCCGGATATCACGCAGGATGGCAGCCTGGTGGTGTTCTCCTCTGATCGTACGAGGATTTATGATATCTATTCGGTATCTTTGCCAGGCGGCAAACCACAGCAGCTGACGGCCTTTGGTGCTGACGAAACCGAACCGCGTATCAGTCCTGATGGCACCAGTGTGCTTTACCAGTCAGATGCGCTTGGCGATTATGATATTTATAGGCTCGATCTGGATTCGGGAGAGAAGATCATCCTGACCGAGGAGGATTCACAGGAGACGCAGGCCAGCTGGTCCCCGGATGGCGAGCAAATTGCCTATTTATCAGATCGTGACGGTGATTTCGAAATCTTCTTGATGGAGAAAGACGGCAGCGGTAAAACCCAATTAACCGAGAATGAATACTATGAAGCGACACCGGTATGGTCGCCGGATGGCAGCCAGATCGCATTTCTCTCACGCCGCGATACCGGGCATTTCCAGATCTACTTGTTAGATATGGAAGATGGTACACAGACCCAATTGACAAATCTGCCAGTGACTGTTCATTCGCCTGCATGGTCGCCAGATGGCATGCATATTGCCTTCATTCGCGAAGGGAGTAATGGCAGCCAGATCAATGTTGTTGACCTGGAAAGTGGAATAGTTTACTTGCTGCTTGACGATTTCAGCAAGTATGCTGGCCTGGTCTGGATTGAATAAAATAGAAGCCGTGCGTTTTCAAACACACGGCTTCTGTATATGTAATTAGATTTTTTTTATTTACGTTCGCCCCTGCTATTGACCGATCCTAACCCGGTGATGTTCTGGTATACGTCCGGATTGCCAAAATAGGTCACAGAACCCACTCCGGTCACCTCGATCTCAAGGTCTTCCTCCGCCCAGACAACCGCGCTGCCCGCCCCAGTCATCAGCACTTCGGTCTCTTCTGTTTTCAGGTCGCCGGCTTCATAACTGCCTACCCCGGTCAGATTGACAAATTGGTTTTTGACTGCGCCCGCAATGATGATCGCGCCAGCGCTGGTCAGGTTGACTTCAAGCCGTTGGGCACTAAGCTGATCGATTTCGATACTGCCTGCACCGGTCAGGTTCACTTCCAGTGCATCGGTTTCAAGCCCAAACACCTTGATCGCGCCCGCGCCAGTCAGGGAAATCTCTTCCAGTTCATTGATGCTGATCGTGAAAACCGCGCGGTTTACCGGCCCTCCGAAGAAGCCGCGACGGGTACGAATGACAAGCGTGTCGCCTTCCACTTCGGCAATCAGATACCGCAAATAGTCACGTGGCGCATTGACCGTCAATGATTCACTTTCACCCTGCTCGATGACAAATTCACCAAATGTATCGATGCGTATTTTCTCAAAGCCCTCGACTTCGAAGTTTTGCGTGTCATACGGGCCGCTTACGCATCCTGAAATGGTCAAGCTGCCTATCATCAATACTGCAGATATCCAAAATAATTTTTTCTTCATGATATTTTTTACCTTCCATCCAATATAAAATTGCTTTTACTTACACCTTATATACGATGAAAGACGGTAAAAGGATGCGCAAAGAAAGCGATTAAGAAACAGAGACGTCAGTTCTTTTGTGTTGTCTCGCGGGCATCTTTCTTGCGGAGTCTTTCCCGATGGAAGGCGAGTGCCACAGAAAAATATAGCGCGATGGCAGCGATAAAGAGCGCATAACGCAGGATGACCAGCGCTGGCTGGGTAAACTCCGCGAGCGCATGGCTGGTAAAAAGCAAAACCAGGCCGAGTACGATCAATGCTGTACCTTTATTATTGGGGAGGAATTCTTTAGGGTTTCTAAACATGCGTCATTTCTCCAATCTATGCTGTTAGCTTGCTGCCGCAAAAAGAACATGTGCTTCTGCTGGCTTTATTCTCCCCGCCGCAAGCTGCGCAGGGGATCGTAGGTTCAGGTTCCGGGGCGTCCAATTCTTCCGCCTGAAGGTCAGCGCGCGCCCAGCGTGTGTTGCCGCTGCGCGTTTGTTGTTTTTGAGCAATGATATCCTGCGCCTGTTCATTGATCGCTCGAGTACCGCGCCGCAGCGCAAAGATGACAACCACTGCTGTCAGGATGGTAACGATCATACAAATCAGCGGGATTAGTGCCAGACCAATGATGTTTCGCATGTTCTACTCCATAAAGATCGATTGGATTTTCCGTGTAACATCTATTGTATAGCAAATTCATCAATATGATCTCCATTCGCAGTATAATAGGACTTAAGTTCTAACCCTAAGAAAGGCGGAAAAGATGGATCTTTTTGACCATGCCATGCATGAACGGATGAAAACGGAGGCACCACTGGCAGCCCGAATGCGCCCGCGCACACTGGACGAATTTATTGGCCAGGAGGAGATCATTGGTGAAGGGCGTTTGCTTAGGCGTGCAATCAAAGCCGACCGTCTTTTTTCATCGATTATCCTGTGCGGCCCGCCTGGCTCGGGCAAAACCACAATGGCGCAATTGATCGCCAATTACAGCCGTTCCGATTTCATCACCATATCCGCCGTCATGGCTGGAAAGAGTGAACTGCGCTCGGTTATCAGCGACGCAACTGAAAAACGGCGGATGTATAACAAAAGAACGATCCTCTTTGTGGATGAAGTGCATAGGTGGAATCGTGCGCAACAGGATGCGCTCCTTCCCAGCATTGAGTCTGGCCTGATCATTTTGATTGGGGCAACCACCCAGAACCCATATTTCGATGTGATCCCTGCGCTTGTCTCACGTTCCCGCATTTTCAACCTCAAACCGCTGGATGCAGCGCAATTGGGCATGGTTTTTGATCAGGCAATGTCCGATAAGGAGCGCGGATACGGCAGCCGGCTGTTGAGGGTCAGCGAGAAAGCAAAAGACCACCTGGTGCAGATGGCAAATGGTGATGCGCGTAGTCTTTTGAATGCGCTGGAATTGGCGGTTGAATCAACAGAGCCCGAAGCGAATGGATCTATTCTGATTGATATACAGATTGCGCAGGAAAGTATTCAGCAGCGTGCCATCCGTTACGATAAGAATATGGATGAACATTACGATACGATTTCCGCATTCATTAAATCCGTTCGCGGATCTGATCCAGATGCGGCGTTATACTGGCTGGCGAAAATGTTGAAAGCGGGGGAAGACCCCCGTTTTATCCTGCGAAGACTGATGATATTGGCAGGCGAAGATGTTGGGTTGGCAGACCCGCAGGGGATTCAGGTGGCATCCGCGGCTGCTTATGCCTATGAATATGTTGGATTACCGGAAGGCATTTATCCGATCGTTGAGGCGACCCTTTACCTGGCAACTGCACCAAAATCGAATTCAGCGCTTGCTTATTTTAAGGCAGCTGAGATGATCGAGAAATCTGGCGCCAGGCCAGTCCCCGTGCACCTGATGGATAGCAACCGTGATAAAGAAGGATTTGGTCATGGTAAAGGATATAAATATCCGCATGATTTCCCCGGCCATTACATCTCTCAGCAATATTTGCCAGATGACATGCGGGATATTCATTTCTATCAACCCTCACAACAGGGCTATGAAGCCAGGATCACGGATTTTATGTCAACCCTGAAAAATAGTGATTGACGCCTGCGCTTTCCGTTATACAATGGGCGAATAACCGGATGCCCATTGTGGGTTAAACGAGTCGATACCTTATCACGGAGGCAAAAACGATGGGAGATTACTTTATCAATGATTATCAAGGCAGGCCGTTCCAGTTCCTTGGCACACCGCAAATAGTCACCTTGATCTTGCTAGTACTGTTAAATATCTTTCTACTGCGCGACCGCAAAAAGGATGAGCGATCACGGGCGCGCACCCGCTGGGCTATCGCGATCATTTTATGGGTAAACGAGGCATCATACCATTTCTGGCATCTGTATTATGGATCATGGAATATCCAGGAGCATCTTCCTCTGCATGCCTGTTCCATTTTGATCTGGCTGTCCGGATTTATGCTGATCAAGAAGGACAAGACTATTTATGAATTTGCCTATTTTATGGGAATTAGCGGGGCTTTGCAGGCATTATTCACGCCTGATATCGGTATCTATGGCTTTCCGCATTACCGATTTTTTCAAACCTTTATTTCCCATGGACTGCTCGTCACCGGTGCGGTTTATCTCACCGCTGTAGAAGGGTTTCGGCCTACCTGGAAATCGCTGTTGCGTGTAATGATTGTGATGAATTTCTATATGCTGATCGTGCTTGGAATTAACTCTGTTATTGGAAGTAATTATTTGTTCGTTAGCCGAAAACCGCCCGGGCCCACACTTCTAGATGCACTGCCTGAGTGGCCGATCTACCTTGTGTTTATTGAGGGGTTGGGTCTGATCATGTTCCTGCTCTTATACCTGCCCTTCCTCATCAAAGATTTTCGAGGCAGATTGAAATCACAGACAGCCTAAGCCAATAAACCTGGCAGTATATCCAGGATTTTCTGCGCAGCGATTGCACGATGGCTGATGCGGTTCTTTTGTTCCATCCCCAGTTCAGCCATAGTCTGGTTGGCTTCTTTGACGAGAAAAATGCGGTCGTATCCAAATCCGGTTTCACCGCGTTCGATCTGTGCGATCTCACCTTCGCAAACCCCTGAGCGCGTGATGGTAAACCCATCCGGCAGGGCGAGCGCGATCGTGCAAATAAAACGTGCTGTCCAGGGCTGGGGTAATTCGGCCAGTTTGGTCAACAACAGCTTTCGCCTGTCTCCGTCTGATGCGCCGGATTTTGGAGAAAAACGGGCGGAATATAAACCAGGAGCGCCATCCAACGCGTCCACTTCCAGGCCGCTATCATCAGCCAGTGCAGGCAGCCCGCTAGCTACGCAGAAAGCTTTCGCCTTTAGCAGTGCGTTTTCCTCATACGTTCTTCCAATCTCTGCGACTGTCAGGGCCAGCTGAAGGTCCTGAGGTGTGACCAGGGTGAGATCAGCGTAGCCGAAAAGTGAAGCCATTTCCTCTTGTTTTCCCCTGTTTGTGGTCGCGATAAGCAGTTGTCTGGTCATTGATTGTTAAAATTTATGATTATTTTGATAAAAACTTGACTGGTATATACCGGCATGCTATAATCGGGCAAATTATACTCATTTTATACGAATTATCGTGAAAGCAACGCGAAATCCTTTTCTCATTAACATCGGATTCTTGATTAACCAATCCATTGGATATGCGCGTGTCATCCCAATTGAAGCAGAAGAGTTCGACTTTGATGATGAGTTTGTTGTCAAGAAACTGGCGGGGGAAATTGAGTTGATCCGTAACCAGGACGGATTCCGCAGTATGGCTGAGTTTAAAGGATATATCGATAATGAATGCGGTCGATGCCTGGAACCATTCCAGGAGATGGTGCATGGCACATTCGAGGAGTTCTTTACATTTCCATTTATCGAACCATCTGAAGATGAAATTCAGGTATCAGAAAGTGGTAATGTTGATTTCAAACCTATCCTGCACGATTACATTCTGATGGAGATTCCGATCAGTCCTGTCTGTAAACCAGATTGCAAGGGGCTTTGCGATATTTGTGGTGCCAATCGCAATTTAATCGATTGCGGACATCAACATAGTCATGATGATGAAGAGCCTGCTAATAAAATAGATCTCAAGGGCTGGAAAACAAAGCTCAATAAATAAGGGAGGAAACAATTGAACGCAGCATTTTCAAACGACAACGAAAGCGAGATGATCATAGAAATGCTGTTGGAGAGAGCGGATCTCCAGGGCCATCTCACACTTGAAGACATTGAAGAGATCATTCCTCGCAGCGGCGCAAGTGCGGTGGAGGAGATGGTGGTTATGCTCAACCGCCAGGGTGTTGAGGTTGTCCTATCTGATGATGAGGAAGAAACAGAGGATGGCATCTCTTTTTCCGATGATATTGATGATGAAGATGAAGTCGATGATGATGAAGGTGTTGTCGCTGGTGTTGACAAATTAAGCAGTGATGACACCACGACCCTCTATTTGCGGGAAATGAGCAAAGTCCCGCTCCTCAACAAACAACAGGAGATCGATCTGGCAATGCGCTATGAAGCCTGCCGGGCAATGCAAGAAGTGTTGATTCGCGAAAAAGAAACGGTTAACGAAGAAAAACGCAAATTGGCAGAAACAGTGATTGAAGATGGTCTGCTAGCGCGTGAGCATTTGATCAAAGCCAATACACGACTGGTGGTGAGTGTAGCGAAGCGATACACCCATCGCGGTGTACCTTTTCTTGACCTGATCCAGGAGGGTAACCTGGGATTGATGAAAGCTGTTGAAAAATATGACCATTCCCGCGGTTTCCGCTTTTCCACTTACGCGACATGGTGGATCAGACAAACCATCACCCGTGCGATTGCGGACCAGGGGCGCACGATTCGCGTTCCTGTTCATATGGTTGACCGTATTCGTGTTATGTATAAGCATATTCATGCGCTTGAACAAAAAATGGGGCGTGAACCAACCATTGAAGAACTTTCAGAAGCGCTTGACCTTCCGCAGGATAAGGTGGACTGGATGATCCGTGTCTCCTGGCTGCCGCTGTCACTGGAAAGTCCGATCAATGATGATGAGGAAGAATCGGAGCTGGGCAACTTTGTTGAGGATAAGGACACTCCCACGGCCAGCCAGCAGGTATATTCCAGACTTCTGAGCGAGAAGGTAAATGATATCCTCGATTCCCTGCCTTACCGCGAAGCGCGCATCTTACGCCTACGCTTTGGGCTGGATGACGGTCGTTTCTATACGCTGGAAGAGGTGGGCAGAAAATTTGGTCTTACGCGCGAGCGAATCCGCCAGATCGAAACCAAAGCTCTGCGCCGTTTGCGCCACCCAAGGCGATCAGGACAGTTACGCGAGTATCTATAATTCCCGCATTTATTCTTTCTGTCTACCGAGGAATTGTCTGAGATGATGACTCGTGACCTCCGGTTTTTCATATATCACAAAATGGCCGCAATCATCGATTGTTTTCAGCTCTAAATTCGCATTCTGGCAGAGTAATCTGCGCACACCATAAAGCGGAACCAGCTCATCCTCCGTTCCGGTGATCAGCAAAATGGGATAATTGGATGCTTGAGCATAGGCATGTGCATTAAAATTGGCGCAAACCATTGCGTCGGCATGCAGAAGGCTCAATCGCGTCTGATAAAGGGGATCGAGCAGGCGTTTACGTGCATGATTGGGAAATGATGGATGAAACCCATAGCGTTTCAGGATAGTGATTGCCTGGCTCCTGGTTCTCTCCTGGATAAAACCCAGCTCTAATTGGCGTGCGTATGGAGTACTTATCCCCATTGATAATAACGCAAGCGAATGGATTTGGTCTGGATTTTCACTGGCGTATGCGTATGCGATCATCGCACCCATCGAATGGCCGACCAGGTTAATCTGCTCAAAACGCAAGCATTTGAAAAAATGCTTCAAC
This sequence comes from uncultured Pelolinea sp., assembly GCA_964612815.1. Lineage (GTDB taxonomy): Bacteria > Chloroflexota > Anaerolineae > Anaerolineales > Anaerolineaceae > Pelolinea. Next base: position 51,476 of record CAZTCV010000001.1, on the reverse strand, counting down.
GCTGTGATATAGCAATCCATATCTATGCATGTGTTTTCAATTGATTGTCCGTGCCCCGGCAGGTCCAGTGCGTAAATCGTTTGGCCAGGCAGTCGTCGTAGTTGTGGAGGCCATGAAAGGTGGGAACCGCCCAGACCATGCAGCAGGATCGTGGGATGCGAAGATGCCCCTGCCCCCCCATCATACCGGCGATAGAACAGTGCGTTGCAGTAGGGCATGCGCGCATGATATAGACACTTATTTTTACTCGAGATCCTTCGTCATGTAAAGACCACTGAGCCGATATCCGCGTTTTTGGTAATAGATGCGGGTGCCGATGGCGGAAATAACCACGATTTTGGAATACCCATTTTCTTTTGCCTGCATTTCTGCTCTAACAAGTAACTCAGTACCCAAACCACTGTGCTGCGCTGCGCCATCGATCTCACCGCCAACGGCCAGCGATTGTCCATAGATATGCACTTCACGGATCAACGCTGCGTCCTTTAGTTCAGGGATGCGTTCATACAATTGGGTGTGCAAATCCTGGTGTGTGGCTGGCACGGGCTGCGGGAAAGCCAGACGTAAATAGCCCGCTAGTTTATCATCTGCTGTGGCGTAATTAAGGAAATGTTCTTCGGAAAATGCGGCAGTGTAGGTATCATCGCTGTAGATCAGGTCTTTCGCATCGACTTTCTCGGCGCGGATCTCGCGGCAACGGATACAGCGGCAGTGCTGCCCCCGTCGATTGAGTTCCTGGTGCACGTCCTGGCGCAAACTGGAGCGCTTGCTGCCGGCCTTGATGTAATTTGCTGGAATATCACGGATGATACGATTGACACGATTATAGATCGGGATGGAAGGTTTGATATCCGCAATCAGCTCGACCAGTTCCTGTGTGGTGTATGGTGTAAATTCACCGCGCTGCCAGTATGCAAATAATGGCGCCTGCTCCAGCAGCTGGGTGGGGTAGATCTTCAGTTCATCCGGGCAGAAGCCGCCATCCCACATACGCTGGAAATCGATCCGGTCAGATTGCGGAGTGGCGCCAAGCAGGTTGGGCATCCAGTGCAGCACGATCTTAAACCCGGCTGCCCGCAGCAGTGCGGTTGCTTTGAGGGTGGAAGCCACATCATGCCCGCGCAGGTTCTTCGTCAGAATCTCATTATCAAAGCTTTGTGCGCCCATCTGCACTTTGGTCACACCCAGCGTGCGCATGTTGGCGATCTCCTGCGGCGTGATCTCATCCGGGCGCGTTTCGATCACCAATCCCACATTGCGGGATTGCGCCTGTTCATTCCATTCCTGCGCCTGTTCCAACGTCTTCGCGTCTTTACCGTTCATCGCGTCAAAACATCGCTTAACGAACTGTTTACGGTACGCAAGCGGATATGCCGACCAGGATCCACCCAGGATGAGCAGTTCGATCTTGTCCACCGGGTGACCAATTGCGCGGTAAGAATCGATACGCGAGCGTACCTGACGGAAGGGGTCAAATTCGTTCTGGAAAGCGCGCGCTGCGCCTGGTTCCTCGCGCAAATAACTCTTTGGCAGCTGGGCATCATCCGGACAGAAAATGCAGTTCCCGGGGCAGGTGTAAGGTTCGGTGAGAACCGTCACGGTGGAAACGCCGGACAAGGAGCGGATCGGTTTCATACGGATGCGCGCCAGCAGTGTTTTATCGGCGACGGTTTCTCCTGACGCGATCTGCTGGCGATAGATATGCACCAGCATATGTTTGGCGATATACCCACCTGTGCTGAGAGGGTGTGCGCGCACTGCCTTCATTGTGTCCTCGCCCGCGCGAATCTCATCCAGGACGATCGTGGCAATTTGTATTTGTTCCTGTGTATACTGGCGGTCTTTACGCCAGCGCTTATCTTGTTCTGTCATTTAAATCCTCTGTCCCATTGCCTGATCGCGCTATAATCTTCGTTATGGATGCGGATATTATCGAGCGGCTGAATGGAATCAATCAAGAATTCTATCAAACCTTCGCCCAATCTTTTTCGCAAACACGCGGGCGTATTCAATCTGGTGTGCGGAGTGTCTTGCAGAAAATGCCGCAACGCGGAAATTACCTGGATATTGGCTGCGGCAACGGCAACCTGGTGCAGGCGTGGTCAAAGATGGGGTTCAAAGGATCTTACACCGGTGTTGATTTCAGCGCTGGTTTGATCACTGCGGCACAAGAAAATACAAGCCCGATTTCACCCGACCAATCGATCAGTTTTTTGAATGCGGATCTGAGCAGCGAAGACTGGGTAATGGCGCTGCCTGCTTTAAGCTGGGATGCGGTATTTTGTTACGCGGTGCTGCACCATATTCCCAGCGCTGCCTTGCGCTTGCGGTTGTGCCGGCAGATACGCTCATTGGCCTCTCAGGACACAGTGATATGGATCTCCGTCTGGCAACCGCTCAATTCTTCACGCCTGAAGGAACGTATTCTGGACTGGAAAGTGGTTGGTATAGATGAAAGTGTGCTTGAAAGCGGGGATGTGCTGATGGATTGGCGCGCGCACGATCATGCAGCACTAACGCCTGCTTATCGTTATGTGCACATCTTTGAGGAAAATGAACTGAAGCAATTAGCGAGCGGCGCGGGGTTTGAGATAGCCGAGACCTTCTATTCAGATGGAAAAGAAGGAAATTTAGGTTTGTATCAGCGATGGGCTTTGGATAATTAATAAAAAATATATGGTTTTATCGGGGATATTTTGTACAATTAGTGTATAAAAAAATAAACACGGAGTGGAATGATGGCTAATAATCAAATTGATCTTATTACTTTATTTAATCAGGTTTCCAAAACAATGAAAAAAAGCAAGGCCGCATTAAATGAAGCGGATTCCTACAACCATGACCATGGTGACCACATGGCCGAGATCTTTGAAGTGATCTCGCAGGCGATGAAAGAGAAGAAAAATGCAGATCCCGCAGATCAGTTGGAATATGCCGCGCAGATATTACGTGGTAAGACAAAGAGCGGTTCGGGAGCGATTTACGCCGAAGGTCTTCGCAGCGCGGCGAAAGAGATCGCTGGTAAAGAGCTTAATCCGGGATTGATCATGGCCATGTTGCAGACGATCATGAATGGCGGCAAAGGTGCACCAACCCAGGCGCAGTCTGGCGGCGGTCTGCTGGGTTCACTGCTTGGCGGCCTGGCTGGCGCGCAGCAGCAGGATAATGGGCTTGACCTGGGCGACCTGATGGGCGCACTGGCAGGGGGCTCATCCTCCGATGCGCAGGGAGGGCTGGATATGGGCGATCTGCTTGGGGCTGGCATGAAGATTCTCAACGCCACCAAAGGCAATGAGAGCAGCCTGGAATCTCTGGCGGGCGCGCTCCTTTCCGGAACAACCATGGGTGAAACTGATTATCGTAAGCAGTCCGGCCAATTGGTGACCTCCACCATGCTTAAAGCACTGACCGGGATGCTTGATCAATAGAAAAAAAGACAGAGCTGAACACCCGTTTCTGACGGGTGTTCTTTTTTTATGGTAAAACCATCCTGTTAATAACAGATGAATAGATGAGAGAGATTGTATGAATACATGGATATTAATCTTGGGTTTGCTCATTATCTTAATTGCCTGGATGCTTTTCCGAACACTGCGTCTGCAGAAGAAACCGATCGATCTTTTGCCGATTGAAAAATCACAAATCACCAACCAGATTGCAGAACACCTTTCAGAGGCAGTGCGCATCCCGAGTGTCTCCAAAATCGAACCTTCTCCGGATGATCTTAAACCGTTTTTAGAGATGCATCGATGGATTGACAATACCTACCCCCAGCTCAATGCAACTCTAACGAAGGAAGTGATCAATTCCTATAGTCTTCTGTTTGAGTGGAAGGGGACGGATAGCGGGCTGCTGCCTGTTCTTTTTAATGCGCATATGGATGTAGTCCCGGCGGATAAGGACACGCTTGAGCAATGGAAGGTCTATCCTTTCAGCGGAGCAATCAAGGATGGCGCGGTGTGGGGGCGCGGAACGCTGGATATGAAAAACCATCTGGTCGCGTTGCTGGAATCCGTGGAAGCTCTGCTTGCGGGAGGATACACCCCCCGCCGAACTATTTACCTTGCATTTGGCCACGATGAAGAGATCATGGGTTTTCATGGCAGCAAGCATATTGTTGAGAATTTGAAAGCAAAAGGCGTGCAATTGGCTGCTGTCCTGGATGAAGGGGGCATGATCACGGAAAAAATACTGGAAGGCGTTGAAGATCCGGTCGGCCTGGTGGGAACTACTGAGAAGGGATATTTGACGCTGTCTGTATCCGCCGCTGGCAAACCCGGGCATTCCTCCATGCCGCCACGCCAGACTGCGATCGGCATCATCGCCCGCGCCATTGCGCTAATGGATGATCATCCCATGCCGGCCCGGCTTGACCACATTCTGCCGACCTTGCTTAATATCGGGCACCTGCTGCCATTCAGTATGCAATTTGTGATCGCCAATGCCTGGCTGTTCAAACCGGTCCTGCGCAAGCAGCTAGCGAAATCAAAGCAAATGAATGCGATGATCCGCACGACGCACGCAGCCACGATGATCGAAAGCGGAATTAAAGATAACGTGCTTCCATCAACAGCGGAAGCCAAGGTGAATTGCCGCCTTCTGCCGGGTGATACCATCGATGATGTGATCAATCATTTTACGAAGGTGATTGGTGACCCGCGGGTAACAATTTCGATTGACAAGAATTTTGGTGGGTGGGAGGCCTCCAGGGTATCAGATACGGATACGCCTGCTTACCGAACGCTGCACCTGGTCATTCAGCAGGTGTTTGATCGCGTCGCGGTTGCGCCTTTCGTATTCCTCGCCGCAACCGACTCGCGCCATTATCAGCCAATTTGTGAGCATATCTATAAATTTTCCCCATTGCAGACCTCACCAGAAGGCAGAGAGGGTGTGCATGGCATCAATGAACATATCCGTGTGGATGGATTGAAACAGATGGCGGTTTTCTTTACCCGCCTGATGCGCGTTTGGGGCGATGCGGAATTCTAGGGTTGTTCGCATGTGATGATCGACTTCATCACAAAACTATCTTCAGCGCCGAAACGGTATTTGTATTCTTCATCTCCGCGCATAAAGTCAAAATGGGTGTTTCCATTTTCAACCGCATGCTGGATCAGATAGCCAAGCAGAACCCAGCCGGGTGAATAATAACCGAAGCCGGGGCTGAATCCTGAGTTATAGACCCAGATCCTGCCGGCATGGTTAAAGCACAGATAAGCAGCTGCATTTTCCTCGTTAATCGTCAGAAATGAGAGCTGCAGGATATCTGCCTGCGCTGCCCAGCGGATGATCGCATCCATCTGTGCCCGCATTTCTGCGCTCAGGAAGCGCGCCTTATCAGGATCATTTTCCATCAATCCAAAAAAATCCGTGAGGGATTGGTCCAGCTCATCTTCTTTGTCAACGATATGCCACGCAACGCGGTCTTCTTCACTGCCTTCAGCCCGGCGGATTTTGCGACGGATTTCGTGGCGCTGTTTCTTGTCGATGGTCATGAGATAGGTATCCCAATCATCCGGTAACGTGATTGCTGGTGTGTGATATGCCTTTTCGGTTTGCACAGTCCAGCCGCCATTTTCCGAAACCTGCTGCAACGCAGAGATGGTGGGTGAATGATCGGGAATGTTGTAAAGGATAATTTTGGAAATAGATGTGTTGCCTTCATTTGCTGCGATCCGTAACGCGTTTTGAATGAATTCAGTGGCCCGGTCGGCTGGGATGATGAAATCAAGGTAATCACAGATCTCCAGACTGCCGATAAAATGGATCTGCTGTTCGCCTTCGACCAGAGTAGAGAAAAGTGGAGCGATCCCAATCAATTCTCCATCTTCAATCGCAGTGATAATGCATAGTTCACCATTCTGCCATTCTCCTCCGCCCAGGTGTGACCACCATGCGCACTGAAATCCATAGCGCAGAAAAGGAGAGCGGATACCACTGTTTTTCAGGGCCTGCTCCCAGGCTTGTTCAGAGATCTGTACAATATCAGTTATTGTTTGATATTTCATAAGTAATACTTGGATTATAACGAAAGGTAGCCAAAAAGATCATTAGAGTCATATTTAATCTGCTGAATTTCCAATCAGGAGAAATGTAAGCATGACAGGAAAAATCACCAGTATGTTAAAATCAATGCGCTATGGCTAAAAAAATTTTTTGGCTGGCTTCCAATTCCCCCCGCAGGCGAGAGATGCTTGCATGGTTGGATTGGGATATCCAGTCAGTTACTGCGGATATCGATGAATCGCGCCGGGAAAACGAACCTGCGCGGGATTATGTCATGCGTGTGGCCAAAGAGAAAGCGCAAAAACCAATTCAGAGGGAAGACAAAAATAGCGTTATCATTGCAGCAGACACAATCGTCGTGCTGGAAGATGAGATCCTCGGAAAACCAAATGGCGCGGATGATGCTTTCGCCATGCTGGCTGCGCTGCGCGGCCGGACTCATGAGGTGCTGACGGCAATCGCTGTCCGCACAGAAGCCGGGATCACACAGGATATTTGCAGTTCACCAGTGCGCATGCGGGATTACTCAACCGATGAAATCAAACAATATATCGACAGCGGTGACCCGCTTGATAAGGCAGGTGCATATGCCATTCAGAACCGCTCCTTTTTGCCCGCGGATCATTTCGAAGGTTGTTTTGCGAGCGTGATGGGGATGCCCCTGTGCCATTTGGAACGCACACTGAGACGTTGCGGGATTGGCTGCCCAAATCAGTTTGCGCTTGTGTGTCAAAATCAATTAGAATATTCCTGCCCGATCACCACACGGGTAATGGCAGGGGAGAATATCGGTTAAGACTCCTGCCGGAGATGAAATATATGGATCTGAAAAAAACAATCATCACCTTGATCGTCGCGGGTTTGCTGATCGTATCCTGCGCGGAAAAACCGCCACAGGAATTGCCTACCCCAAATGTAAACGTCTCATCCGCTCCTGAAGTGGATAATGTCGCTGCATTCTTCCTATCGTATTGGGAGAATAGCGCCTTTGAGAGCATGTATGACCTGCTTTCAGTGGAATCGCGCGCGTCGATCACAAAAGAGGATTTTGTTGCATTCTATGAAAATTCGACATTCAGTATGACCTTGAATGATTTGAAAGCTGAATTATTGTCATCAACAAAAAACCCAGAAACAGCATCAGTAAAATACCAGGCGACTTTTGACACCGCCATGTTTGGAAGTATTGAGCGTGATTTTAATATGCCGTTGCGGCTTGAGAATGGCGAATGGCGTGTGATTTGGGATAATGGATTATTCCTGCCAGAACTGGCGGGCGGCAACACGCTTCAACTTGAAAGGAATTATGGGGAGCGCGGAGATATTTTTGCGCGTGATGGTCAAAAGATCGTGGATCAGGTGACGGCTTATGCCCTGGCCATTATTCCAAATCAGATTGGTGAAGGGCAGGAAGGGCTGCTGCTTCGTTATTTGTCAGAGCTCACGGGCAGAACCACCGAATCGATCCAGGCATCCTATGAGGATATCCGTTCAACCAACTGGTATGTCCCTGTTGGTGAGGTTGCTGCTGAGGAAATCAGTGATTCCTTGTGGGGCACCCTTACTTCGATCAGTGGTTTGCAATTAGCAGAATTTACGGCCCGATATTATTTCAGCGGCGGCATTGCTTCACAAACCATCGGTTATTTACAGCCAATCAGTCCAGAGCAGGTGGATGAATATCAGACGCGCGGATATCTCGGGGATGAAAGTGTTGGACAGGCGGGTTTGGAAAAATTCGCAGAGGAAGCATTGGCTGGAAAACCGGCTGCGACTCTGTATGTCGTTAATCCGGAAAGCCAGATCATTGCCCAGATCAGCCGGGCGGACGCCCGATTGCCGCAGGATGTCACCACCACGATTGATAAAAATCTGCAGATCGAGGCGCAAAAAGCGCTGCTGGGATTCAGGGGTGCGGCGGTTGTGATGGAGGTGGATACCGGTCGCATTCTTGCCATCGCGTCTTCGCCTAACTTTGACCCCAACCTTTTCACTGCATCCAATCGCAATTCGGCGGAGCAGCTGGGTGATATGCTCAATGATGGTCAGCAGCGACTGCTGAATCGGGCCACACAGGGTTCCTATCCTCCCGGTTCGGTTTTTAAGATCATCGCTATGGCCGCAGCGCTGGAGAGCGACCTGTATACCCCCGAAACAACCTATTACTGCGGCTCCTATTTTGAAGAGCTTCCCGGTGAACGTTTTAAGGATTGGACGGTGGATAAAGAACTTCCGCCAAGCGGGACGTTGTCCCTCACTCAGGGGCTGACGCGGTCCTGCAATCCATGGTTCTATCATATCGGCCTGGATCTCTTCCGCCAAGAAGGTGCGACCTATCTGGCTGATTTCGCGCGTGGTTTCGGGCTGGGCAGCGCGACCGGTATTGGCCAGGTGGCAGAGAATACCGGGCAAATTGTCGATCCAACCACCGATGGCAGCGCGGTACAACAGGGCATCGGCCAGGGTGATATGCTGGCCACGCCGCTCCAAGTGGTGCGGTTCACCGCAGCATTGGCTAATGGCGGTACACTCTACCGGCCGCAGGTGATAGAACGGATGACCTCATCCAATGGCGTGGATATGTATACCTTCAGCCCGGAGGAGCAGGGATCACTGCCTATTTCACAGGAAACGCTGGATGCAATCGCTGAGGGAATGCGCGGGGTCGTGCGGTCAAACATCGGCACGGCGCGTGAACAGCTTGGTGATATCAGCATTCCCATTTATGGTAAAACGGGAACAGCAGAAAACCCGATGGGTAGATCGCACGCATGGTTCACCGGTTATACTGCCGCAGGCCGCCAGGATAAGCCGGATATTGCCATCACAGTGATTATTGAAAACGGCGGTGAAGGTTCGGAAATTGCTGGACCCGTTTTCCGCAGGATATTCGAAACCTATTTCTATGGCGAGCCGTTAAAGCTGTATCCATGGGAATCACGATTCAGCGTAACGCGTACACCAACGCTGGAGTTCACGCTCACGCCACTACCTGGCGAAATCCCGGTACCTGATTCCTCCGGTTCATCCGGCGGCCAGGAAGTGATTCAACCCACACCGGAGCCATAAGATTTTGCGCGGACTGGTCACACGCCTACAGGCGAGCTTTTATACCGTAGATGTCAATAAGAACATCATTACCTGCCGCCTCCGTGGTAAACATAAACAATCCCGGCAGAATGAAGACTTTATCGCTGTCGGTGACTGGGTTGAGGTTACACCTCTGGATGATGGAAGCGGTGTGATTGAAGATATCTACCCGCGTGAGAAAGCGTTCTTCCGACTTGCGCCGACTGCGCGCGGAGATTACAAGCAGATTCTTCTCGCGAACCCTGATCAGGTGGTGCTTGTCTTTTCCTGCGCAAACCCGGAACCCAGCATGCGTATGCTGGATCGGTTTCTCGTCATTACCGAAAAACAGGAAATCCCGGTCCTGATCGTGGCGAACAAAGTCGATCTGATTGGGTCCCAGGCGGCACAGGAGCTTTTCTCCATTTATACTGCCATCGGGTATGAGGTTTTATTCACCTCTGCGCAGGCAGGTTTGCATATTTTCGAATTAAAGGAAAAATTAATTGGCAAGATCAGCGCTTTTTCAGGCCCTTCTGGTGTAGGAAAATCGAGCCTTCTTAATCAGGTGCAACCCGATCTGGGTTTGCGAATCGGCGGGCTTAAGGATTCCTCCAAAAAGGGAAAGCATACAACGGTTGTGCGTGAGCTGTTCCCGCTGGATGAGGGCGGGTATGTGGCGGATATGCCTGGATTGCGATCACTTTCGTTGTGGGATACGGAACCGGAAGAACTGGATGGATATTTCCCTGAATTGCGCGAACTGGTTGCGGACTGCCAGTTCAACGATTGTACGCACATCGTTGAACCCGGATGTGCTGTTAAATCCGCGCTTGAAAGCGGAAAGGTTTCACCGCAGCGATTTGAGTCATATGTTCGCCTGCGGGCAGGTGATGAAGAATGAAGTGTATAAGACGGAAGAGACTATTTAAAGGAATCATGCAAAAAATCAAGCAATATCCAACAGCGACTCTATTTCTGATTGTGATCAGTTTGTTCCTTTCAGGATGCAACCTGATGGGGCTGCTCTATCCTGAGCCAACCCCGCTCGCAGCCTTCACCCCAACTCCAGCTTTACCAAAAGAGCTGAACGTCTGCATTGGAAGTGAACCGCGCGCATTGTACGCGTACAAAGCGGCATCATCTTCAGAGCGCGAAGTGTTGCAGGTATTGACTGACGGTCCGATCGATATCCTCTCGAATGGAGATAAAAGGCCTGTGTTGCTGGAAGTTCTCCCTTCTGTTGAAAATGGCGCGGTTACATTCATTCCAGTTGCGGTTTCTGCAGGCGATATTGTGGCCAACACCACCGGCAACCTTGTTTCATTGGAACAAGGCATAGAAGTATTTCCCAGCGGGTGTACCAGCCCGGCGTGCGCGCTGGTCTGGGATGGCGCCAGCCCGCTCCAGGTTGACCAGCTTGTGGTGAATTATCAATTAAAGGAAGATTTGAAATGGTCAGATGGACAGCCGCTCACTGCGGATGATTCCGTGTTCTCTTTCAGAATGGCTGCTGACCCGCTCACGCCAATCAGCAAACAATATGTTGACCTGACGCAGAGTTACAAAGCGCTGGATGTAGTAACGCTGGAATGGATGGGCATCCCCGGATTCGTTACAATAGATCTGGAGAATTTCTTTTGGGCACCGCTGCCTTACCATGCCCTGCGTGAGATCAGCGCAGCTGACCTGCTTGAGGATGAGACTGCCAACCGGATGCCCCTGAGTTATGGCCCGTTCATGATCGATGCATGGCAGGCGGGAGAGAACATCCGTTTGATTAAGAATCCCTTTTATCACCGTGCGGCTGAAGGACTGCCAGCTATCGATGCCCTGACTTTTAGATTCCTGTCCGCATCAGATCCCACATCATTACTCACAGCAGCACAATCAGCGTGTGACATCGTTTCACCATCCGCGCTTGGAATGCAAGACATTCTCTATCTTCAGGAAAATGCAGAAATATCGGGAATGCAGCTGATTGATCTGCCTCCTGTTGCATTGGAAATAATTGCTTTTGGGATTACGCCATCCTCATTTGATGACAATAATTACAATCTGTATAGAACCGATCGCTCTGATTTGTTTGGCGATGTGCGCGTCCGCCAGGCGATCGCACAATGCATCGATCGGCAGGCGATTGTGAATATGTTCATCGCCGATGGGATGGCGGTTGCCGATGGGATGCTGCATTCTGATCATCCATTAATGGAAGACTTCATCATTAAAAATCACACATATGACCCACAAGCAGGCATGACATTACTTAAAGAGGTTGGCTGGCAGGATGCGGATTTTGACTCGGATACACCCTTATCCGCGGCTAATGTCAATAACGTCCTCTTCGGGACTCCCTTTGAAATAGACCTGCTAACATCCACTTCACCGCTACGAGTAAAAATCGCCACAGAGATCGCTGCTAATCTTTCGGCATGCGGGATCCAGGTGAACCTGACTCCATTACCACTCTCAGACCTATACCAGCCAGCACCGGATGGACCGCTATTCGGGCGGAAATTTGACCTGGCGCTGATTTCCCTGCAGACTGGCAGTGAATTGGATTGCCGCTGGTTTAGCGCAGATGAAATACCTGCGGAAAGCAATTATTGGCTGGGCACTTCCACTGGCGGCGCGAATTTCTTTGGATACCAGAATCCGGAATATGATGCACAGTGTTCACAGAATCAACGCAGCAGCATGGATATTTCGGCGAAGTCCACATCACTGAAAAATGCGGTCTCGATCCTGGCCAACGATCTTCCAGCCATTCCACTTTACTTTTATCCGCGTGCATTATTGGTTCGTGAGAACGTGTGCGGGTTTTCGGATGATGCACCTCTGCGGGAAGGTTTGATTTATATCGAACAGTTCGGCATGGAAGAAGGCTGTTGATGCCTGATATGCTTTGGAACGATAATTAGGATAAAAATGGTGTAATTGTGGTAATATAAAACGTTACAGCAGACATGCAATTATTAAAATATGTGCGTGCGCAAAGCATGGCAAATAGTATAAAAGCCAAACGCCAATGGCTGTACGGAATTCACTACGGAAGGAGAGAGTCTGTTGGGTAAATATATTCTAAAACGAATTGTTGTTTCCTTGATCACGATCTTTCTGATCGCGACCATCACTTTCTTTATGATGCGTGCCATCCCGGGGGGGCCTTTCACACGGGAAAAACCAGTACCACCAGAAATTTTGCGCCGGCTGGAGGCAAAATATAATCTCGATGCCCCCTTGTATGAACAGTATATTAATTATATGATCGGTTTGTTCACATTTAATATGGGGCCTTCTTTTTCAAAGATTGGTGTTGATGTAAACGACCTTATCCTGGGTGGTATCCCTGCTTCAGCTACAGTGGGTATTTATGCGACGATTATCATCGTCGCGCTCGGTATCCCATTTGGGATTATCTCTTCATTAAAACAAAATAAACCGATTGATTATTTTGTGATGTTCATGGCAACATTAGGCGTTACGCTACCCAGTTTTGTTGTCGCTACCTTCATTATCTTCTTCTTCGCCGGCCGTTTGGGGTGGCTGCCCACGTTTGGAATTAAGGAGCCATTAGGTTATGTCGGCCCGACCATCGCGCTCGCTGGTTATTCGCTTTCATTTGTCACCCGTTTGACAAGGTCTTCGATGCTTGAAGTCCTGCGGCAGGATTATATCCGCACTGCGCGCGCCAATGGCATTTCGGAATTGAAGGTCATTGCAAAACATGCGGTAAAGAACGCGCTTATCCCTGTCGTTACGTATCTTGGCCCGATGATCGCAAATATTCTAACGGGTTCATTTGTGATTGAGCGCATTTTCCTGATTCCTGGTATTGGCGCATATTTTGTGGAGAGTATCACCAATCGCGATTACACAACGATCATGGCGATCACAACGTTTTACGCCGCGTTTTATATCTTTATGGTACTTCTGGTGGATGTTGCGTATGCCTTTATTGATCCCCGAATTCGGTTTGAAAAAGGGAGTCGATAAGATGAGCGAGAAGGAAAACAACATGATTCAGGATAAATTCACCTTTGTCTCTGAGGAGGAAAAGGAACGCGAAGACACAAGACCAAGCCTGACCTATTGGGCGGATGCCTGGCGCCGGTTAAAGAAGAATAGACTGGCGATGCTGGGTTTGATTGGCGTGATCCTTATTATGCTCTTCGGTGTTTTGGGGCCATACTTTTTTGATGCATCCTACTCTGATCAGAAAAATGCTTTTAAAAATTTACCGCCTCGCCTGGAGTTGTTCGAGATTGATGAAGGCGTTTTTGCGTATGTCTCACGTGATTACGCTTTCTTTATCGTTGATGAGAATGGCAACAATTTGCGCAACCTCGAAAGGGTAAACAAGGAAGAGGTGCTTGTTGGCCGGACTGAGGTGGGCGAAGTGCTTTCTCCTTCACAGATTCGGCAGCAGCGTGAAGAGACGGTGAAAGCCAATGTCAACTTCTATCAATTTGGTGAGGAATTGATTGAGCTGGATTACTCCAATAAACTCCAACCGGGAGTAACTGAATACGAAGATTTTTTCAAAATCACCTATAAAGATAAAACTGTAGAGAGCCCTGTTAAATCTACGCCAAATTTGGCATATCCTTTTGGCAGTGATTCGCTCGGTCGTGACCTCTTGATCCGCGTCATGTATGGCGCGCGCATTTCGTTGCTTGTGGCTTTTGTTGCGACGATCGTGAACTTTATCATTGGCGTGACCTATGGCGCAATTTCTGGCTATGAAGGTGGCCAGACAGATAACATCATGATGCGAATCGTCGATATCATCAATTCAGTTCCGCTCACCCTCTATATCATTTTGTTGATGGTGATGATCAAAAGCCAGGGAGGGCTGGGCACGATCATCATCACGCTTGGCACGGTGTATTGGGTGGGGATGGCGCGGTTGGTGCGCGGCCAGGTGCTGGCGTTAAAAGAACAGGAATATATCCTGGCAGCACGGGCATTGGGCGTGTCTACCTCCAAAATCGTGTTTAAACATTTGGTTCCGAATGCGATGGGGCCAATCATCGTTTCGATGACGATGATGATCCCGACTGCGATTTTTACCGAATCATTCCTCAGTTTTATCGGCCTGGGTGTTTCTGCACCGATGGCCTCCTGGGGAACACTGGCCAACAATGCCCTTTCCGGCATTTTGACCTATCCCTATCAATTATTCTTCCCGGCGATGGCGATCGCGCTGACGATGCTTTCATTCAACTTTCTGGGTGACGGTTTGCGCGATGCGCTGGACCCGCGGCTGCGGAGAGGTTAAGGAACATACAATGAAGAATATTCTTGAAGTTAAGGACCTGCGGACATCTTTTTTCACCCATCTTGGTGAGGTGGAAGCAGTGCGCGGCAGCAGTTTCACCATGCAGGAAGGTGAAATCCTGGGTATTGTGGGTGAATCCGGTTCCGGCAAGAGCGTGACTGCGTTATCGATCATGGGCTTGATTGATGAACCCGGCAAGATTAAAGGAGGATCGATCGTTTTCAATGGCCGTGAATTGACCGAACTCACCAACCGTGAAATGGGCGATGTGCGCGGAAACGACATCGCGATGATCTTTCAGGATCCGATGACCTCACTCAATCCGGTCTACAGCATCCAGAACCAGATGGTGGAAGTCATCTTGCGTCATACCGATATGTCAAAAGCAGAAGCAAAAGCACACGCGGTGGAAATGCTTGAGAAAGTTGGTATTCCGCAGGCAAAGGAGCGCATCAATTCATTTCCGTTTGAATTCTCCGGTGGCATGCGCCAGCGCGCCATGATCGCAACTGCCTTGTCCTGTAATCCAAAACTGCTTATCGCCGATGAACCCACGACAGCCCTGGACGTGACCATTCAGGCGCAGATCGTCGATCTGGTAAAAAGCTTGCGTGATGAGTTTGGGATGGGGATCATCTGGATCACACACGACCTTGGCGTGATTGCAGAAATTTGCAACAAGGTCATCGTGATGTATGGTGGTATGGTGATGGAAACCGGCACGGTCAATGAAATATTCCATCAATCGCAGCATCCATACACGATCGGTCTGCATAATTCCATTCCCAGGCTTGATCTCAAGCGCAAAGAACGCCTGATCCCGATCAAAGGATCACCGCCAGACTTGATGAACCCGCCCGAGGGTTGTCCCTTCTCGCCGCGCTGCAAATATGCGATGCGCGTCTGTTTGGAACAACCAGCACCGCTATTCGAAGTGGGTGAAGGGCACAAATCATCATGCTGGTTGTTGGAAGAAGGCGCGCCCGAAGTGGATGCGATCAAGACAAAAGCGAAAGTGCGGTAGAGTGTATGATGGCAATTGAAAATAATACCGAATCTATTTTACAGGTCAAGAACCTTAAGAAATATTTCCCGGTCGGAAAAAGTTTCTTTAAAAAAGATGATAAGTACCTAACTGCAGTAGACGATGTCTCATTCGAAATTCGCAGAGGTGAGACTTTTGGACTGGTAGGTGAATCCGGCTGCGGAAAGACCACGACCGGGCGCACCATCCTGCGCTTATATGAGATCACGGACGGACAGGTCATTTTTGATGGCACGGATATAACCAAGCTCAGCCAAAAAGAGATGCTGCCTTTTCGCAAGCGCATGCAGATCATTTTTCAGGATCCCTATGCATCCCTTAATCCACGCATGACTGTTACGGATATCATTGGCGAAGGTATTGATACCTATGGTCTGTCCCATGGCAAAGAACGCCAGCAGCGTATTTATCATCTACTCGAAACCGTAGGTTTAAAACCGGAGCATGCCAGCCGATACCCGCACGAATTTTCTGGCGGCCAGCGCCAGCGCATCGGCGTCGCCCGTGCCCTGGGGGTGGAACCCGATCTGATCGTATGTGACGAACCCATCTCTGCGCTGGATGTGTCCATTCAGGCACAGGTGGTGAACATGCTTGAAGACCTGCAGGACCAGATGGGGCTGACCTACCTTTTCATTGCCCATGACCTATCGATGGTCAAGCATATCTCCGACCGTATTGGCGTAATGTACCTGGGAAAACTGGTGGAAGTATGTGGCAGCAAAGAGTTGTATGCGCGCCCGCTGCACCCGTACACACATGCGCTGTTGTCTTCGATTCCGATTCCTGATCCAATTGCTACAAAGAAAGTCAAGCGTATCATCCTGGAGGGCCAGGTATCGAGTCCAATCAATCCGCCACCAGGCTGCCGCTTCGCCTCGCGCTGCCGTTATGCGAAAGAAAAATGCACCCAGGTGACGCCGGAATTACGGGAATTAGAGAATGATCACCTTGTCGCCTGTCACTTTGCAGAGGAGATCAATAGCTGATAATTAAGGCGAATCCATGCGGGTTCGCCTTTTTCTTTGGATTAGATTAACGAAGAAGAAATATCTAAAAGGAGGTGGTATTGTTTCGGTAGATATAAAAATGTTGACAAATCGTTCAAAATATATTACCATCAGTTCCCAATATCAATATTTCTAGCCATATGGAGGTAGAAAAATGAAGAAGTATGCAGTAACCTTATTAACTCTTCTTATCGCGTCAGCGGTCGTTCTGGCCAGCTGCGCACCAGCAGCGCCTGTTGAAGAAGCAGCGCCTGTTGTAGAAGAAGCAGCGCCTGTTGTAGAAGAAGCAGCACCCGCTGAACCAGTTGTTTTCAACTGGAACCTGGGCTCCGCTGGGCCTAAGACGCTCGATCCTGGCATGAATGGCGCCAGCGATGGTGGCGACATCATCGGCAACACATTTGAAGGGCTCGTGCGCGAGCGCTCCGGTGTTGTGCAGCCCGGCATTGCAGAGTCCTGGGAAGTGTCAGATGATGGTCTTGTTTGGACCTTCTATCTGCGCGAATCCAACTGGTCCGATGGCTCGCCCCTGACCGCCAATGATTTTGAATATGCCTGGAAGCGCGCCATGGATCCCGCGACCGCATCCGAATATTCATGGATCTGGGATTACACCAATGTTGTCAACGCAGCCGCCTTCGCTTATGGCGAAGAGGGCGTGACCGCGGATGATGTCGGTGTAACAGCAGTCGATGATTACACACTGGAAGTCACTCTGACCGCTCCAACCGATTATTTCGGTTCCCTGATGGCCTTCTATCACTTCATGCCTGTCAAGCAGTCTGCTGTTGAAGCAGCAGGCGGCGAAGATGGCACATGGGCATCCAACCCTGACCTGTTTGTTGGCAACGGTGCCTTCATGCTGACCGAGTACACCATCGGTGAAGGTATGAAACTGGTCAAGAACCCCGAATACTGGAATGCTGACGTCGTCAAGATCGACGAGATGAATGTAGCGTTCCTGGATGATGCAAACACCGCCTATGCTGCTTACCAGGCCGGTGATTTCCTCTTCATCCCCGATGTTCCCACCGCAGAAATTCCGCGCCTGATCGAAGAAGACCCGAACTTCTATATCTTCCCGCTGCTCGGAACCTATTATTACAACTTCAACATGGACCTGGATCTGTGGTCTGACGTGCGCGTGCGCAAGGCCTTCGCACTGGCAATCAACCGCCAGGAAATCGTCGACACTTTGGCTTCCGGTCAGGTGCCTGCTGCCGGTTTCGTACCGCCAGGATTCAAGGACGATCAGGGCCGTGATTTCTTTGAGACATCCGGCACCTACGGTCTGTACACAGATGACTCCGGTGTTGCTGAAGCGCAAGCTTTGATGGCAGAAGCAGGTTACCCGAATGGTGAAGGCTTCCCCGAGTTTGAAATGCTGTATAACACTTCTGAGGGTCACCAGACCGTTGCAGAACTGATTCAGGAACAACTCAAGACCAACCTGGGCGTGAATGCCACCCTGGCCAACCAGGAATGGGCCGTCTTCCAGGACACCCGCACACAGGGCGATTATGAATTCGCTCGCGGCGGCTGGCTGACCGACTTCATGGATCCTTCCGGCATGCTGGCCATCTTCCAGGATGGAAATGCTTACAACGATCCGAACTACTTCAACGCAGATTTTGAAGCAGCCATGGCGGCAGCATTAGCCACCACAGATAAAGCTGAACACTTCAATCAGCTTTACATCGCGCAGGAGATCTTGATGACTGACCTGCCGATTGTCCCGATTTACCACTATTCAGACACCATGCTCGCGTCTGAGAGACTGGTTGGATGGGATCGCTCCGTCCTCGGCGGCCTCGACTTCACCACCGCATATATTGTGGACTAAGTTCGAACGCCTGAAAAGTTATAAGTTTTAAAAGGGAACTCGCCAGCAATCGCTGGCGAGTTCTTTTATATTGCTTGGCAGAAGGTTAATTGTTCTCTCTAATATGCAATCTACCATTTGTTTTTTTTTGATCCAGCGATCATTTTCCGATCGACACGGGCCTTGTAAGAAATCTTAGAAAGAAAGGAAATGAATGATTTGCTGGAGGACCATAAGGTTGTTGATAGCAGCTGCAGCCATAAGCGGAATGAGCAGGAAATAAGAACGATCGGTTATCTTGCCCCATCCAGCAGTTAAAAGGATAAACAAATATGTGATATTGCCAGTATATAGAAATAATTCGATCTTGTTTTTTTCTCCGATGCCGTAGAATGAATGCAATACGAAATTAAAGGCCAGGCATGCCACTATACCAATCGTGAGCAGGCTGGCTTTTTCTGCTTTTAGATATTGAACAAGGTTTAAACAAAGCAAGCTGCTCCATAGTATCAGACCTACAATTCCAGTGATCATGTAATTTGATGAATCGGTGAATGTGACGGCAGGAATAATGTTACGGCCATGGATCTCAAAGAAGATGGGGTTAGGTGCAATGATAGTGTCGGCAGAAAAGCTCTTGAATACGATTGAGGCGATCCGGAGCGGTTCGTCAAAGATCGAGATGCTTGCATAATTCAATTCACTGAAATAAACTTCCGGAAGGAAGAATAGCGTGGAAGAAGGATAAATCCACTTCTGTAGCAGTGCCAGTAAGACAGTGATTGCAATGACGATTAATGCATAACGAGCGATTTTCCAGAGCGTAACCCGTAAATTCTGCTGTTTGTCTGTTTTAAGCTGAATGAGGGCATACAGTATGAATGTCTGCGCAAAATTGGTTGTCGTCACTCCCAGAGTCAGGATGCCTGCACTGATCCAAATCCAATCGTGGACGGTGGTGTATTCCAGCGTGTAGATGAAGAGTGTGTATGTGAACAGAAGTGTTAACACCGCCAGAGAGGCGGTGTCAGGAATGGCGGAGAGAAATATCTGACTGGTTGAAAAACCAAATAAAGCACAAAATAATGCAGCAGAGAAGCGCTTTATTCGCATCAGCCGGAAAATGAGATATGCCAGGGCTGTGCCTGCTGCGCCAAAAAGGGCGTTGATAAAAATAGCAGTGATGGGGTCAGGGGATATAAATTTGCCAACCAGCTCGGCAAACGGGTTAACAAGCAGGACATAGATGGGATGGACCTCCGTGCGATAATGATTGCCGGAAAAAACAGTCATATCAATGATGGCGCGGGCGGTGTCAATTTCAAATAAGATGTCATCATACTTGGCAATTGGTGTATTTTGCACAAGCTGACGCGATAAGCCAAAATATATCCCGAAGAATAACAGGAAAATTAACCCGGCAATGATCCAGTCTTTTGTTGAGATCAGGTTCAGAATATGGTGATTGTTATTTACGGCAGTGCTATTCTTCATTATTCATTATTGATATGGCTTAAATCCTATGTTTATAGATTATGATTATATCCGCTAAAACATTCCCCCAATTTTGTGTTAAAATTTAGCTTCGCTAGGGGGCAGGATACTGGGGCGTGGTGCAATGGCAGCACACCGGCCTTTGAAGCCGTGGATCTTGGTTCGACCCCGAGCGCCCCAGCCTTTGTCAATATAAGGAAGAAAAAACTCCTTCAGAATTGAAGGAGTTTCATTTTTTGAAATTGTCAGTCTTTTTGTCTAATTGATATTCTCAGCATAGAAATCCACCACGCGCTGGATGAAGAGCGGGTCGTCCTGCCCCTGGCGTAAGAATGTATGCGGAGCTTCTTCATAAAAGAAGCATTCATGGTCTTTCCCGGCGTTATCCAGCTGGGCGCAGAAGCGCGTGGAATCAGAAACTCTCACGGTCGGGTCTGCGGTGCCGTGGTGCACCTGAAAAGCTGCATCAGTGTTCTCAAAGTCATACACTGTGAAACCGGCAGACGCATTGGAGTAGCGTTGTGTGACCGCTGCATACAATACTATTGCGTCGATCTCTGGCACAATCGATGCCACGCGCAAGGCAACGCTGCCGCCCAGGCTGTGGCCCCAGATACCCATACTTGAAAGATCCGCGTTCTTGAAGATGCTGCCTTCTTGTCCAGCTTCCTGGCGGACATACTCCAACAGATTCATCACATCAGTTGTAAATCCGCTATGGTAATCGCCTCTGCGCGGTGCGGAATCGGAGGGCGGGAAGTTGCGCATGTTGGGGTGCAATACTATATACCCTTTGCGCGCGATCGAGTCAGCGTACCGGGTTGAATAATCAAGTGTTTCGTATTCACTGGGAGGGATATATCCATGCAGGGCGATCACCACCGGGAAAGGGCCTTCGCCGACCGGGATATTCACAAAGCCGTGGATATTGAGATCATCGCTGTCGTAGGTGATGTAGTAGCGTGTGAATTCCGGTTTATTTTCCCAGGTGTATTCGACCCGCAGTTCGCCCAGGCCATATTCCTTCTCTGACAGCGCTTCTATAGATAGGGGATTGACAGAGTCAATAACTGGGACTTGCTCAATCGCATCTGGAACCTCTTCTACTTCTAGCGGGTTTTCAGCTATGCTTTCTTCTTCACTCATAGCCGATGTTGATATCGGCGCGCAGGCTGCGATCAAAATCAAGCTGACCAAACTCAGGTATTTAAGTTTATTCATAATTTACATCCGGTTTTAATGTGGATATATTATAGTAACTTTATCCATAATACTTTGTAAGTATTTTGTAAAACACATTTTACATTCTCGCGAGAGCTTGTTCATACCTTCATTGGCTGGGTTCGTAAATCACCCCGATCACTTTAGATCAAACAAGTTACCGCTTGAATCACCCTTTATGCAGATTTAAATCGATTACGATTGGGGATAGAACTAAAGTCCTAAATCAGGAGTGATTATGCCAGCCTGTCCATTATGCAATCAGAAGGGAAGTATCCCGGAGAATAAGATCCACTTTGGTGACAGTCAGCCGCGGTATGTGTTATGCCCGGCCTGTAAAGGCAGCGGCCAGGTGGATATCCATCCTACCGCCAAACGTACGATTACCATTATCAAACCGCATGGGCAATGGCGTACGCATGGCTAAGTTTGCTGGCGCATTCTTCTTTATTCGGATGGAATAAAGGGATCGATGGATATCGGCGTGCCAGCTTCAGCAACCAGGATTTCTTCATCCCAGGGGCCAAGCAATAATTTACGGACTAAAGCGTCGGATCCCTGGATCTCTTCATAAAGTAAACCAAACTGTGCAGCAGTTTCTTGGGCGAATAAGCGATAGGGCTCCATCCCGCTTCCGCTGGTGAGGATCAGCGCCAACCGTGTGTAATGTGCCATCATCGTGGTATAGACCAGATCCGCGTTTTCTTTGCCATAACGCGCTAAATTGCGTTGATATTCACTGAATGGTGTGTCACCTACTTCGATCCAACCCCTGGTCAGGTAGTAAGTGCCTGGCTGCTGGCTGAACTGCGCCTGATATGCTGCCCGCGACCCCAGGAAAATAGCGATGCAATCATCCACGCGTGGTACCACCAGCCGGCTGTGTGGCGCGTAAATACCGGTGATCGCCAATGAGCACAGGCCATAGCCGAGAATGATGGTCTCATATTTTCTGCTGGCATCGTTGATCTTTTGTTGAAGTGCGATGCGTAGTTTTTTTGGGGTGATGTGCAACCCGAATTCAAAAACGTGATGGTCCAAACCGTCAGGCATGAAAGGGCGCATCTCTTCCATGA
This sequence comes from uncultured Pelolinea sp., assembly GCA_964612815.1. Taxonomy (GTDB): domain Bacteria; phylum Chloroflexota; class Anaerolineae; order Anaerolineales; family Anaerolineaceae; genus Pelolinea. The sequence continues at coordinate 29,449 of CAZTCV010000001.1, read as the reverse complement.
CCGTTGCGCATGCTATTACCAGTGTGTTTTTTAGATCCATTGATGTTCGCTCTATGCCCATTTTACACTCTCAAGACTTGTTCATCATCGTTTATAATTTCTATTCCCTGAGTCGATATATACAATCAACATACTGAACACGATAAGGTAGATTGAGACGATGAAAATGAAAAATCCCAAAATTGAAGTAGTGATCCTCGCCGCTGGAATGGGTACCCGTATGAAATCAGCACTACCAAAAGTGCTGCACCATTTACTGGGAAAGCCGATGGTCGAGTATATTTTCGATGCGGTGCGTAACATTTGTACGGATTCGCCGCTGGTGGTGGTTGGAAACAGAGCGGATCTGGTAATGGATACGCTTGGTGATCAGGCGCGTTACGTACTGCAGGAACCCCAGCTTGGCACTGCGCACGCGGTTATGCAGGCGCGAGAGGTGCTTCGGGGAAAATCGGATATCGTTTTGGTGGCTAATTCAGATTTTCCACTGATCACTGCTGAGACATACCAGCTGTTGGTGCGGACCCATCAGCACGAAGGCAACCGCGTGACGATATCGACCGTGGTGTCAGATGAACCGCGCGGTTTCGGCCGCATTGTGCGTGATGGAAAGGGGCGCATAATGGGCATTGTGGAAGAAAAGGCGGCCACACCCGAGCAGCTTAATATCAAAGAACTGAATTCCAATCCTTATTGTTTTGATGCGGAGTGGCTATGGGACGCGCTCGACCGGGTCGAGAAATCCGCTGTTGGTGAATACTATCTCACAGACCTGATCGCGATCGCCGCAAAAGAAGATCAGCGCATCGGATCGATTGAGATCAAAGACCATCAGGAGTCGATTGGCATCAATAACCGCATCCACCTGGCGGAAGCGACGAAGGTCATCCAGCAACGCATCAACCGCAGATGGATGCTGGAAGGGGTCACGATGGTTGATCCGGATAAAGTATTCATCGATGATACGGTTACCCTGGGTTGTGACACGGTGCTCTACCCTGAGGTGTATCTGCGCGGGAAAAGCGTGGTAGGGGAGGGCTGCCAGCTGGGGCCATCAGTTATCCTGGAGGATACGACGATCGGAGACCGTTGTAAAGTACTGTATGCCCTGCTGGAGAGCGCCCGTTTGGAGAATGATGTTGATATGGGACCGTTTGGGCATCTGCGCCGCGGCGCGCATTTGGATGACCATGTCCATATGGGTAACTTTGGGGAGATCAAAAATTCCTATCTCGCGCCGGGGGTAAAGATGGGACATTTCTCCTATATCGGCGATGCGCACATTGGTAAAAACGTCAATATCGGGGCAGGGACGATCACCTGCAATTTTGATGGTGATGGTAAATATCACACAGAAATCGGGGAGAACGCATTTATCGGCAGCGATACCATGCTGGTCGCGCCGGTCAAGATCGGCAAAAACGCCAAAACCGGAGCGGGGGCGGTTGTGACCCATGATGTGCCGGATGATGCGGTTGTGGTCGGCGTGCCGGCGAAAGAGTTATCTTCGAAAAAGAATAAGGAGCAAAATGACTAAACTCAAGCAGGAACAAAAGGTCGATCTGGTTAAGATCGCCAGCGATGTGCGCAAGTGGGCGTATGTTCCATATTCAAATTACCAGGTCGGAGCGGCTGTGCTGACCGACTCCGGTCGAATTTATGATGGTGTTAATATCGAGAATGCCGCTTTCCCTGTTACGGTTTGCGCAGAGCGAACCGCAATCTTTAAAGCGGTTTCCAATGGTGAACGCGAATTTCAAGCCATTGCGGTTGTCACCAGGGATGGCGGCATGCCTTGCGGGTCATGCCGGCAGGTGATGGCGGAATTTGGCCCGGATATGCTCGTAATCGTAGCGGATGAGAGCGGAAAAATTACTGCTGAGATTAAACTATCTGATCTGCTGCCGGGGATGTTTACATCTAAGAGCCTGGATGGGTAACCTGAGAATATGGCATGAAACCCGCTGAACACATCCGAACGGTCGAAGCGGTCATTATTTCCCATAAAGATTTTGGGGAAGCAGACCGGCTGGTCACCCTGTTTTCGCGGGAGGTGGGCAAGATCAGGGGGATGGCCAAAGGCGTGCGAAAAATGGGCTCGCGTAAAGCGGCTTATCTGGAACCATTCATGCACTCCAGGGTGGTGCTGGCAAAAGGAAAAACGTTCTGGATCTTGACCCAGGCGGATGGTATCAAACAATATGTTTCCATACCTGAATCGCTTGAAAAAACTGGCAGAGCGGCATACGTTGTGGAATTGGCAGAGCGATTTACAGTGGAGGAAGAGCCATCTCCGCAGCTCTTCAATTTGATCATCGATACACTGGACCGCATTGACGCAAGCGCTGACACTTTTGCCCCAACGCTGTTTTTTGAGCTGTGCATTCTCGACCATGCTGGTTTTCGTCCAGACCTGACTGATTGTGTGGGGTGCGGGAGAGCGATCACCGCCCAGGACCAATTTTTCGCTGCTGAACAGGGCGGTGTTGTTTGCCCGCGTTGCGGAGGGCTCTACCAGCATATGCGCAGGATATCAATGGATGCATTGCGGTATCTGCGCCACTTCCAGCGCAATGACTTTTCTGCTCTAATGGGAATCGATGTGCCGCAGGTAGTGCGTCAGGAGATTTTGTCGGTCATGGGCGATTATCTTTCCAGGATTGTTGAAAGGCGGCTGAATGCGCCAGAGTTCATGCGCCAGATTGCCCATTCTGGGAATGAAAATCACAATGTAAAATAATGTCTAAAAGGAAAAGGCTATGAATTTATCAGATTTCAACCACAAACATAACGCTTCTCAAGAGGAAATGGTGCGCGGTTTGATCGACCAGCTGGATGCGTATATCGCCCAGTATCACGGCGGCCGGGTGGAGTTCGTTTCGCTTAAAGACGATACCCTGACCGTGCGCATGGGCGGCGCGTGTGAAAAATGCCCGCTGCAGACATCTACTTTGCGTGGATGGGTGGAAGGGACATTGCATCAATTCTTTCCCGATATCCAAAGGGTCATTAATACAGAAAATTAAGTGATCTTCATATTATTTATTTCTCTAAAACGAAAGCCAGATTAAAGCATGCATAAAGTAAGGTTCATCGCACTCATTATTCTTTCTGTGGTCATCATCGCTGGTTGTGGCCCAAAGCCGGTTTTTCCGGGAATTGCACCAAAAGATCCTGATGTGTGGGTTGAGATGACCGTAGCAGAGCCGGAAACACTGGATCCCTCGTTATCGTATGATTCGGCCGCAGGCGCAATCCTTCAAAACACACTTGATACGCTCATATTCTATCAACAGGATTCGAGTGTTGACATGGTCCCGATGCTTGCTGTCGAAGTGCCTACACGGGAAAATGGCGGTATCTCATCTGATGGCATGGTTTACAAATTCAAACTCCGGGAAGGTGTTGTCTTTCATGATGGCACCCCGCTTACCGTAGATGATGTGGCATTCACTTTCATTCGCAATATTCTGGCAGGTGGAACAAATTCTCCCCAATGGATGCTGCTGGAACCGATCTATGGTGCTGGGCTGACAGATATCACAGAGATCGCTGCGGCAGCGGCACAGGGTGCTGATCTGGCAAATATCCAATCAATACGCGACCTGGCAAAAGGGGCGTTTTATAACGAACGGGATGCGTTATCGGATAACACCGACCCCGTTGTGCTTGAAGCGGTATGCGAGGATCTGAAAACACGCATCACGGCGGATGCGTTAAAGGGAACTGTCACATTTTATCTGGCTCAGCCCTGGGCGCCATTCTTAAACACCCTGGCAGGCGGCAGCTGGGGCGGGATCCAGAGCAAAACCTGGGTCCGTGAAAATGGAGGCTGGGATGGGGATTGTGCAAATTGGACGCCATATTATGGATGGACAGCTGAGGAGTTCAATGCCACCCCGCTTGGCGTTCAAAGCATGGGTACCGGCCCGTTCATGTTTGCGGAGTGGAACCCGGATGAGAACATCATCCTCCTATCTAATCCGTACTACTGGGTAGACGAACCTCTGTGGGAGAACATGCCAACCGGACCGGCATCGCTGGAAAACGTGATCTTCCAATATGTGGCGGATCCAGACATGCGCCTGGCCATGGCAGCCAGCGGCGACGCGGATAATGTGATCGATGATGCTCCTGGAGACTGGCCTGCGCTGGACGCGCTGGTGGGGGCGGATTATACCTATCGGGAATGGATGGAAGGTCTCCCGCCAGTGGTTATCTCGGAAAATGCGCCTTTACGCAGGATAGTGGATATCCCGGCACTCAATTCGCGCACAGATATTGGTTTCCAGTTCTCGATCAACACCGAAGAAGATAATCCATTTATTGGTTCCGGAACGTTGGATGGCAACGGAATCCCGCCGGACTTTTTTCAGGATGTGCATGTGCGCCGGGCGTTTTCTTATTGTTTTGACTATGACCATTATCTGGAAACTGTGCATCTGGGCGAGGGAGAGCGCGCTATGACCTTGATGCTTCCCGGCATGTCCGGTTATGATGCCAATGCACCCCATTACACTTTTGACCTGAATAAATGCCAGGCGGAGCTTTCCGCTTCGTATTGGACAACCTGTACTTATTTGCAGCGGCAATCTGAACGGGCATCCGCGGCCGTGCTTGCCTATACGGAAGAGGATCCATCCATCACACTGGCTGACCTTGAAGCTGCTGCGGTGCAGGCGCGCGAAAATGCAGATGCCTGCGAAACAGTGCCTCTGGCAGAGGTTGGCTTTCGCTTGGCGATGGTCTATAACAGTGGCAATGCAGAGCGCCAGGCAATGGCGGAGACCATGCAGGATGGATTTCAGCGCCTCGGTGAGCAATTCATCGTTGAAGTGGTCGGGCTGCCACGGGCTGATTATGAGCGCACGATCAGCGCAATGAAAGCCCCTGTGTTCGCGATCGATTGGTTGAGTGATTATAATGACACCCACAATTGGCTGTCTGCCTTCACCTGCAGCTACTATCCCCTCAAACAAGGTTTTCCGGAGCATGACCGGCGGGATTTCTGTGAGATTGGTATGCAAGGTGTGCAGATCGTCGACCCGCAAGAACGCGACCAGTTCTACAAAGAGGTATTTAATCCAAAATACCACGCCTTTGCGCCTGCCATACTGCTTCATAATCTCGAACAGCGCGTCTATCAGCCGCGCTATGTCTGGGGCTGGTATGCCAATAGCGCGAATCCCAACCAATGGTTTTATCCGCTCTGGAAAGAATAGGAAAAGCATCACGGGAGATATTCGAGTACTGAACAGGAACGGATAGAGCAGTACTTGCTATTCTATGGTCCAATAGATTTCCGTTAGAACCGTGTTCGCTTGCTTGACAATAGAACATATATTCTATATAATAACGTTATGACACTCTGGCAACATTTGCAAAACACCCTCGAACAGGCGCAGGCGGATGATCTGCTGCGCTCTGTGCAAAACCTGTCCGTGCGTGAAGGATATCCGCCGGACGAAATGATCCTTGTTCTGCTGGAGCAAGCCGTTAGCGATCGGCGCCGGCTGGATCATTCCCATCGCAGCTGGGAATCGCTCTCCACGCGTGAGCGCCAGGTGACTGCGCTGGTGTGCGAGGGGTTGACCGGGCGCCAGATTGCCGCGCGGCTGGTGCTTTCGCCGGAGACAATCAAGACGCACGTGCGCCATATCTTGCGCAAATTCAATATCGCCTCACGCCGTGAGCTGCGCCGCCTGCTGGCGGATTGGGACCTCAGTCCATGGCTCCCCGATGAACACATGGCAGCAAAGTGATCTCCTTAGTTTAAATATTTTCCTCAATCCAATAAAGAAAATAGACATGTTATGATTTTCCATCATCGTTCTTGAGGAGGTGCTGAATGGAAAAAGGGACATTGCTGCCCAATTCACGCAACTGTTTTATCTGCGGAGTGGAAAATCCGGTTGGGCTGAAAATGAAATTTTTCCTGGTGGAACCTGGTGTGGTGGAAGCGGAATACACCGCGCCGACGCATTTTGAGGGATATCCGGGTGTGCTGCATGGGGGCATCATTGCCTCCATTCTCGATGAAACCAGCGGCCGTGCCTTTGGCCCGATGGAAGAAGATCCGCGTTTCATGTTCACTGCCAGGCTGGAAGTGACATACCGCAAGATTGTGCCGATTGGAAAACCGTTGCGCATTGTCGGAAAAGCAGTCAAAGATAAAGGACGCAGCGCGGAAGGCTGGGCGGGGATCTTTGATAAGCAAACCGGTGACCTGCTGGCAGAGGGCAATACTATCCTGGTGAATGTGCCGCAGGAGAAGCTGGCTGAGATCTCAGAAAGGGATAACCTGGGCTGGCGGGTGTATCCGCAGGAATAACTCATACTAAGGAAAAATTTGAAGTATGCGTTTGGTTTTGGAGTAGTATTGTTCTAATTCTTTAGATACTTTTTCTAAAAATAGCGCATTTTCAACTATTTTTCGGAAATCAACGATGCCCGGAACATCTTTTTCCGTGTGCGTGATCTCTGTCATCAATTGCACCAGATTCTCGTCTGTCACAGCCATGGCAGGAATTCCCTTTGCCATGAAGATACCATGGTCGCTCTGATACCAGGACGGGCCTTCGAAGAATCCATCATAATCTGCGTATACAGCACGGATTATCTCCATGATGTGGTCATCGACACCATAAAATGAGAATGCGCTGCGGCCGTTGATGTAACCGATCATATCCAGGTTGATTGCCAGCTGGATGGCTGAGAAATCATCCCTGAATTGTTTTAAATATGTGATTTGACCGGGGGTGTTGTAATACTCCTCCCCATTGATCGCCACCAGTTCAATCCCGAGTTTTCCATTGTATTCTGAAAGTAATTCCGCCAGCAGGAGCAGAATCACGACACCGCTGGCGTTATCCAGTGCGCCGGGTGTATCCTCTTTGGTGTCAATATGCGCGCACACGACAATTTTTTGCTGCTGGTCGCCTTTCCTGGCGATGACGTTCTCGCCGGTTGCTGGCACACGTTCCGCCTCGATCTTGAGGGATGCAATCTGTCCGCTGTGCAAAACAAGTTTTTCTCCTTCAATATCTTTCAAATAAGCAGATGGGATATCGAAGTCGCCATCCACAATCATTGGGAAGGGGTAGACAGCGCCTGCCAGATCAGGATTCTTCGCGGTTGCTGTGAGAATCGCTGCTGGTTGCTTTTGTTCCAGCAGGCGGACCAGCGCTTTATGTTCCTCAGGGTTATAGAATTCAAATCCCTTTGGCATTAATTGTTCTTTAGCTATCTCTCCATGCAGAAGCAAGATCTTGCCTTTACATTGCGCGCCTTCCAATTCTTTAATATCTTCAGCAGTCACAAGTTCTGCTTCACAATCGCAGGCCAGTGTGAGCGGGCTGGTAAAAAGTTCGTAATTCTCATTATTAATATATAGGGTGGAAATTCCGCGCTGCGAATCAATGCACGTGAAACCCTGCCGTTCAATCTCAAAACCGAAGGGCATAATCTGCTGCTGGAAATAAGCGGTTGCATCACGGTTGCCCTGCGTGCCCACTGTGCGTGTGGAAATTATTGTGCAGAAATGATCTAAAAGCCCGGCTGCTTTATGGGTTAATGTATGATGGTTCATCGTTTCCTCCTGATTGGGACATTTTGCGTATTGCGGATGATTGCGGACGAAAAAGGATTATACCAGTCTGTAATCGCGTAAATATAAAAGATGGATGGTAAAACCTCCATCTTTCCTTCGATGATCAAATTCTATGTTGTTTTTATTATCGACGTTTAAAATAATTGAGAACTGTGAGCAAGATGACCGCGCCTACAAATGCCGCGATGATCTCGCCGATCAGCCCGCCAATTCCCAACCCGAGCAGGTTGAAGACCCATCCCCCGATGAAGGATCCTGCCACGCCGATTAGCATATCTCCAATCCAGCCATAGGTGTTTTTTACGATTTTGTCCGCTAAAAATCCAGCGATTAACCCTACGAGTAATAATGCCAGTATATTCATTTGTTCTCCTTTTTTGGTTTTACTGATGTCTATTATACAAATTGTTCTTTTCTTTATTATTAGTTGTAAACCGGAAAAATCCGATAGATCTGATCATCGCCGTCGCGCACATTTCCACGCCCATCGCGGTTGCTGGTGCTGAAGTAGATGCTTCCATCTGGACCAATGGATACATCGCGCACACGCCCGACATCGTCGATGATCTTTTCTGCTTGCGCGACACTTAATTCTCCATCCTCATTCTCAATGAATGTTACCCGCATAAGCCCTTCGCCGCGTAGCGCGCCGAAAAATAGACTTCCTTTGAAAAAGGGCAGAGCGTCATTATCGTAGAATAATGCGGATGCGGGCGCTTCCGCCGGTGTGAATTGGATCAGCGGGCCGATCGTTCCTTGTGGCACATCATCGTGTGAGCCAAGCGGCCAGCCATAGTTTCCGCCGGGGACGATCAGATTGATCTCGTCACCGCCGGGTGGGCCATCAAATGTTGAAGGCCCGTGTTCGGTGGCGTACATGCGGTCGTTCTCGATATCCCATGCCAAACCCTGCGGATTGCGATGGCCAAGCGAGTAAACGGGTGAGCTGGGCAAGGGATTATCTGCAGGGATATCACCCTCCGCGGTTAGGCGCAGGATCTTGCCGGCGAGCGAATCTGGATTTTGAGGCAAGGCTGTGTTGAGCGCATCGCCGGTGCTGATATACAACATGCCATCGGGTCCGAACTGAACGCGGCAGCCGGCGTGGAAACGCGCCGCCGGCATATTATCCAGGATGACCCGATCAAATGTGAGTAGATCTCCTTCGTCTGCCAGGCGCGAGACCCGCGTGATGATATTTGCACCGCTGCCAGAGGCCGTGTAGCAAGCATAAATAAAGCCATTGTTTATATAATCCGGATGCAGCGTAAGGGCCATCAGCCCCGCTTCATCCCTTGCGCGTACCTCTTCAAAGACATAGACAGGATTGGGAGATAGAATACCGTCTACGATCTCGCGGATAGCACCAGTTCGCTCAGAAACAAGGATTCTATTTTCTGAGGGGAACACAATACCCCATGGAATTTCCAACCCCTGCGCGACCACCTCTAACCCCCAGCTGCTGGCGACAGGTTCTTCTGTGTTCTCAACCGCATCGACGGGGGATAACGGAGACGTGATTGGTTCATTTGTCACTGCAGGTTGTTCGAGGGTGGAGGTTATCTGCGGAACACCGGGAGAACAAGCAGAAAGGATGAAAATTCCTGTGAATACAATTCCAAATATCCAATTTGATGAGTTTTTCATATATTCATTGTATGGAATTTTTCAACGCTAAAACCTTAATGCAATATAAGAAAATAAAAGCGCTGTTGTAATAAACATTAAAAAATCTGCTAAACTTGATTAATTAAAATTGCCGCTGAAGGCTTGGATAAGGAGAAAATGATGATGAAAAAACTAACCCGCGATCAAGTATTTTACGCATTCGCACCGGACCTTGAACCGGCCCTGAATGTTAACCAGGGCGAAGAGTTTACACTGGAAACACATGATTGTTTCACCGGCCAGCTTAAAACCGAGGATGATTTGCTGGATGTGCTTGATTGGGATCGGGTCAATCCAGCGACTGGGCCAGTCTATATCGAAGGCGTTGAACCCGGGGATGTTGTGCGCGTGGATATTCTTAAGTTAAAGGTCGTCAATCAAGCAACGATGGTGACCGTGCCGGATGAAGGGGTGCTGGGCGATATCATCACGAAGATGGAAACAGCTGTCCTGCGATATGAGAATGACAAAGTCATTTTCCGCGATAAGATTGCCATCCCGATGTCGCCAATGATCGGCGTGATCGGCGTTGCACCGGCTGAGGGCAAGGTTCCCAATGGTGAACCGGCTGCACATGGCGGCAACATGGACTGCACGATGATCAGCGAAGGGGTTAGTGTATATTTCACCGCCAGCGTTCCCGGCGCATTATTCGGCTGTGGGGACTTTCACGCTGTGATGGGTGATGGGGAGATCGTCATCTGCGGCGCGGAATCTCCTGGCGAGGTGCGCCTGCGCGCGCAGGTCGTGCCTGCATTGAAGGGCCTGCCAACTCCATTCATCGAGACACCAGACAAAGTTGCGGCCGTCGCTTCCGCTTCCACGCTAGACCAGGCCGGCACGGATGCGACCCACAATATGGCAACCTTCCTGACCCAATATGCGTCGCTTTCTGTCAATGACGCAGGTTTACTGATGAGCCTGGTGGGCGACCTGAAAGTATGCCAGGTGGTCGATCCGCAGAAGACAGCCCGTTTTGAATTTCCGAAATGGGTGCTCAAGGAATATGGCTATAGCATTGCGGAATAATTAAGAAAACTATCATGAACCGCGATTTTCGCGGTTCACTTTATATTAGAATAACCAGCTTTTAAATGGTTCCTCATTCTTTATATCTTCGAATAGCCAGACCATTCGATCGACGTACCACATCTTTCCAAGGAAAGCGATCGAAGCACCCAACAAGGTTGGCCAAATCTGTAAAACGATCAACCCATAAATCAGGATAATTGATCCGATACCAGCGATCAGAGATGTGATATTTGCTGCTTTGACGTGATGAGGAGGAAGGATATTGCTGTTTTTTTTCCTTTCTTGCGTAAACGCCCTCTCTCCCAACACTCCTTTACTCGCCCAACTTTTCGTAGAGAGAGGTTTGTGAAAGATGCGCGGGTTCAAATATGCCCAAAGACTGATAATTACGACTGGAATTATGGACCACCACCCAATCCATTTCCTGCTCCAAAAAGCCAGCAAGACTAGCGGAAATGATAATATGCGTGTCCATCCGCTGATTGGATTGGCGTGGGACATCCAGGTTTCGTCATCCATTGCCATTAATTTGGTAGCGAATTCAAATATATCCATACCTATCTCCGTAAAGAAGCGATAACGAGTAATTATATCTCAACCATTAATTCACAATATCAGCAATACTAATATGATATAATAAGCATACCTTAACCAGTCGAACGAATTTATTATTGACAAGGGTATAAGCAATAGGGGATCAACTTTTTAGTTGTACCATAGAACCATTTAGACCAGGGGGAAGTTGAATTGCAATATATTCAAAATGTAATTATTAATACAAAAGATGTGAAATTATATAAAATCCCGCGCTCAGACTTCCTGCTAAATAGCAGTAATCTGTCGCAGTATATTAATGAGGTTGTTTGAACAGAGAGAGATAAAGATGCATGCAGGAAACACAAAATTTCATATTGGGGATTGGATTGTCCATGCCTTTTATGGTATTGGCGAAATCATCGATCAACAAAAAATGAAATTATCAGGGAGGGCACAAACATTTTTTACCGTTAAATTGAAAGATGGAAAATATTGGATTTCAAAAGAAAAGAGTAAAGCAAGCTATATTCGCCCGCTAGCTTCTAAGAAAGAAATAGCTGCCATGCTGCAAGTGATGAAAGAAGCTCCGCAGCCTTTACCGAAACAATACAGAAGCAGAAAGAAACAGATCCTGGAAAGTATAGAAACGGGTTCTTTGATGCATCAGGCACAACTGATTCGTGATCTGCATGCCAGGAGAATTTCCAACAAATTATCTTTTGAAAATGAAAACTGGCTAACCAAGTTGAAAAAACAATTCATCTATGAATGGTCTTTAGCTTCAGGCAGGAAAAAAAGTGCATTAAAGAGAGAATTGGAAGATGTCCTTAAGGCCAGTGCAATAAAAAGCAAGGAGAAATAGTTGAATCATGGGAAAAAAGAGCAAGAAAAAAGGCAAAAACAAGAAACCTGCGAAATACAAAATGAAAACTCATAAAGCGACTTCCAAGCGCTTCAAGATGACTGGAAGCGGGAAAATCGTCAGAACAAAAGGCAGCCAGGGGCACTTAAAACGCAGGAAATCAAAACGCGCAAAACGCGCAGCGAATGAGATGGTCCCAGTCGCAGAGCAAAAAAACCAAAAGACTATCAAACGCCTGGCGCCATATATGGATAAGAATAAAAAATAGAGGAGTCATGGCTACTGAAAGAAAACGGGTGATCAAACGTCGCAGACAGCGAAAAAAAAGAATTGGCAATCTAAAAAAACAATTCGAGCAAGCAAAAACGAAGAAAGATCGTGCCCATTACCTGGAATTGATACAGCGTCGGGATCCATTTTTTGTCGGATCGGAGAAATAGTTAAAATGCGTGAAGTCAGCAATCTAAGTGTGAAATGCTGGGAAAGGACATAATGGAACTCAAAGAAAATAATAAGATCGTACATGCTGCTCATGGTGTTGGTACCATCAAAGGGATTGCAACCAAGTTAATTGATGGCCGTAAAATGTTGTTCTACACGGTCAAAACTGATAAATTGACCTATTGGATTCCAGCCAATGATCCTAATACGGAACGCATCCGCAGGGTGCGCGCGCCGTCAACATTTCAGAGCGCGTTGACGTTGATTCGCAAGAAACCAAAAAAGCTGGCGAACAATTTCCGCTCACGGTTGAAATATGTGAATGAAGAACTCGCAAAATGTTCCTTGAAATCCAACGCGATGTTGATCAGGGACCTGCACGGACGAAATATGGAAAAGAGCCTGCATATCAATGAGAACCGTATATATGATAAGCTGAAAGCACAATTCATTAAGGAATGGTCGATTTCGGCGGGAATTAATGAAGAAGCAGCGTTGAATAAACTGGAAGATGCACTTGCCCAGTCGATCCAACAATATCATAAACAGAGCAGCAAATAAGAAGAGAAAGGCCTCTTAAAAATTCCAGATAAAAGCGGCATATAAACACGATACGATGAAAATATTAAAAATAAATACAATCTGTAATCTAATACGCTTTTGAGATTTGTCTGATCAGGCAAGCTTTTTTTCTTTTCTGGTTTCAAATAATGAAAAGGAGAATGTGATGACAATAAAAGTATAAACAATAGTTCCGAAAAAATCGGTCGGTTGTTTACCATTCTCCGGCGTACCGGGTGATAAAGGGTGCGCTTTTCATTTGAATCAGCGTATGCCGAAGTTCAATCAGCTGGCGGATGTGCAGGTTGTCATGCATTACCCAAGCTGCCAGTAAGTCTCCCGCGGAAATCCTGCCAAACGGTGCTTCAATTTGTATAATCCAATCTTTGCTCTTCTGGCTACTCAGCCAGCGCAATGTCTTTCGCCGCTCGGCCTTGAATTCTGATACTTGATCTTCCCAGGATTTCGTTTGATAATGCCTGTCTGATACCCATCCTTCCGGATCAATGGCATGCCATTGTGGTTGCGGGTCGGATAAGGTCTGTGTAATGTGCATGCGGAAATCCTCTCGCTCCTCATCTACCAGATGGCAGATCACCTCTAACGCGGACCAATTGTCCGCATCCGGCTTGATGCGCGCTTCTTCAGTTGTCAGACCACCTACCAGGGCGGAAATGACTGACAGCCCTTTTTCCAATTCCTGGATGATCATGTTGATATCCATATTGTTCTGTCCGCTTTATTCAGGAATCCAGCTTGCGAAGTAGGTCAGGTTTTCGTATGCCGTCATAGCGTTCTGCTCTTTCCACTCACCATTCAATTCCAATTCGCGGCAGGCAAGGGCGAAATGTGACAACGCGATGCCCATATCATTATTGCGCAGGAAATCGATGCGTCTGATGCCGTAATACCGGATATCCATACCGTAAAAATGAAATCCGCGCATGTCGCGTATCACCCGCCAGGGCTGTGTGTTGACAGCGGAGGGAGCCAGCCGAACCATCTCCAATGGCTCCGCGTATACGCCCGCTTCCGCTTCGCTCAGGGGCTGTTCCAGATAGCGGGTGAAAAAGATCGAATCCCACGGCAGACGCGAGCTGCTGTCTGCTACCTGAGTGGTGACTTCATCGATGAAGTGCTTGCTGTCGGCGGCAAATCCGACTGGCGAGACCATCACGATCTGTTCATCAGCCTGCAGGCTGATATCTTTCGCAAAGGTGCGCGGATTGAAGGTGCCGCCCAACCAGCATGTACCCAGTCCCAATTCAGTGGCTTTCAGGATCACCTGCTCGAAGCGCCAACCGAAGGTGATAGCTGTATCTTGATTATCCTTGGCCCCCTTGGGAAGCACGCCGACCAGGAAGGTGTGAGCGCCTTTGATCACGCCATAGGTGCCAAGCCGTTCGACGAGTGTATCGCCGGGTGGGCGTTCGAACCAGGCAAAGCGCTGGCCATCACCGCTGACGGTTTGCATGGTGTCCAGCAGGACCGTTTTATCCTTTTCAGGAACAGGGAAGGGCTGGTAAGTGCGCACTGAATGGCGCGCGCGGATGATGGGCAGGATTGATTTGTCGTAAGAAATGGGCAGGTAGTAGCTTTTCATTTCAGGTTACTTTCGGCTTTTCTGTAGAATATTTTTCATATATTTTTTTCGCAGTGATCTCGCGCAGGCGTTCCATCGCGCGGAATATGTCCATATATGAAGTATACAATGGCGTGATCCCGAAGCGAATGTTATCCGGTGCGCGAAAATCCGGAATGACCCGTACCGCCGGCGCAGGAGATTCGATCAATGCGCGCGTGATGCGGTAAGCCTGCGGGTGGCGCAGGGAGATATGCGATCCGCGCTGCGTTGCAGTGCGCGGGGAGCCAAGTGTGAATTCCAGCGGGGCAAGCCATTGGTCAAAGAGATCGATCAAATACTCTGTTTGCGATACACTCTTCTCGCGCAATCTCTCCATCCCGGCTTGCAACAGCAATTCCACCCCTGCCTGGATGGCCGTCATTGAGAGCACGGGCGGCGTTCCCACCTTGAAGCGGGAGATGTCCGCTGCAGGGGTATAGTCCAGCGCGAAATCAAATGGTTTATCCGATCCCAGCCAGCCCCACATTGGCTGCATCAGCTTTTCCTGCAGGTCTTTGCGCACATACAGAAAGGCGGGCGACCCTGGCCCTCCGTTCAGGTATTTATACGTACAACCCACTGCCATGTCTGCGTTACTCGCGTTCAAATCCACCGGCACCGCGCCCGCGGCGTGCGAGAGATCCCATACCACCAGTGCGCCGGCGTCATGTGCGCGCTGTGTCACCCATGCCATATCATACATGAAAGCGCTCTTAAAAACCACATGCGACAATGTCACCAGCGCTGTATCTTCGTCGATGGCCGCATCGATGGCGTTATCATCAATGTGAATCCCATCCCTGGAAGGGATCAGGTGTAGTGTATGCTGCTTGCCGAGGAAATCGATCAGACCCTGCAGGATATACAAGTCCGAGGGGAAATTGAATACATCACTGACAATGCGTTCCCTGCCTGGCCGGGCACGCAATGCGGCCGCTGCCAGCTTGAACAGGTTGATCGAGGTAGCCCCGCTGACGATGATCTCATCCGGCTGTGCGCCGACCAGCCGCGCGATGTTTGCGCCCAGTGTACTGGGCAGGTCGATCCAGCCCTCATTCCAGGAGCGGATCAGACGCCTGCCCCAGCCGTTCTCGATCGTATTCTGCATCAGCTCTGCGGTTGCCTGCGGCAAGCGCCCGAGTGAGTTGCCGTCCAGGTAGATCAGGTCCGGGTCGTCAATCACGAAGCGCTTGCGGAAATCTGCCAGCGGGTCATTCATATCCAATGCTTTTGCGGTGGTGACAGCGGTATCAAATGGCATCAATTTATCTCAATTTTCATGATACTTAATTGTATAAGAAAAAAATTCTGGCGGCGATTCATTTCCAAATATATGGACTCTCTTTTTAATGAGTTGTAATAATTGGTATCAGGAAAATGTCCTGCGCAGTCTGCTCAATATTTATTAGCGGACTCTGGTTTTCCTTGGATCTATGCCTTGATATTTTATTTTACCCCAACAACTGGCTCACCATTCTTTCACCCATCTAAAAAGCTCTCCAGGGGTGGATGGGGGATGCTTAAATAGAAAACATGTTCTATCATTAACGCATGGACACACTCACATTACCCCTTGCCAACCGTCTGATGGTGCTGACTGCCCCGCACGCCGCCAGCCGGCTGATGCTCGAACTGGCCGCCCGCCTTTCACTTAGCGGCGGGTTGCGCGTGCTGGATGGCGGCAACCGCTTCAATGTCTATCCGGTCGCGCGCGCCGCCCGCCGCCACACCCATGACCTGAACAGCGCGCTGGCGCGCATCCATCTTGCGCGCGCTTTCACCTGCTACCAGATGCTGGCCATGCTGACCGAGACCCCCGCGGATGGACTGCCTGTGCTGGTGATCGACCTGCTGGCTACCTTCTATGACGACAATGTTCGCCTGGAGGAGAGCCAGCGACTACTGGGGCAGTGCATCCCGCACCTGCAGCGCCTGAGCCAATTTGCGCCGGTGGTGGTCAGCGCCAAACCGCCCGCGCCGCTGTGCGCAGAAAAGATCGTGCTGGCGCAGGCCTTGCAATCCGCCTCCAATGCTGCCTGGCAGCTGGAAGCGCTGCCTGTGCCCAAAACACCCACACTGTGGGGAGAGGAGGTGTGACCTATGGGACGCACCCTGCCTTCCATCACCCAGGCGTTCATCCAGGAACAGGAAGCATTCTCACGCTTCCGTCGCGCCCTGCGCCGCAGTGACCAGATCGCGCTGGATGATCTCTTCGCCACCGCCCGCAAACATCTCTCAGCAGCGGCTTTTGCCTCCCACGCCCTGCCGATGGAAACCTTTTTGCTTTCCATGCTGCTGGAACAGCATAAGGAGATTATGCAACTGCGCCAGCAGGTGGCTGATCTGCGCGGAGACACGGATGCCTGACCATACCGGCTGGCTGCTGGATCTGTATGAGCATGACCGGCGCGGCGTGGTGTTGTGGCTGGTCAGTGATGATGGCACGCGCCTGCGCCTGCGTCAGGATTTTCCGCTCAGCTTCTATGCAGCCGGGGATAACGAAGCGCTGCATCAGCTCGGCCTGTGGCTGCGCGCACAGCCGGAAAAGCCAACCCTCGCGCGCGTGGTGCGGCGCGACCTGTTTCAAGACCAGCCGCTGACCCTGCTGGGAATCCAGATGCAGGATCCGATCAACCAGCCGCGCCTGTTCCAGCGCGCTGCCAAACGCTTTCCCGACCTGGATTTCTATGATGCCGATCTCAACATCACCCTGCGCCACGCCGCCTGCTGGGGAACCTTCCCTCTCGCGCGCTGCTATGTCTGCGCGGATGATGACGGCAATATCGAAGACATGCGCGTGCTGGATTCGCCCTGGGACCTTGACCCGCTGCCCCCGCCTCTGCGTGTGCTCTCCCTCATGCCGGACCACGATCCCGCGCACACTGAGCCAACCGCGCTGATTGCCACTCACGATAAACAGGAATACCGATTCTCGCTCCAGCCGGAACGTCCGCTGTTGATCAACCTGCGCGCACTGCTGCGGCGCTATGACCCTGATATGTTACTGACCGGCAGCGGCGATACCTGGCTGCTGCCGCTGCTGCTCTCACTTTCCCAAAAACACAACATCCCCCTCCCGCTCAACCGCGAGCCGGGGCGCAGTGTGCTGCAGAAAAAAGAAGGCAGCTATTTTTCCTACGGGCAGATCATCTATCGCGGACAGCAGGTGCTGCTCTATGGCCGCTGCCACATTGACTGCCGCAATGCGATGATGTGGCAGGATTACGACCTGGAAGGCGCGCTGGAATCAGCCCGCATTACCGCCCTGCCGATCCAACAGGCGGCGCGCGTTTCACCCGGCAGTGGCATTTCCTCAATGCAGATCACCACCGCCCTGCGGGGTGATATCCTGGTGCCGTGGAAGAAGCAGCAAATCGAGCGCCCCAAGACCGCCCTTGACCTGATTCAGTATGACCAGGGTGGGCTGGTTTACCAGCCCATCACCGGTCTGCATTTTGACGTGGGCATGATCGATTTTATCTCCATGTATCCTTCCATTATGGTGCACAGCAATATCTCTCCCGAAACGCCTTTCCCCGATCGGTTGGGTAGTTCTGACTATCCGCCCGGGCTGGTGCCGCTCACACTCAAGCCACTACTGGAGAAGCGCATTGCTCTCAAACAGCGTGCGCTCAGCCTGCCTGCCTGGGATCCGCGCCGTGCTATCGATAAGGCGCGTTCTGCTGCCCATAAATGGCTGCTGGTGACCTGCTTTGGCTACCTTGGTTATAAGAACGCCCGTTTTGGGCGTATCGAGGCGCATGAGGCCGTCACCACCTGGGGGCGCGAGGCGCTGCTGCGCGCCAAGGAGGCAGCGGAGGAGATGGGCTTTCGCGTCCTGCATATGTATGTGGATGGCCTGTGGGTGCAGAAAGACGGCTGTCGCGATCCGCACCATTTCCAGCCCCTGCTGGAAGAGATCGCTTCGCGTACCTCGCTGCCGATTGCGCTGGATGGCGTTTACCGCTGGGTGGCTTTTTTGCCTTCGCGTGTGGATGACCGCCTGCCGGTGCCCAACCGCTATTTTGGTGTCTTTCAGGATGGCAGTGTCAAGGCGCGCGGGATCGACCTGCGCCGGCGCGATTCTGCGCCCTATGTGGCTGATGTGCAGCGTGAAATGCTGCGCTGCCTGGCGCATGCCAGCAGTCCGGATGACCTGCAGCAGCGCGTGCCGCAGGCAATCGCCATCCTACGCCGGCGCTTGCAGGACCTGCGCCAGGGGCATGTGCCGCTGCGTGAACTGCTGGTAGGCAAAAAGCTCAGTAAGGAGTTGGCTGGTTACCGCGTGCCCTCGCCGGGCGCGAAGGCGGCCCTGCAGCTGCAGGCAATTGGCAAATCCGTGCGCCCCGGCCAGCGTGTTAAGCTGGTCTTCATCCGCGGCGGGGATGGCGTGCATGCCTGGGATTTACCCCAACCGCCGTCCGTTTCCGCGGTCGATGTGGACTATTACCAGACGCTGCTCCTGCGCGCCGTTGCCAACCTGCTACAACCCTTCGGGCTGGATGAGGAAGCGCTGCTGATCTGCGTGCGCCCCGATTTTGGCAAGCAGTTGGAATTGCCCCTGCGCATTTGGAGCTGGCGCCATGCGCTGCCCACTCTGCATTTTGACTACCCGTTCTCGACAGAATGACTGGTGGAACCCCGCCAGCCGTAATCTGCTTTCCGCTTGAAATAATGCTTTGACGGCAGGCGGTTTTGCCTATTGTAAAGTGGCTTGATTTTGATATACTAGTGTTAAAATTAACAATGAAGCGGAGGTCAGTGGGGCAAGAATAAAAACATCCAACATCAGACGAAAGAAAAGCAAAAACCTCAATTGTTCGATTTAGTGAGGTTCTCTTATTTAAAGGAAAGATTTTTGTTTTAGGGAGTTTTGTGCGTGTATTTGATCGTGGTTTTTTAAAAACTTAATAAGGAGTGTTTGAGATGAAAAGAAAATTGTTTTTTGTCAGTTTGGCCGTTCTTGTGAGCATGCTGATCTTCAGCGGCACAGTATTCGCTGATGATGAGCTTCCTGCGCAGGACGCGCCAGTTGTAGAAGCAGGAGTACCTGTTGAAGCGGTAATTGCTGCCGAGGATACTGCGCCCGAAATAGCAGAGGAACCGGCACTGCCAGCAGCGGATGAAGAAGCGCCTGCCGCTGAAGAACTGAGCGACCCGATGCAGGACGTATCCGAAGCGCCTGCGGTTGAAGAAGCGCCGCAAAGTGACGAGGTGCTGCTGGTGGATGAGGGAGGCGAACTAATGGATATGGCCAGCCAGGAGAGCGCGGATAAAATTGCCGTGGGTGATCCGCGCTGGAAGGTCGGCACGCAGTGGTATTCTGTGATTCCAGTTGGGGGAACTTGCTATGAAGGAACCTCTGTTGGCGCTGGAACGTGTTTTGAGGTATCAAGCAATTACATCACCTTTGCCATCAACAAAATAGCTGAGTTAGGCCTGATGCCGACTGACCGCAAATTGTATGTGGAAGCAGGCGATTATACCGAAAATGTGGTCATTGGCAACAGTATGTCGCTGCTAAATGGTTTGATCGGGGTGGATGGCTCCGGGTTTACCACTATTAATGGGGATATTACCATCGAAGACAATATCAATGGATTCACGCTGAGCGGCTTCACCATCAATGGCGGTGTATCCGTATTCAACTCTGTGGGTGCATTGCTGCTTGAAGACCTGGATATAACCAATCCAAGCAGTAATGGGATCATGGTCATGGGGGAAAACTGGGGGGATCCCCATGTGGGTTCGGTGACGATGAAAAATGTGCGATCGAATGATAATTACTGGGCAGGCGCAGTCATCCAAAGCACAGGCGCTATCAAGATCACCGATTCGGAATTCAGTCGCAATAATCTTGGCCAGCCGTTTGGTGCAAGCACCAATCTGAGTCTGTCGGTGAGTAATTCGGTGTCAGGGATAGCTGTAGACCTGATCAATGTGGAATCCAATGACAACGATGCCGATGGAATTTGGATTAGAAATTCTAACGGAAAGGTTACTCTGACCAAGGTAACAGCGAATAATAATCTCAATCGAGGCATTTTAGTGCTTGCTTGGTCGAAAGGTGGCACTGTAAATCAGGTTGCCGCAAATGGCAATGGCGCTGAAGGCGTCCTTTTTGTTGGTCAATACGCACCGGTGTCCATTAATAATGCGGTGGCAAAAGGGAATGCAGCGCAAGGACTTTACGTTTATGCTAAAGGCGCGACGCTGAAAAACATTATCACTGAAAACAATGGATTGGACGGCTTGTTTTTGAATATGACATCCGGTAGCGCGTTGCTGGAAAATATCACTTCGTCAGGCAATGCAGGATACGGTTTGGATCTGCAGACGGATAGCAACTCCCCCTTCACGCTGAAATATGTGATGGCTGTGTCAAACGGGAAAACGGGGATCAATATCGAAACGCCCGGCGCAGTCACACTGACCAGCATTCAATCAAAGCTCAATAACGAAAAAGGCGTCAAGATCATCTCAATGGGCAAAGTAAGTATCAGCACGATCGTCTCATCCTTTAATGATGAGGAAGGTTTGCTGATCGAAGGCTTCCCGTATGAGTATGTGGATGAATTCTCTGTTTCACACATCCTGGCTTATTACTGCCCTACATCTGTCACGCTGACAAGCGCGAAGAACGCGGCCATGGCGAATTCTTTTGAAGGTAATGGCCTTTCTGGTATTGAGATCCATTCGGACCGCCCCATCAACCTCTACAACTTCAAGGCAGTAGATAATGGGAGTTATGGTGTGTATGTATATGGTTTCGATTATGAAGTACTTGTTGATGTCGATACCAACACCTGGATACCTGTTCAAAAGAATTCAGGTGCAGTAAAAGTCAGCACCACGATCCCCAATTATCTCAACCTAAGCCAGTGGAACGACATGTTTGGTCTTGCCATCTATTCGGACTATACAGTTGTATTGGAGAATACAGTGGCTAGTTTCAATCAACTGCACGGCATGGATGTGCAGTCGTTCTATAACACGATCACGGTCAAAAATGTGAAAGCCAATGATAACTTTGGCGGTGGAGCGATATTTCGAAATGCTGATGCACTCACGCCGAAATCCATCACGCTCACCAACGTTGAATTCAACCGCAACATGACCGATTGGGGCGGCAGCGGGGTGGATATCCACAGCCGCGGCGCAATCACTATCACCAATCTGGCAGCCAATGGGAATGGCTCTTCCGGCGCATCCATGCAGAATGAGCTCTCCGGATTGGGACGCGGCAATATCACGCTGACGAACGCGACCCTCAATGGTAATGGCTATCTCGGATTGGAAGCGTATTCTAACGGCACGATCACGCTTAAAAATGTGGAAGGTTCAAACAATGGTGATTACGGTCTGTTTCTGAATAACAATTACCCGGGTTTCACTCCCGGCATCACACTCAACACTGTCAATGCCAACGAAAACCAGAATTCCGGCATTTCTGTTGGAACTTATGGCAATCTGACAGTGGTTAACGCGACTGCAAGCAAAAATGCGCGCACGCACGGGGGAGCATGGGTTGATGGCACTATTCAGGATTACTATAACGGCAACCTTGGCCCGGATCGCTGGTATTTTGAGGCAGAGGAAGGCCAAGCGTACACGATCTTCTTAAGAGCTGATGGTCAGGGCGCATCTGGTTTGTTGAACGAATGGGAAATGGACCCGATCATGACGCTCTTCGACCAGTATAGTAATGCGATCACGAGCGGGGTTGTTTTCAACCACCTGGAGTATGATTACTATCAAATTGATTGGACACCCGGCAGCGGGGAAGGCGGTCTCTATTACGTGGATGTGAGCGCGAGTGCTGATGGGTTCTACCGTTTCTCGATCAATGATCTTGACCCCACCTATGCAGATTACTCCTATTGGGTGAATGGCCTAGGCTATACAGCGCGCGGTAATGTCAGTTTGACAGGCTCTAATACCTTCAATGGAAATTCATTGGCCGGGCTGATCGGCTGGAGCGATAAAGCGGTGACGGTATCCAATGTGGAGGCTAGCGACAATGGCACAGAAGGCATCTATATTGATAACCAGAACGGTATCGCTAACGTCACCCTTTCCGGTGAGAACGCGGTGATCAATAACGGCTGGCAGGGGCTGCGGATCGACACGAACGGCGCAGTTTCTGTTACCAAATTGGATGCTTTCCAGAATAGATTGGATGGCATTCGCATTCTGGCGAACACTGCGGGAAAGACAGTCCTGTTGAAAAACGTCTATCTCCTCTTGAACGGGCAAAACGGTTTGACTTTAGAGTCGAATGGTGTCACAACTCTCAACAATGTGGTGGCGTTTCTCAATCAATCATCAGGCGCATACGTGAACACGCATGCGTATAATCTGAATGCGATCAACAGTGTATTCATGAGGAATACTGACTATGGCATGATGGTGACAGGGTATCCTTCGCCATTCCTGTTCACATATTCCACAAGCACGTTTTTTGCAAACACCAACGAGGATCTAAAGATCACCCATTAAAAAAGCAACGCGAGCACAACTTTCAGGAGCGAGTAATTCCGCTCCTGAAAAACTTCCAAATTTTCTGTATAATCGGATCGATCCAGGTTTCTGGGATCAACTTCACGTAAGCAAATATTTGTTTTATACTTTTTCTGTCAAACAAATTCTAATACGCACCTGGAGAAATTCATGCAATTCGAAAATAAAACCGTGCTCATCAGCGGCGGATCGAGTGAGATCGGTCTGGCAGCGGCCAGGAAGTTTGCGCATGAAGGCGCGAACGTTGCCATTCTCGCCCGCGGCGTTGAACCGTTGAAAAAAGCGGAGGAAGAGCTCAGAAAAATCAGTGCGCCTGAGAAGGTGTTGGCGGTATCGTGTGATATGACGGATGAAAACGCGGTGATTAGTGCGTTTAAGCAGGTGATTGAACGTTTTGGCCGACTGGATATCCTTGTCAATAATGCCGGCAGCGGTAGCTCTGCGCCGATCGAAGATACTACCCTGGCATTATGGAACGAGATGATCGCTGTGCATGCCACCGGTTATTTTTTGGCGGCGCGTGAAGCGGTCCGCACTTTCAAGCGCCAGGGCGGCGGCGGGGTGATGGTATTTGTCGTTTCGGATAATGCCGTGCGCCCCAGCCGCAATTTCATTGCCTATAACGTCGCCAAGGCGGGCGAACTGCACATGGCGCGCAGCATTGCCGATGAATGCGGCCAGGATGGTATCCGCGTCAACAGCATCCTGCCCGGTGCAGTCTTTGGCGGCAGCGGATTCTGGACACCCGAACTGCGCGCGCAGCGGGCAGGTATCTACGGATTTGACCCGGATAAGCTGGCAGAAGAATATAAGAAGAACGCCGCTCTGAATGTGGTCATTGAACCAGATGAGGTGGCTGACCTGATCCTTTTCCTGGCTTCGGATAAGACGGCCAAGATCACCGGCGCGGTCATCAGCATTGATGGCGGCGGAAAAGGCGGGTACGTCCGTTAAGATTCGCAGTGTCATTACGAATAAACAGCCCTAATGCATTTAAGGGCTGCTTTTTTTTATCATACGAACATAGCTGCTGTTTATGGTGAAAAGAATTGCAGCAGGCCTGATTCAGACACAACTGCCAGGATTGTCCCGTCTGGAGAGAATTCAATGTCTGTGGTTGCTTCTGAGATTGCATATCGCCCCACTTCCGTCCCGTAGGGTGAAGTGTAGATGATGATCTCGTTCTCGCTGCCAGTGGCGATCAGCTTGCTGTCAGGCGAGAAAGAGATGGCGGTGTAATAGGTTGGCAGTGCTATTTGTGCCAGCGCGTTGCCATTGTCTGCGTTCCACAGCGTCAGCAGCGGAAGATATTCATCCTCGATCATGCCAGCGGCAGTGGTGGCGATTACTTTACCGTCCGGTGATATCTCCTGGGCGGTTACAAAATCCTCATGGGAAAGGATCGGCCCCATCTCCTGGGATGCAATGTCCATCGGCTGAACCGTCCCGCGCGAGAACCATAGCAACGTGCTGCCGTCTGGACCATATGTCGCGCTGTAGACTGGCGCGGCGGTGCTGAACCCGCTCACACTACCGGTTTCCTGACCGTTTTTGGCGTCGTAGAATACGACTTTGATGTCCATCAGTGAGGCTACTGCCAGCGTGTTTCCATACGGGCTGAAGAAGGCACTGGAATAGGGAAATCCGGTTGAGATCACGACCGTATCGCTCTCGGTTTCCAGATCATACAAGCGGATATCATCCGTCTCCAATAAATACGCGATCGTCCTGCCGTCTGGCGACGTGTCAAGTATCGCGGAATCAATGCCAGGCACAAATCGTCCGATCTCCGCAATGGTTTCACTGTCATGCAGTAATGCGGTATAGAGGTCTTCTGCCCAAAATGCTTCGCCGTTTGCGGTCCAGGTCAGATTGATCGCGCCAGTGCTGATCGTTTCAGAGAGGATAATTTGCAGCGCACCAGCGTTTATCTCATTGATGACAGGCATATCAGGCACTACGGTTGAAGGTGGAGTATCTACCTCTGTATCAGTAGAAGGTGGCACCTGGCAGGCAGCAAGGGAACTGATGATGAGAAGGAGAAAACAGTATTTGAGAAAATTATTTTTCATTGATTCACCTCACTTCTATTGTATATCTTTAGACTAACCCCAGACTCTTGCGCAGCCATGCTTCCAGGCTGGCCCTCAGTGAGTTTAGCAGGCTTGCCTGCTTTTCTTGCACCCACTGACTAACTTTTTCTGCCGCTTTTGCTTTCTGTGCTTGCATCCAATTGTTTGTTTTTGCTTTCATACCTTCTTTGGCCTGCGCGGCGCTGTCTTCAATGGTCTGGGTGATCATTTGTTTGAAGTCTGTCGGATGACCGCTGATCAGCACAGGCCGTTCGCTTACCATCAATGCAATGTTTCCGCCATTATCTACTGGCAATGCGAACCCATCTTTAGTTTTGAGGGAATCGCTGTCCGCGGAAAATGCGGTGACTTCATAACCCTGCAGACCGTTGATCATCATGGCGCTGGCTTCATCTCCGCTGTGGGCGAACCATGCCAGTATGCTCACTTTGCTGTTCCCGCGGAATCGCAACGCAAACGCGTCCCGATTTTGCGGCAGTCCGCTGCCATCATACCTGCCTGTCAGAGTTTGTGATAGATTGGCGTAGGTTTGCAGCGCAAGCAAACCAGGTGTGTTGTCCAGCGGATCGAAACGCCAGAAGACACGGTCCACACCGCCAAAGGCGCGCAGAAGTCCGCTTGCCCGGGCTAACCAATCAGAAGCGACAGCTTCCGGGATCGTTCCACGGGCAGACGCTTCATTTTCCAGGAAAGAAGCTGAAAAATGCAGATCATGGATCCATAGTGGCTTTTCACTTATCGCACTGATCAATTCCGCTACTGCCTGGATACTGTCTGCGGATGGGATGCCGCTTAATTGTTGCGGCATAATACCGCAGGAGTCGATAACTGCTGATTCGGGTGCAGACGCCATTTGCGGTATGCTGAGATTGACGATATCGAATGCGTACCATGCACCCTGGTTGGCAATGGCTTGCAAAAAGCGGTTGGGGTGGTTGGCGCATTCAGCGGAAAATATCAGGTCACCCATCAAGATCGTTGAGCTGCTGTCTTTTTGTTTGATGGCATGATAAGCTCTTTGCAGCATTTCGCTGTAGAGGATCGCATCCGGTACAGCCAGGGGTGCATCTGCCAGCGGGAACTGGAGCCTTCCCCATGTTTCAGCTTCATTTATTTCAGATCCGATTTGCCAGTAACGTACATCACTGCCAAACTGCTCCGCGGCTGCGGCTGCAAAGCGTTCCAGGCTTTCCAATAACTGCTCACGATATATAGGTTGCTGAGGATATAAGTGGCTGAGGTAAATTGGGCCTCCGCTCAGCACAGCCACGGGTTCGATCCCGTGCCGCCGCAGGCGGCTGAAAAGCTGTATCAGATTCACTGTGCCGTTATCGCTCTCAAACTGCCATACGAAGGCGCCGGGTGATTTCTCCACCATATTCCATGGGATCTCGATTCGCAGCACACCGGTGTTGGCTGCTTCCAGTGTGTCCAACACCGCAGGATTATGGCTGTTGGCAGCAAGCCATCCACTGCTATCATCCATTCCCAGCGGGTGCGAGCCGGCTGCAACGCTGGCGTCGCTGCGGAACCAGATAAATAATCCGGCCACTGCCGATAGGATCAACCCTATTTTGATCAGCAAATTTCGCATATTAACTCCATAATGAAATGGGGTTTTCCCATTTCGAATAATCATATAGTTGCAAATCATGTGCCAGATATAATCGCGCTAGTCTCGGTTCGTTTTTGTGTGTTACATGTATACTAATAAAAAACAAGAGAATGTTGCTATGGAACCAACATCACCTGTCAATGATCACGCCCAGCCTCAATTTGCTGTCCTGCAGCTTTCCGGTTGTGCGGGGTGTGAAGTCTCCCTGTTAAATGCCAACGCCTGGGTGGACCAATTCGAGCTGGTGTATATGCCGCTGGTGGTCAGCGCTTATGAAGTGCCCTGCGTGGATGTGCTCCTTATCTCTGGTGGTGTGCGTTCTGATGAAGATCTTTATAATCTTCGGCGCGCGGTGCGCTGCGTGAGTAAAGTGGTGGCGGTGGGCACCTGCGCTATCTCTGGCGGTGTGGCCAACCTGGGGAATCGCGATGAAGTGCGTGAGCTGTTTCTCTCCCAGAGCGAACGCCGCGATCTGCCGCGCATGCTCCCTAAGAGCCAGCCGGTGGATGCATTTGTTGATGTGGATTTATACCTGCCCGGCTGCCCGCCAACGCCTGAGCTGTTTATGGCGGCTTTGATGGGTGCGCAGGATCTCAATCCATCAAAAACTGTCTGCCAGGAATGTGGGCGTAAAAAATTGAAAGATATGCGCCCAAAGCATCTTACAGGATTCCAGCGTGGAAAAGAAGACCCGGATATCTGCCTGATCAATCAGGGTTATCTATGCGTTGGTTCTTCCACCCGCGGGGGCTGCCGTGCGCTGTGCACCATCCCCGGCCACCCCTGCGTGGGCTGCCGCGGGCCATCTGACCTGCTGATCGAAAAGGATTCGCATGCCTGGCTGGAGAGCATCCAGCGCGTGTTTGCCGGGATGACGGATATCCCGCTGGAAGAAATTCGTGAAGGGCTGCTTTCTCCGCAGCTGGCGCTGTTCCTTTTCCAGTTTTCAGATTACGCCGGCACTGGACGTCCGCCGCGCCCGAAAGAAAAGGTGCTTTAATGGCTACACTAACTTTTCCGCTTTCCCGCATCGAAGGCCATGCCCGTGTTGAGATCGAAGTGCGTGACGGCGAAATACTTTCCACGCGTTTTCAGGCGATGGAAAAGCGCGGGTTCACCCTGATGGTCAAAGGTGTTCCGGCGGAACAGATGCCGGTGATCGTACCGCGCATCTGTGGAGTCTGTTCCACCGCGCACCATGTCGCGGCAGTCAAAGCGCTGGAAGATGCCTATGGTGTCACTCCGCCGCCACTGTCGGGCACGATTCGAGAATTACTATTATTGGGCCAGTTAGTCCAGAATCAGGCAACATCGCTATTTGTCTTTACCATGCCGGATCGATTAGGTGTGGAAAGCATCTTCCATGTATCTACCGAAGAAGCCAGTAAAAAGGTACAATTTAACTTAGCCAGGCAATCTCTGATGGTGCGCCAGTTGGGTACCGATCTGATCACCCTGGCGGGTGGACAATTCATCCACCCGGTCAAAGCCGTGGTAGGCGGCGTTAGCAGTGGCGTTGACTCTGGAAAAGCCGCCGCTTTCCAGCAACGTATCAGCAAAGCGCTGCCTACCGCCTGTGAGTTGGTTGACACTTACTGGGATATCTCGTTACACATGAAAGACCGCATTGGCACCTGGGGAGATGATCAGCCGGCTTATTACATCACCTCCACGACCGCCGAAAAACCCAATTACGACTCATCGCTGATTCGCGTGATGGCGCCCGATGGTGCAGACGCAGGAACGTTCTCCCCTGCCCAGTTTTATGACGCAACTACTTTTGAAGAGACTGATTATTCCTACGCCGGGCGGACATCTTTTAATCATGGCGTCATGCGCGCCAACTCGCTTGCACGTGCCAATATGACCCGTTCCCTACAGACTCCGCTGGCGGATGGATTCTTGCAGCGTTTGTGGTCTGAGTTCGGTAATCCCGCCCACCCGATCCTGCTGTTTGACCTGTGCCGCGGGATCGAACTGGTATATGCGCTGGAACGCGCGACTGAATTGCTCAGCTACCCGCTGAATGACAAAGATACAGAAATTCCCTATACACCACGGGATGGTGAGGGTTGGGGTCTGGTAGAGGCACCGCGTGGCCCGCTCATCCACCATTATGTGGTTGAAAATGGCAAGATTGCCTTGGGGGAATTCATCATCCCTACTGTACACAATATGCTGGCAATTGAGCGCGCCCTGCGGGTGGCAGCTGAACGCTATATAACAGCCGACAGTGTCGATCTGGAGCTTGAAAAAGCGGTTGGGCGTGTGGTGCGTGCCTTTGATCCCTGCATCGCCTGCGCAACCCATTAAAAAACTCCCTCGCGAGGGAGTTTTTTGGAATACTGATTTAATTATTCGCCGATGATCTTTACCAGCGCTTCTTTCTTACGCCGGCCATCAAAATCATAAAACATGACGTTCTCCCATGTACCCAGATCCAGTTTCCCATGCGTGATCGCGATCACCACCTCACGCCCCATGATGGTGCGTTTAAGGTGCGAGTCTGCATTTTTCTCCCCCGTGTTTGATAAATGGTGTTGGTTTTCTGGATCATGAGGCGCCAATCTGTCCAGCCATTCCTCAAAATCCTGTTTTAGGCCTACATCATCATCGTTGATGTAAACGCTTGCCGTAACATTCATTGCGTTGACAAGGCACAACCCTTCCTTCACCCCGCTTGCAGTAACACATTCTGATACTTTGTCAGTGATATTTTCAACAGCATGCTGTTCCGGGAAAGCAAATATTAATTCTTTTCGGTAACTTTTCATCAATATCTCCTCGCATCACTTTTACTTTATTATAGCTGAAGCGAATCAATGTTTAGAGTCTTGAATTCAACTCGTTAGTGCAACTTTGAACGAATTAGAGAGGTAAGCTGCGG